>NZ_BOOZ01000004.1 GCF_016863495.1 Micromonospora andamanensis
AGTTGGGCCAGCGCGCCCCGGACCCGCCCGGCGTCGATGCCGGCCTGCTCGGCCAACCGGTCGGGGTCGATCGTCGGATCCCAGGACAGCAGTGCGGAGACGAGGTTGGCGTCGTCGACGACATCGTCACCGGCGAGAGCGGCGAGAGCGGCCCCCTCGCCGGAGAAACCGCGGTACGGCTCGGGGGAGAGGGTCAGCGACAGCCGCAGCGCGCCGGTGTCCAGTTCCCAGACGCTCGGGGCCGGCGCGGCGCCGGGCGCCACTGTGGGTCCGTACACCCGGAGGGTCTTGGCGAAGCGCAGCATCGGTTGCAGCGCGGCCAGCCGACCGGCCCCGGCCAGGCAGACCGCTCCGGCGACGGGTCGCGAGGTCAGCCGCAGGGACCGGCCCGCCGGCACCACCCACAGCACCGACCTGTCGCTGCCCCTGGGGAGTCGGCGCAGGAAGGTGCTGGCCTCGGCCGCCGGCAGCTCCGCCCGGGGCTCGAACCGGGCGGCGAGGACCTGCACCTCGGCGAAGCCGCGCAGCCAACGCACCGGCAGCGGCACCTTCTTCTCCACCACCGCGCCGTCCAGGGTGGAGACGGTGAGGTCGTCGGGGCCGACCGACAGGTGCAGCGGATCCAGACCACCGACCCGGGCCAGCGCCTCGCGCAGCGGAGTGTTCACGTCGACGTTCGTGGTGCCGTGCTCGGACAAATCACCGTCGAGTCCGGCGGGCAGCACGTCGAGCCGCGCGTACACCCCGCAGCAGCCGGAGAAGGATTCGAAGCGGAGCCGGTCGCGGCTGCCGGTGACCACCGGATCCAGGCTGGCCGGGCTGACCGGCCGGTGGTAGCGGGTGCGGGCCACCTCGGCCACGGCCAGCAGCCCCACCGCCGCCGCCTGCCCGGTGGTGAGGAAACCGGCGAAGAAGCGGGGATTCGGCGCGGGACCGCCGCTGGTCTGCAGGGCGAGTGATCGCTGCGCGAGGGTGGAGGGGGCGAGGTACCGGTACGTCTGGACTGCGTTCACGCCGCCGGACGGTAGAGCAACTGACCGACATTCTGATCGCTCGGGCACGGTGACGGCGGCGAATCCCCGCCGGCTCGTCGAGACGGTCTGAGCGTCAGTGCGCCGCGACGGCCATCGCCTCCACCGGCTCCGGCACGGCCAGTTGGCCGGGGCGGACCACCACGAAGAGCACCACAAGTGCGGCGGCCATGCCACCGGCGATCACCAGGGCCATCGCCACGGCGCCGGTGCCGAGCACGCCCACCAGCGGCGCGGCGAGCGCCCCGATGCCGAACTGCACCGCGCCGAGCAGGGCGGAGGCGGTGCCGGCCGCCTCGCCGTGCCGGGTCAGGGCCAGCGCGGGGGCGTTCGGCAGCGCCAGGCCGGCGGCCGCGAGCACCACCCAGAGTGCGGCGAGCAGGGCGGGCAGGCCACCGGTCCCGGTCGCGGCGAGGCCGAGCAGCACCAGACTCGCGGCGGAGCCCACGATCAGGGCGCCCACCAGGATCCGCTGCGGGGACCAGCGGCGCAGCAGGCGTACGTTGCCCTGGGTGGCCGCGATCAGCCCGATCGCCCCGGCACCGAAGGCCAGCCCGAACTGCTGCTCGTCGAGCCCGTACTGTCCCTGTAGGACGAACGACGAGCCGCCCACGTAGGCGAACAGGGCCGCCATGGCCAGCCCGGCGACCAGCACCAGCCCGACGAAGGCGCGGTCACCCAGCAGCGAGCCGTAGAGCCGGACGGTGGGCAGCACTCCGCCGCGCTGGCGCCGCAGCGGTGGCAGCGTCTCCGGCAGGCCCAGCATCGCGATCAGCAGCAGCACTACGCCGAAGACCGCGAGGGCGGCGAACACGCCGCGCCACTGCGTCCACCTCAGCAGTTCGCTGCCGAGGGTCGGCGCGAGGATCGGGGCGGCGCCCATCACGAGCAGCAGCCGGGACAGCAACTGGGCGAAGGCCGAGCCGCTGAACAGGTCGCGGACCACGGCCATGGCGATCACGGCAGCCGCCGCCGCGCCGAGGCCCTGGACCACCCGCAGCGCCCCGAGCACTGCGATGTTCGGGGCGAGGGCGCAGCACACGGAGGCCACGATGTGCAGCGCGGTACCGGCGATGAGCGGCGTCCGCCGGCCGACGGCGTCGGAGAGCGGGCCGATCAGCAGTTGTCCCAGGGCGAGGCCGATCAGGGTGCCGGTGAGCGTCAGTTGGACCGCCGCCGAGGTGGTGTCGAGGTTGTCGACGATCGAGGGCAGCGCCGGAAGGTACATGTCGATGGTCAGCGGGCCCACCGCGATCAGCGAGCCGAGCACGAGGATGAGGCGTACGCGCTGGCGGCGGGTCATCAGGTCACCCGGCATCAGCGAGGCCGGTGGCGCGGGGGCGGTGTCGACGGCGCTCACCGGGTGGTCTCCCGCCGACCGGCGTGCGGGGCGGGACGTGCTGCGATGGTCATATCTGGCTCCAAACCCGCAGCCGCCGGCCTGATTCCCGATCGCCTCCCACGTGCGGCAGCTCACACCGCCACCGACCGGGTGTTGGCCGCGCCCTGCCGAGTGGCGGATCGCCGCCGGTCGGGTTCCTGCGCAACGGCCGGTCGCCGGCCCCAACATCGATGGTGGGACCGGCGACCGGTGGTTTTCCGAGGTGCGGGAGCAGGTCAGGCGGTGTCGGCGGCGGTGCCGGCGGTCACCTCCCGCCGGTTGGCCGGGTAGCGGATGCTCTCCACCATCTCCGAGATCTCCTCCGGCGGCGGCGCGGTCATCTTCGACACCACGATGGTGACGACGAAGTTGACGATCGCACCGATGGTGCCGATGCCCTCCGGGCTGATGTCGAAGATGTGCGGGTTGGCCGCCGTGCCGAACACCGGCAGCGTGTAGATCATGTAGCTGGCGGTGAAGAGTATGCCGGTGACCATGCCGGCCGCCGCGCCCGTGGCGTTACATCGTTTCCAGAAGATGCCGAGCACGATGGCGGGGAAGAAGCTCGCCGCGGCCAGGCCGAAGGCGAAGGCGACCACCTGCGCCACGAACGCCGGCGGGTTGATGCCGGCGTAGATGGAGACCAGCACCGCCAGGCCCATCGCGATCCGACCGGCGAGCAGCCGCTGCTTGTCGGTGGAGTCCCGCTTGACCCGACGGAAGTACAGGTCGTGCGAGAAGGACGACGAGATGACCAGCAGCAGCCCGGCCGCTGTGGACATCGCGGCGGCCATACCGCCGGCCGCCACCAGACCCACGATCGGTGCCGGCAGGCCGGCGATCTCGGGACTGGCCAGCACCAGGATGTCGTTGTTGACGATCAGGTCGGCGCCGGAGGTCGGGCTGTTGCTCACCGAGTTGATCGTCGACGCGCCGTCGCTGACAGTCACCAGACCTGTCGCCGCCCAGTTCTCGATCCAACTGGGCAGCGCGTTCGCGGAGACCCCGTTGACGTCCTGGAGCAGGTTCAGCTTGGTGAAGGCACCCACCGCCGGGGCGGTGGTGTAGAGCAGCGCGATGAAGAACAGCGCCCAGAACGCCGAGTAGCGGGCGCCCCGCACGCTCTTCGTGGTGTAGAACCGGACGATCACGTGCGGTAGACCGGCGGTGCCGATCATCAGCGCCATGGTCACCAGGAACACGTCGATCTGCGGTCGGGCCGCGAACGCCTCGGTGTACTGGTTGAGTCCCATCTCGACGCTTATCGCGTCGAGTTCGGCGAGGATCTGCCCGAACGACACCTGCGGGACCGGAATGCCTGTCATCTGCTGAGCCACCGCGAACGCGGGAATCAGGTAGGCGACGATCAGCACGGTGTACTGCGCCACCTGGGTCCAGGTGATGCCCTTCATGCCGCCGAGCACCGCGTACAAGCCGATGATCACCGCGGCGAGGACGACGCCCTGGGTCACGTCCAGCTTCAGGAACCGGCTGAAGACGATGCCGCCACCGCGCATCTGCCCCACCACGTAGGTGAAGGAGATGATGATCGCGGCCACGGCGGCGATGGTGCGCACGGTCTCGGAGTATCGGTCACCGACGAATTCGGGAACCGTGAACTTGCCCCACTTACGCAGGTAGGGCGCGATCAGCAGGGCCAACAGCACATAGCCGCCGGTCCAGCCCATCAGGTAGATGGTGCCGTCGGATCCCAGGAACGCGATCAGGCCGGCCATCGAGATGAACGACGCTGCCGACATCCAGTCGGCGGCGACGGCCGCACCGTTGGCGATTGTCGGAATGCCCTGGCCGGCGACGTAGAAGCCGGCCGTCTCCTTCACCCGGCTGCGCCAGGCGATGTACAGGTAGACAGCGAACGAGCCGACGATGAAGACGAGGGTCCAGGTCTGGATCTGACTCATTTGCCAGCCCCCTCGGTCTCCTGCTCGTCAACGCCGAACTGGTTGTCGAGTCGATCCATCATCTTCGCGTACACCAGAATCAAAATGACGAAGACGTAGATCGATCCCTGTTGGGCGAACCAGAATCCGAGCGGGAATCCGGCGATGACGATGTTGTTCAACGGTTCGACAAGGAGGATTCCGAAGCCGAACGAAACGGTGAACCAGATGGCGAGCAGGATCACCATGAGCCGCAGGTTGCGGCTCCAGTACTCCTTGCGCCAGCCGTTGTCCGGCGGTGCGGCCGGTGGTGGTGCCGATGGTGGCGGTTCACCGCCACGGGTCTCCTTATCGGGGGTTACCTCGGTCATGTCTGGAGCCTCCTAGTCGGTATGGAACCGGCAGATCCGGCGAGGGGCCTGCGACACGGCGCCTGGTTGGTGGTGACGCGGTGCTGGTGCCGTGGCCGACCCGCCCTCCCGCCTCGCCGTCCCGCTCGACGCGGTTGTGCGGTCGGTCACACCTTTGGCTGGGAAGGGAACGCGACGCGGCCTGGCCGGGCAAGAGGTGATCCGGGCAGGTACGGCATCAGGTCGCTGAACGGTCCGTTGGATCCTGTGAACGGTCGACGGCCCGGGCCGGGGCAGGCAGTCGTACCGTTTTGCGGCTTTTCGCGAGGCTGGGTCGGCCGCCCACCGATCCGGTCCGACCGCTCGCCGATCCGCCCGTCCGGTCAGCGGCGTCGAGCGCATAGCATCCGGAAATGGCCGACACCGCATCCACCGCCGCCCCGGTTCGCCGCCGCATCCTGCACGCCGGCAGCCTCGGCATGATCGTCGGCGGCGTGCTCGCGCTCGTCGGCTCGCTGCTGCCCTGGGTCATCACGCCGTTCGGTTCGCTCTCCGGCGTGGCCGGACCCGGTCTGTGGACGCTGAGCGTGGCGTTCCTCGCCATCGCCGGTGCGTTGCTGCCCAACCGGAAGGTGGCCATCGCACACAGCCTGATCCCCGGGCTCGTCGTCGCCGTCATCGCCGGGTGGCAGGTGGCCCGCCTGATCAGTCTGAGCGCCAGCACCGGCGCGTGGGGGCAACTGATGCCGGGCATCGGTCTGGTCATGGCCGCCGGTGGCGCGGTCGTCCTGATCCGTACCGGCATGCGGCTGGTCACGCTGCGCTGACCGGGATGCCGGACCGGCGGTGTCGAGCCGGCCACCCGAAGATCTGGCCGGCCCGTGAAACCTTCAGGCGCCCGCACGCGTCATCCCGCTGAATCGACAGGGGATCCGCCGCCGCCAGGCGGTTGACCCCGGTGCTGAGCAGCTCGGGAGGAATCGTGTTGCTGGGTAGGTGGCTCGCCGCGGCGGGCCTGGTGGTGCTGACCGGCACCGCCGTAACGGTGTACAGCATGGGTCCGGCCTCCGGCGACGGCCCGGCGGGCGCGACGGCGGGGCGGCCCGCGCCGGCCGGTGACGCGCCGGCGGGTCTGGCCGTGACTGGAGCCCAGTCGTCCGGAGGTGTGCCGGTGGCGGCCACCCCACGGCCGACGGCGGTCGGGGATCCGCTGCTGTCCGGCAAGCGCCGGGTCACCATCGTCCGGGTGGGTGCCTTCGAGTCGGGGCTGGCGTTGCTCGACGGTGGCCGGTTGGCCGAGGTCGACGATGACCAGGGGCGGCAGGTGTTCGTACCGACGCCGGTGGGCTCGAGTCAGTTCCTCATCAAGGCGTACTACGGTGGCGGCACCGGTAAGCCGGTCTGCTGGCAGGTGCACAACCCGGGCGACACCCGGCCGCTGTACGTGCGGGGAGCCACCTGCCGGGCCGGCGACCCTGCCCAACGCTTCGAGATCGTCGCCGTGGCCGGCGGCGGCCCCCGCGAATACCTGATCAGCAACCGGTGGGCGTACCTGCGGGACTCCGCGCGATCCGGGCTGATCATGGAGGAGTTGGGGGATGCCCCGCCGGCGAGTAGCTTCCGGTTCAACGACACCGGGCCGGCACCCCGACGGTGAGGCGCGGTGACGCCCCCGGTCCCGGCCCGGGGGCGTCCGTCCGCCGTCCGCCGGGACCACGACCAGCAGCGACAGTACGGGTGGGAACGTGAGTGAAACGCGACGCTGAGGAGTTCGACGCCTTCTACACGGCGTCGGCGCAGCGGGTGCTGGGCCACCTGTCCGCCATGGTCGGCAGCCGGGCCGAGGCGGAGGACGCGGTCGCGGAGGCGTACGCCAGGGCCTGGGACCGGTGGGCGTCGGTACGGGAGTGCGACAGCCCGGAGGCATGGGTCCGCCGGGTCGCGTACCGGATCGCCGTCAGTGCCTGGCGCAAGACGGTGAACCGGCTGCGTGCCCACCGCCGGGAGGTGGCCGGCCAGCACGACGAGACGACCTCTGTCGATCACGTGGCGGTGGTGTCGGCGCTGCGCCGCATCTCCGCCGAGCAGCGGCGCGTGGTGGTGCTGCACCACCTGGTGGGGTTGAGCGTGACCGAGATCGCGACGGAGATCGACAGCAACGTGAACACCGTCAAGACGCGGCTCGCCCGGGGACGCCGGGCGTTGGCCGTTCACCTGAGCGACGGCGGGTACGAGACCACCGGCGCAGGAGGCAGAAATGGGTCCTGAGCCGAATCTCGACGAGGCCCTGCGTGCGTTGGCCGGACACGGCCGGCAGGGAAAGGTACCGCCGGCAGTCGACATCCGAGGCCGGGGCGACGCCCGCCGTCGCCGTCGCCGGGCCGCCTCCGCCGCGCTGGGCGTCGTACTCGTCGGTCTGCTCGGTGCCGGCGCGGTCCTGGCGCGCCCCTCCGGTGGCCCGGACTCCCTGCCGGTCGGGCCGGCCGGCCCGACGGCCGCGCCGGCCACCGGGCCGGCCAGTCCCGACCCGGCCGCGACGTCCGGGCCGCCGGACGGCGCTTCGGGCGGCGACCCGCTGCTGTCGGGACTGCGGCAGGTGACGATCGTCAGGGCCGCCGAGCAGAGTGGCGGGCTGTCGCTGCTCGACGACGACCGCCTCGCCGAGGTCGACGGCGACGAGGGCCGCCAGCTCTTCGTGATCACCCCTCAGGGTCCAGACATCTATCTGATCCGGGCCGCCGAACGGGGTGACGAACCGACAGACGCCTGTTGGGAGGTGCGGTCCTCGGGGAGCCAGCCGCTGCGGGTGGTCGCAGCCGCCTGCGCGCCGGAGGAGCCGAGACAGCAGTTCACAGTCGTCCGGGACGGCCAACGCGGCGGCCAGCCCACGTACGCGATCAGCAGCAACTCGGCCTACCTGCAGAACTCGCCGACCCGTGGCCTGATCGTCGAGGAACTGGGCGACGCCACGCTGACCACGCGTTTCCGCCTCGTCGACAACGGCCCCGCCCCGCAGTGACCGCCCCACCTCCGCCGATCATGCAGTTGTGGCACCAGAAATGTAGCGAATGCACCACTTTGGTAGGTGCCATAACTGCATGATCGCGCGAGGTCGCATGGTCGGGCAGGTGGCCGGGTACCGGCTGCGGGTGGGTATGGAGAAGGCCGAGCGTGCAGAGTCCCGTCGGCTCGTGGCGGACTTCAGGCGGTGGGGTCGGCTCGCCGAGGACGTGCGGAACCGGCGCCGGGCTGTCCGGCAGGAGGCGAGCGCCGCCGAAGGGGCCATGTGGGACCGCAGCGTGGTGGTCGAGCGCTCCGGTCGGGCCGCGTGGCGCGTGCTCGCGTTGCGGGAGAACGACAGCGACGTCGTCCGGCGACTCCGGCAGCGGGCGGCGCTTCCCGCGACGACAGTCGCCGACGACGCCCTGCTGCGCCTGCTCGCCGAGGACGCCCCCCGCGCCGTCGCCGACCTCGCACCGATGCTCGACGTACGCCGCTACCTCGCCGGGCCGGCCAGGAAGCAGTCGGCGGCCACCGCCGCGACGTTCCTACGTGACCGGTACGCGGAGGTGATCGCTGCTGGCAGCCCCAAACGTCTGGCGTACCTCGGCGTCCCCGCCGCGTCGCTCGATCCGGCCCGGTCCCGCATCGAGGATCTGCTCGACCCGGCTCTCCGTTTCGCCCTGCTCGCCGAGCGCACGCCTCCGGAGCGGGAACCGACCGAGCGGACGAGTCCAGAGCGAGGACCGGCCGAGCGGACGAGTCCAGAGCCGGAGCTGGTGGACCGGTCGGTGTTCGCGGGCCTGCCGGCGGCCCTGGCCACCATCGACAAGGTGGTGGCCGGCGAGGCCGCCTACCGCGCGGCGGCCCGCGAAGCGGGTGAGCAGGTCAGACAGGCCGAGGCGCAACGGATCCTGCGGGACATGCCGGTGGAGGCGTTGCGGACCGTCACCCGTGACCGGTTCCGACTCGGGCCGCTCACCGACGCGGGCATCGACACGGTGCAGGACGTGCTGCGCGTCGGCGCCTCCCTTCCGGCGCTTCCGGGTGTCGGGGAGACCTCGGCCCGTCGCCTGCTCGGCGCGGCCCGCACCCTCTGGCAGACCACGTACGAGGACACGTCGGTCCGCATCGACGTCGAGCACCGCCATCCGGAGACCACGCAGCTGCTGCGTCGCCTCGCCGAGTGGGACGCGTACCGGCGTACCCGTGGTGCGGCGGCAGACCTCGAACGCGCCGCCGAACTCGCGCCGCTGGGCAGCGCCATCGACCGGAGGACCCGCCACCTGCTCGTGGTGCCGACCAGAGGGCTCACCGTCACCGACCTGCGCGAGAGCGTCGAGCTCGTCATCCGGCGAGCCGAGCTGCTCCGGGGGTCGCCGGCCTCGGGTCGGCGGAGCGGTCGCGTCGATCCGTGGGACGACTTCCGCGCCCGGCCGGCCGACTACTTCGCCATGCTCGCCGAGCTGGGCTTCGCCGCCGACGACAGGCCCGCGACGCACGGCGACTTGCCGGACGAGATCATCCAGGCGGTACGCGACCAGGCGCTCGACGGTGACCACCTGACCGCGTCGCTGCGCGGTTACCAGAGCTTCGCCGCGCGCTTCGCCCTCGTCCAACGCAAGATCATTATCGGGGACGAGATGGGCCTCGGTAAGACAGTCGAGGCGCTGGCCGTCCTGGCCCACCTGCGCAGCAGGGGACGCACCCACTTCCTGGTGGTGTGTCCCGCCGCCGTGGTGACCAACTGGGTCCGCGAGATCAGCGGCAAGTCGAGGCTGCGTCCACACCGGGTGCACGGCCCGGACCGCGACGCCGCAGCCCGCACCTGGCTGCGGGACGGGGGCGTGGCGGTCACCACCTACGAGACCCTCGCCTGGTGGGCGCCGGAACTGCGGGAGTTCCCCGACCTCGCCTGTGTCGTCGTCGACGAGGCCCACTACATCAAGAACCCGCAGGCGCAGCGGACGATCAGGACGAAGGAGATCGTCGCGCGTGCCGAACGGGCCATCCTGCTCACCGGCACGCCACTGGAGAACAGGGTCGACGAGTTCCGCAACCTCGCCTCGTACGTGCGCCCCGATCTCACAGTCGACGCCACCGACCTGTCACCCGCGCGGTTCCGGCGGCAGATCGCACCGGCGTACCTGCGCCGCAACCAGGACGACGTCCTCGACGAGCTGCCCGAACTCATCGAGGTCGAGGAGTGGCTGCCGATGTCCTCGACGGACACCACGGCTTACCGCGCGGCGGTCGAACGGGGAAACTTCATGGAGATGCGCCAGGTCGCCATGCTCCAGGCGGCCGAGTCCACAAAGCTGCAGCGACTCGTCGAGATCGTCCGGGAAGCGGCCGAGAACGAGCGCCGCGTCATCGTGTTCTCCCACTTCAGGGCGGTCCTCGACCGGGTCGCCGAGGCCCTTCCCGAGCCGGTGTTCGGGCCGCTCACCGGATCGGTGCCCGCCAACCGACGTCAGCAGCTGGTCGACGAGTTCTCCGCCGCCCGCCACGGGGCCGTCCTGGTGGCCCAGATCGTGGCCGGTGGCGTCGGGCTGAACATCCAGTCCGCGTCCGTCGTGGTCATCTGTGAACCTCAGCTCAAGCCGACCACCGAGGCGCAGGCCGTCGCCCGGGCGCACCGGATGGGACAGGTCCAGTCGGTGCAGGTCCACCGGCTGCTCTCCGAGGACGGCGTCGACAAGCGGATCACCGAACTGCTGGCCGGCAAGCGACGCATCTTCGACGACTTCGCCCGGGTCAGCGACATGGCCGAGTCGAGTCCCGAGGCGGTGGACCTGTCCGAGGCCGAACTCGTCCGCGAGGTCCTCGCCGCCGAGCGCCACCGCCTGCTCGACCCGGCACCCGGGCTCCCGCCCCAGCACGCGCCTTCGTAACCCACGTCGCCGAACCGTGGCAGTAAAGGTGTCAGCCGGCCGGCGTGTCGGCTACCGCGACTGCCACGGATCGGGAGTGCCACCGCCCCCGGTCCAGCGGGTCTGCTTGAGGGTGGTGAGGAGGTCGCGGGCGGCGGTGGCAACGGCACAGTCGGTGACGCGGCAGATCGGGCAGCGGCCGTCGGAGCCGGGTTGGTGATCACGCAGGGTCCAGCGGGCGGTCAGGGTGAGCCGGTTGAGGATCTGGGCGAGGGTGAGGATCGGGGCGGTCATGCGCGGGTCACCCCGAGGGTGGCGGCCAGCGCGACGATCGTGGCGGGAGCGCCCGGATGGCGGACCGTGGCGGCGAGCACGTTCCGGGCGGCGGGCCGGTGGCGTAGTTCGGCAGGTGCGGTCCGGTCGGCCTCCAGCAGCACCCGGGCCGCGTTCACCGGGTCGGCAACCTGAAGGTACGCACGCCCGGCGTCGATCAGATGAGCCGCCCGATGCTCCGGTGGCAGCCATCGCCAGCCGACCCGCCCGACAGCCTTCTCGTGTCGGACGATCGCCTCGTCCGGCGTACCCAGATCGATCGCGACAGCGACCCGGGCGAGCGCCACGGCCGTCGGTCCGAAGCTGGTGTGATGATGATCGTTGCCGTCGCCGACCTCGGCGGCGAGATCGGCGGCCTCGTCGACGCGGGTGGCGGCCCGATCGTCACCGTGCCGGGCCGCCGCGAGCGCCGCCTGCACGAGCAGCGCCCCGCAGAGCGACAACCGCGCCACGTCGAGGTCGGCCCGGCCGATCCGGTACGCCGCCGCCAGCGTCGCCCGGCCCGCCTCCCGCGCCCGACCGGCCGCCCGCAACACCTGGCCGAGCTGCACCGTGGCGGCGGCCACCAGCAGCGGATCACCTGTCGCGACCGTCATCGCCCGGTCGGCGGCGAGCCAGGCCAGCTCGGACTCGTCAAGCTTGACCAGCAGCGACGCGGTCACCCGGTAGGCCTCCACAAGCGACACCCGGCCCACCTCCGGATCATGCGCGTGCCCGCGCTGCGCTCCGACCAGCAACTCCGGCAGCAGGCCGATAAGCGCCGGATACCGCGCGTGCTGAAAACTGGTCCAGGCATGCGCGACGCCGCGTGCCAGCCGAGCACCGTCCGGCGCGTCCCGGCGCGCCGCCGGCCGATCCAGAGCAATGTCGTACGCGGACAGTGCCGCCCGGATCACCTCATCGCCCTCGACCCTGGTGGTCGCCTCAGCAGGTCGACTGTCCTGGCCGAGCAGCAACCCCTGATCGATCCGCAGCGCGGCGGCGATGTCCCGCAGCGTGGAGACCTTGTCCAGGGCGCGTACCCCCCGCTCGACCTTGTCGACCCAGCTCTTGGACTTGCCGAGCCGGTCGGCGAACACCTGCTGCGACATCCGCCGCCGCGCCCGCCAGTACGCCACCCGCCGCCCGATCGGCACCGAGTCCCTCATCGTCACCCCCCTGAGCAGGCACTGTGTGCCCTCGATCAGCATTCAGTGATCGGATGGTGACGGTCGAGAGTATGGGTGTCTGCTATCTACCTGCGGACATCGCGCGGACGGCCTCCTCGGCTTGGTCAATAAGGCTGAGGGTGCGGGTTGCCTGCCCGATACCATGGACCCTTTGGTAGATGCTCAGCGCCTCGCTGGCCTCTCCGGTGTCAACGAGCGCCGCCGCCAGGCGCAGGAGGTAGGGACCGGTCCAGGCGGCGCCGGCCGCCTCTGGCGACATCCCGGACAGTCCCAACCGCAGATATTCGATCGCCTGCGCATTCCAGCCGAGGAGGCGGTAGGCGAGGCCGCGCTGCATGGTCAGGTAGGCAGTCGAGTGGAAGTAGATCCATGGTGGCTCGCGGTCGGGTGCCTGGCGGGCCGCCGCCACCAACTCCGCAGCCTGATCGAGCAGGGCGGTCACGAAGTCCGCCTCGCCGAGCAGCGCATGCCCACGAGCCTGTTGCTGGATGGCAATGGCACGTATGCCAGGGCTGGCCGGCTGTCGTGCCGCTGCCGCAGAAAGCCCGATCATCGGATGCGAACGCCGCTCCGACCAGGCGAGATGTCCTCGCATGCTGAGCGCCGTGGCGATCATGTCCGGATTGCCCGCCTCAGTTCCCCACTCCAGGGCCGTGCCGTACCAACGGTTGGCGAGCCGACGTCGGTCACTGGCGGCGTACAGCCACCCACCGAACTGCGCCCACTGTGCGGCGAGGTCAACCACATTCGGTCGCAGCGCCGAGGTGGCCTCCGAGACGAGCGTGGTGACCATGTCCAGTTGAGTGCGCATCGTTGGCAGCAGCGGTGCGGAGCCGAGGGTGTCTTCCAGACGACGATACGCGGCGAGCAGATCGGTCAAAGTGTGCAGGGCCGCAGGGTCGACACGGCGGGGATGCTGGGCGACGTAGGCCAAGCTTTCCGGGTCGCTTGGCGCGGGAGTT
Source organism: Micromonospora andamanensis (assembly GCF_016863495.1). Taxonomy (GTDB): domain Bacteria; phylum Actinomycetota; class Actinomycetes; order Mycobacteriales; family Micromonosporaceae; genus Micromonospora; species Micromonospora andamanensis. The sequence continues at coordinate 13,001 of NZ_BOOZ01000004.1, forward strand.
GGGTGCAGCATGCCGGACAGAATGCCGCCGGTGTCGAGCGCATCGTCGAGTCGCGCGGCCAGGTCTACTGTTGGCCGGCGTCGACCCGTCTCCAGATCGTGCAGGTGCCCTCGACTGGACAGGACGAGCGGTGCGAGTTGCCGTAGCGACAGGCCCGCCAGCACACGGAGCCTACGCAGTTCCCCACCGAACCGGCCATCCGCGATGGCTGCCATGTCGACACCCCCGAACGCGAGGATCCGCAGCTCTCACCTCGGAGCCGCCACTTCGGACCGTACACCCGCGCAGTCACCGAGTAGCTCGTCCCAGCAGCATTGTCGAACGGGCACGTTGGCATCGCTCGACGGTGGATGGAGCAGGTGCGGGGTGGGGCTACTCTTCCGGGCATGGCGGTGAGCTACGGCGATGCGGCGGCGTGGGCCGGTGTCGTATCGTCTGTCGTCTTCTCCACGACGGCACTTGCGGTGTCGGTACGGTCGCTGCGGCACGCCCAGCGCGCCGCTGATGCCGCCGAGCGGCAGGCTGTCGCCGCCGAACTGGCCGTGCCGCCGGCTCCGCCGCCGGTGTCCTGGCAGGCCGAGCTTCCGCGCAGCCGCCGCCCGATGGAGATCGGGACGCCCTACGTGATCCGTAACGTCGGCAACGAACCGGCGACTGGTGTCACGGTACAGTCCCGCGGCTTCAAGATCAGCGAGATCGAGGGGCTGGATGAGGGCGTGGTGCTGCCGGGCGCGTCCTTTGTGGTGGTCCTGATGGAGTGGATCAGCACCGGCTCGCGGACCAACGAGATCCTGCTGCTGTGGGACGGTCAGACGCTGCCGGTCGGCATCGCGTTGCCGCCCCGGCCGCCCGAGCCGCCACCCATCTTCGTCAAGACCAGCCCGATCATTCGCTGACACCACAGGTCAGACAGACATGAGCATGTCTCCCTGACCTGACGCTTCCCACGCATGGTGCGTCTCGCTCGTCGGTGCGGTCTCCCGCCGACGAGCGAGACCAACTCCTGTGCTCAGCGGTCGAGCAGTGCGGCGGGCGACGGTCCGCGCGGCGTCGAGACCCGGGTGAGGCGGGTGGCGACGATGGTGCTGGCCAGGACGGAGACGGCGGCGACCGGGCCGATCCAGGCCGGGCCGAGGCCGACCGCGAGCACCGTGCCGCCGAGCGCGGCGCCGAGGGCTCCGGCGGCACCGGCGACCGAGATGTTGACGGCGGCGACCAGGCCGGTGGCGGCGGTGTCGACCTGACCCATCAGCCAGGTCTGGACCAGCGGCACGACCAGGAACGCCGCCGCACCCAGCAGGGCGAGCCCGGCCAGCGCCAGCGGGGCGACCGGCAGCAGTAGCGGCTGCGCCAGCAGGATCGCGGTCAGCGCGCCGACGGCGAGGGGCAGCCGTCGGGTGATCGCGTCGGGGCGTACCCGGCCGGCGAGCAGGTTGCCGGCGATGGTGCCGAGGCCGTAGAGGACCAGGCCGACGCTGACCCAGCCGGGGCTCAGCCCGGTGACGGTGCGCAGCATCGGAGCGACGTAGGTGAAGGCGGCCACGAAACCGGTGAGCGCCAGCAGGGTGACGCCGAGTCCCGCGTAGATGCCGGGGCGCAGCAGCGCGCCGACGCTGTCCCGGACGCCGGCCGGCGGTGGGTTGGGGATCCGGGGGCAGAAGACGAGCACGCCGAGCAGCCCCAGCGCGGCCAGGCCGGCCACGGCCACGAAGGTGGCAGGCCAGCCGTACGCCTCGCCGATCAGGCTGCCCAGCGGCAGGCCGAGCACGGTGGCCAGGGCGAATCCGCCGAACAGCCGGGCCACCGCGACGGTCTGCCGCTCCGGCGGCACCGAGGCCATGGCCACCTGCGAGGCCACCGCCATGAACAGCGCCTGGGCCAGCGCCGAGCCCAGCCGGGCCGACAACAGCATCGGGTACGAGGTGGCCATGGCGCTGGCCACCGCGGACACCGTCGCCAGCGCCATGGTGCCGGCGAGCAGTTCCCGGCGCGGCAGCCGGCGGGTCAGCACGGTGGCGACCGGGCCGCCCACCGTCACCACGATCATGTACGCGGTGACCAGCTGCCCGGCGGCGGCAACGGAGACGTCCAGGTCGGTGGCGACCTGGGGGAGCAGGCCGACAAGCACGAACTCGGCAGTGGCCACGGCGAACGAGCAGACGAAGAGCACATAGATGATCACAGACGGACGCTAAAGCCTGACATCGACGTTAGAGTCAAGCGATGCGGATCGGTGAGTTGAGCGCGCGGACCGGCGCGTCGGTGCGGATGCTGCGCTACTACGAGGAGCAGGGCCTGCTGACGCCGATTCGTACCGACTCGGGCTACCGGACGTACCAGGAGTCCGACGTCGACCGGGTGGCCCGGATCCGGTGCATGCTGTCCGCCGCGCTGCCCTCCGGCGTGGTCGGGCAGGCGCTGCGATTCCTGCTGGACGGCCGGGCTGCGATACCCGACGAGCCGGCTGACCGTGCCCGCCTGGCCGACACCCTTCAGGTGGAGTTGGACCTGCTGACCGAGAAGATCGAGTCGCTGCGGTCCAGCCACGATCTGCTCGCCACCATCCTCGCCGACGTACGCGGTGACGTGGTGGGGCCCGGCCATCCCGGTGACCCGGGCGGCGGGGTGGCCCGCCGGTCGGTGCGCAAGGCGGGCCCGGCGGTCGGTCTGGCCCGCTGAGCTGCCGCTCAGGCCGGCTGGTCACCCTGGCCGGCGAGCGGTCAGCCGGCGCGGTCCCCGCTCGGTGGCGTGGGCAGCCGCAGCCCGTGCATCCCGCCATCCACGGCGAGCACGCTGCCGGTGGTCGACCCGGATAGCGGACTGGCCAGGTACGCGACGGCGGCGGCCACCTCCTGTGGGGTGGTGAGGCGGCCTGTGGGCTGGCGGGCCCGCAACGCGGCAAGTGCCGCCGCCGGGTCGTCGGCGGCGTCGAGCAGCCGACGTACCCACGGCGTGTCCGCCGTGCCCGGGTTGACGCAGTTGACCCGGATGCCAACGGTCACGTAGTCGGCGGCCATCGCCAGGGTGAGCGCCTGCACCGCGCCCTTGCTGGCGCTGTAGAGGGCCCGCTGGGGCAGCCCGAGCCAGGCCGCGATGGACCCGATGTTGACGATCGCGGCGTGCGCGGAGGCACGCAGGTGCGGTAGCGCGGCCCGGGTAACCCGGACGATGCCCACCACGTTGACGTCGAGTACCCGGTGCCAGTCGGCATCGCTGTCGGCCTCGACGGTGCCGACCGCGCCGATGGCGGCATTGTTGACCAGGACGTCGAGGCCGCCGAACGCCTCGTGGGCGGCGGCGACAGCGGCTCGGACCGACGCGTCGTCGGTCACGTCGGCGGCCAGGCCGAGCAACGGCTCGGGCACCTGCTGCGCGTTCAGGTCCAGGCAGGCCACCCGGGCACCACGCTCGGCGAGCAGGGTGGCCGTGGCCAGGCCGATGCCGGAGGCGCCGCCGGTGACCACCGCCGACAACCCGGCGAACTCCCGCGCGTCCGCGCCGGTCATGCCGGTGCCAGCGACTGACGTTGCCGGCCCAGCCCGTCGATCTCCAACTCGACCACGTCCCCGGCGACCAGGTACGGCTTGGGTTCCGGCTGGCCGAGGGCGACACCGGCCGGGGTGCCGGTGTTGATCACGTCGCCGGGGTACAGCACCATGAACTGGCTCAGATAGCGGACGATCTCGGCCACCGGGAAGACCATGTCCTTGGTGCTGCCGTCCTGCCGCAGCACGCCGTTGACCCAGAGTCGCAACCGCAGATCCTGTGGGTCGGCGACCTCGTCGGCGGTCACCAGCCACGGGCCGAGCGGGTTGAACGTCTCGCAGGACTTGCCCTTGTCCCACTGACCACCCCGGTCGAGCTGGAACTCCCGCTCGGAGACGTCGTGGGAGATGGCGTACCCGGCGACGCAGTCCATCGCCGCCTCTACCGACGGCAGGTAGCGGGCCTTGCGGCCGATGACGACGGCCAGTTCGACCTCCCAGTCCGTCCTGGTGCTGCCGCGGGGCACCAGCACCGGGTCATCGGGGCCGACCACCGTGTCGGCAGCCTTCAGGAAGACCACCGGCTCGGCGGGCAGCGCCGCGCCGGTCTCGGCGGCGTGGTCGTGGTAGTTCAGCCCGATGCAGACGATCTTCCCGGGTCGCAGTGGGGGACCGATCCGCAGGCCGGTGGGGTCCATCGGCGACAGGTCGTGCGGGGAGATGCCGGCCAGGCGGGACAGGCCGTCGGCGGCCAGGAAGGCGGGGTCCAGGTCGTCGGTCACGCCGCTGAGGTCACGGAGCTGGCCGGACTCGTCGAGCAGGGCCGGCGTTTCCCGACCCGGCGGGCCAACCCGCAGCAGCTTCACCGTCGCCCCCAGATACCGCGTCACGTACGAGCCGGCAAGACATGTGATGTCTATCAGGTGATCGTGACGTCTCACAAGGCCGTCCGACCCGTGCGGACGGGACCTCGGCCGCTGGTCCGCCGCCCGTCCGCAGGCTGCACTGGAGGCAGGACGGAGAGGAGTGAGGACGATGACCTATCTGATTGTTGTCGGCGTCGATGGTTCGGACGGTGGGCGACGTGCCCTGCGGTGGGCGGTCGGCGAGGCGGCCGAGCGCAACGGCACCGTGCAGGCGGTGACCGCCTGGCGGTGGGACGGCCTGGACGGCGGTGCCATGGTCGCGCCGAACCCGATCGAGGAGGAGGAGCGGGCCACCGCCCTGCTGGCGCGGGAGATCGGCGAGGTCACCCGGGGCACGTCGGCGACACCGGTCTCGGCCGAGGTCGTCGAGGGCCGGCCGGCCGACGTGCTCACCGCCGCCGCCCGTGGCGCCGACCTGCTGGTGCTGGGCAGTCACGGGCACGGCCGGCTGCGGCACACGGTGCTCGGCTCGGTCAGCGAGGAGTGCGTACGCAAGGCGACCTGCCCGGTGGTGGTGATCCCGGTGCCGGTTTCGGCGCCGAGCGGCCCCGCCGTGCCGGCGGTGCCGGCCTGACCGCGACCGACGGGGGTTGCCGGTCTCTGACATGCTCTGGGCCGTGACGACCGGCCACCCCCGTTCCCACCGCCGCGCCCGCCGGACGCGTTTCGGGCTCCTGTTCACCCTCGGTATCGTGATCGCCCTGGCCGTGGCCGCCGTCATCGTGCTGCGCCCGCCGGGCCCCCGCCCGCTGTTCCAGATGCCTGTCACCTGCGGGGAGACCTGGCAGGTCGGCACCTACCCGGGGCACGGCGACTACGACGTGGACTTCTTCCCGCTCTCCGGCGACCCGTGGGGACAACCGGTGCTCGCCTCGTACGAGGGCACCGTCACCGTGGCCGGGATCAACGGGTCGCTTGGTGGTCGTACCCCGGACAACCCGGACGGCCCCCGGGGACGTGGTGGTGGCTACTGGGTGAAGATCGACCACGGCGGCCGGTGGGAGACGCAGTACCTGCACCTGCTGGAGCCGCCGCTCGTGGAGGCCGGCGAGCGGGTCGTCCAGGGTCAGCAGATCGGTCGGATCGGCAGCACCGGCAACTCCGGTGCGCCACACCTGCACTACGAGCAGCGCCGCGGCTGGCAGAAGGTGGAGGCCCACTTCGACGGCGCCCCGTCGGGCATCACCCACGACGACGCGGAGTACACGCTCCGGCTGACCAGCAACAACTGTCCGTAGCGCGGGTGCTGTCGTACCCCTCTGATGGGGTACGGCCATGGGTGTTCTCTATGACTACTTCCGGGTGGTGGACGACGCCGCCGCGATCGGGCTGATGGCGGATCTCGACGGCGGTCCGGTCGTTGTCTCAGGTGGTCGCCCCGGGGTGGACGCGATCGACCTCAAGGGCATCGAGCCGGCCGTGACCCTCGGCAAGCTTGTCGGTTTCGTGCGCGGGTTGGCCTGGTCCACCGACCTGATCGAGCAGCGGCTGATCTGGAGCGGTGGCGACGAGGGGCCATGGTTGATCGCCCTCGACGACGCAACCAGGGACACCCTGGCGTCGATCACCGCCGCCCAGTCGCCCGAGCTGTCGGCGCGCTGGGGGCAGATCGAGGAGCTGGCCTGGGGTGAGCCGCTGCCGCCGGATGAGCTGCTGCCGGTGATCGAGGAGATCAGCGCCCTGGCCCACCGCGCCCAGGCCGCCGGTCACCACCTTTACTGCTGGTGCTGCCTCTGACCGCCCGGGTCACAGCTTGACGGCGAACGTGTCCGCCGGCCGGTCCGTGCCCTGCCGACCGGCGGGTTTGCGGTTAGCGTGGGGCTAGATCGACTGCCGCGGAAGAATCCAGGGGGAGGACCATGTCCAGGACCAGATTCAGGTTGGCCGGCGCGACGATCGCCCTGATGCTCGCCGCCGTGGCGGGATGCAGTGGCGGCGAGGGCGTCGACGTCGACGGCAACGACGCGGCAGGCGCCGGGGGTGTGCTCAACGCCGCGATCGGCGGCGAGCCCGACCAGCTCGACCCGCACAAGACCTCCGCCTACTACAGCTTCCAGGTGCTGGAGAACGTCTTCGACACGCTCGTCGAGCCGGACGCGAACCTGGAGATGAAGCCCGCCCTGGCCACCGGGTGGACCACCAGCGACGACCAGCTGACCTGGACGTTCACCCTCCGCGAGGGGGTGAAGTTCTCCGACGGGTCGCCGCTGACCGCCGAGGACGTCGTCTACTCGTACAACCGGATCATCGACGAGAAGCTGAACAACGCGTACAAGTTCGGCACCGTGAAGTCGATCGAGGCATCCGACCCGAAGACAGTCGTGGTGACGCTCAACGCGCCGACGCCGAACCTGCTGGCCAACCTCGGTGGCTTCAAGGGCGTGGCGATCGTCCAGAAGGCCAACGTGGAATCCGGTGAGATCACCACCAAGCCGGTCGGCAGTGGTCCGTTCGCCGTGGAGAACTACAGCTCCGGCGACAGCATCCGGCTGGTCCGCAACGACAACTACTGGGGCGAGAAGCCCAAGCTGGACGGCGTCCGGTTCACCTTCGTCAGCGACCCCACGGTCGCCCTGCAGAACCTGCGCGGCGGCGAGGTGCACTGGACCGACAACCTGCCACCGCAGCAGGTGCCGGCGCTGCTCGACGGGGACGACCCGACCGTGCGGTCGGTGCCGTCGACCGACTACTGGTATCTCGCGCTGAACCAGGCGCGCAAGCCGTACGACGACGTCAACGTACGCCGGGCGATCGCCTTCGCGCTGGACCGCGAGGCGATCACCAAGGCCGCCAAGTTCGGGCTGGCCACCGTCAACCAGGCGGCCATCCCGCAGAACAGCGCCTTCTACTACGAGTACGCGCCGTACACCCACGACGTGAACCAGGCCCGGCAGCTGCTCGACCAGGCCGGGGTGAGTGGTCTGAGCATGGACCTGATGGTCACCAGCGAGTACCCGGAGACGGTCACCGCCGCCCAGGTCATCGCCTCCCAGTTGGAAGCCGTCGGGATCACCGTCAAGATCCGTACGCTGGACTTCGCGCAGTGGCTCGACGAGCAGGGCGCCGGCAAGTTCGACGCGTTCATGCTCGGCTGGCTGGGCAACATCGACCCGGACGAGTTCTACTACGCCCAGCACCACAGCGACGGCACGTTCAACTTCCACGAGTACGCCAACCCGAACGTGGACCGACTGCTCGACCAGGCCCGGACCGAGACCGACCAGGCCGCCCGCAAGCAGCAGTACGACCAGGTGGCCAAGCAGATCGTGGACGACGCCAGCTACATCTACCTCTACAACCCCGACGTGGCCCAGGGCTGGTCGAAGCAGGTGAGCGGTTACGAGGTACGCACGGACCGGGCGATCCGGTTCCGCGACGTGGCCCTCGCCCGGTGACCGGGCGGGGGACCTCTGGTGGCCCGCTTCGTCATCCGTCGGCTGTTGCAGTCGGCAGTCGTGCTGCTCGGCGTGACAGTCGTGGTGTTCCTGCTGCTCCAACTGGTGCCGGGTGACCCCGTCCGGGTCGCCCTCGGCACCCGCTTCGACCCGCAGACGTACGAGGCGCTGCGGGCCCGGGCCGGGCTGGACCAGCCGCTTGTGGTGCAGTATTTCGACTACCTGCGGCGGGCACTGACCGGCGACCTCGGGGTCAGCTTCCGCAGTGGACGGCCGGTCACCGCGATCGTGCTGGAGCGGCTGCCGGCGACGCTGTCGCTGGCGGTCACCGCAGTGGTGTTCGCGATGCTTATCGCGTTTCCGCTGGGGATCGTCTCGGCCATCCGCAGCGGCTCGCTCGTCGACCACGCGGCCCGGGTGTTCAGTCAGTTCGGTGTCTCGGTACCGGACTTCTGGATGGGGATCATGGGCATCCTGCTCTTCTCCGGAGTGCTCGGTTGGCTGCCACCGTCGGGGTACGTCGCGCTCACCGAGGACCCGGGCCGGTGGGCGTCCCACGTGGCGCTGCCCGCCGCCACTGTCGGCCTGGTCACCGCCTCGATCCTCACCCGGTTCATCCGCTCGTCGATGCTTGAGGTGCTCTCCGAGGACTACGTACGCACCGCCGAGGCGAAGGGTCTACGTACCCGGGTGGTGGTGTTGCGGCATGTGCTGCGCAACGCCCTGATCCCGGTGGTGACAGTGGTGGCGGTGCAGTTGGCCAGCCTGCTCGGCGGGGTGATCGTGATCGAGGTGCTGTTCGCCTGGCCCGGCATCGGGCGGCTCACCTACGACGCCGTGGCGGCCCGGGACTATCCGGTCCTGCAGGGCGCGGTGCTGCTGGTGGCGGCGCTGTTCCTGCTGGTCAATCTGTTGGTCGACGTTCTCTACGCCCGACTCGACCCGAGGATCACTGTCAAATGAGCGAGCAGCAGATCAGCCGCGAGGGACAGGTGCGCCGGGCGCTGTCCGCACTGCGGCGCGACCCGCTGGCGCTGACCGGCACGTTGGTGCTGGCGGTGCTGGTCGTGGTGGGTGTGGGCGGTTCCTGGCTGGCGCCGTCGGGGATCAACGAGGTCGACGTCGACGTGATGCTTCAGCCGCCGAGCTGGGCACACCCGTTCGGCACCGACGAGCTGGGCCGCGACGTGCTCAGCCGGGTCATGGTCGCCGCCCGCGTGTCGTTGCAGGTCGGCCTGGTCAGCGTCGGCATCGCGCTGGTGGTGGGGGTGACCCTCGGGTTGTTCGCCGGCTACTACCGTGGCTGGCTCGACAACGTGCTGATGCGCTGCATGGACGTGCTGTTCGCGTTCCCGGTGCTGCTGCTGGCGGTGGCGATCGTGGCGGTGCTCGGTCCGGGACTGACCACCGCGATGGTGGCGATCGGGGTGGTCTACACACCGATCTTCGCCCGGGTGACCCGGGCCGGCGTGCTCTCGGTACGGGAACAGGTGTTCGTCCGGGCAGCGGTCTCGGTGGGCGCGTCCGACCTGCGGATCATGCGTCGGCACGTGCTGCCGAACATCGCGGCACCGTTGATCGTGCAGACGTCGCTGTCGCTTGCCTTCGCGATCCTCTCCGAGGCGGCGTTGTCCTTCCTCGGCCTCGGCGTCCAGCCACCCGATCCCGCCTGGGGGCGGATGCTGTTCGACGGGCGCGGGTTCGTCACCGAGGCGTGGTGGCTGGGCTTCTTCCCCGGCGCGGCGATCTTCGTCACCGTCCTGGCGTTCAACCTGGTCGGTGACGCGCTGCGGGATGTGCTCGACCCTCGCCAGCTCACCGTCAGCGAAGCCCGGAGGAGCACCGCATGAAGCCGGTACTTGCCGTCGAGGACCTCACCGTCACCATCGGCACCCGGCGTGGGCCCGCGCACGCCGTCGCGGGGGTCGACTGGGCGGTGCGGCCGGGGGAGACGCTGGCGCTCGTCGGCGAGTCCGGCAGCGGCAAGAGCATGAGCGTGCTCGCCGCCACCGGGCTGGCGCCCCGCACGGCGCGGGTGACCGGGCGGGTGCACCTGCACGACACGGAGCTGACCGGGCTGACCGAGGAACGCCGCCGGCGGCTGCGCGGACGACACATCGGGTTCGTCTTCCAGGACCCGATGACCTCGCTCAACCCGGTGCTCACCGTCGGCCGGCAGGTCACCGAGGCCGCCGAGGAACACCTCGCGCTGACCCGGCGGGCCGCCCGGTCCCGCGCCGTCGAGCTGCTGGACCTGGTCGGCATCCCGTCGGCGGGGCAACGGGTGGACGCGTACCCGCACCAGTTTTCCGGCGGCATGCGCCAGCGGGTGGTGATCGCCATGGCGCTGGCCTGTGAACCGGACCTGCTGATCGCCGACGAACCGACCACCGCCCTCGACGTCACCACCCAGGCCCAGATCGTCGAGCTGGTCGCCGACCTGCAACAGCGCCTCGGCACCGCTGTCGTCTGGATCACCCACGACCTCGGTGTGGTGGCCGGCATCGCCGACACCGTGGCGGTCATGTACGGGGGCCGGATCCTCGAACAGGGGCCTGTCGACGCCGTCTTCGGTGCCCCGTCGCACCCGTACACCGGTGCTCTGCTGGCCGCCCGCCCGGACCCGGCGGCCGGCGGCGGAGATCTGGTCACCATCGCCGGTGCGCCGCCCAGCCCGTTGGACCTGCCGGCGGGCTGCGCGTTCTGGCCCCGCTGCCCGGTTCGGGGTGACGCCCGCTGCGAGCACGAACTGCCGCCGCTGGTGCCGGTCTCGGCCGGGCACCAGGTCCGCACCTTCTACCCGAAGCCGAGCGACGGGGAGCGCCGATGAGCGAGCGTCAACGAGCCGATCATCAGCTCAACGCGGCCGTGCCGGCCGACGGCGCGCACGCTGCGGTGCCCAAGCAGCGGGACCCGGGCGAGGTGGTGGCCGAACTCGACGATCTGGCGGTGTGGTTCCCGACGCCGGCGGGTGTCGTGCGGGCCGTCGACGGGGTGTCGTTGCGGGTACGGCGGGGGGAGACGCTGGGGCTTGTCGGCGAATCCGGCAGCGGCAAGTCCACCGCCGGGCTGGCGCTGCTCCGACTTGTGGATCCCACCTCCGGCACGGTCCGGGTGGCCGGCGAGGACGTCACCAGGTGGTCCCGGCGACGGCTGCGGGCGCTGCGTCGGCGGGTGGCCATGGTGTTCCAGGACCCGCAGGCGTCGCTGGATCCCCGGCTCACCATCGGGGCGAGCATCGCCGAGCCGCTCATCGTGCATCGGCTCACCGACGGGGGTGCCGCCCGTCGCCGCCGGGTCGACGAACTGCTCGACATGGTCGGCCTGCGTGGCGAACTGGCCGACCGGCATCCCCACGAGCTTTCCGGCGGCCAGCGGCAGCGGGTCGGTATCGCCCGTGCCCTGGCCGGTGAGCCGGACCTGATCGTGCTCGACGAACCGATCGCCTCGCTCGACCTGAGCGTGCAGGCGCAGATCATGAACCTGCTGCGCCGCCTGCAACGGGACCTGGGCCTGACCTACCTCTTCATCGCTCACGACCTGGCCGCCGTGGAGCACATGAGCGACCGGATGGCGGTGATGTACCTGGGGCGGATCGTGGAGACCGGCACCCCGGCCCAGATCTGGCGCGATCCGGCCCACCCGTACACTGCCGCGCTGCTGTCCGCGGTGCCGGTCGCCGACCCGCAGGCCGAGCGGGACCGCCGCCGGATCATCCTCAGTGGTGACATCCCCAGCCCGGTGGATCCCCCGGGTGGCTGCCGGTTCCGGACCCGCTGCCCGCAGGCCCGGCCGGAGTGCGCCGAGACCGACCCGGTGCTGGCCGAGGTCGACCCCGATCACCGCGCGGCGTGCCTGTTCGCCGGGGAGGCCGTCCGAGCGATGCGCTCGCGGTGAACCCGTCGACCCGCCGACCGCGCGGGTCAGGGTGTCCGCAGCGGCCGGAACGCGGCGCGTACCTCGGCTGAGAAGAGCTCCGGCTCCTCCCAGGCCGCGAAATGGCCGCCCCTGTCGACCTCGTTGAAGTACGCGACGCCGGGATAGACCGCCTCGACCCAGCTGCGCGGCGCTGCCCAGATCTCGTCGGGGAACACAGTGAAGCCGACCGGGACCTTGACCGGTGGCGGAGGCTTGCCGGACGCGTCGGCGGCCGCCTGGAAGCGCCCGGACTCCCAGTACCACCGGGCGGACGAGGCGCCGGTTCCGGTCAGCCAGTACAGCGTGATGTTGTCGACGATGGTGTCCCGGGTGAGCCCGCCCACCGGATCGCCGTCGACGAAGGCGCGGGCGGCCTTGTAGTAGCTGTCCGTGTCATGGTCCAGCATCCAGGCCGCCAGCCCGACTGGGGAATCGAGCAGCGCGTACCCGATGGTCTGTGGTCGGGTGGCCTGTTCCAGGAAATAGCCGAAGCCGTCGGTGCTGAATGTGGTGAGCGCGTCGTGCGCCGCGCGTTCCGGCGTGGACTTCGCCGGCAGTTGATCCTTGAGACCGATGGCCGCGGCGAGCAGGTTGAGGTGGATGCCGACCAGTCCGTCGGGTGCCTGGCGGCCCATCGCGTCCGTGACGGAGGAGCCCACGTCGCCGCCCTGAGCGACATAGCGGGAGTAGCCGAGGCGGTCCATCAGCTGCGCCCAGGCCCGTGCGATCCGGTTGGAGTCCCACCCCAGCTCGGTCGGCTCGCCGGAGAAGCCGTAACCGGGAAGGGACGGGAGCACCAGGTGGAAGGCGTCCTCGGCCGCAGCGCCGTGCGCCGTCGGGTCGGTGAGCGGGCCGACCACCCCGAGCAGTTCGACCACCGAGCCGGGCCAACCGTGCGTCATGATCAGGGGCAGCGCGTTCTCGTGCGGGGAACGCACGTGGATGAAGTGGATCTCGACGCCGTCGATCTCCGTGGTGTACTGCGGCAGGGCGTTGAGCCTCGCCTCGCAGGCCCGCCAGTCGTGCTCGCTGGTCCAGAACCTGGCGAGTTCCTGGACCGTCGCCAGTTGCACGCCCTGCGAGCGGTCGGTGACCAGCTCCCTGGTGGGCCAACGGGTCGCCGTGATCCGGCGGTGCATGTCCGCTATCGCCTCGTCCGGGGTGTCGAGACGGAAGGAACGGATCCCGTTGCCGTTTGACATGTCCACCACCTGTCGGGTCAGCCAGCCCACCGGGCGCCAGTCGAGCCGGTACCCGTTCATCCTCACATCGGCCCGGCGGTCGGGGACCGGAATGCCCGCTTTCGCGGTGGGCCCGGTTGTCTGGAGCGGCGGCGGCAGTCCGAGTCTCTGATCCGGCTGCCGTGCCGCGTCGTCGGAGGTGCCTTGACGGTTGCCGCCCACGCCCTGTCCACTATCCCTACATGTTCTATCGGAAATGACGGGGACGGGGGTGTGGTCGTGCACATCTCGGCGCGGTCGGACTACGCCGTGCGGGCCATGCTGGCGGTGGCGCAGCATCACCCGGGGGTGGTGAAGGCGGCGGTCCTGGCGGCCAGCCAGGACATCCCGTACCCCTTCCTGCAGGGCATCCTGCTCGACCTCCGGCGCGCCGGGTTGTTGCACAGCCTGCGTGGCACCGACGGCGGGTACGCGCTGACCCGGGCGCCGGCCGAGATCGCGGTAGGGGACGTGCTGCGAGCCACCACGGGCGCGCTGACCACGGTTCGGGGCGCGCCAGCCGAGGTGGCGGCGTACCACGGTGTGGCCACCGGCCTGGGCGAGGTGTGGCGGTCGGTGCACCGGGCCATCGAGGGGGTGGTCGACCGCACCAGCCTGGCCGACCTGCTCGATCGGGAGTGCCGGGGAAAGCGGGGCGTGGCCGATCGCGGTCCCGGTGCGGCGTGACGGCGACCCGCCGGTCAGGTGTCGCCACCGAGGCTTGAAAACCTGTCGAGTTAGTGGGATATTCGGTGCGCGGTCGGTGTTTGGCGATCGCCGCACGCCGCGCGGATCGATGTCGAGTGCGACGGCGTTCGTTTCTGCGGGCATGCCGGGCATCGAGGCCCGATGCGTGATCCGTGTTCGTGCTGTCGTCCCTTGTGGCGGCTTCATGCTGGGCAAATTACCTATTTAACCAGTCGAATTAATATGGTGCGGCGCACTGGAGGAGGACGGGTTCGCAGATGAGGCACCGGATCAGAGCAGTGAGCGCCCTGGCCGCGGTCGTCGGCCTGGCCCTGGCGGGTTGCGGTGGCGGGGACGCCGCCGGCAGCTCCACCACGTTGAGCATCGTCGGTTTCGCGGTACCCGAGGCGGCGAACAAGGCCATCGCCGCGGAATGGAACAAGACCGAGGCGGGCAAGGGGGTCCGCTTCCGTACGTCGTACGGTGCCTCCGGCGACCAGAGCCGGGCCGTCGTCTCCGGGCTGGAGGCCGACTACGTCCACTTCTCGGTCAGCAGTGACGTGACCCGGCTGGTCGAGGCCGGCCTGGTCGAGGAGAGCTGGGACGACGGGCCGAACAAGGGCATCGTCTCCTCCTCGGTCGTGGTCCTCGCGGTACGCAAGGGCAACCCGAAGAACATCCAGGGCTGGGATGACCTGATCAAGCCGGGGATCGGCATCGTCACGCCGAACCCCGCCTCGTCGGGCGCCGCCCGCTGGAACGCCCTCGCCGCCTGGGGCCACATCGCCGCCAACGGCGGCACCGACGCCCAGGCCGAGGAGTACCTCACCAAGCTGTTCGCCAACGTGGTGTCGCTGCCCAACAGCGGCCGGGACGCCACGACCACCTTCCTCGGCGGCACCGGCGACGTCCTGCTGGCCTACGAGAACGAGACGATCCTGGCCCGGCAGAACGGGGAGGAACTGGACTGGGTGCTGCCCGCCACCACCATCCTGATCCAGAACCCGGGCGCGATCCTGAAAGACGCCGACCCCAAGGCGAAGGAGTGGCTGGACTTCGTGCTCGGTGCGCAGGGCCAGCGGCAGTTCGCGCTCACCGGCTTCCGCCCGATCATCGACGGTGTCGACACCAGCGGCATCGAGGGGGCGATCGACCCGAACGATCCGTTCCCCGCACCGCAGAAGCTGCTCACCGTCGACAAGGACTTCGAGAGCTGGTCGGCGTTGTCGGAGAAGTTCTTCGACGAGAACGACGGCATCGTCACCACTGTCATCGCGGCCTCCGGGAAGGCGACGTGACCTCGACGACTCTGGTTCCGGACCGGCCGGCGGGCGACCGCCGGCCGGCCCGGGCCGGTCTGCCGTTGACCCGGGTCTCCGGCCTGGGCCTCGGCGTCGCCATGGTGTGGTTCAGCCTGCTGGTGCTGATTCCGCTCGCCGCAGTGGTGGTGACCGCCTCCGAGGGCGGGTGGGGCGGGTTCTGGCGGGCGGTCACCAACGACCAGACCGCCGCCACGCTCCGGCTGACGGTGGGGACCGCGCTGCTCGTCACGCTCGTCAACGTCGTCATGGGTACCCTGATCGCCTGGGTGCTGGTGCGGGACCGGTTCGTCGGCAAGCGGGCGCTCGAAGTCCTCATCGACGTGCCGTTCGCGCTGCCGACGATCGTCGCCGGCCTGGTGCTGCTGTCGCTGTACGGTCCGGACAGCCCGCTCGGTGTCAACATCGCCAACACCCGGATCGCGGTGTTCCTCGCCTTCCTCTTCGTCACCCTGCCGTTCATCGTGCGGACCGTGCAGCCCGTGCTGGCCGAGCTGGATCCGGAGGCCGAGGAGGCGGCGGCGTCGCTGGGCGCGAGCCGGTTCGCCACGTTCCGGCGGATCATCCTGCCCAGCCTCACCCCTGCCATCGCGGCCGGCGCGGCGCTCTCCTTCGCCCGCGCGGTCGGCGAGTACGGCTCGCTGGTCCTGCTCTCCGGCAACCTGCCGATGCGTACCGAGGTGGCCTCGGTGCGGATCCTCAGCAGCATCGAGAACGACAACCCGGAAAGCGCGGCAGCGGTCGCGGTGGTGCTGCTGGCCGTCTCGCTCGCCGTCATCGTGCTTCTCGACGTCATCCAGCGGAGGGTGATGCGCCGTGGCTGACAGCTCGATTGCCGCCCGTACCCCTGTCGGTCGCCGTCCCGGTCGGCACGTCCTGCGCGCCGTGGTGGTGGCGTACCTGTTCTTCCTGGTGGCCTGGCCGTTGTATCTGGTGGGGCGCAACGCTTTCGCCGACGGGATCAGCAGTTTCCAGGACATCCTCACCGACCCCGACGTGACGCACGCGCTGCGACTCACAGTGGTGATCGCGGTGGTCGCCGTGGTCATCAACACCGTGTTCGGGGTCGGCATCTCGCTGCTGCTGGTCCGCTACGACTTCCCCGGCAAACGGGCCCTCAACGCCCTGCTCGACATGCCGTTGTCGGTCTCGCCGATCGTTGTCGGGCTCGCGCTGATCCTGGTCTACGGCGGGCGGGACGGCTGGTTCGGCCCGACCCTGGAGGCCGCCGGTTTCCAGATCATCTTCGCGGTGCCGGGCATGGTGATGGCCACCGTGTTCGTCGCCCTGCCGTTGGTCATCCGGGAGGTCGTGCCGGTGCTCCAGGAGGTGGGCGACGAGCAGGAGCAGGCCGCCCGCAGCCTCGGCGCCAACGCCTGGCAGACCTTCCGCCGGATCACGCTGCCGTCCATCAAGTGGGGCGTGATCTACGGCGTCGTGCTCAGCCTCGCCCGCTCGCTCGGCGAGTTCGGCGCGGTAAAGGTGGTCTCCGGCAACGTGCTCGGTGACACCCGTACGGCCACCCTCGTGGTGGAGGAGAAGTACCTCAACTTCGACAAGGGCGGGGCGTACGCCACCGCCTTCCTCCTCGCCCTCGTCGCGGTGGCCTGCATCATCGTCGTATCCGTCCTCAGGCCGAAGGAAGAGCGTTGAGCATCGAGATCTCCCACGTCGGCAAGCGATTCGCCGACTTCGTCGCACTCGACGACGTGTCGGTGAGCATCCCGGCCGGTCGGCTCACGGCGTTGCTCGGCCCCTCCGGTGGCGGCAAGTCCACCCTGCTGCGGATCATCGCGGGCCTGGAACGCGCCGACACCGGGCGGGTCGAGATCGACGGCGTGGACGCCACCGCGCTGCCCCCGCAGCAGCGCAACGTCGGTTTCGTGTTCCAGCACTACGCCGCCTTCAAACACCTGTCGGTACGCCGCAACGTGGCCTTCGGGTTGGAGATCCGCAAACGTCCCACGGAGGAGATCCGACGTCGGGTCGACGAACTGCTCGCCCTGGTCCATCTGGAACAGTTCGGCGACCGGCTGCCCACGCAGCTCTCCGGTGGGCAGCGGCAGCGGATGGCGCTCGCCCGGGCGCTGGCCGTGGAGCCGACGGTGCTGCTGCTCGACGAGCCGTTCGGCGCCCTCGACGCGAAGGTCCGCAAGGAGTTGCGGGACTGGCTGCGCCGGCTGCACGACGAGGTGCACGTGACCACCGTCTTCGTCACGCACGACCAGGAGGAGGCCCTGGAGGTCGCCGACGAGATCGTGGTGATCAACGAGGGGAGGGTGGAACAGATCGGGTCACCCGACGACCTCTACGACCGCCCGGCGAACGAGTTCGTCATGCGGTTCCTGGGCCCGGTCACCCAACTCGGCGACCAGCTCGTCCGACCGCATGACCTGCGACTCGCTGTCGACCCGGCCGACGGCGTGCCCGGCCGGGTCAGCCGGATCACCCGGATCGGCTTCGAGATCCGGGTCGAGGTCACCACCGCCGACGGTCAGTCGGTCACGGTGACCCTCACCCGCAACGAGTTCCTCGCCCTCAACATCGAGACCGGCACCGACGTACGACTCCGCATCGCCCCTGACACGCCCACCACCCAGCTCTCCACCCACGCCCCCACTCTCCGGACCGCCCTGACCCCCACCCACTGACACCCCGCGCCCCACCCACCGTTGATCAAGAAGTTTGCGTCGCCTCCCGGCGCAGGTCCGACGCAAACTTCTTGATCACCGCCAGCGGGTGGGTGGGAGTGCGGGAATCGCGCTCTGGCGAAGGGAGTGGTGCCTAGCATCCTTGCTGGGGCGCGGGTCGCGGTGGGTTCGAACGACGGGAAGGGTCTTTGGCAGGTGCGCCGTGGGTGGCGGGTGGGGCGGCCGGTGCCGGGGCGTGGGGTACGTGCGGTCACGCCGTTCGAGATCTTCTTCGACCTGGTCTTCGTCTTCACCCTCACCCGCATCGTCGCGTTCATGGGGAAGCCACCGGATCCGGTGGCGATGGGCCGCGGCCTGCTGTTGCTGATGCTGCTCTGGTTCGCCTGGTCGGGGTATCTCTGGCTGGGTAACCAGACCCGCGTCGACAGGCCGCCGGTACGCCTCCTGGTGCTGGCCGCGATGGCCGGGTTCTTCGTCGCCGCCCTGGTCATGCCGAACGCCTGGGCCGACGCCCCGGGTCTGGACGGGCCGCTGCTGCTGGCCCTGGCGTACGTGCTACTGCGCGCGGTCCATCTGGCGCTCTACTACTGGGCGGGCGAGCCGATGCTGCGGGTGCGGATCCGGCGTTTCGCCGTGGCGAGCGTGCTGGCCTGGCTGCCGCTGCTGGCTGGCGCCGTGCTCGGCGGCGGGGCGCAGACCTGGCTGTGGGCGCTGGCCTTCCTGATCGAGATCGGCGGGCAGCGGGGCGTGGTGCAGAGTCGCCTGGGCGGGTGGCCGGTACGCAGTCCCGAATACTTCGCCGAACGCCACGGACTCGTCCTGATCATCGCGCTGGGGGAGTCGTTCCTCGCGGCAGGGGTGGGGGTCGGCACCATGGTCACCAAGGTTCCGGTGCTCGCCGGCGCGGTGATCGGGTTCATCCTGATCGCATGTCTGTGGTCGATCCACTTCGACCGGGTCGGTCCGCTCGCCGAGCAGGCGCTGTTGCGGGCCACAGGTGAGCGGCGGGACCGGGTCGCCGCTGACGCCTACTCGCTCGGGCATCTGCCGCTGATCGCCGGGGTGCTCTACACGGCGCTCGGCTTCGAGGACGTGCTGGCGCTGATCTCCGCCGCCGACACGTCAGGCGGGGAGCCCCTGGAGTGGCCCGGGGTGGTGGCGCTCTACGGAGGCACCGCCCTCTACCTGCTGGGCACCCTGCTGGTGCGATACCTGTCCGGCCGGGGCGCCCGCAGGAGCCACCTGGTCATCGCCGTCGTACCGCTGCTCCTGCTGCCGGTCGGCCGGGCGCTGCCGGCCCTGGTCGCCATCGGCGTGCTCGCCACCTACCTGGTCGGCGTGGTCCTGCTGCCGTTCGCGCGGGGCGGGCAACGGCCGGCGTCCGCACCGACCGACAGGTGAGCCGCCAGCCGGACGCCCGCGTGCCGGGACCGCCCGGGTCGGCGGGCGTCGCCGGCAGCTCACCTACCGACGGGTGCCGGGTGCCGGGCGACGAGGCCGAGCGTGGGGTCGTAGCGGACCGGGACCGGGTCGCTGAGTTCCCCGACGAACTCGCCGTCGTCGTGCTCGACGAAGCCGATCAGGGACCAGCCGTCACCGTCGGGGACAAGGCGCGGGGCGTACAGGTGCGGTTGGACGACCGGCCGGGCGGCGGCGATGGCCCACGGGCCGCGCACCGTGGGCCCGGTGGCGACCCAGAGCCGCGACCCGGACTCCTGCCCGGCGGCGAAGGCGTTCGTGCAGAACAGCAGCAGTGGCTGCCCGTCGACGACGGCGACCTGCGGCACCTCCAGGTGGCCGAATCCGGCCGGCGCGGAGAGCGGCGGCTGAACAGTCCAGTTCACCAGGTCGGGAGAGGTCGCGTGGCCGACGACGCCGCGGGCGTCAGCCGGCCCCTGGTGGGCGCGGGCGGTGATCAGCATGTGCCAACCGTCGCCGTCGGGGTCCGGGAAGACCCACGGGTCGCGCCAGGCCTGCTCGTACCACATCTCGCGGTCGAGCAGTTCGTACCAGGTCGGGTCGGCTTCCAACAGCGGTGCGTCGCCGTGCCGGTGCCAGCTGACCAGGTCGTCGGAGACGGCCAGACCGATCCGCTGGACCAGGCCGTCCTCGGCCCGACCGACACCTGTGTAGAAGAGGTACCACCGGCCGTCCGGCCCGCGCACCGTGCAGCCGGTCCAGGTGGCCAGGTCGTCCCAGGCGGGCGCGTCGGCAGGCACCAGGGCGTCGGCGCGCAGCTGCCAGGAGCGCAGGTCGGTGGAGACCGCGTGGCCGATCGAGGCGCGCCGGTGGCGACGGTGCGGGTCGAGCAGGGCCCGGGAGGCGCGCAGGAAGAACGCGTGCCAATGACCGTTGTCGTCCTGGGCGTACCAGCTGTCCCACACCCAGTGGTCGGGCAGTCGAAGCATGGCCGGAAACGTACCAGTGAATCGGTTTAGCGACTACCGCGGGTGCTACCCGCCCGGCTAAGGGGACGGGTTGCTCAGTCGGCGGGCGTGGCCACGGACCGCCGCCGCCGCAGCGGCATCGGGACGAACGACGCGCCGCCGTCGCCGCCGTCGAGCAGTACCTCCACCGCGCGGCGGCCCATCTGCTCGTGCGGCAGCGCCGCCGTGGACAGCCCCGGCCGCAGCCACGCGGCGATCGGGTCGTCGTCGAAGGAGATCACCGAAAGGTCGTCAGGAATGGTCAGGCCGGCCTCGCCGAGAGCCTGGTACGCGCCGAAGGCCAGCCGGTCGTTCATGCAGATCACCGCGCTGGGGCGGGTCGGGCGGTCCAGCAGCGTACGCATGGCGGCGTAGCCGTGCTCCGGCAGCCACTCGGGGCAGAAGCCCTCGGTGAGCAGTGCGACACCGGCGGCGGCGAGGGTGCGTCGGATGCCGCGCAGCCGGGCGTCGGCGGCCAGCGAGATCTCCGGATCGCGCTCCTTCTGCCGGTTGCGACCGATCAGGGCGATCCGGTCGCGGTGGCCCTGGGCGAGCAGCGTCTCGGCGACCATCGCGCCGGCGCCCTCGTCGTCGGGCAGGACGCAGGGCAACGGCTCCGGACTTGTGGCGTTGAGCAGCACCACCGAGCCGCCGAGGATGGCCGGGGGCACCGCCAGCCGGCGGGTTGCCATGGCCGCGTAGATCACGCCGTCGACCTGGCGGTCGAGGATCGCCTCGATGGCGTACCGCTCGAACGTCGCGTCGCCCTGTGTCTCGGTGATCAGCAGGACGTGGTCACGCTCGCGGGCGGCGTCCAGCGCGCCCCGGATGAGGCCACCGGCGAAACGGGTGGTGGCGACGATGTCGGAGACGAACGCGATGGTGGCGGTCTTGCGGGTGCGCAGGCTGCGAGCGGCCACGTTGGGGCGGTAGCCGAGTTCCTCGGCGGCCGCGAAGACCCGCTGGTGCGCCTCGGCGGAGAGCCGGGTGCCCTCGCGTCCGTTCAGCACCATCGACGCGGCGGTCTTGGACAGACCGGCCCGTCGCGCGACGTCGGCAAGTGTCGCTCTCTCGCGGCCCATTGAGTCCTCCGATCACGGCGGGTCCGTCCCGACGCCGCCGTTGTCCCATCATGATGGGTCGAGTCGCGTCCGTGGTCACCGGCGGTCTGCCCGGCCTGCGTACGAGACTGGTGAACCATCTGTTTCCAGACCGTTGCGAACTCGTCCTTGACAGTCCCCGATGACGCGCGCATGCTCTGCTAAATCAGTTTAGCGACGTGGTTTCGCCTCTGCGGTGGACGCCTTCGCGTCTTCCGACGTCATATTGGGTACCGCGGGCCGCGAGCCGGGTTCGGCACGCGACGTGCGACACGTGGTGGCCGGCGGGCTGGGCTCGTGGCGGTCGCCACGGACGACCGTCAACCGGCTCGGCGCGCGGATGAGTCAAGGAGCATGAGGTGCCGGAGTTCTCGACGAGATTCACCCGACGCCGGTTGGCACTGCTGGTGCCACTACTGGGCGTCAGCCTGGCCATCACGGCCTGTAGCGCACCGGGTTCGGAGCAGACCCCCTCGGGGGACTCCGACTCCCCGGTGAGTACCGAGTTGGGTACCGACCCGATCACCCTGGAAATGTACGCCGAAACCGGCTTCCCGCTGGCCAAGGCGCTCGCGGACGAGTTCACCAAGCAGCACCCGAACGTCAAGTTCAACGTCCGCGAGGACCAGTTCACCGTGATCACGGAGAACGCGCCCCGGGTGCTCGCCTCGGACAACGCGCCCGACATCATCCGGCTGCCCACCATGGTCGACCTGGTCAAGGACGGGCTGCTGAAGAACCTCGACCCGTACTTCGACGCGTACGGCTGGGACAAGTTCCCCGCCTCGTCGCTGATCCAGCTGCGCCTGTCCGACGGCGGGGCGGTGCGGGGCAGTGGCTCGCTGTACGGCATGGGCCTGGGCTACAGCGTGACAGGTGTCTTCTACAACAAGAAGCAGGCCGAGCAGGTCGGCATGACCCAGCCGCCGGCCACCATCGCCGAGTTCGAGGAGCTGCTGGCCAAGGCGAAGGCGGCCAACCTGCAGCCGATCATGCAGTTCAACAAGAACACCGCGGGCATCAACTTCCCGCACCAGGCGCTGCAGAACCAGTACGGCGACCCGACAGCCATCGCCGACTGGATCTTCCAGAAGCCGGGCGCCACCTTCGACACCCCGGCTGCGCTCAAGGCCACCCAGACCATCCAGAAGTGGGCCGAGGCCGGCTACTTCCCCAAGGACGCGAACGCCATCGACTACACGGCGATGATGGGCGAGTTCCAGAAGGGCAACGGCCTGTTCATGTTCAACGGCGACTGGGAGTCGGGGAACCTGGACAAGAACATGACGGGCGAGGTCGGTTTCTTCCTCTTCCCGGGTGAGACCGCCGAGGCCAAGCGGGTCGCGATGTCCGCACCGAACACGTTCGGCGTGGGTGCCAAGGCGAAGAACCCGGACGCTGCGGCCTTCTTCCTCAACTGGGTGCACACGAACGACAAGGCCCGGGAAATCTCGGTCACCATCGGTGGTTCGCACCCGGGCGGCCCGGCCGACCTGGCCCTGCCGCCGGTGTCGGAGGGCACCGTGCTGGCCGAGACGCTCAAGGCTTCCCAGCAGCTCGGCGCAGACAACGGCGCCGTCGACTTCACCGCGAACGCCACAGGCGGCATCTTCGCCGCGGCCATCACCCCCGAGATGCAGAAGTTGATCGCCGGTCAGCAGACCCCGGAGGGGTACGTGAAGGCGGTCCAGGCCGAATACGAGAAGGAACTGTCCCGATGACGTCTGCCCTCGGCAGCGCCCCGGCCGGGTCGGACACCGCGTCCCGACCCGGCCGGGGGGACACCCGGTCACCCGCGCGGCCCCACCGGAAGCGGTGGGGCCGCACGGTCCGGTGGACCGGGTGGATCTGGGTCCTGCCCGCCCTGATCATGTACGGCGTCTTCGTACTGCGTCCGCTCGTGCTCACCGTGCAGTACTCGCTGTACCACTGGAACGGCATCGGTGCGGCCCGCTGGGCGGGGCTGGACAACTACCTCACGGTCTTCACCGACCGCGACCTGCTGAAGATCATCTCGAACGCGTTCATCCTGATCATCTTCTTCAGCTTCATCCCGGTCCTGCTCGGCCTGCTGGTGGCCAGCCTGGTCCGGCGGATCACCACCGGCCCGGCCGGCACCATGGTCCGGACCGTGCTGTTCCTGCCCCAGGTGATCCCGCTGGTCGCGGCCGGCATCGCCTGGAGCTGGGTGTTCTCCACGAACGGCCTGGTCAACCAGGCGCTGCGGGCCGTCGGGCTGGACGGCATCACCCGCGCCTGGCTCGGCGAGTTCGACACGGCGCTGCCGGCGGTGGGCGTCATCGGCACCTGGGTCATGCTCGGTCTCTGCACGATCCTGCTGATCACCGGGATGAGCAAGATCGACCCGTCGCTCTACGAGGCCGCCCGCATCGACGGCGCCGGCCCGGTGCGGGAGTTCTTCGCGGTGACCCTGCCCAGCCTGCGGCAGGAGATCGGCATCTGCCTGACCGTGACCATCATCGCGGCGCTGGCCAGCTTCGACATCGTCTACATCTCCACGAGCGGTGGTCCGGGCATTCAGACCACAGTGCCCGGTCTGGAGATCTACCGGCTCGCCTTCTCCCAGCGTCAGGTCGGCCTCGCCTCGGCCCTCGCGGTGGTGCTGATGGCGCTGGTGCTGGTGTGCGTACTGCCGATCCAGCGGCTCACCCGGGGAGAGAAGTAATGAACCTGACCACCCGCAGCGAGCGGCTGACCGGACGCATCTTCCTGATCGCACTGGTCGTGGTCACCCTGCTGCCGTTCCTGAGCATGCTGTCGGCGGCCCTGCAACCACGCGGCACCGTGCCCACCGGCCTGGCCTGGCCCACCGATCCGCAGTGGGGGAACTTCGCCGACGCCTTCACCGCCGCCAACATGGGCGCGCTGCTCAAGTCGAGCGCGCTTATCGTGGCCGGGGTGGTGCCGGTCGGCGTGCTCATCGCGACAATGGCCGGATTCGGCCTCGGCCACCTGCGGGTGCCCGGTGGCCACCTCGCCTTCGGGCTGCTGCTGCTCGGCCTCACCCTGCCCTTCGAGACGGTGGTGACCCCGCTGTACTACCAGATGCGAGACCTCGGCCTGCTCAACACCCGCTGGGCGATCGTCCTGCCGCTTATCGGTCTCTACATGCCGTTCGCGGTCTTCTGGATGCGCGCCCACTTCATAAACGTGCCCCGGGAACTGTCCGAGGCGGCGCGGGTGGACGGCAGCAACACCTGGCAGCTGTTCTGGCGGGTCCACGTGCCGCTGGCCCGGCCGGCCATCGCCTCGCTGACCATCCTGCTGTTCCTGTGGACCTGGAACCAGTTCCTGCTCGCCATCGTGCTCGTCGACGACGCGACGAAGCGGACGATGGCCGGCGCCCTCGGTGCCTTCCAGGGGCAGTGGGGCACCGATCTGGTGCTGCTCTGCGCTGGCTCACTGCTCATCCTCACGCCTACCCTCATCGTGTTCCTGATCTTCCAGCGACAGTTCATCAAGGCCCTGCTGCAGGGCTCCGTGAAGGGATAGCGGGTTGACTGACACCCAGATCCACGGTGACGTCGACGAGGGCTTCGGCCGGGTCGCCGACGTGTTCCGGGACAACTTCGCCCACCGTCAGGAGGTGGGCGCCGCAGTCGCCGTCTACCTGCGCGGCCGGAAGGTCGTGGACCTGCACGGTGGGCTGGCCGACGCCCGGTCGGGACGTCAGTGGTCGGCGGACACACCAGCCGTCGTCTTCTCCTGCACCAAGGGGATCATGGCGATCTGCGCGTACCTGCTGGTGCAGGAGGGACGGCTGGACCTCGACGCGCCGGTCACCCGGTACTGGCCGGAGTTCGGCCAGCACGGCAAGGCGGAGATTCCGGTTCGGTGGCTGCTCACCCACCAGTCCGGCCTGCCGGCGCTGGACAAGCCCTTCTCCCGCGAGGAGGTGCTCGCCTGGGACCCGGTGGTCAAGGCGATCGAGGCGCAGGCTCCGCTGTGGAAGCCGGGTACCGCGCACAGCTACCACGCGATCACCTATGGCTGGCTGATCGGCGAGGTGATCCGGCGGATCACCGGCGAGCTGCCCGGTGCCTACGTCGCCCGCGTCCTCGCCGGGCCGCTCGGCCTGCGTACCTGGATCGGACTGCCGGCCGCCGAACGGGACGCCGTCGCCTGGATGCTGGCCCCGATCGGCGAGCCCGTCCCGGCCGGCGACCCGGTCGCCGAGCGCGGCATCACCATGGGTGGTGCCTTCGCCTTTCCCGCCGACGAGGACGGCCTGGTCAGCTTCAACGACCCGGCCATCCAGGCCGCCCAGATCCCGGGCGCGGGCGCGGTGAGCACCGCCGAGAGCCTGGCCCGGCTCTACGCCGCCTGCGTCTCCGAGGTCGGCGGTACGCGGCTGCTCACCCCAGCGTCCGTCGACGACGCCGTCACGGTGCGCGTCAGCGGGCAACAGGTCTACGGGCTCCCCGACGCGGGTCACCGCTGGGGTACCGGCTTCCTGGTGCACTCGGTGCCCCGCCCGATGCTCGGCGAACGCAGCTTCGGCCACGACGGCGCCGGTGGGCATCTGGCCTTCGGCGACGACGCCCACCAGGTCGGCTTCGGCTATGTGGTCAACCAGATGGGCGGCTTCGACGACGAGCGGGCCAACCTGCTCGCCGCAGCGGTCCGGGACTGCCTGGGCGAGGGCTGACCGACAGAGTGGCCCGGCGATGCCGCTGAATCGGGCGGGGGCACACCCGCGACCGGGACAGACGTACGGTGAGCGGATGTCGCTTGTCGATGCTGAGCTCGCGATCCGGGCGGCGCAGGCCGGTGCCGAGGTGGTGCGGTCGCACCACGGCACCGCGGTGGCCCGGTTCGCGAAGTCGGGTTGGGACTTCGCCACCACCGCCGACATCGAGGCGGAACAGGCCATCCTCGGCGTGCTGCGGTCCGCGCGACCCGACGACGCCGTGCTGGCCGAGGAGAGCGGACGCAGCGGGTCGGACCGGAACGGGCGCCGCTGGCTCGTCGATCCGCTCTGCGGGACGCTGAACTTCGCCGTACACACCATGCTCGCCTCGGTGAACGTGGCCCTGCGGGTCGGCGCGGAGGTGGTGGCGGCCGTCGCCGTGGACCCGTTCGCGCAGGAGGTCTTCTGGACCGACGGCAGCGTCGCCCGGATGCGGCACGCCGGTGCCGATCAGCAACTCAGGCCGTCGGCGGCATCCGGGCTGGTGGACGTCAATCTCGATCCGCCCTACCCGAACGAGCGGACGTTCCGGACCGCGCGGCTGTTGGCCGACGAACGGTTCGTCGAGCGCTTCCGGCCCCGGGTCGTGTCGACCACCTTGGCCTTGGCGTGGGTCGCGGCCGGCCGGCGCGCCGGGTACGTGACCGACGGCCACCTGCGCGACAGCGTGCACTTCGCCGCCGGCATCGCCCTGTGCGCGGCGGCCGGCTGCGTGGTGACCGGGCTCGACGGCCAGCCCTGGCACAGCGGCCGGGGCGGGCTCGTCGCGGCGGCCGACCCGGGTACGCACGCGGAACTGTTGGCACTCGTCGCGGCGCAACGGGATTCGGCCTAGCACCCGGGAGCGTCGGAGGCCCGTCAGTCGAGGCAGAACTCGTTGCCCTCGGGGTCGGTAAGCACGATGAAGCCGGCCTCGAGCGGTGGCGCGGGCTCGACCCGGCGTACCTGGGTGGCGCCCAACGCGACAAGCCGATCACATTCGACCTGCAACGCCGCCATGCGTTCCGCTCCGGCGAGCCCGGGCGCGGCCCGCACGTCGAGGTGCACCCGGTTCTTGACGACCTTGCCCTCCGGGACCTGCTGGAAGAACAGCCGTGGACCGTGCCCCTCCGGATCCTCGATGGCCGACCGGGTGTTGCGCTGCTCCGGCGGTACGCCGATCCGGGCGAGGAAGTCGTCCCACGCGGCCAGCGGGTCGGCTCCCTCGGGCAGGTCGACTCCGGGCGGGGCGGGATGCACGTAGCCCAGCACGTCACGCCAGAAAGTCGACAGCGCCGTCGGGTCGTGGGCGTCGAAGGTGACCTGGATGTGGCGGCTCATCGGGTTGCTCCAATCGGTACGCGTCCAGGCAGTCACCCTGCCAGGCAGGGCTGACAAATCGGTGCGCGACAGTGGTGGACGGGAGGTGCCCCGGCGGTGCAGATTCTCGGTAATCGCGTCAGAAACAACCTAGCAATCTCAACGTCATCGATGTTAGCGTTCCCAGCGAGCGCCTTCGCACTCGGCAAAGCGACCACAGCCGCACCGTTGTGATCGCCAACATTTTCCGGTGTCGGGTTGCCGGAGGCGGACGGTCGACCCGCGCGACCAACTGGGCGTTGCTGCTCGGGGACTGGCGATGGCCTCCGTTCTCCGGGGGCGGGGGTGGCGGAGGGCTACCCGGCGGTGAAATCCGTCCGATGTCTGCTGCGGCCTGAGCCTTGTTTGTGCTGTCCTGACGGAGTCCCGGGCGTTGACGTCACATGTCTGTAACCCCTAACGTCTGATGTCTAGCTGACGCACAGATCCACCACTTCCGCTCTGGACCATCACCCCCGCATGAACCCTTCAACGTCACGTCCGACAAGCGGCTCGTCGCGACCGGACCCGGTCGCGGCGAACCACCTGCGGTGACGTCCCGGACATGGAGGAACGACAATGAGAAACAGGGCACTGACGAGCGTGGGGCTGACGCTGCTGCTCGGCGTGTCGGCCACCCTGGCGGCCTGCGGTGACGACACGGCCGACGGGACCGGATCGGGCGGCTCGCAGGTCATCGGGGTGGACTACCCCCGCTCCGACACGGACTTCTGGAACTCGTACATCAAGTACGTCCCGCAGTTCGCCGACGAGCTGGGCGTCGAGGTCAAGACCACCAACTCGCAGAACGACATCGCCAACCTCATCTCGAACACCCAGACCTTCATCAGCCAGGGCGTCAAGGGCGTGGTGATGGCGCCGCAGGACACCGCCGCCATCGCGCCGACCCTGTCCCAACTGGACAGCAAAAAGATCCCGGTGGTCACCATCGACACCCGGCCGGACACCGGCAACGTGTTCATGGTCGTCCGCGCCGACAACCGCGCCTACGGGATCAAGGCGTGTCAGTTCCTCGGCACCAAGCTCGGCGGCAAGGGCAAGGTCGTCATGCTCCAGGGCGGCCTCGATTCGATCAACGGCCGGGACCGTACCGAGGCGTTCAACGAGTGCATGCAGAAGGAGTTCCCCGAGATCACCGTGTTCGGCGAGGCCACCGACTGGAAGGCCGACGTGGCGGCGTCGAAGCTGCAGACCCGGTTCGCCTCGGACCCGGACATCAAGGGCATCTACATGCAGTCCTCGTTCGCCCTCTCCGGCACCCTCCAGATCCTCAAGCAGCGGGGTCTCCAGGTGCCGCCGAGCGACCCGAAGCACGTCTTCGTGGTCTCCAACGACGGCATCCCCGAGGAGCTGAAGAACATCGGTGAGGGGCTGATCGACGCCACCGTCAGCCAGCCGGCCGACCTCTACGCCAAGTACGGCCTGGAGTACGTGCAGGCGGCCATCGAGGGCAAGACCTTCCAGCCCGGCCCGACCGAGCATGGCAGCACCATCATCCAGGTGCGCGACGGTCTGCTGGAAGACCAGCTGCCGGCACCGCTGGTGACGCTCGACGGCGCGCCGATCGCGGGCGAGCCCACCCTGAAGTTCGACGACTCGTCCCTCTGGGGCAACAACGCATGAGCCCCCTCCCGCAACGGTCGACCGACGGGCTGGTCGGCGCCGACCAGCCCGTCGTGGAGGCGGTGCACATCACCAAGCGGTTCGGATCGACAGTCGCGTTGGCCGACGCGGGGATCGTGGTCCGCCGGGGCGAGACGCACGCCCTGGTCGGGCGCAACGGCGCCGGCAAGTCCACACTCGTCAGCATCCTCACCGGATTGCAGGCTGCCGACAACGGCGCGGTGGCCTTCGCCGGGCGTCCGGCGCCGCCGCTGGGCGACCGGGACGGCTGGCGCAAGCGGGTGGCCTGCGTCTACCAGAAGTCCACGATCATCGGCACGCTCACCGTGGCGGAGAACCTCTTTCTCAACCGGCACGCCCGTGGGCGGGGCGGGTTGATCCGCTGGTCGCGGCTGCGCCGTGCGGCGGAGCAGTTGCTCGCGGAGTGGTCGGTGGAGGTCGACGTACGCCAGCCCGCGTCGACGCTCTCCGTCGAGCAGCGGCAGTTCGTCGAGATCGCCCGGGCGCTCTCCTTCGGCGCCCGGTTCATCATTCTCGACGAACCGACAGCTCAGCTCGACGCCGCGGGCATCAACCGGCTGTTCGCCCGGATCCGGGAGCTGCGCGCGCAGGGCGTGACGTTCCTGTTCATCAGCCACCACCTGCAGGAGATCTACGAGATCTGCGATCAGGTGACTGTCTTCCGCGACGCCCGGCACATCGTCACCGCCCCGGTGGCGCAGCTGAGCCGATCGGCGTTGGTCGCCGCGATGACGGGCGAGGACGTGACGATGCCCGAAGCCGACCACCGGCCGCTGCCCGCCGACGCGCCGGTGCTGCTGTCCGTACGTGACCTGGTCACCGCCTCGGGTGCCGAGCTGTCCGTCGAGGTGCGGGCGGGCGAGGTGGTGGGCATCGCGGGTGGCGGCGGCAGCGGCAAGGTCGAGGTCGCCGAGGCGATGGTCGGCCTGGCCCGGCCGGCTGGCGGGACCGTCGTCGTCGACGGTCGGGCGCTGCGGCCCGGCAGCGTGCCGGACGCTCTCGACGCCGGTGTCGGACTGGTGCCGCAGGACCGGCACCGGGAGGGGCTGGTGCCGCTGCTGTCCATCGCCGAGAACGTCACGATGACCGTCCCGGACCGGATCGGTCGGCGGGGTCTCATCTCGCCGGCCCGGCGGGACGCCCTGGCCCGGGACACCATCGCCGACCTGGCGATCAAGGCCGCCGGGCCGCGGGTGCCGGTCGCCGACCTCTCCGGCGGCAACCAGCAGAAGGTGGTGATGGGTCGGGCGCTGGCCAGTGATCCGAAGCTGCTGGTCCTGATCACCCCGACCGCCGGGGTGGACGTGCGCTCCAAGCAGACCCTGCTCGGTGTCGTCGAGGAGGTGCGCGGTCGCGGTACCAGCGTGCTCGTCGTCTCCGACGAACTGGACGACCTGCGGATCTGTGACCGCGTGCTTGTCATGTTCCAGGGCCGGGTCGTCCGCGAGATGGCCCACGGCTGGAGCGACAACGATCTGGTAGCCGCCATGGAAGGGGTGGATCTCCACCATGTCTGAGACGCTCTCCACCACCGCGCGGCCGGCCGCCACGCCGCCACCGTCCCCGCCGGGTTCGTCGTCACGGAGCCTGGCCATCGCGCGGCTTCGTGACCTGGCGCTGGTGCCGGCGATCATCGCGGTGGCGATCGTCGGGTCGATCGTCAGTCCGGTCTTCCTGAGCACCGACAACATCATCAACGTGCTGCAGAGCATGTCGGAGATCGCCATCGTGGTCCTCGCCCAGACCATCGTGCTGATCACCGGCAAGATGGATCTGTCGCTGGAGTCCACCTTCGGCCTGGCACCGGGTATCGCGGCCTGGTTGGTGGTGGATCCCGCGTTGACCCGGGGGCTCGGTCTCGACGTGCTACCGGACGCCTGGGCGGTCCCGGTGGTGCTGCTCGTCGGTGCCCTCGTCGGCGCGTTCAACGGGCTGCTGATCGTCCGCTTCGGCCTCAACGGCTTCATCGTCACGCTGGGCATGCTCATCGTCCTACGCGGGCTGCTCACCGGCATCTCCGGTGGCCAGACCTTCTTCATGCTGCCCGAGTCGATGACCTATCTCGGCTCCGCCACCTGGGTCGGGGTGCCGGCTTCGATCTGGCTGTCGCTGCTGCTGTTCGCCGCCGGGATCGTCGTTCTCGGTTACACCCGGGCCGGCCGGGCGCTGTACGCGATAGGCGGCAACGCCGACGCGGCCCGTGCGGCGGGTATCCGCACCGACCGGGTGCTCTGGCTGGCTCTCATCGTGGCCAGTGTGCTCGCGGCGCTGGCCGGTCTGCTGATCAGCGGCCGGCTCGCGGCGGTGCCGTCGGCCCAGGGCAGCGGTGCCATCTTCCAGGTCTTCGCGGCGGCGGTGATCGGTGGCGTCAGCCTCAACGGCGGCAAGGGCAGTGTCTTCGGCGCTTTCACCGGAGTCCTGCTGCTTTTCATGATCATTAACGTGTTGACGCTGGCCGGGGTGCCCGCGCAGTGGACGAACTTCCTCAACGGCACAGTCATCCTGGTGGCCCTGGTGGTCTCCCGCATCACCGGAGGTAAGGCACAGACGTGAGGCGGCGCGCCCGCCGGCCGGCCCATCGCGAGGCCGACAACTAGGCCCAACCCGGTCGACCCCTCAGGAGTTCTGGTGAGTGAGCGCATCTCGTCCGTAGAAACCATCGACGTACGGTTCCCCACGTCCCGGCATCGCGACGGGTCGGACGCGATGAACCCGTTCCCCGACTACTCCGCCGCGTACGTCGTCGTGCGGACATCGGCCGGCGCCGAGGGCTACGGACTCGTCTTCACCGTGGGCCGTGGCACCGACCTCCAGGTGGCGGCGGTGCAGGCGCTCGCCCCGATGGTGGTCGGCCAGCGGGTCGACGACCTGGTCGCCGATCCGGGTGCGCTGGCCCGCCGGCTCGTCGGTGACAGCCAGATCCGTTGGCTGGGACCGGAGAAGGGGGTCGTGCACATGGCCGCCGGTGGTCTGGTGAACGCGGTATGGGATCTCGCGGCCCGGCGGGCGGGCAAGCCGTTGTGGAAGCTGCTCGCCGACCTCACCCCGGAACAGGTGGTCGCCCAGGTCGACTTCCGCTACCTGCGCGACGCCCTCACCGAGGAGGAGGCGACGGCGTTGCTACGGGCCGCCGAGGGTGGGCGCGGCGAACGCGAGCAGCGGCTGCGGGCCGACGGGTACCCGGCGTACACCACCACTCCCGGCTGGCTGGGCTACGACGACGAGAAGCTGGCCCGGCTCTGCCGGGAGGCGGTCGAGGACGGCTACCGGCTGATCAAGCTCAAGGTCGGCGGGAACCTGGCCGACGACGTACGCCGAATGGGCATCGCCCGGCAGGCGGTCGGACCGGACATCCGGATCGCTGTCGATGCGAACCAGATCTGGGGGGTGCCGGAGGCGATCCGCTGGATGCGGGAACTGGCCGGGTTCGACCCGTACTGGATCGAGGAGCCGACCTCGCCGGACGACGTGCTCGGCCACGGCGCCGTACGGAAGGCGCTCGCCCCGGTCAAGGTGGCGACCGGCGAGCACGTGCACAACGCGGTCATGTTCAAGCAGTTACTTCAGGCCGATGCCGTCGACGTGGTGCAGATCGACGCCTGCCGCGTCGCCGGGGTGAACGAGAACCTGGCGATCCTGCTGCTCGCGGCGAAGTTCGGCGTGCCGGTCTGCCCGCACGCCGGGGGAGTGGGGCTGTGCGAGCTGGTGCAGCACCTGGCCATGTTCGACTTCGTCGCGCTCAGCGGCAGCACAGACGACCGGGCCATCGAGTACGTCGACCACCTGCACGAGCACTTCGTCGATCCGGTACGGGTCAGCGGCGGACGGTACCGCGCACCCGACGCTCCCGGGATGAGCGCGCGGATCCGGCCCGACTCGTTGGCGCGGTACCGCTTCCCGGACGGCCCGGAGTGGGTGGACGCGCCGGTGATGGCGGAAGCGCCGAGCACATGATCATCGACGCGCATCATCACCTGTGGCGGCCGGAACGCGGCTACACCTGGCTGCTGGAACCCGGCCTGGCCGCGATCCGTCGGCCGTTCACCCCGGCGGACCTGACCGTCGAACTCGCTGCCGCCGGGGTGCACGGCACAGTGCTTGTCGAGGGCGGCAGGTGCCACCCGGACGAGGCCGCCGAGTTCCTCGGCTACGCCGCCGACACCGGGCCGATCCTCGGGGTGGTGGCCTGGATCGACGTGGCGGCCGACGACCTGACCGCCACCATCGAGCGCTACCGCCGGTCACGTGGCGGCGAGTTGCTCGTCGGGCTGCGCTCACAGGTGCAGGGTGAGGCGGACCCGGACTACCTCGACCGGCCCGACGTGCGACGTGGCCTGGCCGGCATCGCCGCCGCCGGCCTCGCCTTCGACCTGGTGATCCGGGCCGACCAGTTGCCGGCGGCGGCCCGGGCCGCGCGGGCGGTCCCGCAGCTCCGGTTCGTCCTCGACCATCTGGGCAAGCCGCGTGTCGACGAGGGCGCTGCCGGGCTGCGGCGGTGGCGCGGACCGTTCGCCGCGCTGGCCGCCAACCCGAACGTCACAGCCAAGCTGTCCGGTCTGGTCACCGAGGCCGCGCCGGACTGGTCACCCGAAGATCTGCGGCCGTTCGTCGAGGTGGCGGTCGCGGAGTTCGGCCCGGATGGTCTGATGTTTGGGTCGGACTGGCCTGTCTGTCTGCTCAGATCGGGTTACCCGGGGGTGCGTCGGGCACTTGAGGCGGCGCTGCCGCCGCTGACGGCTCGGCAACGGCACGACATCTTCGCCGGTACCGCGCTGCGCGTCTACCAGCTGACCTGTCGGGGCGCCCGGCCCGAACTGGTGAGGCCGCCGGCATGAGCCCGACGGATTCCCGGCTCGCCCCCGCAGCGGGCTGCGCGCGGCGCCCCGGTAGCCGGCCGCCGGCGCGTCCCGGACGACCGCGCCCGTCGGCGGCTACCCGTCCGCCGACTTGGCGGCGAGCACCGTACGCAGCCACGCCTCGGAGGTGTTGACGTGCAGCAGGGCGCTGGCCTGGGCCAGCAACTGGTCACGCGCGCGCAGGGCGAGGTAGATCGTGTGATGCTCCTCGATCGTCTGGTGTGCCGCGTTGCCCTCTATCAACCCGCGCCACACCCGGGCCCGCAGGGTACGGCCGGAGAGCCCGTCCAGCAGCGAGATGAGCGTCTCGTTGCCGGTGGTGGCGACGACCGTGTGGTGGAAGGCGGTGTCGAACTGGATGAGCTTCTCGGCGTCGTCGGTGGCCGCCCGCATGTCCTCCAGGATCTGGCCCAGCTCGTCGAGGTCGGCGTCGGTCATCCGCAGCGCCGCCAGGCCGGTGGCCATCGGCTCCAGCAGCCGGCGCACCTCCATGACCTCCAGCAGTGTGTCGTCGCGCAGCAGCTCCACCGCGACACCGAGACCTTGCAGCAGCAGTCGGGGAGCGAGGCTCGTCACGTACGTCCCGTCGCCGCGCCGCACGTCCAGCACCCGAGCCGATTCGAGCACCTTCACCGCCTCCCGGACACCGCTGCGCGAGAGTCCCATCTGGGCGGCCAGCTGTGGCTCCGGTGGCAGCCGCGCCCCCGGGGGCAGCTCACCGCTCTGGATCATGCTCCGGATCTTCGCGATCGCGTCGTCGGTAAGTGCCATCGATGCCCCCTTCGGACCGGTCAGGCGCGCGCCGCCGACCCGGACCCGGGCCATGCGGCCGGCACCGGCGACCCCCACCACTATAGAGACATCGGACGTTTGCCTGCGACGCTGCCCGCTCGCCATGCGACTGCCGGAAACCAGGACCAACCGAGCCCAGCAGAGGATGTGACGTGCGACGTTACGGCATGGTGATTCGGCTCAGGCCGGAGTGCCGGGACACCTACCTGCGGCTGCACGCCGCGGTCTGGCCCGGTGTCGAGCAGACCCTACGCGCGGGGAACATCCGCAACTTCACCATCTTCCTGCACGGCGACCTGCTGTTCGGCTACTACGAGTACGTCGGTGACGACCACGACGCGGACCAGCGGCGGATGGCCGACGACCCGGAGACGCAGGCGTGGTGGAAGCTGACCGATCCGTGCCAGGAATCCCTCGCCGAGCCCGGGTCGGGGCACTGGTGGGCCCCGATGCAGGAGGTCTGGCACCTGACCGAGGAGGCGCCCTGACCTTTACATCTGATGATTGAGGTGGTGAATGCGCTCGCTCGGTACGCGGTCCGTCCGATCGGACTGCCGCCCGGGTGTGGTATCACCCTGTCCCAGGGCAAAGAAAAGCCTTGTGGCATCGGAAATTCCAACTCTCGACCACTCCGATCGTTAGTTAGATTGACAGTTGCCGATCGAGTGTGGTGACGGTAACATTCGCGAAACACATCAGACGTCTGGGCCGTTCTGGGCCTGCCGGCGATCAGTGAGGCTTCGCACGGCCGGATCGGTCACGGTTGGAGGATCGATGTCAGACCTGACTCGACGGCAGGCCCTCAAGATCGGCGCGGCGGGTGCTGGCGGAGCTCTGCTGCCGCTGCCCTGGACCGCCGTGGCCCGAGCGGATTCGGCGGCCCCGCCGCAGGTGCTCGCCGCCGGCGACCTGGCCCTCTGGTACGACGAGTCCGCCGGCACCGACTGGCTACGGGCGCTGCCGATCGGCAACGGCCGGCTCGGTGCCATGGTCTTCGGAAATGTCGACGCGGAGCGGCTGCAGCTCAACGAGGACACCGTCTGGGCCGGCGGACCGCACGATCCGAGCAACCCCCGTGGTCTGGGCGCGCTGGCCGAGATCCGGCGGCTCGTCTTCGCCAATCAGTGGATCCAGGCCCAGAATCTGATCAACCAGAACATGCTCGGCAACCCGGTCGGGCAGCTGGCGTACCAGACCGTCGGCAACCTCCGGTTGGCCTTCCCGACCTCCGGCGGGGCGTCGCAGTACGACCGACAGCTGGACCTCACCACCGCGACCACGAGCGTGTCGTACGTGATGAACGGCGTGCGGTACCAGCGGGAGACGTTCGCCAGCGCGCCGGACCAGATCATCGCGATGCGGCTGACCGCCGACCGGGCGGGTTCGATCACCTTCACCGCCACGTTCGACAGCCCGCAGCGGACCTCCGTCTCCAGTCCGGACGGCACCACTATCGCCCTCGACGGCGTCTCCGGCAATCAGGAGGGCGTCAACGGCGCGGTGCGGTTCCTGGCCCTGGCCAACGCCACGATCAGTGGCGGCACGGTGAGCAGTTCCGGTGGCACCTTGCGGGTGACAGGCGCGACAAGCGTGACCCTGCTGGTTTCGATCGGCTCCAGCTACGTCAACCACCGCAACGTCGGCGGCGACTACCAGGGCATCGCACGTCGGCACCTCACCGCCGCGCGGGCCAGCAACTACGACCAACTGCGCAGTCGGCACGTCGCCGACTACCAGGCGCTGTTCGGGCGGGTCAGTCTCGACCTGGGGCGCACCTCCGCCGCCGACCAGCCGACAGACGTCCGGATCGCCCAGCACAACAACGTAAACGATCCGCAGTTCTCCGCGCTGCTGTTCCAGTTCGGTAGGTACCTGCTGATCTCGTCCTCCCGGCCGGGCACCCAGCCGGCCAATCTCCAGGGC
The DNA here is from genome assembly GCF_016863495.1 of Micromonospora andamanensis. Taxonomy (GTDB): domain Bacteria; phylum Actinomycetota; class Actinomycetes; order Mycobacteriales; family Micromonosporaceae; genus Micromonospora; species Micromonospora andamanensis. The sequence continues at coordinate 49,413 of NZ_BOOZ01000004.1, forward strand.
ATCTGGAACGACTCGCTGACCCCGGCCTGGGACTCGAAGTACACGATCAACGCCAACCTGCCGATGAACTACTGGCTGGCCAACACCACGAACCTGTCCGAGTGCCACGAACCGGTCTTCGGCATGATCAGGGATCTCGCGGTGGCCGGCGCCCGCACCGCCCAGGTGCAGTACGGCGCCGGTGGCTGGGTCACCCACCACAACACGGACGCCTGGCGGGCCACCTCGGTGGTCGACGGTGCCTTCTGGGGCATGTGGCAGACCGGCGGCGCCTGGCTGGCCACCCTCATCTGGGACCACTACCTGTTCACCGGGGACGTCGAGTTCCTCCGGGCGAACTACCCGGCGATGAAGGGCGCGGCGCAGTTCTTCCTCGACACCCTGGTGACCGAGCCGAGCCTCGGTTACCTGGTGACCAACCCGTCGAACTCGCCGGAGATCGGCCACCACGCCGACGCCAGCGTGTGCGCCGGGCCCACGATGGACAACCAGATCCTGCGGGACCTCTTCGACGGGTGCGCCCGGGCGAGCGAGATCCTCAACACCGACGCCACCTTCCGGGCGCAGGTACGAGCCACCCGGGACCGGCTCGCGCCGAACCGCATCGGGTCGCGCGGCAACATCATGGAGTGGCTCTACGACTGGGTCGAGACCGAGCGGTACCACCGCCACATCTCGCACCTCTACGGGCTGGCGCCCAGCAACCAGATCACCCGGCGGGGCACCCCACAACTGTTCGAGGCGGCCCGACGCACCCTGGAGATCCGGGGCGACGACGGCACCGGCTGGTCGCTCGCCTGGAAAATCAACTTCTGGGCCCGGATGGAGGAGGGCAACCGGGCCCACGACCTGATCCGCTTCCTCGCCACCCCGGCCCGGCTCGCGCCCAACATGTTCGACCTGCACCCGCCGTTCCAGATCGACGGCAACTTCGGCGCCACCGCCGGCATCGCGGAGATGCTGCTGCACAGCCACGTCGGCGAGCTGCACATCCTGCCGGCCCTGCCGGCGGCCTGGCCCAGCGGACGGGTCAGCGGCCTGCGCGGCCGGGGCGGTCACACAGTCGGCATCACGTGGAGCAACGGCCAGGCCACCGAGATCCTGGTCCGGCCGGACCGGGCCGGCACCGTCCGGCTGCGGGGCCGCATGTTCACCGGCAACCACACGGTGGTCGACGCCGCCGACGGTACCCCGGCCCGGACCACGAAGGTCGAGAACGACCTGATCGAGGTCACCGTCGTGGCCGGGCGCACCTACCGGGCCACCGGGTCCGGCGGCGTGCCCACCGCGCCGCCGTTGGAGCAGAGCTTCACGAACGTCAGCACCACGAACGACAACAACACGGGCGCCGGGAACTTCGACGGTAACGGCGCCACCCTCTCCGCCCAGGCCCTGGCCCAGGCCGGGGTCACCCCGGGCAGCACGGTGAGCCGCAACGGGGTCACCTTCCGGTGGCCCAACGTGGCCCCGGGTGGCGCCGACAACGCCATCGCCTCAGGGCAGTCGATAGGGGTGACCGGTACGGGCCGTACGCTCGGCTTCCTTGCGACCGGCACCTACGGAGCCGTGTCGGGCACCGCCGCCGTGGTCTACGCCGACGGCACCCGGCAGACCTTCACGCTCAGCACCCCCGACTGGTACGGCGGACCGCACGCCGGTGGCACCGCTGCCGTGGTGATGGCGTACCAGAACCGGCCGGGCAACCAGCGGCAGAACACCGCCGCCTGCGTCTACTACGTCGGGGTGGCGTTGCAGAACAAGGCGGTGGCCCGGGTGGAACTGCCGAACATCAGCGCACGGCCGGCGGCGAACGTCCCGACCATGCACATCTTCGCCATCGCCATCGGCGCCTGACGGTCGCGGGCGGATCTCCGGATCGGGCGGAGCCGCCCGGCAGGCTCGCCGGCCACGACATCCCTGTCGCGGCCGGCGAGCCGGTGCGGTGGCCAGGAACGTGGCCCGGGTCGCCGCCGGGACCTGGCCGCGACACCGCCGACGTTCCTGGCCACTGCGCCCAGGGCCTATCCGGCCGGGCTCACTTTCGCTGGGCCAGCAGCCACTGCAGGATGCTCCGGTCGTCGTACGTCGGGCCGTAGGCGGCGTGGTAGTCGGGCAACGAGAACGCCTCGTTGCCGTACTCGGTGTAGTGCAGCAGCTCGGCGACCTGCTCGGGCGTCCTGCCCTGCGCCTCGTACGCCGGCCGCAGCGCCGCCCGCGAGTTGCGGGCCAGCGAGATGTTCAGCAGGTGGTCGTTGACCCCGTGGGTGATCCACAGCGGGATCTCGGCGGCGGCGATGGCCGTCGCCTGGCTGGCGCTGACCTGGAAACCACCGGTCACCAGGCCGGCGGTGAACAGGTCGGGACGCTTGGCGAACGCCTCCCACAGCAGCCGCGAGCCGTACGAGACGGTGGTGGCGTACACCCGCCCGGTGTCGACCGCGTGGTCCTTGCTGAACTGCTCGACCAGCTTGACCAGCAGGTCCGCCTCGGCCACGTCGCCGACCCGCTGGTTCTGCGGGGCGAGCACGATGACGTCCCCCCGGCTGCCGGTGACCTCCGGCCGCAGCCAGGCGGTCGCCGGGATGTCGGCGGCGATCTGCACGCCCGTGTTGTCGCCGTCCCAGCCCATGCCGTGCCCGGGCAGGACCACCATCAGCGGGTACTTCCGGCCGGCCTGGTAGTTCTTCGGCAGGTGGTAGTGGTACGGCAGCACCATGCCGCCGCTGAGATACGAGCCGTAGCGGAACTCGTCGACGAGCAGGTTCACCGGTGCCTCGGTGACACCGTGCGAGGTGCGCGGTGCGCCCTTGGCCAGTACCGGCCCGGCGCCCTTGCCCTTGCCCGGCTGGGCGTGCACGTCCTTGCGCTGGGTCACCCGGGTCGGCAGGTCCGGGTTCACCTTCACCGTGCACAGGAAGGTCGGGCACTTGGAGACGATGACGGTCCAGCCGGCGTTCTGGTCGGGGTCCAGCTCAACGATGACGTAGTTGCCGGGCACGGACCGCCGGTCGGCGCGGACGGTGGCGGTGCTGTTTGTGTACGTGTGGGTGATCGTCCGCTCGGTCAGCTTGGGCAGGTCCTCGATGGGGTTGAACCGGAAGTTGTAGCTGGTGTCGGAGACCGAGAAGGTCGAGTTGTCGAGCTTGCGGGGGTTGACCGTGCCGCCGTACTCGACGGCGACGGCGGAGACCTTCTGGCCGTAGGTGTAGACCGTGGTGATGGGGGTGACGCTGCGGATGCCACCGGTACCGCCGCCGTGATCCCTGCTCGCGGCATAGGCGGCGGTGCCGGACGTGGCCAGCAGCAGCACCGCAGCGACGGAGACGAACGTCCTGCGCAGTCTCATCGGCCCTCCTCGTGGGACGCGTCCGTCTGGTCCGGCTCGCGCCGGAGCGGCAACTGCCGAGCTCTGAAACAGCGGGCGCTAAACTGATTTAGCAGAGCATCGGTGCCGCTGTCGTAGATGTCAATGCCGGGTTGGTAACCGGATGGAAACCCAGTGTTCACGCCGTGCGACGACGGCACCGTGCCACGGTGATCGCGCGCGGCGCGCAGGTCCGCAGTGGACGGAGCGGGGTCGCGGGGTGTTCGCCGGCCCGGGCTTGCCGTATTCTCTGACGTCGATGAGCGTCGCTCGGCCGGGGGCGCGACTCCGCGGTCGGATCCCGTGATCACCCGCTTGACCTGCGGCGACTCGGCCACTCGGTGGAGTGGGGCGTTCGTTACGAGACCGTGACCGCGGTATTTCCAACCAGGTGTTGACCTAGGCATTGTGAGCGCTAACACTTGGGCCCCAAGTGCGACCCGCGCAGCCGGTGCGACGGCGCGAGTTCCAGATTGGGGAAGCCAGTGAACAGAAGAGTCCTGGCCGCTCTCGGTAGCGCCGCCCTGGCGCTGAGCATGGCGGCCTGTAGTGGCGACGGTGCCGGCAGCGGCGGTAACGACAGCGACACGCCCGCCGACCTGACCATCGGCGTGTCGATGCCGACCCAGACCTCCGAGCGGTGGATCGCGGACGGCAACTCGGTAAAGGAGAAGCTGGAGGCCAAGGGTTACCAGGTCGATCTCCAGTACGCCGGTGACGACATCCCCACCCAGTCCCAGCAGGTCGACCAGATGATCACTCGGGGTGCCGACGTGCTCATCATCGCGGCGATCGACGGCACGGCGCTGAGCGGTCAGTTGCAGGCGGCGGCCGACGCGGACATCCCGGTCATCGCCTACGACCGGCTCATCCGGGACAGCCCGAACGTCGACTTCTACGTCAGCTTCGACAACTACAAGGTCGGTGTCGCCCAGGCGACCGCGCTGCTCGTCGGCCTCGGGGTGCAGACCAAGGACGGCGCGAAGGGCGAGGCGAAGGGCCCGTTCAACATCGAGCTGTTCGCCGGGTCGCTCGACGACAACAACGCCCACTTCTTCTTCGACGGCGCGATGGACACCCTCAAGCCGTTCATCGACGACGGCACCCTGAAGGTGACGTCCGGGCAGACGAAGATCGAGCAGGTGGCGATCCTGCGGTGGCAGCAGGAGGCCGCGCAGAAGCGGATGGAGGACCTGCTCACCTCCAGCTACAACAGCGGCACCAAGGTCGACGGCGTGCTGTCGCCGTACGACGGGTTGTCGCGGGGCATCATCACCGCCCTGCAGAACGCCGGCTACAAGGGAGCGGACTTCCCGGTGGTGACCGGCCAGGACGCCGAGATCGCCTCGGTCAAGCTGATCGACGACGGGGTGCAGAGCTCCACCATCTTCAAGGACACCCGGCTGCTGGCCGAGCAGGCCGTCATCGCCGGTGAGGCGTTCCTCACCGACAAGGCGCCGGAGGCCAACGACACCGAGACCTACAACAACGGTGTCAAGGTCGTGCCCTCGTACCTGCTGCCGGTGCAGACGGTGTACAAGGACGACATCAAGCCGGTCCTGATCGACTCGGGCTACTTCACCGCCGAGGAGGTCGCCGCCGGCCAGGCCGGCTGACGGCGTTGCCCGGGCCCGGTGGCGTACCCGCCACCGGGCCCGGCACCACCCCTGCCACACACGACGATCTGGAGGCTCAGGATGGTGAGCACTGACGACAACATCCTCGAGATGCGTCGCATCACCAAGACCTTCCCGGGCGTGGCGGCGCTCCAGGACGTCACCCTCGCCGTACGTCGTGGGGAGATCCACGCTATCTGCGGCGAGAACGGCGCCGGCAAGTCCACCCTGATGAAGGTGCTGTCGGGGGTCTACCCGTCCGGCAGCTACGACGGCGAGATCCTGCTCGACGGCGAACCGGTGCACTTCAAGGGCATCCGGGACAGCGAGAGCCGGGGCATCGTCATCATCCACCAGGAACTCGCCCTGGTCCCGTACCTGTCGATCGCCGAGAACATCTTCCTCGGTAACGAGCAGCGCGGGGCCGGCGGGCTGATCGACTGGAACCGCACGAACGCCGAAGCGGCGCGGCTGCTCGCCTCGGTGGGGCTGGCCGAGAACCCGGTGACGCCTGTGGTGCAGCTCGGCGTCGGCAAGCAGCAGCTGGTGGAGATCGCCAAGGCCATCTCCAAGAAGGTCCGGCTGCTCATCCTCGACGAGCCGACCGCCGCGCTCAACGACGTCGACTCGGCCCACCTGCTGAGCCTGATGCGCCGACTGCGCGACGAGGGCATCACCTGCATCATGATCTCCCACAAGCTCAACGAGATCACCGCGATCGCCGACTCCACGACAGTGCTGCGCGACGGGCGGACGGTGGAGCGGCTCGAGATGGCCTCCGGCGAGGTGACCCAGGAACGGATCATCCGGGGGATGGTCGGCCGCGACATCGACAGTTTCTACCCCGACCGGGTGTCCACCCCCGGCGAGGAGGTGCTGCGCATCGAGGACTGGTCGGTGCGACATCCGACCCAGGACCGGCTGGTGGTCGACGACGCGAACCTGAACGTGCGCGCCGGCGAGGTGGTCGGTATCGCCGGCCTGATGGGCGCCGGGCGGACCGAACTGGCGATGAGCGTCTTCGGACGCTCCTACGGCCGCGACATCACCGGCCGGTTGTTCGTGCACGGCCGGGAGGTCAGGGCGCGCACCGTCGCCGAGGCCATCCGCAACGGCATCGCGTACGCGACCGAGGACCGCAAGCGTTTCGGCCTGAACCTGATCGAGGACATCCGGCGCAACATCTCGGCGGCCGGCCTACGTCGACTCGCCCGGTTGGGTTGGGTGAACGACAACGAGGAGATCAAGGTCGCCGAGTCCAGCCGGCGCGACATGAACATCAAGGCGCCGAGCGTGATGTCGGTGGTGGGCAAGCTCTCCGGTGGCAACCAGCAGAAGGTCGTGCTGTCGAAGTGGCTGTTCACCGATCCGGACGTGCTGATCCTGGACGAACCGACCCGGGGCATCGACGTCGGGGCGAAGTTCGAGATCTACACGATCATCAATCGGCTGGTGGCCGACGGCAAGGCCGTCATCATCATCTCCTCCGAGCTGCCGGAGCTGCTCGGCATGTGCGACCGCATCTACACGCTGTCGGCAGGCCGCATCACCGGCCAGGTGCCGGTCGCTGAGGCGACCCAGGAGAAGCTCATGGAACTCATGGCGAAGGACAAGGAAAGCGTCGGATGACCAGCACCAGGCCTTCCTCGGCGGACAAGAAGTCGGCCGAGAGCGCTCCCGCCGCCGCACTGCATGTCGGCACCAGCGACCCACGTACGCTGATCATGAACAATCTGCGGCAGAGCGGCATCTTCGTCGCCCTCGTCGTCATCGTCGCCCTGTTCGCGTTCCTGACCGACGGTCTCTCGCTGAGCCCGGGCAACATCACGAACATCGTCCTGCAGTACTCGTACATCCTGGTGCTCGCCATCGGCATGGTCATCGTGATCATCGGCGGGCACATCGACCTCTCGGTCGGCTCGGTGGTGGCGCTCACCGGCGCGGTTTCCGCGGTGGTCGTCATCCGACAGGGCCAACCGTGGTGGGTCGGTGTGCTGGCCGCCCTGGCGGTGGGTCTCGCGGTCGGCGCCTGGCACGGCTTCTGGGTGGCGTACGTCGGCATTCCCGCGTTCATCGTGACCCTCGCCGGCATGCTGCTCTTCCGCGGCCTCACCCTGCGGGTGCTTGACAACATCTCGCTGTCGCCGTTCCCGGCCGAGTACAACAGGATCGCGGCCGGATTCCTCAACGGTCTGATCGGTGGTGACGGCTATGACGCCTTCACCCTGCTGATCGGCGGCATCGCGGTGGCCGGCTACGTGGTCAGCTGCTTCCGCACCCGGGCCGCCCGCGTCCGGTACCAGCAGCCCGTCGAGTCGTTCGCGTTGTTCGTCGCCCGGATGGCGCTCGTCGGTGCCGTGGTCATGTGGTTCGCCTGGCAGCTCGCGCACGCCCGTGGCCTGCCGATCGTGCTGATCATCCTGGCCGCCCTGGTGCTCGTCTACGGGCTGCTCACCCGGCGCACGGTCTTCGGCCGGCAGGTCTACGCGATCGGTGGCAACCTCTCCGCGGCGATGCTGTCCGGCGTGAAGGTCCGTACCGTGAACTTCTGGATCTTCGTCAACATGGGCTTCCTGTCCGCGGTGGCCGGCATCATCTTCTCTTCCCGCTCCAACGGCGCGCAGCCCGCGGCGGGCAACATGTTCGAACTCGACGCGATCGCCGCCGCGTTCATCGGTGGTGCGGCTGTCACCGGCGGCGTCGGTACCGTCGTCGGCGCCATGGTGGGCGGGCTCATCATGGCGGTGATGAGCAACGGCATGCAGCTGATGGGTGTGGACCAGTCCTTGCAGTCGGTGGTCAAGGGCCTCGTGCTGCTGGTCGCCGTCGCCTTCGACGTCTACAACAAGCGCCGGGCCGGCGCGAGCCGCTGAGCAAGACCGTCGGGCACCCCCACGCGGGTGCCCGACGGTCTCCGGTCAGCTCCGGCCGGCGGACCGACGCCGGCCCGCCGGCCGCGCTTGACGTCGCGTCGCGATGTGGAAACACTCCCTCGGGTCGGCTCCGCGGCGTCCGGAGGTTCGATTGGTCCAGGAGGAGATCCGCCGGCACAACGCCGGCACGCTGCTGCGGCACGTGCATCTCCGTGGCCCGTTGTCCCGGGCGGAGCTGGGCGAGCGGATGGGCCTGAACCGCAGCACCATCAGGGCGCTGACCGTCGAGCTGAGCCGGGTCGGCCTCGTCGATGAGGAGTCACCTGGGGACACCGGCCGCGCCGGCCGGCCGTCACTCGTGGTCCGGCCGGCGTCCGACAGGTGCTACGTGCTGGCCTTCGATGTCGCGGTGGACCGGTTGGTCGCCGCCCGCGTCGGGCTCGGCGGCGCCATCCTGGACCGGCGGGAGGCGGTGCGTCCACGCGCCGGTCCGGACCTGCACGACGTGGTGGCGGTCCTCGCCCGCTTCGGCCGGCAGTTGCACCGGGCGGCACCGTCGGGGGCGAGGTGCGTCGGGGTGGGCGCCTCGTACTGCGGCATGATCCGGCCGGGCGACGGGATGGTCCGGTACGGGCCCGATCTGGGCTGGGTCGACCAGGCGTTCGGCGACGAACTCGGCAGCCGCCTCGGCCTCGGCCTGCCGGTGGCGGTGGGCAACGAGGCCCACCTCGGTGCTCAGGCGGAGCAGCAGCGCGGCGCGGGGGTCGGCCTCGACGACCTCATCTACCTGCACGGTGACGTCGGCGTTGGCGGCGGCATCATCGTCGGGGGGCGGCTGCTGGGTGGCGACGGCGGCTACGGCTGCGAGTTGGGGCACATGGTGGTCAATCCGCACGACGGCCGGCCCTGTGGTTGCGGCTCGTACGGTTGCCTGGAGGCGGAGGTCGGCGAGCGCGCCCTGCTCGACGCCGCCGGTCGGCCCGCCGAGCTGTTCGGGCGCGACGCGGTCCGGTCCGTGGCCGACGACGCCGACCGGGGGGATCCGGCGGCGCGGGAGGCGCTGCGTCGGGTCGGGGACTGGCTCGGCATCGGGGTGGCGAATCTGATCAACCTGTTCAATCCCGGCATGGTGGTCTTCGGCGGGATGCTGTGCGACCTCTATCCGGGGGCCGCCGCCCAGGTACGCGCGCGGATCGCCCGCCACGTGCTGCCGGTGGCCCGGGAGACGGTCCGGCTGCGCACCGCGGCCCTCGGCGACGACGCCACCCTGGTCGGTGCGGCGGAACTCGGGTTCGCCGCGCTGCTCGACGATCCGCTGACGGTGCTGACGCGACAGGTGCCGTCGCGCGTCGTCGTGCCCTCCTCCGCACCGTCGGTGCCGGGTGTCCAGCCGGGACGGCGGGCCTGAACGACGGCGGGCCGGCGCCCAGAGCGCTGTCGATGCGGTGGGACCGGGGTAGCCGAGTGGGCGGTGTGCCTGCGACCATGCAGTCCGTTACGGAGCTGTTGCCGGGAGGTGTCTTGACGTCATCGGATGTGAGCGTTAACACTGAGGTCCGTCATCGGCCGGAGGTGAAGATGAGCGGTGTGGCAGCGGGCGACAAGTACGTCGTCGGCGTCGACTACGGCACCCTTTCGGGGCGGGCCCTGGTGGTCCGGGTCCGCGACGGTGCCGAGCTGGGGACCGCGGTGCACGAGTACCGCAACGCGGTGATCAGCTCAGCGCTGCCGGACGGAGGCACGCCGCTGCCGCCGGACTGGGCGTTGCAGGACCCGGAGGACTACCGCGACGTGCTGCGCCACGCGGTACCGGCGGCGGTGGCCGCCGCCGGGGTCGACCCGGGCGACGTCGTCGGCATCGGCATCGACTTCACCGCCTGCACCGTGCTGCCGACGCTCGCCGACGGTACGCCGCTGTGCGAGGTGCCGGAGCTGCGCCAGCGACCGCACGCCTGGGTGAAGCTCTGGAAGCACCACGCCGCCCAGCCGCACGCCGACCGGATCAACGCGCTGGCCCACGAGCGTGCGGAGCCCTGGATCGGTCGCTACGGCGGCAAGATCTCCGCCGAGTGGCAGTTCGCCAAGGGTCTGCAGATCCTGGAGGAGGACCCGGAGGTCTACCACCGGGCCGAGCGGTTCATCGAGGCGGCGGACTGGATCGTCTGGCAGCTGTGCGGTGTCGAGACGCGCAACGTCTGCACCGCCGGCTACAAGGGCATCCGTCAGGACGGCAACTACCCGTCGGCGGACTACCTCACCGCGCTCAACCCCGGTTTCGGTGACTTCGTCACCAAACTGGACGGTCCGCTGATGCCCCTCGCCGCGAGGGCCGGTGGACTGACCGCCCGCGCCGCGGCCTGGACCGGGCTGCCGGAGGGCATCGCCGTAGCGGTCGGCAACGTCGACGCCCACGTGACCGCTGCCGCCGCCCAGGCGCTCGATCCGGGCCGGCTGGTGGCGATCATGGGTACGTCGACCTGTCACGTGGTGAACGGCACCCACCCCGCCGAGGTGGCCGGGATGTGCGGCGTGGTCGACGGTGGCATCAGCTCCGGGGCCTGGGGCTACGAGGCCGGGCAGAGCGGCGTCGGCGACATCTTCGGGTGGTTCGTCAAGCACGCCGCGCCGGCCGGCGTCGACTCGCACGAGCGGCTCACCGAGCTGGCCGCCGCCCAGCCTGTCGGCGCGCACGGTCTGGTCGCGCTCGACTGGTGGAACGGCAACCGGTCGCTGCTTGTCAACCACGATCTCAGCGGGCTGATCGTCGGATTGACGCTGGCCACCCGCCCGGAGGACATCTACCGGGCGCTGCTGGAGGCGACGGCGTACGGGACCAGGATGATCATTGAGGCGTTCGTCGAGGCCGGTGTGCCGGTCGACGACCTGGTGATCGCCGGTGGGCTCACCTCCAACGAGCTGCTGATGCAGATCTACGCCGACGTGACAAACCGACCGTTGGGCATCATCGGCTCCGCGCAGGGGCCGGCGCTCGGCTCGGCGATCCACGCCGCCGTGGCCGCCGGCGCCCACCCCACGATCCACGAGGCGTCGCGGGCGATGGGTCGGATAGCGGCGGCGGTCTACCAGCCGGACCCGGACCGGGTACGCGCGTACGACGCCCTCTACGCCGAGTACCGGGCGCTGCACGACCACTTCGGTCGCGGGGCCAACGACGTGATGCTGCGGCTGCGGGCGATCCGTAACGCGGCGGTGGAGTCCGCGACGACGCCGCAGGAGGTGTTCGCGTGAACGTCGAGGTGACCCGACAGATCAGCGAGCTGCGCGAGAGCGTGGCCCGGCTGCACGGGGAACTGACCCGGTACGGCCTGGTCGCCTGGACGGCCGGCAACGTCTCCGCGCGGGTCCCCGGCCACGACCTCATGGTGATCAAGCCGAGCGGCGTCGACTACGACGACCTGTCGGCCGGCAACATGGTGCTCTGCGACCTCGACGGCCTGCCTGTCGAGGGAGAGCTGTCGCCGTCGAGCGACACCGCGGCGCACGCCTACGTCTACCGCGCCATGCCCGAGGTGGGCGGCGTCGTGCACACCCACAGCACGTACGCCACCGCCTGGGCCGCGCGCGGCGAGTCGATCCCCTGCCATCTGACCGCGCAGGCTGACGAGTTCGGCGGGGAGATCCCCGTGGGCCCGTTCGCCCTGATCGGCGGCGACGACATCGGCAAGGGGATCGTCAGCACCCTCACCGGGCACCGTTCGCCCGCGGTGCTGATGCGTAACCACGGCGTCTTCACCATCGGGCGTAACGCCCGTGCCGCGGTCAAGGCCGCGGTGATGTGCGAGGACGTCGCCCGGACCGCGCACCTGGCGCGCGCGCTCGGGCAACCGGTGCCGATGGCGCAGGCCGACATCGACGCCCTCTACGACCGCTACCAGAACGTCTACGGCCAACGTTCTTCCTGACCGTCCCCGGCCAGCCGGAGACGCCTTGCACCAACCGACGCACAGATCCCCACCACGAGCGCCGACCGCTCCCGCACCGCCGCGGCCGGCGTGGACAACCGCACCCCCACCCGAGGAGATCCGATGAGGAACATGCGAATGCCCATGGCGCGTCGGCGCGCCATGGCGGTCGTCGCCGCCGTGCTGCTCGCCGGCGGCGTGGCGGCCTGCGGCAACAGCGACACCGGCAGCGGCAACGACGGCGGCGGCGACGACAAGCTCGTCCTGGGCTTCTCCCAGGTCGGCGCGGAGAGCGGCTGGCGTACGGCCAACACCAACTCCATCAAGGAGGCGGCGGCCGAGGCCGGCATCGAGCTGAAGTTCGACGACGCCCAGCAGAAGCAGGAAAACCAGATCAAGGCCATCCGCAACTACATCCAGCAGAAGGTCGACGTGATCGCCTTCTCGCCGGTGGTGGAGTCCGGCTGGGACACCGTGCTCAAGGAGGCCAAGGACGCCGGCATCCCGGTGATCCTGACCGACCGCGCGGTGGACTCCGCCGACAAGTCGCTCTACAAGACCTTCCTCGGCTCGGACTTCGTCAAGGAGGGCCGGCTCTCCGGCGAGTGGCTGGTGGAGAACAAGAAGGACGCGACAGGCGACGTGAACATCGTCGAGTTGCAGGGCACCACCGGCTCCGCCCCGGCCAACGACCGGAAGAAGGGCTTCGCCGAGGCGATCGCGGCAGACCCCAAGCTGAAGGTCATCGCCTCCCAGTCTGGCGACTTCACCCGGGCGGGCGGCAAGCAGGTGATGGAGCAGTTCCTGAAGGCTCACCCGAAGATCGACGTGCTCTTCGCGCACAACGACGACATGGGTCTGGGTGCGCTGGAGGCGATCACCGCGGCGGGCAAGGAGCCCGGCAAGGACATCACCATCATCACCATCGACGCGGTGAAGGACGGCATGCAGGCCCTGGCCGACGGCAAGTTCAACTTCATCGCGGAGTGCAGCCCGCTGCTCGGCCCACAGCTGATGGACCTGGCCAAGAAGGTGAAGGCCGGCGAGGAGGTGCCGCCGCGGATCGAGACCGAGGAGACCACCTTCACGCAGGAGCAGGCCAAGGAGGCCCTGCCCAACCGCAAGTACTGATGACGCCCGGGGTCGCCGCCACCAGCGGGGCGGCCCCGCCGCGTCGCCCATTCCCGACGGACTGGGCGTCTGGCCCGACATCCCGTGCCACGCCGCCCGGCCGGCCCCCAGGCCGGCCGGGCGGCGTGCCGGGATAACTGGCCCTTCCGCATCGATGAAAATTAGAAGAGGATCGATGGGATGACGGATAGTCGTCCGGTCCTGACGATGACCGGGATCAGCAAGTCCTTTCCCGGGGTGCGCGCACTCCACAACGTCGACTTTCAGCTCTTTCCCGGCGAGGTGCACGCCCTGATGGGCGAGAACGGCGCCGGCAAGTCGACCCTGATCAAGGTGTTGACAGGCGTCTACGGCATCGACGAGGGCAGCGTCACCCTCGACGGCGAGCAGGTGGCCTTCAACGGACCGATGCAGGCCGCCGCCGCCGGGGTCAGCACGGTCTACCAGGAGGTCAACCTCTGCCCGAACCTGTCCGTGGCGGAGAACATCTTCATCGGCCGGGAGCCGCGCCGCTTCGGTGCCGTCCGCTGGGGCGAGGTCCGGCGGCGCGCCCGACAGCTGCTGGCCCGTCTGGACCTCGACATCGACGTCACCGCGCCGGTGGCGAGCTTCTCGCTGGCGGTGCAGCAGATGGTCGCGATCGCCCGGGCGATCGACGTGCAGGCCCGGGTGCTGATCCTGGACGAGCCGACGTCCAGCCTGGACGCCGGTGAGGTCGCGCAACTGTTCCGGATCATGCGGCAGCTGCGGGACGAGGGCATCGCCATCCTCTTCGTGACCCACTTCCTCGATCAGGTCTACGGCATCGCCGACCGGATCACCGTGCTGCGCAACGGCGCGTTGGTGGGGGAGTACCCGATCGCCGAACTGCCGCAGCTGGCGCTGGTGGAGAAGATGATCGGCAAGGAACTCGACGTCCTCGAACGGATCGAGGAGCAGCCCCGCCCGGAGCTGGCGGTCCTGGAGGGGGGTACCCCCTTCGTCCAGGTGTCGCAGCTCGGTCGCAAGGGTGCGGTCGCCCCTTTCACGCTGGCCATCCACGCCGGTGAGGTGGTCGGTCTGGCCGGCCTGCTCGGCTCCGGGCGTACCGAGGTGGCTCGGCTGCTGTTCGGCGCGGATCGGGCCGACCGTGGCGAGGTCGAGGTGAACGGCGCCCGGACCGGCCTGCGCAACCCGGTGCAGGCCATCGACCAGGGCATCGGCTTCTGTTCGGAGAACCGCCGGGCGGAGGGGATCATCGCCGACCTGTCGGTCCGGGAGAACATGATCCTGGCCATGCAGGCGGCTCGCGGCTGGCTGCGGCCGATCCCCCGGCGCCGCCAGGACGAGCTTGTCGACAGGTACATCAAGGCGTTGAGCATCCGTCCGGCCAACCCGGAGATGCCGGTACGCAACCTCTCCGGCGGCAACCAGCAGAAGGTCCTGCTGGCCCGTTGGCTGATCACCGAGCCACGGCTGCTCATCCTCGACGAGCCGACCCGGGGCATCGACATCGGCGCGAAGGCCGAGATCCAGAAGCTGGTGGTGCAGCTCTCCGACGGCGGGATGGCGGTGCTGTTCATCTCCGCCGAGCTGGAGGAGGTGCTGCGCCTCAGTCACAAGATCGCGGTGATGCGCGACCGGGAACTGGTCGCCCAACTCGACAACGACGACACTGTGGACGCGGACCGCGTCATGCAGACCATCGCCAGCGGCACCGAGCGTGAGGAGGCGAGCCGATGAGCGACGCCGGGCACCGCTTCCGAACCCTGCTCGGTCACCGGCTGTTCTGGCCGGTAGCCGTGCTCGTGGTCATGTTGGCGGCCAACACCGTCTACCGTCCCGGGTTCCTGGCCGTCGAGATCAACAACGGCCACCTGTACGGCACCCCTATCGACATCCTGCGGTTGAGCGCCCCGCTGATCCTCGTCGCGCTGGGGATGACCCTCGTCATCTCGACAGGCGGCATCGACCTGTCGGTCGGCTCGACCTGCGCGATAAGTGGAGCCATCGCCTGCCTCTACATCAGCCGGGCGCCCGACCAGAACAACCTCGGCACGGTGCTGACCGCACTCGCCATGGCGCTCGGGGTCGCCCTGGTGCTCGGTGCCTGGAACGGGGTGCTGGTCTCCGTCATCGGCATCCAACCGATCATCGCCACCCTCATCCTGATGGTGGCTGGCCGGGGCCTCGCACAGCTGATCGCCGAGGGCCAGATCATCACCATCAACTCCGGTCCGTACCGGGCGATCGGGCTGGGGCACCTGCTGACCCTGCCCCTGGCGATCTTCATCGCGTTGGCCGCGGCCCTGCTCGTCGCGGCGTTCACCCGTCGCACCGCGCTCGGCATGATCGTCGAGTCGGTGGGCGGCAACCGGGAGGCCAGCCGGCTGGCGGGCATCCGGTCCGGTCGGGTCGTCTTCCTGGTCTACGTGGTGAGCGCCGCCTGCGCCGCGATCGCGGGGTTCATGATGACCGCGAACGTCTCCAGCGCCGACGGCAACAACACAGGTCTGTGGGTGGAGCTCGACGCGATCCTCGCGGTCGTCATCGGTGGCACCTCGCTCGCCGGGGGCCGGTTCTACCTCAGCGGCACGATCGTCGGTGCCCTGATCATCCAGACCCTCACCACCACGGTGTACGCCATGAACATCTCACCCCAGACGGCGCTGCTGTTCAAAGCGGTGGTCGTCATCGCCGTCTGCCTCATCCAGGCGCCCGCCTTCCGGGCCAGGTTCCGTCGTCGACGGCCCGGGACACCGCCGCCGCCGCAGTCGTCGCCGCAGCGGCAGAAGGAGCAGGTGCCGGCATGACCAGTCTCCCGATCTCCACCGGCCCGCGCTGGGCCAAGCTGCCCCGGCGGCACATGCCGGTGCTGGCGACCCTGGCGTTGCTGCTGGTGATGTACGGCATCGGGGTCTCCCAGTACCGGGCGTTCTCCAACATCCAGGTAGTTTTCAACGTCTTTATCGATAACGGTTTCTTGCTCGTCATCGCGGTCGGGATGACCTTCGTGATCCTCACCGGCGGGATCGACCTGTCGGTCGGCTCGGTGGCGGCGATGACCGCGATGGTCTCGGCGTGGCTGCTGCAATCCGGCCTGCCCGCGTTGCCGGTGCTGGTGATCGCCCTGCTCATCGGGCCGACGCTCGGGTTCCTGATGGGCTGTGCGATCCATTTCTTCGACATCCAGCCCTTCATCGTCACCCTGGCCGGCATGTTCTTCGCCCGTGGCATGTGCACGTTCATCAGCAACGCGTCGATCCCGATCACCGACGGGTTCTGGACCACGATGTCGCAGTACCGGATCGGCGATCCCCGGGGCAACTTCGTCTCGATAAGCGTGCTCGTCGCCTTCGCGGTGGTGCTGGTCGCCGCGTACGTGCTGGCGTACACCCGACTGGGACGCAACGTCTACGCCATCGGCGGCAACCCGCAGTCGGCGCTGTTGATGGGGCTGCCGTTGGGCCGGACCCGGATCGCCGTCTACACCATCAGTGGCCTGTGCGCGGCGATCGGCGGCATCCTGCTGTCGTTCTACACGCTCTCCGGTGCCCCGCTGATCGCCATCGGGATGGAACTCGACGTGATCGCGGCGGTGGTCATCGGTGGCACCGTGCTCACCGGCGGCTCGGGCTACATCTTCGGCACGGTGCTCGGGGTGCTGGTGCTCGGTGTGATCCAGACCTTGATCACCTTCGACGGCAGCCTCAACTCCTGGTGGACGAAGATCGTGATCGGAGGCCTGCTCTTCGCGTTCATCCTGCTCCAGCGCCTCATCGGCATCCGCTACAAGTGACCGCCCCTCTCGCGGAAGGCAACTCCCATGGCAACACACCCTGAACCCGAGGTCTGGTTCCTCACCGGAAGCCAGGCAATGTACGGCGAGGACACGCTCCGGCAGGTGGCCGACCAGTCCCGTCAGATCGCCGCGCTGCTCGACGAATCGCCGCACATCCCCGCCCGGGTGGTCTGGAAGCCGGTCCTGACCACCAGCGCCGACATCCTGCGGACCTGCCGGGATGCCGCGACGCAGGGGGCGGTCGGGGTGATCGCCTGGATGCACACCTTCTCGCCGGCGAAGATGTGGATCTCGGGCCTGGACGCGTTGCAGACCCCGCTGCTGCACCTGCACACCCAGGCGAACGTCCTGCTGCCGTGGGACGAGATCGACATGGACTTCATGAACCTGAACCAGGCCGCGCACGGCGACCGGGAGTTCGGGTACATCCAGACCCGGCTTGGGGTGGCCCGCAAGACGGTCGCCGGGCACGTCTCGGACCCCCGGGTGGTCACCCGGGTCGGCGCCTGGACCCGGGCGGCGATCGGCTGGTCGGCGATGCGTTCGCTGCGGCTGGCGCGATTCGGCGACAACATGCGCGACGTCGCCGTCACCGAGGGGGACAAGGTCGAGGCGGAGCTGCGTTTCGGGGTCTCGGTGAACACCTACGGGGTCAACGACCTGGTGCGGGTGGTCGACGAGGTGACCGAGGCGCAGATCAACGATCTGGTCAAGGAGTACGACGACACCTTCCGGGTCGCCACCGAACTGCGGCCCGGCGGCGACCGGCACGACTCGCTGCGCTACGCCGCCCGGCTGGAGCTGGGTATGCGTACCTTCCTGGACGCCGGTGGCTTCCGGGCGTTCACCACGAACTTCGAGGACCTGGGCGGACTGCGGCAACTGCCCGGCATCGCGGTGCAGCGTCTGATGGCCGACGGCTACGGCTTCGGCGGCGAGGGCGACTGGAAGACCTCGGTGCTGGTGCACACCCTCAAGGCGATGGCAGTCGGCACCGAGGGCGGCACCTCGTTCATGGAGGACTACACCTACGACCTGACCCCGGGTGAGGAACTGGTCCTCGGTGCCCACATGCTCGAGGTGTGCCCCTCGATCGCCGGCGACGTGCCGAACGCGGAGATCCACCCGCTGAGCATCGGCGGCCGTGAGGACCCCGTCCGGCTGGTCTTCGACGCGGCGCCGGGGCCGGCTGTGGTGCTCGGCCTCGCGGACATGGGCGAACGGTTCCGGCTGGTGGCCAACGAGGTCGACGTGGTCTCCCCGCCGCAACCGCTGCGCCGGTTGCCGGTGGCCCGGGCGGTCTGGCGGCCCCGGCCGCACCTGCCCGGCTCCGCCGAGGCGTGGATCACCGCGGGCGCGCCCCACCACACGGTGCTCTCCCAGGCGGTGGGCGTGGAGGAGTTGCACGACCTCGCCGAGATGAGCCGGACCGAACTCGTCGTCATCGACGCCGACACCGATCCCCGGCGGTTCGCCGACGAACTGCGCTGGAACCAGGCGTACTACCGGCTCGCCCGGGGGTTCTGACCGTCCTTTGACGCTGGTGGGGCGGATCGGCCGTAGCGGCCTTTCCGCCCCGCCGGCGGCTGCCCGCGCCCGCGGGTGGCAGGGTCCCCGGCCGGCGTGCCACCCCGCCGGCCGGGGACCGCAACATGCTCCTCCGAGCAGTACGTGAGTCGTCGACGTTACGACTTGACGAAGGCCGTGTTATCGCTCACAGTCGTAGTGAAGACGGACGATATCTGTGGCCGTCCGGGACGTGTCGCGTTGCTCCGAAGACGGCGGTCACCTGATCTCTCCCTTGGGCAGAGCGGTCATGTTAGCGATCACACGCCGCACCGGAATTGCGACGGCGTGGGGCCGCAGAGAGACGTCCCGCCGTGCGTTCTGCTCGCATCCTGAAGGAGGATCATGATTGCCATTGGTGAGGTCCCACGGACCCTGCCGGGCCGGCGTGGCTGGCTGTCGCGCGCGCTCGCCGTCCTGGCGGCGATGGTGGTGGGCGGCTCCCTGGCGGCGGTCGCGCCGTCGCCGGCGGCTGCGGCCACTGTGGACACCAACGCCTGGTACGTCCTCGTCAACCGCAACAGCGGCAAGGCTCTCGACGTCTACAACCAGGCCACGAACGACGGTGCGCGGATCACCCAGTGGGCCCGCAACGACGGGAACTGGCAGCAGTGGCAGTTCGTCGACTCCGGCGGCGGCTACTACCGGCTGCGCTCGCGGCACTCGGGCAAGGTGCTCGACGTGTACAACTTCTCCACCGCCAACGGCGCGTCGATCGTGCAGTGGAGCGACCACAACGGGACCAACCAGCAGTTCCGGTTGGCCGACTCGGCCGGTGGGTACGTCCGGCTGATCAACCGCAACTCCAACAAGGCCATGGAGGTGCAGAACGCCTCGACCGCCGACGGCGGCAACATCGTGCAGTACGACGACTGGGGCGGCGCGAACCAGCAGTGGCAGCTGGTCCAGGTCGGCAACGGCGGCACCCCCACCGATCCGCCCCCCGGCGGCAGCTTCACCAACCCGGTCGTCTGGCAGGACTTCGCCGACGTCGAGGTGATCAGGGTCGGCGAGGTGTACTACATGACCGCCTCCACCATGCACTACTCGCCGGGTGCCCCGATCCTGCGCTCGTACGACCTGGTGAACTGGGAGTTCGCCGGGCACTCGGTGCCCCGACTGGACTTCGGCACCAAGTACGACCTGCCCGCCGGGCAACAGGCGTACGTCGAGGGCATCTGGGCCTCCACGCTCAACTACCGGCCGAGCAACCAGACCTACTACTGGGCCGGGTGCATCAACTTCGCCCAGACCCACATCTACACCGCGACTGCCGTCGACGGCACCTGGAGCCGGCACGCCACCCTGCCCCAGTGCTACTACGACGCGGGGATGCTCATCGACGACAACGACACCATGTACGTCGCCTACGGCAACGGCACCATCAGCGTGGCTCAGCTCTCCGCCGACGGGCGCAGCCAGGTCCGGGCCCAGCAGGTGTACCAGACCCCGTCGAGCATCGGCACGCTGGAGGGCGCACGGTTCTACAAGCGCAACGGTGCCTACTACATCTGGCTGACCCGCCCGGCCAACGGCCAGTACGTGCTGAAGTCCACGAACGGTCCCTTCGGTCCGTACGAGCAGCGCCAGGTGCTGCTCAACATGCAGGGCCCGATCTCCGGTGGCGGGGTGCCCCACCAGGGCGGCCTGGTGCAACTGCCGAACGGCTCCTGGTACTACATGGCCTTCACCGACGCGTACCCGGGCGGCCGGATGCCGACCCTCGCACCGATCACCTGGACCGCTGACGGTTGGCCGCAGGTGCAGACGGTGAACGGCGCCTGGGGGGTCAACTACCCCAACCCGCTGCCGCTGCGCCCGGTCAAGCCGCTCACCGGCGCCGACACCTTCGCCGGCACCACCCTCGGCCCGCAGTACGAGTGGAACCACAACCCGGACAACAGTCGGTGGTCGGTGAACAACGGGCTGCGGCTGCAGACCGCCACCGTGACCAACGACCTCTACCAGGCCCGCAACACGATCACCCACCGCATCCAGGGGCCGACCTCGACCGGCACTGTCGAGATCGACTACTCGACGATGCGCGACGGTGACCGCACCGGCCTGGCCATGCTCCGGGACGTCTCCGCGTGGATCGGCGTCCGCCGGGACAACGGGACCACCCGGGTGGTCATGACCAACGGGCTGAACATGAACAGCAACTGGGACACCACGAGCACCGGCAGCGAGATCGCCAGCGCGGCGGTCTCCGGTGGGCGTATCTGGTTGCGGGCCAATGCCGACATCCGACCCGGCACGGGTCGACAGGCGCGGTTCTCGTACAGCACCGACGGGGTCACCTTCGTCCCGCTGGGCAACGCCCTGACGCTCAACAACAACTGGACGTTCTTCATGGGGTACCGGTTCGCCATCTTCAACTACGCCACCCAGGCCCTGGGTGGTGCGGTGACGGTACGGCGATTCGAGTTGTCCACGCCGTGAGCTGGCGGTGACCGGTCCGGCACGTAGGTGTCGAGGCCGGGTCGGTCACCCACAGGCTGGGGCCTGTCGTCTGCCCGCCGAGCGGACGACAGGCCCCTTCTCACGCGGCCGAGTGAGGGTACCCAGCCGAGTGAGAGCACACCCGACTCAGCTCGACAGGACGCGGGCAACCACCTCGCGCCGCACGGCACCCCTCCGCCACCGTGCAGCGACGGGATCCACCGGACGCGGGCAACCCACCTCCGACCGGATCCCGGGGCAGGGCGCCCCGGCCGCCGTCGAGGACCGGAGACGCAGATGCCGGGTGGGAGGATCCCACCCGGCATCTGTCCGTGCGCCAAGGGTCAGGCGGCGCGGGACCACTGCATGCTGGACGCCGAACTGCACGTCCGCTGCTCCAGGGCCGCGCCCTGAGCGGTGGAGCCGCCCACCACGTTCAGGCACTTGTCGCTGTTGACGTTCACCAGCTGCTGATACCCGTCGCCTGTCGACCGCCAGCTGAACACCTGGTTCAGACCGTCGTGGCAGGTGTACTGGATGATCTGTGCCCCGTCGGCGGTGGAGACGTCGCGCACGTCGACGCACTTGCCGCTGTGCACGCTCTGCAGCCGTACGTTGCCGTTGCCGGCGTCGAGGAAGCGCCACTGCTGCCAGGCGCTGCCGTTGCTGCTCCACTGCCCGATCACGGCGAGGTTGTCGAGGTTGGGCTGCTGCACATCGACGACCTGTCCGCTGTTGCGATTGATGATCCGGTAGGCCGTGGGGGCGCTACCGCCACCGGCGAACTGCCACCAGTTGACGTTGAACAGGTTGCCGCTGCCGCCGGCGAAGCGCAGGTAGAGATCCCGCGTGCCGGTGGCTCCGGTCACCCCGCAGCTGGTGGTCGTCCAGTTCTGCCAGCCGCCGGTGCCGGCCACCGTGCAGGTGCCGACGACCGGGCCGCTGGCGCTGTCCAGCCGTACCTCGATGCGGCCACCGCTGGTGGCCGAGGCGACCCGCGCGGAGAAGGTGGTCGCCCCGGTGCCGAAAGCGACCCCCTTGACCTTGATGTGGTCGCCGTTCTCGATCCAGCCGACGTTCATGCCACCCTCGCTGGACGGCTCGGTCTCGATGCCGGACCCCCAGGCGATCGTCTCGGCCTCCTGGCGCACGTACGGATTCAACGTGCCCACCTGGGGAGCCCCGGCGGTGGTCATGTTCATGGTGGGGATGGTTCCGTTGGAGTTGTAGGTGAACTTCTCCACGGCGACCGATCGGGTGTAACCGCCGCCACCGGGTAGCGCGCCGTTGTGGTAGAAGAAGTACGACCCGCCGGCGTAGTCGATCACGCCGGGGTGGTTGGTGAAGCTGGAGCCCTGCCGGGGCATGACCGTTCCCCGGTACGTCCACGGGCCGGTCGGACCGGGTGCCGTCGAGTAGCCGATGAACTCCGAGCAGCACTCCGCCGCGAACACGTTGTAGTAAAGCCCGTTGCGTTTGTAGACCCAGGGCCCTTCCTCGTAGAGGGTGGGCCGGCTGGCGTTGCCGGTGCGGGTACCGAACCCCGCGGTGGTGAGTGGGATCTGGGTCGGTCCACCGGAGAACGAGATCATGTCGGGGTTGAGTCGTACGTACCAGAGGTTTGGATTGCCCCAGTAGAGGTACGCCTGCCCGTCATCGTCGATGAATGCGTGCGGATCGATCTCGCCGTTGCCGACGAGCGGACGGCCGAGCGCGTCACGGAACGGCCCGGTCGGGCTGTCCGCGACCCCCACCCCGATGACCATCTGCCCGTTCGAGCGCTGCCGGACGGGCACGTACCAGTAGAACTTCCCGTTGCGGGCGATGACGTGCCCGGCCCACGCGTTGGCGTCCGCCCAGGCGAACGTCGTCAGGCTCATCGGCGTGCCGTGGTCGGTCCAGTTCACCATGTCGGCCGAGGAGAAGACCCGCCAGTCACGCATCGTGAAGTAGGTGGAGCCGTCCTCGTCGTGTCCGGTGTAGAGGTACACCCGGCCGTTGTGCAGCATCGGCGCCGGGTCGGCGGTGTAGATGTGCTGGACGATCGGGTTGTCGGCCCGCGCGACGCCGGGTAGCAGGGCGATCGTGCAGGCCACGCTCGCGAGCACGGCGACGACGCGGCGCAGCGCCCTCGCTCTCACGCCCGGCTCCACCGTTGGTTGGCGTTGCCGTGGCAGGACCAGAGGATCACCGCGGTCCCGTTTGCCGTGCCCGCGTTGTTCACGTCCAGACACAGCGAGGGGAAGCGGCCGTTGCTCACCGTGCCGTTGGCGTTGAGCGTCCACTGCTGGTTGGTGCCGCCGTTGCAGTCCCAGATCTGCACCCGGGTGCCGTTCACCGCGTTCGTCGGCACGTCCAGGCACTTGCCGAGCACACGCAGCGTCTGGCCCTGCTGGCTGATCTGCTGGTTGGGGTTGCCGTGGCAGTCCCAGATCAGGGTGCCGGTGCCGTTTGCGGTGTTGGAGTTGTCGAGATCGAGGCAGCGCCCGGACGACTCGCTGCGCAGCCGGAAGGTGCTCGGGACCGGCGGGTTGGTGGTGCCGCCACCGCTGACCCGGTACACCACGGTGCCGTGTGCCGGCACGCTCGCGGAGATGGTTCCGGTGGTCGTGGAGGTGCCGTTGGTCCACGCGTTGAGCAGCGTGAACGAGCTGCCGGTCTTGCCGATGGCCGCCGCCGTGGTGGAGATCGTCGTGGTGGAGTTCCCCTGGTTGAACAGGGCGACCGCGACATCACCGTTGGCCAGACGCTTGGCCAGGACCCGCCGGGTGCCGTCATGGGAGACCTGGACGGCCTGAAGTCCAAGCGTGTCCTGGTTGATCGCGACCAGGTTCTGGTTGCGCAGGATGTCAAGCGTCGCCGTGCTGGCGGAACGCAGGTCGTTGCCCATCATCAGCGGCGCCGCCATGATCGCCCACAACGCGAAGTGACTGCGCATCTCGGTGTCGTTCATCCCACCGTTGCCGACCTCCAGCATGTCCGGGTCGTTGAATCCGCCCGGTGCGGCATAGCCGGCCAGCGGCACGTTCACGTTCACGATGTTCTGGATGCCCATCGGGTAGCCGTTGGTCTGGCCGCTCTCCCAGGTGTTTGTGATGTCCTCGGTGGTCCGCCAGAGGTTCGCCACATCGCTCCAGTTGCGTTGCGGCCCGGTCTTCTCGTGGATGCTGTTGGAGTTGATGCTGTAGACGATCGGCCGGCCGGTGGCGGCCAGCGCGTCGCGCATGATGCTGAACCGCGCCACCTGGTCGTTGATGGTCCCGGTCGGGGAGCACCAGTCGTACTTCAGGTAGTCGACGCCCCAGGCGGCGAACTGCCGGGCGTCCTGGTACTCGTGTCCGAGGCTGCCCGTCGAGCCGGGGAAGGCGTCGAAGTACTGGGCACAGGTCTGGTCCAGCGGTGCCTGGTAGATGCCGAACAGCAGGCCACGTGAGTGCAGGTAGTCGCCGAGGGCCTTCATGCCGCTCGGGAACCGCTGCGGATGCGCCTGGAGGTTGCCTTGGGCGTCCCGGTTCGGATCGAACCAGCAGTCGTCGACGACCACGTACTTGTACCCGAGGTCGCGAAGACCGTGGTTGACGATCGAGTCGGCCATCTGGCGGATGAGAGTCTCGTTGATGTTGCAGCCGAACGTGTTCCAGGTGTTCCAGCCCATCGGCGGGGTCCGGGCGACGCCGTTGTTCAGCGCCTGCGCCGGCTTGGGAGAGATGACCCCGTCGGCGAAGCTCGCGGTGAGCGTCACCGCCAGGATGCCCAGGGCGGCGGTCAGCCACCTTCTTGCGCTACGCACGTTGAATTCCTCCTCGTCGGTGCGGTGATCGGGTACGGCCACCGGTTGCCGGCATCGCGGCGGTCGGCGGGTGCGGCCGTGAAACTCTGCTGGCGGATCCCGGCACGCCACCCCGCTCCCGCGCGCTGTCGTGCGGGAGCGGGGTGGCGTGCCCGGTCAGCGCCGGTCGGCATGCCGTTCAGACGCCCGGCTCCCAGCCCCGACGTGCCGCCAGGTGCCGTTCCGATGACGAGAATGTTATCGCTATCATCAATGCATGTAAATTATCCGTTGCCATCCGTGCAGCATCGTGACGCACCCGTCCGAGCGGTGCGCAGAGCATCGGGCAGACCGGGTGTGACCGCTAACAGGAGGCCCTGGAGGAGGTTTTCCGGCGAACGCGGTCGGGCCGCCGGCCACCGGGGTGGTTGCTGGCGCTAGACTGTGCGTGATCTAGCGCTTTCCACCCGGACGGCACGGGCCGGCGTGGGCACCGCGCGAGGGGATCTTTGTACCTGAGCCGTGCCAGTCATCGCCGACGGGCTGCGGCGATGACTGGATTGCGGGGAGTGTGAGATGGCCGTACGCGATCCTGCGATGACGGACGTGGCCCGCCTCGCCGGCGTCTCCCATCAGACGGTCTCACGAGTGCTGAACGGTCACCCGAACGTACGCGAGCAGACCAGGCTGCGCGTGCAGGCGGCCATCGCGGAGCTGGGCTACCGGCCGAACCGGGCGGCCCGCGCGTTGGTCACCGGTCGGTCGCAGGTGATCGGGGTGGTGGCTCAGAACACCACCCTCTACGGTCCGGCCTCCCTGCTGGCCGCGCTGGAGCAGACGGCTGCCGAGTCCGGTTTCGCGGTGAGCGTGGGCAGTGTGCGCGACCTCGACCACCGGTCGATCTCGGCGGTGGTGGAGCGGCACCTGGCCCACCGGGTCGCCGGCATCGTGGTGATCGCGCCCGTGGAGTCCGCAGGTGAGGCGCTGGAGCGGCTGCCCAAGGACGTGCCACTGGTGACCGTGGACGGGGATCCCCACCGGCCGATGCCGCTGGTGACCGTCGACCAGGCGGCCGGTGCCCGGGCCGCCACCCAGCACCTGCTCGACGCCGGCCACCGTACGGTCTGGCATGTCTCCGGTCCGTCCGACTGGTTCGACAGTGCGGGCCGGATCGAGGGCTGGCGGGAGGCTCTGACGTCGGCCGGCGCGGAGATCCCGCCGCTGGTGCCGGCGGACTGGTCCGCGGCGGCCGGCTACCGGTGCGGGCAGATGCTGGCCCGGATGCCCGATGTCACGGCTGTCTTCACCGCGAACGACCACCTGGCCCTCGGTGTGCTGCGGGCGCTGCACGAGCACGGCCGCCGGGTGCCGGACGACATCAGCGTGGTCGGCTTCGACGACGTGCCGGAGGCGGCCTACTTCATCCCGCCGCTGACCACCGTGCGACCGGACTTCGGCGCGGTGGCCCGGGCGAGCCTGGAGATGCTGCTCACCCAGATCGAGTCGGTGAGCGGTGGCGCCCTGCGCGAGACCATCGCCCCCACGCTCGTTGCCCGCCGAAGCGTCGCCCCACCTCCGCGTCGTTGACCCGCCCTGAAGGGTTGACCAAGAAGTTCTGGGCGGCAACCGCGTTGGACGCGACCAGAACTTCTTGATCACCCGGCCCACCCCGGGTCGGGGGGACGCCCGGGGTGGGGGAGGGGTCAGGTCGCGGTGCAGGTGGGGGTGCCGGAGGGTCCGGTGCCGGTGCCCTGGAAACCGAACTCCGTGCTACCGCCCGCGCCGACCTGGCCGTTGTAGCCGACATTGCTGAAGTTCACCGTCCCAGTGCTGCCGCTGGCCTGCGCGTTCCAGGTGCCGGTGACCGCCGCGCCGCCAGGCAGGGTGATCCGTACCGTCCAGCCACGGATCGCGGCACTGCCGGCGGTGACCCGGACGGTCGCCACGAAGCCACCGTTCCACGAGTTCAGCGACACCGACGCCGAGCAGGCGCCGCCGGCCGGCGGCGGCGGTGTGGTGGTCGGCGGCGGGTTGGTCGGGTTCGGTCCGCTGACGCTGTTCAGCGCGTTGAGCACCGAGGTGTACGCCGGCTTCTTGTTTCCGTTGCCGTCGAAGAGCAGCGGGTTGTCATCTCGCCAGGAGGCCGCGTCCCACACACCCCAGACCGTGATCCCGGTGCAGCGCGTCACGGCCAGGCAGGCCCGGGTCACCCGCTCGTAGATGCTCGCCTGGTTGGCGCCCTGGGCGACGTCCAGCTCGGTGATCTGCACGTCGACGCCGAGGTCGGCGAAGCGTTGCAGGTTGGCCTGGTAGTCGCTGGCGAGGGTGGTGCCGAGGTGGGACTGGAAGCCGACGCAGTCGATGGGTACGCCGCGTTGCTTGAAGTCGCGCACCATGTTGTAGATGCCTGTCGACTTCGCGTTGATGCCGTCGGTGTTGTAGTCGTTGTAGCAGAGCTTGGCGCCGGGGTCGGCCGCGCGGGCGGCCCGGAAGGCGGCCTCGATCCAGTCGTTGCCGGTGCGTTGCAGGTTCGAGTCCCGCCGCGCGCCGCTGCCACCGTCGGCGAACGCCTCGTTCACCACGTCCCACGAATGGATCTGCCCCCGGTAGTGGGTGGCTACCCGGGTGACATGGTTGATCGCCGCGTTACGCAGTGCGGTGCCGGACAGGTTCTGCGCCCAGCCGGGCTGTTGAGCGTGCCAGAGCAGGGTGTGGCCACGGACGGACATCCCGTTGGCCCGGGCGTGCGCGACGAGCCGGTCGCCCGCGCTGAAGCTGAACGAGTTCTGCTGGGGCTCGTTGGCGTACCACTTCATCTCGTTCTCGGCCACTATCGAGTTGAACTCACGATTGAGGATCGTGGCGTAGGCCGAGTTGGAGAGCTGGAATGAGTTGGTGGCGGCGCCGAAGTAGCGGCCGCTCTGCGCCGCCGCCGCGCCGAGGGTGCTGGCGGCGGCGTGGGCGGAGGGCGCGATAAGCGCGGTGGAGACGAGCAGCGCGGCAGCCGCCGCGCCGGACATCAGCATGGTACGCGGCCGGAGGCCCGCGATCCTGCCGCCGGTGGCTCTGAGTTTCATCGACGTGCCCTTTCGATGGTGGTGGTACCGGGTGCCGCCGCGGACCAGCTCCCACCGGTGGCAGCCCTGAACCGGCGTCCGGATCCGGGCACGGCGGGGCTGACCCGAACGCGGATCGCACGGGTCGCGCGGTGAGGTGAGATGTTCCGGTCCGCCAACAAACAGCGGTCGGTGCGTGTGACGCGGCGATCTGTGCCGTCGAGGCGTGCCCTTCCGCGCGGTGTGACTACGCGCGGCGTCTCGCGGATGCCGGCCCGGACAGTCGCCGGGCGGAGTCGGCGCGGTGGCCGCCTCGGCCCCGGTGACCGGTGACCTGGAACAGGAGTGTGCCCGTACTCCTCGCCCCGAAGCTAGCATGTTATCGATAACATGCTCAAGCGATGACTGTGGATGCGATGGCGGATCGGGACGACGACCGAGGCCGCCGGACAGGACCTGTGGTGGGTCCCGCCCAGCGGCCTCGGTGCCAGCGGGTCAGGCTCAGATGAAGCGCCAACGGTGGTCGCTCGCGCCGTTGTCGTCCCAGATCACGATCTGGGTGCCCTGGCTGGACGAGGCACCGGTGACGCCGAGGACCCGCCCGCCGTTTGCCGACTGGATCCGGAAGTAACCGTTCGCGGCGTACCGCAACCGCCACCTGTTGCTGGCCGCACCGTTGTCGGCCCACTGCACCACCCGGGCGCCGTTGGCGCTGCTGCCGTTCTCCACTCCCAGCACCTTGCCGCTGTTGGAGTTGCGCAGCCGCAGGTAGCCGCCGCTGTCCACGATCGCGGTCCAGAGGTGGTCGGCGGTGCCCGTGTCGCCCCACTGGATCACCAGGCCGCCGTCGGCGGTGGACATGTTCTGCACACCCAGCACCAGGCCGGTGGCCAGGTTCTGGATCCGGCGGGCACCGTTGGGCAGGAACCGCCATTGGTTGTCCGACGTGCCGTTGTCCGGATCCTGGACGACCCGGGCACCCTGGGCCGTGGAGCCGTTGAGGGTGGCGAGCAGCTTGCCGGTGTGTACGTTGCGGATCTTGTGGGACCCGTCGCCGACGTCCACGATCGTCCACCTGTGGTCCGCCGTGCCGGTGTCCGACCATTGCAGGACCTGCGCGTTGTCGGCTGTCGACATGTTCTGTACGCCGAGCACCTTGGCGCTGTGGGCGTTGCGGAACCGGACCGCGTTGCCGTCGACGACCAGCTGCCAGTCGTGGTCCGCCGTACCGTTGTCGCCCCACTGCAGTGCCGGCGCCCCGTCGGCTGTGGACATGTTCTCGATGCCGACCACCAGGCCACTCGCGGCGTTGGCGAGCCGGAACGTCGCAGTCGTACCGCCCGGGGACTGGCCGTTGGCGCTCCAGTAGACGGTGTAGTTGTGCCCGTGCGCGTCGTGGAACGGGCCCAGGTTGACAGTGGCGCCGTTGGCGGTGGCGGTGAAGGCCAATGCCGAGGTGCTGGTCCGGGTGACCGAGGTGGTGGCCAGGGCGGGCAGCGCGGAGAGCGCGGTGTTGCCGTAGTTGCCGGAGAGCACCGCCGGGCCGTAGGTCAGCGCCACCACGTTCGGGTCGTCGTTGGCCGCCTGCACGATCACCCGCATCGGCAGCCGTACGGTCACCGTGTCGCCGGAGGTCCAGGAGCGGGTGAGGGTCGCGTACGTGCCCGGGGTGGTGGTGATGTTCTGTGCGGTGCCGTTGACGCTCACCGTCGCGCCCTGCGTCCAGGCCGGGATGCGGATCCGCATCGTCCACGACCCGCCGACGCTGCCGGTGACGGTGAGGGTGGTGGTGTCACTGACCGGGTAGGTGGTGGTCTGGGTGACCGTGATGCCCCGTTGCGACCAGGTGAGCACCGAGGGCATGAACAGGTTGACCGTGAGCGTGCTGCCGTTGTGGAAGTAGATCGAGTCCATCAACGTGGTGTTGCTCTCCAGCCCGGTGCCCTGGCAGCACCAGAAGGAGTTGTAGTCGGTACTCCACGTGCCGCCGCCCCACGCCGGACCCACGCCCCGCCGCCCGCCGGGATTCAACGGCGTGAAGTAGGTGATGTGGCCGTGGTTGTCGGCCGGGTTCTGCGCCCCGATCAGGTGGTTGAGCAGCGCCCGCTCGTAGAAGTCGAAGTACGCCACCCGGTTCGGGTCGAGCAGCCACAACTCCCGGGTCAGCTTGAGCATGTTGTACGTGTTGCACGCCTCGCAGGTGTCGTTGCGCAGGTAGCCGGCGATGGCGTTGGGCGCCCGGAAGTGTTCGGCCTGGCTGTTGCCGCCGATGACATAGGTGTGCGCGTTGACTGTCATGTTCCACGCGTTGCTGGCGATGTCCCGGTACCGGGTGGTGCCGGTGGCCTTGAACTCGCGGGCCGCGCCGATCCACTTCGGCACCTGCGTGTTGGCGTGCAGCCCGTTGAGCTGGTCGGAGTTGGCCGCGAGCGGGTTGAACACCGCGTTGTGGTCGAACCGCTGGGCGGCGGTCAGCCACCTGGCGTCGCCGGTCTGCTGGTACAGGTCGGTCAGCACCGCGTTCATGCCGCCGAACTCGGTGCCGAGCATCGCCTGCATCTGGGCCGAGGTCAGTCGGCTGGTACGCCAGTCGACCCAGCCGGCGAACGCCAGCAGGACGTCGCGGGCCTGGTCGTTGCCGATGTACCGCCACACGTCGAGCAGCCCGGCAAGGGTCTTGTGGATGGCGTAGTACGGCACGTTGCCGTTGTTGAGCGTACGGTTCTCCACGGCTGTGAAGTCGGACTCGGGAAAGCCGCTGAGGTACCCGGTGTTGAAGCCGGCCGCGCCGTTGTTGGCCTGGCACTTGGCCAGCTCGGCGACCATGTAGTTGGCCTTGTCGCGGCAGGTGGTGTCGCCGAGTACGGCCCACAGGTACGACCAGGCGGTCAGGAAGTGCCCCTGGGAGTGGGTGCGGAACGGGAAGTTGGGTGCCTCCCAGCCACCGAGGGCCGCGGCGCCCGCGGTGGAGAGCCGGTGGTTGGCGCGGAAGTTGTAGAGCAGCCGGTTGACGTCGACGAAGCGCAGGTAGTTGACCGTACGGTTCTGGTTGTCCAGCCAGCGGCTGGCGGTCAACCGCACCTGGCCCGGATCGAAGGCGTAGGCGGAGACGCCGAGGTCCGGCCGCACCGGTGGGAGCGCCGCACTGGCGGTGCCGTTGGCCAGCGTGGGGCCGACGGCGGCGGCGACGGCGGCCGCGCCGGCGGCCCGGAGCACGTGTCGACGGTTGAGGGACGGGTGGGGCATCACGACCTCCGTGGTGGCATGGGGCAGCGCCGCCCGGCCCGGCGGGGTGGTGGCCGACGGGGCGGCGAGGACTGTGCGATGACGTCACTGCGCGGCGCGCGGCGACCTGACCCGGGGTTTCGCTGCGGCGGCCCGCGCCAAGCTCATCTATGTTATCGCTAACATACGTGGCTCATAATACGTTTGCAAGATGTCAAATCGACTGACGGTTGACCCGACTTGACCCTCGACCCGGTCGAGGCCGGACGGTGCCGGAGAGCAGGCGGCCGGAGTCCCGTATCGACAGCGGCCGCCCGGTCGACGGGGCGGGGGTCGGTGGGGTGGCGGCGAGTGGTGACCGGACGAGGCTGCCGGGTGCGTACTGGGTGTGGCTGGGCGGCACCGCGCTGAGTCTGGTCGGTGTCCAGGCGATGGCGTTCGCGATGGCCTGGGCCGCGGCCGGACAGGGCGCCCGCTTCGCCGCCCTGGTGCCGACCGCGATCGTGCTGCCCCGGGTGCTGCTCCTGGTGGTGGGCGGTGCGGTGGCCGACCGGTTCGGCGCCTGGCCCGTCCTGCTCGTCTCGGACGCGGCCATGATCGTGGTCACCGTGGCGTTGGCGGTCGCCGTCTGGTCGCCGCTCGATCCACGGCTACCGCTGCTGCTCGCCGCACTGGCCATCGGGACTGTGGACGCCTTCCAGCTGCCGAGTTCGGGTTCGATGCCGCGGCGACTGGTGCCGCCGGAGGCACTGGCCCGCGCGCTGTCGGCCCGCCAGCTCGCCGGGCAGTTCGCGCTCTTCGCGGGCCCGCCGCTGGGCGGCCTGATGCTCGGCCTGGCCGGGCTCGCCGGGGCGGCCCTGAGCAACACCGCGACCGCCCTGGTGATGCTGGCGGTGCTGCTGGCCGTCCGTCCCGCCGTCGGGTCGTCGCCCGCCGCCGGACGGGTGTCCCTGCCGCCGGTGTCGGCCGCGCTTGACGGTCTACGTGTCGCCTGGTCGGTGCCGGTGCTTCGGGCGGCGCTGTTGGTGACCGCCGTCGCCGCCGGATTCCTCCTTCCGGTCGGCACGCTGCTGGTGCCCCTGCTGGCCCGGCAGCGGGACTGGTCGCCGTCGGCCACCGGCGCGGTGGTCGCGGCGATGGCGCTGGGTACCGCCGCCGTCGCGGTGGTCGTCCTGCTGCGCGGCGCGTCCCGCCGTCCGGGCGTGCTGGCCGCTGTCGGTCTGCTGGTGGCCGCCGGCGGGGTCGCCGGGCTCGGGGCCGGACATGCCCAGTTGCCGGCAGTCCTGGCCGGGGTGGTCGTCGGTGTCGGCTCAGGGTGCTTCGCCACGCACGTCGGTCCGCTGGTGCTGGCCGCCACACCGCTCACCCACCTGGCCCGGGTGCAGGCCGTGCTGGTGCTCGTGCAGAGCCTGCCGTTGCTGGTGACGACAAACGCGTTGGGCCTCGTCGTGGAGGTCGCGCACGTCGCGGTGGTGCTGCACGGTTGCGCGGGCGTCCTCGCCGCGACCGGGCTGGCGGCGCTGGTGGTGCCGGCCCTGCACCGCTCGCGCACCGAAGCCGCCCCGCAGCTACCCGTCGCCAGAACATCTGACTAAAGTCAACAATCGTGGATCGTGCACTCGTGGACGTGGTGCGGCGCTTCAACCGCACGGTGACCCAGCGCGTCGGCGCGCTTGACGACAGCTATCTCGCCCGTGACCGGCCGCTCGCGCAGTCGCGGCTGCTCTGGGAGATCGGTCTCGACGGTGCCGAGGTGGCGGCGCTGCGGACCCGGCTGGATCTCGACGCCGGCTACCTCAGCCGGCTGTTGCGCACTCTGGAGGGGGCCGGCCTGGTGGTCGTCGGGTCCGGCGAGAGCGACGGACGGGTACGCACCGCGCGCCTCACGGAGGCCGGCCGCGCCGAGTGGGCACTGCTCGACGGCAGGTCCGACGACCTGGCCTGGGCGGTCCTCGCTCCGCTTACCGACGGCCAGCGGAGCCGGCTCACCGCCGCCATGGCCGAGGTCGAGCACCTGCTGATGGCGTCGCTCGTCGACATCGGACCCTGTCATCCGGGCGAGCCGCGCGCCCGGGCCTGCCTGCGGGCGTACGCACGGGAACTCGCCGCCCGGTTCGACTCGGGCTTCGACCCGGCCGGCAGCGGAGTAGACGATCACGAACTGGTGCCGCCGGCCGGACTCTTCCTGGTGGCCACCGTGGCAACCGAGGCGGTGGGCTGCGGCGCGGTGCGGTTGTTGCCGGGCGAGCCCGCCGAGATCAAACGGCTGTGGGTCTCGCCGTCGGTGCGCGGGCTCGGTGTCGGCCGCCGCCTGCTGAACGAGCTGGAACGGCACGCCGCGGCGGCCGGCGCGCGCAGCGTACGTCTGGACACCAACCGCACCCTCACCGAGGCGATGCGTCTCTACCGCGCCGAGGGCTACCAGGAGATCCCGCGTTACAACGACAACCCGTATGCCCACCACTGGTTCGCCAAGCCGCTGAACTGACCCGGTCCGTCTTGCCGCCAAGAAATGAATGGTGGTTCAATCCTTGGGTGGCGTACCGGAGCACCGAGCGGGTGAGGGCGCGGCTGACCGCCTCCCGTGAGCGGATCATCGACGCTGCCCTCGGTGTCCTGGCCGAGCACGGCTACGCCGGCTGCTCGGTGGCGGCCGTCGCCGCGCGGGCCGGGGTGGCCACCGGCAGCGTCTACCGGCACTTCCCGACCAAGGCCGACCTCTTCGCCGAGGTGTTCCGCACCGCCAGCCAGCGCGAGATCGACGCCGTCACCCGGGCCGCCGCTGCCGCCGAGGGCACCGCCGCCGCGCGGATCCAGGCGGTGATCGAGACCTTCGCCGGTCGGGCGCTGCGCTCCCCGAGGCTGGCGTACGCCCTGCTCGCCGAGCCGGTCGACCCGGCGGTGGAGGCGCAGCGGCTGGTCTTCCGGCGCGCCCACGCGACCCTGCTGGCCGGCTACATCGCCGAGGGGGTGGCCGGTGGTGAGCTGCCGCCACAGAACCCCGAGCTGACCTCCACGGCAGTGGTAGGCGCCCTGGCCGAGGCGATGGTGGGCCCACTTGCCGCAGGTGTCGCCGGCCCGGAGACCATCGGTGGCCTGGTCACCGTCATCCACCGCGCGTTGGGAGTTCCGTCGTGACCACACACGAGGTGTTCAACCAGGTTCCGCAGCTGGTCGGCCACGACACGGCGGACGAGCCCGCGCTGCTCGACGCCTTGGACCGGGAGGGTGCCGGCTGGGCAACGGCGGAGCTGCGCGAACTCGGCCGACTGGCCGGCACCGAACAGGCGGCCGAGCACGGCCGGCTGGCCAACGACCATCCGCCGGTGCTGCGCACCCACGACCGCTACGGCCACCGGATCGACGAGGTGGAGTTCCACCCCTCCTGGCACGAGTTGATGCGGACCGCCGTGGCGCACGGTCTGCACGCCGCGCCCTGGAACGACGAGCGGCCCGGCGCGCACGTGGCCCGGGCTGCGAAGTTCCACGTCTGGCGTCCCGACGCGGGTCACGGCTGCCCGATCTCGATGACGTACGCGGCGGTGCCGGCGCTGCGGCACGCCCCTGACCTGGCCGCTCGCTACGAGCCGCTGCTGACAGCCCGCAACTACGACTTCGGGCTGCGTGAGCCGGAGCGTAAGCAGGGACTGCTGGCCGGCATGTCGATGACGGAGAAACAGGGCGGGTCGGACGTGCGGGCGAACACCACCACGGCCCGCCCGGCACCCGACGGCAGCTACCGGCTGGTCGGGCACAAGTGGTTCACCTCCGCGCCGATGTGCGACCTCTTCCTCACCCTCGCCCAGGCGCCGGGTGGGCTGACCTGCTTCCTGGTCCCGCGCGTGCTGCCCGACGGCACCCGCAACGCGATGCGGCTGATGCGACTCAAGGACAAGCTCGGCAACCGCTCCAACGCCTCAAGCGAGGTGGAGTACGACGACGCGGTGGCCTGGCGCGTCGGTGACGAGGGCCGGGGCGTACGCACCATCATCGACATGGTGAACCTGACCCGCCTGGACTGCGTGATCGGCGCGGCGGCCGGCATGCGGCACGGGGTCGTCACCGCCGCGCACCACGCCGCCCACCGGCAGGCGTTCGGCAGGTACCTGGTGGACCAGCCGTTGATGCGCAACGTCCTGGCTGATCTGGCGGTGGAGTCGGAGGCCGCCACCGTGCTGATGATGCGCCTGGCCGGGGCGACGGACCGGTCCGCCCGGGGTGACGCGGCGGAGACGGCGTTCAAGCGGATCGCCCTCGCCGTGGGCAAGTACTGGGTCTGCAAGCGGTGGCCCGGCCACGCCGCGGAGGCCCTGGAATGCCTTGGCGGCAACGGGTACGTGGAGGAGTCCGGGATGCCGCGACTGTTCCGCGAATCGCCGCTCAACTCGATCTGGGAGGGTTCCGGGAACGTCGCCGCGCTGGACGTGCTGCGGGCGTTGGCCGGCCGGCCGGAGGTGATGGCGGCGTTCCAGGCGGAGGTGGAGGCTGCGGCGGGTGCCGACGCCCGGCTCGACGCCGCCGTCCGCCAGGTGCGGTCCGCGCTCGCCGATCCGGCCGATCTGGAGGTACGTGCCCGTCGGGTGGTCGAACAGTTGGCGCTGGTGCTGCAGGGCGCGTTGCTGGTGCGTCACGGTCATCCGGCCGTCGCCGACGCCTTCTGCGCGTCCCGGCTGGGCGGCGACCGGGGGCACGCGTACGGCACGTTGCCGGCCGGTGTCGACTTCGCCGCGATCATCGACCGGGCCACCCCGAAGGTGGGCTGACCGGTCCGGCGCCGCCACGGTGGGCGGCGGCGCCGGAGCCGGGGATCAGCAGTAGAGGTTCGCTCCGGCGGGCACCCCGAGGATGCCCACGAACTGCTGGTACCGGGTGACCCGACTCTGCACCTGGGCGGGGTTGCCGCCGTTGCACTCGATCGAGCCGTTGATGCTGCGGATGGTCTGCCCGAAACCGGCCCCGGTGACCATCGCGTGGTGCGCGGTCATCGTGCCGGGCCCGTTCTGCGTCATCCAGTACCAGATGGCGGTCTTCCAGGCCACGGCGGCGTCGTTCTGCACCAGCCACGGGTTGGTCAGCAGCGGCAACCCGAGGGCGTTGCCCGCCGCGTTGTAGTTGAAGTTCCAGCTCAGCTGGATCGGCCCACGCCCGTAGTACGCGGCCTGCCCGGCCGGGCAGCCGTACGACTGGCCGCTGTCGCAGTAGTGCGGGTAGTTCGCAGTGTTCTGCTCGACGATGTGCACCAGGCCGCCGGTCTCGTGGTAGACGTTCGCCAGGAAGGCCGCCGCCTCCTGACGCTGCACGGTGGCCCCGCCGGTGCGCGCGAACGCCGGGTAGGCGCTCAGCGCGTTGACCAGTCCGGAGTAGGTGTAGAAGCTGTTTCGGCCCGGGAACATCTGGTTGAACTGGGCCTCGCTGACCACGAAGGCACCCGGGTTGGTCGGTGGCGGGCTGCTGGTGGGCGGCGTGCCCGAGCAGGTGTACGGGTCCCAGTACCAGGTGCTGATGATCGGGTCGTAGCCGGGATTGTCATGTTCGGCGATGTAGTACTGGCCGTTGGTGTACCGCACGATGCTGCCGGCCGGGTACCAGGTGCCGGCGATCCAGTTCGGCTGGTTGCAGGTGCCGCCCGAGGGCGGCGGGGTGCTACCGCCGCAGGCACCGAGGTCCTGCCAGACGCCGGTGTTGCCGGGTGGAGCCTCGTTCTGGGTCCACCATTTCGCCTGGTAGTTGCGGCCGTTGTGGGAGGCCTGCATGCCTGAGGTGTAGACCGCGGCGGACTGCCACGGGGTGGCACAGGCTGCGGCGGAGGCGGCGGTCGACGGGATGACCGCCAGCAGCGCACCGGTGAGTGTCAGTGCCGCGAGCGCGGCCAGGGCGCGCAATCTCGACATGGGATCACTCCTATCCAGGGGAGCGGGACGTCGAAAGCCGGGACGCCCATCGACATCCGTGATGGTAACACCTACTGTTCGGAAACCTTACTATCAGTTCCGAGCAGTGAACCGGGCGTTGAGCCGGGCCGGTTGCTGTGGGATTCTTGGACGCCGATGCGTTGTCTCGCGTGTGAGTGACCGTCGCCCGATGGGCAACCGGGGCCGGCACGGCTCCGGGGGACGACGGCCGAAGACGGATTCGTCTCCGATCCACCGGCCCCGAGTCCGGCACGTCGGGCTCGGGGCCGGTGGATCTCCGCGTGACCAACGAAGGAAGATCATGCAGATCTCGGACAGGCACGGCGTTCGACCCCTGGACCCACCTCGGCGATCATCCCGACGCGCGCAGGCCCTTGTCGTGGCGGGCCTGCTGCTCGGCCCGGTGGCCCTGGTCGGCATCGACCAGCCCAGTGCCGCCGCCGCGACCAAGCCGGTGGAAGTGACAGTGAACGCGCGGGCCGGGTTGGCCACCGTGCCCGACACCGCCCTCGGCGTCAACCACGCCATCTGGGACTCGCAACTGGGCACCACCGAGACGTCGGACCTGCTGCGCGGGGCCGGCGTGCAGATGATGCGTTACCCCGGTGGTTCCTACGCCGACATCTACCACTGGGAGGACCACACCGCCCCCGGCGGCTACGTCGCCCCGGGCACCGACTTCGACACCTTCATGGCCGGCGTCCGGCGGGCCGGCGCCCAACCGATGATCATCGCGAACTACGGCACCGGCACCCCTGAGGAGGCGGCCGAGTGGGTCCGGTACGCGAACGTGACGAAGGGCTACGACGCCCGGTACTGGACGGTCGGCAACGAGAACTACGGCAACGGCCACTACGGCTCGGCGTGGGAGGCCGACCACCATCCGGACAAGAGCGCCACGTACTACGCGAACCTGGTGGTCGCGTACGCCGACGCGATGAAGGCCGTCGACCCGAGCATCAAGGTCGGCGCGGTGCTCACCATGCCGGCGAACTGGCCCGACGGGCTGACCGCCGGTGACGACCCGGGCCCGTGGAACCAGACAGTGCTGTCCATCGCCGGCCAGAAGATCGACTTCGTCGACGTGCACTGGTACCCGGGCGGCAGCGCCGCCGAGTCGCTGCCCCGGACCAGCCACATCACCGACGCGGTCCACCTGCTCCGGGAGCAGATCACCAGGTACGCCGGCCCGAACGCCGGTCGCATCGGCATCAGCCTCACCGAGGTGAACGTCACCTCACAGGGGATGACCAGCCAGCCGGCCGCGCTGTTCCTCGCCGACGCGTACAGCGGGCTGCTGGCCAACGGGGTGTTCACAGTGCACTGGTGGAACGTGCGCAACGGCATCGGGCAGGTGTCGACGGTGGCCGGGCAGACCGACTACGGCGACTTCGGCATGCTCTCCAGCGGCACCTGCACCTCGGACGGATCGGTCTGCGAGCCGCCGTTGAACACACCCTTCGCCGCCTACCACGGACTGTCCATGATGAGCCGCTTCGCCCGTACCGGCGACCAGTTCATCCGGGCGGGCAGCGACGAACCACTTGTCGCCGCACACGCGGTACGCCGGGCCAACGGCGAGGTCGCGGTGCTGCTGGTGAACCGGGACCCGGACAACGCCCGCGAGGTAAGCATCGACTATGCCGGCTTCGCCCCGTCGAGTGGGGAGCCGACGGTGCACACCCACACCAACGGGGCCACCGCCATCGCCACCAGCCGCTCCGGCAGCGCGACAAGTCGGACCCTGCCGCCGTACTCGCTGACCACGCTCGTGGTGCGTCCGGCCGCTTCGAGCACCGGGCAGCCCGGTGCTCCCGGGCAGCCCACCGCCAACGAGGTCACCGACCGGGCCGCGACGATCTCCTGGCCGGCCGCGACCCGCGGCGCGAGCCCGATCGCCAAGTACGAGGTGTACCGGCAGTACGGCGCGGTGAGCGAGCAGCTCGGCGAGACCTCGGGTACCTCGCTCACCGTCGACAACCTGGTGCCCGGTGGCAGGTACACGGTGAACGTGCTGACCCGGGACACGGCGGGCCGGGTCTCGTGGGCGTCGTCGCCGCTGAGCTTCACCACCGGCAGCCCGGCCAGCAGCACCTGCGGCGTCCGCTTCACCCGGACCACGGACTGGGGCAACGGCTACCTGGCGACCGTAGACATCACGAACAACGCGGACACCGCGATCGACGGCTGGACGCTCACCTGGACCTGGCCGACGACATGGCAGCGGGTGGGCAGCGGCTGGAGCGCGAACTGGGAGCAGGTCGGCAGCACCGTCCGGGTCACCGGCAACGACGACAACCGGCGGATACCCGCCGGGGGCACCACCAGCGCCGGCTTCGTCGGGGAGTACAGCGGACCGAACGTCACCCCTACGGCGTTCCGGCTCAACGGCGCGCTCTGCACCGTCAGCTGAGGCCGCAGGCGTCGCCGGTGGGGCCGACGTGCTCCACCGGCGACGCCGGGACTGGTGATTTTGCCGATGCGGTGCTGGCGGAGCGCCCCAAACACTGATCGCAGTCGATACAGCTCCAACCCAAGGGAGTATCCGACGTGCGATCTACCACCACCACCCGTCCCCGTTCCGTCCCCCTCCTGGCCCGGCTGGCGATGGCCGCCGTCGTGGCCGCCGGTGGCGTCGTCGCCACCTCGACCCCCGTCCAGGCCGCCAACCCGTACGAGCGGGGACCGGCACCGACGACCGCGATCCTGGAGGCCAGCCGGGGCCCCTTCGCGACCTCGTCGACATCCGTCTCCTCGCTGGTGAGCGGCTTCGGCGGCGGCGTCATCTACTACCCGACCACCACCACCGCCGGCACCTTCGGCGCGGTGGCCATCTCGCCCGGCTACACCGCATCCTGGTCGAGCCTGGACTGGCTGGGCCCGCGGATCGCCTCGCACGGTTTCGTGGTCATCGGCATCGATACCATCACCCGGCTGGACCAGCCGGCCAGTCGGGGCCGGCAACTGCTGGCCGCCCTGGACTACCTGACCGAGCGCAGTTCGGTGCGCGGCCGGATCGACGCGAGCCGGCTCGCCGTGGCCGGACACTCGATGGGCGGTGGGGGCAGTCTGGAGGCCGCCGCGAGCCGGCCGTCGTTGCAGGCCGCGGTGCCGCTGGCGCCGTGGAACCTGGACAAGAACTGGTCGAACCTGCGGGTGCCGACGCTCATCGTCGGTGGCGAGAACGACACGGTCGCCTCGGTCTCCTCGCACTCCGAGCCGTTCTACAACAGCATTCCGGCGTCGGCGGAGAAGGCGTACCTCGAACTCAACGGCGAGGGCCACTTCTTCCCCAACACGGTGAACACGCCCACCGCCAGGCAGATGGTGGCCTGGTTGAAGCGGTTCGTCGACGACGACACCCGGTACGAGCAGTTCCTCTGCCCGGGTCCGAGCGGTCTGGCGATCGAGGAGTACCGCAACACCTGCCCGCACTGAGGTCAACCGGAGCGGACGCGACGCGTCCGCTCCGGGTCGTCCGGCCGCCGGTCTTCCGTCCCGAGGACCGGCGGCCTTATATTGCATTGGCAGTGCAATAATGTTGGAGGTGGTGAGTGTCCGACCACACGGCTGACGGGCTGCGCGAGCTCGTCGCGACGTTCCTGCGGACGCACGACCCGAGAGGTGACCGCACCGGTTTCCTGCGCGCCCGCTTCGACGCCGGACTGGCCTGGGTGCATTTCCCGCCGGGCCGCGGTGGCCTGGGCGCACCGGCGCACCTTCAGGCGGTGGTGGACGACGCCTTCGCCGAGGCCGGCGCGCCGGACAACCGACCCCGGCGCAACAGCATCGGGCTCGGCATGGCCGCGCCCACCCTGCTGCGACACGCCAGCGAGGCCCAGTGCCGGCGCTGGCTGCGTCCGCTGTGGACCGGCGAGGAGGTGTGGTGCCAGTTGTTCAGCGAGCCCGAGGCCGGGTCCGACCTGGCGAGCGTGCGCACCCGGGCGGTGCCCGACGGTGCCGACTGGGTGGTCGACGGCCAGAAGGTGTGGACGTCGCTGGCCCACCTGGCGCGTTGGGCGATCCTGCTGGCCCGCACCGATCCGGACGCGCCGAAGCATCACGGCCTCACCTACTTCGTCTGCGACATGGCCGCGCCGGGGGTGCGGGTGCGTCCCCTGCGGCAGGCCACCGGCGAGGCGGAGTTCAACGAGGTCTTCCTGACCGGGGTCCGGATACCCGACAGTCACCGGGTCGGACAGGTCGGGCACGGTTGGGCTGTCGCCCGCACCACGCTGATGAACGAACGCGTCGCCATCGGTGGCCGTCCGTTGCCCCGGGAGGGCGGCATGGTCGGTGTGCTGGCCCGGCTCTGGCGGGACCGACCCGACCTGCGTACCGGCGGCCTGCACGAGGAGGTCCTGCACGCGTGGGTACGCGCCGAGGCCGCCCGGCTGGCCGCGTTGCGCCTGCGCCAACTGGTCGCCGCCGGCCAACCCGGCCCCGAGGGCTCGGCGGTGAAGCTGTCCTTCGCCGAGCTGAGCCAGCGGATCAGCGGTCTGGAGGTGGAGCTGCGTGGTGCCGAGGGGCTGCGGCACGACGACTGGACGATGCGTCGACCAGCCGAGCCCGACCTGCTCGGCCGCACCGCCACCTACCGCTACCTGCGCGCCCGGGGCAACTCCATCGAGGGCGGCACGTCGGAGATCCTGCGCACCATCATCGCCGAGCGGGTGCTCGGGCTCCCCGCCGAACCTCGGGTCGACAGGTGACCGACCTGCTCTACGACTCCGACGAGGAGGCGCTGCGCGGCAGCGTACGCGCGCTGTTGGCCGCGCACGCACCGTGGCAGCGGGTGCTGGCCGCCGTGGACACTGGTGAGCCGTACGACGCGGCGCTGTGGCGCCGGCTTGTCGACCAGGTGGGCGTGACAGGTCTGGCCGTGCCCGCCGAGCACGGCGGCGCCGGAGCCGGTTACCGCGAGGTCGCGGTGGTGCTCGAGGAACTGGGCCGGGCGGTCGCGCCGGTGCCCTTCCTGGGCGCTGTGGTGGCCACCCGGGCGTTGCTCGCCTGCGACGGGTCCGCCCTGCTGCGGCAGGTCGCCGCCGCCGAACGCGACGTGGCGTTGGCTGTCGGCTTCGCCACCGCGCCCGACGCGGCTTTCGATGCGGTCACTGTCGGCCCCGGGCCGACGCTGTGCGGCCGGGTGGTCGGCGTCGCCGACACCGCGCCGGGTGGCCTGCTGCTGGTCCCGACCGGCGACGGGTTGTACGCGGTGGACGCCGCCGAACCGGCGGTGCGGACGACTCCCGTGGTGTCGCTCGACGCCACCCGGCCGCTTGTCGATATCGACTTCACCGCCGCGCCCGCCCGCCGGCTCGCAACGGGCGAGCCGGCCGCCACAGCGGTGACCGCGGCGCTCACCGCGGGCGCGGCGCTGCTCGCCTCCGAGCAGCTCGGGGTGGCGCAGTGGTGTCTGGACACGACAGTGGCCTACGTGCGGCAGCG
Source organism: Micromonospora andamanensis (assembly GCF_016863495.1). Lineage (GTDB taxonomy): Bacteria > Actinomycetota > Actinomycetes > Mycobacteriales > Micromonosporaceae > Micromonospora > Micromonospora andamanensis. Next base: position 91,519 of record NZ_BOOZ01000004.1, read on the forward strand.
CCACCAGTTCGGCCGTCCGGTCGGCTCGTTCCAGGCGGTCAAGCACCGGCTGGCCGACCTCTGGGTGGAGCTGACCGAGGCCCGCGCGGTGGCCCGGCACGCCGCCGACCGGCTGGGTGACACCGGTACCGAGGCGGCGCTGGCAGCCGCGCTGGCGCAGGCGTACTGCGGCCCGGTTGCGGTCCGGGCGGCGGAGGTCTGCGTCCAGCTGCACGGCGGGCTGGGCTTCACCTGGGAGCACCCGGCCCATCTCTATCTCAAACGGGCGAAGAGCACCGCCATCGCCTTCGGCACCGCCGACCGGCACCGGGCCGCCCTGGCCCGGCTGGTCGACCTGCCCGGACCGGGCACCGTCGACGGCGTCACAGATCGCTGTACCGGCAGGTAACAACCAGGCATCGAGGGTGTTGACGAAACACGCGAGAAACGTACACTCCGAGTGTAATAAGTTGGCACGAGGTGAGGGGTGGGCTGATGGCGGACGGTCTCGCACTGCACCAGGTCGGCGTCCGCTTCGGCGGCCTCACCGCCCTCGACGACGTCTCGCTCGAGGTCGGGCCGGGTGAGGTGGTGGGGGTGATCGGCCCCAACGGGGCCGGCAAGACCACCCTGTTCAACGTGGTGTGCGGCTTCGTCACCGCGCACACCGGCACGTTGACCCTCGACGGCCGGCCCTTCCGACCACTACCGCACCGGCTGACCCGGCTGGGCATCGCCCGGACGTTGCAGGGCACCGGCCTGTTCGCCGGGCTCACCGTGCTGGAGAACGTGATGGCCGGCGCCACCCACTCCGCCCGTACCGGCCTGGTGCCGGCCCTGCTCGGGCTGCCCCGCAGCGACCGCGACGAGCGCCGGCTGCGCGAGCAGGCCCGCGCCGTCCTGGCCGACCTGGGCATCGACGCGTACGCCGACGCCGCGCCGGGCACCCTCCCGTTCGCGGTACGCCAGCGGGTCGCGCTGGCCCGCGCGCTGGCCGCCCGCCCCCGGCTGCTGCTGCTCGACGAGCCGGCCGGCGGCCTCGGCGCCGACGACGTGGACACCCTCGCCGAGCTGATCCGGCAGTTGCCGCACCGGGCCGCCGACCCCTGCGCGGTGCTGCTCGTGGAACACCACATGGACCTGGTCATGGCGGTCTGTGACCGGATCGTGGTACTCGACTTCGGGCGGGTCGTCGCCACCGGGCCGCCCGAGGCGGTCCGTGAGGATCCGGCGGTGGTGGACGCCTACCTCGGTGCCGCAGTCGACGAGGCCGCGTAGTGGGCGGCGATCTGCTCACCGCCGAAGCCCTGGCCGCCGGCTACGGGCCGGTGCCGGTGCTGCACAACGTGGACCTGCGGGTGCCCACCGGCACCATCGCCGCCGTCATCGGGGCCAACGGCGCCGGCAAGACCACCCTGCTGCGCGCCCTGTCGGGCATGCTGCGCCCGACCGCCGGGCGGATCGTCTTCGACGGCCGCGACCTGCGCGGCACCCCGGTCGAGCAACTCGTCCGGCGCGGCGTGGCGCACGTGCCGGAGGGGCGCGGCGTGATCGGCGAACTCACCGTGGCGGAGAACCTGCGCCTCGGCGCGCTGTGGCGGCGGGACCGGGCCGCCGCCGCGAGCGCCCTCGACGAGGTCTACCAGCTGTTCGAGCCGCTGGCCCGGCGTCGGCGCCACCTCGGCCACCAGCTCTCCGGCGGCGAGCGGCAGATGTTGGCGCTCGGTCGGGCACTGGTCGGCCGGCCCCGCCTGCTGCTGTTGGACGAACCGTCGCTCGGTCTGGCACCACGGGTGGTGGCCCAGACCATGGCGCTGCTGCGCCAACTGTGCGACGACACCGGGCTGACCGTGCTGCTCGTCGAGCAGAACGTGCGCAGCGCCCTGGCCGTCGCCGACCAGGGCATCGTGATGTCGCTCGGCCGGGTCGTCCTGGCCGCCCCGGCGGCCCGGCTGCGCGACGACGCCGAGCTGCGCCACGCCTACCTCGGATTCTGAACGCAAGGAGGACCGTGGACCGCTTCCTCTTTCTCACCTTCGACGGACTGTCGAGGGGCGCGGTCTACGCCGCGTTCGCCCTCGCCCTGGTACTGATCTGGCGGGCCGGTCGGATCGTCAACTTCGCCCAGGGCGCGATGGCGGTGGCCGCCGCGTACGTCGCGTACAGCGTCACCGCCGTGACCGGGTCGTACTGGCTCGGCTTCGGTGCGGCGCTGCTCGCCGGGCTGCTGCTCGGCGCGATCGTCGACGTCGCGGTGATGCGGCTTGTGGATCACCGGTCACCGCTCAACCCGGTGATCGTCGCACTCGGGCTGGTCCTGCTGATCCAGGCGGTCCTCGGCATGGTGTACGGAAACGAGTACCTACCCGCCCGCACGCCGTTCAGCCGGAGCGCGCTGGCGGTCGGCGGCACGCCGGTGCTCTCCCCGTACGACCTGTTCGTCTTCGCCACCGTCGGAGTGGTCGGCGCGGCCCTCGTCTGGATCTTCACCCGGACCGCGATCGGGCTGCGGATGCGGGCGGCGGCGTTCGCACCCGAGGTGTCCCGGCTGCTCGGTGTGAACGTCGGCGGCATGCTCACCCTCGGCTGGGCGTTGGCCTCGGGTGTCGGGGCGCTGGCCGCGATGCTGATCATCCCCACCGAGCTGGGTCTGCATCCACACGCGATGGACCTGGTCTTCGTCTCCGCGTTCACCGCAGCGGTGCTCGGCGGGCTGGACAGCCCGCCCGGGGCTGTCGTCGGTGGACTGGGGGTCGGGCTGCTGCTGTCCTACGTGAGCGGTTACGCCGGGGGCGACCTCATCCCGCTGGCGGTGCTCGCGCTGCTGCTGACGGTGCTGCTGCTGCGCCCCGGCGGACTGTTCGCCCCGGTCACCGCGAGGCGGGTGTGAGCGCCACCCGGGCGTCGGCGCCGCCCACCCGGCGCGCCGCCGTCGATTCCACAGGCCCCGGCCGGTCGCTGCCGACACTGGTCCGTCACCTCGCGGTCGCGGCCGGCGTCGCGCTGCTGGTGCTGATGGCCAGCTACCAGCTCGACTCGTTCCGCAACTTCCAACTGGCCACGGTGGCGGCCTACCTCTGCGCCACCGCCGGGCTGACCGTCCTCACCGGGCTCTGCGGCCAGCTCTCGCTGGGGCACGGTGCGCTGATGGCCACCGGCGCGTACACCCTCGCGTTGGTGCAGAACGCCTTCGCCGAGCGGGGCCTCACCGCCGGCGGGCTGCTCGTCGTGTCGCTGGTGGTGGCCGTGCTGGCCACCGTCGTCGTCGGCGCGGTCGTCGGGGTCGCCGCCGCCCGGTTGCGCGGGCCTTACCTGGCCGGTCTCACCCTGGCGGTGGCGGTGGTGGTGCCGGCGCTTACCGTCACCTTCGACGGCGTCTTCAACGGTGAGCAGGGCCTGGCGGTGCCGGTGGCGCCCGCCCCGGCCGGGCTGGGCAGCTACTTCCCGCACGAGCGGTGGCAGCTCTGGGTGGCCACCGCGGCGACCCTGCTCTGCCTGGTGCTGCTGGCGAACCTGGTCCGCAGCAGGTACGGCCGCTGCTTCCGGGCGGTACGCGACGACGAGGTGGCCGCCGGCCTGGCCGGCATCCACGTGGCGCGTACCCAGGTCATCGCGTTCGTGATCAGCGCGGGCAGCGCCGGCCTCGGCGGGGCCCTGCTGGCGGTGCTCGCGCAGAGCGTGTCACCTGGCGCGTTCGGTCTGACGTTGTCGCTGTTCCTGCTGATGGCTGTGGTCATCGGCGGTCTCGGTCGACTCGCCGGGGCGGTCTGGGGTGCCTTCCTGCTGGTCGCCCTGCCCGACCTGACGCACTCGCTTACCAACCTGTTCACCCTCTCGCCGGCGACGGCGCAACGGCTGGAGGGCAACCTGCCGCTGGCGATCTTCGGCAGCACGTTGATCGCAGTCATGATCGTCGCCCCCGGCGGCGTTCAGGGGCTGCTGTCCCGGCTGACCCGGGCGTTGCGCGCCCGCTGGCCGGCCGGGCGGTCGTGACCGTTCCACCCGCTCACCCCAACCACCCATCTCGCACAACCGGACCGATGAAAGGTCGGTGTCCCATGCGAACCACGGCACGGCGCGGTCTCGTGATCGCCACCACCCTCACCCTGCTGCTCAGCTCCACCGCCTGTGGATCCGACGACGGACCCGGATCGGGCGCGCCGGTGCCCGGCGTCACCGACACGGAGATCATCGTCGGCACCCACATGCCGCTCACCGGTCCGGCGTCCGCCGGCTACTCGAAGATCGCCCCGGCGACGAAGGCGTACTTCGACTACGTCAACGCCAACGGCGGCGTGCACGGTCGCACCATCACCTACAAGATCATGGACGACGGCTACAACCCCGCCACCACCCAACAGGTCGTCCGCCAACTCGTGTTGCAGGACAAGGTCTTCGCCATCCTCAACGGGCTCGGCACGCCGACCCACACCGGCGTGCTGGACTTCCTGCACACCAACCGGGTGCCCGACCTCTTCGTCGCCTCCGGCAGCCGTAGCTGGGACCAGCCCGACCGCTACCCGAACACCTTCGGCTTCAACCCGGACTACACGGTCGAGGGCAAGATCCTGGCGAACCACGTGAAGACCACCCTGCCTGATCGCAAGGTCTGCTTCCTCGGGCAGGCCGACGACTTCGGCCGGGACGCGCTGGCCGGCGTGGAGAAGGTGCTCGGTGCCGACGGCGTGACCGACCGCCAGACCTACGTCACAAGCAACACGAACGTCGCGCCGCAGATCGGGGCGTTCAAGGCCGCCGGTTGCGAGGTGGTCATCCTGGCCACCGTGCCGGGCTTCACCGCGCTGTCCGTCGGCACCGCCGCCCGACTGGACTTCCGCCCGCAGTGGGTGGTGTCGAACGTGGGCGCCGACCATCCGACGCTGGCTCGGCAGCTCGGCGACGCCGCCGGGCTGCTGGAGGGCATGGTCGGGCTGAACTACCTGCCGATGCAGAACGACGCCGACGATCCGTGGATCCAGTTGTTCACCAAGGTCAACACGGAGCACAACGGCGGCGCGGAGTTCGACGGCAACACCGTCTACGGGATGGCTGTGGGCTACCTGTTCGTCCAGGTGCTGTTGGCCGCCGGCAAGGACCTCACCCGCGAGTCGCTTGTCGAGGCCGTCCGCAAGGGCGGTTACCAGGGACCCGGTGTCGCGCCGTTGCGGTTCTCCGGCACCGACCACTCCGGCTACGGCGGTGGCCGGCTGAGCCGGGTCGAGGGTGGCGAGCAGCGCTACTTCGGCCCGACCTACGAGACCGACGAGGCCGACGGACCCGTCAACGAGTACACCGCACCGCCGGTGGCGCCGCCCGCGAACGGCGTGCCGAGCGCCTGACCCGCCCGCCGGTACGCACCGCCCGGACCCGGACCCCGGGCGGTGCGTACCGGCGAGGTGCGCCGACCCTCGCCGGCCCGCCGCGACCCGCAGCGGACCGGGGCCCGCTCGACGAGGCTCGTCCGGGCAGGGTCTCAGAGAACGCCTAGACTCGGCTCGCACGAACGCGAGGCCAGGGGTGAGGGGGACGGCGGGGATGGTCAGTGCCGAGGCGGCCGGTCGGGTCGACGGGCGCACCGCCCGCGCCGAGCGCACCCGGGCGGCGATCGTCGAGGCGCATCTCACGCTCATCTCCGAGGGTGACCTGCGCCCGACAGGTGAACGCATCGCCGAGCGGGCCGGCATCTCCCTGCGGACGCTCTGGACCAACTTCAAGGACATGGAGACGCTCTTCGAGGCCAGTGGCGCGGAGCTGCTCCGCCAGCAGGACGCCGCGTGGCGGCCGATCTCGCCCGGGTTGCCGTTGGTGAAGCGGGTCGACGCGTTCTGCCGGCAGCGGGCGAAACTGCTGCAACTCATCGCGCCCTCGGCTCGGGCGGCGCAGATGCGCGAACCGGTCTCCGCCCAGTTGCGGCGCAACCGGCTCAAGCACATCGCCCGGGTACGCGACGAGGTCGAGCAACTGTTCGCCGAGGAGCTGGACCGCGCCGGGCCGGCGCGGGAACAGTTGGTAAACGCCGTGGTGGCGGCGAGCACCTGGCCGGCGTGGTCGACCCTGCGCGACGGTCTCGGGTTGGGCGTCGACGCCGCCCGGGCGGTGATGGCCCGCACCGTCGGCGCGCTGCTGGCCGAGCCGGTGGACCGCTGACCCGCGCCACTGTCGCCGGGCTGCCGCACATTCACCCCTTCTCAAGCGCCTGTCGGTAGGCGAGACTCGATGCATGATTAATGCATCTACAGTGCAAATATCTGTGCTACGGGGCCGGCAGGCGGAGTGCCGGGAGATCCGAGCCCTGCTCGCCGCACCGTCCGGCCGAGCGCTGCTGCTGCACGGCGAGCCCGGCTCCGGGCGCAGCGCGCTGTTGGCGTACGCCCACCGGCACGGTCGGGGTCGCCGACTGCTCGCCGCCGCCGGCCTGCCCGACGAGGCGGTGCTGCCCTACGCCGGGCTGCAACGGCTGCTCGATCCGGTGCTCGACCGCACCTCCGCGTTGCCCGAACGGCAACGGCAGGTGCTGCGCCGGGCGGTGACCGGAGAGGGCTGCCACGACCAGGACCAGCTCGTGCTCTCCCACGCCGTACTCGGGCTGCTCGCCGAGGCCGCCCACGACGGCCCGCTGCTGTGCACAATGGACGATTTCGACGCGGGGGACGCCCCGACGGCGCGGTTGCTGACCTTCGTGGCCCGCCGGTTGCCGCACCTGCCCGTCGTCCTGCTGCTCACCGCCGGCAGCAGCGGCGCGGCGGACGCCGTACCCGGTCGTCGGCTGCTGCCGCTCGACGAGCCGGACAGCCGTGCCCTGCTCACCGCTCGCCGCCCGGGGCCGCCACCCCCCGGACCGGTGCTGGCCGCCCTGAGCACCCTCGCCGCCGGCAACCCGCAGGCGCTCGTCGACCTCGCGGACTCGCTGACACCCGGACAGTGGCACGGCACGGAACCGCTGCCCACGACCCCGCCGGCCGACGGTGAACTGAGCCGGGCGTACCGGAGCATGCTGTCCCGCCTGCCCGACGACACGCGGCGCGCGCTGCTGCTGGCCGCGCTCGCCGCGACCGCCCCCGTCACCCCGACTCCGGCCGGCCCGGGTCACGCGGTGGATCCGGTCACCCTCGGTCGGGCGCTGCGGGCGGCCGGCGGCGGCGTCGCGGCGCTCGCGCCGGCCGAGGCCGCCGGCCTGATCCGGCTCACCGCCCCGGGTGGCGCGGTCTTTCCCCGGCCGCTGGCCCGCGTCATGGTCGAGGCGACCGCCTCCCTCGCCGCGCGCCGCGAGGCGCATCTGCTGCTCGCCGACGCGCTCGACGGCACCGGGGCCCGGTTGCGTCGGGCGCTGCACCTGGCCGCCGCGACCGACGGTCCGGACCCGGCGCTGGCCACCGAGTTGGCGGACGCGGTGGGCGACCCGGTGGACCGGTGCGCCGCCGCTACCGCGCTGGCCCGGGCCGCCGAACTCAGCGACCCCCCGGAACTCGCCGCCCGACGGCAGGTAACCGCTGCCCGCTACGCCTGGCAGGCGGGGGATCCCGACCGGGCCCGCGCGTTGCTGCACCGCGTCGCGGGCGCTCTGTCCGGTCCTGCCGGCACCCGGCGGTCCGGAGCGTCACCAGCCCCGGTCGCCCGGGACACCGACATGTCCGCCGCAGACGACCCGACGGTGGCGGCCACCACCCGCGGTCTCGCCGAACTGCTGCGCGGCGAGATGCGACTGCGCTGCGACTCGGCGTCCGCCGCGCTGCCGACCCTGCTGGCCGCCGCGACCGCCCTGGCCGAGGTCGACCGTGAGTCGGCGCTCGTCGCACTTGTGCGAGCGGGCGAGGCCGCCTGCTTCTCCGGCGACCAGTACCGCTACGCCGAGGTGGCCCGTCGGATGGCGGCACTCCGCCGCGACGGCGATCCGCCGTGGGCGGACCTGCTGAGCACCCTGGTCGCCGGGGTCGCCGCCACGCTGCGCGGCGAGCACGCCGACGCGGGCCCGCTGCTGCGCCGGGCGGTGGTGCTCGGCGGGCGGCTGACCGGTGCCGCGCAGACCCCCACCGCGTTGAGCGGCGCGGCAGTGGCCGGCCTGCTGGTGGCGGTGGACGCCGCGGCGTACCGGCTGGCCGACCGCGCCGTCGAACTGTCGGCCGGGCACGGCGAGGTTTCCCTGCTGCCGAGGGCGCTCGAACTACGCGCGATGAGTGAGTACTGGCTGGGTCGGCACGACGCCGCGACGAAGAGCTGCCGGGAAGGGCTGCGGGTGGCCCGGGCCGCCGGTCAGCACACCAGCGGCGGCGTACACCTCGGGCTGCTGGCCGTGCTCGCGGCGGTGCGGGCCGATCGCGACGCCGCTCTGGGGCACGTCGCCGCGCTGGGTGACGCGGCCGTGCCGGGCAGCCGGCCGCACGCCCTCGCCCAGTGGGCCCTCGCGTTGCTGGACCTGGTCGACGCCAGGTACGCCGACGCCACGGACCGCCTGGCCGCGTTGGCCCGCCCCGGCACCGGACGGGGCCAGGTCCTCGTCCAGGTGATGGCCACGCCCCACCTGGTCGAGGCCGCCGTCCACGACGGTCGGCCCGCCCGGGCCCGGGCCGCGCTCGGCGTCTTCGACCGCTGGGCCGGCAGTACCGCCAGCCCGCTGCGCCGGGCGTTGTCGGCGCGCTGCCACGCCCTGCTGGCCCCGCGCGGCAGCGCCGATGCCGAACAACAGTTCCGGCTGGCGCTGTCCCTGCACCCGTCCGACGCCGCGACCTTCGAACGGGCGCGTACCGAGCTGCTGTTCGGTAGGGAACTGCGCCACGCCCGCCGCCCCCGTGAGGCCCGCGGTCACCTGCACCGGGCCCGGCAGACCTTCACCGTGCTCGGTGCCGAGGTGTGGGTGCGGCAGGCCACCGTCGAGCTGCGCGCGGCGGGGGAGTCGGTCGGCACGCCGGACCCGCACGCCGTACGGCTGCTCACCGGTCAGCAACTGCGCATCGCCCACCTGGTCGCCGCCGGTGCCACCAACCGGGAGGTGGCCACGCAGATGTTCCTGTCCACCCGGACCGTCGACCACCATCTGCGCAACATCTACCACCGGCTCGGCATCCGCTCCCGTACCGAGCTGGTCCGCGCGTTGGGCTGACGTGGCCAAATCGATATTCAACCGATCCATGACGGGCGTCAGAATTTCTTGACATTCGAAGGTCGGTGGCGAACGATGGCCAACACGGCCGGGTGATCTCACTCACATAGAGCCCGCCGTTGGTCCCAAGGCACCTGTCGGTGTTGACGCACCTACCACCCCCGCCCCAGGAAGGGCCTTGTCGATGAAGAAGGTATTCACGCTCGGGCTGATAGCCGGTCTCGCGGTCGCACTCGCCGGATGTACGGACTCGGATGCCACCCCCTCGGGAGAGAACAGCGGCGAACTGCGCCAGGTCCGGGTCGCGGCCCTGCCCATCACCGAGACCGCCGCGTTGTGGGGCGGCATGAAGGCCGGCATCTTCGAGAAGCACGGACTCGCGGTCGAGGTGCTGCCCGCGCAGGGCGGCGCCCTGGCCATCCCCGCCCTCATCAACGGCGACATCGACTTCGCCATCGGCCAGCCGTTCGGTCCGTTCCGGGCCGACCTGCAGGACCTCGGCGTCGTGATCATCGGTAACTACGCGTCGTCCTACGCCGAGGGCGACGACATCAACGCCGTGGTGGCCTCGGCCAAGTCGGGCATCACCAGGCCGGCGGAGCTCGCCGGCAAGCGGGTGTCGGTCAACAGCCTGGGGGCGGCCGGCGATGTGACGATCATGGCCGCGGTGGAGAAGGACGGTGGTGACCCCACCACCATCAAGTTCGTCGAGGTCGCCTTCCCCGACGTCCCGGCACAGCTCGAAGCCGACAACATCGACGCCGCCTGGGTGCCGGAGCCCTTCGTCACCCAGCTGCGCAGCCGTGGCGACACCTTCATCGTGGCGCCCTACCAGGCGGTCGCCCCCGGGCTCGCGACGCTCACCGCCATCGCGACGAAGGAGCAGATGGACTCCGACGCCGAGCTGATCGCCGACTTCACGGCCGCGATGAAGGAAACGCTGGAGTGGGCGCAGGACTCCGCGAACGAGACGGCCGTCCGTCAGGCGATCAAGGACAACCTGGAACTCCCGGAGCCGGTCGCGGACTCGGTGAAGCTGCCGCGGTTCGGTTGGGAGCTGGACCGGGCGAGCCTGGAGTCGCTGGCGACGCTCGCCGGCAAGTACAAGGTGCTCGACCAGCAGCCCAACTTCGACCGCCTCATCCAGCAGCAGTAGACCGGCGCGGTCCCGCCCTTCCCGGTGACCGGCCGGGAAGGGCGGGACCGCCGAACACGGGAGCAACATGCACGTCTTCTCCATCCGGCGTCCCCGTTCGCTGCGGAAGGTGATGCTGGGCGTTGCCGGGCTGACCGGGTTCCTCGTCGTCTGGCAACTGGTCCCGACCCTGGGCCTGATCAACTCGCAGTACCTGCCGTACGTCACCGACATCTTCGCCCGGCTCGCCGAGGAGTTCCGCGACCTCGCCTTCTGGCGCCGGCTCGGACACACGATGACCTCGTGGGCGATCGGGCTGGCCGTGGCCACTGCCGCCGCCGTCGTCCTCGGTACGATCGTCGGCCTGGTGCCCTTCCTGCGCCGCGCCACCCACACGGTTGTGGAGTTCCTGCGGCCCATTCCGTCGGTGGCGCTGATTCCGCTCGCCGTGCTGCTGTTCGGCATCCAGATGCAGGCCGCCCTGCTCATCATCATCTACGCGTCGTTCTGGCAGGTGTTCGTGCAGGTGATCTACGGCGTCGCCGACGTCGACGCGGTCGCCCGGGACACCGCCCGCAGCTTCGGACTCACCCGCCGCGAGCGGCTGTCGTACCTGGTGCTGCCGACCGCCCTGCCGTACCTCATGACGGGCGTCCGGCTCGCCGCCGCGGTCGCGCTCATCCTCGCCATCACCGCCGAGATGGTGATCGGCAATCCCGGTCTGGGTCGGATGATCGAGCTGTCCCGCTCCGCCGGTGACTCCGTCGGGCTGTACGCCTTCGTCGTGGTCACCGGGCTGCTCGGACTCCTGGTGAACATCGTCTTCCGCTTCATCGAGCGGCGTTCGTTGTCGTGGCACCAGTCCGTACGCGGGGAGGAGGTCCTGTGAGCGCGCACACCGACCGGATCGCCAGGCGGTCGCGCGGCGGCGGTCTCGGGCGCCGCGTCGCCGCGGGCTTCCTCTACTCGCTCGGGCTGCCCTTCCTGCTGCTGGTGATCTGGGGACTGGCGTCGTCCTCGTCGACGAACCGGTTCTTCCCCGGCCCCCTCACCATCCTCGAGGCCTTCCGGGAGACCTGGATCGGTCCCGCGTTCGTCGACGACGTGCTGCCGAGCCTCTACCGGCTCGCCCTCGGCATCGCGGCCTCGATCGTGATCGGCATCGCCGCCGGTACGCTCATCGGCCTGTTCCGGCCGTTGCGCGAACTGCTCGAACCGTTGCTGGAGTTCTTCCGGGCCATCCCCCCGCCGGTGCTGATCCCGGTGGTGATGCTGCTGCTCGGCATCACCGACACGATGAAGGTCGTCGTCATCGTCTCCGGCGCGGTCTGGCCGATCCTGCTGAACACCATCGACGGTGTCCGCGCCACCGACAGCGTGATGTCGGAGACCGCCGACTCGTTCCAGATCACCTGGTGGGAGCGGCTCCGGTTCCTCGTGCTCCCGGCGGCCAGCCCTCGGATCATGACCGGGGTCCGGCAGGGGCTCTCGGTCGCGCTGATCCTGATGGTCATCTCGGAGATGTTCGCCTCGTCCGCCGGACTGGGCTACCGGATCGCCTACTTCCAACGCAACTACCTCATCGCCGAGATGTGGAGCGGCATTCTCCTGCTCGGCCTCGTCGGCGTTCTCCTCGCCGCGACCTTCGGTGTCGTCGAGCGACGGGTGCTGCGCTGGTACCACGGAATCAGGGAGGTCAATCGTGCCTGACCGGAGCACCCTGCTGCGGGTGGAGCACCTGCGCAAGGTCTACGAGTCCGCGAACGGCGATGTCGAGGCGATCGGGGACATCAGCTTCACCATGCGGTCCGGTGAACTGGTCTGCATCGTGGGGCCGTCGGGCTGCGGCAAGACGACCCTGTTGAAATGCCTCGCCGGCCTGCTCCGGCCGACAAGCGGCCTGGTCGAGATGGACGGGCAGCCGGTGACCGGTCCGAGCCCCGCGATGGCCGTGGTCTTCCAGGAGTACGGCCGCAGTCTCTACCCGTGGTTGACCGTCCGGGGCAACGTCGAGCTGCCGCTGCGCCACAAGCGGCTGTCCCGCCAGGAACGCGACAAGCTCGTCACCGACGCCATCGAGGCGGTCGGGCTGGCCCACGCGGCCCGCAGTCACCCCTGGCAGCTCTCGGGCGGCATGCAGCAGCGGGTGGCGATCGCGCGGGCCATCGCGTACCAGCCCGAGGTGCTGATCATGGACGAGCCGTTCGCCGCGGTCGACGCGCAGACCCGCGCGGACCTGGAGGACCTCGTCCGCGAGCTGCACCGGACGCGCAAGATTTCGGTTCTTTTCGTTACCCACGACATCGACGAGTCGGTTTACCTGGGGGAACGGGTCCTGGTGTTGTCGGCTTCGCCGACCTGGGTGCAGGAGGATCTCGCGGTCGACCTTCCGCCGGAGCGGGATCAGATCACCACCCGGGCGCTGCCGCGCTTCACCGAGCTGCGTACGCATGTCTACGACCAGATCCAGCGTGCGAAGCGCGGGCAGGCCGTCGCCCCGTGACCTGTGGGTTCGCTCGAGAGGGAAAACGGTGCGCAGTCGTCAGCCGAAGCAGCTGCTGCTCGCGTTCTTTGGCGAGCACGTCGTCGACGATGCTCCAGGCCCGATCCGCGCCAGCGTCCTGATCGGGGTGCTCGAAGGCGCCGGCGTCGCCGCACCGGCGACGCGGGCGACCCTCGACCGGCTGGTACAGACAGGCATGCTCGACCGCAGCAAGAGCGGCAGGGAGATCCAGTTCTCGCTGACCGGGCACGGGGCGGCGGTGTTGCGGGAGGCCACCGCCCGCGTCCGGGGCCCGCGTCCGTTCGATCCGCAGGGCACCGGCTGGACCCTCGTCACGTTCACCATCCCCGAGGGGCAGCGGACCCTGCGTCACCGGTTGCGTTCCACCCTCACCTGGGAGGGTTTCGCACCGCTGCGGGACGGCCTCTGGCTCGCACCGGGCGAGGTCGACCTCGCCGGGTCACTGGAGCCGCTGTGCCGGGACCTGCCCCCCAAGACGGTGATCGCCTTCCACGCCCGGGAACTCGCCGGGTTCCCGATCGCCGACAGCGTTCGCGCGGCGTGGGACATCGAGGCGATCCGGCGCGAGCACCTGGCGTTCATCGAGGTGTGGGACGATCCCGGCGCCGCGACGCAGGCACCGAGCGCGCTCACCGTGCGGACGATGCTGGTGGCCGACTGGCTCGCCCTGCTGCGCGCGGACCCGAGACTGCCGCGCGAGTTCATGGACGCCCGGTGGCCGGCCGGGCGGTCGACTCAGGTGTACCGGCGGATGCACGAGCGGCTGGCCGCGGCCTCCGCCGAGGAGTTCGCCGCCCTCATGACAGGTGGCACCGGTGCGACGCCCAGGAACGGTGGCGGTGTCGCCGTGCGGGCCGGGCGGCGACCCGGCAAGTCGGAGTCGGATCTGGGCCGGGCCTCCTGACACCTGGCCCGGCCGGGCGGCCGTCACGCCGGCCCGGCGGGCCTCAGCCGCTGTACCGGTTGCGCAGGTCGGTTTTGCGTACCTTGCCCGAGGCGGTACGCGGTAGCTCGTCGACGATCACCACGTTCTTGGGCAGCTTGTAGCGGGCGACCCGGCCGTCCAGGAACTGCCGCACGGTGTCGACGTCCACGCTGGCACCCTCGCGGACCGTCATGATCGCCCACGGCACCTCGCCCCACCGCGCGTCGGGTACGCCGATGACCGCCGCCCCGGTCACCCCGTCGATCTCGCCGAGCAGGACCTCGACCTCGGCCGGGTAGATGTTCTCGCCCCCCGAGATGATCATGTCCTTGAGTCGGCCCGAGATGTAGAGGTAACCGTCGGCGTCCAGGTATCCCAGGTCGCCGGAGCGGAACCAGCCGTCCGGGGTGAACGCCTCGGCCGTCGCCTCCGGCAACAGGTGGTAGCCCGGGAAGAGGTTCGGGCCGCTGATCTGGATCTCACCGATGCCGCCGTCGGCGATCGGCTCGCCGTTCTCGTCGGCGATCCGAACGCTCGTGAAGAAGTGGGGGAGCCCCACGCTGCCCTGCTTGGCGCGGGTCATCGCGGGAGGCAACGACGTCGCGCCCGGCGACGCCTCGGTCATGCCGTAGCCCTGCGAGAACGACAGGCCGCGTTCCTCGTAGGCGTTGAGAATCCGGGTGGGCACCGCCGAACCGCCGCAGGTGAGCTTGCTCAGCGTCGACAGGTCGGTGCTGACCCAGTCCGGGTGGTCGGCCATCAACTGGTAGGTGGTCGGTACGCCGCTGAGCATGGTGACGCCGTGCCGCTGGATCTGGGCGAGCGCGCGGCCCGGCTCGAAACCCTTCTCCAGCACGAGCGTGGCGCCCTTGAGGATGACCGGCAGCGCGCCCATGCCGAGGGACGCGACGTGGAACAAGGGCGAGATCATCAGCGCCACGTCGGTCGAGACGACGTCGTAGTCGACGACGCAGTTGAGCGCGACCCAGGTGAGGTTGGCGTGGGTCAGCACCGCACCCTTGGCCCGGCCGGTCGTACCCGAGGTGTAGATGATCGCGGCCGGGTCGTCCATGCTCACCTCGGCGGCGGCAGCGTCGTCCACGTCGGTCGTGCTCAACAGCTGGGCCAGCCCCGGACGGTCGGCCGTGCCCGCCCCGGTGACCACGACGCGCGGTGACTTTCCGGTGCGGGCGGCGGCCACCCGATCGCCGAACTCGGGATCGTGGATCAGCACCCGCGCGCCGCAGTCGGTGAGCACGTGGGCGACCTCGGGCGGCGCCAGCCGGGTGTTGACCGGCACGAAGACGGCACCCAGCCGGGCCGCGCCGAACATCACCTGGAGGAAGTCCGGGCTGTTCTCACCCAGATAGGCCACCGCGTCGCCGGTGCCGACGCCGAGACTCCGCAGCAGCGCGGCGAACCGGTCGGCGGCGTCGGCGAACTGGCGGTACGTCACGCTGTCGCCCTCGCCGTGGACGAGAGCGACCTTGTCGGGGGACTTGAGTCGGCGCTTGGCCAGCCAGGCACCGATTCCCTGTTCGTGCATCAGCGTCTCCCGGTGGTGGAGGATGGTGCGTCGATGCGTGCCCGGCCTGCCGATGTGCCCGGCCCCTGCCGGTACGTCGGCGGCCGTCAGGCGTAGAAGCGGTACAGGCCGCGGGCCACCACTGCCGGCTTGGTCCCGCCGTCGATCTCGATCGTCTGGTCGACGGCGATCTGGTAGCCGCCGGCCACCTCGACGACCTCGGCCACGGTCGCGGTCATCCGTACCCGCGAGCCGACAGTGACGGGAGCCGGGAAACGCACCTTGTCGAGGCCGTAGTTGACCTTCGTGGTGACACCCTTCACGTCGAGCAGCTCGGTCCAGAACGGCACCGCCAGGGAGAGCGTGAGGAAGCCGTGCGCGATGGGCGCACCGAACGGCCCGTTCTTCGCCCGCTCGGGGTCGACGTGGATCCACTGGTGGTCGTCGGTGGCGTCGGCGAAGAGGTTCACCTGGTCCTGGGTGACCGTCCGGTAGTCGGTGTAACCGAGGTCGGTGCCGGCAAGGTCGGCGAGCTGTTCGTAGGTGATCGTCGTCGTCATGAGCTTCCTCTCGTCGTCAGCTGGACAGGCGCAACAGCCGGACGGCGTTGTCCTTCAGGATGCCGGGGAGTACCTCGGGCTTGAGGTCGGTGCTGCGTACGTCCCGTAGCCACCGGTCGGGGGTGAGCAGCGGGTAGTCGGTGCCGAGGAGCACCCGGCGCTTGAGCAGCGAGTTCGCGTACCGCACCAGCTCGGCCGGAAAGTACTTCGGGCTCCAGCCGGACAGGTCGATCCAGGTGTTGGGCTTGTGGGTGGCCACCGACAGCGCCTCGTCCTGCCAGGGGACCGACGGGTGGGCCATGATGATCTGAAGCTCCGGGAACTCGGCCGCGACGGGATCGAGCAGCATCGGGTTCGACAGGCCGAGCCGGAAGCCGTAGCCCCCCGGCATCCCGGCACCGATCCCGGTCTGCCCGGTGTGGAACAACGCCGGCACGCCTGCCTTCTCCAGCAGACCCCACAGCGGCGCGTACTGCTCGTCGCTCGGATCGAAGCCCTGCACCGTGGGATGAAACTTGAAGCCGCGTACGCCCTCGTCCTCGATCAGCCGGGTGGCGAGGTCGAGCGCCGCCGGCCCGGTGCGCGGGTCGACGGAGCCGAACGGGATCAGCACGTCGGCGTGCTCGGTTGCGGCGCGGGCGATCTCCACGCTCGACAGCGGCTGGTGCGCCAGTTGGGTGCGGGCGTCCACCGTGAACACCACTGCGGCCATCTGACGTTCCCGGTAGTACTGCGCCACCGCCTCGATCGCCGGGCGCGGCCCGTCGGCCTTGAAGTACTTCGACACCGCCGCCACCAGGTCGTCGGGCAGCGAGTTGTGGCCGTGCTCGTCGACCTCGATGTGCACGTGCATGTCGATGGCGGTGACGACGTCGAGGTCGATGGCGGGTTGGTACATGATGGGTGCTTTCGTCCGGCGGGTCAGGAGGCGGCGGTCTTGAACTCCTCGGGAAGCTCCGGGAACCGCTCGCCGACGCTCTGCGTCGCCCCGGCGAACGTCGCCGGCCAGGCGTCGAGCAGCGCCTGATACGTCCAGCCGCCCTCGCGGTGAGCGGTGAGTGCCGCCTCCGGGTGGGTCCAGACCTGGAGCCGGTCGCCGCCGATCCCGATCACCTGCCCGGTGACGCCGCCGGCCGCGTCAGAGCCGAGGAACGCGATGAGCCCGGCGACGTCGTCCGCCGTGCCGAAGCCGAGATCGTGCCGGAAGAACGCCGGCATCGGCTCGCCCTTCTCGGCCGCCTGCACGGCGGCGGCGAAGTAGGGGACTGTCGCGGTCATGGCGGTGGCGGCCACCGGCACCACTGTGTTCGCGGTGATGCCGGCGCGCTTGAGCTCCAGTGCCCAGGTGCGCGTCATACCGACGATGCCCGCCTTGGCGGCGGCGTAGTTGGTCTGACCGAAGTTGCCGCGCTGACCGGTGGGGGAGCCGATGCAGATGATGCGCCCGCCCTCGCCGGCCGCCCGCATGTGCTGCACCGCCGCGCGCACAGTGGTGAAGGTGCCGCGCAGGTGCACGTTGATGACGGTGTCGAAGTCCTCGTCGGTCATCTTCCACAGCACGGTGTCGCGCAGGACACCGGCGTTGGTGACCAGGATGTCGAGTCGACCGAAGGTCTCCACCGCGGTGGCGACCAACTGTTCGGCGGTCTCGGTCGGGCCGACCGGAGCGACAACCGCGGCGGCCCGGCCGCCGAGCGCCTGGATCGACGCGACGGCGTCGGCTGTGGTCTGCTCGTCGACATCGTTGATCACCACGGCGGCGCCCTGTCGGGCGAGCTCCTGCGCGTACGCGAGGCCGAGACCGCGTCCGGATCCGGTGACGATGGCGACCTTGCCGTCCAGGGACATGGAGAACTCCTTCGTGTCCACCCGATCTGAGCATGGACCATTGAAAATGTCAATCATTGGTGAAACTTGCTACCATCGCGCCATGGCCTCTAAGACCCGGCTGCCGGGGCGGGACGCCCTGCGGGACAGCGTGCTCGGCGGTGACCTGGTCTTTCTGCTGGCCCGCGCCAACGCGCTCACGCTCGCGGCGGCAAACGCCGCCCTGGCCGAGCACGGGCTCAAGGCGCGGTCCTACTCCGTGCTGGCGCTGGCCGCCGACGGTGCCCGACCCACGCAGCGCGAGCTTGCCGAGTTTCTCCGACTCGACCCGAGCCAGGTCGTCGCGCTCGTCGACGGCCTCGAACAGCGTCAGTTGGTGGAGCGCCGCACCGACCCCGCCGACCGGCGGGCCAACGTCCTCGTCGCGACCGACGCCGGTCGGGACCTCTTCGCCCGCGCCCAGCAGGCCGCCCGCGCCGTGGAGCGGGGCCTGCTGGCTCCGGTGACCCCCGAGGAGCACGAGCGGCTGGCCGGTCTGCTGCGGTTGCTCGCGTTTCCCGACTGAGCGTGGTCGGGGAGGCTCGCCCGTGGCGAGCCTCCCCGACCTGGCGCTGGGGCGTCAGAAGCGGATCCAGGTGCCGGCGAGCCGGCGCTGGCCGACGCCCGGCTTCGACCAGTCACAGACGCCGCCGGGGAAGACCGCTCGCAACCGCTGCCACTGCTCGGCGGTGAAGTCCACCCCGTAGAGCGACTTCCGCAGCGGCTGGAGCTGGCACTTGAGCACCGCCGAGGTGGTGGGCCCGCCCGCCACCACCCGGGGGTTGCGGTGGTACGGGTAGAGCTGGTTGCACCGGGCGCCCGGATCGAGGGTCAGCCGCTCCACGATCCGCTCACCGTCGGGCCTGACGCAGCTGTCGGCCAGGCCGCGCGGTCGCGACAGTCGGGTGAGCGCGACGGCGTCGAGGTGCGGACGGGCCGCCGCGAGCCTGCCGCGCGCGGTCAGCCAGGCGTCCATGTCGGTGAGCGCCTGCTCCTGGATCGCCGCGCTGCCCGCGCCCGGCGGGCCGGTCACGCTCACATGGTTGTCGGCGTTGCCGTTGGCCCGTACCAGCCGCTCCCGCATCGTCCAGGAACGGAACCGGTCGTGGAAGTCGCCTGTCGGATCGGTGTACCCACGGGTCTCGATGATCGGGGTCCAGCGCAGCCCGCCGTCGAACTGGTTGACCCGGCCCGTCGCGTACGCCGTGCTGAGCGCCGCGACGTTCGCCGAGGTGCGCTGCGGGGTGCGGTTGCCCTCCACGTCCAGGCCGCCGATGCCCTCGTTGAGCCGGACGAACTGCTCCGGGCTGAGCACGCCCGCCTTGAGCGTCGCCAGACCGTACTGCACGCCGACGGTGTCCGGGATGATCGGCCGGCCGGCACCTGTCCGCTTGTCGACGCCGTACACGTTGGAGACGAAGTCCGCCATGGCGCAGCGGATGCCCTCCGGGTTGGTGTCCGGGTGGTAGCGCCGGTCGGCGGGGATGTGGGCGGGGCAGGCGGTCGGCCAGTCCACACTGTCGAAGAACTGGTAACCGAAGCAGGTGTTCGGGCTGCCGAAGCCGCTGACGGCGCTCTGCTGGGCGGCCGACAGGCCGGCGGCGGTGGCCGCCTGGGAGATGAACCGGCACTCGTGACCGGAGATGGTGGTGGAGCGCTCGTCCGGGTAGCCGATGCTGCCGATGACGCCGTCCAGGATGCCCGGATAGGCGTTGGAGATCAGCAACTGCTGCATGGTGCCGGCCGATCCGCCCCAACCCATGGTGAAGGCCGGTACGCCGAGCGTCTCGATGAAGTGTTCCTTGACCATCATGGCCGTCTCGGCGGACGTGACGTCGTTGCAGTTGTGCGCGTACACGTTGAATGTCGCGCTGGCCACCGCGTACCCGCGCCGCAGCAGCGTGTCGTCGACGACGCCACCGGTGCTTGTGGCCTGGGTGTGGCCGATGCCGCAGGCGCCGCCGAAGGTGTACACCAGCCGTTCGTTCCAGCCATGGGTGCTCGTCCACGGGCTCGGGGCCGGGGTGCCCGGCTGGTGCAGCATGGCGATCTCGTACACCGCCCGGTTGATGGTGCCGCGCTCGATCCGCACCACGTACGGGACCGTCCGGCCGGCAGTGGTGGTGGTGCTCGCCACGTCCGCCGGTAGCGGACCGTCGGGCAGGTCGACGAAGCTGCCGGCGGTGCTGCGGTACCGGTAGCTGACCTGGGGCTCGGCCACGTGGCAGTTCTCGTCGACCGGGCCCAGGTGCCACGGGCTGCCCGAGGCGGTGCAAAAGAGTGGGATGTGCGGCCCGGAGAAGACCGGCCCGGCGGCCGGATGGTTGACGAGCGTCAGCGTGGCACCCGGCCGGCCCCAGCCCGGCCCGTACGTGCGGACCTCGATCCGGTTGCGGCCCAGCTTCAACCGGTCCACCAGGCCGAGCAGGGTCCGCTTGTCGCCGGCCGGGCGGAAACGGTCTGTCACGTCACGGCCCTCGAGGCGGACCTTCACCTGACGGGGCGCGACGGTGCGCGGCACGGTGACCCGAATCAGGGCGTCGCCGCCGCTGACCATGTCCGCGCGGCCGGAGACGACAGCCACGTCGAAGCCACTGTGGCGGCCCTTGCCGGCCACGGTGGCGGCGCCGGCCGGTGCGGAGCTGCCGACAAGTGCGGTGGCGACGAGCGCGGTCAACGCCACCCGGAGGGGTCGGTGCCGGGCGCTCCTCCGAGATCGGTGGGTGGGCATGGCAGGACCCCTTTCAGCCGGGGACGGGCGGCTGGGCCTCCGGAGCCGAAGGCACGGGGAAAACGTAATGCGAAAACTGATCGGCAGCCAATGGAAGTGCAATGCATCAATGCCGTAAGGTCGCCCCGGCCGGGCTCGGCACGGATGTACGGTGCGGTCAGACCGGTTCGAGCCGCTGGACGAGGTCCTCGAAGCGCTTCTGGGCCAGCGGAGCCAGCGCCTCGGAGATGCTCAGGAACATCGCCCGTGCCTCGGCACGCGGGAACGACCGGGGCAGGAACTCGGCAGGTAGGTCAGGGTCGGCGCCGACAAGTGCCCGCCAGTCGCTGACCAGCCGGGTACGCGCGACGAGCGCCTCCGCCGGCAGCACCCCGCCGGCCGTGGCGCGACCGGCCAGCTCGCGGTAGCGGTGCAGGAAGTCCCGGTAGCCGGCGGCCACCTCGTCGATCCGCCAGGCGGCCTCCAGCCGCGCCCGGCCGGCCGGCAGCAACTCCAGCTCGGTGGACCGTAGGATCACCGCGTCGGTGACCCCGAGTTCGCTGAGCTGCTCGCGTGCCTCGTGGCGCCTGTCGTGCGGCGTCACCCAGGTCGCGTCGTACAGTGGCCAGAACGTCAACCAGCGCAACCGGGCCCGGATCAGGCGACGCTGGTTCGCGTCCTCCATCGGCACCGTGAACGCGATGAGCGTCCAACTGCCGTCCCAGGCGCTCTCGTCGGTGGTGGCGAAGATGCGCCGCGCACCGCGCTGGAGGATGTGCCAGGCCGGCTCGGTCAACCGGTAGCTGGTCCGCCGGCCCTCCTTGGTCCGCTGGAGCATGCCCCGCTGGGTCAGCCGGGCGAGCGTGGCGCGGGCGTTCGCGGGCGCGATGCCGAACTCCGCGAGGACGGCCACCAGACCCCCGGACGGCAGTGGTGAACGACCGGCGTGCCAGTGGTCCCCGAGCAGGGTCACCAGCAGACGCTGGGCCCGGGCCCGCCCGACCGCCGCCCGCTCCGACGACGACCCCGGCGGCAACCGCTCGCCCAGCCCGTCGCTCACCACGACGACGCCCCGGTGGCGATTCCGTCGGTTCGGGGCTGGCCAGAGCGCATCAACACCCGGACACGTTACTGCGCCGGGTGACGAGGCGGTACCGGCCTCAGCCGGGGGACCGCCGAGATCCGTACGACGTGCCGAGCGACCGGGAGATCGTCCGTCCGGCCGCCTGGACCAGCGGTGCCAGCGCCACCGGGTCCGCCCGGTGCTGGGCGACCACGAGTGAGATCGCGGCGACCACCGCGCCCTCGGGTCCGCAGATCGGCGCGGCGACCGAGAGGGCGTCCATGGTGACCTGCCTGTCGCTCACCGCGTACCCGGTGCGGCGTACCTCGGCCAGCGTTCTGCGCAGCCGCCCGGGGTCGGTGACGGTCAGCGGGGTGTACCGCTCCAACGGCGCGGCAAGCACCTGCTCATGCACCTCGGCCGGCGCGTACGCGAGCAGCACCAGCCCGACGCCGGTTGCGTGCAACGCGAAGCGGCCACCGACCCGGGTGAGCACCGGCACCGCATGCCGCCCGGCGATCCGTTCGATGAAGACGAGTTCGGCGTCCTGCCGGACCGCGAGCTGGACGTTCTCGTGGGTCACCTCGTACAGGTCCTCCATCGTCGGCAGCGCCAGTTCGCGCAGCCCGAGCCCCCGGGGGGCGAGCGAACCGACCTCCCACAGCCGCAACCCGATCCGGTACCGCCCGTCGTCACCCCGCTCCAACGCGCCCCAGGCGACCAGCTCGGCGACCCGCCGCGAGGCGGTGGGCAACGGCAGTTCGGCTCGCCGGGCCAGCTCGCTGAGGGTCAGCGCCGGGCTGGCCGGGGTGAACGCGTCGAGCAGGGCCAGCACCTTGCTGGTGACCGACCGTCCTGGTTGCGCGTCCACCCCGCCATCATGCCGACCCCGGCCGGCCGGTCACAGCTCCAGCGTCAGTCGGGGCGTCACCGCGCGCGAAACGCAGATCATCATGGTGTCGCCGACGGCCCGCTCCGCCTCGGTGAGCAGGCTGTCCCGGTGCTCCGGCACACCGTCGAGCACCGGGGTCTCGCAGGTGCCGCAGGTGCCTTCCCGGCACGAGGAGAGCACCTGCACGCCAGCCGCCTCCACCGCCGCCAGGATCGACGTGCCCGGCGGTACGGTGAGCGTCCGGCCGCTGAGGGTGAGTTCCACCTCGACGGCGCTGTCGACGCCGTCGGCGGTGGCCAGCGGAGTGAAGCGTTCGACGTGCAGGGCCCCGGCGGGCCACGTCCGGCAGCGTTGCTCCACCGCGGCGATCAACGACTCCGGCCCGCAGCAGTAGACCAGCCCGTCCGTCGGCTGTCCCAGCAGCTCGTCCAGGTCGAGCAGGCCGGTCTCGTCCTGCGGGTACAGGCTCACCCGGTCGCCGTACTTCTCCCGCAGGGCGTCGGCGAAGGCCATGGTGGCGCGGCTACGCCCGCCGTACACCAGTCGCCAGTCGGCTCCGGCGGCGTCGGCGGCGGCGACCATCGGCCTGATCGGCGTGATACCGATACCACCGGCGACGAACAGGTAACGCGACGCCGCCACCAGCGGGAAGTTGTTCCGTGGTCCACGCACCCGGACTGTCGCGCCAGGGGTGAGCCGCTCGTGCGCCTGCCGCGAGCCACCGCGCCCCTCCGGCTCCAGCTGCACCGCGACCCGCAGGGTGGCCCGGTCTGCCGGGTCACCGCAGAGCGAGTACTGGCGTACCAACCCTGGCCCGAGTTCCAGGTCGAGGTGCGCGCCGGGGGACCAGGCGGGCAGGTCGCCGCCGCCGGGGCGGCACAGGCCCAGGACGGCGACACCCGTCGCCGCCCAGTCCCGGTCGGCCACCACCAGCTCCGCGCCGTCCAGGTCGTCGGCGGTCACGCCGGCACCACCGACCGGGCGGGCGACACCGGCGTCCCGGCGGCGGCGTGCGGTGCGGGCGGGACCACCTCCGGCGACTGATGACCGTACGGATGGGCGAGCAGCCACTCCCACAACTCGACAGGCTCCTCGGCGACGCGCTCGGCACCGCAGTGACAGATTCCGCGCAGCGTGTCGGTACCCGGCATCCAGTGGATCCGGTAGATCCGGTCGCCGGTGAGCATGTGGGCCGGCTCGGTCATCGGGGCGCCCCCACCGTCCCAGCCTCGACCATCCGGGCGATCAGCCGTCGGGCGGCGAGTCCGCCGGTGTCGATGTTGATGCTGAGTTCCTGGTACTTGTCCGGCTCGGACGCGATCACCTGCTCCAGGATGTTCAGCGCCGTCACGTCCTGCATGACCACCGTGTGGTTGCTCTGGTGCAGGTACTCGCTCACCGACTCGTCGTCGATGGCGAAGTCGCGGGCCACCGCCCAGAAGTCGTACGTGGTGTTCTCCGTCGACGGGGTGATGGCGTACACGATCTCGGCGTGGAAGGCGTCGCTGTCCTCGCCCTCGGCCGGCGGGTAGACGCCCTGTGGCGCGATCCGGCTGTGCAGCAGGTACAGGCACGGCGGGTGGAACTCGATGTCCTGCCAGCGGGTGATCCGGCCCTGGATGCCCGTCGACTTGGCGTAGAACGGCGGGCACTCGGCGTCGTCCATGTGCCGGCTGACGTAGACGATGCCGCGTTCCTCGTCGACCTCGGTGGTGATCGGCGTGTTCGCCACCTCCGGGGTGCCGATGTAGCCGCCGTGCAGGTAGGTCTCGTGGGACAGGTCCATCAGGTTGTCCACGAGCAGGCTGTACCGGGCGTTGAGCGGCGCCATCCCGCGCACCACCGTGTACCGGGGGTCGTCCAGCCAGGGGGCCCGGGGAATCGTGGTCGGGTCCGCGCGGTCCCGGTCGCCGATCCACACCCAGATCAGCGAGTCCTGCTCCACCACCGGGTACGCGGCGACCCGCGCGGTGCGTGGGATGCGTTGCTGGCCCGGTACGAAGACGCAGGTGCCGGTCTGGTCGTAGGTGAAGCCGTGGTAGCCGCAGACGATCGTGTCGCCGTCGAGCCGGCTCTCGGACAGCGGGTAGCGGCGGTGCACGCACCTGTCGGCGAGCGCCACGGCCTCCCCGGACTCGGTGCGGTAGAGGACCAGCGGCTCACCGAGCACGGTGCGGGCGAGCAGATCCCGCCCGACCTCGTTGCTGTAGGCCGTCACGTACCACTGGTTGCGGGCGAACGCCATCGTGACCCAACCTCTCTCGGGACGGGAGCGGGGTGCAGTCGGATGATCCCGTGAGCCGCCCGCTGATCGGCAGCGCCTATTTCACTCAGTGAAAGGCCGGCGGCCTTTCGCCGGTCGCCGCGACGCTGCGATGATCGGCGGCGTGACGGGGGTCGAGGAACCAGTGCGTACGGACCAGGCAACGGCGCACGCGGCTGATGAGAGCCGGCTGGGTGGTCGGTTCTGGCGGCTCTGGTCGGCGTCGGCGGTGTCCAACCTGGCCGACGGGATCGTCAAGATCGCGCTGCCGTTGGTGGCCGTCGGCTACACCCGCTCACCGGTGCTGGTGGCCGGGGTCGCCACCGCGTTCAGCCTGCCCTGGCTGCTGTTCGCGCTGCCGGCCGGCGCCCTCGCCGACCGGCTCGACAGGCGTCAGGTGATGCTCGCCGCCAACGCCCTGCGCGCGGTTGTCATCGGCGGGCTGGCGCTCGCGGTGGCCTTCGACGCCGGGTCGATCTGGCTGCTCTACCTGGTGGCGCTCGGCCTCGGCATGGCCGAGACCCTCTACGACACCTCCGCCCAGTCGATCCTGCCGCAGGTGGTCACGCGCGACCGGCTACCCCGGGCCAACGGCCGACTCGCCGCCGTGGAACTGGCCGCCAACCAGTTCGTCGGCCCACCACTTGCCGGTTTCCTGGTCGCCGCCGGGGTGGCCCTGGCCCTCGCCGGGCCGGCGGTGCTGTGGGCGGTGGCCGTCGCCGCGCTGCTCCTGGTCGCCGGCCGGTTCCGGATCGAGCGGGACGAGCCGACGACGATGCGTGCCGACATCGTCGAAGGGCTGCGTTTCCTCTGGCGGCACCGGCTGCTGCGCACCCTGGCCACGATGGTCGGGACCAGCAACTTCATCACAAGCGCCATCTTCGCCGTGCTCGTGCTCTATGCGGTCGGCCCGGATTCGCCCATCGGCCTCACCGAACCCGGGTACGGCCTCCTGCTCACCACCATCGCCGCCGGCATCGTGCTCGGCTCGGTAGCCACCGCACGGATCGAACAACGGCTCGGACGGTCCCGCACCCTTGCGCTCTCCGTGCTGGCGATGGCCGCAGTCGTCGGCGTACCGGCGCTGAGCACCAACCCGTTCGTGATCGGTACGGTCTTCTTCGTCGGCGGGATCCTGCTCGCCACCTGGAACGTCATCACCATCTCGCTACGCCAGCGGATCACCCCGGACCGGCTGCTCGGCCGGGTCAACAGCGGCTACCGAATGCTGGCCTGGGGAAGCATGCCGGCCGGCGCCCTGGTCGGCGGCGTCGCGGCCGAGGTCTTCGGCCTCCGCGCGGTCTTCGCCATCATGGGGCTGCTGACGCTCACCCTGCTGCTCGGCATGTTCGTGGTCACCGACGCCAACATCGAGGCCGCCGAACGCGACGCGGCCACCTGACCGCGCCGGCGCAGCCGTCCTGGGCCTGCGTGGCATGACGATGTGATTGAGAGGCTCTCGGGTGTCGCTCAGCGGCTGGTTGGCCTGTCCGCAGTGCGCCAGGTGTATGGCACTGGGCACCGCGTACCGGCTGGGGGAGCAGCGGATCGGCTATTTCCAGGACGGTTACACCGTCAACTCCGGCCAGCCGGAGTTGACCCGGGCGTTGTGGAAGTTCCTGGCCGACCACGCCTCGCACCCCCTGCGGGTGCTGCTGCCCGATACGCCGGGTTACGACGGCCTGGACCAGTTCCGGGAAATCGGCGGCGACGAGCGGGGCGACGTTTCCTTCGCCGAGTACCTCGACGGGTGGCCCGGCTGAATCAGACCCAACCACCTTCACCGCCCGGCAACCAGTACAAGCGCCGGCCGTAGTCAGTGGCCCTGCGGATAGGACAACAACGGGGAATTTGTCGCCTCGAACCGAGCGGAGACGACAACAACAGGGAAGTTGCACTCACGCATGACGAGTCGACCTGTGGGCTGGATGCAGCTACTGTCTGCTGCCGTGGAGTTTGCTGCGGGCGTCCCTGGCCGGTGGATAGTGACCCTGCGGTCTGGTGGGGTCCTGGAACTGGCGGCTGACGCGTACAGCGAAGAGGACAACCACTTGCTCTTCAACGTACTGGTCGACGCAGACGATGATGAGCAAGGTCAGATGTTGGTCGACTGGCGGATACCGAACATGCCACGACGGGTCGGCATGGTGGTGGCCAAGGTGCCGGTAGCCGAAGTGGCCGACCTCTACACAGCTCCGTCATGGTTCGATGACGCCAGCAGTGTCGACACGACCAGGTGATTCCTGGACAGCAGCGCGCTACGTCGCTGAGGTGTTGTATCGGTCGAGTGTGGCCTTGGATGTCGAGGCGTCGCGAAAGATGAGTTCCCACGGGCCGGTGTTGACGTCCATGTCCTTGCCGAACCCGACCCACTTGCCGGCCATCCGTCTGCCCGTGGGCTCGGCGAGGAGTTGGACCGCACCGTGATAGCGGGCACCCCGGTAGTAGCCGCCCGGGTCCGTCTGCTCCACCCAGGTGCCGGTGATGACGGAGCCGTCCACAGTCAGGTCCATGGAGAGAGATGAGGCGGCCGAGCCGGGCAGGCTACGTGCGGTCAGCCGGTCGCCGTGCTGGAGGACGACGACGAAGTGCTGACCGGCGAAGGAGTCTCCCCGGCCGCTTGAGTAGTACTGGTAGCGGCTGAGCCAGACCCCCTCGTATGACTGGTGGACGGTGGTCGGCCGTGGGGTCGGCGTCGGTGTGGCCAGGCTGGACATGGGAGATGTCAGGTCGTGGCCGCCGTGCTTGTCGTCGGCGACCTGACTGCCGGGTACCGATGCGAAGCCCAGCAGCGAGATGGGTAGGCCGGTGACGACCTCCAGCGCGCGGGCGTAGACGGGTCGGGGTGCAGCGATGGCACCGGACTCCCATCGTTGGACGAGCCTCTTGTTGGCGTCGTTGGGCTCGCCGACGCGATGGCCGGCGGCTTGGAGCGCGCGGGCGAAGTCGTCCTGGCTCATCCGCATCCCGATGCGGATGGTTCGCAGGGCGGTGTTGGGGGCGTTCATGACCGACACGATAGCGCCGTGTCGCCTTTATGTCGCCACCAATGTGGCCTAGTTGTCGGGCTTTGTGCCGTCGCGCTCGGTGACATCAGGACGTCACTGTAGACCCGCGACGGCAGGCTTGCCGCCGCGCGTCTGCCGACGGAGGTGGGGATGCAGGGTGACGGCGACGGGCCAGGGGAGAGCCGGGGCGAGCAGATTCAGGCAGCCGCGCGGGAAGCGGCCAAGCGGAGGCTACTCGCCGAGGCTGAGGCGGAGCGGATCCCGGCGGAGGAGATCACCCGGGCGATACCGGATCGGCGGTGGCGTCGTGGACAGCGTTGAGCTTTTGCCGGTCGGGCGGCGGGTGGCGTACTGGCGGGGGCGGCGGAAGCTGTCGCAGCAGATGTTCGCCGACCGGCTCGGCAAGTCGAAGAGCTGGGTCGACAAGGTTGAGCGCGGAGTCCGATCGTTGGACAGGCTCTCCACTCTCCAGGAGATCGCCCGCGTGCTGCGTATCGACACCGCCGCCCTGCTCGGCGGGAACACCGCGCCGGCCGACGCGACGCATCGCGCCGAGGGTGTCGACCGGATCAGGGCTGCGTTGTCCCGGTACGAGATCCCGTTGGGCGTGCCGGCGGGCCTGCGGCCGGCGTCACCGGTGGAGCGGATGCTGCGGGAGGTGGGGCACGCGTGGACGACCTTTCAGTACGCCCGCTACCAGCAGATGATCGACATGGCACCGGAGCTGCTCATCAATGCACAGCGCACCTACGCCCGAGCACCGGTCACGGGTCGAACCCCGCTGGTGGAGGCGTACCGGATCACGGCCGCCCTGCTGGTCAAGCTCGGCGACGCCGAGCTGGCGTGGCTGGCCACTGACCGGGCGATGCTCGCCGCCACCGGTGACCGGGAACTGGTGACAGCCGCAGCCGTCCAACTCGGTCAGGTGCTGCGGATGTCGGGGCGTACGCGGGAGGCGAAGTCGGTGATGCTCGCCGCCGCGTACCGGATCGCTCCGCCGGAGATCGAGTGCGGTACCCCGGCGGAGCTGTCCCTGTGCGGAACGCTGCTCATCCAGGCAGCCCTGGCAGCCGCACAGCACGGAAACGAGCCGGCGGCCACCGATCTGATCGACGAGGCCGCCAGCATGGCCGAACGGGTCGGCGACGGGCGCGACCATCACCACACCGGGTTCGGACCCACAGCCGTCGCCCTGGCGCGTACCGCCGCAGCCGTCGAATCCGGCGACGCCCGTGCTGCGATCGCCTGGCACGAGAAGGCCACCAGGCGGCCCGGGTGGCGGTGGCTACCCCCAGAACACCGCGCTGCGCACCTGCTCGACGTCGCCCGTGCTTACCTCCACGCCGACGATGCGACCACCGCCGCACGGGTGCTTGTCGAAGCCGAGCGCACCGCACCGGCAGAGATCCGAGACCGTCCCGTAGCCCGGGAGCTACTCGCCGAGATCACCCGTGACCCGCGCGCCCCGACGACGGTCACGCAGCTCGCCGTCTCCCTCGGGGTGGGCTGACCGGCGACGGCACCATTCCTGTCCCTCGTCCAGGTCCGTAACCGACCGATCCTCATCATAGGGCCGACAGGGTGAGACAGGGGGTTGAGACTTTGGGGATTGCGGCTCGACGGGGGCCAGACGAATCCCGGTCGAGTGGCCGAACGGCTGCTCCAGTGAAGTGTGGGGTCGGCGGCCGACGGGCTGGCGGCGCGCTGGTGAGCGCGATGACCGTAGGTGGGACAGCCGACGTACATTTCGGCTATGCGTTGGGTGACCCGCTCCGCCGGTGCCTGCTGATGAGATCAGCTACCACAACAGGGATTACCGCCAACGCACCAACCAGGACCTTAAGGCCGAGGGACGAGTCCCAGGCGAAGCCCAAGACCACGAGGGCGAGCAGGATTAGAAAGTAGACGACCTTTAGGTAGCGCGGCATGACCCTCACCGTAGCGCGGCGAAGTTCACTGACCGAACCGCTTCGATCGCGATAGTCTTCCGTCGGCATTTGTCGTCTCTGCGGAGCCGTTTCCTCGATGCCACGTCTGACGCGATAATGCGCAGCACGTGACCCTGGGGAGGTGGCGATCATCCGTGCCTACTTACGAACGCCGCAGTCGTCTGCGCCAGTTGATCAGGCAGGCGCTGACGCCCAAGAATGCGGAGGTTCGCACCACCCCAGCAGCGGGGACGCGAGGCGGGGGCATCGACGTGGAGACCGCCCGCAAGATGCTGCTGACCGACTTCGAGCAGGCGTTCATCCTGCACAACGACTACAAGGACGCCGAAAGGGATCTCTACAAGCTCAGTCTTCGTATCCTGGCCTTCCCGGTTCTGGTCGCTGGTGCCCTGGTGTCCGCGAAATTGATCTCTTCGGTGGGTCAGGTCGGCACGGTGTTGCGGCTTCCGATCATCTATGCGGCGGCAGTGGTAGCCGGGGTGTTGAACACGATCGTCCTGCGGGCCTATGTCGTCACCGATCGGGTGCAGACCGAAGCGAAACACCAGGTAAACCGGCTGCGAAGCCTCTACCTGCACGCGCTTGCCGCAGAGTTTCCCGAAGGCTGGAAACCGGTGTGGGGGTCAACCAACCCATACTTGGAGAGTCGGCGCAAGCTGAAGGCCGCAGCACTCACTTCGGTGGTGATCGGATCGCTCAACGCCGCGTACGTCGCTGTCGGCGCCGACCGTCTCATCACGTATGGAACTGACATCTCTTGGACGCCTCTGCTGTCAGCGGTGCTCGCGCTGATCTACTTCCTCTTGCAGATGGAGTTCACGTGGGAGGTACTTCGGAGGGCGCAACGGAAGCGGTCAGTGGGAGCGGGCGGGTGAGGCGTTTCTCTACGGGTACTGACCCTGCCGGCTACGACTTCCGGGCGACGGTCGAACTTTTCACCCAATACGGTCGCCCGATCTTGATGGCCATTAGCCAACTGCGCGCTATGGACTTCCTGTTTCCCCGGATGTCTCGGCTGTATCAGGATGCCCTTGATCCCGAGTTGCTGTTCCGGCAGACGATGCCGGCAGCGGCGGTTGGTGCCCGGACCGGTGCCGATCCAGAGGTGTTGGCCGAGTACCTGAAGATCTACGCACTGGGTCAGACCCTGATCCTCAACAACATGGACCGCCACCTCGACCTTTCAGCTTCCTACAGCATCCGCGACCCGGCCTTGCTGCTTGCCGACGTCAACTCGACCATGTGCCTTTCGGTGACCAGCCTGCTGACGATGGTCCGCGAGGCTTCGCTCACACCAGCAGGCGTTCGGGCACTACCGGTGATGGCCGGGGTGACGGCGGAAATCGTGCAGTCCATGTACGACAACTACGCCGCCCGCTTTGACCAGGCACTGCTCGAAGACGGAGAAAGCCTCGTCAACTGGTATCGGATGGATGTCAGGTCTCGACACCTCGGCTCCGGCTTCTACTCGTCTTGCCTACTCGGACTGCTTGCCTATCTCGGGAAGCCCGTGCCGGACGGCTTGGCCGACCGGCTCCGCGACATGCGCCGGTTGAGACAGCGGGTGGACGAACTGGCGGACCTCTTCGAGGACACTGTTACTGGGCTGGTGAGCTACCCGGTCGCCAAGGGGCTCGCCGAGCCGATGCTCAAGGCAGACCTGCGCCGTTTGATAAGCAAGCTTTGGACCCGGGCGCAGCAAGTCATCGACAGCCATGGCAGGGATGCTGGTGTGCTCAACCGCGCGCTGGTCGGCGATCCTGAACTGAACGAGACGCACAGTGCCATGTTGGAGATGCTGGTGTCGGGTGGCATCATGCGGGAGTGCTACCGGGAGGCCGATGCCCTATGGCGCGAAATCGCGCTCGGCCTGAACGCTCTGGATCCGCGGTTCGGTGAGCCGCTCATAGCGATCATCGATCTCAAGCGAGCGCTGCTCGACCGCTTGGCGATGAATGGCTGGCACGACGACCCACCTCCGCACACGTTCCAGGACATGATCGAGGCAGCGGGATTGGAAGCGACGACATGACGAGTGCCGAGAACCGGCTCGAAAACTCCGCCAAGGCTGTCATCCTCGACGGCGACAGGGTGCTCCTTCTCAAGTATGTGGACCGCAAGATGGGGCTCGGGGTCTGGTACTCCCTGCCCGGCGGTCGGCAGCAGTACGGCGAGACGCTGACCGAGACGTTGGTTCGTGAATGCCAGGAGGAGATCGGTGCGGACGTGACGCCAGGGCGCATGCTCTTCGTTCGTGAGTACATCCACGCACGCCACGAACTGGCCGGTAAGGGCCGCGATCAACACAAGATCGAGTTCTACTTTCTCGCGGAACTGAAGTCGGAGCTGTCCGCCGACTACCTGGCAGCAGACGATGTCTCCGACGAAGGCCAGCAGGGAATGCGCTGGTGCAGCCTCGCCGACCTGCGGCAACTCAACATCTTCCCCACTGGTCTTCGAAAGCTGGAGGACATGGTGAACGCCAGCACGGACACGTACTGGGGCGACACTTACTGACGGAGTGCTCCAAGCCGCCGGAGAGCGGGATGCCGTTGGCCGACAGGAGCGCGTCAGTCGAACAGGACCACCGTGCGGGCGCCCTCGCCCCGGGACATCCGGGCCAGCGCCTCCGGTGCCGCGTCGAGGCTGACCCGGTCGGTGACCAGGAAGTCCAGGTCGAGGGTGCCGTCGAGCACCGCGCGGGCCAGGTGGGGTACGTCCCGGTCCGGGTCGGAGGAGCCGTACACCGAGGAGCGCAGGGTGCGGGCCGAGTGGAAGATCTCCAGGGCGCTGAGCCCGACCATGTCGTCCTTGCCGCCCATGCCGACCACGATGACCTGCCCGCCACGGCGGGTCGCCCGCCAGGCGGTGCGGATGGTGGCGGCCCGGCCGACGCACTCGACCGCGTGGTCGACGCCCCGGCCACCGGTGAGTGTCCGTACCGCGCGGCTGAGGGTGTCGTCGGCGAGCAGGAAGTCGGTGGCGCCGGCCGCGTACGCCAGCTCGGCCTTTGCGGGTGCGACGTCGACGGCGATGACCGTGGCGGCGCCTGCCGCGCGGGCGGCGGCGACAGCGGAGAGGCCGACGCCGCCGAGACCGATGACGGCTACCGAGTCGCCGGGCCGGACATCGGCGGTACGGCGGATCGCGCCGACGCCGGTGAGCACCGCGCAGCCGAGCAGCGCGGCGGTGGGGAAGGGCAGTTCCGGCGGTACGGTCACTACTGCCTGCTGTGGCACCACCACCTGCTCGGCGAGCGCGCCGAGGCCGAGGGTGACGTGCAGTGGCGCGCCGTCGATCGTGTGCCCGGCGGTGGCGGCCGGGTTGCCGGAGCGTTCGCAGAGCCACGGCTCGCCGTGCCCGCAGTACCAGCAGTCGCGGCACGGGGGTGCCCAGTTGAGCACCACGTGGTCTCCTACCGCGACCCGGTCGACGCCGTCGCCCACCTCGACGACCACGCCCGCGGCCTCGTGGCCGAGCAGCAGCGGGTACGGTGCGGCGATGGTGCCGTCGACCATGGACAGGTCGGAGTGGCAGACGCCTGCCGCCTTGACCGCCACCCGTACCTGGCCGGTACCGGTGGCGGGTGGGTCGACAGGCTCGACCTGGGGCGGTGTGCCGACGCCCCGAACCACCAGGCCCCTCACCGCTGGATCGCCTTCACTTCGCAGAACTCCTCAAGCCCGTGTACGCCCAGCTCGCGGCCGAGGCCTGACTGCTTGTAGCCGCCGAACGGGGCGAGCGGGTTGAACGGTGCGCCGTTGATGTCGACGGCGCCGGTGCGCAGCCGGCGGGCCACCCGCAGTGCCCGGTCCTCGTCGCCGGACCAGACCGCGCCGGCCAGGCCGTAGCGGGAGTTGTTGGCGACCCGCACCGCGTGGTCGTCGTCGTCGACGGGGATGACCGCGAGGACCGGCCCGAAGACCTCCTCCTGGGCGAGGGCGCTGTCGGGGTCGACGTCGGCGATGACCGTCGGGGCGACGAACCAGCCCTGCTGCGGGACGGGGGCGTCGGGTCCACCGGCGATCAGCCGGCCGCCGTCGGCCAGGCCCCTGGTGATGTGGTCGCGTACCCGGTCCCGCTGCTGCGCGGAGACCAGCGGGCCGAGGCGGGTGGCCGGGTCGAACGGGTCACCGAGCCGGTAGCCGTCGGTGGCCTTGGCGGCCAGGTCGAGGGCCTCGTCGTAGCGGTCCCGGTGCACGAGCATCCGGGTCCATGCGGTGCAGGTCTGGCCCGAGTTGAGGAACGCGTTGCCGACGCCGACCTTCACCGCGCCGGCCAGGTCGGCGTCGTCGAGAATCACGTTCGCCGACTTGCCGCCCAACTCCAGTGACACCCGGGCGATCCGGTCGGCGGCCAGGTGCGTGATCCGCCGGCCGGTGGCGGTGGAGCCGGTGAAGGAGACCAGGTCCACGTCGGGGTGGCCGGCGAGGGCCTCGCCGACCACCGGCCCGGTGCCGGTGACCAGGTTGACCACGCCGGGCGGCAGGCCGGCTTCGTGGATGGCGTCGAAGAGCAGGTACGCGGTCAGCGGGGTCAGTTCGCTCGGCTTCAGCACGAGTGTGCAGCCGGCGGCGAGGGCGGGAGCGAGCTTGGCGACGATCTGGTGCAGCGGATAGTTCCAGGGGGTGATCGCGCCGACCACGCCCACGGGTTCGCGTACCACGAGGGAGTTGCCTACGGTCTGCGGCGCGGGCGGCCGGGCGGCCAGGTCGACGTAGCCGCGCAGGACGGTGAGCGGCAGCCCGGCCTGGACCCGGGTGGCGACCTTCAGCGGGGTGCCGAGTTCACTGGCGACTGTGTGCGCGATGTC
Source organism: Micromonospora andamanensis (assembly GCF_016863495.1). GTDB lineage: Bacteria > Actinomycetota > Actinomycetes > Mycobacteriales > Micromonosporaceae > Micromonospora > Micromonospora andamanensis. Next base: position 125,828 of record NZ_BOOZ01000004.1, read on the forward strand.
CTTGGTGCGGGCGGTGAGGGTGGCGTGCAACCGGTCGAGGTGGGCGGCCCGGTCGGCGGGATCGGTGGCCGCCCAGCCCTCGAAGGCGGCCCGGGCGGCGGCCACGGCCCGGTCGACGTCAGCGGCGGTGCCGGCCGGGACCGTGCCGATGACCTCCTCGGTCGTCGGGTTGTGCACAGCCAACGGCTGTCCACCGGCCGCGCGCACCCAGCGTCCGTCGAGGTAGAAGTCGGTCCGTACGGATTCCATGGGCTCCTCACCTCGACCTAAAACTAGCGGTGCAAGTTTGGACTCTAGTACGCCGGGCCGTCGGGCGGGAGGGGTGGCAGCGGGCCGACCACGCGTTCGTAGGTGTGCGACAGCCCGTCGATGAGCGCCTCCAGCCCCAGCACGAAGGCGCCCTCGTCGACCTGGTGCTGGTGTTCGGCGAGGCGGTGGGCCTGGCTCAGGTGCGGGTACTGCTCCGCGTAGAGCCCCGGATCCTTCACGAAGCCCTGAGCGAAGGAACTGAGCGCGGAACCCATCACGAAGTAGCGCATGAGCGCGCCGATGTGCGTCGCCCGGGCGGGCGGCCAGCCCGCCGCGACCAGCCCGCCGTAGACGGCGTCGGCCATGGCCAGGGCTGCCGGGCGTCGACCCGGGCCCTGGGCCAGGTGCGGCACGATGTTCGGGTGGGCGGCGAGGGCGGCCCGGTAGGAGTGCCCCCAGCGACGCAGCGCCTCACGCCAGTCGACCTGGCCGAAGTACGACACGTCGACCTGGCCGGTGATGCTGTCCGCGACCGCGTCGAGGATCGCGTCCTTGGTGGCGAAGTGGTTGTACAGCGAGGGTCCACGTACGCCGAGAGCGGCGGCGAGCCGGCGGGTGGAGAACGCGTCGAGCCCTTCGGCGTCGATCAACGCGGCGGCGGCCTCGACGATCCGCTCCCTGCTGAGCAGGGCTTGTCGCGGCCGGGGCATGGGTGTCCTCCTTCGGGTGGGTGGCTCGCGGGGAACTTTGCCATACAGGGGTCTGGACAGCATAAAACTTGCAGCGCTAGTTTACTGGCATGGACCTTCACCTCTCCGCCGAGCAGGTAGCGGTCCGCTCGCTCGCCGCCGACTTCGTCAACCGCGAGGTGGTGCCGCACGCGGCGGCCTGGGACCGGCGCGAGGCGGTCGACCCCGGCATCGTCGGCAAGCTCGGCGAGGTCGGCTTCCTCGGCCTCACCATCGCCGAGGAGTACGGCGGATCCGGCGGCGACCACCTCGCGTACTGCCTGGTGCTTGAGGAACTCGGCCGGGGCGACTCGGCGGTCCGCGGCATCGTGTCGGTCTCGCTGGGACTTGTCGCCAAGTCCATCGCCGCGCACGGCACACCGGAGCAGCGGGAACGGTGGCTGCCCGCACTCTGCTCCGGTAGGGCGGTTGGCTGCTTCGCGCTCACCGAACCGGACAGCGGGTCGGACGCGGCGGCGCTCGCCACCCGGGCGGTCCGCGACGGCGACGACTGGCTGCTCACCGGCCGCAAGACGTTCATCACCAACGGCACCACCGCCGACGTCGCGCTGCTCTTCGCCCGCACCGGCGGCCCGGGCCACCGGGGGATCACCGCGTTCCTGGTGCCGACCGACAGTCCCGGCCTCGCCCGGTCGGAGATCAAGGGCAAGCTGGGTCTGCGGGGGCAGGCCACCGCCGAACTCGTCCTCGACGCCGTCCGGGTGCCCGACACCGCCCGCCTCGGCCCGGAGGGCGCCGGCTTCAAGCTGGCGCTGGCCACCCTCGCCAAGGGCCGGATGTCGGTAGCCGCCGGCTGCGTCGGCATCGCGCAGGGCTGCCTGGACGCCGCCGTCGGCTACGCCGGAACGCGCACCCAGTTCGGCAAGCCGATCGCCGGACACCAGCTCGTGCAGCAACTGCTCGCCGGCATCGCTGTCGACACCGCCGCGGCGCGGCTGCTGGTCTGGCGGGTCGCCGACCTGATCGACAGGGAGCAGCCGTTCGCCACCGAGGCGTCGATGGCCAAGCTGTTCGCGAGCGAGGCCGCCGTCCGCGCGGCAAACGACGCCATCCAGGTGTACGGCGGGTACGGCTACATCGACGAGTACCCGGTCGGCAAGTACCTGCGCGACGCCCGCGTCGCCACCCTGTACGAGGGCACCAGCCAGATTCAGCAGCTACTCATCGGGCGGGCGCTCACCGGCGTCAACGCCTTCTGAACCCGCGAGAGGAACCGTGCGCACATGGATTTCGGGCTGTCCGACGAGGAGCGGGCCATCCGCGACACCGCTCGTGACTTCATCACCCGGGAGGTCATGCCGCTGGAGCAGGAGTTGCTGCGCCGCGAACGGGCCCACCAACCCGGCCTGGAACCCTCCGAGCTGCGCGAGTTGCAGCTCAAGGCCCGAAAGTTCGGCTTCTGGGGGCTGGCCACGCCGCAGGAGTACGGCGGCATGGACCTGCCCGCCGTCGTCCAGTCGCTGATCTGGACCGAGATCGGCCGCAGCTTCGTGCCGTTCCGCTTCGGTGGCGAGGCCGACAACATCCTCTTCCACGCCACCGACGAGCAGCGCAAGGAGTTCCTGCTGCCCACCATCGAGGGGGAGCGAAATTCCTGCTTCGCCATCACCGAGCCGGGTGCCGGCTCGGACGCGGCGAACATCCGGTTCAGCGCCCGCCGCGACGGCGACGACTGGATCCTCAACGGCGAGAAGACCTTCATCACCGGCGGCAACGAGGCCGACTTCGCCATCGTCATCGCGGTCACCGACCCGGAGCGCGGGGCCCGCGACGGCGGGGCGACCGCGTTCCTGGTGGACCGGGCGATGGGCTGGCGGTCGGAGTTCATCCCGACGATGGGCGAGGGTGGGCCCGCCTCGCTGATCTTCGACGACGTACGGGTGCCGCACCGCAACATCCTCGGCGAGGTGGGGCAGGGCTTCGCCCTCGCCATGCAGTGGATCGGCAAGGGCCGCTACACGATCCCCTCGCACGCCGTCGGCATCGCCGAACGGGCGCTGCGGATGGCCATCGACCACGCCAACACCCGGGAGACCTTCGGGTCGAAGATCGGCACCAACCAGGCCATCCAGTGGATGATCGCCGACTCGGAGACCGAGCTGGAGGCGGCCCGCTGGCTCATCCTGCGGGCAGCGTGGACCGTCGACGCCGGTCTGGATCCGAGGCACGCCTCCTCGATGGCGAAGCTCTACGGCGCCGGCATGGTCAACCGGGTGGTCGACCGGGTCATGCAGATCCACGGCGGGATGGGCTACACCCGTGAGCTGCCGATCGAACGCTGGTACCGGCAGGTACGGCTGTACCGGATCTTCGAGGGCACCGACGAGATGCAGCGACTGATCATCTCCCGCGACCTGCTGCGCGGTTACACGAAGCTCGGAGGGCACCTGGGATGAGGAGCTTCGCCAGCCTCGACGAGTTGGCCGGCGCGGTCGGCGACCGACTCGGCCCCGGCCCCTGGTTCCCGATCGACCAGCGCCGGGTCGACACGTTCGCCGACGCCACCGACGACCACCAGTGGATCCACCTCGACCAGGAGCGGGCGGCGGCCGGACCGTACGGCGGCACCATCGCCCACGGCTATCTGACGCTCGCCCTGCTGCCGGCTCTGGTCGGCCGCCTGTACCGGGTGGACGGGGTGCGGATGGGTGTCAACTACGGCCTCAACCGGGTCCGGTTCCCCGCGCCGGTACGCGTCGGCAGCTCGGTGCGGGTGGTCGCCACCATCGACCAGGTGAGCCCGTTCGAGGGCGGTGCCCAACTGGTCGCCACGGTGACAGTGGACGGCGACGGCGGCGGCAAGCCGGTCTGCGTGGCCGAGACGGTGAGCCGGCTGTACGCGGACCCACCGAGATGACCGCGCTCTCCCCGGCGACGGTGCTGGCCGGGTCCGCCCACCGGCACGCCGACACCGTCGCCGTCGTCGACGGCCGGGTTCGGGTCACGTACGCCGAACTGTGGTTGGAGGCCCGATGCTACGGCGCCGGGCTGCGGGCCGCCGGGGTGCGCGACGGTGACGCGGTGGCCCTGCTCGCGCCGAACGTGGTCGACTTTCCCCGGGTCTACTACGGCGCTCTGGCCGCCGGTGCGGTCGCCGTGCCTGTCGGTGTGCCGGTCGCCCCGCAGGCCGTCCACCTGGCCCGCGACGCGCGGCTGCTGGTCTGCCACACCTCGCAGTTGGCCGCCGGGCGGCGGGTCAGCGCCCGGGTCGGCGTACCGCTGCTCACCGTCGGCCCGAGCCGGGGTCCGTCCGGCGTACCCCGGCTGGAGGATCTCTGTGACACCCCACCCGGCGGCACCGCCACGGACCCCGACGTCGACCCGGTCGCCGAGCCGGACGGCACCGACGTGGTCCTCGGCTGTCTGCCGCTTGGCGGCCGGTTCGGCCAGGCCGTCGCGCTCACCGGCACCTTCCAGGCGGGAGCGACCTTGGTGCTGCTGAGCCGCTTCACCGGCCCGGCGGCGCTGGATCTGATGCTCCGTGAGGAGGTGACCGTCTTCCACGGCACGTCGGCGATGTACGCGGCCCTGCTCGACGCGGCCCGGGGCCGGGCTGCGCTGCCCCGGCTGCGGCGCTGCGTCAGCCGGGCACCCCTGCCGCCGTCGCTGCGGCAGCGCTTCACCGTCACCTTCGACACGGTCGTCGAGGTGGCCGAGGGGGAGCGTGACTCGCCGGTGCCGGGCCCACCCGCCGGCCCGGTGCGCCCGGCCCGGCGGATCCGCTCGCGTCGACTGGGCTGCCCCGGCGAGCGGTACCGGCGGGGGACCGGAAGCTAGGCGCTCGCCCGGCACCACCTGGACCAACGACGGACGTCAGCCAGGCCCGAAACGCTCACCGGACTCGGCGGCGACCGGCGCGGATCCGGTTCGGGTACGAGGCCATCCGAGGCGGTCGCCTACGATTCGCCAATGATCCGAACCGAGCCGCCAATGGCCGAGGTGCGGCTGCGCCCGATGACTGTCGACGACGCCGACCGGGTCCTGGCGATCTACCAGGCCGGGCTGGACGGCGGGAACGCCAGCTTCGATGCCGTCGCGCCGACCTGGGCCGCGTTCGACGCCGGTCGGTTGCCGGCACACCGGCTGGTGGCGGTCGACGGGGACGGCACGCTGATCGGCTGGATCGCGGTGACGCCCACCTCCTACCGGGAGGTCTACGCCGGGGTGGTGGAACACTCCGTCTACGTCGACCCGGCCGCTCGGGGCCGGGGGGTGGCGCGGCTGCTCCTCGACGCGCTCATCGCCTCGACCGACGCGGCCGGCATCTGGACGATCCAGGCTGCCGTGTTCCCCGAGAACACCGCAAGCCTCGCCCTGCACCGGCGGGTCGGATTCCGGGTCGTCGGCACCCGTGAGCGGATGGGTCGGCACCACGGCCGCTGGCGCGACGTCGTCCTGCTGGAGCGGCGCAGCCCGGTGGTGGAATGAGCCGCGTCGACGGGGGCCGGCGAGCCGCCGGCCCCCGCCTCTGGCGCTACGGGTACTGCTTCAGATAGACCGGAGCGCCGACCCGGTCCATGTCGGCCGCCTCGCCCACGCCGTTGACCACGTGGTCGATGGTGCCGGCGCTGAGGTTGACGGTCATGATGTGGTGCAGCCGGACACCGGGCCGTACCGGCACCTCGAAGCCGTTCTCGGTTCGGATCGACGGGTTGTTCTGGTTGAACACGTACACCCCGCCACCGTGCAGGGTGTGGTGGCGGACCCGGTCGCCGACCTTGTAGCCGGCCCAGCCGTTGACCTTGCCGTTGTGCCAGTCCGCCTGGGTGGGCGGGTCGTACGGCAGCTCGTTCTGGTAGAGGATCGTCGTGCCGTGCTCCCCGTTCCACACCGTGTTGTACCGCTGGAAGTGCTCGACGAACAGGCCGGTGGCGGTGACGTGATCGCCGTTGACGATCACGCCGTAGCGGCCGGTGTTGGTACGCCAGCGATCGGTGTCGCCGTTGACCCCCTCGGTGAAACCCTCGACGCCGTGGTCGCCCCGCCACACCCAGGTGTGGTCGATCAGGACGTGGTCGCTGTTGACCTCCAGCGCGGTGTCCGTCCTGCCGATGTGCGGGCCGCCGACCCGGAAGTACACGTCGGACAGCGTGATCGGGTTGTGCCGGGTGCTGTGGTTGCGGCCGTGGCGCTGGCCAACCCGCAGCAGCACCGGCGACTCCTTGAGCCCCGCGTCGACGGTGACCCCGGCGACGACCACGCCGGGCACCCCGGCGACGTTGAGCGGCACCGCGCCGTTCACCGCGGTGAGCGTGGCGTGCCCGATGCCGAGCACTATCGTGTCTGGCCGGCGGACCTCGATGCTGCGGGCCACGTCGTAAACCCCGGGGGTGAGCAGCAGGTGCCGGCCCCTGGCGAGTTCACGGTTGATGACGTGCACCGGGTCGGACGGCCTGGCGACGAAGAAGTCGCTTATCGGGATGGTCCGCCCCGGCGTCATCCTGGTGCCCCAGGTGATGCCGCGCGTGTCCCGGCGAACTGCCGGCACCCGGACCTGGTACTTCCCCCTGGCATCGACGAACAGGTACGGCTTCTCCCGGCTCAGCGGGGTGGTGTCGAGCGTGGTGTACGGCGGGTCGGGGAATCCGGCGTCGTCGGGTGCCCCGACCACCCCGGCGAAGACCTGGTTCCACACCGCGTTGGACCAGCTCTCGACCTCGCTGTTGCGGGTCAGCCACTGCTGCTGGGAGCCGTTTGTGGTGGCCGGCAGTCGGGAGTCGGCGATGAAGCCGCCGCTTGCGTACTGCGGCCCGTTCGTGCAGTAGTCCATAAGTGACAGTCCGCCGCCGCTGATGTCGAGGCGGCGCATCGACACGGCCTGGGACACCGCCCAGAAGTTGGCGGTGGCGCGGCAGTCGTCCTGGCCGGCGGCGTTGATCCGGAGCGACAGGTTGCTCAGTGTGCGCCAGAAGTTGACGAGCGCAATGCAGTTGGCGGTGCCGCCCTCGGTGAGGCAGCGGTTGTACGCCTCGACCTTGCCGTTGATGACCACGTCGGTGGGGGAGGCGCCCAGGCCGGAGATCTCGGTGTAGTAGCCCACCTTGATCTGGAGGGGCTGGTCGGCGGTGCCGTAGTGGCCCGGCCGGAACAGGTAGGCGTGTCTGGTGGTGCCCATCTCGTTGTCGACCTGCACGGCGTGCGCCGCGTCGAGGGTCGCCTGGATCTGGCTGACCGGCATGCTCGGGTCGAAGATCGTGACGTTGGGCCCGAGGTTGGGGGTGGCCGGCCGATCTGCGGCGCGCCCGGGCTGCTGATGCGGCGGGCCGGCGCTGACCGGGGCGTTCGTGGCGACGGCGGCGGTGGTCAGCACAAGTCCGAAGGCCAGAGCGCGACCGAGTCGCCGGTGTGGTGGTGAGGTCGGCATGTGGACGTCCTTCCCGTCCGGCGCGGTGCGGGCCCGGACGAAGTGGTGGAGACCAAGGTGGCGTGAGAGCGCTCTCTCGCCGACCTGTTTCTACCCCTTGAAGCGGCTGCACGCCATGCCTGCCGCCGGACCGATTTCGTCCGGGGGCGAGTGGACCTCGGTGGGCTGACGTCGTTGCGCCCAACCTTGATCGTCTAGGATCGGCGGCCGGTGCGGCGCACGACACGGAGGTTGGGTTGGCATGTGGCCGTTCAAAAAGCACCCGACGGAGCCGGTCTTGGACCCGACCTACGGTGACCCGCACCGCAAGGCCCTGATCCGGGCGCTGGAGAAGCGCAAGTGGAAGTGGGCACGGGAGCTGCTCACCATGGCAGCCGACCCGGACGAACTGGCCTTCCTGATGGAGGCCGTCGGCGGGGTCGACGGGATCCAGGACTGGATCGGCGAATGGATCGACGCCGAACCGGAGTCGACGCTGCCGCTGCTGGTAGCCGGTTGTCACGCGGTGCACTGGGCGTGGGAGGCACGCGGCGGCAAACTGGCCAAGTACACAAGTGCCGAGCAGTTCAGAGGATTCCACGAGCGGTTGCACTACGCCGAGGCGACGTTGCAGCAGGTGATCGCCCGCGAACCGGACAACGTGACGGCGTGGGCGTGGCTGGTGACCAGTTCCCGCGGGCTGGGCATCGGTGCGGTCGAGGCTCAGCAGCGGTTCGACGTGGTGACTCGACTGCACCCCGGGCACCTCGTCGCGCACGAGCAGCGGCTGCAGTACCTGTGCGCGAAATGGTCAGGTAGTCATGAGCAGATGTTCGACTTCGCCCGGGGTGCTGCCGCTGCGGCCGGACCCAACAGTCTCCTGCATGAGCTGGTGGCCGTCGCCCACATCGAGAAGTGGGACCGCACCGAACGAGCGGAGGCCAACGATTACATCGTCTCGGACGAGGTCCGGACGGAGCTGCTCGCCGCGGCGGAGAACTCCATCTTCCACCCGGATTACATCCCTGCCGGCCCGGGCTGGGCACCCCGAGTTGCGACGTTCGCGATGGCCTTCGAACTGGCCGACGAGTTCGACGCGGCCTGGCACGCGTTCGCACTGCTGGACGGCATGGTCACCGAGTGGCCGTGGATGATCCTCGGCGACCCGGTCGAGAAATTCACCGCCTCCCTCGACTACGTGACCGCGAACCGCAGCTGACGAACTGCGGTACGGCCCGACGTCGGCCGGAGCGGGTGACGGTCGGCAGGTACCCTCGGCCGGTGTTCTCGCCACACGGCCCGTCGCTACGGGAGCTGTGCGTCCAGGCGCTCACCTCGGTCGAGCGCGGCTATGACCTGCTGGCGCCCAAGTTCGACCACACGCCCTTCCGGACGCCCGACAGTGTTCTCGACGCGACCGCGCAGGCGCTGTCCGACGTCGGGTCGTTCGACAATGGGCTGGACGTCTGTTGCGGCACCGGCGCGGGAATGCAGGTCCTCAGGTCGGTGTGTCGGGAACGGATCACGGGCGTGGACTTCAGCGCCGGGATGCTCGCGCAGGCACGTCGCGCGTACCCGGAGGCGACCTGGGTGCGTGCCGACGCTCGGGCCCTGCCGTTCACCGAGGGGTTCGATCTCGCGGTCAGCGCCGGTGCGCTCGGGCACTTCCTGCCTGCGGAACGGCCCGCGCTCTTCGCCGGGGTGCACCGGGCGCTGCGGCCGGGTGGGCTGTTCGCCGTTCCGACAGGCACGCAGTCACCGCGTACCTCGGTGTCGCACTGGGTCACCCGCGGATTCGACCTGACCATGCGGGTCCGCAACGCCGTGTGGCGTCCACCGTTCGTGATGTACTACCACACCACCGGCCTGGCCGCGCTCCGCGACGACCTGACGGCTGTCGGCTTCACCGTGACGGACACTGCCCTGACCGGTCTGGGGCAGCACCGCGACGGTAGGTCACGGTTCCGGCTCATCCTCGCGCGTAAGGGCGACCGGCTACCGGGCGGTGGACCTCACACCTCGGGCAGACCCACGTAGTTCTCCGCGAGGCTTGTCGCGTACGCCGGAGACGTGGTGACGTAGCGCAGGGTCGCCGACTGGAGTTTCGCCTCGTACGGGTCGTCGGCGTTGAGCCGGTGCAGCATCGAGGTCATCCACCAGGAGAACTGCTGCGCCCGCCACACCCGGCGCAGCGCGGTACGCGAGTAGCCGTCCAGCAGATCGGTGCTGCCGTCGGCGTACCAGGTTGCGAAGGCGTCACCGAGCAGCGCGACGTCGGCGAGCGCCAGGTTCATGCCCTTGGCGCCGGTCGGCGGCACGATGTGCACCGCGTCGCCGGCCAGGTACAGCCGCTGCCACTGCATCGGCTCGACCACCAGGCTGCGCAGCGGGGTGATCGACTTTTCCAGCACCGGACCCTCGTTCAGCGTCCAGTCCGGCACCGTCTCCAGCCGGGTACGCAGCTCGGCCCAGATCCGCTCGTCCGGCCAGTCGGCGATGTCCTCGTCGGCCGGAACCTGGAGATACAGCCGGGAGATCTGCGGTGAGCGCATGCTGTAGAGGGCGAAGCCGCGCTCGTGATGGGCGTAGATCAGCTCGTCCACCGCAGGTGGGGCGGCGGCGAGCACGCCCAGCCAGGCGAACGGGTAGGTGCGCTCGTAGGTGGTCAACACCCCGTCAGGCACCGACGGTCGGCTGATCCCGTGGTAGCCGTCGCAGCCGACCACGAAGTCGCAGTGCAGCTCCTCGTCCCGGTTCTGGTATCGGAAGTGGATCACCGGGGCGCTGTCCAGGCCGGACAGCCGTTCGGCAGGTGCCTCGAACAGGATCGTCCCGCCCGCCGCCAGCCGGGCGGCGATCATGTCCTTGACCACCTCCTGCTGCCCGTACACGGTGATCGCCCGGCCGGTCAGCCCGGTCATCGGCACCCGGTGCGACTCGCCGTCGAAGCGCAGCTCGATGCCCTCGTGCCGCAGCCCTTCCCGGTCCAGGCGCGCCCCCAGGCCGGTGTCGCGCAGCAGGTCGACCGAGCCCTGTTCGAGCACGCCCGCCCGCAGCCGGTGCTCCACGTACTCCCGGCTGCGGCTCTCGATCACCACCGAGTCGATCCCGTGCCGGTGCAGCAGGTGCGACAGCATGAGACCGGCCGGTCCCGCTCCGATGATGCCGACCTGGGTACGCATCAGTGCCTCCTCGCCGCCAACGGTGGTGGGGGCGACATTGTCACCCGGCTCTCAGCCTGCCCGCTGCGGCCCCGTGCCGCCGCTGCCGGTTTCCACTCAGTGGAAGCCCGCTGCGGGCCGGTCGTCCAGGTCGGCGTCGGCAGGTGGCGGCCCGGCCGCAGCGTCAGGCGGTGGAACGCAGCGCGCCGGCTGCCGGGACCGCTGCGGTGTCGGCGAGCCGGGCGGCGATCCGTTCGGCGGCGGTCAGCAGCGCCGGCACCAGCCGCTGCGGCGCGGTGCCGAGGCTGTGCCCGACCACCCCGATCGCGGCCAGCACGGCTCCGTCGGCGTCGCGCACCGGCACGGCGACCGAGCAGGATCCGAGGGTCATCTCCTCGTGGGTCCGCGCCCAGCCGCGCTCGCGTACCGTGGACAGCTCGCGGGCCAGTCGGCCGGGCTCGGTCACCGTGTACGCGGTGCAGCGGCGCAACGGCCGGCGCAGGTGCGCGGCGACGACCTCCGGCGGGGCGTACGCCAGCAGCGCCTTGCCGACGCCTGTGGCGTGCAGTGGCAGCCGGCCGCCGGCCCGGGAGACGGTCGGCACCGACCGGTGCCCGGTGACCTTCTCCACGTACAGCGCCTCGTCGCCGTCGCGGACGGCGAGGTGCACGTTCTCCCGCACCGCTGTGTACAGCTCCTGAAGGTAGGGCAGCGCCACCTCGCGCAGCCGGGTGTGCAGCGGCGAGAGCAGCCCGGCCTCCCACAGCCGTACGCCGATGGTGTACCTGCCGTCGGCGGCGCGGGCCAACGCCCGGCCGGTCACCAGTTCGGCGACCAGCCGGTGCGTGGTGGCCAGCGGCAGCCCGCTGCGCCTGGCGACGTCGCTGAGCGTCAACGCCGGGTGGGCCGCGTCGAACGCGCCGAGCACGGCCAGCACCCGCGAGGTCACCGACGCTCCGGGAGTGCCCGTCCTGCCCGCCATGTCCGACCTGTCCGTCCTGACTGCCTGTCCTGCCTGCCCGTCCTGCTCAGAACGGGTAGCGGGTGATGTCGCCCTGCATCGTGAGCCACTGGGTCTCGGTGAACGCCTCGATGTTCGCCGCCGCCCCGCCGAAGCGGGAACCGGTCCCGGAGGCGCCGACGCCGCCGAACGGCGCCACCGCCTCGTCGCTGACGGTCTGGTCGTTGATGTGCACGATGCCGCTGGGAATGCGCTCGGCCAGCGCCATCGCCTTCATCACGTCGCGGCTGAGGATGCCCAGCGACAGTCCGTACTCGCTGGCGCCGGCCAGCGCCGCCGCCTCGTCCAGGTCGGCGAAGCTGAGCACCGGGGCGACCGGGCCGAACACCTCCTGCGCGTACGCCGGGGTCTCCGGGGTGACGTCGGCGAGCACCGTGGGCCGGTAGAACAGCCCCTCGTAGCTGCCACCGGCGGCCAGCCGGGCTCCCGCGTCCACGCTCGACGTGACGAGCGAGTGAATCTTGTCGCGCTGCGCCTCGTCGATGATGGGCCCGAGCGCCACCTGCTCCTTGGCCGGGTCGCCGACCGGCAGGTGGTCGGCCTTGGCGGCCAGCTCGGTGACGTATCGCTCGGCGAGGCTCTCGTGGACCAGGTGCCGGCCGGTGGTCATGCAGATCTGCCCCTGGTGCAGGAAGGAACCCCAGGCCCCGGCCGAGACGGCGAGGTCCAGGTCCGCGTCGTCGAGCACCACGAGTGCGGAGTTGCCGCCCAGTTCCAGGTGCGCCCGCTTCAGGTGCCGGGCGGCGGCCTCGCCGACCTTGCGGCCGGCGGCGGACGACCCGGTGAAGCTGATCACCCGTACGTGCGGGTCGGCGACCAGCGCCTCGCCGGTGGAGATCCCGCCCGGCAGCACGTGCAGCAGTCCCTCGGGCAGCCCGGCCTCCTCGAAGACCCGGGCGATGGAGAGCCCACCGCAGACCGCCGTACGCAGGTCCGGCTTGAGCACCACCGCGTTGCCCAGCGCCAGCGCCGGGGCGACCGAGCGGATGGCCAGGATCAGCGGGGCGTTGAACGGCGAGATGACGCCCACCACGCCCACCGGTAGCCGGCGGGCCAGGCTCAGCCGGGGCTGGCCGCTCGGGATGATCTCACCGAGCGACTGCGAGGGCAGCGTCGCGGCCTCGTAGCACTCCTGGGCGGCGGTGCTGGTCTCCAGCACACCCTTCGGCGGGATCGACCCGGACTCGCGGACCACCCAGTCGCCGACCTCGGCGGCGTGCTGCTCCCACAGCGCGCCGGCCCGGCGCAGCACGGCGGCCCGCTCGGTGTAGCTGGTGGCGGCCCAGGCGCGCTGCGCGGCGGCGGCCCGGGCGCTGGCCCGGGCCACGTCGTCGGCGTCGGCCACGCCGACCAGGCCGATCTCCTCGCCGGTGGCGGGAGCGCGTACGGCGGCGGTGCCACCGGCCGCCCGCACCCACCCGTCGCTGTAGATCCGGCCGTGCCAGGTGTCGGTGTCGAGCAGGGGCATGGTGATCCTCCTTGCGCCGCAGAACAGCCCGGGCCGTGGCCGGTGGGGTAGTCCCGACCACGCCTCACGCGTGCGACGGTCCCTCGGCAGTCGGACCCGGCCGCGCGCGACGCCTGTTCGCTTGCCGAACAAGCGTTCTCATCTAGGACATTTGCACGGGACTCGACTCGCGTCAACGGATCGCCGCAACATTTCTGCAATAGGCCGGACGTAGGAATCCGGCCGGTCGGCACGCGTTGACGAACCTCACCGACCACGATTACGTTCGAGATCTGTACGCCGGTCCGCATACCGAACAACGGCCGGTGGGTGTTCGACACAGGAGGCAGGGAGGCTCATGGCGAAGCTCGTCCCGCTTGCCGACGGCATCGCGGAGCTGGTCCGCGACGGGGACACGGTGGCGCTCGAGGGGTTCACCCACCTGATTCCTTTCGCCGCCGGCCACGAGATCATCCGGCAGGGGCGGCGCGACCTGACCCTGGTGCGGATGACGCCCGACGTCGTCTACGACCAGCTGATCGGTGCCGGCTGCGCCCGCCGTCTGGTCTTCTCCTGGGGCGGCAACCCCGGCGTGGGGTCGCTGCACCGCTTCCGCGACGCCGTGCAGAACTCCTGGCCCGGTCCCCTGGAGCTGGAGGAACACAGCCACGCCGGGATGGCCAACCGCTACGTCGCGGGTGCCTCCGGGCTGCCGTTCGCGGTGCTGCGCGGCTACACCGGCACCGACCTGCCCCGGCACACCACGAACATCCGCAGCATCGACTGCCCGTTCACCGGGGAGACGTTGACAGCGGTCCCCGCGCTGAACCCCGACGTGACAGTGGTGCACGCCCAGCGTGCCGACCGCGCGGGAAACGTGCAGATGTGGGGCATCACCGGGGTGCAGAAGGAGGCGGTGCTGGCCGCCCGCCGATCCCTGGTCACCGTCGAGGAGATCGTCGACGAGCTGACCCCGGTGGCCGGCCAGGTCGTGCTGCCCGGCTGGGCCGTCACCGCCGTGGCGCACGTACCCGGTGGCGCCCATCCCTCGTACGCGCACGGCTACTCGGTGCGGGACAACGCCTTCTACGTGGCCTGGGACGAGATCAGCCGGGACCGGGACACGTTCCAGGAGTGGATCGCACGGCACGTACGAGACGCGGAGGTGCAGGCGTGAGTGAGCAGTACACCGCCGACGAGATGATGACGGTGGCGGCGGCCCGGCAACTGCGTGCCGGCACCGCCTGCTTCGTCGGGATCGGACTGCCCAGCACCGCCGCGAACCTGGCCCGCGCCACCCACGCCCCCGGTCTGGTGCTGATCTACGAGTCCGGCTGTCTCGGTGCCAAGCCCGACCGGCTGCCGCTGTCCATCGGTGACGGCGTGCTCGCCGACACCGCCGACGCGGTGATCTCGGTACCCGAGGTGTTCAACTACTGGCTGCAACCCGGCCGCATCGACGTCGGCTTCCTCGGCGCCGCGCAGCTCGACAGGTACGGCAACATCAACACGACGGTCATCGGCGGCGAATACACCGATCCGAAGGTGCGTCTGCCGGGTGCCGGTGGCGCTCCCGAGATCGCCGCCTCCTGCGGTGAGGTGGTGGTGATCGTCCGGCAGAGCCGGCGCACCTTTACCGAACGCGTCGACTTCGTCACCTCGGTCGGCTACGGCGGCGGCCCCGGCGACCGGGCCCGGCTCGGGCTGCGCGGCGGTGGACCCCGCACCGTCATCACCGACCTGGGCGTCCTGGAGGCCGACCCGGACAGCTGCGAACTCACCCTCACCCGACTGCACCCGGGCGTCACCGTCGAGCGGGTCCGTGAGGCCACCGGGTGGCCCCTCGCCGTCGCCGACGAGTTGAGCACCGGTGAGCCGCCCACCGCCGAGGAACTCGCCGTGCTGCGCGCCCTCGAAGCGACGATGCGGACGGCGGCGTGAGCGGGCGGCCCCGGATCGGACCACCGGACGGCGCGATCGCCCCCGGGCACCCACGCGACGCCGCCGGGTCGCGGATACTCGGACCGACTGATGGGGAGGAGCGGCAGTGAGCCAGGACGCCGACCGGAAACTGATCCTGCCGAGCTATCGGCGCGACGATGTCGACGCCCACCCGCCGCTGCTCAGCCCCGGCTACCGGTCGACGGTGACCCGGGCACCGCAGCAGCCGCTGACCTACCTGCCGCAACGGCTCACCGAGGTGACCGGCCCGTTGCTCGGCGAGGGCCGCCTCGGCGAGCTGGACCACGACCTGACCCGCCAGCACGACGGTGAACCCCTCGGGCAGCGGATCATCGTGCACGGCCGGGTCTTCGACGGCGACGGCCGCGTCGTGCCGCACACCCTTGTCGAGATCTGGCAGGCCAATGCCGCCGGCCGCTACCGGCACGCGGCGGACACCTGGCCGGCGCCGCTGGACCCGAACTTCACGGGCGTCGGGCGGGCCCTGACCGACGCCGACGGGCGCTACCACTTCGTCACCGTGCAACCCGGCGCCTACCCGTGGCGCAACCACGACAATGCCTGGCGGCCCGCCCACATCCACTTCTCCCTCTTCGGGCGGGCGTTCACCCAGCGGCTGGTGACCCAGATGTACTTCCCGGGCGACCCGCTGTTCTTCCAGGATCCGATCTTCAACTCGGTCCGCGACGAGCGGGCCCGGCAGCGGATGGTGGCCCGCTACGACCACGCCGCCACCCGCCCCGAGTGGGCGCTGGCCTACGAGTTCGACATCGTGCTGCGGGGCCGGGAGGCCACCGTGTTCGAGGACGAGGACGACGATGAGTGAGTCGTTGGGCGTCACGCCCGCCCAGACCGTCGGGCCGTACCTGCACATCGGTCTGCGCTGGCCGGACGGGGCGTACGTGGTTCCGGAGGGCACACCGGGGGCGTTCTGGCTGCGCGGCCGGATCGTCGACGGCACCGGCGCCGCAGTTGTCGACGCGATGGTGGAGAGCTGGCAGGCCGATCCCGACGGTCGCTTCGACCACCCCGACGATCCGCGTGGCGCCCGGCCACCGGCGGTCGCCGGCTTCCGGGGCTTCGGCCGGGCCGAGACCGACAGCGACGGTCGGTACGCGCTGCACACGGTCATGCCGGGGCCGCTGCCCACCTTCGACGGCGACACCGAGGCACCGCACCTGACCCTGTCGGTGTTCGGGCGGGGGCTGCTGCACCGCCTCGTCACCCGGGTCTACTTTCCTGGCGAGGCGGCCAACGCCACCGACCCGGTGCTGCGTACCGTCGACCCGGCACGTCGTGACACGCTGCTGGCCCGACCGGCTGCGGACGGGTTCCAGTTCGACATCCGTCTTCAGGGAGACCATGAGACAGTCTTCTTCGCCGTCTGAGGCACTGCTGCGCGGGCTCTCCGGCACCCCTGACGTCGACGCCGAGCTCAGCGACCACGCCCTGCTGCGGGCGCTGCTGGACGTCGAGGCCGCCCTCGCGCGGGCCGGCGCGGACACGGGCCTGCTGCCGGCGTCGGCCGCCGAGGAGATCGCCCGGCAGTGCCGCGCCGAACGGTACGACCCGGCTGCGCTCGGTGTCGCGGCCGAGGCGGCCGGCAACCCCGTCGTCCCGCTGGTGCGGGAGCTGACAGCGGCTGTCGACGAGTCGGCCCGGCCCTGGGTGCACCACGGCGCGACCAGCCAGGACGTGCTCGACAGCGCGCTGTCGCTGGTGGCGGTCCGCGCTGCCGGGCCGCTGCTGCGGCACCTCGCCGACGCCGCCGAGGCCGCTGCCCGGCTGGCCCGTACCCACCGCGACACTGTGATGACCGCGCGCACCCTCGGTCAGCAGGCCGCACCCACCACCTTCGGGCTCAAGGCGGCCGGCTGGCTGGTCGGCCTGGTCGAGGCACGGACCCGGCTGGACCAGGTACGCGCCGGCCTGCCCGCGCAGCTCGGCGGGGCGGTCGGCACCCTCGCCACGTACGGCACGGCCGGGCCGGTGATCGTCGAACGGTTCGCCGCGCACCTGGGGCTGGCGGCGAGCCCGCTGCCCTGGCACACCCGCCGGCAGCCCCTGCTCGACCTGGCCTCGGCCCTCGGCGGGCTGCTCGCCGCCACCGGCAAGATCGCCCTCGACGTCGGTCTGCTCGCGCAGACCGAGGTTGGCGAGGTGGCCGAGGCGGGGGAGGGGCGCGGCGGCTCCTCGGCGATGCCGCACAAGCGCAACCCGGTGGACTCGGTGCTCGTCACCGCCGCGGCCCGGCGCGGCCCGGGGCTGGTCGGCACGCTGTTCGCCGCCGCCGCGCAGGAACACGAGCGGGCCGCCGGTGGCTGGCACGCCGAGTGGGAACCGCTGCTCGACCTGGTGCACCTCGCCGGTGGGGCCGCCGCCCGTACCGCCCGGATGCTGGCCGGCCTCGACGTGCGTCCGCAGCGGATGCGGGCCAACCTGGACGCCACCGGCGGCCTGCTGCTCGCCGAGGCGGTCGCCGCCCGGCTGGCACCGGCCCTGGGCCGCGCCGCCGCCCACGACCTGGTGCGCCGCGCCGCCGGCCGGCCCGACTTCCGGGCGGCGCTGCTGGCCGAGGCGGATCTGCGCGCCCACCTGTCGGAACCGGACGTCGACGCCGCCCTCGACCCGGCCGGCTGGCTCGGCAGCGCCGGGCACCTCGTCGACCGCGCCCTCGACCTGCACCGCCAAGCAACGCGCAGTCCCGCCACCTCCGCTAAGCCGCACCGTGAGGTCCAGCCGTGACCCGGGGGCTGAACGCCGTGGTGGACGGCCCGGCGGACGCACCGGCGCTGCTGCTCGGCAGTTCCCTGGGCACCACCGGCGCGATGTGGCAGCCGCAGGTGGCGGCGCTGGCGACGCGCTACCGCGTGATCCGGTACGACCATCTCGGTCACGGTGGTTCGGCGGTGCCGGCCGGGCCGTACACCATCGACCTGCTCGGCCGGAAGGTGCTGCGCCTGCTGGACGACCTCGGGGTCGCCCGCGTCCACTACGCCGGGCTCTCCCTCGGCGGGATGGTCGGCATGTGGCTGGCCGCGCACGCCCCCGAGCGGATCGACCGGCTCGCCCTGCTGTGCACCTCCGCGTCGCTCGGGCCGGCGGACGGCTGGCGGGCCCGAGCCGCCACCGTGCGGGCCGGTCGGCTGGACAGCATCGCCGACGCGATAGTCGAACGCTGGTTCACCCCCGCCTTCGCCGCGTCCCGTCCGGACACCGTGGCCGCCTACCGGGACCTGCTGGTCAGCACCCCCGCCGTCGGGTACGCCGGCTGCTGTGAGGCGATCGCCGCGATGGACCTGCGGCCGGACCTGGCCGCCGTGCGTGCCCCGACGCTCGTGATCGGCGCCGCCGACGATCCGGCGATCCCGCCGGAGCAGGCGGCGGCCATCACCGAGCGGATCCGGGCGGCCCGCCTGGTGGTGCTCGACGGCGCGGCGCACCTGGCCAACGTCGAGCAGCCCGAGGCCGTCACCCGGCTGCTCGTGGACCACCTCGACCCGGAAGGCGCGGTGCGGAGATGACCGACGAGCAGCGGTACGAGGCCGGGATGGCGGTCCGCCGGCAGGTGCTCGGTGACGCTCACGTCGACCGGGCCGTCGCCGGCACCGACGAGTTCACCACCGACTTCCAGGACCTGATCACCCGCTACGCGTGGGGTGAGATCTGGACCCGGGACGGGCTGGACCGGCGTACCCGCAGCTGCGTCACCCTCGCCGTGCTGGCCACGTTGCACCACGACGAGGAGCTGGCCATGCACGTACGCGCCGCCCTGCGCAACGGCCTCACCCCCGACGAGGTGGGGGAGGTGCTGCTCCAGGTGGCCGTCTACGCTGGCGTACCGGCGGCGAACCGGGCGTTCAAGGTGGCCCAGGAGACTCTGCGACAGGAGGCCCAGTGACCGACGAGGCGACGGCCCGCTCCGGCGAGTTCGTCCAGTCGTTGGAACGCGGGCTCGCCGTGATCCGGGCCTTCGACGCCGAACATGCGCAGCTCACCCTCAGCGAGGTGGCCCGTAGCACCGGGCTGACCCGGGCCGCCGCGCGCCGCTTCCTGCTCACCCTCGTCGACCTCGGCTACGTACGCACCGACGGGCGGTTGTTCGCGCTGCGTCCGCGCATCCTCGATCTCGGCTACGCCTACCTGTCCAGCCTGAGCCTGCCCGAGGTGGCCCGGCCGCACATGGAGGCCCTTGTCGCGCAGGTGCACGAGTCCTGCTCCATGTCGGTCCTCGACGGCGACGAGGTCGTCTACGTGGCCCGGGTGCCCACCAAACGCATCATGACGGTGGGGATCAGCGTCGGCACCCGGTTCCCGGCGTACGCGACGTCGATGGGCCGGGTGCTGCTGGCCGCGCAGCCGGCCGGGTGGCTGGACGACTACCTCGCCACGGCGAAGTTACGACCACTGACCCGGCGCACCGTGACCGACCCGGCCAAACTGCGCGCCACCCTGACGAAGATCGCCACCCAGGGGTACGCCCTCGTCGACCAGGAGCTGGAGGAGGGGCTGCGGTCACTTGCCGCGCCGATCCACGGCGACAACGGCTCGGTGGTGGCCGCGGTGAACGTCTCCGCCCACGCCAGTCGCGGCTCGTTCGAGATGATCCGCAGGGAGTTGCTGCCGCCGTTGCTGGCCACCGCGAAGCGCATCGAGGAGGACCTGGGCGCCGGTCCCGGCCGCTGAGCCCGGTCACGTCGCGGGCCCTGCGCGAATCGGCCGCGGGGTGGCCCGTCGGCGTACCACCATGTGGGGGGCGACGAAACGGGGGCTGGGTGCGCGAGCTGCTGCTGGTCATCACGCTTGGTGCCGTCGTGCTGGTCGGCACCACGATCGGTGGCCGGTACCGGGTCGCGCCACCGGTGCTGCTCATCTGCCTGGGCGCGCTGGTAGCGCTGCTGCCCCCGTTCTCGCACGTGGTCCTCGCGCCCGAGGTGGTGCTGGTGCTGTTCCTGCCGGCGATCCTCTACCGGGAGAGCATCGCCATCAGCCTGCGCGAGATCAGGGCGAACATCGTGGTCATCGCGCTGCTGGCGGTCGGTCTGGTCGGTGTCACGATGGTGGCGGTGTCGCTTGTCGTGCAGCGGTTAGGCGTCGACCCTGCGGTGGCGTGGGTGCTCGGCGCGGTGCTCGCCCCGACCGACGCGGCGGCGGTGGCCGGCCTGGCCAAGCGGATGCCCCGCCGCCTGCTGACCACCCTGCGGGCGGAGAGCCTGGTCAACGACGGCACCGCCCTGGTGCTGTTCGCCATCGCGCTGGGCCTGCTCGGCGGCGGTGCCGCACCTGACGCCTTCGAACTCGTCGAACGGGTCGGGCTGTCCTTCCTCGGTGGCATCGCGGCCGGCATGGTGGTCGGCACGGTGGCGATCCTGATCCGCAAGCGCATCGACGATCCGCTGCGGGAGGGTGCGCTGAGTGTGCTCACCCCGTTCACCGCCTTCTTCCTCGCCGACAGCATCCACGAGAGCGGAGTGCTCGCGGTGGTGGTCGCCGGCCTGATGCTCTCCTACGCCAGTCCGCGCGTGATCCGGGCCCGATCCCGGGTGCTTGCGCTGTCGTTCTGGGACCTGACCACCTTCCTCATCAACGGGGGACTCTTCGTGCTGGTGGGCATGCAGGTCCCCCGGGCGGTACGGAACGTCACGAGCGTCTCGCTGGGCCGGGCCGTGGTGATCGCGCTTGTGATGGCCGTGGTGCTGGTGGTGGTCCGGATGCTCTGGCTGCACCTGATCGCCATCGTGGCGCGGCTGGTGGACAGGCGCGCGTCCCAGCTCGAACGCCGGGTCAACTGGCGGGTGCGTACGGTCGCCGGCTGGGCCGGTTTCCGGGGGGCGGTCTCCCTGGCCGCGGCGCTCGCCGTGCCGTTGACCGCGCAGGACGGCAGCCCGGTGCCGGAACGAGACCTGATCATCTTCGGGGTCGTCACGGTGATCCTGACGACAATGCTCGTGCAGGGCACCACCCTGCCGTTCCTGATGACGTGGGCCGGGCTCAGCGGTGACCCGGAACGGGTCGAGGAGTCACGGCGGGCCCAGGAGGCCGCCACCCGGGCCACGCTCGACGCGATGCCCGACCTCGCCGACCGGGTTGGTGCCAGGACGGAGAGCATGGAACGGCTCCGCGAGGAGTACGCGGGCCACCTCAGCGCGGTACGGTCCGCGCCGGAGGACGACTCCACGGCCACCCGGGAGGCCGAACGCCAGCTGCGGCTGGCGGCCCTGGAACACAAGCGACGTGAGATCACCCGGATGCGCGATCGGCGGGAGATCGACGACACCGTGTTGCAGGAGTTGCAGGCCCGGCTGGACGTCGAGGAGATCCGCCTGCTGGGCCCGATGTCCTCCGAGTGACACCTGGCCGGGCCGCGGGCTGGCCGACGGGTCCGCTCATCCGGCCGGTGCGCCGCCGGCCGGAAGGGCGAGCGCGACAGTGAGATCGAGCAGACTGCGCGGATCGGTGAGGCGGTCACCGTAGAGTTGGCGTAGCTGACCCATCCGGTACCGCACGGTCTGCGGGTGGACGAACAGGTCAGCGGCGACGTCGTCGCGCCGCCCCTGATGCAGCAGCCAGGAACGCAGCGTCTCGGTGAGCCGCTCGGCGGTGGCGGCGGGCAGCTCGGCGAGGGGTTGCAGGACCCGTGCGCGGAGGTCGGCGAGCGCCTCGACGTCGGCGCTGAGCAGCAGCTCGGCCAGGTGATGTTCGGTGTCCAGGGGTTCGCCGTCGGTGGGCTGGGCGATACCCAGCGCGACCACCCGGACCACCCGCCGGTACGAGGAACTGACCCGGGCCCACGGACGGGCGGGCCCCAGCACCGCCCGGCGACCGTGCAGCACCCGGATGAGCTGTCGACGACGGTCGCCGTGCATGTCGGGTACGAGCAGCACCGCGGTCTCCTCACCGGGCTCACCGACGGGCAGCTCCTCGCTGCCCTCCAGGGTGTGTTCGCCCAGCAGGGCGAGCGCCCCGCGCAGCTTCGCCTGCGGCAGCAGCGCCACGGTGAGGGTCTGTGGCACCGGCCAGTCGGCCCGCTCGGCGCTGCGCAGCAGCACGTCCTCCGCCTCCCCGGCGAGCAACTGCTGGGTGAGCCGTTCCAGGTTCCGCCGTCGGGCCCGGCCCACGCTCGCCAACTCGTCGGCGTGCCCGGCGACACTGGCGGCGGACAGCTCGTCGATGTAGGCGAACATCAGCTCGGCGAACTCGGCGACCGTGGCGGCGGGCAGGCCGGTCGCCACGGTGGCGGCGGCCAGTTCCCGCCAGGAGACCCGGGCACCCACCCGGTACGCGGCCAGCAGCGCGTCCACGCTGCGGCCCGACCGGGCCTCGCCGCTGCCCAGGGCGTACGCGGCCTCCAGCGCCGGCACCAGCGGGGTGCTCGGGTCGTTGACCTGCGTACGGTCGGCGGTCTGGGACTGTTCGAGCAGTTGCAGGAAGGTGCCCAACGCGATCTGCACCGCGTTCTCTATCTTGTCCCGCATCTGTCCGGTCAGGGTGCCGCCATAGCTGGGCACCTCGGCCGTGATCGCGGTGACGGTCTGACCGGCCACCAGCGGCAGCCGGTCGCGCAGTTCACGGGCCACCCGCTGGTCCAGTTCGATGCGGGCCGCCCGATTGGTCGTTCCGGATGGTTCCGCCACGGTTGTTCGCTCCGCACAAAAGGGGTGGATCGCTTTACCTTCGCAGACCAAGAGTTTATGCCAGCGGGCCGCGACCATCGTCGTATGACCGCCACCGTCCCGCCACCGGGCACGAGATCTTTTCGGCACCGCCTGTGGCGGCTCGCCGAGACGGTGACCACGCCGGTGCTGCCCAGCGACTACCTTGACCTGATCGCCCCGCTCCGTGCCGGTGCCGACCTGCGCGGTCGGATCCTCGCCGTGCACCCGGAGACCCGCGACGCGGCGACCCTGCTGATCCAGCCCGGCCGTGGCTGGCGCGGGCACGTCCCCGGGCAGTACGTCCGGCTCGGTGTCGACGTCGACGGGGTGCGCCAGTGGCGGGCCTACTCGGTCACCTCGGCCCCCGGCCGCCGCACGGAACCGATCTCGGTGACGGTCAAGGCCATCCCCGACGGCGTGGTCAGCAACCACCTGGTCCGCCGGGTCCGGCCGAACACGATCGTCCAGCTCGACCAGGCGCGCGGCGACTTCGTGCTGCCGGAGCGGGTACCGTCGCGGGTCCTGTTCCTCACCGCGGGCAGCGGCATCACCCCGGTGGCCGGGATGCTGCGCTCGGGAGCGCTGGCCGGCAGCGACGTGGTGCTCGTGCACTCGGCACCCACCGCCGCCGATGCGGTGTTCGGGGCCGAGCTGCGCGGCCTGGCCGAGCGCGGCGACATCCGCCTGGTCGAGCGGCACACCGAGGTCGACGGCCTGCTGGACGTCGCCGAACTCGACACCCTGGTCCCCGACCACCTGGAGCGCCAGACGTGGGCGTGTGGCCCGCTCGGGCTGCTCGACGCGGCCGAGGCGCACTGGTCGGCTCGCGGCCACGCCGCCCGGTTGCACACCGAGCGGTTTCGTCCCACCGTGATCACCGCAGGTGACGGCGGCACGGTGACCTTCACCCGTTCGTCGGTGACCGTGGCGGCCACCGGCGCCACTCCGCTGCTGGACGCCGGCGAGAACGCCGGGGTGCTGATGCCGTCGGGCTGCCGGATGGGCATCTGCTTCGGCTGCGTGCTGCCGCTGCGCCAGGGCGCGGTCCGCGACCTGCGCAACGGCCAGCTCACCACCGCCCTGCCCGGCGACGGCGTACGCGTGCAGACCTGCGTGTCTGCCGCCGCCGGCCCGTGCGAACTCGAGATCTGATCGGAGACCGACCGACGTGACCGTGATCCAGAAGAAGGCCGACAACCCGATCGCCCACCTCACCGCCGAGGACATCGAAACCCTCGGCAAGGAACTCGACGCCATCCGGGAACGGGTGATCGCCTCCCGGGGCGAGCGGGACGCCGCGTACATCCGCAAGGTCATCTCGACGCAGCGCAAGCTGGAGATCGGCAGCCGCGTGGTGCTGCTGTTCTCGCTGTTCCCGCCGGCCTGGATCGTCGGCACCGCCGGGCTGTCGGTGGCGAAGATCCTGGAGAACATGGAGATCGGGCACAACGTCCTGCACGGCCAGTGGGACTGGATGCGTGATCCGAAGATCCACTCGACGAGTTGGGAGTGGGACCACGTCGCCCCGGCCGACCAGTGGAAGCAGTCGCACAACGAGCTGCACCACAGGTACACGAACGTGGTCGGCAAGGACAACGACCTCGGCTACGGCATCATGCGGGTCGACGAGGACCAGCCCTGGCACCCGGCTCACCTCGGGCAGCCGTTCTACAACTTCCTCAACGCCTGCTTCTTCGAGTACGGCATCGCCGCGTACGACCTCGACCTGGGGAACAAGCTGAAGAACGGGGGACACAAGGACCCCGAGTTCCGACGCCGGGTCCGCGCGGTCGGTCGGAAGATCCGTCGCCAGTTCCTCAAGGACTACCTGCTGTTCCCGCTGCTGTCCGGCCCGTCGTTCCTGCACACCCTGGCGGCCAACTTCACCGCGAACCTGATCCGCAACCTGTGGAGCCACTCGGTGATCATGTGTGGGCACTTCCCGGAGGGGGTGGAGACCTTCGAGAAGACCTCGATCGAGGGTGAGACCCGGGGAGAGTGGTACGTGCGGCAGATGCTCGGCTCGGCGAACATCAGCGGCAGCCGGCTGATGCATATCATGACCGGCAACCTGTCGTTCCAGATCGAGCACCACCTCTTCCCCGACCTGCCGAGCAACCGCTACCAGGAGATCGCCCCGGAGATCCGGGCGCTGTTCGACAGGTACGGGCTGAAGTACACCACCGGCTCCCTGCCCCGGCAGGTCTTCTCCGCCTGGAGGAAGGTCTTCCGGCTCGCCCTGCCGAACCGCCGCCAGCCAGCCACCCCGGCCGCCCCGCTCGACAACTCCGCCAACCAGCCGCCCCGGGAGCTCGTCGCCGCCTGACCGCGCTGCGGATTTCCGGCAACTTCAGGGCTGTTGCTGTCTGGGGGCCCCGCTGACCCGGCAACAACCCTGAAGTTGCTCACCAGGAGCGTTCCCGGGGGTGGGGTCAGCGGCGGTTGGGGTAGTTGTGGGCGGACTGGCGGCCCTTGACGAAGGCCAGCACGATCACCGCGGCGAGCGCGATCACACCGATGATGACCAGCCAGCGGACCGCTTCGAGGAGCAGCCCGAGCAGGACCAGCGCTCCGGCGACCACGCCGACGACCCAGAGCAGGGCACGCATCTCCACCTCCCACCCGGCCGCCCGGCCGGTCCGGGCGCGAGACCGGCTACCCGTTACCACCCGGATCATGCCGTCCACCCGGGTGCGCGCCCCGGCTCACTCCGGGAGCTGCCCCAGATAGACGGTGTTCGCCGACTCGCCGCCGGTGAGCGGGTTGGCGAACCGCACCACGTGGCTGTGGTGGGTGGGGAACACGGCGGCCAGGTCGGCTTCGAAGTCCCGGTCCGGTGGGTCGTCCGACCAGAGGGCGAACACCCCGCCCGGATGCAGCAGCCGCGCCAGCCGGCGCAACCCCTCGGGCCGGTAGAACGCGGCGTGGCTCGGATGCAGCGGATGCCGGGGGGAGTGGTCGATGTCCAGCAGCACCGCGTGGAAGCGGCGCTCCGCGTCGTCGGGGTCGAGCCCGTCCGGACCGGCCACCCGGGCGAAGAAGTCGGCAGGCACCAGCCGGGTACGCGGATCCTCGGCCAGGCCGGCGGCGAAGGGCAGCAGTCCGCGCCGGTGCCAGTCGATGACGTCCTCGACGGCCTCCACCACCAGCAGCGAGGCGACCCGGTCGTCGGCCAGCGCGGTGCGGGCGGTGTAGCCGAGACCCAACCCGCCGACGATGACGTCGAGGCGGTCGCCGGCCAACGGCGCCAACCCCAACCGGGCCAACTCGATCTCACCGGCGGTGAACAGGCTCGACATCAGGAACTCGTCGTCGAGCTTGACCTCGTACACGTCCAGGTCGAGCCGTGGATCGCGACGCCGGCGCAGGCTGATCTCGCCGATCGGCGTCGGACGCCAGGCCAGTTCTTCGAAACGTACGCTCACCGCCGGGATGCTACCGGCCGGTGCGCCGCCGCCCGGCGTGACGCACGGTCCCCGGGACATCGACGCAGCGCATATTCTGTGCCCGGATCGTCTCGCCGGAGGGGAAACGATGCCGTCGCGGCAGGACCAGCTGCACTCCTACCAGTTCACCGTCCAGCGGATGGTGGCCGCCCTGGTGACGCGGGAGTCTGATCCGGCGCAGTCGCCGTTGCGTCGGCTCGCCGGAGCCGGGATGGCAAGTGTGCTGGTGGCCGCCATCGGGCTGGGCGGCGCCGCCCTGTACGGCCTCTTCACCGGCGGCGGCACGACGTGGCGCGACGCCAGCGTGGTCATCGTCGAGAAGGAGTCCGGCGCCCGGTTCGTCTACCGGGAGGAGAAGCTGCACCCGGTGCTCAACTACGCCTCCGCACTGCTGATCATCGGCACGCAGCGTCCGAAGACGGTGCTGGTGTCCCGCCGGTCGATCGACGGGGTGCCGAGGGGCCTGCCGTTGGGCATCCGCGACGCTCCCGACTCGCTGCCTCCGGCGGCCCGACTGTCCACCACGCCGTGGACGGTCTGCTCGGTGCCACCGGCCGGGCCCGGATCGGCCCCCCGGTCGGTGCTGCTCGTGGGCACCGGCGGCACCGGCGGCCGGCCGTTGGGCCGGGACGCACTGCTGCTGCGTGATCCCGACGGCCGGCTGCACCTGCTCTGGCAGCAGCGGCGGCACCTGATCCGGGACACCGACCGGGTGCTGGCCGCCCTGGCGACCACCCGTTCCCGAAGCGTCCCGGTGGCCGCCGCCCTGATCAACACGGTGCCGGCCGGTGTCGACCTGGCCCCGCTGGACCCGCCCGGCCTGGGCCGGCCGTCCACCCGGGCCGCGCCGGCCCGGATCGGCGACGTGCTGGTGGTCAGCAACTCCGGCGGCGTGCGCCAGTACGCGGTGGTGCTGCGCGACGGGCTCGCCGGCATCACCGAGCTCCAGGCCGGCCTGCTGCTGGCCCGCACCGGCCAGCGGGCACCGGAACAGATAAGCCTGGGGCGCTTCGCCGCACTGCCGCAGCTACCCGACCTCGTGCCCCACGGGCCCGACGCGCCGCCGGTCACACCACCCCCGTTGGCCGAACCGGCCTCGTCGGCGATCTGCGCGCGGGTCGGCGACGACACCGGGTCGGTCGAGCTGCGGCTGGGGGTGGACCTGCCGACGCCGATCCCGGCACCGGAACAGCCAGCCGATTCGACAACCGCCGACCAGGTGCTCGTCGAGCCGGGGCGGGGCGCGGTGGTGGAGTCGGTGGCCACCCCCGGCGCCACCGGCGGCGCGATCTCCGTGGTGACCGACCTCGGCCGCCGGTACGCGCTCGCCGGCCCCGACGTGACAGGCATGCTCGGCTACGACGACGTGCGACCCGTCCGGCTGCCCGCCGGGGTGGTCAGTCTCGTACCCGCAGGTGCGCCGCTCGACCCGGACGCGGCCCGCCAGCGCGCCGCTCCCGCCTGACGCGTCCGGACGCCGCGAAAGTGGTAGGAAATTTCTCGGCGTGCGTTGTCGATTCCGTCGACTCCCGCTCGTCGCACTGACGACAGCACGTCAGATCGACACCAAGGAGCAACCTCATGCGTACCCTGATCGCCACCGCGTTCGTCTCGCTCGACGGTGTGGTCGAGGCACCCGGCGGAGAACCGGGCTACCGCAACTCCGGCTGGACCTTCAACGACATCGCGTTTGACGAGGCCGCCTACGAGATCAAGGCCCGTGAGCAGGACGAGGCCACGGCGATGATGATGGGTCGGGTCAGCTACCAGGCGTTCGCGCCGGTGTGGCCGAGCATGACCGTCGAGTTCGCCGGCTACAACGCGATGCCGAAGTACGTCGTGTCGACGAGCCTCAAGGAGCAGGACCTGGTGTCCAACTGGGGCGAGATCGTCATCCTCCGGTCGCTCGACGACGTCGCCGCGCTGAAGCAGACCGAGGGCGGGCCGATCAGTATCCACGGCAGCGCCACGCTGAACCGCAACCTCTCCGACGCCGGTCTGATCGACCGCTACCACCTGCTGGTCTTCCCGGTCCTGCTCGGTGCGGGCAAGCGGCTGTTCTCCGACACCGACCGGGACAAGCAGAACCTCAAGCTCGTCGAGAGCGAGTCCTACGCCAACGGCATCCAGAAGTTGGTCTACGACGTCGTCCACTGACCAGCCGACCGCCCGGCTGAACGTCGTGCCGCTGGTGGGTACATCTGTTGTCGTTCCCACGACAACAGATGTACCCACCAGCGACGCTGCCTCCGTGACGGAGGCGGGTCAGCGGCTGGGCACTGACCGGATGCTCATGGCGATGGCGTCGGCCACCTGTTCGGGCGGCTGGGACGCGTCGACCAAATGCGCTCCGGTCACGGCGGCGAAGCTGGTGAGCGCCCCCGCGACATGATCGTGTCGCCATTGGCGGGCGGCGGCATCCATCTGGTCGGCGTCGATGCGGGCGCGCAACTGTTCCTCCGGGAGCGTGAGCACGACCTCGCGGACCTCGACGCCTACCGCACGGATACCGTCGAGAATCTCCTCGCGGTAAGCCGGGTTGATCAGGCTCATCGGCGCGATCCAAAGGTGCGGATATTCCCGGGCGAGGCCGCTCATCGTCTCGACGACGAGGTGACGCCACAGTGGAAGATCCTGGAAGTCGCCGGTCGGCGAGGTGATGAACGGGGTCAGCAGGTAACCGACGTACTCGGGGTCGAAGATCTTGGCGTCCGGGAGCCGCTCCACGAGCAGGCCCGCAGTGGTCGTCTTGCCGACGCCGAAGGCACCGTTGATCCAGACAATCATGCCGAGGATGCTCCCACGGCGACGATCAGGCTGGCGGGTTGCCTACTGGTATTCGGCCGCGACTTCCTCCGCCTCGGCGAGGAACTCGTCCAGTTCGGTGTCGGTCAGGTTCTTGTCCAGGAGTATGTGGACGAGGACGAAGATCTCGGCGTCGAGCACGGTTTCGGCGGGCATGTTGTCGACAAGTTCCGGTTCGCCGAGGGCAGCGCGGATGAGACCCTCCGTTTCGAGGGCCGGCGGGGTGTCTCCGTCCTGGTAACGGGCGCGGACTGTCGACACCCAGGCGGCGACGTCGGTGGGTGTCGCATCGGGTGCGAAGTACCTGTTGACGGCGAGGGCGAACGCGGCTCCGATGACGTAGGGGGTGCCGGCCTGGCCACTTCGGCGAATCTCGTCGCACAGTGCTTCGGCGGTGTCCCAGTCGGCCCGGGCCATGGCCCGGATGAGATCGCTGTACGGCTGTTCACGCACCATGCCTCATCTCGTCGGTCGGTTCTGCTGTGGATGGGCTGCGGGTCACAGTTGCCGGGTCAGGCCGAGCATGGCGGCGAGACGGCTGACGTCGGCAGGGGAGGTGCCCGCGCGAAGGACGGTGGTGAGTGCGGCGCGAGCGACCGGGCGCAGGCGGGTCTCGGCAGGGGCGATCCGGTCGGCGCTGACCAGGGCGCGTCCGGCGGCATCATGGTCGCCGAGGGCGAGGTGGGCGCCTGTGATGTCGATCAGGTGGCCGGCGCGGTGTTCGGCGGGCAGCCGGTGCCAGGCAGCTGTGCTGACGGCGCGTTCGTGGGTGGCGATGGCGAGGCCGTTGTCACCGAGGCTGGCGGCGGTAAGCGCACGGGCGAGGTCGACAGTGACCGGCCAGAACCCGCCACCATGACCGGACAGGCGGGCCAGGCCGGCGCCCTGATCGGTGAGGCTGCCGGCGGTGGAGGCGTCGCCGCAGGTGGCGGCGGCGAGGGCGGCTTCGACAACCAGGACGCCGGCGAGGGCGACATCCTCCGGTGGGCTGTCGGGGCACGGCGTCGGGCCGAGCCTTTGCAGGGCGGTGCGGGCGACGGCCAGCGCCAGCCGGCCGCGCCGCACCGCACGCAGCGCCTGTGCCAGACCGACCACGGCGATCGCGGTACGCCGTGGGTCGCCGCCGGCAGCGGTCATGGCACGGTCGGCGGCGAGCCAGGCGAGGTCGGGCTCGCCGAGTTTGACCAGAACCTGGGCGGCCAGCCGGTACACCCGTACCAACATGTCGACAGCGGGCACCGGCAGGCCGGCCGCTGCGGCGTGGCGGGCGTCGGCGAGCAGGTCGGGCAGGACCCGGAGCAGCTGCGGATACTGGGCGTGCCGGTACGCGGCGAGCGCGTACCCGACCTGCCGGTCAAGGTCCGGCGTCGTGCCGCAGGTGGTGCGAATGTCGTAGCGGGCGAGCGCCTCCCGGACCCGCTCCACGGCGGCCGTCATCTCGGTGACCGTCGGCTGGCGGCTGTCGCGTCCGACAAGCACGCCGGTGGCGACCCCCAGCGCCCCGGCGACCGTCTCGATCACCGACAGCCGATCGAGCCTGCGGGCGCCCCGTTCGATCTTGTCGACCCAGCTCTTCGACTTGCCGATCCGGTCGGCGAAAACCTGCTGACTCATCCCACGGCGGACCCGAAGCTGCGCGATGCGCCGCCCGATCGGCAGCTCCTGTCGGCTGCCGCCGGTCATCGTCGCGCCGCCGGACGGATGGCCTCCGTGGAGGCTCCGCAGCGTGGGCACCACCGTGCCTTCACCTTGAACGCGAACAACCCGGAGAGAAAGCCCAGCAGTACGCCGCCGAGCATCATCATCGCCATCCTCATGGGGTCAGTCCATCCAGTGACGACAGTCGGGTGAGGAGGTGCGCGGGGTGCCTGATGGTGCGCACCGGTGGCAAGATTTCCTCGTCCACCACCGTCCGTTACTCTCCGTGTAATGACTGCTACGTGCGGGGGGTGGTGGCGTGGTATCCAGCGGAGAGGCGATCACCAGGCTGCTGGCCGAGGTGGGCTGGCAGCCTGAGCAACTCGCCCGGCGTCTGAACGAGCGCGCCGAACGGCATGGCCGTACCGAACGGTTGCATGTCAAGACTCCGTACAAGTGGAAGAAGGGCGATGCACCCCGTAACCCCTGGCCCTCGCTGACCACCGCGTTGCTGTCTGAGCAGTTGCAACGGACGGTGACTCTCGATGAGTTGGGTTGGCCCGACGACGGGTTCGAGGCGCTACCCGCCTCGGCAGGTCTGGAGTTGCCCTGGTCCCCGGCCGGGGCCTTGCGGGCCGCCGAGGTGGTGAACGAACCTGAGGGCATGATGCACCGACGGATGTTTCTCACTCTGCTCGGTTCCGCACTGACGTCACCCGCGCACGAGTGGCTGATCTCCCAACCTCCACGAGCGGTGGCGTCGTCCACTGGCCGGCCGATCTCCGGCGAGGTCGTCGACCACCTGGACGCGGTGACCGCCAGCCTGCGTCGGATGGACGATCACCTCGGCAGCGGCCAGACCCTCGGCATGGTTCGCCAACATCTGAGCACTGTGGTTGGCGTGCTGCGTGATCGCAGCTACACCGACAGCGTCGGCCGCCGCCTCCACGGCACCGCTGGGGAACTGCTGCGGCTTGCTGGTTGGCTTTCGTTTGACGGCGGGCACCACAGCCAAGCCCAGCGGTTCTGGATCGCCGGGCTTTACCAGGCCCATACCGCCGGCGACCGTGGCCTTGGAGCGAACATCCTCGGGTTCATGTCCTGCCAGGCCAAAGACCTCGGTCAACTGCGTCAGGCCGTGACCCTCGCCGAGACCGCGCGCGCGACCTACCCGGAATCCAGTCCGAAGGTGTCGACAATTCTCGACCTCCGGGCTGCCGAGGCGTACGCCAACAACCAATCCGTGACCGACACCCGTCGCGCGCTCGACCGCGCCTTCGACCGCCTCACCGACAGGCGACCGGAACACGGCGACCCGGACTGGTCCTACTGGATCAACGAGGCGCAGGCCCATGCCCAGGCTGGATACTGCTACGTCAAGCTCGAACACTGGTCCCGCGCCCGAGAGCACCTGCGAGCAGCGCTACGGCTCCAGAGCAGTGAGTACTCCCGAGAAGCTGCCCTGCGTAACGCGCTGCTCGCCACCACCTACGTGCGGCAGGCGCAGCCGGACCTCGACAAGGCGCTCGCCCTAGGTGACCAGGCGGTGCAGACGCTCACCGGTCAGGTCACCTCCGCCAGATGCATCAAGCACGTACGCAATCTTGTCGGTGCCCTCGCCCCCTACCGTCGCACCCTCGCCGTCCGTCGTTTCTGCCTGGACGCCAAGGACCTGATCTCCACGTGACACGACAGCACCATCCAGCGATCCGCGATCGAACAGCAGCGGTGCGCGAGTTGGGATACGGCTCTGACGGCCAGCTGTAGCTCTACATGTACTCGGCCGCGACTTCCTCCGCCTCCGCCACGAACTCGTCGAGTTCTGCTGGCGTCAGCTTCTTCTCAAGCAGAAGCTGTCCGAGGACGAAGACCTCGGCAGCGATCATAGTTTCGGCGGGGATGTTGTCGATCAGCTCCGGTTCGCCTAGGGCGGCGCGGATGAGACCCTCCATCTCCAGGGCTGGCAGGGTCTCCCCGTCCTGATATCGGGCCCGGGTCGTGGACACCCAGGCGGCCACATCGCTGGGAGTGGCCTCGGCGGGGAAGTGCCGATGGACGGCGAGGGTGAACGCCGCTCCGATGACCTGTAGGCCGCCGACCCAGCCACCGCGGCCGATTTCGGCAACGAGAGCCTCGGCAGTATCCCAGTCGGCTCGGGCCAATGCCCGGATCAGTTCGCTGAGCGTCTGGACCGTCACCGCTTCAACCTCGCTATCGTCTTGCCGATCGCGTTCGCGAACCACCGAGCCCCCACACCTGCCAGCAGGCCGACTATCACAAGATTCCCCGCAGCCTCCGCGCTGTCAATCTTCGGGCGTGCTGTCGGGCTCGGGATCGTGGGGGTACCAGTCGCGGTGGAGTGTGTCCCGTCTGAGCCCTTGGGACCGCGGAGAATATTGATCATCTGCTGTGTGGCGTCTGTTGCGTTGACCGCGTGGTCCTGTAGCTCGTCGGCCTTACGGACAGACCGATTCAATACTCCCCGCATCCGTTGGCGGCCGAGGTCGCGTCGGTCGCTTTCGGCTGTGAGGTCCTCGCCGGAGGGTGGGCCCGACAGCGCGGCAGATGTCTGCGGCATCGACCCGGGGGCGATGGCGTTGAGGTACGCGGCGACGTTTCGGGCCGCTTCGCTGCTCAGCCGGGCAAGCCGGTGTGCCTTGTCGACACCGGTGCGGCTGCCGGTCACCGCCGCACGCAGGGTCGGGTGATCGGAGCCTTGGCCGGCCGCCGTGTACCGGGCGTTCGCCTCGGCGACATCTGTTGCGGCGCGCGTTGCCTGCACCGCGAGGCTGTCCAGTTGGTCCATTGCGGATCTGAGTTGGGCGACGACCTGGGCGAGCAGGCCACTCATCCCAGCAGCTTCCGGTACGCGTTGCCGTTGTCCTGGGCCGTGCTGATGGCCCGCAGGGCCAGGGTGACCTCGCGGATCGCGTCGGCGATGGCCTTGCGGGCCTGGTCCGCCTCGGCCCGGCGGCTGTCGTGCAGGGTGGTGAGCGCCAGCCCGGATACCTCGTCCAGGGCCGCGCCGACCCCTTCGATAGTGGTCCTTGCCTGGTCGAGCAACTGGTCGGCCTCGCCGAGTGCGGCCTTGACCGCGCCGATGCTCACGGGTCAGCCGAGGATGCTGATGTACTGCCGGGCCGCCTGCGTGCTGCCCTGGAGGACGGTTGCCGCCTCGACCAGCCGTTGCTTGCTCTGTTCGGCTCGGGAGATCGCCTCCGCGATGGCGGGATGCCCGGTGCCGGCGGCGACCGCACGCAGCCGGGAGATCACCTGTTCGGTGCCGTCGATGGCGGCCCGGATCTGGCCCGTGGTCGCGTTGCACTGCTCGGCTGCCTGGGCAAGCTCGGCCTTCACTTGCTCGATGCTGGCCATGCCGTCCTTCCGGTCCACCGCACTTGTCGTTTGTCGGTCACGTTTCGTGGCGGGGCCGACACTATCCAACATGAATCCCGCTCCGCAGCCCCGTGCGGGGCAGAGTGACAGCGCTGCCGGTTCAGCCGTGCCAGGAGTTCCAGAGGGCGGCGTAGGCGCCACCGGCGTGGACCAGCTCGTCGTGGCTGCCGAGTTCGGTGATCCGGCCGTCCTCCAGCACCGCCACCCGGTCGGCGTCGTGTGCGGTGTTCAGCCGGTGTGCGATGGCGATGACGGTACGCCCGGTGACCACGGCGGCGAGGGCCCGTTCGGTGCGTCGGGCGGTCGTCGGGTCGAGCGCGGCGGTCGCCTCGTCGAGGATCAGCGTGTGCGGGTCGGCGAGGACCAGCCGGGCCAGCGCGAGCTGTTGGGCGTCGGCGGCACCGAGTTCGCGGGCACCGTCGCCGAGCTGCGTGTCGAGCCCGTCGGGCAGGTCGGCGTACCAGTCGGCGCTGACGGCGACGAGTGCGGCGCGCATCTGCTCGTCGGACGCCTCCGGCGCGGCGAAGGCGAGATTGTCGCGCAGCGTACCGATGAAGACGTGGTGTTCCTGCGTGACCAGGGCGATCCGGCGGCGTCGCTCGGCCGGGGGGAGGTCGGTGACCGGCCGGCCGTCGAGGCTCACCACGCCCTCGCGGGGCGCGTCGATCCCGGCGAGCAGCCGGGCGAGGGTGGACTTGCCCGCCCCCGACGGGCCGACGATGGCGAGGCGTTCACCAGGGCGTACGTCGAGGTCGATGCCGTGCAGCACGTCGTGGCCGTCGGCGTACGAGAACCTGGCGTCACGCACGACGAGCCGTCCGGACCGGACGGTGCCCGGGCCGCGTGGTCGTGGTGTCCCGGCCGTGACCGGGGCAGCGGCGGGCTCGGCCTGCTGGCCGACACCGAGCACCCGGGCGAACGAGGCGAGGCCACGCTGGGCCTGTTCCATCCACTGCAACAGCCGGTCCAGCGGCTCGATCGCCTGCTGGAGGTAGAGGGCGGCGGCCACCACCTCGCCGAGGGTCACCATGTCCCGGTCCAGCAGGAAGCCGCCGAACAGCAGCACCACCGCGATCGGCAGCGCGTAGCTCGCCTCCACCACCGGGAAGAAGACCGACCGCAGCGCCAGGGTCGCCCGGCGGGTGGCCCACACCCGGCCGATGCGCTGCCGGCCGTACGCGATGCGGTCGGCACCGAGGCGGAGCGCCTCGACGGTGCGGGCACCCTCCGCGGTCGTGGTCAACGCCTCGGTCAGCTCGGCGGTCGCGGCCCCCTCGGCCAGGTACGCGGGCCGGGCCCGACGCAGATACCAGCGGGTCACCGCGACGATCGACGGCAGCCCGGTCAGGGCGACCAGGCCCAGCAACGGGTGCAGCAGGAAGATCGCGCCGAAGAGCAGCGACAACTGCGCCGAGGCGATGACCATGACGGGCACCACGTCCCGGACGGTGCTCCCGACGGTCGTCACGTCCACCGAGCTGCGAGTGGCCAGCTCGCCGGTGCCAGCCCGTTCGACGACGGAGATGGGCAGGTCGAGCGTGCGCGCGACGAATCCTTCGCGCAGCCGGGCGACAGCGCGTTCGCCGAACCGGTGGCCGGCGTACTGGGCGTACCGGGTGAGCAGCCCGTGGGCCAGCACGCTCGCGCCGATCGCGAGCGCCAGGCGGTCCACGGCGGCGGCGCCGGCACCGGCCGCGACCTGGTCGACGATCCTGCCGAGCAGCCATGGCGTGGCAAGTCCGGCGACTGCGGCGGCACTGTGCAGCACCAGCATGACGACTACCGCACGCCGGTCCACGGCGATGAGGCCGAGCGCGGCGCGTCGGACGACGGTGCGGTCGGCGACGGGCAGCCCGCTCACCGCAGCGACCCGTGGATGCCGACCGACGCGTCGTCCCGGGACACCAGGGCCCGGTAGCCGGGGTCACGGTCCAGCAGCTCGACGTGGCTGCCGACGGCGACGATCCGGCCCTGGCGCAGATGCGCCACCAGGTCGGCCCGACCGAGCAGTAACGGGGAGCTGGTCATTACGACTGTGGTGCGCCCCGCCCGCGCCGCGCCGAGGCGCTGCGCGATGCGGGCCTCGGTGTGTGCGTCCACGGCCGAGGTCGGGTCGATGAGGATCAGCACGTCCGGCTCGACGAGCAGGGCCCGGGCCAGGCGTACGCGTTGTCGCTGGCCGCCGGAGAGGGTCCGGGCCCGGGTACTGACGGGCATCGCGAGCCCGTCCGGATGGGCGTCTAGAACGTCCTCAGCCGACGCCGTACGCAGGGCCGCCCGCCGGTCGGTGTCGCTGAGGTCGGCACGGCCACGCAGGATCTCGCGCAGCGTGCCGGCGAAGAGGTAGGAGTCGTGGTCGGCGACGAGGATCCGGGCCCGCACCTCGTCGAGCGCCATCCTGGTCAGCGGTACGCCACCCCAGGTCACATCGCTTGCGACGAACCGTCCGAGGCGGTCGGCCAACACGACGGCCTCGGCCGGGTCGTCGGCGGCGACGGCCAGCAGCCGCCCGGCGGGCACGGTCAGGCCGCTGTCGGGATCGTGCAGGTCGGCGGGGTGGTCCGGTCCGGCCTCGGTCGCTGTTCCGTCGACAGGCGACGGTGGGCCGGCCTCGTCCGGCGTCAGGTTGAGCAGCGCGACGATCCGGCGGGCGGCGACCCGCCCCCGGATGAGCTGGTAACCACCTTCGAGCAGGAACCACACAGGCACGATGAGCACCGCCACGTACCCGTAGACGGCCACCATCTGCCCGATCGTGATGTCACCGGCCGAGGCCATCCGCGCCGCCAGCCACACCACGGCGGCCAGGAACAGCCCCGGGATGGCGATCGTCAGTGCCTCGATCCAGCTGTTCACGGCACCGACCCGGTAACCCTCGGCGAGCAGCCGCTGCGAACGTTCCGCGTACCGGCGGGCGAACAGGCCCCGACCACCGACCCCGGCGAGCACCCGCAGCCCGGCCACGATGTCGGCGGCGCGGGTGGTGAGCAGGCCCTGCTGGTGGCGGTAGCCCGACTCGACCCGTTCGAGGCGGCGCAGCAGCGGCCCGATCACCAACACCACCGCCGGCACGCCGAGCAGTACGAACACCGCCAGCAGCGGGGAGACCGACCACAGTACGAAGGCGACGAACCCGTACGCGATGACCGCGCCGACACCCGGACCCGTCATCGTCAGCACCGCCGACGTGTTGATGATGTCGGCGCCTCCGACGGTGGCGACCTCCCCGGCGGCGAGCCTGCGGGGCAGCACCGCGCCGATCCGGGACAGGTGACGGAGCAGCACACCGGCGGACCGGGCCGACGCGTCCTCGCGGACGAACGTCATCGTGCGGTGCCGCATGATGCCCAGGTAGGCCAGGGCCGTCCCGGCGACGACGATCGCGGCCACCCACCACAACAGAGCCCGGCGGTCGCCGGGGCGCAGGCCGTCATCGATGGCGCGGGCGACGAGGTACGGCCGGACCGACAACCCGAGCATCCAGGCCGTGCCGATCAGGCCGCCGCGCAGCACCCGCCCCGGCTGGCAGCGGACCAGCCACCAGATGTACCGCAGTGGCCCCCTCGTGTCCGGCGTGCCCGGTTCGGCGTGCGGGAGCTGTGGAGGCATCCGTTCAGATTACGATCAGGCCCGCAACGCTTTCACGCCCATATCAGGCGGGACGACGCAGGATGGTGACGGCGAAATCCGCGTCGTCGCGCCACGGGCGCAGGTCCCAGGTGGCGAAGCGGTGTTCCAGCCGCAGCCCGGCACCGACCGCGTCCGCGTCGAAGTCGGTGAGCGGGTACCCCCGGTCGGTGCCGAACCCGACCGCGACCACGCCGTCCGGGCGCAGGTGGGCGGCGACGCGCCGCAGCACTTGACGTTCGGTGCCCTCGGCGACGAAGGCCATCACGTTCCCGGCGAGCACCGCCGCGTCGAACGGCTCGTCCTCGCCGGCCGCCGGGAGGTCCAGTTCGGCCAGATCGGCGACGAGCCAGCGGGGCGCGGGATGGTCGGCGCGGGCCGCGTCGATCAGTACCGGGTCGGCGTCCACCCCGACCACCGTGTGGCCGCGCCTGGCCAACTCGGCGCCGACCCGGCCGGTGCCGCAGCCGGCGTCGAGGATCCGGGAGACCGGCGGCACCAGCGTGTCGAGCAGCCGGGCCTCACCGGCCAGGTCGGCTCCTTCGGCCGCCAACTGCCGAAACCTGTCGACGTACCACTGCGAGTGCTCGGGACCGGTGTCGGTGGCCCAGCGGGTCCGGTTGCTCATGTCTGCACCGTATCCGGACCGCTCAGGGTAGTCGGGCGACGGTCACGAACTCGTTGTAGGTGAACAGCTTGCCGGCGGCGCGGGGGAACGGGAAGGAGTACTGGCGCAGCACGGTCAGACCGAGTTCCCGACAGGTGTCGGCCGTCTCGCCGAAACCGACGAAGCGGACATGTGTGGGGTCGCTGTGGTAGCCGCGCTCCTGCGGGGTGATGAACACCGCCCGGCCGCCGGGACGGACGAACGGCAGGTACCCGGAGACGACCTCGCGCGCCTGCTCGGCCGGCATGTGTTCCAGCAGGTGCGCGGCGAGCAGCGAGTCGAACGCGTCCGGACGGGCATGCTCGGATCGGAAGAACTCCTCGACTGTGTACGCTGCCAGGCCCAGCTGCCGGGAGTAGGCTACCGAGGTGGGGTTGTGGTCCACCCCGACCGCGCCCGAGCCGAGGTTGATCAGGTTCCGGCCGAGGCCCGAGCCGACGTCGAGGGTCCGGCCCAACCGTAGCCGCCGCAGATTCCACCGGTACGGCGCCTGTACGTCCAGCAACCGCTTCCAGCGTGCCCCGCTGAGGTGCCGCAGCCGCTGGGTGTAACCCTCACTCTGCGTGTTCGTTGGCTCTTGTCGTGGCTGTCCCATTGGCCGTACCCGCCTCGTCGTATCGCCGTCCTGATTCACCCCCATGTACCGTGACCTGCGCCGCGATCGTCCTAGCGTAGCGTCGAGCGCACCGCTACCATGTTGTGACACATGGTGAACCAAACTGTGCCGCCGGTCGGGTCGGGCCCACCCGTGCGTGCCGCCGGCCAGACCGCCGGCGAAGACGGCCGGCTCTGGGAGCTGGCCCGCGACACCCTCGACGGCAACTGGGCGGGTGGACACACGGTGCCGTCGCGCACCCTGTACCCGCATCAGTGGAGCTGGGACTCCGCCTTTATCGCGATCGGCTGGGCCCACGTTCGTCCGGAGCGCACCTGGTCGGAGCTGACCAGCCTGTTCCGCGCCCAGTGGCGCGACGGTCGGGTGCCGCACATCGTGTTCAATCCGGCCGTGTCCGGCGGGGCCTACTTTCCCGGGCCCGCGTTCTGGGCGTCCGAGACCGTCGAGGGAGCGCCCGCGGTGGCCACCTCCGGCCTGGTGCAGCCGCCGGTGCACGCGCTGGCCGCCTGGCACGCGTACCGCCGGCTGCCGTCGGAGGAGGGGCGGGCCGCGTTGCGCCGGCTCTATCCGCGCCTGGTGGCGCAGCAGCGCTACCTCGCCACCTGCCGTGATGTCGGTGGCGCCGGGCTGGCCAGCATCGTGCATCCGTGGGAGTCCGGACTGGACAACAGCCCAGCCTGGGACGCACCGATGTCCGCGGTGCCGGCGGAGGCGGCGGTGATGCGGGCGTACCGGCGGCGGGACACGGTGCACGCCGATCCGGCGCACCGACCGACCGACCTGGACTACGCGCGGTACGTCACGATCGTCACCGCGTACCGCGCGGGCGGTTACCGCGACGACGACCTGGCCGAGCGGCATCCGTTCCTGGTGGAGTGTCCGCTGTTCAACGCGGCAATGGGCGCGTCGGAGTTGGCGCTCGCCGGGATCGCCGAGGTGGTAGGTGCCGACCCGGGCCCGCACCGGGAGCGGGCGGTCCGGATCACCGAGGCCGTGGTGACCCGGCTGTACGACCCGGACAGTGGCACCTTCCACCCGCGTGACCTGCGTACCGGCCGGCTCACCCCGGCGCGCACGGTGCTCGGGCTGACCCCGCTGATCCTGCCCGGCCTGCCGACCCGACAGATCGAGGCGG
The DNA here is from genome assembly GCF_016863495.1 of Micromonospora andamanensis. GTDB lineage: Bacteria > Actinomycetota > Actinomycetes > Mycobacteriales > Micromonosporaceae > Micromonospora > Micromonospora andamanensis. The sequence continues at coordinate 165,745 of NZ_BOOZ01000004.1, forward strand.
TGCTCGCCGAGGCCCGCTCGGCCCGCTTCGGTCTCGCCGCGCGGATGGACCGGCCACTACCCAGCCACGACCGCACCGCCACCGACTTCGAGCCGCTGCGCTACTGGCGCGGTCCGAGCTGGATGAACATCGTCTGGCTGATCCGGCATGGACTGCTGGCGCACGGTCACGACCGGTTGGCGGCCGGGCTGCGTACCTCGATGATCGAACTGGTCGCGGCGGCCGGCTGCCACGAGTACTTCCACCCGGACACCGGTGCCGGCCTGGGCTCACCCGCGTTCAGTTGGACGGCGGCCCTGCTGCTGGACGTGCTGGCCGACTGACAGGTGCGGGGCACGACCCGCCGATGGCACTGCCGGTCGACGGGTGGCGTCAACCGGGGGCAGGTAGGTTGCTGTCCAGGGGTGGGCCGGCTGCCGCGCCGGTTCCGGGTGGCCACCGTCACCGGCCGACCGGTCGGCGGGGAGGGGCGTGCGATGAGTCGGGACAGCTTCGACGAGCAGCTTGACCGCCTCACCGGCGTCCTGGCGGTGATGAGTCGGGACGCCAGCGCGGCGATCCGGGGGGCCAGCACCGCCCTGCTGGAGGTGGACCGGGGCGCGGCCGAGACAGTGCTCGCCGGTGACGCCGTGCTGGACGCCCGGCGGGCCGAGGTGGAGGCGATGATCCCCGAGGTGCTGGTGCGGCACCAGCCGGTCGCCTCGGACCTGCGGCTGGTGGTGTGCGCGCTGCGGATCGCCGGTGCCCTGGAACGGATGGGTGACCTGGCGGTGCACGTCGCGAAGGTGGCGCTGCGCCGGCATCCGGTGGGTGTGGTCCCGGAGCCGGCGATGCCGGTGATGACGGCGCTGGCCGAGGCGGCGGCCCGCGTCGCCGACAAGTGCGCGCTCGTGCTGGCCACCCGGGACCGACTCGACGCGATGCAGCTCGGGTTGGACGACGACGAGGTCGACGCCGCCCAGGAACGCCTGCTGTCGCTGCTCGTCGCCGGCTGGCCATACGGGGTGGAGTCCGCTATCGATCTGGCCCTGCTCGGCCGGTACTACGAGCGCTACGCCGACCAGGCGGTGAACGTCGGACGCCAGGTCGTCTACCTGGTGACCGGCACCATCCGGCTCTGAGCGGGCCCACGAAGGCCAGCCGCCGGCGCGCGAAATTCCGGACATCCGGTACGCCGCACCCGCAACGTCACATCCTGGCTCCCGATTGGCCACCACCGAGCCGGCAAGTTCATTTTTCGTTCACCTGGGTCCGGGAGTCCGGCTACCTGCGCCTCCTAACTTGACTCGCGTACGGCCCGGACGGGCTGATGCACCCCGATAGAGAGGCTTACCTGGTGAACCGCAACGTGCTTTCGCGGCGCGTCCTTGCCGGCGTCGCGCTTGCCGCGCTCGCGCTTACCGGCTGTGGTAGCAACGGCAACAGCTCGGAGCCGGGCGGCAGTGGCGGCGACGGCGCCTACGCCGACCTGTCCGGCGAGTTGAAGGCGTCGGGCGCCAGCTTCCCGGACGCTTACTACCAAGAGGTCGTCGAAGCCTTCAAGGGCGAGGCGTCCAACGTGACGGTCACCTACAACGCGACCGGTTCCGGCACGGGCAAGAAGCAGTTCGGTGAGGGTCTTGTCGACTTCGCCGGCACCGACAGCCTGGTGAAGGACACCGACGGCGTCGCTGCGGGTTCGTTCCTCTACGTCCCGACGGTGGCCGCCCCGATCACGGTCTCCTACAACCTTCAGGGCGTCGACAAGCTCCAGCTCAGCCCGGAGACGCTCGCCAAGATCTTCCAGACCGACATCAAGACCTGGGACGACGCGGCCATCAAGGCCGACAACCCGGGTGTCGAGCTGCCCAACACGCCGATCACCGTCGCGCACCGCTCGGACGGCTCCGGCACCACAAGCAACTTCACCAAGTACCTCGACGCCGCTGCCGCCGGCACCTGGAAGCTGGGCAGCGGTGACACCGTGGCCTGGCCCGCCAGCACCCAGGGCGGCGAGAAGAACACTGGTGTCGCCCAGATCGTCAAGCAGACAAACGGTGCCGTCGGGTACGTCGACCTGAGCGACGCGAAGGCCACCGGCCTGAAGTTCGCCGCCATCAAGAACAAGGACGGCCAGTTCGTCGAGCCGTCGCTGGAGGGCACCACCGCCGGCCTGGAGGGTGCCGAGGTCGCCGAGGACCTGAGCTACAACCCGCTCAACGCCGCCGGTGCCACCGCGTACCCGATCACCGCACCGACCTTCATCATCGTGAAGACCTCGTACGGCGACGCCGCCAAGGCCGAGCTGGTCAAGGGCTTCCTCACCTACCTGCTCAACGACGGCCAGGAACTGGCCGAGGAGGTCGACTTCGCACCGCTGCCGGCCTCCCTCAAGGAGAAGGCGCTGGCCCAGGTCGAGAAGATCCAGGGCTGATCAAATCAAGATCGCTAGGGCGTTCCAGCTGGGGACGGGATCACGTCGATCCCGTCCCTAGCGGGGTACCTGAGCTGGAGTGAAGATGACCTTGACGAACAATCCCCCCGCCACCAAGCCGACGTTGACCCAGCGCGGCAGCAGCGCCCTCGGCGACCGCATCTTCTCCTGGTGGACGCTCGGCACCGGTCTGCTGGTGCTGGCGATCCTCGGGTTGATCCTCATCACCACCGTCCGGGAGGCCTGGCCCGCGTTCGACGCGATGGGCCTGCGCTTCATCACCGAACGCGTCTGGGACCCGAACCCGGCCACCGGCGACGCCATCTTCGGTGCGCTGTCGTTCGCGTACGGCACCGCTGTCTCGTCGCTCATCGCGCTGCTGTTCGCGGTGCCGGTCTCGGTCGGCATCGCGCTGTTCCTGACCGAGCTGGCCCCCCGCCGGCTGCGCGGCCCGGCGGTCACCGTGATCGACCTGCTGGCCGCCGTACCGTCGGTGGTCTTCGGCCTCTGGGGCATCCTGGTGGTGGCCCCCGCGCTGGTCCCGATCTACCAGTGGATGCACGACGTCTTCGGTGGCATACCGCTGCTCGGCCGCCTCTTCGGCCCGGTCGGCAGCGGTCGCAACTTCATGACCGCTGGCCTGATCCTGGCGATCATGGTCACCCCGATCATCACCTCGATCACCCGCGAGGTGTTCAGCACGGTGCCGCGCGCCGACAAGGACGCCGCTCTCGCCCTGGGCGCCACCCGCTGGGAGATGATCCGGGGCGCGGTATTCCCGCACAGCTTCGGCGGGGTCGTCGGCGCGGTGATGCTCGGCCTGGGCCGGGCGATGGGCGAGACGATCGCGGTGGCCCTGGTCATCGGCGGCGCCACGAACATCACCGCGAACCTGTTCTCTCCCGGCAACTCGATGGCCGCCGTCATCGTGCAGCAGTTCGGCGAGTCCACAGGCACCTTCACCGCCGCGCTCATCGGTCTCGGCGTGGTGCTGTTCGCGATGACGGTGCTGATCAACGTGCTTGCCCAGGTGGTCGTCCGTCGGGCCGAGGCCCGGATGAAGGGAAGCGTCGCGTGACTCTCACCGCACCACCCGCCGCCCGCCCGGCCGCCAGCGGGCCCGACCTGACCAGGGCGGCGCTTTCCGGCCGCCGCCGGTTCACCAACCATCTCGCCACGTCGGCCATCTGGTTCGCCGTCCTGCTCGCGGTCATCCCGCTGGCGCTGGTGACCTACACCGTCATCGCCAAGGGCGGCGGGGTGATGAGCCTGTCGTTCCTGAACGAGGACATCCCGAACTCCTACCGCCGTGAGGGTGGGGGCATGGGCCCGGCGATCGTCGGCACGCTGCTCATCACCGGGATGGCTGCCCTGATGGCGATCCCGCTCGGTGTCTTCGGCGCGATCTACCTCAACGAGTACGGCAAGCAGCGGCCCCTGGCCCGGGTCATCAGGTTGATGTCCGACGTGATGACAGGCGTGCCGTCGATCGTGATGGGTTTGTTCATCTACATCTCCTGGGTGCTGCTCGTCGGTGAGCAGACCGGTTTCGCCGGCGCATTGGCGCTGGCCTGCCTGATGCTGCCGGTGGTCATCCGCAGCAGCGAGGAGATGCTCCGGCTGGTCCCCGACGAGCTGCGGCAGGCCAGCATGGCGCTGGGTGCCCGCAAGTGGAAGACCACGCTCACCGTGGTGCTGCCCGCGGCGATCTCCGGGATCACCAGCGGCTCGCTGCTGGCCGTCGCCCGCGCGGCCGGCGAGACCGCGCCGATCATCATCGTCACCGGGATCGTCTTCTCGCCCAACTGGAACCTCTTCGACGGCTCCAACACGGCGTTGCCGGCGCAGATCTTCCGCAACGCCAGCCAGCCCTTCGAAGCCGCCCAGGACCGGGCCTGGGGTGCGGCGCTGACGCTCATCGTGATCGTGCTCGGCTTCACCATCATCGCCCGATTCATCTCCAGCCGGTTCGCCATCAAGGAGCGCTGACATGGCCAGCAACGACACCAACCTCACCACCCGCCCGTCCGTGGCGGTGCACGCTCCCGGCACCACCATCTCCGGCGCGGACTCCGCAAACGCGTCAGTGATGCAGTTGCGCGACGTCAGCGTCTACTACGGCAACTACGAGGCGGTCCGCGGCACCAGCATGCCGATCCAGCAGAACCAGGTCACCGCGATGATCGGGCCGTCCGGCTGCGGCAAGTCCACGGTGCTGCGGGCGCTCAACCGGATGAACGACCCGATCCCGGGTGCCCGGGTCAGCGGTGACGTCCTCTTCCACGGCCAGGACCTGTACGCCAAGGACGTCGACCCGATCCAGGTGCGCCGGCGCATCGGCATGGTGTTCCAGAAGCCCAACCCGTTCCCCAAGTCCATCTACGACAACGTCGCGTACGGGCTGCGGATCAACGGCATCAAGGGCCGCCTCGACGACCACGTCGAGGAGGCGCTGACGAAGGCCGCGCTCTGGGACGAGGTCAAGGACAAGCTGCGCAAGAGCGCCCTGGCGCTCTCCGGCGGGCAGCAGCAGCGGCTCTGCATCGCCCGGACGATCGCCGTCAAGCCCGAGGTGATCCTGATGGACGAGCCCTGTTCGGCCCTCGACCCGATCGCCACGGCGAAGATCGAGGATCTGATCTTCGAGCTGACGAACGACTACACCATCGTGATCGTCACGCACAACATGCAGCAGGCGGCCCGGGTCAGCCACTACACCGCGTTCTTCACCGCCGAGGTGGACGAGGCGCAGGAGCGGCACGGGCGACTCGTCGAGTTCAGCCAGACCGGCAAGCTGTTCACCAACCCCGCGGACAAGCGCACGGAGGACTACATCACCGGCCGCTTCGGCTGAGGCCGAACGCGACTGTCGACGGTGGGTCGCCGTTGGTCAAGGGTGACCCACCGGGCGTGGCTGGCTCGTCGTGACGTCGAGCCGCCTCCGTTCGCCCGTCGCCGACCTGTAGTGCGGGGGATCGCCCTGCGCGACCGAGGTGTCGCGGCGGGCCTGAACTGAACCGGAGCCGGTGTGCGATGAACAATCTCGTCGAGGCCACCAGGGGTGACCATCGATCCGACGGGCGTTTCGTGCTGCTCGTGGTGGACGACGACGAGAGCGTCGGTGCCGGGTTGGTCGCCCAGTTGGCCGACCACCTGGTACGTGGCCACCACTTCGCGCACGCCGCCGAGGCGCTGCTGGCCGCCGGGGCGCTGCAACCGGACGCGGCAGTGGTCGCCGCCGGACTGTCCACCATGAGCTGCACCGAGTTGGTGCGGCTGCTCGCCCGCCGGGCGGGGATTCCCACTGTGGTCGGGGTGGGCGACGAGGACGGTGGCGTCGCCGCCGCCGCGCTCAAGGCCGGTGCCACCGCCTGCGTACGGCGCCCCTACCGGGCCGAGGAGGTGCTGCCCATCCTGCGGGCCATCCGCCCGGAGACCTCAGGCGCCCTCGATCCGCCGATCGAGCTGGGCGGGCTGCGGGTGGACCCGGCCACGTTCGAGGCGAGCGTGGACGGCCGGTCGGTGGCCCTGCCGCTGAAGGAGTTCCGGCTGCTCTACTTCTTCATGAGCCACGCGGAGCGAACTGTCACCCGCGAGCAACTGCTCGCCGCCGTCTGGGGTGGTATCTCCGACGACACGTCGAACACGTTGACGGTGCACATCAAGCGGCTGCGTCGGCGGCTGGCGCTGGACGGGGACCAGGCGCCGATGATCGTGACGGTACGCGGCCTGGGCTACCGATTCGTGCCCGCCCAGGCCACGGCAACCCCGTCGACGTCGTGAACATGCCGGCGCTGCCGCCGTATCCGCCGTCGGGGACGCCGACGGAGGGGATGGTCCTGGTGGCGGTCCCACTGGCGTACATCCCGCACGTGGCCCGGTTGCTCGCCGACCTCGACGCCCGGCAACGGGTGGGGCCGGTGCCCCGACGACGCGCCGACCCGGCACCCGGACCGGCGGAGTCCGACTGGACGGTCGAGGACCTGCGCCGGCTCAGCCAGGGGCGCAGCGCCACCCACCGGACGGTATGCGCCGTGCTCGACGCGCTCGCCGCCGAGCCGGAGCGGCTGTTCACGGTGGGGGAACTGGCCGAGGCCACCGGACGACCCCGCAAGAAGATCATAGGTGCGATGGCCGGGTTGACCCGGCTGTTGAAGGCCCACTACGACTACGCCGGTCGGGGGTTCCCGTTCGACCGGGTGCCCGGGCGGCCGGAGGCCCCTCGGGAGCTGTGCTACACCATGGACCGGGTACGGGCCGCCCGCTGGCGGGAGGCGCAGCAGCGGGCGCCGGAGGTGGCCGGGGGCGCGGTCGCGCAGCCGAACCCCTGACCGGGCCGCCGGCCGGCGCGCTCACCGACCGGCGACGCCCGCGGCGTCACCGCGTCGGGTGCCGGCGGCGACCTCCAGCCGGCGGACCTGCTCGATCACCGCCACCACGACGGCGTGTCCCTCCGGCGACAGGCGGGCGTCGACGAGCCGCAGCGCCACCTGCCGGAGGTGCGGATCGGCAAGCAGTCGGACGAGTTCGTCGTCAGGTGGATCCCGGTCGGCGGGGCGTCCGGTGAAGAACGAGGGCGGGCGACCGAAGAAGGCGGCTATCGCCTCCATCACCGACCGTCGCGGGTCCGGCGCCCGGCCCTGCCGCAGGTTGTTGAGGTGGGTGTGGGAGATCCGGCAGCCGCGTCGGGTCAGCTCGCTGGCGACGTGGCGGACACTGTACGGCTTGCCGGTCGGGTCCGGGGTGGTGCGGAACAGCCAGTCGAGACGCTCGGCGAAGGTCTCGCCAGGGTGGTCCGGCTCCTCAGGCATGGAGGCTCCTCGCACGGCGGAACACCAGATTTACACGAGGACTGGACACGGAATCCAGCATTGACAGGACTCCTTACTGTACGCCTACGATGGCATTCGCCTGGCAACCCCGGCGGTCGGAAAGCTACGGCCCGGAGGTTGCCAGCGTGGTCTTTCGGGCACGCCACGTGGCGGGCGAACGGGGGCGCGACGTGTCGTGTGAGCCGCGCACGACGGCCGAGGGACCTCCGGGCGGCGCTCGTCCCGCCGACCGCGCCCGTGGTCGGTCCCTGACGGGCCCGCCCGGCACCGCACGGAGTCGACCGGGCCGGGCGTTTGCCCGGTGCCGGCGAGGGTATCCAGCGCGGCGCTGACGACGGGAGGGCGCCGTGCGGTTTCCGCTGTTCGTCGCCGCGGTGTCACGCCGGTCCGGGCTGGCGCCCGAATCCGCGGCCATCGTCGCGCGGGCGGTTCTGCAGACAGTGGTGGAGCGGATGACCGGCTCGCCGCCGATCGACCCGACGGGGTACCTGCCGACCGAGCTGACCGACGCGGTGTCGCCGGGCGGGCCGACCGACTTCCTGCGCCGGGTGGGCGAGCGGGCCGGAGTCGACGAGCGTACGGCTGCCGCCGGTGCCGCCGCCGTGTTCGCCACCCTGCGCGAGACGGTGACCGTCGGCGAGTTCCAGGAGATGGTGGCGCGGCTACCGACCGCCAGCGGCGACATCGACTCGATCGCCGGGTGAGGCGCTACCCACACCCGGCGCAGACGAGCCCGCTCCCTGCCGGCAGTAGGGTCGGTGACAGCGGATAGGCTGCCGCCGTGGCAGGTCTGTTCAGGAGTGTGGCGTCCCGTGTCGGCGCGGTGATTCCGAGGCCGCGAGCCGCCGGGCCGTCCCCGGCGAAGCTCGCGCGACGGCGTCAGGTGAGCGCGTTGCAGCGCCGCGAGTTGTCGTACGCCCCGGAGCCCGACGGCCAGGCCGACCCGGGGGAGATCGTCTGGACCTGGGTGTCCTACGAGGACGACCCCCGGCAGGGCAAGGACCGACCGGTGCTGGTGGTGGGCCGGCACAGCCGGACGCTGTTCGGGCTGATGCTCTCCAGCCAGCAGGACCGCCAGGACGACCGGCACTGGCTGGCGCTCGGGCCCGGGGAATGGGACCGTGACCGGCGTCCGAGCTGGGTGCGCCTGGACCGGGTGCTGACCATGCGGGAGGACAGCATCCGCCGGGAGGGCGCGGTGCTGGACCGGGCCCGGTTCGACCGGGTGGGCCAGGCCCTGCGCGCGGGGTACGGCTGGCGCTGACCGCCCGCCTCGCTGCGGAGCCGGTGGCCTCAGCCTGACCGCTGCGCCGGGTCGACAGCGGCGTCGTGGGCGTCCGGCGGCGGGTACGGCTGCTCCGCGAGCAGCCGGGCCAGGTGGGCGCTGTTGAGCGCCAGCGCACTCGTCGTCCGACCGGTGGTGTCGGGCTTGGGGCGGGCGTCGATGTAGTCGGTCTTGTGCAACGCCTCGCCAACCCAGTAGGTCGCGCCGGCGGCCGGGCAGGTGAAGCCGACCTCGTTGAGCGCCTGCTGCACCTGGCCGATCGTGTGGTGCGCGCCGTCCTCGTTGCCGACCACGGCTACTGCGCCGATCTTGCCGTAGGTGAGCAGCCGCCCCTGCTCGTCGGTCTCGCTGAGCTCGGCGTCGAGGCGTTCCAGGATCATCTTGCACACGCTCGACGGCTGGCCGAGCCAGATGGGTGTGGCGATCACCAGGATCTGTGCGGAGAGCAGCTTGGCGCGGATCTGCGGCCAGCCGTCCCCGTCGCCCTCGTCCGTGGAGACACCGAAGCGGACGTCGTGGTCCACCACCCGGATCAGCTCGCCTGTCACCCCCTGCTCGCCGAGGGCGTCGAGTACCTCCCGTGCCAGGACTTCCGAGCTGGACCGGGCGGGGGAGCGTTTGAGGGTGCAGTTGAGGACCAACGCTCTGATGCCCGCCATGATCTTCCCTCCGCCGTATGGACCTGGTTCTGGCGGAGTACCCGGCTCTCGACAGGCGACGCGTGGGTCGCGGTCGCAACCGGGACGGCGTCAGCACTCGGCGAGGTACGCGGTGTCGTGCAGGGCGCGGCCCGGTCGGCCACTGCCGAGCGCCTTGGCCTCGTACATCGCCGCGTCGGCGCGGTTGAGCGCCTCGGTGAGCTGGCTGTCCTGCACGGGTGCCAGGCCGACCGAGGCGGTCACCCGGAGGCTGACGGCACCCATCGGGATCGGCGCGGCGAGCATGTCGTACAACCGTCGGGTCGCGTGGTCGATCCACCGCCGGTCGAGGGTGGGGGTGGCCAGCAGCCCGGCGAACTCGTCACCGCCGAGGCGGGCCACCAGGTTGTCGCCGGCGAAGGTGGCCAGTCGCTCGGCGACGCTGACCAGCACCTGATCGCCGGCCGCGTGCCCGTACCTGTCGTTTATCTGTTTGAAGTCGTCGAGATCGAGCACCACGGCGATCAGGTGGTGGCCGGAACGGTCGGTGAGCAGCGTCGCGGCGAGGCGGTAGAAGGCCCGCCGGTTGGGCAGGCCGGTCAGCGGGTCGTGGCTGGCGGCGTGCCGCTCGGCGGTGAGCTCGGCCTGGAGCCGCCCGATCTCTGCTTCGGCCCGCACGGCCCGGCGCCCCAACTGCCAGGAGGAGAGCAACGCTCCTGCGGCGCAGATGCCGGACGCGACGGTCAGCGGATCCGGCACCACTATCTCCCTTCCCCGCGACACACGCCCGGCGCCGATCGGCGGACGCTGCCAGACACCTCGTTTCCCCTGATGGTCGTCAGGTTGGCGGAACAGAACGTGAGCAGGTGAGCGTCACGCACGTGCGTTATCATCCCCGGTGTCCATTGCAGATGCAATAGCAGATGCACGTGCATAACGAGCCGACACCGTCCCTCAAGCCGCTACCGCTCCTCCCACGGCACCGGCGCCTATCGGAGAGAACAAAAGCCCTCATGCAGCAGCCGCCAAACGGTGTTCCCGTTAACCACTTGCCTCCCCTCGCCTGGCAGAAGAGCCGGCGCAGCAACCCCAGCGGAAACTGCGTCGAACTGGCGGAACTGCCGGGCGGCGCGGGCATCGCCCTGCGCAACTCCCGGCACCCTGACGGACCCGCACTGATCTACACGGTGGACGAGATCGCCGCGTTCGTGCTCGGTGCCCGGGACGGTGACTTCGATCATCTGATCGGCTGACCCCACATCCCATCGACGGGATTCGTCGCGCGCGGGATGGGCGGTTCACCTCACTGACGGTTCATGGCATGCTTACACGTCGGTCGAGTCGGTCCACCGGATCGGCCGCTGACAGCATGCGGAGGACGGTAGGTGACAATGGTTTCCGCCGAGGAGGGCCCGGCGGCCGGCCCGACCGTGCTGCGGATGCTGCTGGGTGCCCAGTTGCGACGGTTGCGGGAGTCGCGGGGGGTGACCCGGGAGAGCGCCGGCTGGGAGATCCGGTCCTCGGAATCCAAGATCAGCCGGATGGAGCTGGGGCGGGTCGGGTTCAAGGAGCGCGACGTCGCCGATCTGCTCACGCTCTACGGCGTCACGTCCGAGCAGGAGCGGGCGGCGTTGCTCAAGCTCGCCCGGGACGCGAACAACCCCGGTTGGTGGCACCGTTACGGCGATGTCCTGCCGTCGTGGTTCCAGTCGTACCTCGGCCTGGAGGCCGCGGCCGCGCTCATCCGCAGCTACGAGGTCCAGTTCGTCCCGGGTCTGTTGCAGACCCCGGAGTACGCCCGTGCCGTGGTGCTGCTCGGGCACAGCACGGCAGGTCCCGATGAGATCGACCGTCGGGTGGACCTGCGGATGCGTCGACAGGAGTTGTTGTCCCGACCGCGTCCGCCGCGCCTGTGGGCGGTCGTCGACGAGGCGGCGCTGCGCCGGCCGATCGGTGGCCCAGAGGTGATGCGCGGCCAACTGGAAGCACTGCTCAAGGCCACCCGTACGTCGAACGTCCGGCTCCAGGTGATCCCGTTCGCCGCCGGCGGCCACGCCGCTGCCGGCGGTGCCTTCACCATCCTGCGCTTCGGCGACCAGGACCTGCCCGACATCGTCTACATCGAACAGTTGACGAGCGCCATCTACCTGGACAAGCGCGAGGACCTGGACTTCTACGCGGTGGCCATGGAGCGGCTCTGTGTCGAGGCCGAGCCCCCGGAGCGCACCCCGGAGATCCTCGAACGAATGATCTCCGACCTCCACCCCCGCTAACAACCTCCCTCCCTCCTCGCACGCCCTTCTCCTGTTGATCATGAAGTTATTGCCCTGGGTAAGCGCTTACCTCGGCTATAACCTCATGATCAACGGCTTGGGCGACTTGGGTGGGTGTTGACCGGGGGTGGGGGTGGGGGGTAGGTTCTGGATCGATTCAGTTGCTGGATCGATCCAGAAGGGGGTGCGGGGGTGAAGCCGACGTTGCGGGCGGTGGCTGAGGCGGTCGGGGTTTCGCGGAGCACGGTCTCCAACGCGTACGGGCGGCCGGACCAGCTCTCCCCGCAGCTGCGTCAGCGCATCCTGGAGACCGCGCGGCAGATGGGTTACCCAGGGCCCGACCCGACCGCCCGGTCGCTGCGACGGGGCTTCGTCGGCGCCATCGGCGTGCTGTTCACCTCCCGACTGTCGTACGCCTTCACCGACCCCTTCGCCGTCCGATTCCTCACCGGGGTGGCCGAGGCGGCCGAACGTCACGACAGCAACCTGCTGCTGGTACCGCTGCCCGATGACGCGGTCGGCGCGCGGACGGCTGTGGAGAACGCCGCGGTCGACGGTTTCTGCGTCTACTGCGCCGGTGACGAGGAGGGCATCCTCGACACGATCCGTGGCCGTGGCCTGCCCTTCGTCACCACCTCCTCGCGTCCCCGGGCCGACGATCTCTGGGTCGGCATCGACGAGCGGGCCGCGGCCCGCTCGGCCGCGACCCACCTGACCGCGCTCGGTCACCGCAGGGTCGCCCTGCTCGGTCACGACGTCCTGCCGGACGCACCGGCCGGGCCGCTACGGGTCGACGACGTGGCCGACGTGCCGCACCCCACCACCCGTGACCGTCTGGCCGGTTTCGCCGACGCCTTCGCGGCGGCCGGCGTCGCCTGGTCCGACCTGACGGTGCTGACCGCCACCGACAACACCCGCGTCGCCGGTGCCGCAGCCGTCCGGTCGCTGCCGAGCCTGCCCGAACCGCCCACCGCGGTGCTGGCCTGCTCCGACGTGCTCGCCCTGGGTGCCCTCGACGTCCTGCGACCCGACGGCGAGCCGGGGCCGCGCGTCTCCGTGACCGGCTTCGACGACATCGCCGAGGCCGAAGCGGCCGGCCTGACCACCATCCGCCAACCTGGCGAGGCGAAGGGCCGCAGCGCCGCCACACTGCTGTTCGACCCACCCGTGGACGCCGCCGCAGGCCAGATCCTGCTACCCACCACGCTCGTCGTCCGGAGCAGCTCCGGACCGGCCCCGAGGAGTTGACCATGGAACAGCCCATCGGCTTCATCACGGCCGTCGACGCGGTCACCCGCCATGTCATGTCGGCCCGGCCGGACGCACCGGTCCGGCCCGACGTGCCGCAGCCGGCGCGACTGGCGGGCACCCGCCGGCTCGCCGCCGGGGCGTTGCGTCGACTCGCTGACCAGATCCAGCCCCGCCCCGTGCCCGCCTCGCCCGCCTGCCGCACGTAGGGCTGTCGCGACGTCCCTGACCGCCGCGAGCCAGGGACTTCGCCACCCGCCGCGGGCCCGCCCCCGGCGAGCCGGTCCGCGGGCAGCACGACGGGTCGGTGACAGCCGTGGGTGGTGTGCCGGTGGTGTACCAGGCAGACTGGAAGCCCATGTCGCCGTTCACCCCCAGCCTGCGGTTGCACGACCGCTACGTGCTGCACGACCGCATCGGCCTCGGCGGAATGTCCGAGGTGTGGCGCGCCGAGGACGAGGTCCTCGGCCGGTCGGTCGCGGTGAAGGTCCTCGCCGGGACGTTCGCCGTCGACCCGGAGCTGCGGGCCACCCTCAGGCGGGAGGCCCGGGCCGCGGCCCGCCTGGCTCACCCGCACGTCACCCAGGTGTACGACTACGGCGAGGCGGCCCTGGCCGACGGCAGTGTCGTGCCGTACCTGGTGATGGAACTGGTCGACGGGCGGAACCTCGCCGACCGGCTGACGGACGGCCCACTGCCCTGGCGACCGGCGCTGCGGATGGCCGCCGAGGTGGCCGCCGCCCTGGCCGCCGCGCACCGCCTGGGCGTGGTGCACCGCGACATCAAACCGGGCAACGTGATGCTCACCGACAACGGTGCCAAGGTGCTCGACTTCGGCATCGCCGCACTCGCCGGGACACCGCCGCCCGGTGCCCGCCCGGCGGGCGCAGCCCTGATGGGTACGCCCGCCTACCTCGCGCCCGAGCGGTTGAGCGCCGACCCGCCGCATCCGGCGAGCGACGTGTACGCCCTCGGCGCGCTGCTGTACCGCACCCTTACCGGCGACGTGCCGCTGCCGGTGCGTAGCTGGCAGGACGCGGTCCGGGTGCACGCCGAGCGTCCGGCAGTGGCACCGCTGCGGGTGCCGGGGCTGCCGGCCGACCTCGCTGAGCTGGTGCTGGCCTGCCTTGACCCTGATCCGGAACGACGCCCCACCGCCGGGCGACTGGCCGTCCGGTTCCGCGCCGCCGCCACCGCACCGGCGGCACCGGCCACTGTCGACCCACCTGTGACCAGCGGCGGTCGGCGCGCGGTGGACGCGACCCGGCAGTTGCGCCAGCATCCACCGACCCTTGTCGACCCGGTGCCCCGCCCCGTGGCCGCCCCGTCCACCGTTCGGCCCCGACCCGCGTCGGGCGGACCACTGCGCGGTCTCGCCCGCGCCGGGGCGGCGGCCGGACGGCCACCGGGCCGGCGGGGGCGTACCGGCCCGCCAGCGGGCGCACTTGTCACGTTCGTCATGGTCCTGCTCCTCGGCCTGGGCGCAACTCTCGTTCTCGGTGACCCGGGCGACGGGCAGTCGACCGCCGCGCCGACCACCACGCGGCCGGCCGCCCCGCCGTCCTCGTCCGCGCCCGCCGCACCACGACCCGAGGCCACCTCGTCGGCCGCCCGGCCGGAACCGGTGAGTCTGCGCCGGGCGGCTGTCGAACTCATCGCGTTGCTCACCGAGGCACAGCTCACCGGCGAGATCGACCGTAAGGCCGCCGACCGGCTGCGCAAGGACCTCACCGAGTTGGCCGGGGGCAGGCCGAAGGAGCAGGAGAAGCGCGTCGAGGATCTGCGCGACCGGCTCGACGACGAGGTCGAACGCGGCCGGCTACCGGCGGATCTCGCCGACCGGGTGGACGACGTGCTGGACCGGTTCGAGGCGGCCCTGCCGGAGGACTGAACCCGCCGGCACCGCCGATCGGCCGAGTTCAGGTCAGGGTCGCCTGGACGAACTCGCCAGGTGCGGTCCCGGCGCGGGCGAGCACCGACCCGTCCGGCCCCCAGATCGCCGACCGGCCGGCCGTCTCGGCGAAGCCGCCTCCGGTGGCGCCGGCGAAACTGGCGACGGCGACCACGACGCGGTGCGTGGTGGAGATCCGCGAGGCCCGCTGGTCCGGCACGTGTGCCTCCGCCGCGGAGTCGACGATCGAGGCGGCGTAGACGTCGACACCGGCGGCGCAGGTCCGTGCCGCGTGTTCCTCGACCCCGGTGTCCTTGCAGATCGCCAGGCCGAGGCGCCAGCCGTCGACGTCCAGCACGACAGGTGCCGGCCCCGGGCGGAACCGGCGCGCCTCGACGTCCCCGAGCCACATCTTGCGGTACGCCACCCGGGCCCCGGCGCCGTCCACGGCGAGGGTGGCGATGTGCTCGCCGGCCACCGGAGCGCCGACCAGGGCGAGCGCCCCCACCGACGCGCAGACCGCGACCAGCGGCGCGAGCCGGGAGTCCGAGGGGTCGACAGCTGCGGCGTCGAGCTCGTAACCGGTCAGCGACAGCTCCGGGAAGACCACCACCCGGGCCGCCGCGGCACGCACCAGCTCCGCGTGCGCCGCCACGTTCGCGTCGATGTCGTACGCCACGCAGCGGGGCTGGGCGACGGCGATGCTCAGCGGAGGGCGCGACATCCGCGTAGCGTAGGTCGGGCGGGTCAGAAAAGTCGACGCCGGTGCAGCGACTCTCAGCTGAGGTTCGTAGCGTGTGGGACATGATTCACGTCCGGTACGCCTCGCCCGTCGTCGTCGGCCAGTCCGCACCGCCCGAGGACGGCCTGGTCGGCTTCGTCACCGACCTGGTGGAGCGACTCGGCGGCCCTGGTGCGGGGTTGGCCGTGGCCCTGGAGAACCTGTTCCCCCCGATTCCCAGCGAGGTGATCCTGCCGCTCGCCGGGTTCGTCGCGGCGCAGGGGCGGATGAGCGTTGTCGGAGCCATCTTCTGGACGACGCTCGGTTCATTGCTCGGCGCTCTCGCGCTCTACTGGGTCGGAGCCGCGCTGGGTCGGGAGCGGACGCGGGCCATCGCGGCGAGGCTGCCGCTGGTGAAGCTCAGCGACATCGACCGGACCGAGGAATGGTTCCTGCGGCACGGAGTCAAGGCCGTCTTCTTCGGACGGATGATCCCGATCTTCCGGAGCATGATCTCCATCCCGGCCGGGGTGGAACGCATGCCGCTGCTCACCTTCGCGGTCTACACCACGCTGGGCAGCCTGATCTGGAACACCACATTCGTGATGGCCGGCTACCTGCTCGGTGACAACTGGCACCTGGTCGAGGGGTACGCCGGCATCCTGCAGAACGTGGTCATCGTCGCCACAGCCCTCGGTCTGGTCTGGTTCGTCGTCACCCGGTTGCGCCGCTCCCGCCGCGCCGGCGGCCTGCTGTCCAACGACAGTGGTGCCGGCCTGACCGATTCGACGCCCACCGGCGTGCCCGATCCCGACGGGCGGGGCACCATCTACCGCAGTGTCTGGTCGGACGGTCAGCATCGGACGGACCGGGACCTCAACCGCTGAACGGTGCCGTGCCTGTCGATTGGTACGGTCGCCGGGACGGTGGCTGGCGGGGGTTACCGGGCGGAGAAGGGATCGCGGTGGTGGGGGAGCGACGAGCCTGGGCGGACGAGGTCGGTGTCGTGGAGCTGCCCGGCGGGGTGCGGGTGCGTGGCCGCCGGATCGCCGACCCTTCCTCACCTGCCGATTTCAGCCTGCTGCTCGCTCCCGGGCCGACGCCCGAGTGGGCGCACCGGCGGGTCCGGTGGCCGGATTTCTGGGTTCCGCTGGACCGGGCGGACGCCCTTGACGCGTTCCGCGAGGCGCTGCGCCGGGGGTACGCCGGCGAGCGGGTGGAGGTGGCCTGCCGGGGTGGCACGGGGCGGACCGGCACCGCGTTGGCCGCGCTCGCCATCCTCGACGGGTTGCCGGCGGAACGTGCGGTCGACTGGGTGCGTGCCACCTACCGTCCGGGTGCTGTGGAAACTCCCTGGCAGCGGCGTTGGTTGCGGCGGGTGGCCACATCGTCGACCCAGCAGCGGTGACACCCGGCACCCGCGCCCGACGGTCAGGCCCCGGGTGCCGGAGCCGGCAGGCGGGCTGCGTGCCGGCTCCGGCGGTGCTCAGGCGGTGACGTAGTCGCGCAGGTGGCGGGCGGTGAGCGTACTGCCCTGCGCGACCAGGTCGGCAGGCGTGCCGGTGAACACGATCCGGCCGCCGTCGTGCCCGGCCCCCGGTCCGAGGTCGATCAGCCAGTCCGCGTGGGCCATCACCGCCTGGTGGTGCTCGATGACGATCACCGTGTTGCCGGCGTCGACGAGCCGGTCGAGCAGCGCGAGCAACTGGTCGACGTCGGCCAGGTGCAGACCGGTGGTCGGCTCGTCCAGCACGTAGGTGCCCGCCTTGTCGGCCATGTGGATGGCCAGCTTCAGTCGTTGTCGCTCACCGCCGGAGAGGGTGGTCAGCGGCTGGCCGAGGGTGAGGTAGCTCAGCCCGACGTCGGCCATCCGGTCCAGGATGACCCGGGCCGGGCCGCTGGGGAAGAAATCCCGGGCCTCGGCCACCGACATGCCGAGCACCTCGCTGATGGTCCGGCCGCGCAGCCGGTAGGTGAGCACCTCGTCGGTGAACCGGCGACCCTCGCACTGCTCGCAGACGGAGGCGACGCCGGCCATCATCGCCAGGTCGGTGTAGACCAGCCCGATGCCCTTGCAGGTGGGGCAGGCACCCTCGGAGTTGGCGCTGAACAGGGCGGCCTTGACTCCGTTGGCCTTGGCGAAGGCGGTGCGGACCGGGTCGAGCAGGCCGGTGTAGGTGGCCGGGTTGCTGCGCCGGGAGCCACGGATCGGGGCCTGGTCGACGACCACCACACCGTCACGGCGGTGCAGTGAGCCGTGCACCAGGGAACTCTTGCCGGAGCCGGCCACCCCGGTGACCACCGTCAACACACCGAGCGGGATGTCCACGCTGACGTCGCGCAGGTTGTGCAGGTCGGCGTGCCGGATCGCGAGGTGACCCCGGGGCGTACGGACCGGTTCCCGCAGCCGTACCCGGTGGTCCAGGTGCCGGCCGGTGCGCGTGTCGGAGCGCCGCAGCCCGGCCACGTCGCCGGTGTAGCAGATCCGACCACCGGCGGTGCCGGCGCCGGGACCGAGATCGATCACATGGTCGGCCACCGCTATGGTCTCCGGCTTGTGTTCGACCACGAGCACGGTGTTGCCCTTGTCCCGCAGTCGTAGCAGCAGGTCGTTCATCCGGGCGATGTCGTGCGGGTGCAGGCCGACGGTGGGTTCGTCGAAGACGTACGTGATGTCGGAGAGGCTGGAACCGAGGTGCCGGACCATCTTGACCCGCTGCGCCTCACCGCCGGAGAGGGTCGCCGACTCGCGATCGAGGCTGAGGTATCCGAGACCGATCTCGACTAGCGAGTCCAGCAGTTCCCGCAGGTTCCCGGTCAACGGGGCGACCGACGCGTCGTCGATCCCCTGGATGAACTCGGCCAGGTCGCTGATCTGCATGGCGGCGCACTCGGCGATGTTGCGGCCGGCGATGCGGGACGACAGTGCCGCCGGGTTGAGTCGGGCCCCGCTACAGTCGGCGCAGGTGGTGAAGGTGACCGCCCGGTCGACGAAGGCCCGGATGTGCGGCTGCATCGACTCCCGGTCCTTGGCCAGGTAGAGTCGGCGGACCTTGACGATGAGGCCCTCGTAGGTCAGGTTTGTGCCACCCACCTTGATCTTCGTGGCGGGCTTGTGCAGGAAGTCCTCCCACTGCTGCCGGGTGAAGTCCTGGAGCTTGACGTCCGGGTCGAACAGACCGGAGCCGACGATCGTCTGCCAGTACCACGTGTCGACGCCGAAGTTCGGCACCGTGATCGCGCCGTCGTTCAGTGACTTCTCCACGTCGACAAGCTCGTTGACGTCGAGGTCGGAGACCCGGCCCAGCCCTTCGCAGGTGGAGCACATGCCCTCGGCCAGGTTGAAGCTGAAGGCGCCGGCCCCGCCGACGTGCGGGTCACCGAGCCGGCTGAACACGATGCGCAGCATCGCGTACGCGTCGGTGGCCGTGCCGACTGTGGAGCGTGAGTTGGCGCCCATCCGCTCCTGGTCGACCACGATGGCCGGGGTGAGATTGCGCAGCGAGTCCACGTCGGGCCGGGAGAGGCTGGGCATGAACGACTGGAGGAAGGCGCTGTAGGTCTCGTTGATCAGCCGCTGGGACTCGGCGGCGATGGTGCCGAAGACCAATGAGGACTTTCCAGAGCCGGAGACGCCGGTGAAGACGGTCAGCCGGCGCTTGGGGATGTCGACCGAGATGTCATCGAGGTTGTTCTCCCGCGCCCCGCGTACCTCGATGACGTCGTGACTGTCGGCGGCGGACCGTGCTGGCTGCTGCATGCGAACCCTTCGCGAGATCGTGGACGGACTCCCGTCCGGAACTGGCTTCAGATGGCCTGGCCGGGTTCAATTGTCGCATTAACTCACATGTAGCGACTTTTGCGACGAGTTGAGCGCTAGTGCTGTCTAGTAAGTGCCTTAAAGTCTCAAACTGCCATGGCAGGCTAGGGTGAGCCGGTGGTGGATCGTCGGGGGACCGGGAGACTGCGCGCGGTGGATCTCGCCGCGGTGGCGGGCGTCTCCGTCCAGCAGGTGCGCAACTACGTCGACCTTGGCGTGCTGCCCCCGGTGGAGCGCACCGCGAGCGGCTACCGGATCTTCACCGAGGCGCACGCGCGGGCGCTGACCGTGGCCCGGGCGATGGCCCACGGGCACGGCTGGACGCGTACCCGGGAGATCATGGCGGCGGTCCACCGGGGCGACCTGCCGACGGCGCTGGCGTTGCTGGACGGTGGACACGCCGAACTGGACCGCGAACGGGCCCAGATCCGCACGGTGCTCGGCGCGTTCGAGACCGTGGTGAGCAGCCCGCGTACGACAGCACCACGCCGGGCCGTCCGGGTCGGCGTCGTCGCCGACCTGGTCGGGGTCCGCACCTCGCAACTGCGCTCGTGGGAGGCTCGCGGCCTGCTGCGCCCGGCCCGCGCGGCAGGCACCGGCTACCGGGTGTACGACGAGGCCGAGTTGCGCGCCGCCCAGGTGGTGGCGTTGCTGCGCCGGGGCGCGTACCCGTTCGAGATCATCGCAGCGGTGCTCGACGAGATGCGGACCACCGGCAGCCCGGAGCGGGTTCGCGCCGAGCTGGCCCGCCGGGAGCAGGAGTTGCACCGCCGCAGCCTGCGGCGGCTGGCCGCCTCGGCGACCCTGCACGAATATCTACGCCACCGGGCCGCCTGACGGGCGACGTCCGTGCGGACGGCCTGCCGCCACCGGCGGCTCAGCGCAGCACCAGCAGGTCGAGACAGTCCACGATCGGCCCGTCGACGGTGCCGACAGCCGCCCGCAACCGTGCCATGCCGGCCGCGTACTCGGCCTCCGTGATCAGTTGTAGCGGGGTGTGCGCCCGTCGGTCCATCCGCTCGGCGTACTCGGCCAGGGAACCGGCGACGGTCTGGGCGACCGGCTCCACAGTGCTCACCGGAAAACCGGCCCGGGCGAAGGCGGCACGCACGATGGCCAGCCCAGGGTAGGTGTCGAGAATCCGCAGCGCCTCGGGGAACCAGCCGAACAGCGCGATCCGCTGATGCCGGCCGGGAAAGGGTGACCGGATCAGCACCGGGGCCCCGGGCCGCAGCACCCGACGTAGTTCGCGCGCCATGGCCTCCAGATCGTCGACGTGGTGGATCATCGTCGACAACCAGGCACCGTCAACGCTGGACGTGGCCAGTGGCAGCTCGGCGGCGTGCCCGCCGAGCAGTGGCCGGTGCGCGCAGCGGGACCGCATCGCGGGTGCCGGCTCCACTGCGAGTACCCGCACGGCGTACCAGTCGGCGAAGGCACCGGCCCAGATGCCGGTGCCGGCACCCAGGTCCAGCAGGGTCGAGCCGGAGCGCGGCCGCAGATGGTGCTGAACAGCCTGCCGCCACCGGACAAGCCCCTCCCGTCCCAACTCCCGGCCGGCGGCGAAGGCAGCGGCGGCGGTGTCGTCGTACGGAATCAGCGCCACGGCCACCACCTCGGATTCGCCGCCGGAGGTCTCCCGGGCGGTAGTAGAGGTTGTAGCCGGAGCATGACCGGCGGTCAACGGTATGTGGTCGATCACGCACTGCCGGTGGGCGGTGGCGGCTCGCTGCCTACCCACGCGCGGCCGGTGGGCGGCGGTGACTCGCCACCCACCGGCGGGGCTTGCGTGCTCAGCTCGCCGAGCAGGGCCTGGCCAGGTTCACCAGTTCGGCGGGGCGGTTGCCGTTGACCCGGCCGATCGCGGTGGCGATGCGGTTGATCGCCGCGACGCGCCGGTCCTCCAGTGGGCCGATGATGGCGTTGCGCACGAAGTTCGGGCCGCCCTGGGGGTTGGCGGCCTGCCGGGCGAGGCGGGCGTTGGCCTCGGCGATCTGGCTGTCCAGGTTGGCGAGTTCCCGCTGCACCTCCGCCGCTGCCTGGGCCGGCACCGCCGGGAGCCGGTCGGCCACCGTCGGGCAGCTCACCCGCTGGGCCACGCCGGCACCCGCGTTCCCGTTGCCGGCGTTGCCTGCGTTGCCGGCGTTGCCGGCGTTGCCTGCGTTGCCTGCGTTCCCGTTGCCTGCGTTGCCGTTGACGGCGCTGGGGACGCCTGCGGAGTTGAGGCCGCAGGTGGCGAGGCTGGCGAGGTCGGGGCGTTGGCCGCCGGCACGGTTGATGTTGATGCCGATGCGGTCGAGGGCGGCGGTGCGCTTGCTGGCCAGCGGTCCGAGGATGGCGTTCTGGATGAAGTTGGCTCCGCCCTGGGGGTTGGCGGCCTGTTGGGCGAGGCGGGCATTGGCCTCGGCGATCTGCTTGTCGAGGTTTGCCAGTTCCTGTTCGACTCCGGCCACGGCGGCGGCGGGCACGTTGGACAGCTTGTCCCGCACCGTCGGGCAGTTCGCCGTCTGCGCCCCGGCAGCGTCGTCGGCCGAGGCCAGCGTCAACCCGCCGCCCAGGAGCACCACCGCCAGGACACCGACGCCGCCGAGCTTCAACGCGGCGTGCTTCTGGTGCTTCTGCGTACGCCTGACCATGCTCTTCTCCTCATGATTGACCGCCCGACGGGCCGACCCGTCAGGGCCCGTCGGCTGATAAGCGATGGGGGTGCCCGGAAAGGCGATCGACAGCGGCGGCCGGCCCCGCCCCGCACGTCGAGGACCTTCACGGGTGACGTCGGACCGAGCTGCGGGAGCGCTCCCGTCGCAGGTCCGGGCGTTTCATGTGTTCGGTCGTGGATACGGGGGCGGCGAGCGATCGGTTCAACTTTTTCCCGCGAAGATCGCGGGCCACGGTCCGGCCGGTGCCGGTCCGACGGGGTGGGCGACAGCGTGGATCCTGCCGTTAGTCTGCGTGTTCATGAGAATCCGGGCCCTGGCCGCCGGCTGCGCCGCCCTCGCTGCGGTGACCATCCCCGCGACGCCTGGTGTCGCTGCGATCACTGTGGGTGCCGGTTCGTCCGTCTGGGCTGCCCGCCTGGCCCCTGCCGGGACACCGCCGCCCGAGCCGGGTTCAGCCGCGCCGATCCCGACGGCTGCGCCCTGCCGAAAGCGGTGGCGCCGAAGGTGGTCCGGTCGCCGAAGCCGACACCTCCGCCGTCCGTTCCGGAGCATCGGGTGGTCGGTGGAGACCTGCTCGCCACTCCCGGGTTGATCGTGCCGCCCTCGGCGCCGACGCCGCCGAAGGTGACGGCGACGTCGTGGCTGGTGGCCGACCTGGACACCGGCGAGGTGCTCGGTGGTTGCGGCCCACACGAGTACGCGACCCCGGCCAGCGTGCAGAAACTGCTGCTGGCCGCGACCATGCTGCCCAGACTCGACCCGACCCAGGTCGTCACGGTCACCAGGGCGGACCTGGACATCGCCCCGGGCAGTTCGGCCGTCGGGCTGCTGCCAGGCGGCCGGTACCGGGTGGAGACGCTCTGGCTGGGCCTGCTGCTGCAGTCCGGTAACGAGGCGGCGAACGCGCTGGCCCGCCTCGGTGGTGGTGGCGACGGCGTGGCCGGTGGCGTGCGGGCGATGAACGAGCAGGCCCGGCGACTCGGCGCTCGGCGGACCCACGCGGTCACCCCGTCGGGACTGGACGCCCCCGGGCAGTTCACAAGCGCGTACGACCTGGCTCTGATCGCCCGGGTCTGCTTCGCCGACCCGGCGTTCCGCAGGTACGCCCTCACCGAGCGCACCCGCATTCCGGCGCAGAAGGCGTTGCGGGCCAAGGGCTTCGAGATCCAGAACGAGAACCAACTGGTGTACCGCTATCCGGGTGCGCTCGGCGGTAAGACCGGTTTCACCGACTACGCGCGGCACACGTACGTCGGCGCGGCCGAGCGGGACGGCCGACGACTCGTCGTCACCCTGCTCGGTGCCGAACCTCGGCCTGAACGTAGCTGGGAGCAGGGGGCCGCGCTGCTCGACTGGGGCTTCGCGCTGCCCCGGCAGGTGAGCGTCGGCCGGCTGGTGGAGCCGGGCGAGTTGGACGCCGAACCGTCACCTGCGGTGACCGGGCCGGCCGATGCGGTACCGCCGGGCACCGCCTCGGCGCAGCCGGCGGGAACCACCTCGACCGACGGCGGGCCGGGTGCCGGAATGTTCGTGGCGCTGGCCGTCGGAGCGCTCGCGATCACCGTGGCGATCCTCGCCGCCCGACGACCCCGCCGGACAGATCGTGGTGCTGAACCGCCCTCGCGCGGCCCGTCCAGGTCCGAGATCCAGGCGGGGGTGGTGGTCGATTCGCGGGACTCGTCGGAATTCACCCGATAGTGTCGCTTGTTGTGAGAGCTTCCGCACTTACGGTGGCGGTGGCTGCCGTGCTGCTGGCCACGCCACTGGTGCCCGTCGCCGGTGCCGCCGCGGCAGCGCCGGTGCCGTGCCCACGCCCAGCGCCGCCGGCTCCCGGTCCCACACCACCTGTGACGCCCTCCCCGGACCCCGTGCAGCGGGCCGTCGGCGGGCCTCGACTGGCCACGTCCGGTCTGGTCGTGCCTCCGGGGGTACCGAAGCCGCCGAAGGTGGCGGCGACGTCGTGGCTGGTGGCCGACCTGGACACCGGCGAGGTGCTCGGTGGTTGCGGCCCACACGAGTACGCGACCCCGGCCAGCGTGCAGAAACTGCTGCTGGCCGCGACCATGCTGCCCAGACTCGACCCGGCCGACGTCGTCACCATCACCGCCGGTGACCTCGACATCGAACCGGGAAGTTCCGCGGTGGGGCTTGTGGAAGGCGGCAGGTACCGGGTGGACACGCTCTGGCTGGGCCTGCTGCTGCGGTCGGGGAACGAGGTGGCGAACGCGCTGGCCCGCCTCGGTGGCGGCGCGGACGGCGTGGCCGGCGGGCTGCGGGCGATGAACGAGCACGCCCGCCAGCTCGGTGCGTACCAGACCCACGCGGCGACTCCCTCCGGGCTGGACGGTCCCGGGCAGTTCACAAGCGCGTACGACCTGGCCCTGATCACCCGGGCCTGCTTCGCCGACGCGCGTTTCCGGAGCTACGTGGCCACCCGGGAGGCGACCATCCCGGCCCAGCCCAGGCAGCGGGCCAAGGGATTCACCATCGACAACGACAACCAGCTGCTCTACCACTATCCCGGGGCGCTGGGCGGCAAGACCGGCTACACCGACCTGGCCCGGCACACCTACGTCGGTGCCGCTGAGCGAGGCGGACGGCGGCTCGTGGTCACCCTGCTGGGCGCGGACGTGATCGACAAGCGGGGCTGGCAGCAGGGCGCGGCCCTGCTCGACTGGGGATTCGAACTGCCCCCGGCCGCCTCGGTCGGGGTGCTGGTGAGCCCGGGCGCGGCCAGCGCCTCGGCACCACCGGCCTCGGTGCCCCCGCAGGCACTGCCCGGCGGTGCGTCCGGGGCGGAGACAGCGCGGTCGGCGACCTTCGCCGGCCGGCTGCGGTCGGCCTCCCTGATCGGTCTCGCCGTCGGTGTGGCGCTGCTCGCGGGCGCTCTGGTGGGTCGCCGCAGGTGGCGGCACCGTACCGCCGGGGGGACGGGACGGCCGACGCGCACCCCGTGAGCGCGGCGGCCCGGGAGCACGGACGGCCTGGCAGCGCCGACCGGCACCCGCGGCCGGCGGCCGGTCGACGGTGGCTGGTAGGGACTGTCGCCGGCGTTGTCCTGGCGGCCGTTGGATGTGGACGCGACGAACCCCGCCCCCCGTCCTCGCCGTCGGCGCCGTCGGGGCCGGGCTTCGTCGCTCTGTCCGATGTGGATCAAAGGATTCTCACCGACATCCGGTACGCCACCGGGCACAACTTCGTCGGTCGCCGCATCGACGGCTACCAGGAACCGTTGTGTCTGCTCACCGCCCGCGCCGCCGACGCGCTGCGTGGGGTCCAGGACGCGGCACTCGCCGCTGGCCGCAGCCTCAAGGTGTACGACTGCTACCGCCCACAGCGGGCCACCGACGACTTCCTGAACTGGGCCGGCCAGCCGGGGCAGGACACCATGAAAGCCGCGTTCTACCCTCGGGTGGCCAAGGCGGAGCTGGTGGACCGTGGCTACCTTGGCGCGCCCAGCGCACACAGCCGGGGCAGCACCGTCGACGTCACACTTGTCGACATGCCGGCACCCGAACAGGCCCGTTACGTACCCGGTCAGCCGTTGGTGGCCTGCACCGCCCCGCGTCCGCAGCGGTTCGCCGACAACAGCGTGGACATGGGTACCGGGTTCGACTGCTTCGACCCGCTGTCGCACACCGACTCGGACCGCGTCGGCCCCACCGCCCGGGAGAACCGGCGGCAGCTACGACAGTTGATGACCGACGGGGGCTTCGTCGGCTATGACCGGGAGTGGTGGCACTTCCGCCTCCGCGACGAACCCTGGCCGGACACCTGCTTCGACCTGCCGGTGACCCGCTCCTCGGCCGACTGACGCCGCCAGGCTCCTTCATCGCATCAGCTGAGATTGATCCGGCAGCAACGCGAGATCTTGGACAGCTTCCGTCAGCGTAACGGATTCTGTCCAAGATCTGGTGGTGTGGTGCCGGCGGGGCGGCCACCCTCGGTGGGTGGTTCCCGATGATGCGGCTGGGGCGTTGGAGTGGTTGGCCTTCGAGCAGGCTGGCGTGCTCACCAGCGTGCAGGCTCGTACGGTGCTGACCGAGGGCAGGGTGCGTGGGCTGGTGCGCTCTGGGCGGTGGCGGTCGATCAGTCGCGGGTTGCTGCTGGCCGGCAATGGCCGGTTGACCCGGGATCAGCAGCTGTGGGTGGCGGTGCTCGCCGCTGGATCGGGTGCGGTCCTGGCGGGTGCCACGGCAGCGACCGAGGCTGGGGTACGCGGCCTGCGGTCCGAGCCGCTGCATGTGCTCGTGCCGGCGTCGCGTCGGGCTGGGCGGACCATCCTGCGGCAGCTGCCGATCGACATGGCCGCGGTGGTGGTGCACCGGACATCGGTTCTTCCCACCGGGCATCTTCAGGTTGGTCGTCCGCCCCGGACGACCACCGCGCGGGCCCTGGTTGACGCGGCCAGCTGGGCGTCCTCGCCGCGGGTGGCGCAGGAGGTGCTGGCTGCCGGCTGTCAGCAGCGGCGGGTGTTGCCGGAGGAACTGGCCGCCGTGTTGGAGGTGCTGCCTCGCGCGCCCCGACGGCTGTTGATCCGGCAGACCATCGACGACATTGCCGGTGGCGCTGAGGCGCTGAGCGAGATCGATTTCGTTCGGCTCTGTCGTCGGGCCGGTCTCCCTCGGCCGGACCTGCAACGGCGACGGACCGACGCGGCGGGCCGGACACGCTGGTTGGACGCGTACTGGCGGGAGTGGGGTGTGCACGCGGAGGTCGACGGCGCGCATCACATGGACGTACGTCAGTGGGCGGCGGACATGCGGCGGCAGAACGACGTCTGGACCGCCGGGGAGCGCATCCTCCGGTTTCCCGCATGGCTGGTCCGGGCGCACCCGGAACAGGTCGCCGACACCGTTCGCCGTGCCCTCTTGGCCGCCGGCTGGCACCCCCGACGCCACAAAGGGCTGAAATCTTGGACAGTTCCCGTTACGCGCTGACGGGAACTTTCCAAGATCTGGACGGTCGGACGGTCGGACGGTCGGACGGTCGGACGGTCGGACGGTCGGACGGGAGGGCTATGCCTTGGGCAGAATGGCTCGCGGTCCGCCGGATGTCGCGGGCAGGCTGGCGAGGTGAGGGCGGATTTCAGCGGTGAGGTGGCGACGTACTACGCCAGGCACCGGCGCGGTTACCCGCCCGAGGTGCTCGACGCCCTGGCCGCCGCGTACCGCCTCGGTGTCGACGACACCGTGCTCGACCTCGGCTGTGGCACCGGCCAACTGACTCTTCCGCTCGCCGCGCGGGTGGGCGCTGTCATCGGCGTGGACCCCGAGCCGGACATGTTGGCCAAGGCCCGCGAGGCCGCCCTCAGCGCGGCGAGAGCCAACGTCACGTGGGTACTCGGCGCGGACAGGGATCTGCCCGCGCTGGGCCGACTCATCGGTGGCCGGACGGTCGGCGCGCTGACAGTCGCCGTCGCCGTTCACTTCATGGACCGCGACACGCTGTTCACCGCCGCCCGGCCGCTGCTGCGTCCCGGCGGCGGGGTCGCCGTGATCACGAACGGTGCTCCCCTGTGGTCACAGGACGCCGAGTGGTCCACGGCCCTGCGCGACTGCCTGGAGCAGTTCCTCGGGCACCCGGTCAGGGCCACCTGTCAGACCGATGAGGCAGGCCGCCGGCTCAACCGGGATGCCCTGGTCCGGGCCGGCTACCGGTACGCCGAGTCGGTGGTGCAGTACGACGCACCACTCACCGTCGACGACATGGTCGGTGGTGTCCTCTCCGCCATGTCGGCCGACCGGCTGCCCTCGGCCTCCGGGCGGGCCGCGTTCACCGCCGCGGTCCGCGACGCCCTCGGTGGGCGGAACGACGTCACCGAGCGGGTTCGAGTCTGGTCGCAGTTCGGCGCTATCGACTGAGCACGATCGCGCTCGCCGGCCGGGTCAGCGGCGTCGGGGGAGGGCGCGGGACAGCTACCGGCACCACTGCTTGACCCGGTGACGTGTGGGCCGCGCTCATGTCGACAGTGACGCATGTCACGCTAGCGTCGCCGTACGCCGACACCACAGCCGGCGCTCACCGACCCCAGGGAGCGTCATGATCAGACCTGTCTCGCGACTGCTCGCCGCCGCCGTCGCGGCCCTGCTGCTCGCGCCGGTGGCGCCCGCCCACGCCGCCGGCACCCCGTACACCAAGGCCCCCGTGTCCGGGAGCCTGTCGACGTACCGCGTCTCGGGTGTGTATGTCGCCGGTGTCTCCTCCGGCGCCTACCTGGCCAACCAGATCCAGGTGGCATACTCGCAGCGGATCAGGGGTGCGGCGCTGTTCGCCGCCGGCCCCTACTACTGCGCCCAGAACAACGTCGCACAGGCGCTGTACGGCTGCGGCGACAACATCTACCCGACGTATCTGAGCGCACTTCAGACGTACACCCGGACCTGGGCCGGATACGGCTGGGTGGACCCGGTGAGCGGGCTGTCCGGCGAACCGGTCTACGTGTTCCACGGTGGATCCGACGGCACCGTGAAGCGGTCGGTAAGCGACGACCTGGTCCGCTACCAGCAGCACTTCGGCGCCAGCGTCCAGTACGACAGCGGCTCCGCCGCCGGGCACGGTTGGGTCACGCCCTACGGCACCGTGGGCTGCACGGCCACTGCCGCACCGTACCTCAACGACTGCGGTACCGACCCGCAGCAGACCTTCCTGCGCAAGCTCTTCGGGTCGGTGCAGCCGCCCAACACCGGGCCGCTCGGCGGCACGCTCGTGCGGTTCAGTCAGCACACCTTCGCGGTGGGCGGCTGGGCCAACGGCCTGAGCATGGACGCCAACGGCTTCGCCTACGTCCCGTCCTCCTGCGCCTCGGGAGCGACCTGCCGCCTGCTGGTGGCGCTGCACGGTTGCCTCCAGGGCCACAGCCGGGTCGGCACCGCCTTCGTGGATCGGGCCAACCTCAACCAGTATGCCGACACCAACGCGACGATCGTGCTGTACCCCCAGGCCGTCGCCGTGCCCAGCAACCCGAACGGTTGCTGGGACTGGTGGGGCTACCTCGGTGCCACCAACTACCCGATCAAGGGCGGCGCGCAGGTCGAGACGGTGATGAACATGGTGCGCCGACTGGGCGGCTGATCCCCGTCTGCGCCGCCCCGTAGGCTGTCGACCATGATTGCCGTACGTCAGCACGCCGACGACGCACGGTGGGTGGCCTCACCGGCCCCGGTGTCCGCACCGGGGCCGGTCGCACGATGAGGGGTCGGCCCGTGCCGGCTCCGCGAGGCGGGTCGGCCCGCACCACCCGCGCTGCCGCGCTCTTCGAGTTCTGCGCCCGGCTCGCCGCGTCTCGCACCTTCGAGATCGTCATCGTCGTCGTCATCCTCGCCAACGGCGTGGTGCTCGGCCTGGAGACCTACCCCGACCTGGGCCCGGCCGGCACCGCGCTGCACGCGCTGGAATGGGCGTTCCGGGTGGTCTTCGTCACCGAGATCACCGTCCGGATCCTGGCGTACGGCCGCCGCCCGCAGGACTTCTTCCGGCACGGCTGGAACCTCTTCGACTTCCTGGTGATCGCCGCCATCTTCATCCCCGGCCTGCACGGCGACTCGGCGCTGCTGCGGGTGGTCCGGGTGCTGCGGATCGTACGGTTGGTGCGGTTCTCACCCGGTCTGCGGACGATCGTCTCGGCATTGTGGCGCAGCCTGCCCGGTATCGGCGGTTTCTTCGCGCTGGCCGTGGTGACGCTCTACGTCTACGGGATGGCCGGCTGGCTGATCTTCGGCGAGGTCTATCCGGAGCAGTACGGGGACATCGGACGGTCCCTGTTGACCCTGTTCGTGCTGCTGTCCCTGGAGACGCTGCCGGATCTCATCGAGCAGGGGATGGAGTTCTCGCCCTGGACGGTGCTGTACTACGGCAGCTACGTGGTGATCACCGTCAACCTGCTGCTCAACATCCTGGTCGCGGTCTTCGTCAACTCGATGGAGGAGGCGCGCCGGCTGGAGATGACCGAAGGGCTCGGCCCCGGTTACGACTCCGACGGGGACGGCGTGCCCGACGAGGTGGACCGGATCGCGATCAGCCAACGCCTCGACGACCTGCGTACGCTCATCGTCGAGCTGGAACGGGAACTGCGCATAGACCGCGACGACGGACGGCTGCGGCGTATCGGAAAGGACTGACCGCCGTCGACCGCACACCCGACGGCGTCCGCGTTTGATCAGAATCACGACGGATGCGGATAACGGCTGTCACCGGATAAGGTCGTTACACCGGCTGATGATCTTTGGGGAGGGTGTGTGCTGGCTCTGGTGGCGGTCCATGCACTGACAGCTGTGATCGCCCCGGCGCTGGTGCGACTCTGGGGACGCAACGCCCTCTACCTGGTGGCGCTGGCACCGGGCGCGACGCTGGTCTGGGCGCTCACCCAGACCGCCGGGGTCCGCGACGGCGAACCGGTGGTCGAGACGGTGACGTGGGTGCCGCAACTCGGGTTGGGGCTCGCCCTCCGGATGGGCACGCTGTCCTGGCTGATGGTCGCCCTGGTCGGTGGCGTCGGTGCGCTGGTGCTGGCCTACAGCGCCCGCTACTTCCGAAACGACGATCCGGGTCTCGGCCGCTTCGCCGCCGTCTTCGTGGCCTTCGCCGGCGCGATGCTCGGCCTGGTGGTCTCCGACGACCTCCTGCTGCTGTACGTGTTCTGGGAACTGACCACCGTCTTCTCGTACCTGCTGATCGGTAGTGACCCGGCTAAACGGGCCAGCCGGCGGGCCGCCATGCAGGCCCTGCTGGTGACGACGCTTGGCGGCCTGGCGATGCTCGCCGGGTTCGTGATGCTCGGCCAGCACGCCGGCAGTTACCGCTGGTCCGAGATCGCCGGGAACCTGCCCGGCGGCGGGTACCTCGCGGTCGCCGTGGTGCTGATCCTGCTCGGCGCGCTCAGCAAGTCGGCGATCTTCCCGTTCAGTTTCTGGCTGCCGGGGGCGATGGCGGCACCGACGCCGGTCAGCGCGTACCTGCACGCCGCCGCCATGGTGAAAGGCGGCGTGTTCCTGGTCGCCCTGATGGGCCCGGCGCTCGCCGAGGTCACCCCGTGGCGGCCGGTGCTGCTGATCGCCGGCCTGATCACCATGTTCCTCGGTGGGTGGGCGGCGCTGCGCCAGGTCGATCTCAAGCTGCTGCTGGCCTACGGCACGGTGAGCCAGCTCGGCCTGCTGATGGTGATCCTCGGCGGCGGTACCCGCGACACCGCGTTGGCAGGTGTGGCGATGGTGCTCGCGCACGCCCTGTTCAAAGCCACGCTTTTCCTCACCGTCGGGCTCATCGATCACGCCGCCGGCACCCGGGACCTGCGTGAACTCAGTGGGTTGGGTCGACGGGCACCGGCGTTGGCCGTGGTGGCCGGGCTCGCCGCCGCCTCGATGGCAGGTCTGCCGCCGATGGCCGGTTTCGTCGCCAAGGAGGCAGCCGTCGAGGCGCTGCTGCACGGCGGCGGGGCCGATCTGGTGGTGCTGGTCGGGGTGCTTCTGGGCTCGGTGCTGACCGTCGCGTACACGCTGCGGTTCCTCTGGGGAGCTTTCGCCGGTAAGCCGGACGTCCCCGCCACCGAGATGGCACCCGTGTCGTGGCCGTTCCTGGCCCCGGCGGCGGTGCTGGCTCTCGCCGGGGCCGCGGCCGGCCTGTTCGCCCCGGCGGTGGACCGGCTGCTCGCCCCGTACGCCGATCTGTATTCCAGTGCCGATCCCGGCTACCACCTGGCGTTGTGGCACGGGCTGACCCCGGCGCTCGGGCTGTCGGTGCTCGCGGTGGCGGGCGGTGCCGGGCTGTTCCACCTGATGCGCCGCGAGCGGGTGCGCGCCACGCTGCGGCTGCCCTTCGACAGCGCCACCGTCTACACGCGGGTCATCGGTGCGGTGGACCGGCTGGCGGTGGAGCTGACCGGTGCCACCCAGCGTGGTTCGCTGCCGTTCTACCTCGGCGTGATCCTTGTGGTACTGGTGCTGCTGCCCGGTGGGGCGCTGCTGATCGGGGCACCGTGGCCGCAGCGGTTCCACGTCTGGGACACCCCACTACAGGCGGTCGCCGCCGCCGTGGTGATCGTGGCGGCGGTGCTGGCGGCCCGGGCGCTGCGCCGGCTCACCGCGATGATCCTGGTCGGCGTCGCCGGCTACGGCACCGCGCTGCTGTTCGTCCTGCACGGCGCACCCGACCTGGCGTTGACCCAGTTCCTGGTGGAGACCGTCACCATCGTCATGTTCGTCCTGGTGCTGCGGCGTCTGCCGGCCAAGTTCTCGGAACGTCCGATCCGGTCCAGCCGGCGCGGTCGGGTCGCGATCGGCGTCGCAGTCGGCGCGGTCACCGCCGGCATGGCGTACGTCGCCACAGGCGCCCGCCAGGCCATCCCGATCTCCGTCGGCTTCCCCGACGAAGCCGTTTCGTACGGTGGTGGGAAGAACGTGGTGAACGTGACCCTCGTCGACATCCGGGCCTGGGACACGATGGGCGAGATCGCCGTGCTGGTGGTGGCCGCCACCGGCGTGGCCAGCCTGATCTTCCGTCGGGCGGGAGACCTGCACCGGCGGGCCGACATTCCCGGTGACGGCCGGGCGGAGTACAACCGCCCACGTTGGCTGACCACTGGTGCCACCACCCGGGCACAGTCGGTGATCCTCCAGGTGGTGACCCGGCTGATCTTCCACGCCATCGTCATCTTCTCCATCTACCTGCTCTTCAGCGGCCACAACGCCCCGGGCGGTGGCTTCGCCGCCGGTCTGGTGGCCGGTCTCGCGCTGGCCGTGCGCTACCTGGCCGGCGGCCGTACGGAACTCAACGGCGCGGCGCCCGTCGACGCAGGTGTGGTGCTCGGTGCCGGCCTGTTCGTCGCCGTCGGCACCGGCGTGGGCGCGATGCTGCTCGGCGGCGAGTTCCTGCAGAGCGCGCTGCTCGACTTCCACCTGCCGGTGCTGGGGCATGTCCATTTCGTCACGTCGGTCTTCTTCGACGTCGGCGTGTATCTGATAGTCGTCGGCCTGGTGCTGGACATCCTGCGCAGCCTCGGCGCGGAGATGGACCGCCAGAGCGAGACCGAGAGTGCCGAGATCCGGGAAAGGGAGCTGGTGTGAGCCCCAACCTCACCTACGTGATCGTGGTCGGTGTGCTCGTCGCCGCCGGGGTGACGCTGCTGCTGGAACGCAGCCTCACCCGGGTGCTGATGGGAGTCATCCTGCTCGGCAACGGCGCCAATCTGCTGCTGTTGACCGGTGGGCGGGCCGGTGGGCCGCCGATCGTCGGCACCACCGCTCCGGAGGAGATGAGTGATCCGCTGCCCCAGGCGATGATCCTCACCGCCATCGTCATCACCCTCGGCATGACGGCGTTCCTGCTCGCGCTGGCGTACCGCAGCTGGCACCTCAACGGGCACGACGAGGTGCAGGACGACGTCGAGGACCGCCGGATCATGGATCTCGCGATACGCGACGAGGGACCGGGCACCGCCGACATCGAAGGCGGCACCGGCGACGACGACGAGTCGACCGACGCACGACCGGTCGCCAACGTGGTGGAAGCAGGGCGGGCCGGATGACGTACCTTGTTCCGCTGCCGGTGGTGATGCCGCTGCTCGGCGCGGCACTGACGCTGCTGCTGCTCGGCCGTCCGCACGCCCAGCGGTGGGTCAGCCTCACCGTGCTCACCGCCACCGTGGCGGTGTCGGCGACGCTGCTGGTGCAGTCGAGTCTGCACGGCCCGCTGGTGGTGGAGGTCGGTGGCTGGGTCGCCCCGATGGGCATCGTGCTGGTCGCCGACCAACTTGCCGCGTTGATGCTTGTGGTCTCGGCCTCGGTGACGCTCTGCGTGCTCGTCTACTCGATCGGGCAGGGTATGGCCGACGGGCACGAGGAGACCCCGTTGTCGGTCTACCACCCGACCTACCTGGTGTTGACGGCAGGTGTGTGCAACGCGTTCCTCTCCGGTGACCTGTTCAATCTCTACGTCGGCTTCGAGATCCTGCTGGTCGCCAGCTACGTCCTGTTGACCCTGGGCAGCACCGAGAACCGGATCCGCGCCGGCACCACCTACGTCGTGGTGAGCCTGCTCTCCTCGGTGATCTTCCTGATCGCGATCGGCCTGGTCTACGCCTCGACCGGCACGCTCAACCTGGCCCAACTCGTCGACCGGCTGGACACCCTGCCCGACGACCTGCGCCTGCTCCTCCAGGGCATGCTGCTGTTGGCCTTCGGCATCAAGGCGGCGGTCTTCCCGCTGTCGGCCTGGCTGCCCGACAGCTATCCGACGGCGCCGGCTCCGGTCACCGCGGTCTTCGCCGGCCTGCTCACAAAGGTCGGCGTGTACGCGATCATCCGTACCGAGACGCTGCTGTTCCCTGGTGGACGCACCGCCACCCTGCTGCTGGTGACGGCGGTGCTGACCATGGTGGTCGGCATCCTCGGCGCGGTCGCCCAGTCGGACATCAAGCGGTTGCTGTCGTTCACACTGATCAGCCACATCGGCTACATGCTCTTCGGGGTGGGGCTCACCTCGTCGCTCGGCCTGTCCGCGGCGATCTTCTACGTGGTGCACCACATCACCATCCAGACCACCCTCTTCCTCGCCGCCGGCCTGGTCGAACGGCGGGGCGGCAGCACCGCGCTGGATCGTCTCGGTGGCCTGGCCCGACTGTCACCTGTGCTCGCCGTGCTGTTCTTCGTGCCCGCGCTGAACCTCGCCGGCATTCCGCCGTTCTCCGGGTTCCTCGGCAAACTCGGCCTGATCCAGGCCGGCGTCGACGACGGCGGTGTGCTGGCCTGGATCCTGGTGGCCGGTGGACTGATCACCAGCCTGCTCACCCTCTACGCCATCGCCCGGGTGTGGAACCTGGCCTTCTGGCGGACGCCGCACGCGGACATGCCGTCCGGCGACGACGCCGAGCAGGCGGCCCGCACCGACGGCGCGATGGAGCCCGACCGGGGTGGCAGCGGGCAGTCAGGAGCGGTGCTGCCCAAGCTGATGATCGCGCCGACGCTCGCGCTCGTGGTGCTCGGTCTGGCGCTGACAGTCGTCGCCGGCCCGTTGTTCGACCTGAGCACCGACGCCGCCGACGACCTGCTGCGCCGCACGCCGTACGTCGACGCCGTCTTCCCGGGAGGTGCGCCGTGAGTTCCGACCCGACGACCCCGGCGGAGCCGAACGAGCCGCTCCGTCCCGCGCTGAGCCGCACGGCCCGACGACGTAACCAGGTCATCGCGGTGACCGCGCTGGTGACCGTCTGGGTGTTGCTCTGGGGCACCCTCTCCTGGGCCAACATCATCAGTGGCCTGGTGGTGGCCGCCGTGCTGTTGGCCGTCTTCCCGCTGCCGCCGGTCACCTTCGCCGGCCGGATCCACCCGCTGCCGATGTTGCGCTTCTGGCTGCGGTTCCTGCGTGACCTGGTGGTGGCCTCCGCCCAGGTCGCCTGGCTGGCGCTGCGGGTCGGCCACACTCCGCAGAGCGCGATCATCGCGGTGCGACTGCGGGTCAACACCGACCTCAACCTCACGCTCACCGCGGAGGCGCTGTCGCTCGTGCCGGGCAGCCTGATCCTGGAGGCCGACCGGCGGACCGGCACGCTCTACATCCACGTGATCAACGTGGCCAGCCGGGACGAGGTCGAACAGTTCCGCCGCGGCGTGCTGGAGCTGGAGTCGCGCATCGTCGAAGCCATCGGCTCACCCGACGAGCTGCGCCGGGTCCGCGACAACGCCCAACCGCCGCCGCCCGACATGGAAGGGGCATCCGCATGACAGCGGTCGCCGTGACCGTCACCGTGCTGCTCGCCGTGGCCGGTGGGCTCACCCTCACCAGGGTCATCCGCGGGCCGTCGATCCTCGACCGGGCCGTGGCCACCGACGTGCTGCTGGCCGTCATCGTCGCCGCGATCGCCACCGAGGCCGCCTACAGCCGGGACGCCACCGCGTTGCCGGTGCTTGTCGTGCTGGCAGTGCTCGGATTCGTCGGCTCGGTGAGCGTCGCCCGCTTCGCCGCCCGACGCCACGACGCGTCCACGTCGAGCACGTCGGACGGGAGCCAGACGTGAGTCTCGACGTGGTCCTCGACGTGGCGGCCTCGATCTTCCTGATCGCCGGGGCGCTGCTCAGCCTCGCCGCCGGGGTGGCTCTGGTGCGCTTCCCCGACCTGCTCACCCGGATGCACGCGGCAGCCAAGCCGCAGGTGCTCGGGCTGTTGCTGGTGCTTGTCGGGTGCGCGTTGCGACTGCGTACCGGGGTGGACATCACCACGCTGGTGCTCGTCGGCGCGTTCTCCCTGGCCACCGCCCCGGTGGCGGCACACATGGTCGGCCGGGCCGCGTACCCGACCGAGGACATCCGCACCGACCTGCTGGTCACCGACGAACTCGCCGACCACCTGGACCGTATCGCCGACGAGCGGGAGAGCTCGGCGCCGGCCTGAACCGCTCCGGGACGGTCGTGGACCGGGCGGCGTCGGCCGCCCGGTCAATATCCATTGCGGGCGCTGCCGTTCGTCCATAACCTTTCCGGCATCAGGTTGATCACGTCGGGAGCCGGGAAGGAGCATGCCGTGCGAGAACTGAACCGTAGCCAGGTCGGTCGATGCCCGTGGTGTCACGCCGCGCCCGCCGGCAGACCGGCCCTTCCCATGGCCAGCCGGCCAGCCTGGCGATCGGCACACCGCCGCTAACTCGACGTCGGAGGCCGCCCCACCCCGGGCCGCCTCCCGCACCTCTCTTTCTCACCACCCGCCGCTCACCCGCGGTCGTCGATCATGCAGTTGTGGTCCCTGGTAAGCGGGACAAAAGGCGCATATCAACGACCATAAGTGCATGATCGGCGGGCTTCGCCGCGGAACTCAGGAGAAGATCACAATGGGCTTCAGCTTGCTCGCGGGGACGCGGGCGCCGGTACGGGTGTGGACCGACCCGTACGGCATCGAGCCGCAGGCCGCACGGCAACTGCGCAACATCGGTGCGCTGCCCTGGGTGCAGGGTGTCGCGGTCATGCCGGACGTGCACTTCGGCAAGGGCGCGACAGTCGGTTCGGTGATCGCGATGCGCGAGGCGGTCTCGCCGGCCGCCGTCGGAGTCGACATCGGCTGCGGCATGTCGGCCGTGCGTACCTCGCTCACCGCGGCCGACCTGCCCGACGACCTGGCCGGGCTGCGCCGGGCGGTGGAGGACGCCATCCCGGTCGGCTTCGCCCAGCGCGACGAGCCGGTGGATCCGCGCCGGATCCGAGGGCTGGAACAGCGTGGCTGGGTCGACTTCTGGCGGCGCTTCACCGACCTCGACCGGCGGGTGGCGCAGCTGGAGACGCGGGCCCGGCGGCAGTTGGGCACCCTCGGTGGCGGCAATCACTTCATCGAGGTCTGCCTGGAGCAGGGTGGTGCCGACGCCGGCCGGGTCTGGCTGATGCTGCACTCCGGATCGCGCAACATCGGCAAGGAACTGGCCGAGCGGCACATGGCGGTGGCCCGCCGGCTGCCGCACAACGTCGACCTGCCCGACCGGGACCTGGCGGTCTTCCTCACCGGTACGCCGGAGATGGACGCCTACCGCCGTGACCTGTGGTGGGCGCAGGAGTACGCACGGCGCAACCGCGCCGTCATGCTCGCCGTCCTGATGAACCTGATGCGGGAACGGTTCCCGCAGGTCAGCTACGACGATCCGATCAGCTGCCACCACAACTACGTGGCGGAGGAGACCTACGAGGGGGTGGACGTGTTGGTGACGCGGAAGGGTGCCATCCGTGCCGGCCTCGGCGACCTGGGCATCATCCCCGGTTCGATGGGCACCGGCTCGTACATCGTCCGTGGCTCGGGCAACGACTGGAGCTACTGCTCGGCCTCGCACGGGGCGGGCCGGCGGATGTCCCGGGCCCAGGCGAAGCGGACGTACAGCACTGCGGACCTGGCGGCGCAGACGTCGGGTGTGGAGTGCCGCAAGGACGCCGGGGTGGTGGACGAGATCCCCGGGGCGTACAAGGACATCAACGAGGTGATGGCGCAGCAGGCTGAACTGGTGGAGGTGGTCGCCCACCTCAAGCAGGTGATCTGCGTGAAGGGTTGAGCTGCGGTCGGCGCCCGTCGGGGGGCGGGCGCCGGCCGTACTCGTCTGCCGGTGCGACTTCCGCGTGCCAGCCCGGGGCATGCGCTGCGGCGAGCCGGTGCCAGGTCGCCGGGCCGCCCCGCAGGGGCCAGGCGCGGGTCGTGCCGTAGCCGGCACCGACAGTGCGTAGCTCGCGGGCGAGACGCCGGTGCACGGCGGCGAGGGCCTCCGCCGCGCCGGGCGTACCGGCGGCCACCTGGTGGCGTACGGCCTCGGTGGTCCCCGCGTAGCGGTGCACGGCGGCGTCCGTGTCGACGTCGACCCGGTGCCGGCTGGTCAAGGAGAGCGTGAGCAGCGGCGGCTGTCCGTCCTCGGCGAGCGCGGCGACCAGCCGGTCGTGACCGTCCAGCACGACATGACAGTCGAGGCCGCTGATCCACCAGAGCAGGACCGGCGGGAGAAGGCCCTCCCGGAACTGCTTCCGATACGCCCTGACCCGCCCGGCGTCGGGGCTCGACAGCGGGCGGAGCGGCAGGATCTGCCGGTGCCGGTCTCCACTGAACCAGTCGATCCAGCCCTGGTCCTGCGGCAGCGGCACGGGTGCCCGCCGCTGTCCCGCGCCGACGTCCGGGCCCGCGACGTCGCCGCCGATCACCCAGCGGCCCGCGTGTAGCGGCCCCTCGACGGTCCCGGCCAGCTCGGTAGCGAAGTAATGAGCCCACCGCGCCTGCCAGGAGTCGGCCGCGTCGACAGTGCCGAAGGCCGCCGACCGGGCCGCGCGGATCGGCGGAACCGGCGGGCGGTGCCGACCGACACACGCGTACGCCACGCCGAAGCGGTCGTCAGCCACGCTGGCCAGGAGCACGATCGCGGCGCCGCGCCGCAGCACGAGCAGGCCGGCTCCGGTCGCTTCCACCCGCAGAGCGGGTCGGGTCGGCTGTGCGACCTCGAGGACCAGTGCTTCCCACGCCCCCTGCGCGCTCGACGCGGGCAGGTTCGTTCTGCCGGGCTTATGTCGGGCCACGGACCCATCATCGGTCACCACGGAAAGCGGTCGCCCACCGATCACCTCCAGGGAGCGTGAGCGGCATCGGTCACGGCTGACGGCGGCGAAAACCGTTTGACAGCACTCATATTCTGATCCTCCGTACTTTCGGCGGACCGCGAGTCGCGAGGGGGCCCTGCCCTCTCGACACTCAGGAGCCGCAATGCGCCGAGCGCCCGCCGTCACCTTCCTCCTCGGCACCGTCTTCCTCGACATGCTCGGGCTCGGCCTGATCGTGCCGATCGTGCCGGCGCTGATGACCTCGGTCACCGAGGACCCCGCCGCCGCTGTTTTCTGGTCCGGCCTGCTCGGCTCCGTCTACGGCCTGCTGCAGTTCGTGGTCTCGCCACTGCTTGGCCGGCTGTCCGACCGCTACGGCCGTCGTCCGGTCCTGCTCGCGTCGTTGACCTGCCTCGGCGTCGACTGGTTGGCCCACGCGGCGTCGCCCAGCCCGTGGACCCTGTTGGTGTTCCACGCCGCCGCCGGTGCCTGCGCAGGCACGTACACAGTGGTCAACGCCTACATCGCCGACGTCACGGAACCCGGATCGCGGGCGCACGCGTACGGGTTGATCGGCGCCGCATTCGGCCTCGGCTTCGTCGCCGGTCCGGTCCTCGGGGGCCTGCTCGGCGCGGTCGACGTACGGCTGCCGTTCGTGGCCGCCGCCGTGCTCTGCTTCGCCAATGTCGCGTACGGCTGGTTCGTCCTGCCGGAGTCACGTCCCGGCGACCGGAACACGCCGCTGACCCTGCGGCTGGCGAACCCGGTCAGCGCCGTTGCCGCCGTCCTGCGCCGGCCGGTGCTCGGCCGCCTCGCCGGTGCCCGATTCTGCGCCGACGTCGCCCGGATGACGCACCAGTCGACCTGGACGTTCTTCCTCACCCACAAGTTCGCCTTCAGCACCACCCAGATCGGCGTCGTGCTGGCCACCTCCGCGCTCGCCGGCGCGGTCTACCAGGCCCGAGCCGTCGGTCCGGTGGTGCGGCGTCTGGGCGACAAGCGCGCCGCGGTGGCCGGCAGCCTCCTCGGCTGCGTCTCGCTGACGGCGACCGCGTTCGTGTCGGTGCCGTGGCTGCTCTATCTCCTGTGCGCGGTCGGTGTGCTCGGCTCGCTCGCGGGTACCGCCGCCCAGTCGTGGATCTCCCGTGCTGTCCGGGCCGACGAACAGGGCACCGTGCAGGGCGCGCTGGCCGGCATCGGTGCCGTGGCGGAAACCGTCGTGCCGATCACGGCCGGAGTCGCGTTCGGCTGGTCGCTGACGTACGCGTCACCGGGATCGGTCTATCTCGGCGCGGCCGTCTTCGCGGCCGGGTCGGCACTGCTGCTGGCCGTGACGCCCGACGTCCGGTCGACGTCGCCCGAGCAGACCCTGGACCGGGCCTGAGGGCGCCACAGCCAACGCAGCGCGTCGGGCAGGAGGACGCCACAGTGGTTGGGGCTGTGCCCACCGTCACCGAGTACGAGCCGGAAGTCGTAGCCGGCCTCGGCCAGGGCTGCCGCGACGCGCAGGTTCTGGGAAAGCCAGTTCCGGTGCGGCTCGTTCCAGTGCAGATCCCGATGACCGGCCTGCATGAAGATACGTAGTGGCCTGCGAGCCTCGGTGGCGATGATCTCCGGGTACGGGTTGCCGCCGGGCATCTGCACGAAGCTGGACAGGCAGCACAGCACCCGTCGGAACTTGTCAGGGCGCAGCCACGCCGCGGTGAATGCGGCATTCCCGCCGCTGCTGCCGCCACAGATGGCCCACCGATCTGGATCCTCCGCGATCGAGTAACGCGTCGTGACCTGCGGGATGATCTCGGTCAGCAGGAAGGTGGCGAGGCGGTCGTCGAACGCGTCGTACTCGACGTTGCGGTTCTTCGGATGCTCGGCGTCGACGAGGATGCCGGGGTCGACGAACAAGCCGACGGTGACCGGTATGTCACCGCGATGGATGAGGTTGTCCAGGACTATCGCGCCACGGACCTCGCCGGTCGGGTCGAGGTACCACTGTCCGTCCAGGAACACGACAAGCGACGCCGGCCGCGAGGGGTCGTACCGGGCCGGCAGATGGACCCAGAACTTCCGTGACGTGCCCGGGTAGATCTTGCTGTCATCCCAGCCGAACTCGATGGTCTGACCGATCGGCCTGCCCGGCTGCCGACGGGAGTCCGGACCGTGCAGGTACCGGACGTCCGACTGATCGACGGCGAGCGGACGGAACGGCACCTTCTCGGTCACCCCGGTGACGCTACGAGCCGTGGTCATCCCGGGCAACGGCATTCGCGGTGGAGGCAGCCGTCAGGGTGGTGATGGCGCGGCGGATGCGGCTGGCCGCCGCCGGGCTCTCCCCGTCGGTGAGGGCGACGTGGTGCAGGACTCCGACCGCCGCCAGCGCCAGCGCCTCGGTGTCGGCGGGTGCGGCCAGTCGTCCGATGCGCTGCTCGGCGTCCAGGTAGGCGACGACGGCGCGTTCGAGGGCGCGCAGCGCGGCGCCGCCGCTGCCCAGTACCGCTTCGACGGCTGCCACGAGCGTCGGCCGGTAGGCGAAGAGCCGGGTGACGGCCAGCATCGTGATCATCGGGGTGGCGAGCAGCGTCGCACTGAGATTCGCGTCGACGGTGCCGGTGCCGGCCCGATCGGGGAGCCCGGCCGCTACGGCGGCGATCTGGAAGCTCCGGTCGACCGCGTAGCCGGTCAGGAAGTCGTCGAAGCTGGCGAAGTGGGCGAAGAGCAGCCCGGTGGCGACGCCGCCCGCCTGGGTCACGGCCCGGCTGGTGAGCTGGCTGGGCCCGGCCGCCACGATCACGCGTTCCGCGGCGGCGAACAGGTGCTGCCGGGGCTCGGTGATGGCGACTCCGCGTGGCATGTCGGCAGTCTACGCAACTTGCGCACCGGATGAACATGCGCTCATCATGTTTGAGCATCTGCTCATACCTCACCCCGGGGGTCCGAATGAAGCGAACGGTGATCGTCGGCGCCGGCATAGCCGGCCTCGCCACCGCCCTGCGAATGGCACGCGACGGTTGGCAGCCGATCGTCGTCGAACGGGCCCCGGCCCGGCGCAGCGGCGGCTACCTGGTGAACCTGCTCGGGGCGGGCTATGACGCCGTCGAGCGGCTCGGTCTGGTTCCCGCCCTCGCCGAGCACACGCTTGGCGTGTTCACCACCGTGCTGGTCCGAGCGGACGGTCGGCCGAAGCTCACGGTGCCCTCGGTGGTCGCCGAGGCCGCGCTGGGCCCCCGCACCCTGACGGTGTTCCGCGGCGACCTGGAGAGCGTGCTCTACGAGGCGGTACGCGATCGGGCCGAGATCCGCTTCGGCACCACAGTCGAGTCCGTGGACCAGGACGCCGACCGGGTGGTGGTCACGCTCAGCGACGGCACCACCGAGGAGGTCGATCTGCTCGTCGGTGCCGATGGTGTGCACTCCGTGACCCGGGCGGCGCTGTTCGGTTCCGGTCATCGGGTCGACCTGCCGTACGTGGTGGCGGCCTTCCCGCTCAGCCGTCCGCCCGAGGCCGTGTCCGCGTCGTCCGCCACCACGTTCATCGGCCCCGGACGTACGGCGGCGATCGTCAACCTGGGCCCGCGCCGGTCCTCGGCCTTCTTCACCTACCGCTGCGC
Organism: Micromonospora andamanensis; assembly: GCF_016863495.1. Classification (GTDB taxonomy): domain Bacteria; phylum Actinomycetota; class Actinomycetes; order Mycobacteriales; family Micromonosporaceae; genus Micromonospora; species Micromonospora andamanensis. Next base: position 208,170 of record NZ_BOOZ01000004.1, read on the forward strand.
GGACCCCGACCGGGAACTGGAACGCGGGCCGGTGCCCGCGTTGCGGGCGGCCTTCGGAGATCTGGCGGGTGGCGTACCCGAGGCGATCCGTGACCTGGAGGCTGACCCGGCAAACGCCTACCTCGACCGGGTCAGCCAGGTGGACCTGCCGCAGTGGGGCGTCGGCCGGGCGGTTCTGCTCGGTGACGCGGCCTGGTGCGTCAGCCTCTTCGCCGGGCACGGCGCGGCCCTGGCGCTCGCCGGTGCCGACCAGCTCGGCACCGCCCTGCATCGGCACGGCGACGACATCCGGTCGGCGCTGACGCAGTGGGAGGCCGGCCTCCGCTCCGAGGTCGTCAAACGGCAGGCGCTCGCCCGTCGGGGCATGTACCAGTACGCGCCACCGAGCCGCCTGCACGTCTGGCTGAACGAGGCCACCATCCGGGCGGTCACCCTGCCCGGCATCCGTGGCCTCGTTCGTCGCGGCATCGAACGCCAGAACCGCTGAGGTGTCCGGCCGGTACCGGTGTGCGGTTGCTCAGCCGTACGGGTCGAAGGGGATTCCGGCCGGCTTGGCGGCGTTGAGCAGGTACTCGAACGAGCCATCCTTGATCTTGATGGTGGCCGCGCCGAAGTTGGCGTCCATCAACCGGGTGCGCAGCTCGGTGCTGGGCCAGCCGTGCCAGTCCACCACCGGCGGGTAGTGCCAGACGTGGTAGTGGTTCTCCGGCGGCTCGTCGTTGTTGTTGGCGAGCCGGAAGAAGTGCGTCGACGCGCCGTCCTTGTGGTAGACGACCTTCGGATGGGTGCCGTCGAACCGTACCTGGGCGCGCGGGTAGGTGCGTCGGCTGCTGTGCTGCGTGGTGCTCACGTACTCGACCCGGTTGGCCGCCTGGTCGACCCAGGAGATGACGTGCTCCCAGTCGTGCCGGTGGCCGCCGAGGCCACTGCCGTGCACGGCCTGGTCCTTCTCGAAGTAGCTGGCGTAGACGATCGCGCACCAGCCGTTGTTGCACCTGGAGCGGGCATACGTCTGCGACATGTCCAGATCGGAGCGGTCGCGGCAGCTGCCGTTTATCGCCCCGGTGGTCTTCAGTCCACCGTTTATCGTGCCGTCCGGGCTGATCGCGGAGACGGCGTAGCAGCCGTCGGTGTCGTAGTCGTAGGCGGGTGAGAACGACGACTCGTAGCCGCCGGCGTTGTGCGGCAGGTTGGGCAGTGAGTTCGCGTGGGCCGGTGCCGCCGGGACCAGGACGCCCAGCGCGGCCAGCCCGGCGACGAGTCGGGCCGGCCAGCGCCGGTAGGGCCTGGCCGGCCGGCCGGAGGGAGGGCTGGCCGGCGGGGGAGCGGGCGGTGCGGACGCGAGTTCCATGGCTATCTATATCGCACGCCGGGGCGTCCGGGTCAACGCCAAACATGAGGACGGCTCATTAACGGTGGGTGTGCGGGACAGCTGTTGAACCCCGCGGACCTGGGATCACGCCGTGCCGCAGCGACTGAGCAGGATCGGGACACCGTCGCCGGTCAGCTCCGCGTAGTAGCTCTGACGTCCGGTCATCGCCATCGTCAGGGCGAGCGTGGCACCGGACACCAGCGGCCCGGCGCCTGTGGTGAAGGGTCCGTCGGTCGCCGCCAGGCGCAACCCACGGATCCGGGTCCTGGTCGGCACGGTGAGGTCCGAGCCGGCGAAGTACTCGGCGACCCGGGTGACGGTCCCGATCGGGTACGCGCGGTCCAGCCCCAGCGGGCGGCGGATGTCCTGGCCGTGCACGATCTGCTCGCCGAGCATCGCCAGCACCGGCAGGGGTGGCTTGGTGGTGCTGGTGATGATCCGGCGGAACCCGGCGAGGGTGTCGTCGGGGGTGTCGCCCAGATGTTCGTTGAGCCGCATGAGCACCTGTCGGTCGAAGTCCCACCGGCAGCGGATCACGCCGAGCATCCAGCGCACGGGGTTGAGGCTGGCCGCCGCGGTGAGATGTGCGAGAACCTCGCGCACCGTCAGACCCGTGCAAAGTGACGGTGTGGTCCACCTGTCGGTGGTCAGGACGGCGAGATCGTCGGCAAGCGCCGCCCGTTCCGCGTGGACCAGCGCCCAGACGCCGGTGCGGTCGAGTGCCGGAATGTACTCGGTCATGCGATGGGCCTCCTGTCGTGGCCGCCGTTTCGCGGAGCCCGCCTGTCAGGGGGCGCGGCGAACGGGGCTGTCGTGGCATGTCGAAAGGAAGACTTCCGGCGTCGGGCAGAATCGTCGCTCGTGAACGACAGTTCTTCCGGGCGGACCCGCGACCCGTCACCCGCTGCCGAGGATCCGGACCTCGTCCGGGCTCGGGCGGGGGACGACGCCGCGTTCGGCCGGCTGGTGGCACCGCTGCGCCGGGAGTTGCACGTGCACTGCTACCGGATGCTCGGCTCCGTGCACGACGCCGACGACGCCCTGCAGGAGGCGTTGCTGCGGGCCTGGCGGGGAGTCGGCCGTCACACCGGGCGCGGATCCCTGCGGTCGTGGCTCTACGCCATCGCCACCCGTACCTGCCTGGATGCCGCAACGACCCGCCGCAGACGCGCGTTGCCCGTCGATCTCGGACCGGCCAGCGACCGGGTCCCACCCGACGGTGTCGCCCGGACCGAGGTGGCCTGGCTGGGCCCGTACCCGGACATCGCGATCACCACGGGACCGCTCGGTCCGCACGCCCGGTACGAGCAGCGGGAGGCCGTCGAACTCGCCTTCGTCGCCGCCCTGCAACACCTGCCCGGCAATCAACGCGCCGCGCTGCTGCTCTTCGATGTCCTCGGCTACTCCGTCGCCGAGATCGCCGCGATGATGGACACCTCGACCACGTCGGTGAACTCGGCGCTGGCACGGGCCCGCAGGATGGTCGCCGAGCGGGTGCCGCCAGCGACGCAGCAGCAGACGCTGCGCGAGATCGGGGACGACCGGTTGCGCCGGCTCGTCACGGCGTTCGCCGCAGCGTTCGAACGCCGGGACGTGGACGCCCTGGTCGCGCTGCTGGCCGAGGACGTCACCTGGTCGATGCCACCGCTGGCGCAGTGGTACGCCGGACTCGACGCCGTCGCCGACTTCGCCACCGAGGTGCCGCTCGGCAGCTGCCCCAGCTGGCGATCCCTGCCGACAAGCGCGAACGGCCAGCCGGCCGTCGCTTTCTATCTGGGCGAGGACCGCACCGGGACCCACCACGGCTGGTCGGTCACCGTGCTGACCCTGCGTGGCGACCGAGTCGCCGGGATCACCTCGTTCGTCGGCGAGGACCACTTCGTCCGGTTCGCCCTGCCGGTCAGCGTCGGCGGAGAAACGGCTGTTGGCCGCTGCTCCTAGATGACCAGGGTGTCGTGGCGGCCGGCTCGGCGGCGGACGTGACCGCGCCCCCCGGCGAGCAGGGCGATCGCGGTCCAGCCGATGATGCCGAGCACGAGCGCGGTCAGCCTGCCGTCGGAGTCGACCCGGTGGGCGGGCTGGAGGGCGATCCGTCCCTCCGGATCGGTAGCACGCCTCAGCGCGTCGCGGTCAGCGTCACAGGTACGGCGACCACCTTCGCCGGTGAGCCGTCGACGGCTGACACCTCGTACGCCTCGATCGTGCCGGCCTGGTCGCGGGACACCCGGTAGCTCAGCGTGAGCCGGTAGCCGCCCCGGCAACCGGTGCCGCAGGTGGCGGTGGTGAATCCGGTGGCGAGTTGGCGTCCGGCGGCGTCGAGCACCCGGACGTTGACCGTCGCCTCGAACACGTCGGCGCTGCCGGTGACGGTGACCGGGCTGGTCACCCGGTCGCCGATGCCCGGTGCGGTGACCACGATCGGGGCCAGCAGGTCGGCGTGATCGGCGCGGCCGGCCGGCGCGGAGGTGCCGAAGTCGACCCGGCGCACGGTGGGGAACTGGGTGAGGGTGTAGACCACCTGCGCCTGGCGTAGCCGGGCGGTGACCGGGTCGGTCGCGGCGGCCAGCCGGACGCTGGCGACCCCGGACACTATCCGGCTCACCTCGGCGCCGTCGGGCAGCAGGGTCACCAGACCGGCGTCGGCCTCCCGCCGGGTCGGCCCGGCGGCCAGCTCGGCCAGGGCCAGCCGGGAGGTGGCCACAGTGGCGGGTCGGGTCCGCCGGGTCGGCACGAGTTGCCCCTGGCGGACGTACCACAGCTCCAGGGTGAGCGTCTCCGGCCGGCCGGTGGCCGCGCTGCCTGTGGTCGGCGGCGCGGGGGTGGAACTGCCGGCGGTCGGCGAGGTGGTGGTGGATGGCGGCGCGACTGCTGTCGACCTGCTGGTGGTGGCGGAGGCAGGCGCGGGGGCGGTCGGTGCCGGCCCGAGCGAACCGGACCGCGACGGCGCGCAGCCGGCCGCCAGCAGCAGCACGGCGAACGCCGCCGTCACCCGCCGCCGCTCAGTTTGCTGGGGCCCCGGGACGGTCCGGTACCGCCAGGCGGTGGTGGGCCCGGTCACCGCGCATCCTCCGGCGCCACGTCGGGCAGGTCGAGGCGGAACCGGGTGCCGGTGCCGGGGGCGCTGTGCACGGTCAACCGGCCACCGAGCAGCCGGGCGTTCTCCCGGGCGATGGCCAGACCGAGCCCGCTACCGCCGCCCGAGCGTGCCGGGTCGACCTTGTGGAACCTGTCGAACAGGCGGGGCAGGTGCTCGGCCGGGATGCCGGGCCCCTGGTCGTCGACATCGAAATGCACCCGGTCACCGGACCGGACGGCCCGTACCCGGACCTCACCGCCGCCGTGCTGCACCGCGTTGGCGATCAGATTTCCCAGCACCCGTTCCAGCCGGCGCGGGTCGCTGCGAAGCCGCAGCGGACCGCCGTCGACGGTCACCCGGTCCGGCCAGCCGCGCGCGGCCACGACTGCCCGCAGCAGGGCCGGTGCGTCCACGTCGGTCACGCTCACCGCCTCCCGTCCGGCGTCCAGTCGGGAGATCTCCATCAGGTCCTCCACCAGGCGGCGCAGCCGGACCACGTCGCTGACCAGCAGCTCACCGGCGCGCCGGGCGTCACCGGGCAACTGGTCGAGGTGGTCGCGCAGCAGCGAGGCCGCACCCACCAGAGCGGTGACCGGGGTACGCAGCTCGTGCGCCACATCGGCGGTGAACCGCCGCTCCCGTTCCTGTGCGTGGTGCAGGGCGGTGATCTTCAACTCCAACGCCTCGGCCATCTCGTTGAACGAGGCCGCCCAGACGCTGAACTCGTCCCGCTCGCCCACCGGCAGCCGGGTGGCGAGCAGACCCTCGGTGATGGCCCGAGCGGCCCGGCTGGCCCGGCCCACAGGTTCCAGGGTGCGCCGGGCGAGGGTGTGCCCGACAGTGGCGGCGAGCAGCACCACAAGCACCCAGCCGGCCGCGAGGGCGTTGCGCAACTGCTCCAGCCCGGCGGCGAGGTCGTCCTCGTCGGTGATGACGTACAGCTCGACAGTCGAACCGGGTATCCGTCCACCCACCACGAGCAGCCGCGTCGGCTGGGAGCTGCGCTGGTAGCCGAGCTGCCCGGCCGCGACGGTGCTCCGCAGCCGTTCGGTCAGGGGCGGCGCGTACGCCGGGTCCGAGGGCCAGGTGTCGCCGGCCACCAGCACCACGTGCCGACCGCTGCCCTCGAAACTGGTGAGCAGTTCGGTGCGGCGCTGCTCGGTCAGCGGCAGGAACTGTCCGGCCAGCACCAACCGGTACCGGGCGTCGGCCGCGGCGGCGTGCAGCGACGCGTCGTAGCGGGCCTGTCGTAACAGCAGGTACGACCCGCCGGCGAGCACCCCGGCGGAAATCCCGGCGACGAGCACGAACGCGATTGTCAGTCGGCGGCGCAGCCGACCCGGTCGGACGGTCCGTGCGTCCGCCGTCGTCGCCCGTGCCGGCCCGTCGCCCATCGCCGCCCCCGCTCATCCGGCGACGAACTTGTACCCGGCGCCGCGCACGGTGCGGATCAGCTGGGGGTTGCCCGGGTCCGCCTCGACCTTTGTGCGCAGCCGCTGCACCGCCACGTCGACCAGCCGGCTGTCACCCAGATAGCTGTGGTTCCAGACGCGATCCAGCAGCAGCTCGCGGGTGAACACCTGCCCGGGCCGGCGGGCCAGCTCCAGCAGCAGCCGGAACTCGGTGGTGGTCAGTGGCAGTTCCCGACCGTCCCGGCGGGCCACGAAGGCGCCAGGGTCGATCTCCAGACCGCCGACCCGCAGCGGGCCGGGCTCGGGCGGCACCACGGTCCGGCGCAGCACCGAACGGACGCGGGCCACCAACTCGGGCAGGTCGAACGGTTTACGCAGGTAGTCGTCGGCACCGCACTCGAGGCCGACCACCACGTCGATGGTGTCGGTACGGGCGGTCAACATGAGGATCGGCACCGCGCTGCTGCGCCGGATCTCCCGACACACCTCCAGCCCGTCGAGGCCGGGCAGCATGACGTCGAGCACGATCAGGTCGACGGTCCCGGCCCGCCAGGCGGCCAGGGCCTGCCGGCCGTCGGCGGCGGTGTCCACCCGGAAACCGGCTCGGCGCAGCCCGAGGGCGGTGACCTCCCGGATGGAGGCGTCGTCCTCGACCACCAGCACACGCCCGTCCATGATGCACCCAGGGTAGTCCCGGGACGCCGGGCCGTCGCTCGGCGTGACGGGCGGGGATGGGGGCCCGGCCGGTGCCGGACCCCCACCGCAGTGGTCGGTCATTCCTGCCACTGGTGTGCCACGTCGAGCACGATCCGGCTGTGGTCACCGGGCCCGGCCAGGACGAACACCCGGAACGGCAGCCGGGCGCGGACCCCGACGGCGAAGGTGCTGTAGCCCTCGAAACTGCCGCCGAAGACCACGTCGCGCAGGGTCTGGTAGCGCAGCACGTTCGCCACGTGCTCGCCGGTCCGGTACGGCACCGTCGCGAGGTGCTCGTCGTCGTACGCGGGGGCGCGCAGCGAGACCCGCAGCAGCGCGTCGCCGGCGGTGTAGGGCGACAGCGCCAACCCCTCGCCCTCGGTGTACGTCTCGCCGTAGCCGACGGCGTAGCCGGTGACCGGGCCGTCGAACTCGAACACCACCCGGTCGTAGCAGTCGTGCCGGCCGGTGCGGACGTCGATGAGCGGTGCGGAGCTGAGCGCCCCGGCGGTCTTGTCGCCGCTGCCCCAGGTGATCCCGCAGTACGGTGAGCCGGTCGCCGCCTGCTTGGCGGTGGTGGGCGTGGCCGTGGCCGTCGCGGCGATCAGCGTGGCGAGCGCCACGAGCAGCGTGGTGACTGTCCTTCTGATCCGCATCCTCGTCTCCTTTCCGTCCCGCCGCGACGTACCGCGCGGGCGGGTGTGTGCTGGTCGGATCCACAGTCGGGCCGGCCCGCCACAGTGGCTTCACCGTGGCGTAACGCGCGGGTAACAGCGGCGGGCGGTATGACGCTTTCGCGATGACGACGAACGTCGGGTGACAACTAATATTCACGCACATCGATAGCGGCGTGTCGGCGCGCCGCTCAGTCCGCAGGGGAGTGCGTGATGATGCGACGACAACTGCTGCGCGCGGCCACCGCCGCGTTGGCGGCGGTGCTGGCGGCGACGGGGCTCCAGGTGGCCACCGCCACCGGCGCCTCGGCGGCGCGGACCGTCTACTACGACGCCAGCCGGGCCGGCGAGTTCCGCACCAACTTCGACCAGGCCGCACAGATCTGGAACAGCCGGGTCAGCAACGTGCGGCTGGTGCCCGGCACGCCGGCGAACGTCACCATCTACGTCGACAGTGGCTGGCCCCGGGCGCAGGTCACCGGGCTCGGCTCCGGCCGGATCTGGATGGGCTGGCAGGCGGTGAACCAGGGCTATCACCGTACCCGGATCGCGACCCACGAGTTCGGTCACATCCTCGGTCTGCCCGACCGTCGCACCGGGCTCTGCTCCGACCTCATGTCCGGCAGCAGCGCCCCGGTCTCCTGCACCAACGCCTACCCCAGCGCCGCCGAGGCGAGCCGGGTCAACCAGCTCTTCGCCGGCAGCGTGAGCGCGTCTGCCGCGGCCGGCACGTTCACCTGGACCGAGGACACCGGCGTCGGGATCCTCGTGGTCAATGGCCGGCCAGCCACCGAGAACTACTCGTGGCTGGTCTACACCTCCGGCTGCACCGGTACCCTGATCAAGGCCAACTGGATGGTCACCGCGAAGCACTGCCCGACCCCGTCGTCGGTCCGGGTGGGCAGCACCAACCGCACCAGCGGCGGCACTGTCGTCGGGGTGAGCCGGGCGGTCAACCACCCGAGCATCGACGTCAAGCTGTTCCAGCTCTCCAGCTCGGTCAGCCACGCGCCCGCGCCGATCCCGACCACCTCCGGCGCCGTCGGCACGGCAACTCGGATCATCGGTTGGGGTCAGACCTGCGCACCCCGCGGCTGCGGCTCCGCGCCGACAGTGGCGCACGAGCTGGACACCTCGATCGTGGCCGACAGCCGGTGCAGCGGGATCAACGGTCCGTACGAGATCTGCACCAACAACACCAACGGCAACGCCGGTGCCTGCTACGGCGACTCCGGCGGCCCGCAGGTGCGCCGGATCAACGGCGTGTGGAACCTGATCGGCGCGACCAGCCGGGCCGGCAACAACAACTCCACCTGCGCCACCGGCCCGTCCATCTACGGCGACCTGCCCTCGATCCGCTCCTGGATCAACACCCAGGTCGGCGGCCTCCCCGCCTGACAGCTCCCGCCGATCATGCAGTTGTGGCACCTCACGAATGCCCCTGACCGGGCATTCCGGGTGCCACAACTGCATGATCGGCAAGGGGTGTGCGGGGGCGGGGTGGTGGGGTGGGATAGTGGTCGGTCGTGGCGAGATATGGGGTGTTGAGTCTGCCGTCGAGTAACCGGGTTTACTCGGGGGCGGCGGTGGAGCTGACGCGGGCGGAGCTGGAGATCTTCGGCGACGCGGTGCTCGGCGGGCGGATCGGTGACGTGGCGACGACGACGATCGGCGGGGCGCGTTACATCACGTTCGACGCCGCCGGCGGCCTGAGCGAGCAGGACGCCGCGCTGCTGGGCAACCTCTCCAGCGCGTACGCGATCTTCGAGTTCGTCGGTGACCTGCTACGACCCGTGCCGTTGACCCGACTGGACCGCTTCGACGACGACCTGCTCACCATCCAGAAGTACCCCGGCAAGACGAACGAGCAGTTCACCAAGTTGCTGCTCAACCTCACGCTGCTCGCCTCGGACGGAGCCGGCGACCTGCTGACCCGGCGATTCCGGGTGCTCGACCCGTTGTGTGGCCGGGGCACCACGCTCAACCAGGCGATGATGTACGGCTTCGACGCCGCCGGGCTCGACCGCGACAGCAAGGACTTCGAGGCGTACCAGACGTTCCTGAGCACCTGGCTCAAGCGCAAGCGGATCAAGCACCGGGTGTTGGAGTCCGGTCCGATCCGCCGGGAACGCAAGGTGGTCGGCCGGCGGTTGCGGGTGGAACTGGCCGCCTCGAAGGAGGCCCACAAGGCCGGCGACGTGCAGTCGGTGGACATGGTCAACGCCGACACCACCCGGATCGGCGAGTTCTTCCGCCCGGAGACCATGGACGTGGTGGTGGCCGACGCGCCGTACGGCGTGCAGCACGGCAGCCGTACCGCCGAGAACGGACTGGCCCGCGACCCGCTCGCCCTGCTCAACGCCGCCGCGCCGGGGTGGGCGCGGGTGCTGCGCCCCGGTGGCGCGCTGGGCATCTCGTGGAACACGAACGTCGCCCGCCGCGAGGCCGCCGCCGAGTGCCTGGCCGCGGCCGGTCTCACCGTCCTCGACACCGGCCCCTGGCGCACCCTCTCCCACCGCGTCGACCAGTCCATAGTCCGCGACGTCCTGGTGGCCCACAAACCCCACTAACCCCCTTACCCCCACCCCACCCGCCTTGCCGCGTTGATCATGAGGTTGACGGCGATGTCGATCTCTAAACTGCCGCTAACCTCATGATCAACGCAGCAAGGCGGGTGGGTTTAGCGGGGTTGGGCTTGGGGGCGGGAACCGGTGGGGCCGAAGGCGGTGAGGAAGCGGTCGCGGAACTCGTTCATCGGCCAGACCGGGGCGTTCGGGTCCGGGGTCAGGCCGTCCTGCCAGCCCCAGTCGTTTGTGCGTTGGAGCACCGCCTGGTCCCTGGTCACGATATGGATCGGTACGTCGTGGCTCGGGTTCTCGCCGGTGACCACCGGCGCCGGCTGGTGGTCACCGACGAAGACCAGCACGGTGTCGTCGTCGCCGTACGTCTCCACGTAGGAGATGAGGGTACGAAGTGTGTAGCTGATCGAGTGCCGGTAGCCGGTACGGGCCTGCGCGGTGGGCGTACCGATGATGCCCCGTCGGAACACCTCGCCGTCGTCGATGGTGTCCCAGTCGACGAGCGACGGCACCTTGGTCCAGGGGGAGTGGCTGGAGACCAGGGCCAGCTCGGCCATGACCGGACGGTCCCTAGGTCCGGCCAGCTCCCGCTCGTGGAAGCGGTGGATGGCGAACTGGTCAGGCATCGGCGCGAAGGCGAACTTGGGGCCCTGGTAGTCCAGGTCGGGGCCGCTGTAGAACTGCTCGTAGCCGTAGAACGCGCCCTCCGGCCAGGCCTGGTTCACCGCCGGCATGACCCCGACCGTACGCCAGGAGGCGCGCTGGAAGGCGTCACCGAGGGTGAACCGATCGGTGGCGAGCAGGTTGCGGTAGCGCTGGTTGTTGTCGACCCAGAGACCGGACAGCAGGGTGGCGTGCGCCAACCAGCTCGCGCCGCCGATTGTCGGCGAGGTGAGGAAGCCACTGCGGGTGGCGAAGCCGGCCGTGGCCAGCCGACCGGCGCTCTCGTCGAGCATCCGGGGGATGGCGGCGAACTCGGCGTCGGTGACCGCGTCGCGGCCGTAGCTCTCCACGAAGGCGATGATGACGTTCTTGTCGCGTAGCCCGGTGAGCAACTGGTCGGCGGGCACGTCGCGGAACGGGTCCACGCCCACCTCGTCGGCGAACACCTGGCGGTCGTACAGCCGGTCCCGGACCTCGGCGGCGTGCTCCTGCACGAGGATTGTGGCATTGGTGTCGGCCAGCGGCATGGCGGGCACGATCCGCACCCCGAAGGCGGCCAGCACCGCCCAGACCACCACAAGCGTGGCCACCGCCCGCGTGCTGCCGGTCCGGTGCCGCGTGAGCAGCCCGGACAGCCGCACCGTGGACAGGGCGGTCAGCAGCGGCACGGCCAACAGCAGTAGCCCGACCCCGAGGGCGATGGCGATCGCGCCCGGCCGACCGATCGACTCGGCCACGAAGGTGAACGCCTCGTCCAGCAGCGACCAGTCCAGCACCAGGTCGAACGGGCGACCCAGCGAGGAGTAGAAACCCAGGTCACCGACCTTCACCACGGCGACCAGCCCGAGCAGTCCACCGGCCAGCGCGGCCACCACCCGGCGGGGTCGACCGGGCAGCGCGAGCAGCAGCGCGGCCAGCAGCAGCGCCTCCAGCGGGATCCGCAGGAACGCGCCGGGTTCCAGCTGCCACGGCCGGTTGGGCAGGGTGAACGTGACAAGCACCAGCACGGCCGCGAGCGTGGTGACCACCCGAGCGACGATCCGCCGCCGAGGGGTGACCGCCACCGGCCGGGACGCGGCGTCATCCCCTCCGGCCCCGCGCACGTCCATCGCCCCGGTGTCGCGTGCGTCGACCGCCTCGGTCGGGGCCGCCTCGACGTGGTGACCGCGCGGGTCCGTGGCGGTGTTCGGGTTCTCGTCCGGGCGTGGCGTGGCCGCCGGGTCGACTATCGACAACTGGGTCTCCCGGGTCAGCGCAGCGACAGGACGGGTGCGGTGGACAGGTCACGCTCGTCGACCCGATCGACCCGCCGCACGCCGATCGTGACAGTCGGTACGGTCGGCACCGCCGGCACCACCAGGGCCGGCACGGTCCGGACCGCCCGGTGCCGCCACAGCCAACTGACGTCGCGCCCGAACGACTCGACGAGCATGCCCAACGCGGCGACAAGTACGACTGTCGTCAGCATCCCGGGCAGCACCTGGGAGGCGGCGACCGCGAGCATGATCCCCTGGACCGCGGCGACCACCTTACGCCAGTACCGGGGCGGCAGCTGCGCGTCCATCCAGGGCAGCACCCAGCCGGCGGCCAGGAAGACGTAGCGCATCAGGCCGATGGCGAGCACCCAGACCCCGACCGACGGGGCGACGTAGAGGCTCAGCATCAGCACCAGGAACGAGTCGACCTCCATGTCGAACCGGGCGCCGAGGGCGCTCGTGGTCCCGGTGCGGCGGGCCACCTTGCCGTCGACCGCGTCGAGGGCCAGCGCCACCGCCGTCATCGCCACCAGCACCGCCACCGGCGCGGGGCGACCGCCGGTCAGCGCGTCGGCGATCAGCGCGGTCACCGCCCCGACCAGCAGCCCACGACCCATCGTCACCCAGTCGGCGGGTCCCAGCCGGTCCGTGCCCGCGTGACGCAGGCCACGTACCAGCGCCAGGCAGGTCACGACACCGTACGCGAGCCCGGCCAGCCAGCCCGCGACACCGAGACCGACAGTCGCGGCGACCCCCGCCAGCAGCATGATCTGGACGATGAGCCCGATTTGCGGACCGGTTCGAACTGTGGACACCGTGCCTCCGTGTTTATGATCGACGACCCCTGACTGGGAACTACGGAAAATACGACGGATCGGTTCGGTCCGGACGCAGGTAAGGAGAAAAACCGGTGACGCGATCCGCCCTCGCCTTCTGGCTCCGGGCTCCCGGCGTGGGGGAGATCCGCCCGGTGGCGCTGCCGGAACCGGGCACCGACGAGGTCCTGGTACGCAGCCGCTACTCCGGGGTCAGCCGGGGCACCGAGACGCTCGTCTTCACCGGTGGTGTGCCCGCCAGCCAGTACGCGGCGATGCGCGCCCCGTTCCAGGAGGGAGACTTCCCGGCCCCGGTCAAGTACGGCTACCTCAGCGTCGGCGAGGTCGAGCAGGGCCCGGCCGACCTGCGCGGGCGTACCGTGTTCTGCCTGCACCCGCACCAGAGCGCGTACGTGGTGCCGGCGGCGGCGGTGACCGTCGTACCGGCGGAGGTGCCGGCGGCCCGCGCGGTGCTGGCCGGCACGGTGGAGACCGCGGTCAACGCGTTGTGGGACGCCCCGCCCCTGGTCGGTGACCGGGTCACTGTCGTCGGGGGTGGCATGGTCGGGTGCGCCGTGACCGCGCTGCTGGCCCGCTTCCCCGGCGTCCGGGTGGAGCTTGTCGACACTGACCCGACCCGCGCCGAGGTGGCCGCCGCGTTGGGCGTCGACTTCGCCACCCCCGAGACCGCCGCTGACGGCCGTGACCTGGTGGTGCACGCCAGCGCCAGCGCCGCCGGCCTGCAACGTGGCCTGGACCTGCTCGCTCCGGAGGGCACCCTGCTGGAACTGAGCTGGTACGGCGACCGGCAGGTGCAGCTGTCCCTCGGTGGTGCGTTCCACTCCGGACGGCTATCCATCCGCAGCAGCCAGGTCGGCATGGTCGCTCCGGCGCGACGTGGCAGTCGCAGCTACGCCGACCGGATGGCCCTCGCCCTGGACCTGCTCGCCGATCCGGCGTTCGACACGCTGATCACCGGGCGGTCACCGTTCGCGGAACTGCCCGACGTGCTCGCCCGACTCAGCGGGGGCGACCTGCCCGCGTTGTGCCACCTCATCACCTACGACGGGGAGTGAACCGTGTTCAGCGTGACCGTCCGTGACCACATCATGATCGCCCACAGCTTCCGGGGGCAGGTCTTCGGCCCCGCCCAGCGGCTGCACGGCGCGACGTTCGTCGTCGACGCCACCTTCCGCCGCCCCGACCTGGACGACGACGGCATCGTGGTCGACATCGGGCTGGCCACCGACCAGCTCAAGGCGGTGCTCGGCGAGCTGAACTACCGCAACCTCGACGACGAGCCCGCCTTCGCCGGGGTGAACACCACCACCGAGGTGCTGGCCCGCACCATCGCCGACCGGCTCGCCGACCGGGTACGCGCCGGCCAGCTCGGCGTCGGCGCCCGGGGCCTGACCGGGATCACCGTCACCCTGCACGAGTCGCACGTGGCCTGGGCCAGCTACGAACGGGCGCTGCCGGGCTCGACCGCCGCCGGTGAGGGCACCGCCTGACGTGCCGACCCTGCACGTGATCCTGCCGGGCGACATCGACGACCCGGCGTCACCAAGCGGCGGCAACGGCTACGACCGGCGGATCTGCGCCGGGCTCGCCGCCGCCGGCTGGTCGGTCCGCGAACATGGCGTACCCGGGGACTGGCCGCGACCGTCCCCGGCGGCGCGGGCCGCGCTGGCCCGGGTGCTGGCCGGACTGCCGGAAACCGCACTGGTGCTCGTCGACGGCCTGGTCGCGTCGGTGGTGCCGGACGTGCTCGCCGCGCACGCCGGGCGGTTACGCCTGGTCGCGCTGGTGCACCTGCCCCGGGAGGACGACGAGGAGGCCCGGGCGCTGGCGGCGGTCACCGCGGTGGTCGCCACCAGCACCTGGACCCGCGACGCGCTGCTGCGGCGGTACGCGCTGCCGGCCGAACGGGTGCACGTGGCCCCGCCGGGGGTCGACCCGGCGCCCCTGGTACCCGGAACGGCGAGCGGTTCGGCGCTGCTCTGCGTCGCGGCGGTCGCCCGGCACAAGGGCCACGACGTGCTTGTCGAGGCGCTGACCTCGCTTGCCGACAGCTCCTGGACGTTGACCTGCGTCGGCCCGCTGCACCGGGAGCCGCAGTTCGTCGACCGGCTACGGGAGCGGATCACCGTCGGACGGCTGGGCGACCGGATCCGACTGGCCGGGCCGTTGGCCGGTGACCGGCTCGCCGCCGCGTACGCCGCCGCTGACCTGCTGGTGCACCCCTCACGCGGTGAGACGTACGGGATGGTGGTGACCGAAGCGTTGGCGCGTGGCGTACCGGTGCTCGCCACGGCCGTCGGTGGACTGCCCGACACCCTCGGCCGTACGACGGCCGGCGACCGGCCGGGCCTGCTGGTGCCGCCCGACGACCCGACCGCCCTGGCCACCGCGCTGCGCCGGTGGCTCGACGACGTGGCCCTGCGCGAGCAGCTGCGACACGCCGCGGCGCAGCGACGGGACACCCTGTCCGACTGGAACGGCACCGTCGCCCAGATCACCATGGCCCTGAAGGAGGCGTCGGCATGAGCATCGATCTCCCGCCCGATTTCGCGCGGTGGCTCGCGCTGCGGGAACCCGCAGATGTGGCGGCCCGGTCCACGGAACTTGTCGACACGCTGCGGGCGGCGCTGCCCGGCCACGGACCTCGGGTGGTGCACGATCTCGGTGCCGGGACCGGCTCGCTGGCTCGCTGGCTGGCCCCGCTGCTGCCCGGCGCGCAGCACTGGATCCTGCACGACCAGGACCCCGACCTGCTGGCCCGGGCCCGTGCCGGCATGCCCGCCACCGCCGCCGACGGCGCACCGGTGACCGTCGAGACGCGCCAGGGCGATCTGACCCGGCTGACCGCCGCCGAGCTGGCCGACGCCGCCCTGGTCACCGCCTCCGCCCTGCTCGACATGCTGACCGGCGAGGAACTCGACAGGCTGGTAGCCGCCTGCGCCGGAGCCGGGTGCCCGGCCCTGTTCCTGATCTCCGTGACCGGCGCCGTGCGGTTGACCCCGGCCGACCCGCTGGACGACCAGGTCGCCGCCGCCTTCAACGCCCACCAGCGCCGTACCGTCAACGGCCGCCGGCTGCTCGGGCCGGACGCCGTCGACGCCTGCGCCGCCGCCTTCGCCCGGCACGGGGTGGCGGTGCAACTGCGGCCCAGCCCGTGGCAGCTCGGTCCGGACCAGGCCGCCCTGGCGGCGGAGTGGTTCACCGGATGGCTCGACGCGGCCCGCGAGGAACGCCCTGCGCTGACCGCCCTTAGCGACGAGTACGCCCGGCGTCGGCTGGCGGCGGCTGAAACCGGTCGCCTCGGGGTACTTGTCGGTCACGTCGACCTGCTGGCGCTGCCCCGTTGAACCGGCAGCCCACCAGGTACGTGCGTACAGTCAGGGAAGATCGCCATGCCGGGGAGGCACGAGTGGGGGATGAAGCTGGCAGCGCCGTGCCCACGGCGACCCCGGTGGGCCGGTCGTTCTGGGGCTGGGCCCGACTGCTACTGGGCCTGGCCGTCCTCGTGGGGTTGCTCTGCTGGCTCGGCACCGGACCGTTCCTGGCCGGGCTACGGCTGATCGACGCGCCCGCGCTGGCCGCCGCGCTCGCCATAGGTGTCCTCACCACGGTCTGCGCCGCCTGGCGCTGGAGCCTCGTCGCGGGTGGCCTCGGCGTACGCCTGCCACTGCGGGAGGCGGTCGCGCACTGCTACCGGGCGATCTTCCTCAACGCGACGCTGCCCGGTGGGATCCTCGGCGACGTGCACCGTGCGGTACGTCACGGCCGTGAGGTAGGTGATGTCGGTCGCGGCATCCGGGCCGTGGTGTGGGAGCGGATGGCCGGGCAGGTGGTGCTGGTAGTGGTCGCCGTGGTGCTGCTGTTCGCCTTCCCGTCGCCGGTGCGTCCGTTCCTGCCGGTGGCGACCGCCGTGGCGGTGGCGGTGCTGGTCGCCGTGCTGCTGGCGGCCCGACTGCTGCCGCAGTCGGGGGCCTCCCGGTGGGCTCGCGCGCTGGGTACCGCCGTCTCCGACGTCCGTCTCGGGCTGCTCGCTCGGCGCACCTGGGCCGGGGTGCTGCTCGCCTCCGCGCTGGCGGTCGCCGGGCACCTCGCGACGTTCCTGGTGGCGGCGCGCACGGCGGGCTCCACGGCCCCGTTGAGCCTGCTGCTGCCGCTGACCCTGCTTGCCCTGCTCGCGATGGGGGTACCGGCGAACGTCGCCGGGTTCGGCCCCCGCGAGGGGGTGGCCGCGTGGGCGTTCGCCGCCGCCGGCCTGACCGCCGCCGAGGGGGTGGCCACCGCGACGGTGTACGGCGCTCTGGTGCTCGTCGCGAGCCTGCCCGGAGCCGCCGTGCTAATGGCCCGACGTGTCCGTGTACCCGCCACCGTCTGACGAGGAGACCCATGTCCGAATCACTGCCTGTCGCCACCATCCGGACGCAGGTCACCGTGCCGCTGCGGTTCCCCGACGGCTACACCACCACGGCCCGGCTGTTCACCTTCGACGGGCTGATCGACGGCCGGGAGCACCTCGCCTTCGCCCTCGGTGACACGAGTGCGGCGGAACGCGGCGGTGACGTGCCGCTGGTCCGCCCGCACAGCGAATGCCTCACCGGCGACGTGTTCGGCAGCCAGCGCTGCGACTGCGGGCCGCAGCTGCGCGAGGCGGTGCAGCGGATCGCCGACGTCGGCGGCTACCTGCTCTACCTGCGCCAGGAGGGCCGGGGCATCGGGTTGTACGCCAAGCTCGACGCGTACGCGTTGCAGGACGCGGGGCTGGACACCTTCGAGGCCAACGTGGCGCTCGGTCACGCCGAGGACGAGCGCGACTACACGGTGGCCGCGCAGATGCTCGCCGCGCTCGGCGTCGGGCCGATCGCGGTGCTGAGCAACAACCCGGAGAAG
Source organism: Micromonospora andamanensis (assembly GCF_016863495.1). Classification (GTDB taxonomy): domain Bacteria; phylum Actinomycetota; class Actinomycetes; order Mycobacteriales; family Micromonosporaceae; genus Micromonospora; species Micromonospora andamanensis. The sequence goes on from NZ_BOOZ01000004.1 coordinate 225,618, forward strand.
ACCGAGCAGCTGGGCCGGCTCGGGATCACGGTGACCGAGCAGGTGCCCACGGGTGTGTTCCTGTCCCCGGCCAACGCCGACTACCTCGCGGCGAAGGCCAGCCGCGCGGCCCGCGCCGCCGACCTCCCCTGCGTCCGGTGACCGGCCCGCCCGGGGTGGCGCGGCCCTACGTGCTGCTCAGCTGCGCCACCTCGATAGACGGCTACATCGACGATGCCACCGACGAGCGGCTGCTGCTGTCCAACGACGCGGACCTCGACCGGGTGGACGAGGTCCGGGCGGGCTGTGACGCGATCCTGGTCGGTGCCGGCACCGTCCGCCGCGACGATCCCCGCCTGCTGGTGCGCTGCGAACGGCGTCGGGCCGAACGGGTGGCCCGTGGCCTGCCGGCCTCACCGACCCGGGTGACCATGACCGCCTGCGGCGACCTGGACCCGGAAGCCCGGCTCTTCACCGTCGGCGACACGGACCGGATCGTCTACAGCGCCAGCGGTGCGGTGGAGAAGACCCGGCACCGGCTGGGCGAGCTGGCCACAGTTGTCGACGCCGGTGACCCGGTCGACCTGGCGCGAATGCTCACCGACCTCGCCGAGCGGGGGGTGGGCCGACTGCTCGTCGAGGGCGGCGCGGTGATGCACGGCCAGTTCCTCGCCGCAGGACTCGCCGACGAACTGCACCTGGTGGTGGCCCCGTTCTTCGTGGGCGACCGTCGGGCGCCCCGGTTCGTCGGCGAGGGCCACTTCCCGTGGCACCCGGGCCGCCGGGCGCAGGTGGTGGAGGCACGCCAGATCGGTGACGTGGTGCTGACCCGCTACGCCCTGTCCGAGCGTTGCGAACCGGCGTAGGGCACCTGACGTCGCCGGCTGCGGTATCTCCCGGTCTCCCGTGCGGCGGCGGGGCGCGACATGCCGCAACTCAGGGTGTCCGGGAGGCCGGAGAACGCGCTCTGCCGCATCACGCGGTCTCCGGGAGGCGGGACGGCGCAACCTGCCGCATGTCGGGCTAACCCGAGGGGCGGTCGAGGAACATCAGGAGGGCACGCTTGTCGGGCAGGTCCACGAACGGGCCGTCGACGAAGCCGGCCCGGCGCAGCCGGGCGATCGCCTTGTCGTTGCGGGCGTCAGGCTCCATCACCAGCCGCAGCCGGCGGGGGTCGGTGAAGACGAAGGCGACGAACTCGTCGAGCAGCGCGCCGGTGAAGCCCGGCTCGGCCCGCACCGGTGTGCCGATCAGCAGGTGACCGCCGTGGTCGCCGGGGCGTACCGGGTAGCACTCGCCGACCGGGTCGTGCTCCGGTTCGTAGGTCTGGAACAGCGCCACCGGCTCGCCGTCGCGCAGCGTGAGGTACGCGTGATGAGTGGACAGCGAGTCCACGTACCTGTAGATCTCGGCGACCCGGTCCCGGTCGGCGTCGCGCATGCCCCAGAACCGGGCCCGTTCCTGGCGTACCCAGGAGTGGATCACGTCGGCGTCGGTGTCGGGGTCGACAGGCCGGAAGGTGACCACCCCGAACCGGGGCAGGTGCCGCTCGTAGTGGTGCCGGTCAGTCATCGTGCTCCTCGGTCAGCCGGTCCCAGGCACAGGTCACCGTGATCAGGTCGCCGTCCACCCACAGCGGTAGCTGGTCGTCGCGGTGCGGCCCGGCCCCGGTTGCGCCGAGCGGCACCACCCAGCGGCTGTCCTCCCGCCGGGCCAGGTCCCACACGTAGCGGGCCGTCGGTCCGCGCAGGCACCTGTCGGTCACCCCGGGGACGCTTGAGGTGGCCAGCACGCAGTCGTGGTCACCGGAGAGTTCCGGCCCCGGCGGCGCGGCCGGGTCGGGCAGTGCCCGCCACGGCAGGAGCCGGTGCCGCTCGCCCCAGCGACGGGTGTCGCCGGCGGCCACCTCCGCCAGGGCCTCGCGCAGCAGGTCGGACCGGTCCAGGCCGGGCAGGTCCGCGTGCAGCAGCGGGGTCATCGCGTACCCGACCCGGGGCAGCAGGGCCAGCCAGGGCCGGAACACCTCCGGATGGGTGGGTGGTTCGGCCAGTGCCGCCAGCGCGGGGTGGTCGGCCAGCCGGCGGGTCACGGCGGCCCGCAGCTCGGCGAAGGCGGCGGCGTCGACGCTGTCGGCGGCCATCCGGCGGTCCCAGGCCAGCAGACGTTCCCGCAGCCCAGCCGCGGGTCCGTCGAGCCCGTCCAGCCCGGCGACCAGATCCAGCAGCGGCCCGGCGGCGGCAGAGTAGGTGTCGGTGTGCACCGTCGCCTGTTGGTCGGCGTGCCAGTCGGTGGCCCCGTCCAGCAGCTGCCGGATCCGGTCGGCCCGGTACGGCGGCGCGAACTCCACCCCGAGCCCGGCGGAGATGCCCCGGTCGTTCGCCATCACCGCCACCTGGTCGACAGGTGCCTTCGGCATCGGGTGCCAGCCCTGCCAGGCGTGGGCGGCCTCCCAGCCGGGGACCATCCGCAGTCCGTTGTCGGGGTGCCGGCGCGGCACCCGGCCGGCCACCCGGTGCAGCAGCCCGCCTGCGGTGTCGGCCGCGAGGACCACGTTCACCGGCTCGACCCAGCCGTCCAGCGCGTCGTCGACGTCGTCGACGCTGCGTGCCCGCAGCAGCGCCGGCAGGACGTTGAAGCCCAGCTCACCGAGGACGCGGGGCGGATAGCGCAGGCTGACCGTGACGGCCGGGTCGTCGTCCGGCCCACCGGACACCAGCGGCCCCCGCTCGGTCTCGATCACCTCGACCTCGACCGGCTCGGCACCGGCCACCTCGACCGTCTCGACGTGCCGGTGGGCGGGCCGCCACCCGTCCGGCCCGTACGCCTCGACCCGGTCGCCCCGGCGGCGCAGCCGTTCGGCGTAACCGTCCTGGTAGTCGGCCATCGCGTTGGTGATCGCCCAGGCGACCTCACCGGCATGGCCGAAGTGCGGGATGCCCGGAACGCCGGGCACGGCGAAGCCGAACACGTCGTACTCCGGGCAGGCCAGGCGGATCTGCTGGTAGATGCCGGGCGCCTCGATGAACCGGTGCGGATCACCGGCGATCAGGGCACCGCCGGTGGCGGTGCGGTCGGCGGTGAGCAGCCAGCCGTTGCTGCCTGAGGTGACGTGGCTGTCGACGGCGAACAGACCGACCGCCTGCGGGCCGAGCCGACGAGCCACCTGGTCGCGCCAGAGTTTGGTGCCGAAGCCGGCGAAGAGCACGTGGTGGCCGAGCCAGAGCGCGAGCGGCGTCCACGGTTGCCAGCGGCCCGGTCGCAGGCCGGTGGCGGCGAACTCCGGGGCCCGCGCCGCACCGGCGGCCAGCGTGGCGTTGACCCCGTCCACGTAGCTGCCCACCCACTGCGCGGTGGCCGGGTCGAGGGCGGCGTGGCAGCGTCGCGCGGTGTCGTCGAGCCGCGCCCGGCGGGCGAAGCTGTCCCAGGCCACCGCCTCGACGCCGAGGAACGCCGCGGAGGTGCCCTGGGACCGGTGCCGTTCCACCTCGAGCTGCCAGGCCCGGTCCAGGGCGGTGACCCGGCCCTGGGCGTGGGCGAGCGAGAGGTGGTCGTCGGCGCGCAGGTGCGGGATGCCGTAGCCGTCGCGGTAGCGGCGGGTGCTCACCGCGCCACCGTACCGACTCGGGCGCGGGCCGCCGGCACCACGAGCGGAGTACCGGTCTCCGGGTCCTCGATGACCCGGCACGGCAGGCCGAACACCTCCTCGACCAGTTCGGCGGTGACGATCCGGCGTGGCTCGCCGGCCGCCACCACCCGCCCGTCGCGCATCGCGATCAGGTGGGTGGCGTAGCGGGCGGCGTGGTTGAGGTCGTGCAGCACCGCGACGAGCGTGCGGCCCTGCTCCTCGTGCAGGCGGGCACACAGGTCGAGGACCTCGATCTGGTGGGCGATGTCGAGGTAGGTGGTCGGTTCGTCAAGCAGCAGCAGGGGTGTCTGCTGGGCCAACGCCATGGCCAGCCAGACCCGCTGACGCTGGCCGCCGGAGAGTTCGTCCACCAGCCGGTCACCGAGGTCGTCGACCCCGGTGGCCGCCATCGACTCGGCGACGATCCGCTCGTCGTCGGGGGACCACTGCCGCAGCAGCCCCTGGTGCGGGTACCGGCCCCGGGCCACCAGCTCGGCCACCCCGATGCCGTCGGGAGCGGTCGGCGACTGGGGCAGCAGCCCGAGCGTCCGGGCCACGGCTCGGGCGGGCAGCCGACGGATGTCGGCGCCGTCGAGCAGTACCGCCCCGACTGTCGGCTTCAGCAGTCGCGACAGCGCCCGCAGCAGGGTGGACTTGCCGCACGCGTTCGGGCCGATGATGACCGTGAAGGAGCGGTCGGGCACGGCGACGGTCAGGTCCTCGGCGACGACCCGCCGGTCGTAGGCGAGACGTAGTCCGCTGCCACCCAGCCGGGAGGTCGACATGCTTGTTGCTCCGTTCTCGTTCGAGGGTGCCGCCGGCCGGCCGGCGGGGTCGTCGTCGGTCGGGCGACCTGTCGGTCTCGTCACAGCCGACCTGCCCGGCGCTCGGTGGCCAGCAGCCATACCAGGTAGCCGCCGCCGATCACGCCGGTCACCACGCCGACCGGGAGTTGGCCGGGGAGGGCTCGCAGCGCGACCTGATCGGCGAGAACGGTGATCAGCGCGCCGATGACCGCCGCCGGCAGCAGGGTGACTCCCGGTGACCGGGTGAGCCGTCGGGCCAGGTGCGGGGCGGTGAGCGCGACGAACGGCACCGGGCCGGCGGCGGCCGCGGACAGGGCCACCAGCAGCACGGCCCCGGCGAGCAGCAGCATCCGGGTCCGCTGCACGCGCACGCCCAGCCCGCTGGCGGCGTCGTCGCCCAGCTCGGTCATCCGCAGCGCCGGAGCGCAGGCGAGCAGCGCCGGCATCAGCACCGCGAGGGCGGCCAGCAGCGGCACCGCGTCGGACCAGCCGCGACCGTCGAGGCTGCCGGTGAGCCAGAGCATCGCCCGGGAGGCGCTCATCAGCGGTACCCGGGTCATCAGGTAGCCGTTGACGCCGGTGAGGATCGCCGACACACCGATGCCGACCAGCACCAGCCGGTAGCCGTGTACGCCGCGCCGCCACGCGATCAGGTAGATGAGCAGGCCGGTGACAATGCCGCCGAGGGCCGCGGCGCCGGCGAGGACGGCGCTGCCACCGCCGACGGCGACCACGACGAGCGCACCGGTGGCCGAGCCCTGGGTGAAGCCGAGCACGTCCGGGCTGCCCAGCGGGTTGCGGACCAGTGACTGAAAGACCGCCCCGGCCAGGCCGAGCGCGGTGCCCACGGCCAGGCCGGTGGCCAGTCGGGGCAACCGCAACTGGGTGACGATGAACTCCTCGGCGGGGCTGCCGCCGCCGGTCAGCGTGCGGAGGACGTCGGTCGGCGACATCGGATACTCACCGTGTCCGACGGCAAGCACGCCGACGGCGAGGGTGAGCAGCAGGCAGACCGTGCCGACGGCGAGGACGCGTGGCTGCAGCCGGACCGAGAGCCGGCCGGGAGTGCGGATCACGATCATGAGCGGGCCGTCCTCGTCCTGAGCACCAGGGCCAGGAACAGCGGGCCGCCGACCACCGCGGTGATCAGACCCACCTGGAGTTCGCCGGGGCGGCCGAGGACCCGGCCGAGCACGTCGGAGCCGAGCAGCAGCACCGGGGCGAGCAGCGCGCAGTAGGGCAGCAGCCAGCGCAGGTCGGGACCGGTGAGGGCGCGGACCAGGTGCGGCACGAGCAGCCCGACGAAGACGATCGGGCCGCAGGCGGCGGTGGCGGCCCCGCAGAGCAGCGTGATGGCGATGATCACAGCGGCCCGGGTCACGGCGGGGCGGGCACCCAGGGCCTGCGCCGCGTCGTCGCCGAGGGCGAGCGCGTTGAGCGGGCGGGCGGCGGCAAGCGCGACAACCAGCCCGACGGCGATGAACGGCAGCACCCGCAGCACGGTGCCGGTGTCGGCACTGGCCAGTGACCCGACGGTCCAGAAGCGCAGCCGTTCCAGGCCGGCCGCGTCGAGCAGCATCACCGCGCTGACGTACGAGTACAGCGCCGCGTTGAGCGCCGCGCCGGCCAGGGCCAGCCGGGCCGGGGTGGCCGTACGCCCACCCCCGACGGCGTACACCCCGACGGTCACGACGGCGGCGCCGAGCAGGGCGAACCACACCTGGCCGGTGCCGCCACCGAGGCCGAACAGGGCGGTGGCGGTGGCGATTGCGGCGGCCGCCCCGGAATTGATGCCGAGCAGCCCGGGGTCGGCGAGCGGATTACGGGTCAGTGCCTGCATCGCCGCGCCGGCCACCCCGAGCGCGGCGCCGGCCACGAGCCCGAGCAGCGTACGGGGCAGCCGCAGCTCCCGCACCACCGCGTACTCGGCGGCGTCGCGGTCGGTCAGGGCGTGCCAGACCTCGCCGGGGGGGATCGGCTTGGCGCCCACGGCCATGCTGAGCACCGCGACAGTGAGCAGGGTAAGCGCGGCCATGAGGAGACCGCTGGCACGCAGGGCGGTACGGCGCTGCCGGGGTGGTGCGGTCGACCGGGTCGGCGTCTCACAGGGTGGCGACTCGATGACGGACAGTGTGAACTCCAGTGTGGTGCGAAACGCCGTCGGGACTTGACAGGAGTCGAGTCTAGGCAGGAAGTTAGGTTAGGTTAGCCTAACCCCCGGCTGTCCATGGTCCGAGACCCTGATCGAAAGACGACACGAATGTCTGAGCACCTCGCCCCCCGTCGCCTCTCCCGCCGGGGGCTGCTCGCCGTCGGCGGTGCCGCCGTGGCCGCCGCACTCGTCGGCTGTGGCCGTGACGACAACGCCGGAGCCAGCACCGATAACGCCTCCGGTCCCTGGTCGTTCACCGACGACCGCCCCGAGGAGGTCACCGCCGACGCCCGACCCGAGCGGATGGTCGCCTTCACCGGCTCCGCTGCGGCCCTGGTCGACTTCGGACTCAGCCGCGAGGTGGTAGGCGTGTTCGGCGAGACGAAGAAGGCCGACGGCAGCGTCGAGCCGCAGGCCGGCGACCTGGACGTGGAGAGCGTGGAGATCCTCGGCAACGTCTGGGGCGAGTTCAGCGTCGAGAAGTACGCGGCCCTGCGTCCGGAGCTGCTGGTCACCCACATGTACGACCCGGGCGCCTACTGGTACGTCCCGGACGAGAGCAAGGACAAGATCCTGCCGCTGGCACCGGTGGTGACCATCACCACCGCCCGGGTGCCGATGACCAAGCCGATCGAGCGGTACGCCCAACTCGCCGAGTCCCTCGGCGCCGACCTGTCGGCACCGAAGGTCACCGACGCCAAGGCCCGGTTCGAGGCCGCCGCCGAGGCGGTGCGCCAGGCCGTCGCGGCCAACCCGGGCATCAAGGTGATGGCCGCCTCCGGCAGCCCCGACCTGTTCTACGTCTCCAACCCCAAGGTCAGCACCGACCTGATGTATTTCGCCGAACTCGGCGTCGACATCGTGGTGCCGACCAAGCTGGAAGCCGGCGACTACTTCGAGGCGCTCAGCTGGGAGAACACCGGCAAGTTCCCGGCTGACCTGATCCTGCTCGACAACCGCAGCACCGCCCTGCAACCCACCGACCTGGCCGCCAAGCCCACCTGGAAGCAACTGCCCGCCGTGCAGGCCGGGCAGGTCACCCCGTGGGACGCGGTGCCCCGCTTCTCGTACGCCGGCGCGGCTCCGCTGCTGGAGAACCTCGCCAAGGCGATCCAGGGAGCGAAGAAGCTCACCTGACGTCGCCGGGTGGCCGGCCGCGGTCGACCACCGCGCCGGCCGCCCCGCCACCGCCCTCCCAGAACCGCAGTGCCCGCCGCCCACCTGTCGTGCGGCGGGTTCCGGCTGCCCGAAAACCGAACCGCCGAGCGTGGAGGACACGTCCATGACCCTGCCGGTGCACACCGCCGAGGCAACGCCGACCCACCCGCAGCCCAGGGCGACACCAGCCCGGGCGCACGTGCTCAGCGCCGAGACAGTCGAGCAGTACCGCCGCGCGGTGGCCGCCGGCACCGACCGGGTGGCCCGTCGGGTGGCCGAGGCGACCGGACCCTTCACCGGCGTACGGCCGGACGAACTCGCCCCGCAGGTGGAGGCGATCGACCTGGACCGGCCGCTGGGCGACACCACCGCCGCGCTCGACGAACTGGAGGACGTCTACCTGCGCGACGCCGTCTGGTTCCATCACCCGCGCTACCTGGCCCACCTCAACTGCCCGGTGGTGATCCCGGCGCTGCTCGGTGAGGCCGTCCTCAGCGCGGTGAACTCCTCGATGGACACCTGGGACCAGAGCGCCGGCGGCACTCTGATCGAACGTCGGCTCATCGAGTGGACCGCCGACCGGATCGGCCTCGGCCCGGCCGCCGACGGGGTGTTCACCAGCGGCGGCACCCAGTCCAACCTGCACGCGCTGCTGCTGGCCCGAGAGGAGGCGCTGGCCGCCGCGACGCCCGCCGACCGGCGGATCATGCTGCCCCAGCTTCGGATCATCGCCTCGGCGGCAGGTCACTTCAGCGTGCAGAAGGCGGCCAAGCTGCTTGGCCTGGCACCGGACGCGGTGGTGGTGGTGGAGACCGGCCCCGACCGGCGGATGCGTCCCGGCGCGGTCCGGCACGAGATCGCCCGCTGCCGGCGGGCCGGCCTGACCGTCATGGCTGTGGTGGCCACCGCCGGCACCACCGACTTCGGCACCATCGACCCACTCGACGAGATCGCCGAGGTGTGCGCCACGGCCGGTGTGTGGCTGCACGTCGACGCCGCGTACGGCTGCGGGCTGCTGGTCTCGCCGACCCGCAGGCACCTGCTCGACGGCATCGAACGCGCCGACTCGGTCACCGTCGACTACCACAAGTCGTTCTTCCAGCCGGTCAGCTCCAGCGCGCTCGTGGTCCGCGACCGGCGGACCCTGCGGCACGCCACCTGGCACGCCGACTACCTCAACCCGGCCCGGATGGTGGCCCAGCGCATCCCCAACCAGGTCGACAAGAGCCTGCAGACCACCCGCCGGTTCGACGCGCTCAAGCTCTGGCTGACCCTGCGGGTGATGGGGCCCGACGCCGTGGGTGAGCTCTTCGACGAGGTCTGCGACCGGGCCACCCAGGCGTGGCAGCTGGTCGCCGCCGACCCGCGCTTCGAGGTGCTGACCCGCTCGCAGCTGAGCACCGTGGTGTTCCGCTGGCGACCCACCGGACCGGGCCGGGAACTGGCCGACGCGGCGAACCTGCGGGCCCGCGAGGCGCTGGCTGCCTCCGGTCTCGCCGTGGTCGCCGGCACCCGGGTCGACAGCCGGCAGTACCTCAAGTTCACAGTCCTCAACCCGGCCACCACCGCCGACGACGTCGCCTACGTGCTGGATCTGATCGCCGAGCACGCCGGCCGGTACGTGCACGAACACGCGGGAACGGCCGCCGCCGACCTGACCTGCCCGGTCGGCTGACCATGCCACCCGCGAACCCGAGCCTGGAGGGCCGGATGTCCAACCACGACTTCATCGGGATCGGCCTCGGCCCGTACAACCTCGGCCTGGCCTGCCTGACCGCCCCCATCGCCGACCTCGACGGCCTCTTCCTGGAGGCCCGTGACGACGTCTCCTGGCATCCCGGCATGCTGCTGGAGTCGTCCCGGTTGCAGACGCCGTTCCTGGCCGACCTGGTCACCCTCGCCGACCCCACCTCGCCGTTCTCCTTCCTCAGCTATCTCAAGGAGATCGGCCGGCTCTACCCCTTCTACATCCGGGAGAGCTTCTTCCCACTGCGGGTGGAGTACGACGCGTACTGCCGCTGGGCCGCCGCCAAGCTGCCCAACGTGCGGTTCGGGCACCAGGTCACCACCGTCGAGTACGACCCGGCCGACGAACGGTACGTGGTGACCGCCACCGTCGACGGCGACACCGTCACCCACCGGGCCCGGCACCTGGTGCTCGGCACCGGCACCCCGCCCCACCTGCCGGACGCCTGCGCCGGCCTGACCTCCGACGCGGTGCACAACTCGCGGTACCTGGAACACCGGGACGCGTTGCGGGCCAAGCGGAGCATCACCATCGTCGGTAGTGGGCAGAGCGCCGCCGAGATCTACCACGACCTGCTCGGCGACATCGGCACCCACGGCTACCAGCTGAACTGGGTGACCCGCTCGCCTCGCTTCTTCCCGCTGGAGTACACAAAGCTCACCCTGGAGATGACCTCGCCGGACTACGTGGACTACTTCCGCGCGCTGCCAGAGCCCACCCGGTACCGGCTGGAGGCCGAGCAGAAAGGGCTGTTCAAGGGGATCTCCGCCGACCTGGTCAACGACATCTACGACCTGCTCTACGCCTCAAGCGTCAACGGCCCGGTGAACACCCGGCTGCTGACGAACACCGAGCTGACCGAGGTGACCCACGACGAGAGCACCGGCGTGCACACCCTCCGGCTGCGCCACGTCGAGCAGGAACGCGACTTCACAGTGGACACCGAGGGGCTGGTGCTGGCCACCGGGTACCGGTACGAGGTGCCGGCGTTCCTGGAGCCGATCCGGCACCTGCTGCGCTTCGACGACCACGGCCGGCTCGACGTCGCCCGCAACTACAGCGTGGACACCACAGGACGTGGCGTGTTCCTCCAGAACGGCGGCACCCACACGCACAGCATCACCTCGCCCGATCTCGGCATGGGCCCGTACCGCAACAGTTGGATCATCCGGGAGCTGCTCGGTCGCGAGCCGTACCCCATCGAGAAGTCGATCACCTTCCAGGACTTCGGGGTGACCGGGTGAGCCAGTTCGCGTACACCCGGCACGATCGGCGACTCGGCGAGTTCGCCCTGCGTACGCTCGACGTGGCTGCCGACGCGCCGCTGCTGCACCGGTGGGTGGCCCATCCCAAGGCGGCGTTCTGGCTGATGCAGGACGCCGACGTCGACGCCGTGGCCGTCGAGTACCAGCGCATCGCCGAGCATCCGCACCACGAGGCGTACCTCGGCCTGTGGCGCGGCGAGCCGGCGTTCCTGGCCGAACGGTACGACCCGGCACACGTCGAACTGGTGGGCCTGCACGACGCGCGGCCCGGTGACGTGGGGATGCACTTTCTCTGCGCGCCCACCGACACCCCTGTCGCCGGCTTCACCCGGGCCGTCATCACCACGGTGATGGCCTGGCTCTTCGCCGACCCCGCCAGCGAGCGGGTGGTGGTCGAGCCGGACGTGCGCAACACCGCAGTGCACGCGCTCAACGCGGCTGTCGGCTTCGAGGTGATCGGACCGATCACCAAACCGGAGAAGACCGCCCTGCTGAGCATCTGCACCCGGCAGCGGTTCCTGGCCGCCACCGAACCCGGCACCGAACCCGCCACCGATGCCGCCGTCGCGGCCGGCACCGAAGCGAAGGAGCATCACCTTGACCACTCGTGACCCGGTCGCCCACCTGCGCCCGGAGACCTGGGAGCGGGCCAACCGCCTGCTGGTGCGCAAGGCGCTCGCCGAATTCACCCACGAGCGCCTGCTCACCCCCGAGCCGGACGGCCCAGCCGCCGACCGTACCGGCCGCCGGTGGTACGCCGTCACCGCCGCCTCCGGCGCGGTTCGGTACCGGTTCGCGGCCCGGATGCTGACTCTGGAGCACTGGGACATCGACCCGGCGAGCATCACCCGGCACCGCGACGGCGAGCCGCTGCCGCTGGACGCCGTCGACCTCTGCCTCGACCTGCGTGACGCCCTCGGCCTCACCGACCGCATCCTGCCGGTCTACCTCGAGGAGATCAGCTCCACCCTCGCCGGCATCGCGTACAAGCTGGACCGGGCGCTGCCCAGCGCGGCGAAACTTGTCGAGGCCGACTTCCAGACCATCGAGACGTCGATGACCGAGGGGCATCCCTGCTTCGTGGCCAACAACGGCCGGCTCGGCTTCGGCGTCGACGAGTACCACAGGTACGCCCCCGAGGCCGCCCAACCGGTACGGCTGATCTGGCTCGCCGCCCACCGCGACCACGCCACCTTCACCAGCGCCGCCGACCTGGACCAGCAGACGCTGCTGCGCACCGAACTCGGCGAGGCGACCCTCGCCCGGTTCGCCGGGACCATGACCGAACTGGGCCTGGACCTCGCCGACTACCACCTCATCCCGGTGCACCCCTGGCAGTGGTGGAACAAGCTGTCGGTCACCTTCGCCGGCGAGGTGGCGCGTCGCCGGCTGGTCTGCCTCGGTGAGGGCCCCGACGAGTACCTCGCCCAGCAGTCCATCCGCACCTTCTTCAACGTCAGCCATCCCGAGCGGCACTACGTCAAGACCGCGCTGTCGGTGCTGAACATGGGCTTCATGCGGGGCCTGTCGGCCGCGTACATGGCGGCCACCCCGGCCATCAACGACTGGCTTGCCGACCTGATCGACCGCGACCAGGTGTTCCGGGCGACCGGGCTGACGATCATCCGGGAGCGGGCCGCCGTCGGCTACCGGCACCGTCAGTACGAGGCCGCCACCGACCGCTACTCGCCGTACCGCAAGATGCTTGCCGCGCTCTGGCGGGAGAGTCCGGTGCCTGACCTGGCTCCGGGCCAGCGACTGGCCACCATGGCGTCGCTGTTGCACGTCGACAGCGACGGGCGGTCCTTCGCCGCCGAGCTGATCGCCGCTTCCGGCCTGGCGCCGGCAGCCTGGCTGCGCCGGTACCTGAACGCCTACCTGACCCCGCTGCTGCACGCCTTCTACGCCTACGACCTGGCGTTCATGCCGCACGGTGAGAACGTCATCCTGGTGCTCCGCGACGGGTTCGTCGAGCGGGCGATCTTCAAGGACATCGCCGAGGAGATCGTGGTGATGAGCGCGGAGGCGCCGCTGCCGCCGGCGGTGGAGCGGATCCGGGCCGACATCCCGGAGGACATGAAGCTGCTGTCGATCTTCACTGACGTCTTCGACTGCTTCTTCCGGTTCCTCGGCGCGACGCTCGCCGACCAGGGTGTCATCGGCGAGGAGGAGTTCTGGCGTACCGTGGCCGGCTGCGCCACCGAGTACGCCGGCCAGGTACCCCACCTGGCCGACCGGCTGGCCCGCTACGACCTGTTCGCTCCGGAGTTCGCACTGTCCTGTCTCAACCGGCTGCAACTGCGCGACAACCAGCAGATGGTCGACCTGGCCGACCCCTCCGCCGCCCTGCAACTGGTCGGCGCCCTGACCAACCCGCTGGCCCGGTTCGCACCGTCCTGACCGTCGGGCACGCCCCGGTCCCGGCCGGCCGTCACCGGTCGGGACCGTCGACGGCGCTCCGCCGGGGCGGTCGCGGGTCAGCCGGGGTGTGGGCCGAGCTGGTCGATGGTGTAGCCGTCGGGGTACGTCCTCGTGTTGATCACACGGCCGGCGAAGAGCGGCTCGGTGCGGGGCCGGCCGAGGTGGCGCAGCAGCCGAGCCCGGATGCGCAGCCCGGCGTGCAGCCCGGCCCGCGCCGGCCAGGCCGGAGCGGCGACCCGGGTGGCCGCGCGTAGCCGGTCGTCGTACAGCGCGGCGACCAGGGCGTCGCCGATCGGCGCCAACGGGCGGGGCAGCCGGCCGAGCAGCAACTCCCGGGTGGCCCGCTCGATGGCCGCCGCGTCGTCGTTGGGCCGCAGGTGCGCCGCGTCGTAGGCGTCGAACCAGTAGGCGAACTCCTGGTAGGTCTCCGGGATGTCGGTGATGCCCATCCGGCGGCCCAGCTCCCGGTAGAGCGCATGGGTGGCGCGCCGCTCGTGACAGCAGGTGGGACGCCAACCGTACCTGTCGATCCACCGGGTCGGGATCACCACCAGGCAGCCGAGCACGTACCGGTAGTGGTCGTTGCCGATGCCGTACGGGCGGTGGATCTGGTTGACCCGACGCAGCGCCGCCCGCCCACGCGGATGGTCAAACCCGTTGAGCACCATCTCGTACATCAACAGACCTGTGTCGTCGATGCGCTTACGGGTCCGCTGGGTCAGCTCACCGGTGGCGGTGTGCACGGCGGCGATCTCCGGAATGGAGAAGGAACGGTTGAACGCCAGGTTGAGCCCGAGCCGCAGGTCCCAGCAGAACTCGTGGCGCAGCATCGTCTGGTAGATCTCCAGGTGGTCACGCTCGGGGTCGAGTGAGCGGATGCGCGCCAGGTTGGCGTGACGGTCTCGCAACAGCGGCTCCTCCAACGATGTCGGCTGTCGGTCTGGCGGGCCGGTCCGGGCCGGCGCTCGGCGGTCCGCAGGCCGCCGGCTCAGTCCGCGGCCAGCTCGGTCAGGTCACGATCGAGCAACTCGGCCAGCAGGTTGTGCCGGCCGGGGTCGTTCTCCGGCGTGATGCCCCGGCTGGGCATCTCCACGGTCATCAGCAGGTGCAGGTGCATCCGGTACAGCGTCAGCCGGCGGCGGACCCCGTCGTCGAAGACCAGCGGCTCCCCGGTGGCCTCGGCGTACCCGCGCAGGAACGGATGCGTCGGTTCGTCCTCGGCGCGGCGGAACAGCAGCGGAGAGACCAGATCGAGCAGCGGATCCCCGTAGAGGAACCGCTCGCCGTCGACCAGGCCGCACATCCGGTACGCCCCGTCGGCGTCCCGGTCGGCGAGCACGTTGCCGTCCCAGCAGTCGAAGTGCAGCAGCGCCGGCCGACGGACCGTGTCGAGCACTTCGCGGTGCCGGGCCACCAGCGCCCGGAACCGCTCCGGCGGCGCGGGCAGCGCCACCTCCCAGTCGGCCGCGTCGGCGAGCAGGTCGTCGATGATCGCGGCGAACGCGGCCGACCAGGTCGCTCCGCCGGTACGGCCGGCGTCGTAGCCGAACCTGTCGCCGGTGATCCGGTGCAGGGCGGCCGTCGCCGCGCCCAGGTCGGCGCGGACCGGCCCGTCGTCACCGTCCAGATCGGGCAGGACCCGGCCGGGCAGCCGTCCGGTGACCAGCCACTCACCGAGTTGCCGGTCGTAGCCGTGGTGCAGCACCGGCGGCACCGGCACCTGCGGTGCCCGCTCGGCGACCAGCCGGAAGTAGCGGGCCTCGGCGGCGAGCAGGTCGGTCTCGTAGCGCAGCAGCCGGGCGGTGGCCGGCGGGGCGACCTTCAGCACCACGTCCCGGTGACCGGTCTGCGGGCGGCCCGCACCCGGCCGTTCGCCGTCGAGGCGGACCCACCACACGGCGGCGAAGCCGCCACCGGACAACGGCCCGCAGTCGGCCACTCGACGGTCCGGGCCGAAGGACGACCGTACGAAGTCGACCACGTCGTCGGGGGAGAGGACCCGTTGCGTCGGACTGACCGGTGCCACCCGGCCAGCGTAGGCGGCAGCCCCCTCGGCTGTCCGTCCCGTGCCGCCGGCCGCACCGGGTTCGCGGCCGGCGGAGCGTACGGGTCAGCCGTTGGTCACCACCCCGGTCAGCACCACCTCCGGCACCGGCCCGGCCGAGGGGTTGTAGACCTGTAGCTCGATCCACTCGTCGGGCTCGTCGATCGAGTCGATGATCGTCGGTACGGAGATGTCGCCGGTGGCCGCGTCCGGCGGGATGAACACGGACGTTGCGAGCCAGGTCTGCGACAGCGGCCGTGACGGCTCTACCGGATCGCCCCCCGTGAACATGGTGAACCACTCCGGGTCGACGTCCGTGGTGGACAGCTCCGGCCGGTCGGCGGGAACCTGCGGCAGAGCGTACGCGAAGATGCCTACCTCGGTCGGCGCGGACGAGGTGAAGCGCCAGGTGAGCAGCTCACCCTCGGCGGCCCGGACCGACGTGGACTCGACGTCGATGGCCGGCACCGGGTCGTCGTTGAGCACGGCGAGTCCACCGACGTAGCCGCCGACGACGAGGCCCCGCTCCGCCTTGGCGGCCAACGTGTGCTGCTCGGTGTAGTTCCACACCGTGTCACCGACCACCTCGACGGGGATCCGGATGCTGCGCTGGCCGGGTCGGACAGTGGCCAGCCAGGAGCGGCTGTTGCCCAGGTCGTCGGTGACGTACAGCCGCACCGTGCCACCGCCACCGCCGGTCACCGAGACCGGAGTCTCGTACGTCTTCGTGCCCGAGTCGCCCTCCTGCACCTCCAGGGCACCGATGTCCACCCGGGATGGAGCGGAAGCGCGGGTAGGCGGCGTGCCCGGTCGCCAGGCCCACGCGTCGAGCAGCCACGCCCTACCGTCAGCGGTACGCGGGGTGATCTCGATGGCGGTAATACGTGCTGGTGCGCCCCTGAGCGGCACCCGCACCTCCTGCGCCCAGTACGAGGTCGTGTACTCCGTCCCGGGCAGCCCGTCGACCCGGACCGCGCCCAACCGGCTGCGCCGGCCGTCCGGGCCGATCACCGCGACGTCGAACCTGGTGTCGGTGGTGTTCGGTGGGACGATCACGCGCAGGGCCAGATCCCGGGCACCGGCGACGGCGACCGGGCGGGCCGGTGACAGCCGGATCGGCCGGCCGGCGGCGGACCACCTCAGCGCCGCCGCGTACCTGTCGGGTTCGGGCACGGTCCAGAGGAACGGCACGAAATGCGCCAGGAGCGCGTTGGGATCCTCCGGGTCGAGGCAGGACCGTTCCGGGTCGTCACTCACCTGGTCACAGATCCGGGCCCCGCCGGACAGTCGCGTCGACGGGTCCGGCGTGAGCAACGGCGTGCGGTTTCCGCCCAGCGCGTGACTGAGCACCCGGGCCGGGTCGGCCGAGGGGGCACGCCGGCCGCTGCCGTCCAGCAGTGGGCGGACCCGGTCGTCGCCGGCGACGAACAGCCGCGCGGCGGCGGCGATGTACGTGGCACCGGCGGTCTGCTGCTGGGTAGCGGTGAGCCGGGTCGCAGTGCCCGGGGAACAGACGGGATCAGGGCCGCCGACCGTGGCGAAGTCGTCGTTCGACGGAGCCACCGACTGGCCGGGGGTCCACTCGGTGTTGAAGAAGTTGTGGTTGGCGCCGATCATGTAGAGCGCGCTGCGCAGCGCCCGGCTGTCGCCGATGTCACGGGTCTCGTCGACGAAGAGCTGGCCCTGCTGGTCGTAAACGTCGCCGTCGCAGCCGGGCAGGATCGTCACCGCCGGGACGTCCGGCACCGGGTTGTGCCCGAAGAGGGTAGGGCCGATCAGCAGCATGCCCCGGATGGTCCAGCGGACCCGGCCCGGATAGCCGTCCCGGCTTGCCGGTGGCGGCGTCAGTGAGTCCATCGCCGCCCGGCTGACGCCCTCACCGCCCCGGGAGTGACCGACCAGGAAGACGCGGGACAGGTCGGCGCGCGGTGCGGCGCGGACGATTCCCGGCGCGCCGGCCCGACCGGCGCCGGTCCAGTCGGCCCACTTCGCGAGGTGCAGCCGGACCAGGTCGGAGCGGGCCTGGGCACCGCCATCCTCGGCCGCCCAGTCCTGGCCGTTGATCCCGTTGGCCGAGATCGACACGGTCAGGTAGCCCTGCGAGGCGAGCAGCCGCTGCGCCTGAAGGTAGCCGCGGTGACTCGGGATCGGTTCGGCGTCGGCCGGGCAGGGCCACTGCTGGGGACCGTACTCGTCGCCGCGATAGCAGAAGGCGTGCCGGCCGTGCAGGAACAGCGCGAGCGGTCGGACGCCGGAGGCGCCCACCGGCGCGACCACGACGGCGCGCATCTCGACCTTCTCCGGGAACTCCGGCAGCTTCACGTCGGGCAGGGCGTACTCCCCGGTCACCTGCCGATAGGGACCGGCGACGCCGGGATCCACGGCGGCGGCCGGCTGCCTGCCCGGTGGCGCGACGACCGGGGGCGCGGCTCGGCGGGTGGCGGGCGGGACGTCCTCGTCTATCCTCCTGCCCCCCGCGCGGACCGTCAGTTCGCCGAGCGGGGCGGGACCGTCCAGGGCGAGGCTGAAGGTCCGGCCGTCCGGGTGCGGGCGGGCGGGCCCGAGACGCCGGTCGTCGGACCAGAACTCGACGGCGGCGTCACCGATCGGCACCCGTTTGTCCGAGCGCCAGGTCAACTCCCCGCCGGCCGTCGACCAGCCCTCGCTCACCGACCCCGGCGTGGGGCTCGCGGGCGGGGCGGCAGTCGCCGGCCCGGCAGCCCCGGCCACCAGAGCGACGGTTAGCGTGGCCGCCATTAGATATCTACGCATGCGATCACGCCTATCCCAGCCGTGCAACACGCGGTGGCCTGCCGGGTTTCCGCGATGTGTCCAGCGCCTGGCTCTCCGGCGGGACGCTGGCCGCGCTGACCGCCGACCGAGGTGTTTCTGGGAACGTCAGTGGCGTGCTCCGGTCGACGCGTCCGGCACGTACTCGAGCACGACCCCCCGCAGGTAGCGCGGGGTGGTGGGAGATCCGCCGCGCCCACCGCGAACATCAGGGAGCTGTCCGGGGTCCCGGCGATCCCGTGCAGGCTCAGACCGACCGCGTCCGGCGGCTTCGGCGCCGCGACGCCGGCCCACCCGCCCGTCCGGTACGTGACGAGCGAAGCGCTCGGCGCCGGCGAGTTGTCGATCAGCCACGGCTGTCCGGCATGGTCGGTGACCACGTCGGGCAGCGCGCCACCTTGCCCGTACCTGAGCAGTTCGAACGATCCACCGCTCGCGCGCACGGCCAACCCACCGTCGCCCACCGCCCACAGTTCGCCGGACGAGGGACCCGCGAGCGCGCCGAAGGAGGACTCCTCCTCGTCGACGCCAACCTGGACCGTGCGCCAGGCTGAGCCGTTCCAGTGGAAGAGCAACGGGCCCTTGAATCCCTGCCACGCGCCGTTGCCCGCAGCCCAGACGTTGTCCGGGCCGAAGGCCTTGATCGCGGTGAAGGTGCAGAAGTTCGGCATCCCACCGAAGGATGTGCCGCCGGTGCGGCAATCGGCGGGCGGCTGGTGCGACCGCCAGGATCGTCCGTCCCACTGCTCGATGATCACACTGCTGAGGTCGTTGCCCACCAACCAGGTCTGTCCGCCGAGGACGGTGAGCCCGGTGATCAGTGCGTGGCCTCCGCCGTCGCCCCGCGCGAACGGCACCTCGCGCCAGGCGCTGCCGTCGTAGTGCAGGACGTGCGTCACCTGCTCCTCCGGGCTGGCGGCGGCCGTGCTGCCGACCACCCAGACATTCGACGGCGAGTCGGCCGCGACGAGGTCGAGCCGGCCGTGCCAGGAGGTCGCCGGCACGGCCGCTCGTGTCCAGTTCGTTCCGTCCTACCGAAGGACCAACGGGGTGCCGGTGTCGTTCGGCCGGTCGGGCGAGTAAGCCTCGCTACCGACGGCCCACGCGTGCCTGGCGTCCACCGACACCACGTCCCACAGCACGCTCGTGGGCCCGGCCAGCTCCGGCAGCGTGGCCAGTCGCCAGCTTGGTGCCGGCGGGCTGGTGCCGACGGCTTCGGGGAATCCGCCGGCGGTTGTCACGGAGGGGACCGAGATGTCCGTGCCGGCCGGTCCGCCGGTGCACCCCGACACCAGCACGACCACGGCCATCGTCACGGCAATCTTGCGCATGGCACCGATGATCGCATCGCGATGCCACAGCCTCCGCCGGACGAAGACCTGCTCGTTCTGGTCAGCGCCGGACATTCGCGAGCGCCTCGGCGATCATGCGGTGGCCCTGGGCCTCGAAGGCCTCGTCGCCCACCCGGTACGCCCACGCCGCGGTGCCGATCGCCTCGCGGACCCGGGTACGGTGCCACGCCTCGGGCTCACGCGGGTCGGGCCCGTACCCGTCGAGAAACGCTGCCTCAAGCGTCGGATCGCGGCGGAAGTCCTGGGCGGCCAGCCGGCCGAAGTCGGTGAATGCCTGGCGCATCGCCGCGCGGCCGAAGTCGATGACGCTCACCACGCCGTCGTGGACCAGCCAGTTCCGGGGCTGCCAGTCCCCGTGGGTGGGTACCAGGGACGCGGACGGGGTCGGCCAGGAGGCTATTTCGGCCTGGAGCCGCCGTACGGTGTGCGGGGCGATCCGGTGTGGTCGGACCAGCCAGGCCAACGCCCTCTCGTTCTCGCGTCGCTCGTGGTCGTCGTCGGTGACGGCGAGTTGGGCGTGCAGCAATGCCAGCAGCTCGCCGGCCTGCCGGTAGAGGCGGGGACCCTCGGCGTGCTCGCTGCCGAGCACCAACCGACCGGGCAGGTAGCGGGTGACGAGCAGCTTCGCGTCCACGTCACCGCGCACGAGGGTCGGCGCGCGATTCCGATCCGTCCAGGGCCGCAACCAGTTGGCATGGGCGTCCAGTTCACGCCGGATGCCGTGGTCGTCGTCGCCGCCGGCCTTGACGATGAACCGCGCACCCGCGCAGGTCACCTCGAGGACGGTGGTGGCCACCAACCCCCAGCTGTGATCGGCCTCGACGCTCGCCCCGGGAAGCCACCGCCCCAGCAGCGTCCGCTGCTGGCGGGTGAGGTTCCCGAGGGCCGAGGTCACCGCGAAAGGATACGAACCGCCCGTGGGTACGGTCAGGACTCGCCGGACGGGGTTGCCTGCGGGATCGTCAGCGCGGTCCACGACACGGGCGGCAGCTCGACGGTGAGCAGACCGTCGGAGAGCCGCGCGGTGTCGTTGTTCCGCAGTCCGACCCGGTGCGGGTCGCGCAGGTCGTTGGCCGCGCGTACGTCGGTGTCCCAGATGCCCTGGGCTGAGACCGCACCGGTCGGCTGGAAGGCGCGCAGGTCGATGGTCACCGTCGTCGCCTCGGTGAGGTGTCGATTCTGCAGGAACACCGAGATCGCGGGCCCTGCACAGGTCGCGGCGGCGGCGACCACCGGCACCGAGCCGAAGGTCGCGGTGGGCGTCTCGTCGGCGTCGACCAGGACCCGCAGCGCGTCGCCCCGGGCGGTGCGCGAGGTCACCGAGAACGGGAAGAACGTGGTCTGCCGCCAGGCCGGCCCACCGGGCTCGGTCATGATCGGTGCGATCACGTTGACGAGCTGCGCGAGGTTCGCCGAGGTGACCCGGTCGGCGTGGTTGAGCAGGGAGATCAGCAGGCCGCCGAGGACCACGGCGTCGGCCACGGTGTACCGGTCCTCCAGCAGGCGTGGCGCCACCGGCCACTCGTCGATGCTGAACGTGCGGGCCTGCTCCTGCCACCGGCTCATGTACCAGATGTTCCACTCGTCGAACGCGAGATCCACCCGCTTGGCCGAGCGCTTCACCGTGCGGACGTGGTCGACGGTGGCGACCACCGACTCGATGTAGGCGTCCATGTCGACCCCGGAGGCGAG
Organism: Micromonospora andamanensis; assembly: GCF_016863495.1. Lineage (GTDB taxonomy): Bacteria > Actinomycetota > Actinomycetes > Mycobacteriales > Micromonosporaceae > Micromonospora > Micromonospora andamanensis. Next base: position 246,649 of record NZ_BOOZ01000004.1, read on the forward strand.
GAAGCTCGCGAGATCACCGTCGTGTTCCTGGTAGTACGCGTGGCAGGAGATGTAGTCGACGTCGTCGTACGCGTGCGTCAGCACGACGCGTTCCCACTCACCGAAGGTCGGCATGCCGCGGCCGGACGACCCGCAGGCGACCAGCTCCAGTTCCCGGTCCACCTGCCGCATGGCCTTCGCCGTCATCGCCGCGAGCTTGCCGTAGTCGGTGGCGTCGCGGTGGCCGAGCTGCCAGGGCCCGTCCATCTCGTTGCCCAGGCACCACATGGCGATCCGGAACGGTTCCTCGCGGCCGTTTGCGGCCCGTTGCGCGGCGCGGGCGGTGCCGGCCGGCAGGTTCGTGTACTCCAGCAGCTCGACGGCTTCCTTCGGGCCCCGGGTGCCGAGGTTGACGGCCAGCATCAGCTCACTGCCGACCAGGTCGAGCCAGTGTTGAAACTCGTGCAGGCCGACCTGGTTGGTCTCGGTGGAGTGCCAGGCGAGATCGAGCCGACTCGGCCGCTCGGCCACCGGCCCGACGCCGTCCTCCCAGTTGTAGCCGGAGACGAAGTTGCCGCCCGGGTACCGGACCGTGCTGACCCCGAGCTCCTTGACCAGCTCGACCACGTCGCGCCGGAAACCGTCAGGCCCGGCGGTGGGGTGTCCCGGCTCGTGGATGCCGTCGTAGATGTGGCGGCCGAGGTGCTCGACGAAACCGCCGAAGAGTCGTCGACGGACCGGCCCGACGGTGAAGGCCGGGTTCAGGGTGAGGTGCGCGCGGGGCATGGGGCTCCTAACGATGATCACCTACGATAACGTTTTCGGCGACGGTAGACGAGCCCTCGACGGGCAGCTTGACATCGCAGCGCGTCGGTCCGCGACGTGCCCGGCCGGCGGCGGGGGCCGCGACGCGTCACCTCGGGGCGGGTCCGGAGCTGTCTCTGCGGATCAGGTCCGCGGCGAGCGACTCGATCCGAGGCTTGGCGGCGCCGGGGTCGAGAGCCAGGGCCATCGCCCGGGCGCCCATCTCGACAAGGGGCAGCCGGACGGTGGTAAGCGCCGGGGTGACGTCGCGGGCCACCGGCATGTCGTCGAAGCCGAAGACGCTCACCTGCTGTGGCACCGGCACCGCGCGGGCGCGCAGCAGCGCCAGCGCGCCGATGGCCATCGAGTCGTTGAGCGCCGCGATCGCGGTCAGCCCGGGCTCCGCGTCGAGCAGGGCGGCGGTGGCCTCGGTACCGCCGTCGCGGTCGAAGTCGGCGTACCGGATGCGGTGTTCCGGCAGGTCCCGCCCGTGCTCGGCGAGCGCCGCGCGGAGCCCGGTGAGCCGGTCGGTCGTGGTGGTCAGCACCCGGGGGCCGGCCACCACGCCGATGCGTTCGTGGCCGAGGCGGCACAGCTCACGGCCGAGAAGTTCGGCGCCGCCCCGGTTGTCCGGCATCACCGCGTCACCGGAGTGCTCGTGGCGGCCGATCACCGCCACCCGCCCCCCGGTGGCCTCGTACGCGGCGAGCTTGCCGTTGAGCAGCCGGGTGAAGTCGGCGTCGTGGTAGCCGGAGCCGGCCAGGATGATGGCGGCCACCTGCTGGCCGCGCAGCAGTTCCACGTACTCCAGCTCGCGCTCCGGGTCGCGGTAGCTGTTGCAGATCATCAGCAGGCGGCCCTGGTCGGTGGCGACCCGTTGCAGGCCCCGGGTGATCTCCGAGAAGTACGGGTCGGAGACGTCATGGACGATCACCCCGACGGCGCCGCGGTGCGACCTGGCCAGCAGTTGGGCGTGCGCGTTGGGCACGTACTGCAACTCGGCGACGGCCCGCAGCACCCGTTCGCGCAACTCCTCGGTGACCGGCTTGCTGCTGCCGTTGATCACGCGGGAGGCCGTGGCGGGTGAGACCCCGGCCCGCCGGGCCACATCGGACAGCGTCGCCACACCCGCCCCCTCACGCGTCGCGCCGGCCGCTGCCGTGGCGACCAGCGACACCGTACCGCAGTGAGGGTCCTTTTCCGTTCCGCGGTAAACGCAGGTCAAAGACGCAGCTCGGGTTCGATCCACCCGACGTCCGGCGTGCGCGGTGGCCAGCGGTTTGTTCGCGTTCCCGGCGCGAGGCCAGGACCTCGGCGGCCGAAAGTTCCGCAGCCAGGTAAGCCCTTGCCTGGCTGTCAGGGCACCGCCTAGTCTTGCAGGAAAGCGCTTACCTGACCGGTTCGGGCGCGTACGACGGAAGGACCCCCATGACCCGCAGGTCGATCGGCATCATCGTGAACGGCGTGACCGGCCGGATGGGATACCGGCAGCATCTGGTGCGCTCCCTGCTGGCCATCCGTTCCGCCGGTGGCGTGCCGCTGGCCGACGGCACCACCGTCTGGCCGCATCTCGTCCTCGTCGGCCGCAGCGAGGCCAAGCTGCGCGAGATCGCCGAACGACACGGCCTCGACGACTGGACCACCGACCTGACCGCCGCGCTGGCCCGCGACGACGTCCAGATCTACTTCGACGCGCAGGTGACCCAGCAGCGGGAGAAGGCCATCCGATGGGCCATCGAGGCGGGCAAGCACATCTACACCGAGAAGCCCCTCGCCGAGGACACCGCCGCCGCCCTGGACCTGGCGCGCGCCGCCCGGTCCGCCGGCGTACGCACCGGTGTGGTGCAGGACAAGCTCTTCCTGCCGGGGCTGCGCAAGCTCAAGCGGCTGCTCGACGGCGGCTTCTTCGGCCAGGTGCTGTCGGTACGCGGCGAGTTCGGCTACTGGGTTTTCGAAGGCGACTGGCAGCCCGCGCAGCGCCCGTCGTGGAACTACCGGAGCGCCGACGGCGGCGGCATCGTGGTGGACATGTTCCCGCACTGGCACTACGTGCTCGCGGAACTGTTCGGCGAGGTACGCGCCGTCTCCGCCACCATCGCCACGCACATTCCACGCCGGGTCGACGAGGCCGGACGGCCCTACGAGGCCACCGCCGACGACGCCGCCTACGGCATCTTCGAGTTGGCCGGTGGCGTCATCGCCCAGCTCAACTCGTCCTGGTGTGTCCGGGTGTACCGGGACGAGCTTGTCGAGTTCCAGGTCGACGGCACCGAGGGCAGCGCGGTCGCCGGGCTGCGGCGCTGTCGGGTGCAACACCGGGCGGTCACCCCCAAGCCGGTCTGGAACCCGGATCTGCCCGCCACGGAGGACTTTCGTTCGCAGTGGACGGAGGTGCCGGACAACGAGGACTTCGACAACGGCTTCAAGGTGCAGTGGGAGGCGTTCCTGCGGCACGTCGCCACCGGTGAGCCGTTCCCGTGGGACTTCCTGGCCGGCGCGCGTGGCGTGCAGCTCGCCGAGCTGGGCCTGCTGTCGGCCCGCGAGGGTCGCCGCGTCGAGGTGCCGGAGCTGGCCCTGTGAGCGAGCGAAGCGAGCGAACCAGCAGGCTCGGTAGCGCGGCGCCTCGCGCCGCCGGCGAGCGGAGCGAGGTGGCGGCGTGAGCGGCACCGAGGTGACAGTGCCCGGCGGCCGCCGGGTGCGGCTCTCCGGCGGCACCGGGCATCCCCGCCCGGACGCGCCGCCGAACTGCCGCGTCGCGTACGCCGCAGCGCACGTGGTGGCCGACCCGACCGCGGACAACACCCCGGGTGCCCCGGCTGTCCTGGACTGGGACCGTACCCTCGCCTTCCGCCGGCACCTCTGGTCCTACGGGCTGGGGGTGGCCGAGGCGATGGACACCGCGCAGCGCGGCATGGGCCTGGACTACCCCGCCACCCGGGAACTGATCCGCCGCAGCGCGGCGGAGGCCCGGGCCGTCGGTGGGCGGATCGTCGCCGGGGCCGCCACCGACCAGCTGCCACCCGGCCCGGCGACGCTCACCGAGGTCACCGCCGCCTACCGGGAGCAGCTCGACGACGTGCAGGCGACCGGGGCGGTGCCGGTGCTGATGTGCAGCCGGCACCTGGCCGCCGCCGCCCGTGGCCCCGAGGACTACCTGCGGGTGTACGACGAACTGCTGCACGCCGCCGACCGGCCGGTGGTGCTGCACTGGCTCGGTCCGATGTTCGACCCGGCGCTCACCGGTTACTGGGGTACCGCCGACCTGGACCTGGCCGCCGACACCGTCGTCGAGCTGCTCAAGACCCACGCGTCCCGGGTGGACGGCATCAAGGTGTCGCTGCTCGACGCCGGACGTGAGGTGGCGTTGCGTCGCCGGCTGCCGGCCGGCGTCCGGCTCTACACCGGCGACGACTTCCATTACCCGGAACTGATCCGGGGTGACGAGGCCGGCCACTCCGACGCGCTGCTCGGGGTCTTCGCCGCCATCGCGCCGGCCGCGTCGGCCGCGTTCGCCGCCCTGGACCGCAGAGACCTCGAGGCGTACGACGAGATCTTCGCCCCGACCGTGCCACTGGCCCGACACCTGTTCGCCGCGCCCACCTGGTACTACAAGACCGGCATCGTGTTCCTGGCCTGGCTGGCCGGGCACCAGGAGCACTTCACCATGGTCGGCGGGTTGCAGTCCGGCCGCTCACCGGAACACCTGGGTACCCTGCTCACCCTCGCCGACGCCGCCGGCCTGCTGCCCGACGCCGAGCAGGCCGCCGCCCGGGCCCGGGCCTTCTTCACAGTGGCCGGGGTGACCCAGTGAGCCGGGCGGCCCTGCGCCGGTTCTCGTTCAACCAGGCCACCGCCCAGCACTGGCCGCTGCCCGACGTGGTCGCCGGCTGCGCCGCCGCCGGGGTACCGGGCATCGGCCTGTGGCGGGAACCGGTAGCCGAGTACGGTCTCGGTCGCGCCGCGAAGCTGGTCCGCGACGCCGGGCTGGCGGTCACCACGCTGTGCCGGGGCGGGTTCTTCACCGCCGACGACTGGCGGGAGCAGAACCTGCGCGCCATCGACGAGGCGGCCACGCTCGGCGCGCCGGTGCTGGTCCTGGTCTCCGGCGGCCTGCCGCCGGGCAGCAAGGACATCGACGGTGCCCGCGCCCGGGTGGCCGACGCGATAGCCGAACTCGCCCCGCACGCCGACGCCGCCGGGGTGACCCTGGCCATCGAACCGCTGCACCCGATGTTCGCCGCCGACAGGTGCGTCATCGCCACCCTCGGTCAGGCGCTCGACATCGCCGAGCGGTTCGACCCGGGCGTGGTCGGCGTGGTGGTGGACGCGTACCACGTGTGGTGGGACGACACCGTCCACGACCAGATCGCCCGCGCGGGGGACTGGATCGCCGCGTTCCAGGTCTGCGACTGGGTCACCCCGCTGCCGGAGGGGGTGCTGCTCGGCCGGGCGCTGCCCGGTGACGGCTGCATCGAGCTGCGCCGGCTGCGCGAGGCGGTGGACGCGGCCGGCTACGCCGGCCCGATCGAGGTGGAGGTCTTCAACGCCGAGGTGTGGGCACGTCCCGGCGAGCAGATCCTGGCCGCCGCCATCGACGGTTACCTCCGCGAGGTCACCTGACCCGGTGGCCGTGCGGGCCGACCAGCCGCGCCGGGAGGAGCCGGACGGTGGGTGCCTGCTTCCGGTGACCCGGCATCCATGAGAGTCTTACCCGGCTCAGCTCCCGTCGTGGTATCACCATGTTCCTGAGGGATCCGCCATGCAGACTCATCCTGTTCGTCGGTGGCTTGCCGGCGTGGCCGTCGTCGGCGTGCTCGTCACTGTGGCCCTCGGCGCGCCGGCCGCCGCAGCGCCGGCCGGGACCGCCCTGGCGAGCGTCAACAACGTCGTCGTCGCCACCGACGGGCCGCAGAAGTTCGTCGCGCTCAGCCTGCTCGGCTATCCCAGCGAGCGGCCGGTCGGCACCTACCGCGTGCGGGTCGACCGCAGCGCCGTCACGGACTTCGCCACCGTCGAGCAGGGCTTGGACCCGGACGTGTGCACGACTGAGGGTGCGGTCCTCGACTGCGCGGTGACGATCGACAGTGACTGGGGTTCGGAACTGCTCAGCCTGGCCGTCCGGGCGGGGGCGGACGCGCAGCCGGGCCAGCAGGGGGAACTGGTGTTCACCCTCACCACGCCCGACGGCACCACCGGGACCTACCGGTCCACCGTCACCATCGGTGAAGGGGTCGACCTCGCCGCCGAGCCGGAGTTGACGCTGGAGAGCAGCCTGGGTGGCCGGGTCGAGGTACCGCTGACGGTGCTGAACCGGGGCACGAAGACCGCGCGCGGGTTGGTGCTGTACCTGTCCGGCTCCTACGGGTTCACCCCGTCGAAGCGGTACGAGAACTGCGAGTACAGCGACCTTGACCTCGACGACAGCAGCTTCGCCTGCACGTTCGACAATTCCCTGGAGCCCGGTGAGTCGCTGCGGGTGGACCCGACGTTCGGCGGAACGGTACCGGCCGACAGTTGGGCGCCGAACCGGCACCTCAGCAACGCGGTCTGGTTCACCCCTGCCGACTGGGCGGCGTTCCGTCCCGGGTTGGGCTCGACCGGGCCGCTCGGCCCGAAGGGCGACGACGAGGCGCTGACGCTGGTGCCGGTCGGCGGTACCCAGGCCCGCGCGCTCGGGCAGACCGACACCAACCCGCACGACAACGAAACCCGGATCACGCTCACCGTCGACGGCGACCAGCGTGGCGACGTGGCCGCCGAGGGGACCACCGTCACCGGAGCGGTCGGCGACACCGTCGCGATGCGGGTCGGCTACCTCAACAACGGCCCGGCCAGCGCCGGCCCCAACGGCCAGCAGGGTCTCAACGTCGAGGCCATCGTGACCCTGCCCGCACATGTCACAGCGGTCACCGCCCCGCAGTCCTGTGTCGACCAGGATGAGGACGAGTGGCGGCCCGGCAAGCCGGGCGCGCGGGTCTACGTGTGTTTCGCGCGCGGCACGATCAGCAGTGGTGAGCGGCTGAGTTTCGAGTTCGACGTGCGGATCGACCGGGCCGGCGGCAAGGGCGGCACGGTCCGGTTGCACACCTTCAACGGCGACGGCCCGGTCAAGGACCTGAACCCCGCCAACGACACCGCGAAGATCCAGCTGGAGATCTCCGGCGGTGGCGGTGGCGGCGGTTCGCTGCCGATCACCGGTGCCTCGACCGGCCTGATCGCCGGCATCGGTCTCGTGCTGATCGTCGCCGGTGCCCTCGGCTACCTGCTGGCCCGGCGGGGCCGGATCCGGTTCATCGTGTGAGCTGACGGTTCGCCGTGCGAGCTGACCCGGTGCTGTCGGGTCAGCTCGTCGCGGAGCGGGTGGCCAGCGCGTCGACCAGCCGACGGGTGGACCCGGCGAGGTTCCACCGCTCGGCCAGGTCGAGCAGTCGTTCCGGATCGGCCGGCGACACCGGCAGCTCGGTGGTCAGCGGTGGCAGGGGTACGTCCAGGGCGACCCGGACCACCTTCGGCGCCACCGCCAGGTAGTCCCGGGCCGCGTCGAGCTTGCCGCGCAGCCCGGGCGCGAAGCCGGCGGCCGGGTCGTCCAGGGCGGCGAGGATGCCGGCGATGTCGCCGTACCTGTCGACCAGCCGGGCGGCGGTCTTCTCGCCGACGCCGGCCACCCCGGGCAGCCCGTCGGACGGGTCACCGCGCAGCGCGGCGAACTCGGCGTACCTGTCGGCCGGCACGCCGTAGCGGGCCCGCACGGCGGCGTCGTCGCAGTCCTCCAGCTTGGCCACCCCCCGCCCGATGTAGAGCAGGCGCACGCCCCGGGCGTCGTCGATCAGCTGGAACAGGTCCCGGTCACCGGAGACCACCTCCACCGGCCCGGGCTGGGTGACCGACAGGGTGCCCAGTACGTCGTCCGCCTCGTATCCGGTCGCGCCGACGACCGTCACCCCCAGCGCGTCGAGCACGTCCAGGATCATCGGCACCTGGGGGGAGAGGGTGTCCGGCACCACCTCGCCGCCCTCGGGGGCCACCCGGTGCGCCTTGTACGACGGCAGCAGCGCGACCCGCCAGTCCGGCCGCCAGTCGTGGTCCATCGCGCACACCATCCGCCCTGGCTGCCGGGTGCGCACCAGGTGGGCGAGCATGTCGAGGAACCCGCGCACCGCGTTCACCGGCTGACCGTCGGCGGTCTTCGCGGCGGATTCGGGGATGCCGAAGTACGCCCGGAAGTAGAGACTGGGCGAGTCGATGAGCATGATCGGGGTCTGCGCTGTCACGCCCGACAGCCTGGCACACCGCACCGACGTTCCCGGCGTACGGCATGTCGGCGGGTTCCTTCCGCCGGCGCGACGAAGGAGGGCCTGATGACCGCACCGACCCGGCTGGCGCTCACCACAGTCAACCTCGACACACCCGAACCGGCGGCGCTGGCCCGCTTCTACGCGCGCCTGCTCGGTTGGGACATCGCCGTCGAGGAGGCCGACGACGTGATCCTGCGTGCCCCCGACGGCGGGGTGGGGCTGTCCTTCCAGCGGGAACGGGCGTACGTGCGGCCGAGCTGGCCAGCGGTGGCCGGCCAGCAGCAGATGATGATGCACCTGGAGATCGGGGTGCAGGATCTGCCGGCCGCGGTGGAGCACGCGCTGGCCTGCGGCGCGACGCTTGCCGCTTATCAGCCCCAGGAGGACGTCCGGGTCTGTCTGGACCCGGACGGCCACCCGTTCTGCCTCTGGCTGACGGACTGACCCGGTCGTGCCGTCAGCTCGCACCGGCCGTAGCTCGCCCGCCGCGTCGCTTGACGACGTACGGCAGCACGAACAGGTACAGACCGGTGAACAGCAGCAGGGCCAGCGGCAGCAGCGGTAGGTAGGCAACCCACTCGACCGGGTTGTCCTGCCCTAGCGCGACGAAGGTGACGATGACTGTCACCGTGAACGCGATCGCCAGCCACCGATGGATCTGCCGGATCCAGTTGTTCCACCTCATCGAAACCTCCCAGCCGAGTAGCGGCACCGGTCGGGCGGTCGCCCGGCCGGGTGTGACCTCGCTGGTCAAGCTAGTGACGGCGGTCGGCTGGTGCTTCTCGATTCCTGACCGGTCCGCCGCGACGGCGCGGCACCACCCCGCGCCGGATGGCCCAAACGACCGTTAAGCTAGCTGGGTGGGGTTCGAGGAGTTGTATCCGCCGGGGCGGCTGGCCGCCGCGCAGCGTGCCGTAGCCGTCGCCGGACTGGACGCGCTGCTGCTCAGCCCCGGCTCCGACCTGCGGTATCTGACCGGTTACGACGCGCACGCGGGTGAACGGCTGACCCTGCTGGTGCTGCCGGCAGAGGGCGAGCCGACGCTTGTCGTGCCGACCCTGGAACGGCCGGCGGCCGAGGCGTCGCCCGCGCCGGCCACCGGGGTACGCATCGTCGACCACGCCGACGGATCAGACCCGTACCCGCTGGTGATCGCCGCCCTCGGCGGCCCGGTGGGCGCGGTGGGGCTGGCCGACCGGATGTGGGCGGAGCAGGTGCTGGCGCTGCGGGCGGCGCTGCCCGACGCCCGGCAGCGGCTCGCCTCGGCGGTCCTGCGGGAGCTGCGCGTGCACAAGTCGGCCGCGGAGATCGAGGCGCTGGCCGAGGCCGGCGCGGCGATCGACGCGGTGCACGCCCGGATGGGGGAGTGGCTGCGGCCGGGGCGGACCGAGGCGGAGGTGGCCGCCAACATCGCCGCCGCGATCAGGGCGGCCGGCCATGTCACTGTCGACTTCGTCATCGTGGCCGCCGGTCCGAACGGCGCCAGCCCGCACCACGGCACCTCCGACCGGCCGATCGGCGTGGGTGAGCCGGTCGTGGTGGACATCGGCGGCACCATGCCCTCGGGCTACCGCTCCGACTGCACCCGTACCTATCTGGCCGGTGGCACCGCTCCTGCGGAGTTCCTCGACTACTACACGGTGCTGCACGAGGCACAGCGCGCCGCCGTGGCGGCGGTACGCCCCGGGGTGAGCGCCGAGGCCGTCGACGCCGCCGCCCGCGCGCCCATCACCGCAGCCGGCTACAGCGACGCGTTCCTGCACCGCACCGGCCACGGCATCGGTCTGGACGGCCACGAGGAGCCGTACGTGGTGGCCGGCAACGACCGGCTGCTGGCGGAGGGGATGGCCTTCTCCGTCGAACCGGGCATCTACCTGGCCGGGCGGCACGGCGCTCGGATCGAGGACATCGTCGTCTGCACGACGGACGGCGTACGACGGCTCAACACCACCCCCACGGAGCTCATCGCGCTATGACTGTCGATCGGATCCTGCCCACCGACGAGGCTCGCGACCTGCTGGAGTTGACCACCGAGCTGGCCGACCGGGAACTCGCGCCGAAGGTCGTCGAGTACGAGCAGCGGGCCGAGTTTCCCCGGGAGGTGCTGCGCACGCTTGGCCTGGCGGGGCTGCTCGGCCTGCCGTACCCGGAGGAGTACGGCGGTGCCGCCCAGCCGTACGAGGTCTATCTGCAGGTGCTGGAGATCCTGGCCGGCCGCTGGCTCGCGGTCGCCGAGGCGGTGAGCGTGCACACCCTGTCCTGCCACCCGGTCGCCACCTTCGGCAGCGAGGAACAGCGCAAGCTGCTGCCCGACATGATCGGCGGCGAGCTGCTCGGGGCGTACTGCCTGTCGGAGCCGCAGGGCGGCTCGGACGCCGCGTCGCTGACCACCAGGGCGGTGCGCGACGGTGACGACTACGTCGTCACCGGCACCAAGGCGTGGATCACCCACGCGCGGGTGGCCGACTTCTACAACATCTTCTGCCGTACCGGCGAGCCCGGCCCGAAGGGCATCTCCTGCCTGCTCGCCGACCGCGCCACGCCGGGCATCCACCCGCAGGCCGCCGAGCGCACCATGGGGTTGCGTTCGTCCCCGGTGGCGCAGCTCGTCTTCGACGAGGCCCGGGTGCCGGCCGACCGGCTGATCGGCGGCGAGGGGGCCGGTTTCACAATCGCCATGTCGGCGCTGGACTCCGGCCGGTTGGGGATCGCGGCCTGTGCGGTAGGGCTGGCTCAGGCGGCGCTTGACTACGCGGTGGACTACGCCCGACAACGCGAGCAGTTCGGTAGGTCGATCATCGACTTCCAGGGGCTCGGGTTCACCCTGGCGGACCTGGCCACCCAGATCGCCGCCGCCCGGGCGTTGACCCTGGCGGCGGCCCGGCTACGCGACGCCGGGCGGCCGTACTCGATCGAGGCGGCAAAGGCGAAGTTGTTCGCCACGGACGTGGCGATGCGGGTGACAATCGACGCGGTGCAGGTGCTCGGCGGTGCGGGCTACGTTGCCGATCATCCGGTCGAGCGGTACCTGCGGGAGGCGAAGGTGCTGCAGATCGTGGAGGGCACCAACCAGATCCAGCGGCTGGTGATCTCCCGAGCCCTGGCCAAGGGCTGACTGAACACGATCGTCGGCCCGCCGTACGCGACGGCGGGCGGGTTTGTCAGTCGCGTCGACCGGTCGTACCCGGTAGGTTGCACGCCGTGGAGGAGATCGACCGCGCCATCGTGGTGGCGCTGACCGCGGACGGCCGGCTGTCGTACACGGATCTGGCGGAGAAGGTCGGCCTGTCGGTCTCGGCGGTGCATCAGCGGGTGCGTCGGCTGGAGCAGCGCGGGGTGATCAAGGGCTACGGCGCGCGGGTCTCCTTCGAGGCACTGGACCTGCCCTTGACGGCGTTCGTGGCGATCCGGCCGTTCGATCCGTCGCAGCCGGACGACGCGCCGGAACGGCTGGCGCACCTGCCGGAGATCGACTCGTGCTACTCGGTGGCGGGGGAGGACTTCTACCTGCTGCTGGTGCGGGTGGCCGGTCCGGTCGACCTGGAACGGGTGCTCCAGGAGATCAGGACGGCGGCGAACGTCACCACCCGGACGACTGTCGTGCTGTCCACCCCGTACGAGCACCGGCCACCGAAGGTGGGGCGGGACCCGACGAGTCCGCCCCGCTGACCGGTCTCTGCGCCGGCCACCTGGCGGCCCGCGCCGGGCGCCCGGATGGTCAGTGGCGGGCCGTCGCTTCCGGCCCGTTCTGGTCGGGCGCGGGCGTTGCCGGAGGCGGTTGGTTCCAGCGGAGGATCACCCGCCGGCCGTGTTCGTGACCGAGCAGGCTCAGGGTGGCGGTGTCCAGGCGGAGCAGCCCACCCGCTGACGGGGGCAGGCCGATCCACCGGGCGCCGAGCACCCGGAGCGCGTGCGCGTGTCCGACGAGCGCGACGGGTCCTCGGTCAAGCAGGGGATGCAGTTTGGCGAGCACGCGGTCGAGGCGCTCACCGACCTCGCTCGGCGACTCGCCGCCCGGGCACCCGTCGGTCCAGACGCTCCATCCCGGGTGTTCGTCCTGGATCTGGGCGGTGGTACGCCCCTCGTAGTCGCCGTAGTGCCATTCGGCGAGGTCGTCGTCGGTGCCGGTGACGGCCAGTCCGGCCAGCTGCGCGGTGCGCAGCGCCCGGATCCGTGGGCTGGTCAGCACCGCGACGAACCGCCGTCCGGCGACCGCCGGACCGAGCGCGCGGGCCTGCCGTTCGCCGTCGGGGGTGAGCGGCAGATCGGTGTACGAGGTGTGGCGGCGGCTGGCGCTCCACGTGGTCTCGCCGTGTCGGACGAGCAGGATCTCGCTCATGCCATCGTGCCCCGTCGCTGCCCGCCGCGCGGCGACCGCACCGCGTCGGTCCGGAGGATTCGCTGGCCCATGCCCTTAGTCAACCAGGCTGGTGCGCCCGGTGCCGGGCGGCGACGGGATCCCCGGGGGCGGGCCGGTGGCGCCGTGCTCGATGGTGGCTGGCCCGACCGGTCGGGTACGGTGATGGTCATGCACTCCGGCACCGCCTCGAAGAAGCTGTGGACCCGCCGCTGACGGCGGCAGGGTTGACCGGCTTTCTCTGATCCAGCTCTGTTCCGCCGTCCTGGTGTTCCCGCCGGGCGGCGTGTCGCTGCTGCCCGGCTCCACGACGAGCCGAAGAGCGCAGAGTGAACAATCGCGAACTGATCACATCGCACGAGCCGACGGGCGGCCTGCCGGCCGGCGACCGGGCGCACGTACGGGCCGACGGCGTCCGGGTGGTACTGGGTGGCCGGGTGGTACTCGCCGAGGTCAGCGTGACCGTCTCGGCCCGGTCCCGGTTGGCCGTCGTCGGTGAGAACGGGCGAGGTAAGACGACCCTGTTGCACGTGCTCGCCGGCGTGCTCACGCCGGACCAGGGCACGGTTGCGCGGGTCGGTACGGTCGGGTTGGCCCGGCAGGCGCTGCCGGCGCGGCACGGTGAGACGGTGGGCACCCTCGTCCTGACCGCGCTGGGGGAGTCCCGCCGGGCGGTGCGGGCGATCGACGACGCGGCGACGGCGTTGGCCGAGGGACGGCCCGGTGCGGACGGCGCGTACGCCGCCGCGCTCGACGCGGCGACCCGCCTGGACGCCTGGGACGCGGAACGTCGCGTCGATGTGGCGTTGGCCGGGCTCGACGCCTGCACCGACCGGAGCCGCCCGTTGACGACGTTGTCGGTCGGTCAGCGCTACCGGGTTCGGTTGGCCTGCCTGCTGGGGGCCCGCCACGACCTGCTGATGCTGGACGAGCCGACAAATCATCTCGACGCCGCTGGCCTGGCGTTTCTCACCGCACGGCTGCGTCAGCATCCCGGTGGGGTGGTGCTGGTGAGCCACGACCGTGCCCTGCTGGGTGACGTGGCGGTGGATTTCCTGGACCTCGACCCGAGTGTGGACGACCGACCACGGATCTTCGCGGGCGGCTACCCGGGGTGGCAGGAGGGCCGCCGGCGTGAGCGTGCGCGCTGGGTCCGTGATTTCGAGGCCCAGCAGGCCGAGCACCAGCGATTGGCCGACGCGGTGAGCGAGGCGCGGCAGCGGCTCAGCACCGGCTGGCGTCCGGAGAAGGGGCACGGCAAGCACCAGCGCCAGTCCCGGGCCCCCGGTGTGGTGCAGGCGTTCCGTCGCCGTCAGGAGGAACTCGATGCCCACCGGCTGACGGTGCCCGAGCCGCCGCTGCGCCTACGCTGGCCCGACCTTGATACCCGGCCCGGGACACCCGTGCTGCGCTGCCACGGCGTCACCGTCACCGGACGTCTGCGCCAACCGGTCACCCTGGCTGTTGACGGCGGGGACCGGCTGCTGGTGACCGGACCCAACGGGGCGGGTAAGTCGACGGTGCTCCGGGTTCTGGCGCGGGACCTCGAACCGACGACCGGTGATATTCGGCATGTCGGGCGGGCCCGGGTCGCCTATCTGGGGCAGGAGGTTCCGGTCTGGCCACCGGACGTGCTCGCCCGCGATCTCTACGAGCAGCACGTCGGCCGACTCGGATCCGGGGGAGATCTCGAATCCGGTGCCCGGTTGCCCCTGGCCGCGACCGACCTGCTCGACCGGGAGGCGCTGCGTACTCCGGTGGGGCGGATGTCCCAGGGGCAGCAGCGCCGGCTGGACCTTGCGTTGCGGCTCGCCGAGCAGCCCGATCTGTTGATCCTCGACGAGCCCACGAATCACCTGTCGATGTCCCTGGTGGACGACCTGACGGCCGCCCTGCTGGAAACCCGGGCTGCGGTCGTCGTGGCCACCCACGACCGACAACTGCTTGTCGACCTGGCGGCCTGGCCGACCCTGTTCCTTCCGGGAGGTGAGGAGGCACTTCCATGATCGACCGCACTCCAGCCATACCCCTAGTGTCCTAGGACGCCTTAGCCGATGTGCGCCCCACCACCAGCTAAGCAGCCGTTTCAGCCCACAACACAGGGGGACACAAGACAGCGCGGAGCGATCCGCTCCGCGCTACCGCCGAACAGGCAGGGGAGGCGACATGAGCTTCACCGACAAGGCGAAGAACAAGGTCGAGGAACTGAGCGGCGCCGCCAGGGAGCGCATCGGCGACATGACCGACAACGAGCGCATGCGGGCCGAGGGCGCCAGCCAGCAGAGCGACGCCCGCACTCGTCAGGCCGGTGAGAACGTCAAGGAGGCCGGGCGCAACGCGAAGGACGCCTTCACGAAGTGACAGCCCAGCACGGAAGCGGGCCGCCGGAATGATCCGGCGGCCCGCTTCGCGGCGCGTGCCACCTGTCGGCGCAGGGGCGTCCGGGCCGGCTCAGTCGTCGCGGTGGGCGTGCCACCACTGCTGGCCGGCCTCAGGGAGGGTGTCGATCGGGTCGTAGTAGGCGTAGCGCTTGCTGAGCGCCTCCAGGTCGGCGGATTCGATTGAGGTGCGGTAGTTCTTCGTCCAGTAGGAGATGCCGCGCTCGCGGTCGTACTCGGTGACCATGTGCACCCAGCGCTTCCCGACGAACGGCACGTCGCAGACGATCCGGGGGGTGGCGTATCCGGGCAGGTAGCCCATGATGTCGTGCTGGAGCTGTTGGGCGTGCCAGACCGGGACCCGCCAGTGCTCGGCGTTGGGGATCATGTCGCACATGTAGAAGTAGTAGGGCAGGATCCCCGCCTCGCCCTGGAGCGCGAAGCAGAGGTCGAGCAGGTCGGTGCTTGTGGCGTTGACCCCGCGCATCAGTACGCCCTGGTTGCGTACGTCGCGGACGCCGATGTCGAGGGCGGTCTGGGCGGCCCTGGCGACCAGCGGGGTGAGCGACTGGGCGTGGTTGACGTGGGTGTGGATGGCGAGGTTGACGCCGCGGCGGGCGGCGGTGCGGGCGACGCGTTCCAGCCCCTCGACGACGTCGGGTTGCAGCCAGTGCTGGGGGAGGCCCATGAGGGCCTTGGTGGCGAGCCGGATGTCCCGGATCGTTTCGATCTCCAGCAGGCGCATCAGGTAGGACTCAAGGTTGCGCCAGGGCACGTTCGCCACGTCGCCGCCGGAGACGACGACGTCGCGCACTCCGGGGTGGGCCTTGAGGTAGCTGATGTGGGCGTCGTAGCGGTCGACGGGCTTGAGGGTGAGCTTGAGCTTGTCCACCGTGGGGGTGGAGTTGCCGACCAGGTCCATGCGGGTGCAGTGCCCGCAGTACTGCGGGCAGGTGGAGAGCAGTTCGGCGAGGACCTTGGTGGGGTAGCGGTGGGTGAGGCCCTCGGCGACCCACATGTCGTGTTCGTGCAGCGAGTCGCGGGTGGCGTAGGGGTGTGACGGCCAGTCGGTGCGGCGGTCGGAGGCCACCGGGATCATGTAGCGCCGGATGGGGTCGGCGAGCAGTGCGTCGGTGGTCGGTGGCGCGTACGGCGCCATGGTGTTGAGCATCTGCGGGGTCACCAGCATGGACATGGTGGCCAGGGCGCGCTGGTCGGCTTCGAGGTCGGCGTAGAAGGTGTCATCGACGGTGTCACCGAGCACGGTGCGCAGTTGCTTGATGTTCTTGACGCAGTTGACGCGTTGCCACTGGGCGCTCTCCCACTGGTCGCGGGTGACCGTGCGCCAGCCGGGGAAGCGGGTCCAGTCGGGTTCGACGAGGGGGCTGCGGCGGTACTCGTAGGGCTGGCCGCCGAGGGCGGTGGTGGGGGCCGGTGGTGCTGCCGGGATGGTCTGCACCGGCGGTCGGGTCTGGGTCACGGCCCCTCCTCTGGTCTGCCTGGGTGATCAGCGACCCGAAGGCTACTGGAAAAATTTCGGTAGAGAAATTATTCTGCCGTAAGTTTTCCCGCCGTGCGAGTCCAAGGCGGGGCTTCAGGCGGTCGGACAGGGGAGGTCGGCGTGACGTCACCGGTGGGTCTGCACCGCGTCGTGGAGCCTGCGGGCGTATTGCCGCAGGCGGCCTGGCGGCTCGACACGCGTCCGGAGATCGCGCCGAACGAGGTGCGTATCCGGGTGGAGCGGCTGAATCTGGACGCGGCGAGTTTCCGGCAGTTGTCCGTCAAGCACGCCGGGGACGGCGACGCGGTCCGGGCCGAGGTGCTCGACATCATCGCCACCCGGGGGAAGATGCAGAACCCGGTGACCGGGTCGGGCGGCATGCTGATCGGCACGGTCGAGGAGGCCGGTCGGCGTTCGCCGTTGGGGTTGAAGGCGGGCGAGCGGGTGGCCACGCTCGTGTCGTTGACGTTGACGCCGCTTGTGGTGACCGACGGGTTGGCCGGCTGGGACGGCCGGAGCGAGCAGGTGCCGTGTGAGGGGTGGGCGATTCTGTTCGCCCGGTCGGTGGCGGCGGTGCTGCCGGCGGATCTGGACCCGCAGCTGTCCCTGGCGGTGCTGGACGTGTGCGGTGCGCCGGCGTTGACCTCGCGGGTGGTGTCCCGGTACGTGGCGGAGCGGGCGGCTGAGGGGGACGCCCGGCCGGTGGCGGTGGCGGTGGTCGGCGGGGCGGGTAAGAGCGGTTCGTTGTCGCTGGCGGCGGCGGGGCGGGCGGGCGCGGGCCGGACGGTCGGTGTGGTGCCGGTGGTCGCGGAGCGTGATGCGCTGGTGGCGGCGGGGCTGGCCGACGCGGTGGTGTTGGCCGATGCCCGTGATCCGGTGGCGTTGTCGACGGCGGTGACCTCGGCGCTGGGGGCGCCGGCGGACGTGACTGTGGTGTGCGTGGATGTGCCGGGCTGTGAGCATGGCGCGGTGCTGGCGACGGCGGACGGCGGGACGGTGATCTTTTTCTCGATGGCGACGAGTTTCGCGGCGGCCGCGTTGGGCGCGGAGGGTCTGGCTGCGGATGTGACGATGCTTGTCGGCAACGGGTATGTGCCGGGGCACGCGGAGCTGGCGTTGGGTCTGTTGCGGGGTGAGCCGGGGGTGCGTGGGCTGTTCGAGGCTCGGCTGGCGGCAGACTGAGGCCATGACGAACAACCCCTCGACGTTGTACCGCGCTGGTGTGCTGCACTGCCCGGCGGATCCGTCCGCGACCGCGTTGCTGGTCCGTGACGGGCGGATCGTGTGGCTGGGTTCGGAGGCTGACGCTCCGTCGGCGGACCTGGTGGTGGAGCTGGACGGTGCGTTGGTGACGCCGGCTTTCGTGGACGCGCACGTGCATGTCAGTGACACGGGGTTGGTGTTGTCCGGGCTTGATCTGTCCGGGGTGCGGTCGGCAGGTGAGCTGTTGGACGCGGTGTCGGCGTACGCGGCGGGTCTGCCGGCGGACGCGGTGGTGCTGGGGCACGGGTGGGACGAGTCGACGTGGCCGGTGGCGCAGCCGCCGTCGGCGGCGCAGTTGGGGCGGGCGGCGGCCGGTCGGCGGGTGTATCTGTCGCAGGCGTCGATCCATTCGGTGTTGGTGTCGTCGGCGTTGCTGGTGGCGTGTCCGGAGGCGGCGGCGGTGCCGGGGTACGACGAGTCGGGTTGGCTGCGTCGGGACGCGCATCATGTGGTGCGGGCGGTGGCGCGGGCGTCGGTGACGCGGGCGCAGCGGGTGGCGGCGCAGCGGGTGGCGTTGGGGTACGCGGCGTCGGTGGGGATCGCGGCGGTGCACGAGTGCGGTGGGCCGGAGATTTCCGACGAGGAGGATTTCACCGGTCTGCTGGGGATCTCCGGTGCGGGGGTGCCGGAGGTGTACGGGTACTGGGGTGAGTTGGGTGGTGCGGCTCGGGCGCGGGAGTTGGGTGCGGTCGGTGCCGGTGGTGATCTGTTCGCTGATGGTGCGTTGGGGTCGCGTACGGCGCATCTGTCGCAGCCGTATGCCGATGGTGACGGGTGTGGTCACGGCTATCTGAGCGCGGATCAGGTTCGTGATCATTTGTTTGACTGTGCGGCGCACGGGATGCAGGGCGGGTTCCATGCGATAGGTGACGCGGCGGTTTCGACGGTGCTTGAGGGGTTCGCGGGGGCGGCGCGGCGGTTGGGCACGGAGCGGTTGCGGGCGGCGCGGCATCGGGTGGAGCACGCGGAGATCGTGGATCGGCGGTTGATCGCCGGGTTCGTGGAGTACGGGGTGGTGGCGTCGATGCAGCCGGCGTTCGACAGGTTGTGGGGTGGCGCGGGCCGGATGTACGAGACGCGGTTGGGGTTGGCGCGGTCGTTGGCGTCGAATCCGATGGGTGCGATGCACGGGGTCGGGGTGGCGTTGGCGTTCGGTTCGGATTCGCCTGTGACGCCGTTGGATCCGTGGGGTTCGGTGCGGGCGGCGGTGGCGCATCACAACCCGGTGCAGCGGATGAGTGTGCGGGCGGCGTTCGCGGCGCATACGCGGGGTGGTTGGCGGGCGGTGCATCTGGACAGCGAGGGGGTGCTGGCGTTGGGTGCGCCGGCGACGTTCGCGGTGTGGTCCACGCCGGCGGGGGTTGAGCGGGGTTTGCCGGTGTTGCAGGCCGAGGATCCGGAGGCTCGGGGTGCGGATGATCCGACGCCGTTGCCGGTGTGCCGGCGTACGGTGCTGCGCGGCGAGGTGATCTATGAGGAGGGGTCGTCCGCGTGACGGGGAAGCTTGATCTGGATCCGGTGCTCGTGGCGCGGGCGCGGGAGTTGGCGCGGCGGGCCGGGCGGCCGGTGGTGGAGTTGGCGCGTGGTCACACCACTGTGTCGGTGGAGCGGGCGGTGCTGCGGCTGGCCGGGGTGGTGGGTGCCGATCCGGACGGGATTCCGTGGGTGAACCGTCTGGTGGAGGCGGTGGTGGCGGATGTCGGGTTGGGTCACGGGGTGGCGTTGCCGGTTTTCGACGCTCTGGTGCGGGAGCAGAGCGCCGATGTGACGTTGTTGGCGCAGAAGGCGGCAGCGGGGTCGGTGCGGTTCCAGGTGCCGGCTGGTCGGGCGGCGACGGCGGCGCGGCGGGCCGCCCGCAAGGCGGTCGCGGCGGGGATCCGGCGGATCGATCGGCGGCGGGTCGAGCGGGACCGGCTGGTGAAGCGGTACGGGGATCCGCCGCGGCGGCCGTGGATCTATCTGATCGTGGCGACGGGGGACATCTACGAGGACATTCCGCAGGCGCAGGCGGCGGCGCGGGCGGGTGCTGATGTGATCGCGGTGATCCGGTCGACGGGGCAGTCGTTGTTGGACTACGTGCCGGAGGGTGCGACGCGGGAGGGGTTCGCGGGGACGTACGCGACGCAGGAGAACTTCCGGTTGATGCGGGCGGCGTTGGATGTGTCGTCGAAGGAGCTGGGTCGGTATGTGCGGCTGACGAACTACGCGTCGGGGTTGTGCATGCCGGAGATGGCGACGTTGGCTGGCCTGGAGCGGCTGGACATGATGCTCAACGATTCGATGTACGGGATTTTGTTCCGGGACATCAATCCGGTGCGGACGTTCGTGGATCAGCGGTTCTCGCGGCAGGTGCACGCGCGGGCGGGGATCATCATCAACACCGGTGAGGACAATTACCTGACCACTGCGGATGCGGTGGATGAGGCGCACACGGTGACGGTGTCGCAGTTGCTCAACGAGTATTTCGCGCATGAGGCGGGGTTGGCGGACTGGCAGTTGGGGTTGGGGCACGCTTTCGAGATCAACCCTGAGGTGCCGGAGTCGTTGCGGTTGGAGTTGGCGCACGCGTTGTTGGCGCGGGAGTTGTTTCCGGATGCGCCGTTGAAGTGGATGCCGCCGACGAAGCACATGACCGGGGATGTGTTCCGGGGCAATCTGCTTGATGGTTTCTTCAATCTGGTGGGTGCGCTGACCGGGCAGGGGATTCTGCTGGTGGGGATGATGACGGAGGCGGTGGTGACGCCGTGGTTGTCGGATCGGGACATCGCGTTGCAGAACGTGCGGTACGTGTTGGGTGCGGCGGGCGGGTTGGCTGAGGATTTCGTGCCGGCGTCGGGTGGGTTCATTCAGCAGCGGGCGAACCGGGTGCTGGGTGAGGCGGTGGATCTGTTGGAGCGGATCGGGGATCAGTCGTTGTTGACGGCGATCGCCGAGGGCACGTTCGGGATCATGAAGCGGCCGGCGGATCGGGGTAAGGGTCTGGACGGGGTGGCGCGGCACGAGGCGGGTTACTACAACCCGGCGACGGAGATCCTGGAGCAGTCGCGGCCCGAGGAGGTCCGGCGGTGACGGGCGGCAGTGTGGTGCGGCCGTACGGGGATACCACTGGTGACGGCATGGTGCAGGTGTCGTTCACGTTGCCGGTGCCGCATGACAAGCGGGCCGAGGGTGCGGCGGTGCAGTTGGCGAACAAGATGGGTGTCGATCCGGCGTTGCTCGTGCACGCGAAGCCGATTGGTGACGGGTTCACGTTCTTCGTGGTGTACGGGCGGGTCAACCATCTGGTGGACCTGTCGGCGGTGCGGGTGGTGGAGCGGGACTTTCCGTTGCTCAGCGCCAAGGAGGTCAATGCGGTCGTCAAGCGGCGGTTGCGGCGGAAGTTGTCGGTGGTGGGGGCGTGTATCGGCACGGACGCGCACACGGTGGGTATCGACGCGATCCTGAATGTGAAGGGCATCGCGGGGGAGAAGGGCCTGGAGTATTACCGGGAGTTGTCGGTGACGAACCTGGGGGCGCAGGTGAGTGTGCCGGAGTTGGTGGAGGCGGCGCGGGTGGCGCGGGCCGACGCGGTGCTGGTGTCGCAGGTGGTGACGCAGCGGGACGCGCATCTGCACAACACGCGGGAGATGTCGGCGGCGTTCCGGGAGGCGATGCCGGCGGCGCGGCGACCGTTGTTGATCGTGGGTGGGCCGCGGTTCGACGAGTCTCAGGCCGGGGAGCTGGGGGTGGATCGGATCTTCGGTCGGGGTACGACTCCGGGTGAGGTGGCGTCCTACCTGGTGCACGCGTTGATCACGGGTAGGAAGGCGGCTGTGGCATGACGGACCGGCGGCTGGGTGTGACGGTGACGCATCGGCGGTACGTGCCGTACGCGCACGCCCACTATGCGGGTGACCTGGTCGACGGGGCGTACGCGTTGGGTCTGTTCGGGGATGTGGCCACCGAGGTGTGTATCCGGACCGACGGTGACGAGGGGTTGTTCGCGTCGTATTCGGATGTGCAGTTCAAGGCGCCGATGCGGGCCGGTGACGTGCTGGAGGTGGTGGCGACGGTGACCCGGGTGGGTACCCGTAGCCGCACCATCGACTTCGAGGCCCGGGTGGTGTGCCGGGGCCGGCCGGATCGGGGTGCGTCGGCGGCGGAGGTCCTCGATCCGCCGATCGTGGCGGTGACGGCGACCGGCACCGTCGTCGTGCCCGTCGCGGTGTGAACGTCGCGGTCTGCGCCGACGTCGGGTCGACGTACACGAAGGTCGCGGTGGTCGACCTGGCCGGTGGCGGGTTGGTGTCGGCGGCGGCGGTGCCCACCACTGTGGCGTCGGATGTGCTGCACGGGCTGGACGCGGCGGTGGGTGCGGCGGGTGTCGGGCTCGGCTCGGGTGAGGTGCCGTGGTTCGTGTGCTCGTCGGCCGGTGGCGGGTTGCGGCTGGCGGTGATCGGCTACGAGCCGTTGGTGACCGCGCAGGCGGGCCGGCGGGTGGGCCTGTCGGCGGGGGCGGACGTGGTGCACGTGGCGGCCGGGCGGCTGGGTCGGGCGGAGTTGACGGCGTTGCGGGCGGCCCGTGCGGACGTGGTGCTGCTGGTGGGTGGCACCGACGGCGGGGACGCCGAGACGTTGACGCACAATGCGACGCGGCTGGCGCGGGCCCGCTGGCGGGTGCCTGTGGTGTTGGCCGGCAACGTCGATGTCCGGGACGACCTGCACGGGTTGTTGGCCGGGGCGGGGGTGCCGGTGACGGTTGCCGACAATGTGCTGCCTCGGATCGGGGTGTTGGCGCCGGTGTCGGCGCGGGCGGCGATCCGGCAGGTGTTCCTGCGGCACGTCATCGGTGGCAAGGGGTTGTCGCGGGGTGGCCGGTTCGCGCGGCTGGTGCGGGCGGCGACGCCGGACGCGGTGCTGTCGGGGGTGGAGGTGCTCGCCGACGTGGCCGGTGGTGATCTGGTGGTGGTCGACGTGGGTGGCGCGACCACTGACGTGTATTCGGTGCTGACTCCGGACGAACGGGCCAGTGGGCCCGGTCGGGAGGTGGCCGGTGAGCTGTGGCGGGCGCGGACCGTGGAGGGGGATCTGGGGGTGCGGTGGAGTGCCCCCGGCGTGGTGCGGGCGGCTGTGGAGGAGCGTCTGGTCGCGGCGGGGGAGGGCGACGGGTTGGCGGCCGAGGCCGCGGTGCGGGCCGCTGATCCCGGGTTCCTGCCGGCGGATGCGGTCGGCAGGGCTGTCGACGCGCGGTTCGCGGCGTTGGCGGCGACTGTGGCGTTGCGCCGGCATGCCCGTGGGGTGGGCACCGGTGAGCGGTCCGGTCGGGATCTGCGGGACGTGCGGCTGCTTGTCGGTTCCGGCGGGGTGTTGCGGCACGCGCCGGACGGTGATGCCGCCGGGGTGTTGGACGCGGTGTTGTCCGACCATGCCGGTGGGTGGGCGTTGCCGAGGGCGGCCCGGCCGGTGGTGGATGCCGATTATGTGCTGGCCGCGGCTGGGTTGCTGGCCGGGGAGCATCCGGTGGCGGCGCGGGCGCTGCTGCGGCCGTTGCTCGGTTGACCAGGGTGGACGGCGGCTGTCGGTGGTTGCTGGGCGGGTGGTCGCCGCAGTGGTGGTGGTCCCGACACGCCGGGGCGGGGAGACGACTCGTCGGGGGTGGGTTGACAAGGCCGGGGGTGGGCCACGTACCGTCTTTGAGTCCTACCACGGGAAGCGGCTGTTGTTCGCTTCGTCCCTTCGTCCGCTGGCCGAGCGACACGGTGCATGTTCAGTCGCGGCGGCCAGGTCCAGCGGGCGGGGGTCGGCGGGGCGGCGCGAACCGGCCGCGGTTACCGGTGTACGGGCAGGATGGGGTGCACGGCCAGTAGACAACGGCCAGGCGGGGACAGCCAGTCACCGTCGGGTCGGTCCGAAGGTCGGCGTGTCACATTCCGCCGCACCGGCCGGGAGGGGCCTGGGAGCATCGGGGCGCGGCGTATGCCGCGCCCCGACTTCGTCGTGTGGTGGTCGGGTTCAGCCGGTGCTGGGGCGGGCCCGGACGTGCAGGCGTTCGCCCTGCGGGCCGTATAGGTTGAGCACCTCGGTGGGTCCGGGGCCGGGGTTGGTGACGCAGTGCGGCACCCGGGTGTCGAATTCGGCCACCTCGCCGGGCGCGAGGAGCAGGTCGTGGCCGCCGAGGCGTAGTCGGAGCTGGCCGGAGAGCACGTACAGCCACTCGTAGCCTTCGTGGGACTGTGGTTGCGGGTCGGCGGGGGTGTGCGGGGGCAGGATCTGTTTGAACGCCTGCAGGCCACCGGGGCGGCGGGTCAGCGGCAGGAAGGTCATGCCGTGCCGGACGATGGGCCGGGGGCGGACCCGGGGGTCGCCGACGGCGGGGGCGCCGACGAGTTCGTCAAGGGGCACCTGGTGGGCGCGGGCCAGTGGCAGCAGTAGTTCCAGGGTGGGGCGGCGTTGTCCGGATTCGAGCCGGGACAGGGTGCTCACCGAGATGCCTGTGGTGTCGGCGAGTTCGGTGAGGGTGGTGCCGCGCTGTTTGCGCAGGGCGCGCAGTCGGGGGCCGACCGCTGCCAGCACCGCCGCCTCCTCGTTTGCCATAACGGCAAGATTACTTGTCGATCGGCTGGTGTGGTTGCAGGGTGTGAGGCATCACCGACGAGGGGGCGGACATGGACGACAGGTACGACGTGGTGGTGGTCGGCGGCGGGGCCGCCGGGTTGGCCGGGGCGCTGGCGCTGGCCCGGGCGCGGCGCAGTGTGCTGGTGGTGGACGCGGGGGAGCCGCGTAACGCGCCGGCCGCCGCGGTGCACAACTATCTCGGGCGGGAGGGCACTCCACCTGGGGAGCTGATGGCTGTGGGCCGGGCGGAGGTCACCGCGTACGGCGGGCAGGTGGTGGCCGGCCGGGTCGACGCCGTCTCCCGCGATGACAGGGGCTTCGTGGTGACTGTCGACGGCGGGCGTGTGGTGCGGGCCCGGCGGTTGCTCGTCACCACCGGGCTGGTGGACGAGCTGCCCGAGGTGCCCGGGTTGACCGAGCGGTGGGGGCGCGATGTGTTGCACTGCCCGTACTGCCACGGTTGGGAGGCCCGGGACCAGCGGATCGGGGTGCTGGCCACCACCGGGCCGCTGGCTGTCCACGCGGCGAAGTTGTGGCGGCAGTGGAGCCCGCACGTGCGGTTGCTGCTGCACGAGGCCCCGGCGCCGGGGCCGCAGGAGGCCGAGGAGTTGGCGGCCCGCGGCGTCGCCGTGGTGCCGGGGCGGGTCGTCGCGGTGGAGAGCGCCGGGGACCGGCTGACCGGGGTGCGGTTGGCCGACGGGGAGTTTGTGGAACTCGACGCGGTGGTGGTGGCCGCGCGGATGACGGCCCGCTCGGCGCTGCTGGAGTCGCTGGGCCTGGAGCCGGTGGACGTGGAGCACGCCGGGCAGGTCATCGGCAGGCGGATCCCGGCCGACGCCAACGGTGCCACCGACGTGCCGGGGGTGTGGGTGGCCGGCAACGTGACAGATGTGACAGGTCAGGTGATCCGGGCCGCCGGGGCCGGCCTCACCGCCGGAGCGATGATCAACATGGATCTGGTGGAGGAGGACACCCGCGACGCCGTGGCCGAGCACCGGCGGCAGCGGGAAACCATGTTCACCGAGGCGGCGTGGGAGGAGCGCTACCGGTCCAAGCCGGCGGTGTGGAGCGGTCGACCCAACCCGCAGTTGGTCAGCGAGGTCACCGGGCTGGCGCCCGGTCGGGCACTGGACGTGGGCAGCGGTGAGGGCGCCGACGCGGTGTGGCTGGCCGAGCGGGGCTGGCAGGTCCACGCGGTGGACATCTCCAGTGTCGCGTTGCAGCGGGCCGCCGGCCAGGCGCGGGCCGCCGGTGCCGAGGTGGCCGCCCGGATCGAGTGGACCCAGGCCGACCTGACGGCGTGGTCACCGCCGTCGGACGCGTACGACCTGGTGTCGGCGCAGTTCATGCACCTGCCGCCGCAGCCACGTCGGGAGGTGTTCGGTCGGCTGGCCGACGCGGTCGCCCCCGGTGGCCTGCTGCTGATCGTCGGGCATCACCCGCGGGACCTGCGTAGCACGGCTCACCGAATGCACTACCCGGAGATGATGTACACCGCCGAGCAGATCGCCGCGGAGCTGGACCCGGCGCGTTTCGAGGTGCTGACCGCGCAGGCCCGCCCCCGGACGGTGACCGATCCGGACGGACGCGACATCACGGTGCACGACGCCGTCCTGGTGGCCCGCCGCCGGTGACGGTGGCGCGGACGCCGCCCCGGCGCCGCGTGTCGGCCGGTGGCCGGGCGCTCGGTCACGGCGGCCGGGTAGCCTTCGGCGCGTGATCGCGTCCGACCCGCCCGTGACGACCGTGGACCGCGCCACCGGGCCCCACCCGCCGCCACCGGCACAGGTGGCGGGTCCGGTGCGCCTGCCGGTGGCCGTGGCCATGGCGGTGGCCGCCGGCCTGGCGCTGCTGCTGGCCTTCCCGCCGTACGGGTGGTGGCCGCTGGCGCCGGTCGGTGTGGCGCTGCTGGCCGCCGCGACCCACCGGCGGCGGCTGCGGGCCGGCGCTGGTCTGGGCTTCCTGACCGGTGTGACCCTGTTCGCGCCGATGCTGGCGTGGACGAACCTGCACACCGGTTACCTGCCGTGGGTGCTGCTGTCGTTGTTGCAGGCCGGCTACCTGGCGGTGCTGGGGATGGCCACGGCGTGGGTGTCGCCGCTGGCCGACCGGTTCCCGGCGGTGTGGCCGGCGCTGACCGGTGTGCTGTGGGTGGGGCAGGAGGCGCTGCGCGACCGGACACCGTTCGGTGGGTTCCCGTGGGGGCGGCTGGCCTTCGGTCAGGACGGCTCGCCGTTGCTGCGGCTGGCTTCGGTGGGTGGCGCGCCGCTTGTGACGTTCGCGGTGGCGCTGACCGGTGGGCTGCTGGTCGCCGGGGCCTGGTGGACGGTGCGGGCCCGCGCCACCGGCGGGCCACGATGGTGGGCGCCGGCGGCCGGGTGCGCCGCGACGGTCCTGCTGCTGCTCGCCGGTGGGCTGCTGGTGCCGGTGGCCACGACCCGCGACACGGCGAGCGTGACGGTGGCGATCGTGCAGGGCAACGTGCCGCGGCTCGGGTTGGACTTCAACGCCCAGCGGCAGGCCGTGCTCGACAACCACGTGGACGCCACCATCGCCCTGGCCGGTGAGGTCGCCGCCGGCAGCCGGCCCCGACCGGATCTGGTGGTGTGGCCGGAGAACTCCAGTGACATCGACCCGCTGCGCAACGCCTCGGCCGGGGCCCGGATCTCCGCCGCCGCGGACGCCGTGGGTGTGCCGATCCTGGTCGGTGCGGTGCTGTTCGGGCCGGAGCGGGGGCAGGTGCGCAACGCGGGGCTGTTGTGGCGTCCGGGCAGCGGCCCCGACCTGGATCAGCTGTACATCAAACGTCACCCGGTGCCGTTCGCCGAGTACGTGCCGTTGCGGCGGATCGCCCGGATGGTCAGCGACCAGGTCGACCGGGTCCGGGCCGACTTCGTGGCCGGCACCGAGCCGGGGGTGGTCGACAGCGGGCCGGTGGTGCTGGGGGACGTGATCTGCTTCGAGGTGGCCTACGACGGGCTGGTCCGGGACACGGTCGTCGGCGGGGCGCAGCTGCTTGTGGTGCAGACGAACAACGCCACCTTCGACGAGGCCGAGGCGCGTCAGCAGCTGGCCATGGTGCGGTTGCGGGCGGTCGAGCACGGGCGTGCGGCGTTGATGGCCTCCACGGTCGGGGTGTCCGGGTTCGTCGCCCCGGACGGGCGGGTAAGCGACGCCACCGGGTTCAACACCCGCGCGGTCGTGGTGCGTCAGCTGCCACTGGCCGAGGGACGCACGCTGGCCACCCGGGTCGGGGTGCTGCCCGAGGCGCTGCTGGCCGCGCTGGCGGTGGCCGCGCTGGCCGGTGCCCTGGTGCTGCGGCGCCGGCGGGACGGCCGATCCGCACAGGTGGCCGCCCACCCGGGGTGAAGGGGGCAGCGGTGATACGCGGAACCGACATCCGTCCGGTGATGACAGGGGTGCCCGGCGTGGGTCGGGTACTGGTGGTCATTCCCACCTACAACGAGGCCGACAACGTCACAGCGATCGTGCGGCGGGTTCGCCGGGCCGCACCGCAGGTGGAGATCCTCGTCGCCGACGACAACAGTCCCGACGGCACGGGGGCGATCGCCGAGGGCATCGCGCGCGCCGATCAGCGGGTGCACGTGCTGCACCGGGAAGGCAAGCAGGGGCTCGGCGCGGCGTACCTGGCGGGGTTCGCGTGGGCGCGGCGGCGGGGCTTCGACGCGGTGGTGGAGATGGACGCCGACGGCTCACACGCCCCGGAGGACCTGCCGGCGTTGCTGGCGGCGGCCCGGGACGCCGACGTGGTGATCGGGTCGCGGTGGACCCGGGGGGCACGGGTGGTCAACTGGCCGCTGCGGCGGCTGCTGTTGTCGCGGTGCGGGAACCTGTACGCGCGGCTGGCGTTGGGGATGCCGGTAGCCGACGCCACCGGCGGCTACCGGGTGTACCGGGCCGGGGTGCTTGACGCGTTGGACCTGGACTCGGTGTGTTCGCAGGGGTATTCGTTCCAGGTGGAGCTGTCCCGGCTGGCCCACCGGGCGGGTGCGCGGATCGTGGAGGTGCCGATCACGTTCGCTGAGCGGGAACGGGGCGCGAGCAAGATGAGTCCGCTGATCGTGGTCGAGGCATTGTGGCGGATCACCGGCTGGGCGGTACGGGACAGGCGTACGGCGGTGCGGCGTGGGCTGCACGCGGCCACGGCCGGGCAGGCGCGGTGGCCCTGAGCGGCGGCGTGTCATGCTGGACGCACGGGACGGCTGCGCCGCCGGGGCGGGCCGCGACGACGACGCGCCGTGAGGCGGATGAGGTGATATGCGCCGAGCACTGAGGTTCGTACCGTTGGCTCTGCTGGTGTCCGTGGCCGTGGAGATCGCCGTGTTCGTGGTGGTGGGGCGGGCGCTCGGGTTCGGTGCGGCGACGCTGCTGGTGTTCGCGGCCTCGCTGCTGGGGCTGGTGCTGCTGCGTCGGGAGGGCGTGCGGGCCTGGCGGGGCTTCCGGGAGGCGGCACAGTCGGGTCGGCCACCCGGCCGGCAGGTGACCGATGGGCTGGTGGGGCTGCTCGGTGCCCTGCTGTTGGCGACCCCGGGGCTGGTCAGCGGTCTGGTGGGGTTGCTGCTGCTGGTGCCGCCGATGCGGCGGCTGGTCCGGGGTGGGGTGCAGCGGGCGGCCGAGCGCCGGGTGTCGTCGATGACCGCCGGTGACCTGTTCGGGCCCCGTCGGGTGCGGGTGTACCGGGGTGGGCCGCAGCAGCCGACGCAGACCCCGCCGACGCCGCCACCGACCGCCACTCCGGTACGTCCGGTGGTCGAGGGGGAAGCCATCGAGGGCGAGATCGTGGAACCGCGCTAGCCGGTGCGTTGTGCCTGGCTTACGCACAACGGTGCCCCCGGGACATCCCGGGGGCACCGTTGACGTTTCCGGTCAGGCGCGACCGCGGCGGGTGCGGACCTCCTGCAGCCGCTCGGCGAGGATGTCCTCCAGTTCGGCGATCGAACGCCGCTCCAGCAGCATGTCCCAGTGGGTACGCGGCGGCTTGGCCTTCTTCTGCTCCGGCTCGCTGCCGTCGACAAGTCGGGCGACGCTGCCGTCGAACTTGCACTCCCAGGTGGTCGGCACCTCGGCGTCGACGGCGAACGGCACCTCGAACTGGTGACCCTTGGCGCACAGGTACTCGCGGGTCTGCCGCGGCGCGAGCTCCGTGTTGCGGTCGGATTCGTAGCTGACCGCGCCCAGTCGGCTACCGCGCAGCATACGCTCGCCCATGATCGACTTCCCCTCTTCGGTGGTGCAGGTCCTATCGGTGTAACGGTCCGTCTTCGCCGGGCCATTCCCGCTACCCGCGCCTCGACGCCCCGTTGGACCCGGGTGCGCAGTCAAGGGTAGCCGGCCATGACGTACGCCCGGCGGTGGTCGTCCCGGCCGGGTCGTCTCGGCGGACCGTCGCCGCCAGCAGGAATGGTAACCGCCCCGGTCCTCTTTCGCGGTGCGGCGCCGCGCCGGCGGGTCGGGTACCCGCTCGCCGTGGTCAGCCGCCGCGTGGCGTCGGTGGCAGCGGCAACGGCAGCCCGGGCAGGCCGTCGATGCTTGTGGCGATGTCGGCCTTGCCGGCGAAGTAGGCGTCGAGCGAGGTGTCGTCCTCCCGGGCGAAACGCCTGGCGTGCAGGTCCCGGTCGGTGTCGTAGGTCATCAACGGGACCGCGTAGCCGCAGGTGTCGCGGATCAGTCTGGCGTGCACCACGATGATCGCCCGAAGGCCGTGCTGGGCGGTGTCGATGTCCGGGAAATGTGCCAGCAGGTCGGGGAAGCGGGGATCGTCACGGAACACCGGCTCACCCCGGCCGTGCACCCGGACGATGTTCGGCGGGCCGGAGAAGGCGCACCACATCAGGGTGATCCGGCCGTTCTCCCGTAGGTGGGCGATGGTCTCGGCGTTGCTGCCGGCGAAGTCCAGGTAGGCCACGGTCTGCTCGTCGAGCACCGCGAGGCAGCCGCGCAGGCCCTTCGGAGAGAGGTTGACGGTGCCGTCGCCGGCCAGTGGCGCGGTCGCGGTGAAGAACATCGGCTGCGCCTCGATGAACTCCCGCAGCCGCCCCTCGATGCGCTCATGCGTCTTACCCATGACGCCATCCTCCCTCACCCACGCCCGCCGCTCATGCAGTTATGGCGGTCGATTTGTCTGAATGGCGGCTCTTCTGGGGTGCCACAACTGCATGATCGACGCTCGGAGGGGGTCAGGGGGTGGGGCGGGTGAGGGCGGTGGCCAGGTCGGCGACCTTCGCGGCGAGCTGCGCCACCCGCTCCCGGGCGTCGTCCCGGTCGGCCTCGGTGGCGCGCAGGCGTACGGTCAGCTCGCTCACCTGGCGCTCGGCGGCGCCGAGCGTGGCTCGCAGGCCGGCCAGTTCCTCGCCCAACCGGTCGGCGCGGCCGGCGAGCGCGGCCTGCTGCTCACCGGCCTGACGGACCTGCTCCCGCGCCCTCTCACGGTCGGTGTCGGCCTGCGTCCGTGCCTGCTCCGCCCGTTCGGCCTCGTCGCGGGCCGAGGCCGACTCCGCCTGCGCCTGCGCAGCCTCGGCCCGGGCCCGCTCAGCCTCCGCCCGGGCCTGCTCGGCGGCGGCTCGCGTCTGGTCCACCTCGGCCCGCAGTCGGTCGGCCTCGGCGAGCGCCTCGGCGGTGGCGCCCGCGGCCCGCTCCGCCGCGGTACGGGCGGCGTCCCGGTCGGCGGCCAGGTCACCGCTGCGACGTCGTTCGTCGGCCAGCTCGGCGCGCACCGACGCCAGCTGGGCGCGGGTGGCGTCCCGGTCGGCCTCGGCCTGCGCCCGCAGCGCCTGCGCGGCGGCGGCCTCCCGGCGCGCCTCGTCCCGGGCTGTCTCCGCGTCCTGCGCCAGGTGCTCGGCGGCGGCGGCCTGCTCGCTGGCGTGGGCGGCCTCGGCCCGGGCGGTGTCGCGCTCGGCGGTCGCCGCCTGCGCCTGCCGGCGCTGCCGCTCGGCCTGCGCCGCGGCGTCCTCGGCGGCCCGCAGCGCCTCGTCGCGTTCGGTCTGCGCCGCCGCGATCTCCCCGGCGGTCTCCGCGCGTAGCTGCGACAGCTGCCGCTGCACCCCGGCCGGGGACAGCTCGGCGTGCAGCGCCTCGGTCAGGGTCGCCACGATCTGGTCGAGCCGGTCCACCGCTTCCCAGGTCCGGGCCACCTGCCCGGGCAGCCCCGGAGCGTTGCGGTGACGCATCCGGCTGTTACGGGAGGCCCGCTGGCAGGCGCCGTCGTTGTCCCGGCAGTACCGGAAGGGGCGGCCAGCGCCGGCCCGCTGCGGCACGTCACGCCCGCAGTGGGCGCAGGGCCGGATGTCGGCGGCGGAAGTCTGCTGAGCGTCCATCGAACGCGGAGTCTAGTGCGCCGCCCGGCAACGCCGACGAGGTCGCGGACCCGGTCGGAACGTCACCGGGTGAACGACACCTCGATCGGCTCACCGGCGGTCACCTGTCGTACCGTCTCGCCGTACGGGCTGCCGACCCGCAGCCGTCGGGTGAGCGCCGAGACCAGCCGGGCCCGTACCGAGCCGGGTCGCCAGGTCACCTCCTCGACGGTGACCCGCCCGGGGAGGCACACCCCGCGCAGTGTCCCGCGCGGCAGCCCCGGCAGCGGTGCCGGCAACAGCCGCAGCCGACCGGACCGCCCCTGCACCAGCGACTCGATGAGCACGGCCGGCAGGGCGTGCGCGGCATCGGCGTTGTAGGTGACCCGCCCCGGGTTGTGCGCGCTCATCAGCGACCGGAAGAACATGTCGTTGCCGACGATCTTCAGTAGATTCGCCTCGACAAGTGGCCCGTCGTGCAGCCGGGCGGCGGCCAGCGCCCGGTGCAGGCTGCCGTGCGCGGACAGGTTCTCGTCGCCCCGGCGGCGCAGCGCCCGGTGTGCGGCGGTGGCCAGCTCCGGCGTGTCCTCGGGATTGATCTCGCCCAGCGGCCACACCGGATACAGGTGGCTGACGTGGCGGTGGTCCTCGTCGGCCCGGTAGCCCGGCCATGCCCACTCGGTCAACGCCCCGTCGTCGTCGACCCGGTACGGCGGCAGCCGCGCCGCCAGCCGCGCCCACCGCCGCTCGCCGGTCAGCGCGGCGGCCACGGCGAACGCGTGCCGCGCCGCGGCGATGTCCATCGTGGCGTTCACCGCCGCCGGCACCGCCGTGCCCGCCGGGTCGAGCGGTCCCGTCTCCGCCGAGTACGACGGCACGAACCCCCACCTCCCGCCCGCGGTGCTGGTCAGCACGTCGGCGAAGAACTCGGCCACCTCCACCAGCCAACCCGCCACCTCACCCAGCGGCGCCCCGGTCACCAGGTGCCGCTCGTAGAGCGGGAACAGCAGCCAGTGCGCGCCCGGCAGCCACGCCGCGAACGGCCAGTCCGGATGCATGTGGAACAGGTGACCGTGCTCGCCGTCGGTGCGGCTGGGCGCGAGCAGCCCACGCGCCCCGTAGATCGCGCGGGCGTTGCGTCGCCAGTGTCCGACCTGGGCCCGCACCAGGCGGGCGTGTGCCGCGGTGACCTCCGGCAGGGCCGCCAGGTTCGCCGAGGCGAGTTGCAGGTTCAGGTTGGCGTCGGTGGTGAAGTCACCGGCCCAGGCCGCGTCCCACGAACCGAGCCACAGCCCGGTCAGCCGGGGCGGCAGCACACCGCTGGCGCTGAGCAACAGGTAGCGGCCGGCGTGGAACAGCCGCTCCACAAACGCCGCGTCCAGGGTGCGCGGGTCGGCGGCCTGCCGGGCCAGCAGCTCACCGACCGGCAACGCCCGCTGCGCCGCCGGTACCGCCAGGTCCAGTTCGACCCGCCGGTACGCCGGGGTGTGCCGGGCCGCGTGCCGGGCGAGCAGGTCGTCGTAGCGGGCCTGCCGGTAACGGGTCAGTCGGCGGACCAGCCCTCCGGTACGCCACCGGTCCTGCGGGCGGTCGAGCACCGTCAGCAGCAGGGCCGGTCCGTCGACGCGCACCACGTCCCCGTCGATCTCGACCGCGCCGCGCAGCAGGGTCAACCCCTCGAAGCCGTACGCGGCGCTGACTGTCGGGTAGCGGGCCCGCACCCGTAGGAACACCAACCCGTCGCGGCGGTACGCCGACACCGCGTAACGCAGCCCGGCGGGTCGGCCGGGCAGGTCACCTGTCACACCGACCCGGCAGACACCCATGTCCAGCCGGGTGACGACAAGCCGGTCGGTACGCGAGACGAACGAACGCCGGCCGCCGCCGGCCCACCGCACGACGACCTCACCGGTGTCGAAGTCGGTGTACCTGCGGTAGTCAGCCACAGGTGCGTCGTCGGCGTCGACGGTGAGGGCGAAGCCGGGATGGAACGACTGCGTCCAGCGCAGGACACCGTCACCGGCCAGCAGCCGGCTGGCCGCCGCCCGGCGGTCGGCCAGGATCAGCCGCCGGATCCGGGGCAGCAGCGCGGCCAGGTGCGGCGCACGGGCGTCGTGGGTGCCGTTGGGCAGCACGAACCGGTGGTGGTTGATCACGATGCGTTCGGCGTACGGGTCGCCGTGCACCATGATCCCGTACTCGCCGTTGCCGGCGAGCAGTGCGTCCTGCCAGTCGGCCGCCGGTACGGTGTCCCAGATCCGGTGAACCGGACCGGTCACCGGGCCGCCGCCCGGGCGTCGTACGCCGCCGACGTGGCGGTCGCGCTGGCCGTGCTGTCCCGCACGGTCAGCCGGGGTTCCAGCAGCGTCACCTGCGGTGTCGGTTCGTCCTGCAACTTACGCATCAGCAGCGACACGGCCTGCCTGCCGATCTCCTCGGCGGGTACCGGCACCGAGGTCAGGCGCGGGCTGGCGTGTTCGGCGAACTGGTCCGGGCAGACCGCCACCACCGACACGTCGTCGGGCACCCGTCGGCCCAGCGCGGCCAGCGCCGCCTGCACCGGGCCCACCGCCGCCTCGTTCTGCACCACCAGACCGGACAGCTCCGGCTGCCGGGCGAACAGCTCCACCACCCGGCTGTGCACCTCGGCAGCGTTCTCCTCACAGGGCATCGTCACCGCCTCGACGCCGTGCCGGGCCGCCGCCTCGACCACGCCCGCGCGGGTGCGGTGGGCGAAACCGGTGCCCCGGTCGTAGACGGCGGCCGGGGCACCGAGCAGCGCGACGCGGCGGTGACCGAGCCCCGCCAGGTGGTCCACGCAGACCTGCCCGGCCCGGTGGAAGTCCAGGTCCACGCAGGTCAGTCCGTCGGTGTCGGCGGGCAGGCCGATCAGCACGCTCGGTCGTCCCAGCTCGCGCAGCAGCGGCACCCGCACGTCGTGCAGCTCCACGTCCATCACCAGCACCCCGTCCACCAGGGCGCCGGCGGCGATGCGGTGCAACCCCTGCGGACCCTCGTCGGAGGTCAGCAGCAGCACGTCGTGGTCGTGGCTGCGGGCGGAGGTCACCACCGCGGTGGCGAACTGCATCACCACCGGCACCTGGATGCCCGAGCGCAGCGGCAGCACCAGCGCGATGACGTTGGCGCGTCGGCTGGCCAGCGCCCGCGCCCCGGCGTTCGGGTGGTAGCCGAGCAGCCGGACGCTGGCCAGTACCCGGTTGCGGGTCAGCTCGGAGATGGCCCGTTTGCCGCTGAGCACGTACGACACGGTGCTCACGGCGACACCGGCGTGGCGGGCCACGTCGGCGATGGTGGGCTGGCCGGACGGCACCCGGCCGCGCCCGCTCACCGGACTCCGCTCGTGGCGTGCGGCCGGGCCGGCCGCGCCACCGGCTCACCGTGTACGGCCACGGCGCCGACAAGTCGCACGTCGGTCGCGGAGCGTCCGACCATGACGGTGTGGGTGGCGTCCTCCACCACGGTGCCGCCCCGGTCGGCGTCCCACCAGCTCAACTCGGCGCTGCGTAGCCGCAGCGTGACGGTACGGCGTTCACCGGGGGCGAGCACGACCCGGGCGAAGTCGCGCAGCTGGCGCAGTGGCTGCTTGACCCGGGAGCGTCGTTGCCGGGTGTAGAGCTGCACCACCTCCACTCCGGGGCGGTCACTGGTGTTCGTGACGTCCACACTCACCTCGACCACCTCGCCGACGCTCACCGACGTGGCGCTCAGCCGCAGGTCGCGGTAGTCGAAATCGGCGTAGGACAGGCCGTGCCCGAACGGGTACAGCGGATCGCCCCGGTAGTACAGGTAGGTGGAGTCCGCCCCGATAACGTCGTAGTCGAGCAGGTCAGGCAGGTCGGCGACGTCGGCGTACCAGGTCTGGGTGAGCCGGCCGCCGGGATCGACGTCGCCGAGGAGCACCTCGGCCAGGGCGTGACCGTGTTCCTGCCCGCCGTGCGCCGACCAGAGCACCGCCGGCAGCTGCTCCTGCGCCCACCGCAGGGCGTACGGGTAGCTGCTGGTCACCACAAGCACGGTGCGCGGATTGGCGGCGTGCACGGCGCGCAGCATCGCCTCCTGCCGGGCCGGCAGGGACAGGTCGAGGCGGTCCTCGGTCTCCCGCCCGTTGACCATCGGGTGGTTGCCGAGTGTCACCACCGCGACGTCGGCGGCGGCGGCCAGCTCGGCGGCCCGCGCCGCCCCGTCGACGACCAGGTCGATGTCGAAGGCGGTGCCGGCCTGCCGGTCGTCACCGTCGACCCGCAGCCGACCGTCCCGGTCCACCGTGACGTACCTGTCGGTGGCCAGGTGGCGCAGCAGCACCGCGCCGCCGGGCAGCGGGTCGAACTGGAAGGTCTCCCGGACCACCCAGCCGCCAGGACCGGACCTGTCGTTGACAAGCGCGCCGTCGTCGTCGACGCCGACGTGACGGCCGTTGCCGACGGCCCGCAACGCCACAGTGTCCCGCCCCCAGTCGAACACGTCGAACCAGGCGGCGTCGACGCCGAGGCGCAACGGCCCACCCTCGGCCTCGTTCGGGCACCCCACGAAACGGTCACCGACCCGCAGGGCGATCCGGTCGGCGCCGGGATGGGTGGTGACCTGCGGCAGCCGCTGCGCCAATCCCTGACAGGTGTCGACCGCGTACGGCAGGGTGCCGCTGTACCAGTCGGTGTGCACCACGTCGGCGAGCGGACCGAGCACGGCGATCCGCACACCGGGCGCCAACGGCAGCAACCCACTGTTGCGCAGCAGCACGATGGACTGCCGGGCGGCCTCCCGGGCCAGGTTCCGGTGGGCCGGGCAGTCGATCACCTCCGGGCCGGTCGTCGCGTACGGGTCGGTGGCCGGCGGATCGAGGTCGCCCAGCCGCATCCGGATGGTGAGGATCCGACGGACCGCGCGGTCCACGTCCGACTCGGTGATCAGTCCACGGTTCAGGGCTTCGGTCAGATGCCGTCGGGTGGGTCCGCTGTCGGCGTCGTCCTCGGTGAAGCTGTCGATCCCGGCGCGCAGCGCCGCGGCGAACCCGCTGACGTGGTCGGGCAGGTGGCCCTGCAGGCCGGCGATGTTGCTCACCGCGCCCGCGTCACCGACCACCAGGACCTCGCCGGGGGCCCAGCGACGCAGTTCGCTGTCGATGAGCGGGCTCAGGTGCGCCGGAACCCCGTCGACCAGGTTGTAGCTGGCCATCGCGGCGACCGCCGCGTCGGCGGCGAGGGGGGCGCGGAACGCCGGCAGTTCGTACTCGTGCAGCACCCGGGGTGGCAGGTCGCTGGAGGTGGTGGCCCGGTCGGTCTCGTTGTTGTAGCCGAGGAAGTGCTTGACCGTGGGGGCGGTACGCAGCCGCTCGGGATGCCCGCCGCGTAGACCCTGGGCGTAGGCGGTGGCGAGCCGGCCGGTCAGCCACGGGTCCTCCGACCAGCCTTCCTCGTTGCGTCCCCACCGTGGATCGCGCAGCGGGTTGACCACCGGCGCCCACACGTTGAGGCCGACGCGCTGCGGGTCGGCGTGGTGTTTGGCGCGTACCTCGTCGCCGACGGCGTCACCGACGGCCCGGACAAGCTCGGGGTTCCAACTGCTGGCCAGGCCGATGGCCTGGGGGAAGACGGTCGCCGGGCCGAGCCAGGCGACGCCGTGCAGCGCCTCGGTGCCGGTGCGGAAGCCGGGCAGGCCGAGCCGGGGGACCGGGGCCTGCCACTGGTGCAGCAGCCCGATCTTCTCCGGCAGGGTGAGCCGGGTCAGCAGGTCGTCGACCCGGTCCTGGAGTGGGGGCGTGGTGCGGTCGGTCATGGTGGATCGCCTTCCAGTGCCCGGCGCGCCGGAGGTCGAAGCGCTTCGACGGCGGATGGCCGAGCGGCCTCGCAGGTCATGGTGGGGTGACGGTCGTCGGCCCGGACGCTGGCGAAGCGCTTCGACAAACCGTGGAAAGCAAGCCGCCCCGGGTGCCCGTACGGAGCGGCTCGCTTCGAGGTTGGCACCCCTCGGCGGGTCGGGTCAAGACTCCGACCGGCTGGGCACGCATCGACCGGGAGCGTGGTGGTCGGTCAGCGGGCGGGTAGCCGCCCGGCCTCGATGGTGGCCAGGGCGGCGGTGGCGCCGCCGAGCGCACCTGCGGTGTCCAGGGTGGAGGCTTCCAGGCGGCAGCCGCCGGCACCGGGGGCGTGCGCCCGGGCGGCCAGCTCCGACCGGGCCGCCGGCAGCAGCCAGGGCGCCAGGGTGGCGAGATGGTCGCCGAGCACGACGGTCTCCGGGTTCAGCAGGTCGGCCAGGACGGCGACACCACGACCGAGCTGCCGGCCGGTCTCCGCCAGGCCGCTGCACACGCCGGGGTCGTCCTGCTGGGCGAGCGCCACGATCCGCGTCAACTCCGGCAGGTAGTCGACGACCGGACCGTCGGCCTCGACGTCGGGCAGCAGTCGGCGTACCACGGCGGGCAGGCCGACCAGGGCGGTCAGGCAGCCGTGGGTGCCGCAGCCGCAGGGCGGCCCGGCGGGGTCCACCGTCAGGTGTCCGATCTCGCCGGCGAAGCCGCGTGCGCCCCGCAGCAGTCGTCCGGCGGCGATGATGCCCGCGCCGACGGTGAGCCCGCCGGTCAGGTGCACCAGGTCGCTGGTGGCCGCGTGACCGCCGTGCCGTTGTTCGGCGAGGACGGCGAGGTTGGCGACGCTGTCGACCTCGACGGCGAACTCCGGGTCCCGCAGGGCGGCGCGCAGTTCCGCCGCGACCGGGACGTCGCGCCAGCCCAGGGCGCTGGCCAGGGGTACCGCCCCGGACGGGTCGACAAGGCCGGGTACGCCGACGGTGAGGCCCAGCACGGTGCGGCCCTGGGCGGTGACCCGCCCGATCGCCCGCCGGGCGAGCGCGGTCAGGGTGCGCAGTGTCTCGGTGGGGGAGACGGTGCTCGCGGCGAAGGCGCGCCGCCAGGTCAGCAGCCGGTTGCCGCCGAGGTCGATGGCGACGGCCACCAGCTCGTCCACCCCGATCTGCAGGCCCAGGGCGGCGTACGGCTCACCGTCGAGCACCAGCATGGTGGCCGGTCGGCCGACCCGGTTCTCGGTGAGCCCGGTCTCGCGGAGCAGCCGTTGGCCGATCAGCTCGGTGACCAGGCTGGAGACGGTGGCCTTGTTCAGGCCGGTCCGCGCGGCGATGTCGGCGCGGGAGCAGGGGGCGTGCAGACGTACGTGCCGCAGCACCACCGCCCGGTTGGTGACGCGGACGTCACCGAGGTCGGTCGGCTGCGGTTCGTTGTGGATGCTGATCACGATCTGCCCGCTCCCTGCGCCGGTGTCGTGGCGCGCGTCCATCATCGCGTACCGCGCTGGCGGGACCGACCAGGCCGCCCGCGCTGTCTTGTGGGACGGATTGCCGTCGATTAGTTTGTTCGGCTAGAACCCCAACTAATCCTAGCCGGAGTCCTCCGCTCCGCAAACCGTTATCGACGACGAAGGGAGTGCGCCGTGACGCCTTCTGCGCGCACATCCACCGACCGCCGGACCATGCTGCGGCTGATCGGCCTCGGCGCCGCCGCGACCGTGGGTGGTGGTGCCCTGGCCGGTTGCAGCAAGGAAGCCGGCAGCCAGGGCAGCGCCACGAACGCCGACGCCATCAAGGCGGTGCTGCCCACCTACAAGCGGGCCGAGCTGCTCAAGCCGGACATCCCCGGCGAGGGCCCGATCCCGGACGGTTACCTCAGCTACCCGCGCGAACTCGTCGACGCGGTCACCGAGCCGCCCGGCCGGGGCGGCCCGCCGATCCAGACGATGAGCCCCTGGTGGGGCCCGACCCCGCCGCCACTGGGCCGCAACGCCTACCTGGGCGCGGTGAACGGCAAGCTCGGCGTGGAGGTCAACCCGAGCCTGCAGGACGGCCTGACCTACGCCGACAAACTCAACGCCATGCTCGGCGCCCGCGACGTGCCGGAGCTGCTGTCCGCGCCGAACTGGGAGGTGGACAAGGTCGCCCGGTTCTCCGACGCGGTGAAGGCGTTGTTCACCGACCTGACCGACCACCTCCAGGGCGACAACGCGGCGAAGTACCCGTACCTGGCGGCGCTGCCCAGCGGCGCCTGGGAGTACTCCGTCTGGGGCGGGCGGCTCTACGCCGTGCCGTTTCCCACCGACGGTCCGTTCGCGTGGGCCATGTTCTACCGCAAGGATCTGCTCGGCGCCGCCGGGCTGGCCACCCCCACCAGCCTCGACGAGCTGTACGAGTTCGGCAAGAAGGCCACCGACCCGGCCAAGGGCGTGTGGGCCTTCGGCAGCGTCTTCGAGATGATCCAGCAGTACTTCGGCTGCAACCAGACCTGGCGCAAGAAGCCCGACGGCGGTCTCCAGCACAAGTTCGAGGACCCGGCGTTCGAGGCGGCGCTGGCGTTCACCGCCCGGCTGTTCGCCGAGGGCCTGGTACACCCGGACACTGTGGAAAGCAAGGGCGAGGACGAGAAGCAGCTGTTCAACTCCGGCAAGATCCTTATGTAC
The DNA here is from genome assembly GCF_016863495.1 of Micromonospora andamanensis. Classification (GTDB taxonomy): domain Bacteria; phylum Actinomycetota; class Actinomycetes; order Mycobacteriales; family Micromonosporaceae; genus Micromonospora; species Micromonospora andamanensis. The sequence goes on from NZ_BOOZ01000004.1 coordinate 286,613, forward strand.
CGCGACGGCCTCGGTGCCTGGCAGGGCATGCAGAGCGAACGGGCCAAGGAGCTGCCCACCTTCGACATGCAGCCGCTGCCGGTCTTCGGCGGGCAGGGCGCCCAGCCGGTCATCTGGGGCAGCGAGAAGCCGATCTTCTACACCTTCCTCAAGAAGGACCTGCCCGCCGAGCGGGTCGACGAGATGCTGCGGGTGCTCAACTGGTGTGCCGCCCCGTTCGGCAGCCGCGAGTTCGAGCTGCGCGAGTACGGCGTGGAGGGACAGCACTTCACCCGGAGCGCCGACGGCACGCCGGCGCTCACCGAACTGGGCCGTAAGGAACTCGGCGCGCAGTACACCCACATCGGCGGCCGGGTGCCGGTCAAGGTGCGCAGCGGCGACACCCCGAACTACGTGCAGGACTACATCGGGTACTACCGCAAACACATCGGCCAGATGGAGCAGGACCTGTTCGCCGGGATCAAGCTGGAGCTGCCGGCGAACTGGTCGAAGATCATCCAGCCGACCGAGGACAAGATCCGCGACATCCTGCGCGGCCGTCGCCCGGTCAGCGACCTGGCCCAGGTACGTAAGGAGTTCCTCGACACCGGCGGCGAGGAGGGCCGCGCGTTCCACGAGAAGGCGCTCGCCGACAACGGCCGATGAGCGGGCAGGTGAGCGTGCCGCCGAGCGGTGCCGGGGTGCGGCCGTGAGCGCCCCCGGCACCGTCGACACCCGACCACCCGCCGGGCGTACGCCGTCACCGCGGCCGCCCCGGCGGGGTGGGCGGCGCAGCCTGCGGGTCCGGCTGCGCCGCGACTGGCCGCTGCTGGCGATGGCCGCACCGGCGGCGGTGCTGCTGCTGGTCTTCCACTACCTGCCCACGCTTGGCAACATCATCGCCTTCCAGGACTACAACCCGTTCGTCGGCGACGACCCGCTTGACGCGTTCCTCAACAGCGAATGGATCGGCTTCGGCAACTTCGAGGCGCTCTTCCGCGACCCGCTGTTCTGGGACGCGGTCCGCAACACACTGAGCATCACCGCCTTCCAGCTGGTGTTCTTCTTCCCGCTGCCGATCCTGCTGGCGCTCATCCTCAACAGCGTGGTCTCCGGGCGGCTGCGCGGCTTCGTGCAGAGCGTCGTCTACCTGCCGCACTTCTTCAGCTGGGTGCTTGTGGTGACGTTCTTCGTGCAGATGTTCGGTGGAGCCGGACTGCTGGCCCAGGAGATGCGCCAGGCCGGTCTGGAGCCCTGGGGGATCATGACCAACCCGGACACGTTCATCGTGCTGGTCACCGCCGAGGCGGTCTGGAAGGACCTGGGGTGGGGCGCGATCGTGTTCCTGGCCGCACTGTCCGCCATCGACCAGAACCTGTACGAGGCGGCGGCGGCCGACGGGGCCGGCCGGTGGCGGCGGTTGTGGCACATCACCCTGCCCGGACTGCGTCCGGTGATCGTGCTGCTGCTCATCATGCGGCTCGGCGACGCGCTCTCGGTCGGTTTCGAGCAGTTCATCCTGCAACGGGAGGCGGTCGGCCGGCAGGCGGCCGAGGTGCTCGACACGTTCGTCTACTACCAGGCGATCAGCACCCAACAGTGGGGGCTCGGCGCCGCGGCGGGCCTGTTCAAGGCGGTGGTCGGGCTGGTGCTGATCCTCACCGCCAACAAGATCGCACATCGGCTCGGTGAGCAGGGGGTGTACTCCAAGTCATGACCGCACAGCTCAGTGGGGCCGGCCCGGTGCCGGCGGCACCGGCCACAGCGGGGCCACCCGCGCCACCGCCACGGCGACGTCACCCCGGTCGTCCGGTGTGGGCGGGCCGCCCGTCGACGTCGCTGACCATCGGCAAGGGGGTCGTGCTCACCCTGCTGGTGGCGGCGGTGCTGGTGCCGCTGTGGGCGGTACTGGTCACCAGCCTCGCCTCACGCGGCACCATCGACGACGCGGGCGGCATGGTGATGATCCCCCGGGAGTTCGACCCGTCGGCGTACATCACCATCTTCAGCGGCGGCGACGTCACCCGGGCGGTGTGGGTCAGCACCCTGGTCACCGTGGCCGGCACCACGGTCAGCCTGGTGCTCACCGTGCTGGCCGCGTACGGGCTGTCCCGGCCGGGCTCGGTGGCCCACCGTGGTCTGCTGTTCTACTTCCTGCTGACGTTCCTGATCTTCCCGGGGCTGGTGCCGAGCTACCTGGTGGTGACCGGGCTGGGCCTCAAGGACAGCCTCTGGTCACTGATCCTGCCCAGCGCGATAAGCGTGTTCAACCTGGTGGTGATCCGCGCGTTCTTCATGAACGTGCCGGCCGAGCTGCTCGACAGCGCCCGCATCGACGGCGCGGGGGAGTTGCGCATCCTCACCCGGATCGTGCTGCCGTTGTCCAAGGCGGTGATCGCCGTGGTCGGGCTCTTCTACGCGGTCGGCTACTGGAACGTGTACTTCAACGCGGTGCTCTACATCGACTCCAACGACAAGTTCCCGATCCAGCGGGTGTTGCAGAGCTACATCCTGGCCGGGCAGTCGCCGAACGTCTCGGGCACGTCGGTGAACCTGCCCGGGGTGACCGCGTACCCACCGACGCTGGCGGTCAAGATGGCAGTGGTGGTCGTGACGGTCATCCCCGCGGTGATCATCTATCCGTTCGTGCAGCGTCACTTCACCAAGGGTGTGATCACCGGCGCGGTGAAGGGCTGACCGGGCGCGCCGAGCGGGTGACCCCGTCGCGCGCGGTGCCTGACTCCGTGCAGTCGGGCACCGCGCGCAACTGTCAGCCCTTCGCGGGGAAGAGCCCCGCGAAGGGCACGACGGTCACCGCCGCACCGTTGAGCAGTGACCGGGCCGGTCGGTCGGCGTCGCCGACCCCCGCGAGCGCCAGCTGCCCCACCAGCAGCGGCCCCCGGGTCGTGATCCGCAACTCGTCGCCATCGCGGACCGATTCGATGATCGTGTCGCCGTCCACGTCGTGCACCACGGTGCGCCCGTCCCCGGCGCCCCAGCAGACCAGGGTGACCTCCCGGAACGGCCCGTCGTCGACAGTGACTCCCGGCGCGGCCAGCGGCAGCAGCGCGCCCCGGCGCACGTACAACGGCATCCGGGCCAGCGGCACCCGCACCCGCAGGTGCCGGCCGCCCGGATGCGACTCGCCGGTGGCGGCGTCGAACCAGTCGTCGCCGACGGGCAGGTACACGTCCCGCTCCCCGGACGCGTCGAGAACCGGCGCGACCAGCAGGTCCGTGCCGAGGCGATACTGCAGGTCGGTCGTCCAGGCCGTCGGATCCTGCGGGGTGTCGACGAGCAGGGCCCGCATCATCGGTACGCCGGTGCGGGCCGCGTCCATCGCCGCCGACCAGAGGTACGGCATCAACCGGTAGCGCAGCCGCAACGCGGCCACCGCGAGTCGTTCCGCCTCGGCGGGGAAGTCCCACGGCAGCCGGCTGGTGGTGCCGTGCAGCCGGACCAACGGCGACAGCGCACCGAACTGCGACCAGCGTACGTACAGGTCCGGCTCGGGGGTGCCGTGGAAACCGCCGGTGTCGTGGCTCCAGAACGGCACCCCGGACAGGCCGTGCGACAGGCCACCGCGCAGCGTGCTGGCCAACGCCGGCCAGGTGGCGTTGACGTCACCGCTCCACTGCGCGCTGTGCCGCTGTCCACCCAGGTACGACGAGCGTGCCCACACCGCCCGGTGGCCGGCCACCTCCTCGGTCACGCCGGCGACCACGTCGTTGAACAGCAGGGCGTACACGTTGTGCAGGTCGACGCCGCTCATCCCGTTGTGGGCCACCGCGTCGGCGGGCACCCCCTCGGCGAAGTCGGTCTTGAAAACCGCCACGCCCTGCCGCAGCAGGGGGCGCAGCAGCCCGGTGAACCAGTCGACAGCCGCCGGGTTGGTCAGGTCCACGATGGCCGAGGCCGGGTAGCTGCCGTGCCACACGTCGGCGACGTACGTGCTGCCGTCGGGCCGGCGCAGGAAGTACCCGGCCGCCTCGGCCTCGGCGTACAGCGGGCTGCCCGTCATCAGGTAGGGGTTCATCCAGAGGCAGACCTTGAAGCCCTGCTCGGCCAGGGTCCGCAGCATCCCGGCCGGGTCGGGGAATGCCTCGGCGTCCCAGCGCAGGTCCGACCAGTTGCCGGCGACCTGCCAGTAGCAGTCCAGGTGCAGCACGTCGCAGGGGATGTCGCGCTCGCGCAGGCGCCGGGCCCGCTCCAGCACCCGCTCCTGGCTGTCCGGGTAGAAGCCCGAGGAGACCCAGGTGCCGAAGGCCCAGCGTGGCGGCAGGTACGGCGACCCGGTCAGCTGCCGCAGGCGGTCCAGCACCACGGCGGGGGTCGGCCCGGCCAGTACGTAGTAGTCGAGCAGGTCGTCGGGGACCAGGATCTGCACCGCGCTGTGGGTGGACTGGCAGATGTCGAACTGCACAGGCAGTCCGCTGTCGACCAGGACCCCGTAGCCACGGTTGGACAGGTAGAACGGGATGTTCTTGTGCGCCCGGTCGGACTCGCTGCCGAAGGCGTCGAAGTTCCACATCAGGGCCCGCTGGCCGCGTTTGTCAAGTGCTGTGAACTTCTCGCCGAAGCCGACGAACCGCTCGTCGCCGGGGGCGACGAAGCTCTCGTGCCAGGCGACCCGGACCCCGTCGGCGGTGGAGTGTCCGAACGGGAGGGTACGTTGCCGGCCGCTGATGTCGACAGTGCCCGGGTCCTGCTCCAGCAGCAGCGAACCGTCGGGGCGCAGGAACCGGATGTGCCACGGGTCGAGCCGGATCTCGGCGATCACCGCGCCCGCGTCGACCCGCACCCGCAGGTCGTCGACGGTGACGGTGGCCGGGTGCGTACGGGGGTGCACCAGCGGCATCAGCCGGGCCGATCGGCTGCGGGCCTGGTGATCCTCGGCCAGACGTACCCGGATCATCCCGTCGCCGGCCGCGTCGACGCGCACCACAGCCGTCACCCCGTCGGCCAGGACCGCCTTGACTGTCGCGCCGTGCGCGTCGGTGCCGGCGACCTCGGCCCGGCTCACCACGGCGGGGCCGCCCTCGCCGGGGGCGCGCACCGGCAGGTCGGGTGGGTCGGCGACGAAGGTCTCGTAGGGCACCAACGGCGGGCGGTACGGCATCAGCTCTCCTCGATGGCTTCGCAGCGGTGCCGTCAGTTTCTTTAACTACCCAACGAACTGTCAACGATGATCGCGGATGTGGCCGGATGTCGGGCGGTTGACATGCGTGGAGGTGATCCATAGTTTGGATGCATTCACAACTAAAGCGGCGGGCTGGTGATGCTGATGTGGACCGACGGCCCGCTCTGCTACGGCGGTGACTACAACCCCGAGCAGTGGCCGGAGCAGGTCTGGTCCGAGGACGTCGCGCTGATGCGCCAGGCCGGGGTCAACCTCGTCACCGTGGGGGTGTTCGCCTGGTCCCGGCTCGAACCGGCGCCCGGCCGGTACACCTTCGACTGGCTCGACCGGGTGCTCGATCTGCTGCACGACGGTGGCGTACGGGTCGCCCTGGCCACTCCCACGGCCTCGCCACCACCCTGGTTCTCCCTGGCTCACCCGGGTGCGCTACCGGTCACCGCCGACGGGATCCGCCTGCACCACGGCAGCCGGGACACCTACTGCGCCGCCACCCCCGCCTACCGCGAGGCCGCGCTGCGCGTGACCGACGCCCTGGCCGACAGGTACGCCCACCATCCGGCGCTGGCCGGCTGGCACGTGCACAACGAGTACGGCACCACCTGCCACTGCGAGCACACCGCCCGGGCCTTCCGCCGCTGGCTGGCCGCCCGTCACGGTGACCTGAGCGCCCTCAACGACGCCTGGGTCACCAGCTTCTGGAGCCAGCACTACTCCGACTGGGCGCAGATCAGCACTCCCCGGGCCACCCAGTACCTGCCCAACCCCGGCCAACTGCTGGACTTCCGCCGCTTCTGGTCGGACACCCTGCTCACCGCGTACACCGAGCAACGCGACAGGCTACGGGCGGCGAACCCGGCACTTCCGGTGACCACCAACTACGTGCTCGGCGACTGGGTGCCTGTCGACCACGCCCGCTGGGCCACCGAGGTCGACCTGGTCGCCGTCGACCACTACCCGGCCGCCGTCGACCAGGGTGCCGAGGAACAGACCGCGCTGGCCGCCGATCTGGCCCGTGGCTGGGCCCGACACGCCGCCGTCCACCGCCGCTCCGCCGCACCGCGGGCCGGTGGCCCGCCAGCCGGCGCCGCCGCGGCCACGTGGCTGCTGATGGAGAGCGCACCCAACCAGATCCACACCGCCGGCCGGATGCACACGAAGGAACCGGGGCGGATGATGCGGCACAGCCTCGCCCACGTCGCCCGAGGCTCGCACGGTGCGCTGTTCTTCCAGTGGCGGGCACCTGTCGGCGGCGCTGAACGCTTCCACTCCGCCCTGGTGCCACACGCCGGCCCGGACAGCCGGGTGTTCCGGGAGACCGTCGCGCTCGGTGCCGCGCTGCGGCGCCTCACCGAGGTCCGGGGCGACGTCGAGGCGTCCGTGGCGCTCGTGGTCGACGCGGCAAGCGCCTGGGCGCTACGCCATCCGGGCATGCCGTCGACGCTGCCGGACCACCACGACGAACTCGCCGCCGCGCATCGTGTCCTCTGGCACGCCGGTCACACCTGCGACACGGTCACCCCAGGCGACCCGCTCGACGGTTACCGGATGCTCGTGCTGCCCGCCGTCTACCTTGTCGACGACGCCACCGCCGACTGGCTGCGGGGGTACGTCCACGCCGGGGGCCACCTGGTGGCCACCTACCTCAGCGGCGTCGCCGACGAACACGCCCGGGTACGCCTCGGCGGCTACCCCGCAGCGCTGCGGGAGCTGCTCGGGGTACGCGCCGAGGAGTTCCACCCGCTGGCCGAGGACGACCACGTCCGACTCGACGACGGCGGCACCGGGCGGATCTGGGCCGAGACGCTACGCCTGTCCGGCGCCGAGACCGTCGTCTCCTACACCGGGGGCGTACTCGACGCGATGCCCGCGGTCACCCGGCACCGGGTGGGTGCCGGCACCGCCTGGTACCTGTCCACCCGACCCGACGACGCCACCTACCGACGGCTGCTCGACACCGCCGCCCGGGCCGCCGGCGTCACCCCCGTCTGCCCCGGCGCACCCGAGGGAGTCGAGACGGTACGCCGCCGCGACGGCGACGCGAGCTGGCTGTTCCTGCTCAACCACACCGACCACGAGCAGCACGTACCGGCGCGGGGGGTGGAACTGCTCACCGCGACACCTGTCGAGCGGGCGGTGACCCTGCCGCCCGGCGGCGTCGCGGTGCTGCGCGAACACAAGGGTTGAACGGACGGCCACGGCTGGCTACTGTCGAGGCAGCGCGTCGGGAACGCGCCGAGACTCGCCGGTAGGCTTGAAGCCACCCCACCACCTCCTTCGAGCGACGGACACCGAAGCTCAGTTCCGCCCGTGCGAGTCCGGGCGAGAAGCGAGGTGCCGTGTGAAGGTTCTGCCCGACAACCCCAGCCTCGACCACCTGCGTCAGCAGGCCAAGAACCTGCTGGCCGGTCTGCGCGACATCGACCCGGCCACGACGCTGACAAGCGCACAGGCCCGACTTGCCGAGCAGTACGGGTTCCCCAGCTGGACAGCCCTGAAGACCGAGGTCGACCGGATGCGCGGTCGAGCCGGGATCGCCGAGGTGTCCCTGGCCCGTGCGATCGCCGACTGCTACGGCCTCGGTGACGTCGTCGGCGAGATGCGCACGGTGGCCCGCGCCGACGACATGGGCCGCCGATGGTCACTGGTGACGGACCGCGGTCGCTGGGCGGTTCGGACGATGGACACCTGGTGGCCCATCGTCGACGCCGAGACCGACGTGGCGTTGCAGCAGGCCGCCGCAGCCGCCGGTGTGCTGCTGCCCGCCCCGGTGCGCAGCCGCGCGGGCCGGATCGTGGAGACGATCGGCGGGCAACCCTGGCGGGTCTACGAAGGACTGCATTCCGGGCCGCCACTGCTCGCTCCGGCCCGTTCGTCGGTCACCCGTGCGGTGGGCGGTGTGCTCGCCACGATCCACGGGCTCGGCCTGCCGGTGGATCGGGTCAGCCCGTGGCACGGTTCCCGGCTGGCCACCGAGAGCTGGTCAGATCTCGCAGCCGACGCCGCGGCCCGCCACGCCGGCTGGGCTGCCGCGCTCAGCGCCGCGGTGGCCAACCTGACCGACCTCGACGGCATCGGCAGCGACACCGGGACGCCGGAACCTGTGCTCTGCCACAACACCCTGGGCCCGGCGAGCACCCGGCTGGCCACCAACGGCCGCCTGGTGGTCGTCGGCTGGGAACACGCCGGCGGTCAACCACCGCGCTGGGAGCTGGCAAACGCGCTGCTGGACTGGGCCGTGGTCCCCGGTGGGGCGGTGAACGCGGCGGGTGCGCGTGCGTTGCTCGACGGGTACCGCGCGACAGCCGGCACCGTGCCGCCGCTGGATCTGTCCGCGTTCCGTGGTGCGGTCACCAGCCTGGCCAACTACGTCTTCGGCCAGGTGCGCGACGCGCTGGACGCCGCCGACGAGCAGGAGCGGCGGTACGCCGACCGCAGTGTCGCGCACCTGCTGTCGCACCTGCCCACCCGCGTGGTCCTGGAGCAACTGCTGGACGCGGCCGTCGGAGCGGTACGCCGCTGACGTCGACCGGCCGGCTGAGCCGGTGGCGGTGCGGGACGACCGGCTCAGCCGGTGGCGACGGCGGCGCGGGAACGGTCGGCGGCGATCCGCACCGCCATCGCCGCCAGCACCGTGCCCATCACCATCCGCTGGATCCGCAGCCACAGCGGTCGCCGGCTGAGGAACCCGGCGATGCCACCGGCGGTCAGCACGATGAGCGCGTTCACCGTCAGCGCCACGGCGATCTGGGTCAGCCCCAGCAGCAGACTCTGCCCGGCCACGTTGCCGCGCGTCGGGTCGATGAACTGCGGCAGCAGCGACACGTACAGGATGGCGATCTTCGGGTTGAGCAGGTTGGTGACCAGTCCCATGGTGAACAGCCGCCGGGCCGGATCCGGTGGCAGCGGTGCCGGGTTGAACGGCGACTGCCCGCCCGGGCGCAACGCCTGCCACGCCAGCCACAGCAGGTACGCCGCGCCGGCCAGCTTGACCGCCGTGTACAGCGCCGGCACCAGCACGAACACGGTGGCGATGCCGGCCACCGCCGCAGCCAGGTAGACCGCGAACCCGGCGGCCACCCCGAGCAGTGAGATCAGGCCGGCCCGCCGGCCCTGGGTGACCGACCGCGACACCAGGTAGACCATGTTCGGGCCCGGCGTGAGCACCATCCCCAGCGCGACCAACCCGATTCCGACGATTCCCGCTGCACTCACCATGTTCGTGACCCCCGTCCCACCTTCTGCCTGAGCCTAGGGCACCGGGAATGAGGGCTCGGGTCCGTGACGCTGCGCAATCGGGAGACGGTGGTCACGTTACGGTTGTTCCCGGGGAGGTGGCGAGGTTGGAGATGCGGTGGGAGGCATCGGTCGAGGCGCAGATCAGGTCGGCTCAGGAACGCGGCGAGTTCGACAACCTGCCGGGTGCGGGCAAGCCGATCGCCGGCCGTGGCCTGCCGTACGACGAGTCCTGGTGGATCAAGAGTTTTCTGGAACGCGAACAGGTACCCACCGACCTGTTGCTGCCCACTCCGCTGTTGCTGCGTCGCCGCATCGAGAAACTCTCCGACGAGGTCCGTGACCTGCCCAGCGAGGAGGCTGTGCGGGCGGTCGTGGCCGAACTCAACGCCGAGGTGCTGGCCTGGCTGCGGAACCCGTCCGGCCCACGGGTCGCGGTGCGTCCGGCCGACGCCGACGCGGTGGTTGCGCGGTGGCGCGCGGAGCGGCGGAACACGGCCCCGCCCGCACCGGCCGCCGCACCGTCGGTGCCGCGACGGCGCTCCTGGTTCCGCCGCCGCGGCGCGTGACGGGCCGGCGTGAGCCATCAGCGGACGGGGTGCCGGCTCGCCGGTGAGGTGTCTGGAAATGCCGAACGGCGGCCCGCTGAACCAGTCGGGCCGCCGTTCGCAGAATGGGATCAGAGCGGGCGGATGTTCTCCGCCTGCGGGCCCTTCTGGCCCTGGGTGATGTCGAACTCCACCCGCTGGTTCTCGTCGAGGCTGCGGAAGCCGCTCGCCGAGATCGCGGAGAAGTGGGCGAAAACATCGGCGCCGCCGCCGTCCTGGGCGATGAAGCCGAAGCCCTTGTCGGCGTTGAACCACTTCACGGTACCTGTAGCCATGTCTGCTCCTTCGCAGGCTGGTGGAGACCGCGGTGTGCGGACTCGTACGCCGCCGCGTTGATCGCCCGCGCCGCGAACCGACACGACAAACGAAAAAGCGCCTGGACAGGTTTCAGATAACCCATCAGGCGCCGGCAACGTCTACGGAAATCAAAACTGCAACAGGACGGACCTTAGCACAGGTGACCCGTAGCAGCTCCCACGTCCGCAGATGTTTGGGGTACAACAGGCGGTTCGAGCCGGCCGAGGCCACCGCGTGGCGCACCGCGTTGGTGACCAGCTCGCGGACCGCCGCGACGACGTCGAAGACGGGCACCCGATTGGCGGATCGGCTGGCCGCCGACGACAGGCACTCACGCTCGCGAATTATCGGATTACCGGTTATGGCAATCCAGTAACTAGTGCCAAGCAATCGGACATAACGTACGCACATCATAATGACAGTTAATGTGCGTAAGGACTTACGCTGGTGTAAGTGATGGACTGACCGGACGTCGCGCTCGCCCACCTCACTCGGGCATAGGGTGGGCGGCATGTCGCTGCGGCTTGTCCAGGTGAACGTCAAGGCGCGGGACGAATCAGCCCTCGGCCGGTTCTGGGCGGACGCGCTCGGCTGGGGTGTCTCCATCGAGGAGCCCGGCGTGGTCAACGTCGAACCGGTGGGCTTCGCCTGGCCGGACCCGACAGCCGTCTGCATCGACGTCGTCGTCGTCCCGGATCCGGAGACGGTGCGGTACCGCGCGCACCTCGACCTCGCCACCACCTCTGCGGCCCACCAGGCGGAGATGGTGAGCCGCCTGGTGGACCTCGGCGCGACGCCTGCGGACATCGGTCAGGGCGACGTCCCGTGGACGGTGCTCGCCGACCCGGAGGGCAACGTGTTCTGCGTGCTGGAGCCTCGGGAGATCTACCGGGACACCGGGCCGATCGCCGCCGTGGTGGTCGACTGCGCGGATCCGCGCGCCATGGCCCGATTCTGGGGTGAGGCAACCGACTGGACGGTGCACGAGGTGACCGATGACCATGCGCGGTTACGGTCGGCCCAGGACGTCGGACCGTACCTGGAGTTCCTGCGCAAGCCGGGGCCGAGGAGGTGGTGGAGCCGGGTCCACCTCGACCTGAAGCCGTACCCCGGTGATGATCAGGCGGCGGAGGTGGCGCGACTGGAGGCGCTCGGCGCCAGAGTCGTCGACGTCGGTCAGGGCGACGTGTCGTGGCGGTGCCTAACCGACCCCGAGGGCAACGATTTCTGCGTCCTCAGCCCAGGCTGACGCCGAGCATCCGGCGGCCGAGCCGCAGCCGGCTCGCGGACAGCTGATCCGGACGGAAACCGGTTGAGCCTCGCCTGGGCGTTGCCGTAGGTTGCCGACGACCCGTCGCAGTGAAGACAGAGGACACAATCCGCGTGACCCCGCCTGCTCTCTGAACCTGACATCTTTTCCGCTCTGGTAGCCGACGTCCCCGTCGGCCTCGCCGGGCTGCCCTCGCGCGCCCGGTCGTACAGCGCTTGAGGCCGCGCGCAATCGGCCTCGTGTCAGGTCTTCGGAGCAATCGTGTCTTCCCAACCTCATATCGTGCTGCCCTGGTTCGTCCGTCGGACCAGGCTGCCGCTGCTGTCGCTGCGGTGTGTGGACTGCCGGTCGGAGTCGGCCACCACCGGCCCCGGCAGGTTCCGCGTCAACGCCAACCACAAGCTGCTGGACGTGTGGCTGCTGGTCCGCTGCGTGTCCTGCGATCGGACCAGCAAACTGACCGTGTATGAGCGGACTGCGGTCAGCTCGTTCGATCCGGTCGAGTTGACCGGTTACCGGGTCAACGACGCGGAACTGGTGGCTTCCACGCTGCTCGATCCGCAGTTCGCCAGGCGTAACCGGGTCACCCTCGACTGGACCGGGGCTTGGCGGCTGGTGGCCCCGCCGGCAGTGCTGGACGTCGCGTGGCCCGTCCAGGTGGACGTCGCCTTCGACGACCCGGTTCCGGTACGCCCGGCGAAGCTCATCGCGCACGGGCTCGGCCTCAGCAGAAACGAGGTCATGCGTCGGATCAAGTGCGGCATCTCGCTGCGCCGTCCGACAAGCGTGGCGTTCACCTTCACGGTCCTGCCGGCGGATCCGGACGACGGCCGGAACCGCTGACCGGAACGTGGCCGGGGTGGGCCGATCGGTACGCCCCGGCCACGCGACGCACGGCGGGGAAGGTCAGGAGGACGCTCGGCCGTACGTCGCGCGGGCTTTGGCCACCTCCGCCGCCTGGCGCTCCCGCCAGCGTTTCTGTGCCAGCCGGTTGCAGGTCCGGCAGACCCGTCGCAGCCGGCCCGTTGCCGGCTCGACCTCCCGCTCGTGCCCGTTGCGGCAGCGTGGACGTTGGGTCCGTTCCCGGCAGTTGTCCGCGTGGCTGAGCTGGCGCAGATGGGTCGGCTCGATGCAGTCCGGCGCGCCACAGTCGTGGTGGACTTCGAGGGTGGGGTCGTAACCGCCGACGAAGACCACGTACGCCGCGATGTGTGCCCACGCCCGCCCCGCGAGCTTCTGGTGCACGCCGCGCTGGCTGCCGTAGCCGCGCACGATGAGGCATCCGTTGTCGGCTCGTGCCGAGCGGGCGAGCAGATATGCCCGCAGTGTGTCCTCGGTGAAATGTCGGGACAGCCCGTTGACCTGTGACAGCACCGGGTCAGCGTAGGGGCGGGGTGCGACGTCGAGGCCCTCGCACCGGTGGGCGATCATGAAATGTCGGCGCGCCTGATCGTCAACCCACAGCGGGACTGAGAGCATTTTTCACATGCGTCCGCAGAACGATCCGGTGCAGTACCGCCCGTCGGCCTACCCGGCCCTACCCGACGGGCCGATGGCCGTCACCGACGCGTGGTTGCGTAACCGGCGGCTCAGTGAGCACACCCGCGACGCGTACCGCCGCGACGTCGCCGGCTGGCTGGCCTGGTGCGCCACCCGTGAACTGGACCCGCTGCGCGCGAACTTCCTGCATGTCAACCAGTACGGGCGGGAACTGGAGAGCAGCCTGGCCGCCCGGACCGGCCGCCCGCTGACCCCGGCGACAGTGGCCCGGAAGCTGTCCGCGCTGTCGAGCTGGTACGACTTCCTGGTCAAGCTGCGGGCGGTCGAGGCCAACCCGGTCTCCGGAGCCGACCGTCCGCGCGTCGATCGGGACCACTCGGTCACCGTCGGTCTGACCCCCGACGAGGTGGACGCGCTGCTCGCGGCCGCCGAGGCCGAGAACGGGCCGACCGCCGCCCGCAACCGCGCCGCCATCGCCCTGCTCGCTGACCTGGGGCTGCGGGTGGGGGAGCTGGTCTCGCTGAACCTGGACGACCTGGGCGCCGAGCGGGGGCACCGCAGCGTGCGCTTCGTCGGCAAGGGCGGAAAGGTCCGCCGCCGGGCCCTGACCCCGGGCACGGCGTACGCAGTGGACGCCTACCTGACCGAGCGGGCCGCCGCGCAGCGGGTGGACGTGGCGGAGCTGACCGGTCCGCTGCTGGTCACCGCCAGCGGTGCCCGACTCGACAGGCATTCGGTGTTCCGGCTGGTCCGGCGGCTTGCCCGCAGTGCCGGGATCCCCGCGTGGGCCCGGCTGTCCCCGCACTCGCTGCGCCACGCCTTCGCCACCACCGCGCGATCCGAAGGGGTGCCGTTGGAGGACGTGCAGGACGCGATGGGTCACGCCGACCCGCGCACCACCCGCCGCTACGACCGGGACCGGCACAACCTGGACCGTGATCCCGCGTACGCCATCTGGGCGGCCCGGGCCCGTCGCCGCGGCTGACCGGGTCGGCCCCCGGTCAGCCGTCCGTGGTGCGGACGCAGTACACGTCGCCGGAGTTGGCCTCGTGCGGCAGCGCGAGCAGGTACGCGGCCATCTCCTCGGCGTCGACCCAGCGCCCCAGGGCCAACGACTTGTCGTCGCCGAGGGCCACGTCGAATCCGCCGAATCCGAGCGCGGCGAGCCGGTCCAGGCAGCGCAACGCGACAGCCCGTCCGATCGTGGTGAACTCGAACGACAGCGCGGGCAGTGGGTGGCTCAGTCCGGCGAGCACTGCGTCCTCGAAGCCCTCCACGTCGATCTTGACGAAGGCCGGCGTGCCGTGCTCGGCGATGAGCGTGTCGACGGTGGTCACCGGTACCTCGATCTGACCGTCCCAGACCTGGTCCTCCCAGCCGCCCGCGCCGGCGGCGGCAGCGACGAAGTCGGTGGAGGCGGTGGAGACTGTGGGGTTGGCCGAGTTGACCAGGAAGCCGATCCGGCCGGGTTGGGCACCGCAGGCGGCCTCGATCAGCGTGACCTGGTCGTCGTCGGCGTAGATGGTCCGCAACGCCCGCAGGCACAGGGGTTGCGGTTCGACGGCGATGACCCGGGCGCCGAGCCGGCGGAAGCTGCCGATGTGGTCGCCCACGTGTGACCCGATGTCGAAGACCAGGTCGCCGGGGCGGACGAAGCGGGCGTAGAAGGCGTCCATCGCCGCGTCCCGGTCGGGGTTGCCGTAGTAGACCTCAAGCGAGCGGCGCAGCGAGGCGGTGCGCGGGTCGGTCTTGAGCGCCTCGACCGCGGCGGAATGGGTACCCATCGCAGCACCTTAACTCGCCCGGCGTGCGCGCCGTGGCGGTCCGCGGGGCTGCCGTTCACCCCGTGTGACCGGTAGCCCCGTCGAGGTCACCGATGCTGCGGGGTGCCGGTGGTCTCGACTCGCGCGATGAGCAGTTTGAGTCGTTGCACCTCCTCGGTGAGGGCGGTGTCACCGGCGGCGGTCAGGGTGATCCAGGTACGTCCGCGCCGGCCCTCGTAGCCCTTCTCCATGTCGATCAGGCCTGCCTCTGCGAGCACGCTCAGGTGCTTGGAGAGATTGCCGGCGGTCAGGTCGAGCTGGGTACGGAGGTAGCCGAACTCGACCCGCCGCGCCTCGTGGGTGATGGCGAGGATGCCGAGCCGGACTCGCTGGTGCACCACGTCGTCCAGCCCGGTGGCCGGGTGCGTGTCACTCGGGTCCGGAGCGCCGGTCATGGCCGTCACCGGTGCCGGCGGCGCGCTGCCGCGAAGCCGACCGCGCCCAGCAGCAGCACGACGCCGGTGACGAGTTGCGGCACCGCCAGTCCTGCCCGGATGCCCCAGTGGGGTGGTCCCCAGCCGTCGTTCATCGGCAGGACGAGCAGCACCGTCGCCAGGTAGCCGACGGTGAACAGCCCGAGCGCGAGGTTGCGCTCCAACCGCGCCAGCACCAGCAGCGCAATGCCGATCATGCTCCACGGGGTGAGCAGCCGGTCCAGCAGCAGCCACCAGTACGGCAATGGCTGCTGCGGCAGCGGATGGCTCGGGAAGTAGAGGGCCGCGGCCACCCACGCGGCGGTGAACACGACTGTCGTCACGGCACCGGTGATCGCGTACGGCAGCACCCTGGACCCCAGCCCTCGGGCCCGGGCGGCTCGCACGTAGCAGACGGCGATCGTCGTGTACGCCAACAGCAGCGCGGCGGGCCAGTAGTACAGCACGCCTCGGCGGGAGAACTCACAGCTGCCGTCGGGCAGGCAGCGCACCGACATGCCGTACCAGTCGAACGGGATCCCGACGAGCGTCACAGTGGCCAGCACCAGCAGGGCGAGCCAGGTCACCCGCTGGTCGAGACGTACCTGCCGGGTGAGGGCGCGTACGTCGGACAGCAGCCGGCGGGGATCCCCGTCGGCGGACACCGAAGCAGTGGTCATGCCAATAGGTTTCCATAACAAACCAATTGGCGCTAGTGCTCATCTGGGTGTCGCCGGCCGACTTGACGACGCGCCTGCTGGCGCGCTAAATAAGGAAGCGGAAGTTGAGTCGTACGGACTCAACTAAGGACCTTCGGCCAGGAGAACCGAGGAGGTACCCCGATGTTGATGCGCACCGACCCGTTCCGTGAGATCGACAGGCTCGCCGAGCAGTTCTTCGGCAGCACCAGCCGTCCCGCCGTCATGCACATGGACGCCTACCGCGATGGTGACCACTTCTACGCCGCCTTCGACCTGCCCGGCGTCGACCCGGAGAGCATCGACTGCACGGTGCAGCGCAACGTGCTGACCGTGCGCGCCGAACGTCGCCGCCCCGCCGGCGACAACGTCGAACTGGTCGCCGCCGAGCGCCCGATGGGCGTCTTCAGCCGCCAGCTCTTCCTCGGCGACACCCTCGACACCGACAAGCTTGAGGCCGGCTACGACAACGGTGTGTTGACGCTGCGGATCCCGGTGGCCGAGCGGGCCAAGCCCCGCCGGGTCACCATCAGCGCGACAGGCAACGGCCGCAAGGAGATCAAGGCCTGACCACCGGTGTGGCCGGACGGGACGCGGTGCGGTCCCGCCCGGCCACACCCACTTTCCGCCCGCCACGGCTGCCGATTCTCTACCGTCGAGGGTTGTGGGGGCTGCGCAGCCGTGGAGCAGACCGGCCCGACGACGCCATCCGATGCGGACCGGCCTCGCCGTCGCCGCAGCGGGGATCGCGCTGTGCTGCGTCGGGGTCGCCGGGCTGGGCGCCTGGAACCTGCAACTTGTCACCCAGGCCGCCACCCCGGTCCGGGAAACCGCCGAGGGGTTCCTGCGCGAGGTCACCGCGGGTGACACCGGCAGCGCGTACGAGCGGCTCTGCGCCGACGCGCGGACCCGATGGAGCGAACTCGGCTTCACCAGCTGGGTACGCACCCCGCCGGTGGTGCGCGACTACGAGATCGTGGACGTGTCCGTGGCCACCCGCGGTGGCCGGCCGCACGGCAAGGTCACCGTGCTGCTGACCCGCGACACCGGCGGCACCGAACAGCGGGACCTGGCGGTGGTACGGGAGGACGGCGGCTGGCGGGTCTGCGGCGACCCGTACTGACCTGTCACACCCCGACCGGCTCCGCCGCCTCGACCAGCCGACCGTCCCGCAGCACCAGCACCCGGTCGGCCAGCTCCACCAACGTCGGGTCGTGCGTGGCGACAAGCGCCGTCATCCCCCGGGCATGCACCAGGGCCCGCAGCAGGTCCATCACCGCCCGACCGGTCTCCGAGTCCAACTGGCCGGTCGGCTCGTCGGCGATCAGCAACGCGGGGTCGTTCGCCAACGCCCGGGCAATCGCCACCCGCTGCTGCTGCCCACCGGACATCTCGTACGGCCGCTGCGCGGCGTGCCCACCCAACCCGACCATCTCCAGCAGCACCGACACCCGCTGCTCACGGTCCGCGGCCGGCACCTTCGCAAGCCGCATCGGCACCCCCACGTTCTCCGCCGCCGACAGGATCGGAATCAGCCCGAAGGACTGGAACACGAACCCGATGGTGTCCCGGCGCAGCCGCAGCAGATCCTTCTCGCCGGCCGCGGTGACCTCCTGACCGGCCACCCACACCCGCCCCGAGGTGGGCCGGTCCAGGCCACCTATGAGGTTCAGCAGGGTGGTCTTGCCCGCCCCGGAACGGCCCCGCACCGCGACCAGCTCACCGCGACCAGCACGCAATGAGACGTCCCGCACCGCGTGGACCACCCGGTCGCCGCCGCCGTAGTCGCGGCTGAGCCCGTCGACCCGGATCAGATCCTGCTCGCTCACCGCGCACTCCTCTCGTCGCCGGAGCGGACCTGGACGTGGTCCGTCTCCAGGGTCAGCCTCACCCGGTCCCGCAGCGCCAACGCGTCGACGAAGCCCGCCGGAAACTGCATCCGCCCGGCCCGGTCCAGCACCGCGTACTCCTCGGTGACCAACTCCTCGACGCCGTCGGCGCCGAGCCGCGCGATGCGGTGCACCTCCGAGGCCGTGCGGCCGTCGCGGATAGACACGGTACGGCGCACCTGCGAGGCGACCTGCAGGTCATGGGTCACCACCACCACGGTCACCCCCAGCTCGGCGTTGATGGTGCGCAGCGCGGCGAAGACGTCCCCGGCCGTCACCTCGTCCAGCTCACCTGTCGGCTCGTCGGCGAAGAGCACCTCCGGGTCGTTGGCCACCGCCACGGCGACGGCGCAGCGCTGCTGCTCGCCGCCGCTCATCTGCCCCGGCCGACGGTCCGCGCAGTAGCCGACACCGACCATCTCCAGCAACTCCGCCGCCCGCCGCCGAGCGGCCCGACCACCCCGGCGCGACAGCCGCATCGGCAGCTCCACGTTCTCCCGGGCCGTCAGGTACGGCAACAGGTTGCGCCCGGTCTGCTGCCACACGAACCCGACAGTGTGCCGCCGGTACGCCAACCGCTTCGCGGCCGACATGGTCAGCAGGTCGTAGCCGGCCACCCGGGCGATGCCCGCGGTCGGGGTGTCCAGCCCGGACAGGATGTTCAGCACCGTCGACTTCCCGGAACCTGACGCGCCCACGATGGCCAGCAGCTCACCACGGTCCACCACCAGGTCGAGGCCCTGCAACGCGACGACCTCCACCCCCTCGCTGGTGAAGATGCGTACCAGCCCGTCGCAGACGATGTGACCGCGCAGTCGGTCGGCGCCACCGGCCCGGGCGGCGGCTCGTTCCGCAGCCCGCCGTTGCAACGTCGCCAGGTCCGGCACATCCGACACCACAGTCATCATTTCTCCTCTCCCAGACGCAGCGCCTCACCGAGGCGCATCCGTCGGCTCATCAGGTTCTCCACCGCCAGCCCGGTCACCAGGCCCAGGACCACCAGCCCCAACACCGAGGCCAGCACCAACGAATCCAGGTGATCGCGGACCGGCACGCCGGGCACGAACTCCGACAGGCCGAGCGTCGGTCCCAGGATCCGGGGCAGGGCCGCACCCACCGCCGCCCCGGTCAACGCCGCGACCAGGACCAACGGCACCAGCTCGTACACCAGCAGCCGCCGGCCACGGCCGGCGGACAGGCCCAGCGTGCGCAGCCGGGACACCATCCGCCCCCGCCCGGCCGCGTCGGCGACCACCGCGAACCCGACGGCGAACACCGCCAGCGCGGTACCCCCGGCCGCGCCGGCGGTGAACGCCAAGGTCAGGACGTCGTTGGCCCCGGTCCGGTCCAGGTCCTCGCGGTACGCCCGCCAGGTCTCCAGGGCCGCCGGCACCTGCGTCCGCGTCACCTCCACCCCGAGCACCGCCGACTGCCGTCGCCGTTGCGCGTCGTCGGCCACTCCCAACAGCTGCGCCTGATCGATGTCGTCACCGGCGACCAGGTACCGGTTCGGAATGATCGGCGTGTACTCGTACTCGGGCAACGCCTGCCATGGCAGCACCACGAACCGCTCGGTGCCCAACCCCACGCCCGGGAACACGTCGGCCACCCCGGCGACCCGGAAGTCGTACAACCTGCCCTGTACGTCGACGGCAGCCCGGTCACCGACATCGCCGGCCACCGGCGGCGACACCACCGCCGGCACCGGTCCGTCGCCCCGGGCGGCAGCCCGCAGCGCGGCCGGCACATCCACGTCGACGCCGCTGCGCGCCACCACCTCCGCGAACGCCGGTCCGTCCACCACCAGCACCCGGGCCGTGCCGAGCTGCCGCGACGGGGTGTCGGCGTCCGGCACCAGCCGACGATTCGAGTCCACCCACGCCCGGGCGACCGCCGTCACCCCGGACACCCCGGACAACGCGTCCTGAGCGTCGGGGGAGAAGGTGTAACCGGTCAGCCAGGCGTCCGCCGGCACCGTCAACGTGGCCGCCCGGTCCCGGGCCGCCGCGACGGTGGTGGTGACCACGCCGCCGAAGACCCCGGTGCTGACCGCGACGATCAGCACCGCCAGCGGACCCAACGCCACCGGCGCACCCCGTCCGGCGCGGGCGACACCGAGGAACAGCACTGCACCCCGGGCCCTCGCGGCCAGGCGACCGGCCGCCCGCAGCGGCCATGGCAACAGCCGCACCGCCACCAGCGCGGCGGCGACCGCGACGAGCACCGGCACCGAACTGAGGTACGCGTCGACACCGGCACCCGGGTCGAGACCACGTCGGCGCAGCAGCACCACACCGAGCCCGGCCAGCACCAGCACGCCCGCCTCGACGGTCAGCCGCCGCGCCGACGGACGCCGCCAGGCGACATCGGCGCGTCCGGTGACCACCGCAACCCGCCGCTGCGAGTGCATCGCCAGCGCCGGAACAACCGCTGTGGTGAGCACCGCCAGCGCCACCACCAGCCACGGAAACGCCCCGTCACGCCCCGGCACCCGGGTGCCGACAAGCCAACCGACAAACACGGCGAGCGGCTGCACGGGCGCGGACTCGGCCAGGGTACGCAGCCCGATGGCGGAAAGCGCCGCGCCCCGGGCCCGCAGCAACGCGAACTCGTCGCGTCGCCGCAGCACCGCCAACCGGGCGGCCAGCAGGATCAGCCCGAGCAGGCTGGCGACCAGACCCGCCTGCACGACGGCGAGCAACGCCTGCACGGCGTGCAACTGCCCGGCGAACCGTGACAGCGCGCTGTCCATTGACGTCTGCACGGTCGCACCCGAGGTCCACGACATGCGGCGGGCCTCGGCCACCGCCGCGGTCACCGACTCCAGCGTCGCCGCGTTCAACCGCCGCTCGTCGAGGCGGTAGCGCCACCCACTGACCGCGGGTACGCCACTGCCGGCGGAGACGACGTCCACACCTACCCAGTCGGTCACCCCGGCCACAATGTACGGCTCACCGTCGAGCACCGGGATCACCGGCTCCAGCGCGTTCCCCAGGTCGTCCCAGACCGGGTCACCGGCGTCGCGCGGCTCGAACACCCCGACGATCCGCGCGGATGCCTGACCGTCCCGACCGGCGAACCGCAACTGCTGGCCGGCACGCAACGACAGCGTCTCGGCCACCGCCCCGGACACGACCACCTCCGCTGGACCACCCGGGCGGGTACGCGGCCACCGCCCGGCGGTCAGCTCGGCCGCCTCCGGGACACCCGTCTGCGCGCGCAGGCCGAACATCTTCCGGGCGCCGCCGTCCATCGGCGGGGCGTCGCCGGAGGCGAGCAGTTGCTCCTCGTCCAACGACGCCGCGTACCACCGGCTGTTCACCAGGTTGGGCAGCGGTGACGGCAGCGCGGCGGCGTAGCGCTCCAGGTCGGCCTGCCCGGCCGCGGCCGGCGCGGGCCGCTCCACGGCGAGCGAGACGTCCCGAACCAGGTGCGGCAGCCGGGCCACGTCCGCGCGCAACCCCCGATCGGCGTACTCGCCTGTCAACCGGGGTGCGGCGGTCAGCAGCAGCGCCGCGACCAACCCGAGCACCGCCAGCAGGCCCACCTGCCCGCCGTACGCTCTGATCCGCCTCACGCTCACGGGGCCGACCTTTCGACTCGCGACTGCGGGGCTCGCCAGCTCACTCCTCGCGCTCACTGGGCCAGCCTTTCGTTTGCGACTGCGGGGCTCGCCAGCT
The DNA here is from genome assembly GCF_016863495.1 of Micromonospora andamanensis. Lineage (GTDB taxonomy): Bacteria > Actinomycetota > Actinomycetes > Mycobacteriales > Micromonosporaceae > Micromonospora > Micromonospora andamanensis. The sequence continues at coordinate 308,143 of NZ_BOOZ01000004.1, forward strand.
CACTCCTCGCACTCACTGGTCCTCCCCGGCGCGTAGGTGCGCGGCGGTGAGCCGTCGCCGCACACTGACCGACACTGCGGCGCTGAATGCCAGGGCCAGCGCCAGCAGTCCGACGCCGGTACCCAGCACCGGCGGCCAGTCGACAGTGAGTAATGGCGGAGGATCGGGGCGGTCCGCCGACGGGGTCAGGATCACCAGCGGGGCCATCGTCGCCGCCACCCCGACGCCCACGGCCAACCCCACCAGCACACCCATGCCGGCGAGGAACGCCTGCTCGGCCAGCAACGACCGGGCCACCAGGCGGTGACCCGCGCCGAGGGTGTGCAGCACCGCCAGTTCCCTGGCCCGGCGCCGTGCCGTGGCGCTGACGTCCACGGCCACGCCCACCGTGGCCAGCAGCACCGCGGCCAGGGCGGCGACGAAGAGCGCGCCACGGGCACCCACGCCGAACGGGTCGCGAGCCAGCTCGTCGGCGACGTCCTGACGATCCAGCACGGTCAGGTCGTCGAGCGCGGCGGCCGCCCCGGCGACCTGTGCCGCCGCACCCGGCCGGACGGCGACCCACCACTCCTGGGGCGCGCGGACGATGCCGCGCTCGTGAAACAGCCGGGTCCGCAACGACGGCAGGTCGACAAGCAACGCGGCGTCCCGCACGTCGCCGGGCAGCGCCGCGACCCGGTCCACCACCACGACGTCGACCTCGGCGCCACCCAGGAACAGCCGGGTCTGTGCCCCGACGTCGACGTGCAGCATGTCCAGCGCCGCACCGGTGGCGACCAGCGGCACCCGGCCCGGCCCGGCGGTCCGGGTGACGGCCATCTGCACAGGGGTGTTCCGGGCGAACCAGCCCGCCGGTATGTCCCGTTCGTAGCGGCCGGCCAGCGTGGTGCCGGAAACCGTCCCCGCAGTCGTCGCGCCCGCGCGGTCGACAAGGTGCCACGCCCCGTCCGTGGCCAGGTCCACAGGCGTGCCAGCGGTGGAGTCCGGGCTGGCCCGTAGGTCCGACAACCGCCAGTCGAGGCTCAGCCGCGGGGCACCGAGGGTATCGGCGGTGAAGCCGGCCAACCGCCACGGTTCGTCGCTGGCCGGCAACTCGGCGGAGAACCGCAGCGGCTCACCACCCCAGCCGGTGGAGCCCAGGGTCACCCGACGGTGCTCGCCGCGGGCGTCGCTGAGCACCATCTCGTGGCGGATGGGCACGCCACTGTCGACGTCACCGCGAGTACGTAGTTGGCCGGTCAGCCGCCGGGTACCCACCGGCAACACCGTCTGCGGCGCCTGCACCCGCGCGTCGGCGAGGCCGCCGAGCAGCCGTTCGGTGGACCCACCGGCCAGGTCCGAACGTAGCCGCAGCACCCCGTCGGCGGCATCGGCGTCCACCGCCACCATGGTGGCCGGTTCGGTGCCGGACCCGAGACGTGCCGGCTCCCGCCAGGCGGGCAGGACCGCCCGGGCCCCCGGGAGGGCGGCGAGCTGGTCCGCGCGGCCGTCGGAGGCGGCACCCTTGGCCTCGGTCAGGCGCAGGTCGGCACCGACCCGGTGGGCGGCCTGGTCGTCGAGGGAACGTTGCGAGGTCCCGGCGAGGGACCAGGCCAGGGTGCCGACCGCCACGGCGAGGGCGAGCAGCAGCACCGGGCCGGCGTGCGGACGCCGGCCGGTCTGCCAGGTACCGAGCATCACGGCGGTCCACGGCCGGCGGTCCACCCAGCGTTCCGTAAGCCGCACCAGCGGCGGCAGCAGCCGCAACGCGAGCACCGCCCCGGCCAGCACACCGAGCGTCGGCGCGGCCGCCAGCAGTGGATCGACGCCCAGTTCACCGCCGCGGGACCGGGACACTGGGGACGAGTACCTGCTCAGTTGGTACCAGCTGAGCAGGGCCAGGCCGACGAGCAGGACGTCCAGCCCAGCTCGCTGCACCATGCCCCGCCGGCTCGGGCGGGAGCGGCTGGCCAGGTCCGCGACGTAACTGTCGCCCCGACGCAGACTCGGACCGATCATCGCGGCCGCGCAGCCGGCGGCCGCGAGCCCGGCCACCAGCCACACCGTCGGGTCGGCCCAGTCCGGCCGTAGCGAGACGGCGGCGAGCCCGGGCAGCCGGTCGGCCAGCCCCAGCAGCTCCATCACCAGAGGCGGGGCGAGGACCACGGCCGGCAGGACGACCAGGGCGGCCTCCCGGGCGGTCAGCCCGGCCACCTGCCAGCGGGCGGCACCTCGGGCGCGCAGCAGTGCCGTCTCACCCCGCCGGTGCTCGGTGAGCAGGATCGCCACGAGCAGGAGCGCGTAGCCGCCGAGCACCACCACCAGCAGCATCGGGGTGACCAGGGCGGACCGGCCGACGAGGGTGGTCTGGCGCAGCCGCTGCACCAGGTCCACCAGGTCACCGCTGACCACCGCCGATTCACCGAGACCGGCCTCGGCCGGGCTGCTCGTGGTGATCCTGCCGGCGGCGTCGGCGAGCCGGTCCAGGGCGGTCGGGCCGACCCCGGCCAGATCGGGCTCGACCAGCCAGCCGGCGGAGGCGTTGGCCAGAAAATTGGTGACAAAGTCGTCCCGGGACACCGTCATCGGGCCGTAGGTGGCCGCCTGCGGCAGCGAACCGGTCGTCGTCTCCGGCGCCAACCGCCAGTACGCGGCGTCCGGGTCGACCGGGGTGAACACACCCGTCACGACTACCTCGGTGACCTGTCCGCTGAGCCCGTCGGTGATCGGGATGCGGTCGCCGACGCCCACCCGCAGCGTCGTCGCCGCCACCTCGGCGATCGCGGTCTGCACCGGGTCGGCCCCGGTCTGCGGCCACGACCCGGCGCTCAACCGGGCGTGCGCGGGCAGATCGTCGAGGAACATCACCGACGCGTAGGTGGCCCCGCTGCGGTCGGCGACGGCGTCGCCGGTGTCGCCGCGCAGCTGTCGACCGGCCGCGTACCCGGCGGTGCTGACCCGGGCAGGCAGCCCGGCCAGGTCGGCGGCGACCTGCTTCCGCAACGCGTCGTCACGGTCCCGCAGCGCCTCCCCGGTGCGGCCGGCGGAGGCGCGTACCAGGATCGAGCGTTCCTCGGCGGTGGCCGCGGTCAGCACGTTGCGGGTGCCGGAGTCGACGACGTCCCGGTTGTACGCCGCCAGACCGGTGAGCGCGACGGTGGCCACCAACGCCGCCCCGGCGGCTGCCAGCAGCAGGCCCCTCGTGGCCCGGGCACGCCGCAACGCGAACCTCATGTTCCTGTACCCCCGTCAGTTCGCGGGCCGAGGTGGCCCCTGGTTACTGCCGTCGTGTACCAGAAGGGGCCGAGTCCCGGGAAAGGTTCGCAGCGGTGATCATTTCGTTATGCAGGACGCGGCCTCAGGTGCCGGGCGCTCCGCTGCCGGGGCCCAGGTCACCGGCGCGGTGGTGCCGCCGACAGAGCACCTGGTAGCGCACGTCGGCGGTGTCGACCGTGTCGCCGATCACGACCTGGGCGCCCTCGCGGGCCACCTGCCCGTCGGCGACGCGGGCGTTGAGCAGGCCCTCGCGACCGCACCAGCAGAGCACCTCGACCTGGATCCGGGCGACCGAGTCGGCCAGTTCGAACAACCGCTGCGCCGCCGGGAACAGGCTGGAGCGGAAGTCGGTGGCCAGACCGAAGGCGTACACGTCGACGTCGTAGCTGTCGACCAGGTCGGCCATCTGCTCCACGTGCTCGACCGAGTAGAAGCTGGCCTCGTCACAGATCAGGTAGTCCACCCGTACGCCGTCGGCCCAGGCGTCGCGCACCAGGGTGCGCAGGTCGAGCGCGTCGGTCACCTCGATGGCCTCGTGGGCCAGTCCGATGCGGGTGGTCACCTGCGGCCCGAGCGAACGGTCGATGCGGGTGGTGACAAGTCCCCGGCGTCCCTGCCGGGCATGGTTGTAGTTCATCTGCAGCGCCATCGTGGACTTGCCGCAGTCCATCGGCCCCCAGTAGAACCGCAGCGCGGCGGCGTGCGCCGGCCGCCCGTCGACACCGCGGGCGGCGACACACCCGGCCGGGTTGTCGTCCTCACCGGGCAGCGGTGGGCGGGCCAGGCAGGTCGGTACGGCATCGTCGGTCGTCACGGACCGGCAGCCTAGTGCGGCAGGCACCCGACACGCGCGGGTGGTCGGCCGACGGTGTCGATCATCGCAGCGACGCCCGCCGGGTCAGAGCACCCGGGGCGGGGTGTTGCCGGCGGCGACGATGGCCCGCCGGATCGGCACCGCCAGCAGCAGCAGGAAGCCCACCACGAAGAAGATCAGCAGCGAGACCAGACCGACCCGGTAGGAGTTGGTGAGCTGGAACACCAGGCCGAACGCGAGTGGGCCGAGCCAACTGGTGCCCTTGTCGCTGATCTCGTAGAAGCCGTAGTACTCGCCCTCCTTGCCGGCCGGGATCAGCTGACTGAACAGGGACCGGCTCAGTGCCTGACTGCCGCCCAGGACCAGGCCGATGGCCGCGCCGAGCACCATGAACGGCAGCGGCGCCTCGGCCGGCAACCGGAACGCCGCGATGATCACCGCCGTCCACAGCACCAGGCTGAGCAGCACCGTCTTCCAGGCCCCGATCCGCCCCGCCAGGGCACCCAGCCCCAGCGCACCGCCGAAGGCCAGGAACTGCACAAGCAGGATCGTCACGATCAGAGTGCTCTGCCCCAGCCGCAGCTCCTCGGTGCCGTACTGGCTGGCCAGGGTGATCACCGTCTGGATGCCGTCGTTGTAGACCAGGAACGCCAGCAGGAAGAACAGCGTCAGCGGGTACGCCTTGATCTCCCGCAGAGTGCGGCCGAGCTGCCGGAACCCGTCGGTGAGCACGTTGCTGCGGCCACCGGCGGCCAGCGCGGCGGCGGTGGGGTGCTCCCGCAGCCAGCGCAGCGGCACCAGGGTGAACGCCGCCCACCACAGCCCGGCCGAGACGATCGACCAGCGGGCCAGATCCAGGGTGCGCTCGGCGGTGCCGTTGTCGAACGACTGCACCGCGACGAGGTTCAACGCCAGCAGCAGACCGCCGCCCAGGTAGCCGAGCGCCCAGCCCCGGCTGGAGATCGCGTCGCGCTCGTCCGGCCCGCCCAGTTGCGGCAGGAACGAGTTGTACACCACGATCGCCGCGCCGAAGCTGATGTTGGCGACCACGAACAGCCCGCCACCGAGCAGGTACCGGTCGCCGGTGACGAAGAGCATCCCGACTGTCGCGGCGGCACCGGTGTACGCCGTGGCGGCCAGCAGCCGCTTCTTGTGCAGCGACCGGTCGGCGATCGCGCCGATCACCGGCAGCACGAAGACCGTCAGCAGCACCGACAGGGAGATCAGGTACGGGTAGTACGACCCGGCGGCCACCTTGACGCCGAGCGGGTACACGTACCCGGCGCACTCGTCCGCGCCGAGTTCACACCCGGCGGCCACCTCGGCCACGCTTGTCAGGAACGGCCCGAGGAAGACCGTGATGACCGTGGTCTGGAAGGCCGAGTTCGCCCAGTCGTAGAAGTACCAGCCGGTGCGCTCGCGCCTGGTGCTGCGCGGTGGCGGGATGTCCTGCGCCGCCGGGGTGACCGTCTCGGCCATGGGGGTCCTCCGCCCAGGTGTTCAGGCGGCCCAGTGGCCGCGGCTGCGGTAGACGTCGCGCAGCACGTCGACGTGGTCGGTCATGATGCCATCAACACCAAGATCAAGTAACTCGTGCATCTCGGCAGGTTCGTCGATCGTCCAGACGTGCACCTGCAGGCCGAGCCGGTGGGCCGTCCGCAGGAAGCGACCGTCGACCACCGGCACCCGGCCGTAACGCACCGGCACCTGCGCGGCCACCACCGACGGCGGTAACCGCAGTGGCCGCCCGGTCCACGAGGCCCACCGCAGCCGGGCCACCCCGCGTACCCCGAGACTGGTGGCGACCCGACCGCCGGTCAACGCCCGCAACCGGGTCAGCCGGGCGTCGCTGAACGAGGCCAGCAGCACCCGGTCGCCGGCACCGGCCCGGTGGACGGTGGTCACCGTGGGCGTCACGCCGGCATCGGACTTGACGTCGATGTTGAAGCGCACCTGGGGCCACGCGTCGAGCACCTCGTCCAGGCGCGGCACCACGGCGGAGCCGCCGACGCGCACCGTGGCCAGGTCGGCCCAGCGCATCGCACCCACCCGGCCACGTTGCCCGGTGACCCGCTCCAGGGTGTCGTCGTGGAACACCACGGCCACCCCGTCGACGGTGCCGTGCACGTCGGTCTCGACGTACCGGTAGCCCAGCTCCACCGCCCGGGCGAAGGCGGCTGCGGTGTTCTCGTCGCCGTCGGCGGCGCCGCCGCGGTGCGCGAAGGCCAGCGGGGCGGGCGCGTCGAGGTAGGGGTGCGCGGTCGTGGGCACGCGGCGCAGTATGCCTGGCCCCGGTGACCGTCCGGTGGCGGCCTGGCGGCGAGCCGGATTCGTCAGGTCGTCCACGCACCCACTCGTACCCGCTGGTGACTGCCAGATGCCGGACAGTAATCTTCCCCGCTCGGCCGACGCTGGCGAGAATGCCCCGGTGATGGCGTGGACGGATCCCGCACAGCGACGTGACGACACGTCCCCGGCGCCGGCGGCGTTGACCATCCGTCCCGTGCACGCGCTGCCCGGGCGGGTTCCGTCGCCGCGCCGCACGAGGACCAGGCAGATCCCGTCCGGCTTCGGGGCGTTGCTGGCGACGACGCTTGTCGTCGGCAGCCCCTGGGGATACGAGGCGATCCGGGAGCTGAGCATCCGTCTGCCCCGGGCCGACGGCCCGGCCGGGATCGTCACGACCATGCTCGACGCGATGTTGCTGGGTCTGTCGTGGCTGCGGTGGGGCAGCGCCGACGGTCCGGAGACGCTGTCCGGCTATCAACTCGCGCAGAACGCCCAGGTGGCGCTGTTCCTCCTGATCGTGTTGGTGGTGCTGCGCAGGCTGACCGCCGGGGCCCCGCCGTCACGGGCGTACCGGTTCTTCGGCACGCTCGGCGCCACTGTGGTGGCGGCGCTGCTCGCCACGGTCGGTGGCGTCCTGGTGCACCTGGCCGTCGACACCGGCATCTACGTCGGGTCGGCCATGCGCGGGGAACTGTTCAACGAACTGATCCGGGCGCTGCTGTGCGGCCTCGTCGTCGGTCTGCTGCTGGCGGCGGTGTCGACCCGACGGCCCCGGTCCCGACCGACCGTCCCCGGCCTGGGAGGCAACTGACATGGTGATCCGACAGGTCACTCCCGAGGTGGCGACGGCGAACCCGGCGGACGTCACAAGCGAGGCGACCCGTTACCTGTGCGTGGCGGCACACACCGACGACACGTTCGCCGACTCGGTCCTGGCCGAGGTCTTCGACGACGAGCTGCGTGCGGTGGCGCCCTCGGTCGGGTTCGACCTGACCACCGTGCTGCGGCACTGCTTCGAGGCACGCCAGCGACGCATCCGCCGCGACGCCGGCCTGCTGATCGCCGGAGGCATGGCCCTGATGCTGGCGCCGCTGTGGACGCTGTTGGCCGCGGCGGTGCTGGCGATCAGCATGTCGCTGTCCCGGACGAACCGGCAGGGCCCGCTCGGTCCGCTCGCCTCGGTGCTTGCCCTCGTGGCGGCCACCGTGGTGTCGCTGTGGCTGCTGATCCAGTTCGCCGGGATCGACTCCGACGACGGCACGCTCAGCTGGACGGTCGGCCTGCCGTGGCTGGCGCTGGTGGCCGGCCTGGTCGCGTACCTCATCCTCGTGATGCACCTGTTGGGCACCCGGCAGCTGCTCGTGGAGCGGCTGCGCCGTGGCCACTTCCAGCCCCCGGCGTCCGGCACCACCCCGGCGCCGCAGCGCCACGCCGCACGCCTGGCGGCTGTCGACACCGCGCAGCACGGCAACGTGACGATCTACAGCGGGTACACCCCGTTCGTCGGGCATGGCGCCCCGGTGGCCGGCTGGTCGTTCGCCCTGCCGATCCACCGGGCCGAGCCGCAGCTGTCCGGATCGCCGAGCGCCGACGCCGACGTACGGTTCGCCGTGGTGGACCTGATCGACCATGTACGGCACCGGTTGGCGGCGATCCGGCTCGACCCGGCCGGCGATCCGGAGCTGAATCCGGAACGGCTCGCGGGGCTGGTGCTGGAGGACCGGGTCTTCGTCCACGGCGGTCTGCTGACCGACGATGCGCAGCTGCTGCCCGAGCGCAGCCAGATGCCCCGACAACGCTGGACCGACGAGCGGCTGCGGGCGGTGGCCAGCCGGCCGCAGGGCGCCGCCCGGCATTTCCTGTGCGCCCTGGTGCCGTCCTGGGGCGGTGAGGTGGTGGCCTGCACGTTCCTGCACTTCTCCACCGACGGTCGGGTGCTCTACCTGGAGTGCGCCCGGACCTTGCTGGAACCGCCCCGCTTCGAGTACCACGACGTGGACCGGTTGACCGAGTGGATCCCGGTGCGCCAGTTCGTCCAGTTGTTCACCGGCGCCGCCGAGCAGTTGGTACCCACCGCCTTCGGCGCGCCGCTGCGCCTGGTACGCGACGGCGTCCAGGTGTTGCGTCACCAGATCCGGCAGTCGCGGTTCCGTCGGATGGCCCGTGAGGATCTCGGCTACGACTACGGTGCCCGCGCCGGGGTGCGGGAGATGGCCACCGGGACCACCTACCACAACTACTTCCAGGTGCTCGACGCCGCGAAGCATCTCAAGGTGGTCGAGCGGCACGTGCTGGCGGCCATCGTCGACTTCCTGGAGGACCGGGGCGTGGACACCGCCGAGTTCCGTACCCGGCAGACGATGATCCTGAACCAGGGCGTGATCCAGACCGGTGGCCTCAGCGTCGTCGGCAACCAGGCGGTGGGTGCCGGGGCCCGGGCGGAGCAGCAGACCACCACAGAGCAGCCGTCGCCGCAGGGCACGGCCCGCCGAGCCGGCACCGGGAGGCCGTCATGACCACGTCCGACAACTCGATCAACTTCGGCATCCAGCAGTCGGGCGGGGTGAGTCAGGTCGGCAACCAGGCGGTGGGTCCGGGAGCACACGCGGTCGGCGGGACGCTGTGGGCCACGGCACCGGGAGTGGACGTGCCGGCTCTGGTCGCCCAACTGGTGCAGACGCTCGACAAGCACCGTGACGAGTTGCCGGAGTCGGCCCGAGCGGTGGCCGCCGAACTGCGGGTCCAGCTGGCCCGCCCGGATCCGGAACCGGCCCGGGTGACAGCCCTGCTGCAGCGTCTGGCGGCGCTGGCCGCCCCGGTGGCACCTGTCGCCTCGGCGGTGACCGAGGTGCTGCGGGCGGTGCAGCAGGCGACCTGAGCTCAGCCGGCGGCGGGACGGCGTCGATGCGCGCGGGTGGTGTCGACAGGCCGGCTCGGGTCGACGTGGCGGGGCCGGTCGGGTTCGTCCGGTCGCAGCGGCGCGAGGGTGTCGGTGAGCGCGTCGATGATCCGGTCGGTGGCCAGCCGAGCCGCACCGGGCACGGCGCGGGGCACCTCGGCCAGGTCGACCGGGTCACCGAAGTGCACCCGTACGGTGGGGCGGTGGCGCAGCGCCCGGGCGATGCCACGCAGCATCCCCCTGGGCGCGCTGTAGGGCAGCACCTCGTGTGAGCCCCACTGGGCGACCGGGATGACCGGCGCGCCGCAGGCCAGGGCGAGCCGGGCGGCACCGGTCTTGCCGCGTTCGGGCCACATGCCCGGATCGAGGCCGATACGCCCCTCCGGGTACACCAGGATCGGCGCGCCGGCACCGACCGCGGCGGCGGCGTCGTCCAGGGCCCGGTGTACGCCGCTGGTGCCCCGGTCGACGCGGATGTGCCCGGCGCTGCGCATCGCGGTGCCGATCAGCGGGGCGCGGAACAGTCCGCCGGTGGCCATGATCCTGGGTGCCACCCGGCGGGCCCGGCAGGCCGCGGCGAGCACGATCGGGTCGAACGGGCTGATGTGGTTGGCGGCCAGGATGAGCGGCCCGTCGCGCAGCCGGGCCGGGATGTCGCCGGTGACCTCCAGCCGGGCCAGCATCCCGACGACGACGCGGGCCAGCAGCAGTGCGACGCGCCAGATCAGCGGCGGACGCCAGGGGGAGTGGGCTGCTTCCATCAGCGGGACATGGTCGCACGGCGGGCGCCGACCGTGGCGGCCAGGGCGGGCCGTACGGCAGAGGTGAGCAGGGTCATTGGTCCCGGTCCAGTTCGGGCCGCCCGCCTCTGCCCACCCACGTACGACGCGCTGTAGTATTTACTACGTCTTGTAGTATGAATAGCCTGGGGGGTAGCAGGTGGACGCGTTGGACGTCGCCCGCTGGCAGTTCGGTGTCACCACCGTCTACCACTTTCTCTTCGTGCCGCTGACCATCGGCCTGTCCGTGCTGGTCGCCATCCTGCAGACCCTCTGGCACCGCACCGGAGACGAGAAGTACCTCAAACTCACCAAGTTCTACGGCAAGCTCTTCCTGATCAACTTCGCGATGGGCGTGGTCACCGGCATCGTGCAGGAATTCCAGTTCGGCATGAACTGGAGCGACTACTCCCGCTTCGTCGGCGACATCTTCGGCGCCCCTCTGGCCATCGAGGCCCTCGTCGCCTTCTTCCTCGAATCCACATTCATCGGCCTGTGGATCTTCGGCTGGGACCGGTTGCCCGCCCGCCTGCACCTGGCCAGCATCTGGGCCGCCGCCATCGGCACCAACCTGTCGGCGTACTTCATCCTCGCCGCCAACTCGTTCATGCAGAATCCGGTCGGCTACCGCTACAACCCGGACACCGGCCGGGCCGAACTGACCGACTTCGTCGCCGTGCTGACGAACAAGGTCGCCCTGATCACCTTCCCGCACACCATCGCCGGCGCCTTCCTGGTCGCCGGGTCACTGCTGGTGGCCGTCGCCCTGTGGCACCTCATCCGCAACCGCGACAGCGCCGACACCCCGGCCTACCGCTTCGCCGCCCGCTTCGGATCCTGGGTCACCCTGGTCGCCGCCACAGTCGTCGTCATCACCGGCGACATCCAAGGCAAGATCATGACGCAGGTGCAGCCGATGAAGATGGCCGCCGCCGAAGGGCTCTACTCCACCGAGAGCCCCGCGTCGTTCTCCGTCCTGACCATCGGCAGCCTCGACGGCAGCCGGGAACTGTTCGCCATCAAGATCCCGTACCTGCTGTCCTACCTCGGCACCGGCGACCCCAACGGCACGGTGCAGGGCATCAACGACCTCCAGGCCCTCTACAGCGCCCAGTACGGCGCCGGCAGCTACACCCCGATCATCCCGGTCACCTACTGGAGCTTCCGGCTCATGATCGGATTCGGGCTCGCCGCCGCCGCCATCGCCCTGCTGGTGCTCTGGAGCCAACGTAAGGGCCGCACCCCCACCAGCAGGTGGCTGCTGCGCGCCGGCCTGGTCATGCCGATCCTGCCGCTGCTGGCCAACTCCTTCGGCTGGATCTTCACCGAGATGGGCCGCCAGCCCTGGATCGTCTTCGGCGAGATGCTCACCCGCGACGGCGTGTCCCGCAGCGTCTCCCTGACCGAGGTCCTCACCTCCTTCACCGCCTTCACCCTCATCTACGCCGTCCTCGCCGTCATCGAGGTGAAACTGCTGATCCGCTACGCCAAGGCCGGCGTACCCGACGTCACCCCGACCCCCGAACCCGACGACACCGACGACGCCGAGCGCCCGCTCGCCTTCGCCTACTGACCCGGAGCCCCACAGTGGAACTGACCACCATCTGGTTTCTCCTCGTCGCCGTGCTGTTCACCGGCTACTTCATCCTCGAAGGCTTCGACTTCGGTGTCGGCATGCTGCTGCCCGTCCTCGGCCGCGACGACAAGGAACGCCGCGTGATGATCAACACCATCGGGCCGGTCTGGGACGGCAACGAGGTCTGGCTGATCACCGCCGGCGGCGCCATGTTCGCCGCCTTCCCCGAGTGGTACGCCACCCTCTTCTCCGGCTTCTACCTGCCCCTGCTGCTCATCCTGCTGGCCCTGATCGCCCGGGGCGTCGCCTTCGAGTACCGCCACAAGCGACCCGAGGCGACCTGGAAACGGCGCTGGGACAACGCCATCTTCGTCGGCTCCCTCGTCCCGGCGATCCTGTGGGGCGTCGCGTTCGCCAACATCCTGCGCGGCGTACCGCTGGACGCGGAACACGAGTACGTCGGCGGACTGCTCAACCTGCTCAACCCGTACGCCCTGCTCGGTGGCGCCACCACGGCGGCGCTGTTCGCCACCCACGGCGCCGTCTTCGTCGCCCTCAAGACCGTCGGCGACATCCGCGCCCGGGCCGCCGCGCTCGCCGTGCGCCTGGGCGTGGCCGCGGCCGTCCTCGCGGTGGCCTTCCTGAGCTGGACCCTGACCATCCGCTCCAGCACCGCCGCCGTCGTGCTCGCCGTCGGCGCCGCGCTCGCCCTGCTCGGCGGTCTCGCGGCCGCCACGGTACGCCGCGAGGGCTGGGCGTTCACCGGCACCGCCGCCGCCATCGGTCTGGCCGTGGCGACCCTGTTCGCCGCGCTGTTCCCGAACGTGCTGCCCTCCACGCTGGACCCCGCCGGCACGCTCACCGCCACCAACGCCGCCTCCACCCCCTACACCCTCACGATCATGACCTGGGTGGCGGTGTTCTTCACCCCGATCGTGCTGGCCTACCAGGGCTGGACGTACTGGGTGTTCCGCAAGCGGATCGGCGTGGCCCACATCCCGCAGCACTGAGCGTCGGCCCGGACCGGGTCCGTAGGCCCGGTCAGGCCGCCGCCAGGGCCTGCTCGGCGCGGCGGCGCACCACCTCCAGCACCCGCGCCGCCGCCACCAGGTCGTCGGCGGAAAGATCGGCCCACAGCCGGGCGCCGATCTCGGCGGAAGCCGCCGCGACCAGCTGCTGCGTGTGCCGTCCGGTCGGGGTCAGCGCGACCCGGGAGGCGTCGGTGGGCAGCGGCGCCACAATTGTCGCCGCGATCAGCTCGGCAAGCGTGCCGTGCGCCGTCGCGGTCGGCACCTTCACCGCCTCGACCAGCCGGCGGGCGGCCTCGGCCCGGGGGAGCGGAGCGTCGGCGGCGGCCAGCGCGTTGAGCAGCAGCGCCTGCGCGAAACTCAACCCGAGCCGGCTCAGCTCCCGCTCCAGCACCGCCCGGGTGGCGTAGTGGGTCCGGCCGAGGATCTGCCCGTTGAGGGTGGTGGACATGGCAACCCCTTTACATTGGCACAACCAACGTTGGCACAACCAACGTTGGCACAACCAACATAACACGGGTCGTGGGTGCCGCCAACAAAACGCGTACAGTCACCACATGGAGCACCCCAGCACCCCCACGCCCGGCCGCCTGCGTACCACCCCCAGCTGGCTGCTCACCCAGACCGCCGCCCACGCCGGACGCCTCGTCACCGCCGCACTCAGCCCCCACCACGCCCGCGGCTACCACTACCGGCTACTGGCCACCCTCGCCGAAACCGGCCCCGCCAGCCAGGCCGACCTCGGCCGACACAGCGGCATCGACCGCAGCGACATCGTCGCCACCCTCAACGACCTCGCCGACCGCCACCTCGTACGCCGCCAACCCGACCCCACCGACCGGCGCCGCAACATCGTCCACATCACACCCACCGGCCGACGCGAACTCAGTAACCTCCAACACGCCCTCGACACCGCCCAGGACACCCTCCTCGCCCCCCTGAACCCCGCCGACCGCCGCGAACTCGTCCGCCTGCTCGACCTCCTGCTCACCCACCACACCCAACCGGAAGGCTGACCATGGCCCGCACCCACCACTACGCCACCACCGTCACCTGGACCGGCAACCTCGGCACCGGCACCAGCGGCTACCGCGACTACCGACGCGAGCACGACATCACTACCGACGGCCGCCCACCCATCCCCGGCAGCTCCGACCCCACCTTCCACGGCGACCGCACCCGCTGGAACCCCGAACAACTCCTGCTCGCCGCCCTGTCCCAGTGCCACATGCTCGCCTACCTGCACCTGTGCGCCGACAAAGGCATCATCGTCACCGACTACGTCGACCACGCCACCGGCACCATGACCACCGACAACACCGGAAACGGCCACTTCACCGAGGTGCTCCTGCGCCCCCACGTCACCCTCGCCGACCCCACCACCGCCGACCTCGCCACCGCACTGCACGACGACGCCCACCACACCTGCTTCATCGCCAACTCGGTCAACTTCCCGGTCCGCCACCACCCCGTCACCACCAGCTGACCACCCGACCCACAAAATCGATCGACCCCACCACCACTACCGCTATCGTCGGCCCGTGCCCGACGTGCGTGAACTCACCCCCGACGACCTGAACGACGCCTGGCAACTCGGCCGGCTCGCCTTCGGCTCCGACCCGCAACCACCCCCACCACCAGCCGCCACCGGCCGCACCGCCTACGGCGCCTTCGACCCCACCGGACACCTCATCGGCAAGGCCGTCGACCTGCACGACGAACAGTGGTGGACCGGACACTGCGTACCCGCCGCAGACATCGCAGGCGTCGCCGTCGCAGCCGAGGCCCGCGGCACCGGAGTCGCCCGAGCCCTACTGACCACCCTGCTCCGCAACGCCCGCGACCGCGGCGCCGCCATCAGCACGCTGTTCCCCACCACCGCCGCCCCCTACCGAGCCTGCGGCTGGGAAATCACCGGACAGCTACGCACCCTCGACCTGCCCACCGCGACCCTGCCCCGACACCGCACCGACCCACGGCTGACCGTCCGCACCGGCACCACCGCCGACCTGCCCGCCACCACCGAGCTCTACCGACGCGTCGCACACCACCGCAACGGCCTGCTCACCCGCACCCACCGCCGATTCACCGCCACCGACACCCTGCCCTACGACGGACTCACAGTCGTCGAACACGACGGACACCTCGTCGGCTACGCCGGCTGGGACCGAGGTCGCGGCTACGGTCCCGACGCCGTCCTCACCGTCGAAGACATCCTCGCCACCACCGCAGAGGCCGCCCGCACCCTCGTCGGCGTCCTCGCCAGCTGGTACAGCGTCACCCCGACCCTGCGCCTGACCCCACTGCCCGGCGACACCATCAGCACCCACCTGCCCCTGGAACAGGCCCGCGAACACGAACGCCATGCCTGGATGCACCGACCCGTCGACATCGCCCGCGCCGTCGCCGCCCGCGGCTGGCCCACCCACACCCGCGGCCAGGTCACCTTCACCCTCACCGACGACCTCGCCGACTGGAACACCGGCACCTGGCACCTCACCGTCGCCGACGGCCACGCCGAGCTACGCCGCAGCAGCACCGACGCCGACCTGCACCTGACCGTACGCGGCTTCGCCCGCCTCTACACCGGCACCGCCACCGCCCGCACCCTCACCGAAACCGGACTGCTGCACCACAGCACACCCGACCCGAGCCCCCTGGACCTGCTCGCCGCCGGACCGACCGCCCACCTCATCGACTACTTCTGACAAACGGCGGCGGCCCGGCCGGGCACGTGGGGTGTGCGCGGCCGGGCCACAGGTCGGTTAAGACCAACGGCGTCGCTCAACCCGCCTCGCGCAACTCCGCCAACCGGGCCTCGATCTCCGCCAACTCCGCCCGCAACTTCTCCGCCTGCCGCTCCGCCTCGGACCGCTCCGCGGCCAGGATCTGCTCCACCGCCTCATGCACCCCCGGCACATCCACCAACGCCACCATCCGCAGCGCCTCCGCCGGCTTGAGCACGTACGGCTTGGCCAACACCTTGCCACCCTGCTGAGCCGCCACCGTCCACTCACCCTCGGCATAGGCCAACGTGACAGTCAACCCCGCCGGTCCCTTGGGCTTCGCCGCCTTCACCGCCCGCCGGGCCGGCTTCGCCTCCACCTTCGACTCCACGGCCTCCACCCTCGGCTCCTCTCCACGCGACTGCTCCTCCCGGCGCGGCACCTCGTCACCGCGCTGCTGCGGCACCCGGTCCAACACGAACTCCGGCTCCACCACCGCCGGCTCGACCGGCTCCGGCTCCGGCTTCGACTCCACCGGTCGCCGACCCGCACCCCGAGGCGCCACCGCCACATCGGTGGGGGAGAAGGGCAACTCGTCACGCCCGAACCGCACCACCACGAACTCGTCGGACTCCGCCGGATCGGTCAACCCCACCACCTGACCCAGCTGACCGGCGATCTGACCAGCCGCCGCCGTGAACACCACCTTCGGCTTACGCCCCGCGGCCAACGCCTCCCGGATGCCGCGCACCTCGTCCTCGGACAGTCCCTGACCAGCGGCACCCATCGCCCAACCTCATTCCTCGTACACCTGTTCAGACGCCTGCCTTGATACCAGCCACCAGCGACAACCCGAAGATCAGCCCCCCAACGCCCGCAACGCCCGATCGGCGTGATCATTCATGCCCAACTCACTGTGCACCACCTCGATCACCCGCCGATCCACCCCGATCACGAACGTCATCCGACGCGTACTCAACGGACCCAACGGCAACCTCCGCCGCACCCCGAACCGGTCCGCCACCACACCATCCGGATCCGACAGCAACGGATAGTCGAACCCGTGCAGCCGCGAGAACTCCGCCTGCCGCTGCACCGAATCCCGGCTGATACCCACCCGCTGCGCACCCACCGCCGCGAACTCCGCAGCCAGGTCCCGGAAGTGGCAACTCTCCGCCGTGCAGCCCCGCGTCATCGCCGCCGGATAGAAGAACAACACCACAGGCCCCGACGCCAGCAACTCCGTCAACCGCCGCGGCCGACCCGTCTCGTCCGGCAACTCGAAATCCTCGACCAGATCCCCGACACCGACACCAGCCACGCGAACCTCCCCACCGACACTGAGGCCGCGAGCGTATGCCATCGACCACCACCGGCAGTGCGCCCGACCACACCGCGCTACCCACCACCGCGACCACCCCGGTAACGTCCCCGACACCGGCTCAGGGCAGGGGAGAGGCCAATTGACGAACGTCACAGTCATCACCGGCGGTAGCCGCGGCATCGGCGCCGCCACCGCCCGCCGCCTCGCCCACACCGGCCAGCACATCGCAATCGGCTACCGCCGCGACCACACCGCCGCCGACACCGTCGTGGCCGACCTGCGCGCCACAGGCGTACGCGCCATCGCCGTCCCCGCCGACACCCGCGACCCCGACCAGGTCACCGCCCTGTTCGACGCCGCCGCCGAACTCGGCACCCTCACCGGCCTGGTCAACAACGCCGGCATCACCAGCCCGATCGGCCCCTTCACCGACCTCGACCCCGACGACCTGCGCCGCGTCATCGACGTCAACCTCCTCGGCTACGTCCTCTGCGCCCAACAGGCCGCCCGCCGGATGACCGACGGCGCCGCCATCGTCAACCTCTCCTCAGTCGCCGCCACCCTCGGCAGCCCAGGGGAGTACGTCCACTACGCCGCCGTCAAAGCCGCCACCGACGCACTCACCATCGGCCTGGCCAAGGAACTCGCGCCCCGTGGCATCCGCGTC
Organism: Micromonospora andamanensis; assembly: GCF_016863495.1. Classification (GTDB taxonomy): domain Bacteria; phylum Actinomycetota; class Actinomycetes; order Mycobacteriales; family Micromonosporaceae; genus Micromonospora; species Micromonospora andamanensis. The sequence continues at coordinate 325,500 of NZ_BOOZ01000004.1, forward strand.
AACGCCGTCGCACCCGGCATCATCCGCACCGACATCCACGCCCTCTCCGGCCAACCCGACCGACCCGACCGCGCCGCCAGCCGCATCCCACTCGGCCGCCCCGGCGAACCCGACGAGGTCGCCGCCGCCGTCACCTGGCTGCTAAGTCCTGACGCCTCCTACACCACAGGCGCCATCCTCCGCGTCGGCGGCGGCCTCTGACCGCCGACCGGCCAGCTCCGGACGGTGCGCGGGCACGACGCCAACGAACCAGGCCGAGCGGGGAATGCGCGCCGGGCACCCGGGTAGCCCCACGAAAGCCGCCACCGCGCTCCGGCTGCCCGGCGGCCACCCGACGCAGGAGGGGAGCAGACATGCAGACCACCTACGACTCGGTGGACGACCTGGCCGCGGCGCTGCGCCGGGCGGCGTCCGCCCACGACCGCCACGAGAAGGAACTCGGCCACCCCGACCCCGACTGGCCGGACTGGTACGCCCGACACATGGTGGACGAGCGCGCCGGCCACGAACAGCACCGCTGAGCGATCGACGGTCGGTGCGAGTCCACCGTCAGGCCGGCCACGGCACCTCGTGGTAGGTGATCCCCGAGGAGATGGTGACAACATGCTGGTGCCGCCGCAACGGGCCGTCCCGTAGCGCGTCGAGGTCGACCGGTCGCGCCTCGACGAAGACCGTGGGCCAGGTGAGATCCGGTACGGGCTGGCTGTTCAGCGGGTCGCCGAGCCGTGACGACTCGGCCTGCCCAGCCCAGTCCTGCGACCAGCCGACCTGAACAGTCCAGTCCTGCCCGGGGACGAGGTAGCCCAACCCGGGCAGGGGCAGCAGCAATCCGTCATCGGTCCTACCGTTCGCCGCGTAGTAGCTCTCGACCTCCTCGATGGCCGACTCGGTGGAGGGCACCAGCCCGGCAGCTCGGGCGTGCCTGTCGACCTCCCGCAGCACCTCCAGCAAGTCACCGTCGGCCCCGAGATACCTGGTCTCGGTGAGACCGCAACTGATGCGGTACTCGTCGTGGGCCCACAGACCGTTCGTGTCGCCGGCATGGCAGATGTCCCGCGTCGCCACGGCCACCGGCCTGAGCGGCGACGCCCGGGCCACGTCGGAGAGCAGGATGCTGAGCTGCTCGGCGCTCGACGCACCTGCCTGCCGGACCGCTGCCGATTGCGCCTCCCGGGTGGCTTCCTCGCGCGTGGGTGCGTCCGACCCGCAGGCCGCCAGCGTGAGCACCAGAGCTGCGGCTGCCGCCGATGTGACCAGGTGACGAAGAGTCATGATGGCGAGGATGCTGGCCGCAGTCAGACGACGCATGAGTCGCCGTACTCATCTCGCCGCATCGTCGACGTCGTGAACGCCAGAGGTGGGAAGCCGCACGCCGGCGGCCCTTCCTCTACTCAACGACGACCATCCGCGCCGATTCGATAATGTACATTATGTAAAGTTAAGCGAGCCCCTGCCCCTGACCGCGTCGGGGCCCCACGAGGGTCGACGACGGTCAGTCGGTCGGACCGAAGCTGACCTCGCTGGTCTCGACGGTCCCGGCCTGACGACCGGGCGCCCGGTGGAAGCTCCAGTACAGGTTGGTGTGGGCGATGACCTGCTCCGGCGGCGGCGCGCCGTAGGCGGTCAGGTCCTCCGTGGTGTGCGCGTCGCCGACGAGCGTCGCGTCGTAGCCCCGTACGAACGCGCCGTGCAGGGTCGACCGGATGCACGCGTCGGTCTGCGCGCCCGTGACGATCAGCCGGCCCACGCCGCGCTCGGCCAGGACCGCCTCCAGGTCGGTGTCCTCGAACGAATCGCCGTAGCGCTTGTGCACAAGCGCCTCGCCCTCCTCGCGGACCAGCTCGGGCACGTACTGCCAGGCGTCGCTGCCCTGCGGGAGGCCGTCGTCGGAGTGCTGCACCCAGACGACCGGCGTGCCCTCGGCGCGGGCCTTACCCAGCAGAGTGTTGATGTTGGCGATGACGCCGTCGCGGTTGTGGGCGCCCGTCACCACCCCGTTCTGCACGTCGATGACGAGCAGGGCCGTGTTGGGTCGCTCGGGCAGGGTCGTCATGGCACACCTCCGGTGACGGTGAATTCGGTGTTCCACCGTAGTCACGACCCCTGACAGAAACGCTCCCCTCCCCTCGGGCACGGAACGCGAGAATCATGCATAATATCCCTTATGCATGACAAACAGGACGAATCGGTAGCCGTACTGATCGAGGAGTTCCTGACCGCCCGGGCGACCCGGAAGCCCTCCCCCCACACACAGGTCGCCTACCGGCGGGATCTGACAGCTGTCGCCGCGCTCGCCGCCGAACTGTCCACCCCTCCCCTCCCCCTGGCCGACCTGCCGGTCGACGCGCTCTCCCCCAGGATGATGCGGGCCGCGTTCGCCCGATTCGCCGCCGGCCGGGCGGCCAACTCCGTCGGTCGGGCCTGGTCGACCTGGAACGGCTTCTTCTCCTTCCTGGTCGCCGAGCAGGTGGTGTCCGGTAATCCGATGCCGGCCGTGGGACGTCCCCGCACTCCCCTGCCGACGCCCAAGCCGCTGCGCGGCGAGGACACACCGGAACACCTGCTCACCTCGGTCGCGCGGGCCGAGGGCCGGCAACGGGACCCCTGGCCGGAGCGGGACGTGGCGGTGCTGGCGTTGGCCCTGTGCGCGGGGCTGCGACTGTCGGAGCTGCTGGCGTTGCGGGTCGGTTCGCTCGGTGGCCGCCCCGGTGAGCGGCGGCTGGAGGTGGCCGGCAAGGGCGGGCGTCCCCGGGTGCTGCCGATCGAGCCGGATCTGGACGCGGTGCTGGCGAGCTATCTGGACAGTCGTGCCCGCCGCTTCGGCGCGCGTACGGTGCGGCAGTTGTCGCCGCTGCTTGTGGATCGCCGGGGTGAGCCGCTGCGCCGGGGCGGTCTGCAGTACCTGGTGGAGTCCTGCTACCGGCGAGCCGGGATCGGTGACCGGGTGCCGCGTGGGGCGCGGTTGCACGCGTTGCGGCACACGTTCGCCACGCGGTTGGCCGAGGACGGTGCCGGGGCTGCGGAGATCATGCGGCTGTTGGGGCACGCGTCGTTGGCGTCGTCGCAGACGTACATCGAGGTGACCTCGGGGCAGCAGCGGGAGGCGGTGCGGGCCAACCGTACGAACCGGGCGTTGGCGGGGTTGTTCTCGGCTCCTGACTGAGGCGGCGCGGTGCTGTGTGGGGTCATGGGGCGGCCGGTGGTGTGGCAGGCTGGCGGCGACGCGACTGGCGGCATCGGGGATGGGATCGACCATCGGGAAGCTCGTCGTGGGGGTCGTCCGCCTGGGCCCGCCACGGGCGGGGTGAGCCATGTCGACGACGAGGACGAGCGCGCGGTTGTTGCCCGGCGCGCCGGTGGCGCAGGCGGTTCTGGCCCAGGTGGCCGAGGGTGTGGCGGAGTTGCGGGCGGCGGGGGTGACGCCGACGTTGGCGACGGTGCTGGTGGGTGACGACGAGGCCAGTGCCGGTTACATCCGGATCAAGTCTCGGCAGGCGGCGGAGCTGGGTTTCGCCGCGCCGCACGTGCGGTTGGCGGCGTCGGCGTCGCAGGCAGATCTGCACGCGGTGCTGGCCGGGTTCAACTCCGATCCTGCTGTGCACGGGGTGTTGGTGCAGTATCCGGTCCCCGGTGGTCTGGACTACGACCGGGCGTTGCAGGTTCTCGACCCGGATCTGGACGTGGACGGCATGCATCCGGTGAACATGGGGCGGCTGGCGTTGGGGTTGCCGGGGCCGCTGCCGTGTACGCCGGCGGCGGTCGAGGCGTTGTTGGCCCATCACGGGGTGCCGGTGGCCGGCCGTGAGGTGGTGATCCTGGGTCGTGGGGCGACGTTGGGGCGGCCGTTGGCGATGCTGCTGGCGCAGAAGCGGTCGACGGCGAACGCGGCGGTGACTGTGGTGCACACCGGGGTGGTGGACTGGCCGAGGTACGCGCGTCGGGCGGACATTCTGGTGGCGGCGGTCGGGGTGCCGGGCATCGTGCGGCCGGAGCATGTGCGTCCGGGTGCGGTGGTGGTCGGTGGTGGGGTGCGGTACGCGGGGCGTCGGTTGCTGCCGGATGTGGATGAGTCGTGTGCGGCGGTGGCGGGGGCGATCACGCCGAGGGTCGGTGGGGTGGGTCCGGTGACGGTGGCGATGCTGTTCCGCAACGCGTTGCGGGCGGCGCGGTCAGCGGCTGGTCTGGCGGACCAGTCGTAGGGCGTCGGTGACGGCGGTGGGGATGTCGGTGACCGGGTAGATCGCGGCGGTGATCGTCCGGGTGTGGTCGGCGACGAGGACGAGGCGTTTGAGGCGGGTCTGCTGGCCGGCGCGGAAGGTGGGTAGGCGCAGCGCGGCGGTCAGTCGCAGGTCGGTGTCGGAGAGCAGGGTGAACGGGATGGCTTCGGCGGCGGCGAAGGCGGCCTGTTCGTCGGGGCGTTGGGTGCTGATGCCGTGGACGGTGGCGCCGGCTGCGGTGAAGTCGTTCCACTGTTGGCGGAAGAGGCGGTTTTCCAGGGTGCAGCCGGCGGCGCCGGGGATGTCTGTCCAGTGTGGGGGTGTGGGGGTGGGCAGGCCGGTGCCGGGATAGGTGAACAGCACGGTGGTGGGGGTGGTGGCGACCGGGTCGGTGGGTGTGCGGTCGGTGGCGGTGAGGGTGACGTCGGCGGGTATCCGGGTGCCGACGAGGGTTTGGACGCGGGTTGCTTCGGCGCCGTCGGGTTCGGTGGTGGCGGTGAGGTTGCCGTCGCCGAGCACCCACCGGTCGGCCCAGTCCTGCATGGTGACGAGGGTGGGTAGCAGGGCGCGACCGCGGTCGGTGAGTACGTATTCGTGGCGGGGTGGGTGTTGCTGGTAGGGGCGGCGGGTGAGGACGTCGTGGTCGACCAGGTCGTGCAGGCGTTGGGTGAGGACTTTGCGGGAGACGCCGAGTTCGGTGACGAGGGTGTCGAAGCGGTGGTGGCCGCGGGCGATCTCGCGTAGCACGAGCAGGTTCCACCAGTCGCCGAGCACGGCGGCTGCCTGGGCGATGCCGCAGGTGTCGTCGGCGCGGCGGCGGTTGGTCATGGTCGGATCCTGCCTCAGTGGTGGGTGGGGGGTGTACGTGCCCACGCCCCCATAGTAAGTTCCCTTTGGGAACTCACCGGGAGGTGTGGCGGTGTCGGTCATGGGGGCCACCTTCGTGCGCAACTGGCGGATCACGGTGCGCGCCTACCCGTGGACGTACTTCGTCGGCACCCTGGCCACCGGTGTGCTGACCATCGGGGTGTCGATGTTGGCGTACCGGGCCATCGGGGGCGGTCGCGTCGGGGCGAGCTTCACCGCGGCCACCGGCAGCGCCGACTATCTCGGCTACGTCACCATCGGCGCCGCCGCGCTGACCTTCACCACCCGGATGGTGCTGTGGGTGGCCAAGGCGCAGATCACCGAGTACCGCGAGGGGACCCTGGAGAGCCAGTTGCTCACCCCGGCGCGGCGCCTGCCGTACCTGTTGGGGGTGACCGCGCAGGCGTTGAGCACCACAGCTGTGGAGATCACCGTGCTGGTCGCCGTGGCCGGTGTCCTGGGGGTGCGGCTGAGCGTGCCCGAGCCGCTGACGTTGCTGGCCGCGACGGTGGCGGCGACCGTGGCGGTGGTCGGCATGTCGGTGCCGTTGAGCGCGCTCATGCTTGCCGCGGGTGAGGCTCACATCACCCAGAACACCCTGTTCACCGCGATGGCGTTGCTGTGCGGGTTCACGTTCCCCACAAGCTATCTGCCGCAGGCGGCGCGCTGGCTCGGGGAGGCGCTGCCGGTCACCTGGGCGCTGCGGGTGCTGCGGGCGGCCACCCTGCCCGGCGCCGACGTCGATCCCTGGCCCGCCTTCGCCGTCTGTCTCCTGCTGGGCGGGGCGTATCTGCTGGTCGGGCTGTCCATCCTCAAGCCCGCCGAGCGGCGGGCGCTGCATCGGAGTGCGCGCGCATGAGCACTGGCATCGTCACCACCGACCTGCGCAAGACGTTTCCGGTTCGGCGCTGGCAGGGCTGGCGCCGTCGGCCGGCCGCCGCGCCGGTACCGGCCGTGGACGGGCTGTCGTTGCGGATTCCGCCCGGTCAGGTCACCGGTTTGCTGGGTCTCAACGGTGCCGGCAAGACCACCACCATCCGGATCCTGTCCACCCTGCTGCGGCCCAGCGGCGGCACGGTGAGCGTGGACGGGTTGGACGTGGTCGAGCACGCCCGTGAGGTACGCCGACGGATCAATGTGATCTCCGGTGGCGAGCGGATGGTGTACGACCGGCTGACCGCCCGGGAGAACCTGTGGTACTTCGGCCAGTTGTACGACGTGCCGCGGGCCCGGTTGCGGGTCCGGATCGGTGAGCTGCTCGACCTGGTGGGGCTGACCGAGGCGGCGCGGCTGCCGGTGGAGCGGTACTCACGGGGCATGCGTCAGAGGTTGGTCATCGCCCGTGGCCTGATCAACGATCCGGCGTACCTGCTGCTGGACGAGCCGACGCTGGGTCTGGACGCGCCGATCGCCCACCAGTTGCGGGCGCTGATCGCCCAGTTGGCCGCGGACGGGGTCGGGGTGCTGTTGACCTCCCACTACCTGGCGGAGGTGGAGCAGCTGTGCCGGCACGTGTACCTCATCGCCCGGGGATCGTTGGTGGCCCAGGGCAGTCCGGCGCAGTTGGCGGGTCAGACTGTTCGCCGGCACACCGTGCGGCTCGTGCTCGCCGAAGCCGACCCGTCGGTCACCGCCGCGCTGCGTGCGCTGGCCGTGCGGCACGACGCGGAGCTGACCGTCGACGTGGACGACGAGGGTCGGCCACGGTTCGCGCTGCGCCACCCGGAGGACCTGGTGGGTGCGGTGGTCACGGCGGTGGTCCAGCAGGGCGGGGCGGTCGCCGGGCTGACGGTGACTCCGCCGACCCTGGAGGACGCGATCCTCGCCCTGGCCGACCCGGCGGCGGTGGCACGGTGAGCCACGCTCTGCGGGTTGTCGCGGCCGAGGCGCTCAAGCAGCACCGGCGGTTGTTCGGGCAGCCGTTGGTGCTGTTCTCCATGCTGCTGTGGCCGCTGCTGACCCTAGCCGCCACGTACTACACGGTGCTGCCGGTGATGGAGTCCGCGGCGGCGCCGCAGCGGTGGCCGGTGGCCGCCGATCCGCGGCGGCTGCTGGCGTTTCTCGCCGCCGGGGCGCTGGCCTACACGTTCTTCTTCTCGCTTGTTCAGTCGGCCTGGCACTTCTCGTTCGAGCGGGTCAGTGGCACCTTGGAGGCGTTGTTCCTCTCCCCCGCCAGCCGGATGGCGCTGGTGATCGGCAACGGTGCGGCGGCGCTGACGCAGAATGCCTGGTTGTTCGGCTGCTTCGCGGTGGCCGCGGCGACCGCCGCCGACGTGCTGGACGTCGCCCACCCCGGCATGTACGTGGTGGCGGCGGTGGCGCTGTTGGTGCCGGCGGTGGCCTGGGGCGCGTTCCTCAACAGTCTGTTGATCTTTTCTCGGGATTCGGCGTTCCTGTACACGTTGCTTGACGATCCGCTGTGGTTCGTCGCGGGGGTGCGGCTGCCGCTGTTCGCCCTGCCGGTGTGGATCAAGGTGGTCGGCTTGGCTTTCCCGTTGACCAGCAGCCTGGTGGTGCTGCGTGGGGCGCTGCTGGATCGGGCGGACCTCGGTGATCTGGTGGTCCCGTTGGGGTGGTTGGCGCTGTTGACCGTCGGGCTGTTCGGCGGTGCCTCGGCGTTGCTGCGCCTGGGTGAGGCGCGGGTCCAGCGCACCGGCGGTCTTCAGGTCTTCTAGTCGACCCCCGCTCGGCCGAGCCGTCAGGAGACACCCCGGCCGAGGTCGACGACCAGGGGTCGGTGGTCGGAGATGGTCGACAGTGGGGTGCGTACGGCGGTGACCGGGGGTAGCTGGTCGAAGCCGTGCCGGTCGGCGAGGATGTGGTCGAGCTGGATGCGGGGTTGCGCGGCGGGGTAGGTGGGTCGGCGGGCCAGCAGGTGCCAGCCGGAGACGGCGCGGGTGGCCCAGGCGGGCAGGTTCAGGTCGCCGAGCAGGATGCGGGGGGCGGGCAGCGCGCGCAGGGCGCGGATGACCTGGCGGAGCTGGCGGACGTTCCAGCCGGCGACGAAGGACAGGTGGGTGGCGGCGACGGTGAGCCGGCCGTGCGGGGTGTCCAGCACCGCGGCGAGGACGACGCGGGGTTCGTCGCGCAGCAGGATGAGGCCGCCGCCGGGGCCGGGCACGTAGACCGGGGAGCGTACCGGTGCGGGGTGCAGCCGGGTGACGCGCCAGCTGGTGACCGGGTGGCGGGAGATCAGGCCGACGCCGTAGCAGGGTTCGCCGTGGCCGTCGTCGTCGTGGGTGAGGGGGCGGAACGCCTCGCCGGGGGTGCCGACGACGGCGGCGGCGAAGCGGTGCGCGGGTGCGCCGAGGGCCTGGGCGGCGATGGCGGTGAGGTCGAGGTTGCCGCTACGGGACTGGTCGCGGTCGACCTCCTGCAGGGCCAGGACGTCGGCGTCGAGGGTGGCCACGGCGGCGGTCAGCCGGGCCGGGTCGACCAGGCCGTCGGTGAGGGACCGGCCGTGCAGCAGGTTGAACGTGGCCAGGCGCACGCTGTCACCTTAGCGACGCCGTGGGACAGTTGCCCGATGGTGCGGGTGTTGTTCTGTTCGGTGCTGGTGTTCGTGGCGGTCGGCGGGGCGGGTGTCTGGCTGCGGCGTCGCCGGGGCCGGTGAGGCTGGCCACAGCCGGCGGCGTGGACGGGGCGGCGGTGGGAAGAATCCCTGGTCGTGGAGTTGGACCCGACGACCGTGGTGACCCTGCTGACCGCCGCCGCCCTGGCGGGGTGGGTGGACGCCGTGGTGGGTGGGGGTGGGTTGCTGCTGTTGCCGGCGTTGCTGGTGGCGGCCCCGGGGATCCCTCCGGCGACGGCGTTGGGGACGAACAAGTTGGCGGCGATCGCCGGCACGTCGACGGCGGCGGTGACGTTCGCCCGCCGTACGAAGATCGACTGGGTGGTGGCGGGGCCGGCGGCGGCGCTGGCGGTGGTGTGCGCCGGTCTGGGCGCGGCGCTGGCCGGGGCGGTGCCGGCGTCGGCGTACCGGCCGGTGGTGCTTGTGGTGCTGGTGTCGGTCGCGCTGTTCGTGGTGCTGCGTCCCGCGTTGGGGGTGCTGGCGGTGCCGCAGCGGCGGACCCGGCCGCGGGTGGTGGTGGCGGTGCTGGTGGCCGGGGTGGGCATCGCCGCCTATGACGGGCTGATCGGCCCGGGTACGGGCACGTTCCTGGTGCTGGCGTTCACCGCGCTCGTGGGTGCGGACTTCCTGCACGGTTCGGCGATGGCGAAGGTGGTGAACGCGGGCACGAACGCCGGTGCGCTGGCGGTGTTCGCCGCGACCGGGCACGTGTGGTGGCTGCTGGGTGCGGCGATGGCGGTGTGCAACATCGCCGGGGCGGCGTTGGGTGCGCGGATGGCGTTGCGGCGCGGTTCCGGGTTCGTGCGGGTGGTGCTGCTGGTGGTGGTGCTGGCGTTGGTGGCGAAGCTGGGATACGACCAGTGGGTGGCTGGCTCAGCCGCGGCGGGAGGAGTCGAAACGGCCGGCGCGGATCTCTCGTAGGGCGCGGCGGCGGGTCTCGCCGCGCAGGGTGTCGACGTAGAGACGGCCGGCGAGGTGGTCGGCCTCGTGTTGCAGGGCGCGGGCGAGGAAGCCGCTGCCGGCGATGGTGAGCGGTTCGCCGTGCTGGTCGAAGCCGTGGGCGGTGGCGTGCAGGGCGCGGGGGGTCGGGAAGTACAGCCCGGGGATGGACAGGCAGCCCTCGTCGTCGTCCTGCATCTCGGTGGACAGTTCCACCGTCGGGTTGACCATGTGGCCGCGGTGTCCGTCGGCGTTGTAGACGAAGACCTGCGCGTTGACACCGATCTGGGGTGCGGCGACGCCGGCGCGGCCGGGTGCGCCGAGCAGCGTGTCCATCAGGTCGGTGACCAGGGCACGCAGTTCGGCGTCGAAGCTGGTGACCGGTTCGCTGGGGGTGCGTAGCACCGGGTCGCCGATGATTCGGATGTCCCGCATCGTCATGTCGGCAAGGTTATCGGTCGGTGGCCTCGGGTGGGTGGCGGGCGTTGAGCCGGCTGGCGGTCAGGTGAGGGCGGTCCGGACCGGCGTGGTTTTGGCCGCCGCTTCGGCGACCTCGGCGGCGGGGTCGCTGTCCCAGGTGATGCCGCCACCGGCCCATACGTGCACGGCGTCGCCGTCGACTGCGGCGGTGCGGATGGTCAGGCCGAGGTCGAGGTGGTCGGGGCCGACCCAGCCCAGGGCGCCCATGCCGGCGCCACGGCCGACGGGTTCCAGGGCGGCGAGGTGGTCCAGGGCGGCGAGCTTCGGCGCGCCGGTGACCGAGCCGCCGGGGCAGACGGCGCGCAGCAGGTCGGCCAGGCCGAGCCCGTCGGCGACGTCGGCGCGGATGGTGGACTCGGCCTGCCACAGGTCGCACCAGCGACGTACGGCGAACAGGTCGTCGACGCGGACGCTGCCGGTGCGGGCGACGCGGGCCAGGTCGTTGCGTTCCAGGTCGACGATCATGATGTGTTCGGCGCGTTCCTTGGCCGAGGCGAGCAGGTCGACGCGGCCGGCGGCGGTGGCCGGGCGGGTGCCCTTGATGGGTCGGGTGGTGAGGGTGCCGCCACGGACCTCGATCAGGGTTTCCGGGCTGGCGCAGCCGATGGCCCAGCCGGGGCCGGTGAGCACGCCGCCGTAGCGGGCGCCGGGCAGCCGGCCGAGGCGGGCCAGGGCGGGCAGCGGGTCGCCGGTGTAGGTGGCGCGGGCATGGCCGACGAGGTTGACCTGGTAGACCTCGCCGCGCCCGATGGCCTCCCGGATCGCGGTGACCGCGGCGGCGTGCTGACGGGGGCTCCAGCTTTCGGTCCAGGGGCCGCGCCACCAGGGCGGTGGTGGGCCGGGGCGCGGGTGGGTCGCCTCGGTGTGGCCGTAGACGACGACGGCCACCTCGGGCACGTCGGCGGGGTTGGCTGCGCCGGGTGCGCCGCCGGCGAGCAGCGCTCCGGCGGCGGCGGAGACGTAGAGGGCGGCGCCGCAGATCCCGTGCGGGTGGTGGCGGCGGGCCGGGCGGCGCAGATCCCGCAGGTGCAGGCCGTGCTCGGCGAGGAACTGTTCGGCGTACGCGGCCGGGTCGCCGCCGTCGGCGGGCCGCCACTGCCAGCGGGCCCGTTCGACGAGCCGGCCCCGGCACGACGCGGGCACCGCGGGTGGATCGACAACCATCCGTGGGAGCGCTTCCACGACGTCCGGGCGGTTCATGCTCATCCGTTCAGCGGATTTCCCGCACACCACGCGCACATCTGCTCGATGCGGCATGCTTTCGCTTGGTACTGTGCGTCACTGGTCATGTGAACCATGACACAGTGCCCCCACAGTCCGGAGAACCCGATGTGCCAGCACCAACCCACCTGTCCCTCCGCCGAAGCCACCGACCGGGAAGCCGCCAGGGTCATCGCCTGCTTCCGTGAACAGGGCTGGAGCCTGCTCTGCAACGGAGTCATCGTCTTCGAGGACACCGGCGAGCTGCTACCCGACGGCAGCAGCATCGCACCGCACCGCGGCCCCGCCCGACACGCACTCGCCGCCTGACCTGACATAACGATCCGTCACGACGTCTTTCCCGCGCCGACCCAGGCTAGTCCCCCGGTCAGGGACCGCCACGACCAGGTCGGCGCGGTACCGGACCCGGTCAGCTCTCGTACGCCTGCGGTGACGGGCACGAGCAGACCAGGTTCCGGTCGCCGTACCCGCCGTCGACCCGACGCACCGGCGGCCAGTACTTCCCCGCCCGGTCCACCCCGCCCGGCCAGGCACCCACCGACCTCGGGTACGGGTGCGGCCAGTCGTCACCGCCGACCATCACCGCCGTGTGCGGCGCGTTGGCGAGGGGATTGTCCCCGGCCGGCCACTCACCCGAACCCACCTTGTCGATCTCCGCCCGGATAGCGATCATCGCATCGCAGAACCGGTCCAACTCGGCCAGGTCCTCGCTCTCGGTGGGCTCCACCATCAACGTCCCCGCCACCGGGAACGACATCGTCGGCGCGTGGAACCCGTAGTCGATGAGCCGCTTGGCCACATCGTCGACACTCACCCCGGTCGCCTTCGTCACCGGCCGCAGATCCAGGATGCACTCGTGCGCGACGAGACCCTTGTTGCCCGCGTACAGCACCGGGAAGTGGTCCCGCAGCCGTGCCGCCACGTAGTTGGCCGCCAGCACCGCCACCCCGGTCGCCCGCGCCAGACCGTCGGCACCCATCATCCGCAGGTACGCCCACGGGATCGGCAGGATCCCCGCCGACCCGTACCGGGCCGCCGCGATCGCCGGCCGCCCGTCGACAGGCGCACCGGCCGGATCACCCGGCAGGAACGGCGCCAGATGCGCCCGCACCGCCACCGGCCCCACCCCCGGCCCACCCCCACCATGCGGGATGCAGAACGTCTTGTGCAGGTTCAGGTGCGACACGTCCGCCCCGAACCGGCCCGGCCGGGCGAACCCGACAAGCGCGTTGAGGTTCGCCCCGTCGACGTACACCTGACCACCCGCGTCGTGCACCTTCGCGCACAGCGACGCGATACCCGTCTCGTACACCCCGTGCGTCGACGGATACGTCACCATGATCGCCGCGAGGGTGTCCCGATGCGCGTCGATCTTCGCGTCCAGGTCGACCAGGTCGACGTTGCCGTCGTCGTCGCAACCGACCACCACCACCCGCATCCCGGCCATCACCGCGCTGGCCGCGTTGGTGCCGTGCGCCGACGACGGGATCAGACACACGTCACGGTGCCGCTCACCCCGACTGTGCTGCCACGCACGGATCGCCAGCAGGCCCGCCAACTCACCCTGCGACCCGGCGTTGGGCTGCACACTCACCGCGTCGTAGCCGGTGACCTCCGCCAGCCACCGCTCCAACTGGCCGATCAACTCCCGGTAACCGGCGGTCTGCTCCCGCGGGGCCAACGGGTGGATGTCGGCGAACTCGGCCCAGCTCACCGGCTCCATCTCCGTGGTGGCGTTGAGCTTCATCGTGCACGACCCCAACGGGATCATGCCCCGGTCCAAGGCGTAGTCGAAGTCCGCCAGGCGACGCAGGTACCGCAGCATCGCCGTCTCCGACCGGTGCGTCCGGAACACCGGATGGGTGAGGAAGTCGCTCGTCCGCGCCAACCCGGCCGGCATCGCCGCCGGCACCTCACCGTCGACGCCGTCGACACCGAACGCCGCCCACACCATGGCCAGGTGCGCGTCCGTGGTGGTCTCGTCGCAGGCGACACCCACCCGGTCCGCGTCGACCAGCCGCAGGTTCACCCCACGCCGCCGCGCCTCGTCGACCACCTGCGCGGCCCGACCCGGCACCCGCGCCGTCACCGTGTCGAAGAAGCCGACATCGGCGACATCGACCCCACCGGCCCGCAGCCCGACCGCCAGCCGGGCCGCCATCCGGTGGGTACGCGCCGCGATCTCCCGCAACCCGTCCGGGCCGTGGTAGACGGCGTACATGCCGGCCATCACCGCCAACAGCACCTGCGCGGTGCAGATGTTGCTCGTCGCCTTCTCCCGACGGATGTGCTGCTCACGGGTCTGCAACGCCAACCGGTACGCGGGCGCGCCGGCCGCGTCCCGGGACACCCCGACCAGCCGGCCCGGCAGCATCCGCGCCAACCCATCCCGCACCGCCAGGTAGCCGGCGTGCGGCCCGCCGAAGCCCATCGGCACCCCGAACCGCTGGGTGGTGCCGGCGGCGATGTCCGCACCGATCTCCCCCGGTGGCCGCAGCAACGTCAACGCCAGCAGGTCCGCCGCCACCGTCACCAGCGCCCCAACCCCGTGCGCGGCCTCGACCAGCGGGGCGTGGTCACGCACCGCCCCGGACGCCCCCGGATACTGCAGGTGCACACCGAAGAACTCCGCCGGCAACGGCTCGACGTCCAGATCCAGCACCCGCACCTCGATACCGAGCGGCTCAGCCCGCCCGGCGATCACCGCGATGGTCTGCGGCAGCGCGTCCGCGTCGACCACGTACACCCGGCTGGGGCTCTTCGACGCCCGCCGCGCCAGGGTCATCGCCTCCGCCGCGGCGGTCCCCTCGTCGAGCATCGACGCGTTCGCGGTCGCCAGACCGGTCAGATCCGACACCATGGTCTGGAAGTTCAGCAGCGCCTCCAGCCGCCCCTGGCTGATCTCCGGCTGATACGGCGTGTACGCCGTGTACCACGCCGGACTCTCCAACACGTTGCGGCGGATCACCGCCGGCGTGTGAGTGCCGTGATAGCCCAGGCCGATCATGGAAACGGCCACCGTGTTACGCGCCGCCAACGCCCGCAGCTCTGCCAGCGCCTCAGGCTCGCTGGCCGGCGGCGGCAGGTCCAACCGGCCGTGCCAGCGGATCACCTCGGGAATCGCCGCGTCCATCAGCTCGTCGATCGAGGCGTACCCGACGGTGTCCAACATCCGGCGTTCGTCGTCGGGGCCGGGACCGATGTGACGGTCGGCGAACAGCTCTGCGGTCATGGGCGCTCCTGCGCGGGCGGGGGGTCGACAGGTCGGCCCTCCCCCTCTGTCACACCCCGCGGGCGCTCCACAGTGCCTGACCCGACGCGGTCCTTCTGCCTGAGAGGTTCCGGGGAGGATTTGCCCCTTCGGCGCCGCCCGACTGTCGTCAGGCGGTCTCTCCCACGTCGGTGCTACCGGCGCGATCAACGCTACCAGCGTGCCCGACCCCCCGCACCCAAGCCCCTGACCTGCCGCCGGTCACCCCCCGACAGGACTCGGCACCACCACCGGACCCACCGGCGAGCCGGCACCCAGCAGCCGATCGGCGAGCGCCGGCACCAGCCGCCCCAACGGCGCCTCCACCCGCAGACACGCGTACTCGTCACCGCGGGTCGGCCCCTGGTTGACGATCACCACCGGCACGCCCCGCTTCGCCGCCCGCACCACGAACCGGCGCCCCGACATCACCGTCAACGACGACCCCAGCACCAGCAGCAACCGGGCCCGCTCCACCATCGCGAAACACGACTGCACCCGCGCGGCCGGCACCGTCTCCCCGAAGAACACCACATCGGGCTTGAGCAACCCCCCGCAGCTCACACAGCCGACGGTGCGGAACGCCGCCACCTGAGCGTCATCGAGATCCACGTCACCGTCCGGGTTCACCGCGACGGCCTGACCACCGAACCCCGGATTGGCCGCCCGCAGCCGCCCGTCCAACTCGGCCCGGGACGTACGGCGCCGGCACCCCAGGCAGACCACCACGTCGAGCCGGCCGTGCAGCTCCGTCACGTCCCGGCTACCGGCCGCCGAGTGCAACCCGTCGACGTTCTGCGTGATGATCCCACCGACCAGCCCACCCTGCTGCAGGCGGGCCACCGCCCGATGCCCGTCGTTGGGCGTCGCCCCGGCGATCAACCGCCACCCCAGGTGGCTACGCGCCCAGTACCGCCGACGCGCCACCGGATCCGCCAGAAACGTCTGATACGTCATCGGGGTATGCCGACGTGCGACACCACTCGGCCCCCGATAGTCGGGAATGCCCGACTCGGTGGACAACCCGGCACCGCTGAGCACCACCACCCCACCGGTGGCCACCAGGCCCGCCAGCGGCTCGATCAGCTCCTGCACCCACCCATCGTGCCCCAGCGACACCGCCCACGACGAACACCACCGGCGGCGGCCCCAGCCGCCGCCGGTGGTGTCAGCGGTCCACGCGGCAGCCACCTCGACCGGGACGAACCCGCCGGCAGCCGCCGCGTCAGCGTTGCTGGTGCCGAGGCAACGACCGGGTCGACGCCGACCCGGCCGCCGCCGGCTGCGCACCGATCCGATCCATCGTCCGGGCCAACTGCTCACTGCCGTCGTCGAGATGCCGCGCCGCCGCCTGCATATGCGAGATCATCATCTCGCCGTAGATCCGCAGCGCCTCCCGCGCGGCCACCCCGTCGTCGAACGTCGGCCCCGCCGCCACGTGGTAGTCCTGCACCGCCCGCTCCGCCTCCTGACGGGCCTCCTCCACCGCCGCCCGCACGTAACTCTCGTACTGGGTACGGGCGTACTCGGCGACCCGCCGCGCGTAGTCGTGCGCCTGGGCGATGATCTGCTCGGCCTCCCGCTGCGCCGCCGAGAGCAGATTCACCTCCTTGGCCGCCGGCACCTTCGCCGCCGGCTCCGAACTCGGAATCACCCCGTGCCGGTGCAACTCGACATGGTCGTTGAGCCGCTCGTTCTCCGCCCGCAGATTCGCCACCTGCGTCGACAGCAGATCCAACTCATCGGCCACCTGCACGCGGAACCGATCCACGTCGTTCTGGTCGTAACCACGCCGCCCGAACGACGACGACCCGAACTCCCACCGACGCACCCGGTCGGCGGTCATCCGCACCTGCACACCACCGGCGACCTGCCCACCGTCGTACCTACCGACCGGGGCGGCGCTCACCGTACCGGCCCGCCACTCGCGGCCACGAGGCTCACTCACCGGGCACCTCCGGAATCGTCAGAGACAGCGGAATCTGCCGCCGCCGTCCGCCACGAGGGGCCGTACCAGTGCCGACCCAGACCCTCGTGATGCACCTGCCCGGCATGGAAGCCGGACCGGGTCAGAATCGCCACCGTGTGCGACACCATGTCATCGGAACCACACACGTACACATGCCGGGACCGCCAGTCACCGTCGGCCAGCGCCCGGTCCACCGGATACACGAACTCCCCCGGCCGGTTCACGTCCAACCCCACCACCTGCGTCACCGACAACCACGGGTACGAGGCGGTCAACTTCTCCAACGCGTCAGCGTCGTAGAACTCGCTGCGCGAACGTGCACCCACATACACGTCGACCCGACGCCGGGAACCCTCCGCGGCCACCTGCTCCACCAACGCCTTCAACGGCGCCCAACCGGTACCACCGGCCAGCAGCAGCAGATCCGCCGTACCAGCCGGACGCAACGTCAAACCGTCACCCACCGGAGCGGCCAGATGCAACTGGTCACCCACCGCGCACCCGTACACCAGCCGCGACGACACCGCACCACCCGGCGCGGCACGCACATGCAGCTCCACAGTGCCGTCCGTGCGGGGCGCGTTCGCCGGCGAGTAGTACCGCCACGACCGCACCGCCGGATGCGACACCCCGATCGACTGGCCCGCGGTGAACGGCAACAGATACTGCGGACGCAACGTCAACACCGCCACGTCGAACGCCCGCCGCTCGTGCCCCACCACCTCCGCCGCCCACCACGGTGGACTTGTCGCCTCAGCGGCCTGCGCCGCCTCGCTCATCACCTTCGCCACCAGCCCGTACGCCGCCGCCCAGTCCTGCGCCAACTCGTCGGTCCACTGATCGGCGAGAAAATGCCGCAGCGTCGCCAGCAACGCCTCCCCCACCGCCGGATAATGCTCCGCACGCACCGCGAACTTACGGTGGTCGACGCCAAGATCCTGCAGGAAACCCACCAACCGGTCCACCTGGTCCACCTGGGACACGATGTGACCGAGCGCATTCACCAGCCGATCCCGCTGACCCGCCATGTTGGTCGGGAACATTTGCCGGGTCTCCGGATACGCCAGGAACAGCGTCGAATAAAAGTAGAGCGGCACCTGGTCGCCGTGCGCGGCCACCAGCGACCAGCTCTGCTTGAGCCGGGGCACGTCCACGCTCAGGCGCCCGCCTGGTCCCCGCCGGCCACCACCTGGCCCTGCACCTGCGCCAGCACCGCCTGCACGTCAGCGATGATGTCACCCGGCACACCCAGCTGCGTCAACGTCGCCGTCAGATGCTCACCCACCTTGACGTAGTGCGCCACCGGGATGTTCAACGGCTGGTGCGCCGACGCCAGGTCCCGACCGGTGTACTCGTTCGGACCACCGAGCACCACAGTCATCATCAGCGCCATGTGCCGACGCTGCCCCGCCATGTCCACCTCGGCGAAGTAACCGGCAAGCTCCGCGTCAGCGAGCACCCGGTCGTAGAACAGCTCGACAGCGGCCTTCACCGAAGCCGCCCCGCCGATGCGCTCGTAATGCGAGACCGGAGCGGTCTCTTCGGTAACCGTCACGGTTGTTTCCTTCCGTCGTGAGGGGACGCGCGGTGTCAACGCGCGCAACGACGACCCGCCGACGCCGGAACCACCCCACGGCGACAGCACCCGGCAGACCGTGTCGGACGATAGCGTGCCGCGCCCGCCCCGTCACCGCCGGCCCATCGGATTCCCGACAACAACCAGACACGAAGAGTCACAAATCTCACTCCGGAGGATCACCCCGAGGCGACCACCACCGCACCGAACGTCACCGACCCAGCACCACCGGCAAACACCACCGCGGACAGCAGATCAGATCACCGCAGACACGACCTCACCCGGAAACCACAGTGGAACGACTCAACCCGCCCGCCGGCGCGCCCGACGCGCAGCCAACTCGTCGCCCACCGCGCCCCCCTCGGCAACCTCCGGCGCCCCCTGCTCCACCGACACCGCCGCAGGCTCCGCCGGAAGATGCGACAACGAACCCTGGATCTCCTTGAACGCCCCACCGATCGCGATGCCGAACACCCCCTGGCCGCCCTGCAACAGGTCGACCACCTCCTCCGGCGAACGACACTCGTACACAGTCGTCCCATCGGAGATCAACGTGATGCCGGCCAGATCCTCCACCCCACGCGACCGCAACGCCTCGATCGCCTTCCGGATGTTCTGCAACGACACCCCGGCGTCCAGCAGCCGCTTCACCACCTTCAACACCACCAGGTCGCGAAACGAGTACAACCGCTGCGTACCGGAACCCGAGGCGTCCCGCACACTCGGCACCACCAGCGACGTACGCGCCCAGTAATCCAACTGGCGATAGCTGATCCCCACCGCGTGGCAGGCCGTCACACCCCGGTACCCCACCGCACCGTCACCGTCAGTTGCCGACCCGGGCATCCCACCCGGCTCACCCGACACCGCACCCCGATCGGAATCCCGCGGCTCGTACATCCGGACAACCTCCCCGTCAGTGCGGTGCCACGCCGCTTCCGGGACGCGCACCCCTCGACACGGCAACCCTATAGCGACCGCCAGGAGTTACCACGGAGAAACCGTCGCGACACGCCGCGCATCGACAGCGATGACCATCACCATCACCCACAGTCACCGCACACGCGGCGGCACATTCCCACCACCGGGCCGGGCCCGCCGCTCAGCCGGCGAAATCCTCCGGACGCACCTGCTCCAGGAACTCCCGGAACTTCTCCACCTCGTCCTCCTGCTCGTCGGGAATCACGATCCCCGCCTCACTGAGGACCTGCTCCGCACAACGAATCGGCGCACCCACCCGCAACGCCAGAGCGATCGAATCACTCGGCCGAGCCGAAACCCGCACCCCATCACCGATCAACAGATCAGCGAAGAACACGTTCTCCTTCAACTCGGTGATCTCCACCGCCCGCAACGGCGCCTTCAACGCCGCCAACACATCCCGCAGAAGATCATGGGTCAACGGACGCGCCGGCTTGACACCCTGCTGCTCGTAAGCGATCGCCGTCGCCTCGACCGCGCCGATCCAGATCGGCAGATAGCGGTCCCCCTCGACCTCCCTGAGCAGGACGATCGGCTGGTTACTGGGCAACTCCACCCGAACCCCGACCACGCTCAGCTCGCGCACCGCCGCCTCCGTGTCGTTGTCACCTACGCCGCACCGCGCCCTTCTCTGCACGGTACACGGACCGCGACACGGCCGTCTCATGCGCTACACGCACCCACGCCCGCGCCAGAAGAGGGGTTACCCCCGCAAGCCTACGCCACTCACCAACCGGCCGATCAGCACGCACACGCGCCTCACCGCCCCAACGTCGAGCGCAACCCCACCCGCACCAACGCCGCATGCAACTGCTGCGACAACGCCACCAACTCCCGCGCCGTCTCCGCCGCCCGCGCCCGCGCCGCCGGATCACTCTGCCGCGCCAACGGCGCCACCAACTGCGCGAACAAACCCACCTCGCGATCCGCAGCCGTCCGGTAAGCCCGCAGATGCCGCGGCTGGAACCCGTACGCCGCCAGACCCGCCACCGCCCGCGCGATGATCAACGCATCGCCGTCGTACCAACCCGGTGGATCCGACACCACCAACCCGAGCCGCTCCAACTCACCCAACGTCGACTCGTCCAGCCCACTACGCGCCACCAACTCGGCACGATCCAACCGGACCTGCGCCGACTCACCCGACGACGCCGCGCCACGACCCGGCACCTCACCATCGGGCCCCACCGCCACCAACGCCGGACGCGACCACTCCGGCGCCGCACCGTCGGCATCCCACTGCGCCAACTGCTCCCGGATCACCCGCAACGGCAGATACTGATCCCGCTGCGCGGTCAACACGAACCGCAGCCGCGCCACATCGTCCCAGCCGTACTTCCGATAACCCGCCGCCGTACGCTGCGGCTCCACCAGGCCCTCAGCCTCAAGAAACCGCAACTTCGAAATCGTCACGTCCGGAAAATCCGCCCGCAACTGGGCCAGCACCTCGCCGATACTCATCAACGGCTGGGCGCCACCCACCCCGGACGGCCTGGAGGCCGCAGGCTCGTTCACCCCCGGCCGGCCTCACCCTCCGGGCGCGGACCGGCGATGAACACCACCCGGAACTTGCCGATCTGCACCTCGTCACCGTTGCTCAAGGTCGCCGCCTCGACCCGCTCCCGGTTCACGTACGTGCCGTTCAGACTGCCCACGTCCCGCACCGTGAACGTCCCACCATCCCGGTGGAACTCCGCGTGCCGACGCGACACCGTCACGTCATCGAGGAAGATGTCACTGTCCGGATGCCGCCCACTTGTCGTCACGTCGTGATCCAACAGGAACCGGGCACCCGCGTTCGGCCCCCGCCGGACCACCAGCAGCGCCATCCCCGGCGGCAGCGAACCGGACATCCGGCTCGGCACCACGTCGGTGTCCGGCCCCTCCAGAGCCTCCTCGAGCGAACCGAGATTGAGCGTCGACGTGACGTCGAGCGGGGGGAACTCGTCGCCTGGGCGAGTCATGGGGACCACCTCACGGAATCTGTTTCGGTCGGCGTCGGGAGACGGCGGGTCTGGCCGCCGGGCTCTCATCCACCCGGCGGCTGGCTCTCCGTGCCCCGAAAGGCTTGTCCGCGACGCTCAACTAATGGGTTCTCGGTCGACTGGGCGAGCCTAGCCAGCGCCGAAAAACAGGGCAACCGGACGCGCGGCAGACACCGCACCGCCCGCACAGCAAAACGCTCAGCTCTCGGTCAACTCGCGATACGCATCCGCGCTCAACAGCCCGTCCACCGCCGCCGGATCCGACACGGTGATCTCCACCAACCAACCCGCGCCGTACGGATCACTGTTGACCACCTCAGGAGTGTCGACAAGCGCGTCGTTGCGCGCCGACACCGTCCCCGCCACCGGGGCGTACAGCTCCGACACGCTCTTGGTCGACTCGATCTCACCCAACGACTCACCGGCCGCCACCATCGCGCCCGCCTCCGTCAACTGCACATACACGATGTCGCCAAGAGCATCCTGCGCGAAGTGGGTGATGCCCACCCGGACGGCCCCACCGTCCGCCGCGGCCACCCACTCGTGCTCGGCGGTGTAACGCAGATCCTCAGGAATCACCAGCAGCGTCCTCATCCATCGCGACACCGGACCAACCGGTGCCGGCCCGCCGACCTTCAGGAGACCGGACGAGCATGTTCCAGCGGGCGGGGCACGTGCAGCGCCGAGACCTCGGCAACCTCACGATCCTCAACGATCACGTTACCGCCGTCGCCAGCCACCGACGCGACCACCCCACCAGGAATGTTGAGCGCCGTACGCATCGTCGCCGGATCACCCACCACCGTGATCGTGAACGGCCCCGTCAACCGGCGCCCGTCCACCACCAACGAACCATCCTTGCTCTCGTGGTCCACGAAGTACGTCGACGCCACGATCCGCACCGTCGCCCGGTCACCCCCGGAGATCTGCATCGCCTCCGCCCCGGCACCCCGCAACTCCTGCACCGCGTCCAACACCCGCATCGCCGAGATCGGCTTCGTCGCCCCCGCCTGGAAACGCACCGCCAGACCCGGCCCCCGCGCCGGCAACGTACCCGCCAGGATCCCCAACTCGTCCGCCCGCCGGGTCGCCTCCTCCAGCGCCGCCTGCCGCCCCTGCTCACCCGAACGCAACTGCCGCTGGCTCTCCTCCAACGCGGCGACGTCCTGCCGCAGCCGGATCTCCCGCGCCTCCAGGTCGTACAGGATCCGGACCAGGTCCTCCTGCCGCGCCGTCGCCAACGCCGAATCCGTCGACGTCGTCTTCAACTGCACCGCCAGGGTGAAACCCAACAACCCCAGCAACACACCGATCATCACGGCCGCCGAACTGAGCCGCCGCCACGGCGGCACCACCGCAGCCGGCTCCGCCACCGGCGCCACAGCCTCGACGGACTCCGCCGCCGCAGCACCGTCCGGCGCCTCCGACGGCTCCCCGTCCTCCCCCGGCGGGCTCCCCTGCGGCGACAACGGACTCAACTCATCCGGGTCCGGCGCCTCCGGACGCGGATCCGGCTCCCCCGCCGGGCCGTCCGGCCGCGCCGGCTCCGCCGGCTGCGGCCACCCCGTACCCGTCTGCGTGTGCTCGTCACTCACGCCACAAACCTACGCCCGGAACAGGTGCCGGCGGATCGCCGCCACATTGCCGAAGATACGAACTCCCAACACGACCACCACACCCGTGGACAACTGACCGCCCACCCCCAGCTGGTCACCCAGATACACGATCAACGCGGCGACCAGCACGTTCGAGATGAACGACACCACGAACTGCTTGTCGTCGAAGATGCGGTCCAGCTTCGCCCGGACCCCACCGAACACCGCGTCCAACGCGGCCACCACCGCGATCGGCAGATACGGCTGCAGCGCCGCCGGCACCGTGGGATCGAGCCACAGTCCGAGCAGCACACCGGCCAACAGGGCCAGCACCGCGATCATCGACCACCTCCGGAGGGACTGGGGGACGTACCCGAGCCGGACGACTCGTCACCACCCGACGACGACACACTCGGACTCACCGAGGGCTCCGCGTAGCGTAGCCGCGGCTCCGGAGCAGCAGGCAGGGTGAGGTCATCGGCGTCCCGCACCGCGAACGACAACCCGTTCACCTTCGCCACCTGACGCATCGTCAACGCACTCCGGCTCGCCTCGTACCGCTCCCGCATCCCACCCGGCCCGATCGCGCTCACCTCGTACGGCCCGGTGACCGGCCGAAAGTCCACCAGAATCGCCTGACCCGCCGAACGGATCGTCGAGGTCGAGGTCAACCGCTGCCCGTTGATCGCGATCGCTTCCGCGCCGGCACCCCACAGGTCATTTGCCACACTCTGCAGATCCAGGTAGATCACCTGCGCCGGACCGGCATCCGCGCCACCGAGCGAATCCTGACCACTCGGCCCGTCCGCCAACTCCACCACCACACCGTCACCGCGCACCCGCCCGAGCCCGGTGCTCGCCTCCAGCTCCCGCAACCGAGCCGCGTGGGAACCGCCCAACGCGGCCTCCCGCTGCCGGTTGACCTCCTCGCGCAACTCCTCGGCCCGCGTCGACAAGGCGTCGGTCTCAGCCTGCCGCTGCTTGATCTGTGCCGCCAGCCCGGAACGGGCCTGCGCCCGCCCCGGCTCCTCCGCCACCGTCTGCCGGTAGGCCACCGCGAACAGGAAACCGAGCAGCACGATCACCACCAGGCCGACCGGCCCCACCGACCAGCCCGACCGCGCCGGTCGACCCGACTTCGCCCGCTGCGCCGCCGCGTCGGCGTAGCCCGGATCCAGTGGATTACGAAACAACTCGGTGAGAAAGTCCGGGGTGAAGGCCCTCGCCCCACGCCGACTCTGACCGGGATCGTCGCTCATGGCCGCCCTCCGCTGCCCAGCGGGCCGTCATCAGGCACCAGGGCGCTGAGTCGATGATTCGCCCGCTGCCACTCGCTCACGCCGCCGCTCCCTGCCGACCGCGTACCGCCCGCACCAGCTGCCGGGCCTGGACCACGTACAGCGCGCCAGCGACCCAGTAGAGCACCAGACCCCACCACGCCAACGCCCAACCGATCGCGGCGGCCAACGCGGCGACGGCCGGCACCACCGCGGCCAGCAGCAGGACCGGGAACGCGGCAAGCAGCAGGAAGGTGGCCGTCTTACCGACGTAGTGCACAGGTGGCGGCCCGTACCCGTGCCGACGCAGCACCCCGAGCGAACCCAGCAGCAACAGTTCCCGGGCCAGCAACGCGGCGGTGAACTGCCAGGGCACCACCTCGCGGGCGGTGAACGCGACAAGGGTGGCCAGGATGTAGAGCCGGTCAGCGAGCGGGTCGAGCAACTCGCCCAGCCGGCTGACCTGTCCCAGCCGCCGGGCGATCCACCCGTCGACCCAGTCGCTGGTGCCACCGACGGCCAGCACCACGATCGCGGCGGCGTCGGCGCGGGCGACCAGGAACAGGTAGAGGAACAGCGGAACACCCAGCAGGCGAACGAAGCTGATCAGGTTCGGCCAGGTGAACACCCGATCGTCGGGTCGCCGGCCGTCGCGGGCCTGCGGTTGCTCCGCCCGAGCCCGACCCGACACCGAACCTCCTCCGCGACGCGCTCGCGCACCGCGGACCAGGTCCGCCGTGCGGCGTCGTACGCGTTGTCCAGCCGGCTGGCGCCGGCGCCCCCTGTGATCCCCTGCGAGATCGGTTCCTGACCCGCCGTCCATCGTCGATGATCACGGGCCGGTCGAATGCGCTGCCACTATAACGGGCCGCTTCGGTGCTTCCGCTGCCCAGCAGGTCCGTGGTGGCTGTTGACTGGCTTGACTGTGACGGGTGTCACCATCTGTAAGGCATCCTAGGACACTAGTTGTCGCGTGGTCAGGCGCTGCGGGCCTTCGCGTTGGCGGACTCCACCACGAGCGCCGCCTGACCGAAGGCCACAAGCGCCCGCAGCAGATCCTGCTGGCCCCGGGCGGGCATCCGTTCGAGCACGGCCCGCACTGCCTCGTGCCGGCGTGATCGCACCTCCCCCAGCAGCGCCTCGGCGGCGGCGGTCGGGATCAGCCGCACCTCCCGGCGATCCCGGGCGTCGGCTGTGCGGCGCACCAGCCCGATGGCCTCCAACCGGTCACAGAGCCGACTGGCCGAGGAGGGCACCACGTCCAACAGCTCCGCCAGCCGGTTGACGTTCAGTTCCGGGCGGGCGCTCAACAGGGCCAGCACCCGCAGCTGGGTCGGCGACACCACGAGCCGGTGCCGGGAGACGGCGGAATCGAGCACGCCCACCAGCGCCTCGGCGGCCGCGTCGATCGCCGCTGCGAGATCCGGTCGCTCCACCCGATGTCCCCTGGGATTGTCCCGCTGGTACCGCACCGACCCGCCGGTCAACCGCTTTCCCGGCCGACCGCACCACGCCAGTCCAGGCAGACGACGACCGCATCGTCCCGCAGGTCCGTGTCCGCGTGGAAGGTCTGCAACTCGCGCATCACGGTACCAACCGCCTCGGTCGGCGGCTGCAGCCGTGTGGCCCGCATCGCCCGGGCCATCGCCCGCTCGCCGTACGTCTCCCGGCCGCTCGGATCGGCCGCCCACACCCCGTCGGAGACGACGAACAGCCGGTCACCCGGGTCGAGGTCGAACTCCTGCAGGTCATAGCGTGTCTCTGCGAACATCCCCAGGGGAAGCTGCTGTTCGAGGGCGACCCGGGAGACGGTACCGCCGCGTAGCCGCACCAGATGCGGTGAGCCGGCGTCCACCGCCCGCACCCGACCTGTCGCACAGTCCAGTTCGAGCAGCAACGTCGCCACGTGCCGGTGCCCCCGATGCTGGTAGTAGACGGTGTCCGAGGCCAGCTCGGCCTGCTCCACCAGACCACCACCGGA
The DNA here is from genome assembly GCF_016863495.1 of Micromonospora andamanensis. GTDB lineage: Bacteria > Actinomycetota > Actinomycetes > Mycobacteriales > Micromonosporaceae > Micromonospora > Micromonospora andamanensis. Next base: position 351,409 of record NZ_BOOZ01000004.1, read on the forward strand.
GCGACGCGCGTTACGCATCGCGTTGACCGTCACCGCCGTCAGCAGCGCGGCGGCCAGCCCGATGCCGTCGCCGTTGAGCACGGTGACTGTCAACCGGCCGTCGTCCAGGGACCAGTCGAAGTGGTCACCACCCACCGTGTACGCCGGTTCCAACTGACCGGCCAGTTGGAAGGAGCCGTGGCTGACGCTGCGCCCCGGCAGCAGTTCCCACTGCAACTCGGCGGCCATGCTCAGCCGTTCCCGCCGCCGGGCCCGCCGGTAGCGGTCGGTCTCCCGGTCGGCCGCGCGTAGCGCCATGGCGACGTCCCCAGCGATATCGACAGCCGCGCGCACCACAGTCTCCGGCGGTTCGGCAGCCAACTCGACAATGAGCACCCCCAGCCGCTCGCCCCACACCGACAGGGGAAGGTAGAGCCGGCACCGCCCGTCCTCAGCGGACTCCCGGACCGGCTGCTGGCTGCTGAAGCAGCGCTGCACCGTACCCTGAACGGCCGGGGTGGCCACGCCGGGCTGACCCGGGTCGAGCACCGGCCACAGCCCGCTGATCCGGTAGTCGGCGATGAACACGGCGGTGCCCGACGCGCCGAGCGACGACCGGATGGCCAGGTCGGCGGCCTCGACCACACGGTCGGGCGGGGCCTCGCGCAGGGCGCGGGAGACCCCCGTGGGCGCATCCGCCATGACCATCCTCCGAAAATACTTGCTCTGGGGCAAGCATCATACGGAGGTGGATTCATCCATGGTCACCCGGCCGACCGCACCGCAACGGCGCCGTGGAAGGCGTCCGGCACCTCCGCCGGCCGGCCCTCCGGCCGCCAGTGGGTGACCGGCACGATTCCGTCCGGGGTGGGCCGCCACCGACCGAGCAGTGGGGCGAACACGGCCGGCGGACGCATCCGGAACGCCGGGCCCATCATCGCCAGCGCCGCCGGATACGCGGCGAGTTCCTCGGTGTCGAAATCGACAGCCAGGTGGCTGCCCGGCGCCACCGCCGTGTACAGCTCGTCCAGGGTGCGGGCGAGGGTCGCGTCGTCGAGGAACGCCGCCAGGCCCAGGAACACCACCCCCACCGGGCGGCGACCCCAGCCGGGCACGAACCGGTGCAGCAGCGCCGGATCGACGGTGCCGAGGTCGGTGGCGTCGCCGAAGGCGTAGCTCGCCTGGTCGCTGCCGGCCAGCACACGCTGACCGAGACGGATGGTCACCGGATCGACGTCGGTGTACAGGACGGTCGCGTCGGGCGCCGCCTCGTGCACGTTGCCCATCGTCGGCACCCCGGCACCGAACACCAGGAATCCGTCGACACCTGTGGCGGCGATGGCGCGTACGGCGCGGCCGAGGAAGGCGCGCAGCTCCCGGAAAACCGGAGCACAAGGGCCGTACGCCTGCTCGAACGCGCGGGCGGCAGCCACGTCCACCGGATAGTGGTGCGCGCCGCCGAGCCAGAAGTCGATCATACGTGCGGTACTCGGCTGGTCGGGCTCCACCATCGACGACGCTCCCTCCCCGGGCGCGACTCCGCTGTGCCGGGTCGCCGTCTGGACCTCGCCGCGCCGCCGCAAACGTTCCTGGACACCGCACCGGCCGTCAGCGTACCGACATCACGTCGCTCGCCGGTATCGCCCCGCGGGCCATCGCGTGCGGTGATACTGACCCAGACCGGTCCCGATGACGGCCAGGCACGGGAGGTGACGGTGAACTCGGCGAGCGGCTCGGCGGTAGTGGTCGGCGTGGACGGTTCCGAGCCCGCCCTCGCCGCGGTACGGCTGGCCGCCGCGGCGGCGGCCCGCCAGGGCCGGCCACTGCGGCTGGTGCACGCCTTCATCTGGCCGACGCTGCACTCCCCGGTCCGGCCGGCCACCGAGGGCACACCCGGCGGAGGGCTGCGGGCCCGGGCGGAGGAGCTGGTCGCCGCTGCTGTCGACGAGGCCGAGGCAACGGCGCCGGGGCTACGGGTCACCGGCGAGATCGTCGACGGGGAGGCCACCGCCGTGCTGCTCGCCGAGGCATCGAGCGCGGCGATCGTGGTGCTCGGTGACCGGGGTGCGGGCGGGTTCGCCGCGCTGGTGGTCGGTTCGGTCGCGGTGCAGGTGGCCGCGTACGCCGCCTGCCCGGTGCTGGTGGCCCGCGGCGCGTCACGTCCCGACGGCGCCGTCGTGGTCGGGGTGGACGGTTCCGAGTTGTCCCGCCGAGCTGTGGAGTTCGCCGTCCACGAGGCCGCTCTGCGCGGCGCCCCGGTGGTCGCCCTGCACGCCTACCGGCATCCGGTGTCCACCGGCCCGGGTGACATGCAGCCGCTCGTGTACGACGAGTCCGAGTTGCGCGACGACGAGGACCGTGCGGTGGCCGAGTCCATCGCCGGGATGACCGAGCGGTACCCGGAGGTGCCGATCACCCGGCGGTCGGTGCGGGGTCGCGCCGCCCGGGTGCTCACCGACGCCTCCCGCCAGGCGCAACTGCTCGTGGTCGGAGGGCGGGGACGAGGCGAGGTGACCGGGTTGCTGCTGGGTTCGGTGAGTCAGTCCCTGCTGCACCACAGCCACTGTCCGGTCGCGGTGGTACGCGGCCCCCGGTGACCGGCCGGCACGGTTGGCGACGGTCCAGGCGGGTAGACGGGCCGCGTACGCCACCGGCGGCGACCAGAACGTCACCGACGCCACCGGCGACGACCAGAGCAGAGGAGACAGTGATGCCAGGACCTCGACCCGGCAGCAACGCCTACGACAAGCAGCGCGCCCGCCTGCGCAACGCCATCGACGGCTCGGGTCGGCGCACTCCGGACCAGAAGGCCGACCAGGCGGCCAACCGGATCCTGCGGGAGGATCAGGGCCGGCGAGGCGTCGTACGGGGCGAACGCGCCTACGGGCCGAAGGGCAACCGCGAACCCGGGGATCCGAAGAAGTGAGGGTCGCCGACTTGACCGACGGCCTCATCGCCGGGGCCGTCGGCACCACAGCGCTGAACATCGCCACCTATCTCGACATGACCGTCCGGGCCCGGCCGGCCAGCCGGACACCGGAGAACAGCGCCGGGAAGCTGGCGGGCGCGGCCCACCTGTCCCTGGGGTCACCGCAGCAGGCCGACAACCGGCGGAGCGGCATCGGTGCGCTGATGGGCTACGGGCTCGGCGCGGCGGCGACCGTCGGCTTCGCGCTGCTGGCCCGGGGCCGCCGTCAACCGGTGCTGCGGGCGGCCGCCCTGCTCGGCGGGGGCCTGATGACGCTGTCGGACGGATCGCTGACCCTGCTCGGTGTCACCGACCCGCGTACCTGGCGTCGGGTCGACTGGATCGCCGACCTCGTCCCGCACCTCACCTTCGGGTTGACGGCCGCAGCCACCTGGAACCGGCTGCGGCCGTCGACGTAGGAGATCCGACTAGCGTTCGGTGTCGTCCTCGGCGACCTGTTGACCGCTGGGACCGTACGGTGACACCTGGCCGCGCGGCACCGGGCGGCCGGCGTCCCCGCGCGACGAGCCACGGTTGCGGGGATGGCCCGCCGGGTCGGGGCCCTTGTTGTCCTGGCTTGTCTGACCGAGGGCGTTACGCCGGAGTTCCTGCTGCTGCGGGTTCGTCACGGTGCTCTCCCTTCGCCGGTACGCGGCGTGGCGCCGCGTCACCGGCGGCTTACCCGCCGCCGTCGGCGGCATTCCGGCGCGGCCACCCAGGTGAGGGCTATCCGCGTCGTCGGTGGGTACCCACCCAGGATGGGTGACCAACGGGCGCTGGCGCGGACCCTGCTGACCCGCCGCACGTACGCCGAGGAGGCCGGCATCGCGCTGGCCGACCGACCGGCGCCGCTGTACCAGCTGCTGGTGCTTGTCACCCTGCTCAGCACCCGGATCCGGGCGCAGGTGGGGGTGGCGGCGGCCCGCGAACTCTTCGCGGCCGGGTACCGCACCCCGCAGACCATGGAGGCCGCCAGCTGGCAGGAACGGGTCGACGCGTTGGGGCGCGGCCACTACCGCCGCTACGACGAACGGACCGCCACGATGCTCGGCTCCGGCGCCCGGCTCTGCCTGGAGCGCTGGCACGGCGACCTGCGGCGGCTGCACCGGGAGGCGGCAGGTGAGCCGGCACAGCTACGCCGGCTGCTCACCGAGTTCCCCGGGATCGGTCCCACCGGCGCGGACATCTTCCTGCGTGAGGTGCAGGCGGTCTGGCCGGAGCTGCGCCCGTACGCCGACCGGCGGACGGTGGCCGGCGCGCGCCGGCTCGGTCTGCCCGCCACCACTGACCGGTTGGCCCGGCTCGTCGACGACGTCGACTTCGGCCGGCTCGCCTCGGCCCTGGTGCGGGTCGCCCTCGGCGAGGAGTCGGCCGGGCAGATCAGCCGGGGCGTGGCCACCCGCTGAGGAGCCTCACTTCGCCGCGTCGCCGCCGGGTTTGGTCAGGTACCACACCAGCAGCGCGGCCAGCACCGCCAGCACCACGAGCCCGCCGGAGAGGCCGCGCCCCTCCTCCGGGGACCGGCCGGTGGTGCCGAAGTAGATCACGGCGAGGCCGGCCAGTACCGCGACGAACTTCCGGATGCCTCGGTCCTTCACAGCTGGCACCGTACGACCAGCGAACCCGTTATGCCCGTGTTATCCGTATTATTCCCTCGGCTGGGGCGGTCAGTCGACCTCCAGATCGTCGAGGGAGATCTTGTGGCTCATCAGCCAGCGGGCCAACGCCGACATGCCGAACAGCCAGAGCGGCGCGGACTCGGTCGTGCCGTTTGTCGCGTAGATGGCGAACCGCAGATCCGGCGCGCGGTACGCCTCGATCCGCCACCGATGCTGCCGGTCCCGCCACACCGCGGAGGGGTCCATCCCGTCACGGTAGGTGCCCCACTCCGCGCCCGGCCGACGATGTGCTCAATCCACCACCACCCGGGCGTCGTCGGGTAGCCGACGGGTCAGTCCCTGTCGGTCCAGCAACTCCAGCAGCGGCACCGCCACCCGCCGAGTCGTGTCCAGCGCCTGCCGGGCGGCGCTGAGCGTGAACGGCTGCGGCAGCCCGGCCAGCACCCGCACCGCCCGCTGCGGCGCGCCGGGCAGCAACAGCACGTTGCCGGTCAGCCGGAGCAGCGCACCCGCCCGCACCGCCGCACCGATCTCCCGGGCACCCAGGCCGACGGCGGCCAGCCGGTCGGCGTCCGGGGCACGGAACGGATACGCCGCCCAGTCCTCGCCCACCAGCGCCAGCGCGCGGGCCAGCGGCTCGGGCAACACCGCCGCGCCAGGCCCCACGACCCGACCGCCCACCAGTCGCAGCGGCGGCCGGACCAGGGCCTCGACCAGGGCCCGGTCCGGCAGGTCCAGGTGCCGGCGCAGTTCCTCGACCGGAACACCCGCCGCCAGCGGATGCGCGCGGGCGTGCTCGGCCACCGCGACGGCGAGCCGGTCGCCCAGCCGCGACAGGTGCTGCGGATCAGCCAGCCAGTCGCCGGCCACCGGCGCGACCGTCACCGGTACGCCCGCCCGCACCAGGTCGGCGACCCGGGCCAGGCCCCGCCGACGCAACTCCCCGGCGACGTCGGGCCGACCGTCCAGGGTGGCCAGCACCGCCGCCCGGGCCGCCGCAGCACCCCGACGCGCCAGCGGCGGCGGCAGCACGTCGAGCACGGTGACCCCACCGGCGACGTACCGGCGGCCCGGATCCCGCAGCAACGCCCGGTCCCCCACCAGCAGCGGCAGCGGACGGCCCAACCGCAGCCGGGCGGTGTCCGGGCCCAGCGGACGGACCCGGACCGGCACCGCGGCCGACCCGACATGCAGTGTCAATGTCACCGGCAGGTCGGTCACCGCGACGCCCGCCAGTCGCACGTCGACCAGGTCGGTGGCCCGGAACCGACCCGGGGTGAGCAGGGCGTCGCCGCGGCTGATCCGGTCACGGGCCACACCCCGCAGATTGACCGCCACCCGGGCCACCGGCACCGCCTCGGCGCAGGCGACGCCGAGCCGGTGCAGGCCCCGCACGCGTACCGGTTCACCACCGCCGGTCAGCTCCAGTTCGTCGTCGACGCGCAGCCGACCGCCACCCAGGGTGCCGGTGACCACCGTGCCGCTGCCCCGCACCGTGAAGCAGCGGTCGACCCAGAGCCGCACCGGGCCGTCGGGCACCGGCACCGGCACCTGGTTCGCCAGCCGGTCCAGCGCGGCCCGCAGGTCGGCCAGGCCGGCCCCGGTGACGGCACTCACCGGCACCGCCTCCACCCCGGCCAGCGAAGTCGCCGCCAACTCCGCGCCGGCCACCGCCATAGCCGCCGCCGGATCGGCCAGGTCCGCCCGGGTCACCACCAGCAGGCCGTGCCGGACGCCGAACGCGTCCAGGGCGGCCAGGTGCTCGGCGGACTGCGGCATCCAACCCGCGTCGGCCGCGACCACCACCACGGCGGCCGGCACCGGCCCCACCCCGGCCAGCATGTTCGGGACGAACCGCTCATGCCCCGGCACGTCGACGAACGCGACGGTACGACCCGACGGCAGCGCCGTCCAGGCGAACCCCAGGTCGATGGTCATGCCCCGGCGGCGTTCCTCAGCCCAGCGGTCCGGTTCCATCCCGGTCAGCGCCCGCACCAGCGTGGACTTGCCGTGATCGACGTGCCCGGCAGTAGCCACCACCAGCATGGTCAGTCGTCTCCCGGCACGGCCAGCACCGCCGCGCGCAGCAACCCGTCGGCCCGCTCCGGCACGCAGCGCAGGTCGAGCAGCAGCCGGCCACGGACCACCCGACCCAGCACCGGCTGATCACCGGTACGCAACGGGCCGGCGTACCGCTCGGGCAGGCTCAGCGCCCACGAGTCCAGCTCGACGCCGGGCGCACCGCCGCCGCCGACCACCGCCACCGACGGCACCACCTCGACCTTGCGGCCCTCGGCGGCGAGCGCGTCACGCAGCCGTTCGGTCCGCTCGCGCAGCGCCGCCGCGTCGACGTGCAGCGCCCGGCGGGTGGGGGTGGCCGGGTCACCGAGCGTGCCGGCGAGGGCGGCCAGGGTCAGCTTGTCCACCCGCACCGCCCGCGCGAGCGGGTGGCGGCGCAGTCGCTCGACCAGCTCGGCGGTGCCGAGCAGCAACCCGGCCTGCGGACCACCGAGCAGCTTGTCGCCGCTGGCGGTGACAAGCGCCGCCCCGGCGCGCAGGGTGCTCGCGGCGTCCGGTTCATCCGGCAGCAGCGGGTCCGATACCAGCAGCCCGGAACCGATGTCGGCGACCACCGGCACCCCGAGCCCGGCCAGCCGCCGCACCGGTACCGCCGAGGTGAAACCGGTGACCCGGAAGTTGGACGGGTGCACCTTCAACACGAAGCCGGTACCCGGCCCGACGGCTGCGGCGTAGTCGGCGAGGGTGGTCCGGTTGGTGGTGCCGACCTCGCGCAACCGGGCGCCGGTGCTGGTGAGCAGGTCGGGCAGGCGGAAACCGTCACCGATCTCCACCAGCTCACCCCGGCTGACCACGATCTCGGCGTCGGCGGCGAGCGCGGTGGCCGCCAGCACCAGCGCGGCGGCACCGTTGTTGACCACGTGCACCGCCTCGGCCGCCGGTACGGCGGCGGCAAGGGCATCCAGCGCGTCCCGCCCACGGCGGGCCCGCCGCCCGGTGCCGAGATCCAACTCGACGTCGGTGTACCCGGCGGCGGCGGTCACCGCGGCCAGCGCGGCCTCGGAGAGCGCGGCCCGCCCGAGGTTGGTGTGCAGCACCACTCCGGTGGCGTTGAGCACCACCCGCGGCACGGGCGGCGGCAACGCGGCCAGCACGGCGTCGCGTACCTCGGTGGGCTCGATCTCGCCTCGGCGGGCCCGTTCCTGGGCCTGCCGCACCGCGCGGCGGACCCGGTCGCGACCGACCGTGACGGCCGCCGCGACAAGCGACGGCTCAGCCAGCAGCGCGTCGGTACGCGGCACCCGGCGCCGCGGGTCCGCGCCGCCGTCGCTCATCGGTTCATCTCCTCGCAGCCTGGCGGAGACGGACGGGAATCGAACCCGCCTGGCCCGGATCCCGGACCACACCGGTTTTGAAGACCGGGAGGGGCACCAGCCGCCTGAACGCCTCCACCGGCCATTGGATCACAGCTCGGCGGCGGGTGTGCGGCCGAGTCGACACCGCGCTCACCCGCCGGGTTCGGCCGCCCGCCGGTCGAGCCGGGCCCGCTGTGGCACCACCGTGTACTTCGGATCGCGGGCCGAGGCGACGCCGGCGTGGAAGACCCCGAACCGGGTCGCCACCGAAGCGGCGAGCAACGCTGCCCCGGACACCGCCGACACCAGTCGGCTCCGCCGGCCCAGCACCGCACCTGCCACCCCGGCGACGGTGAGTGTCCGCCCGGCGCGTAGCAGCCGACCGGGTCGACCCGTCCGGTAGGGCTCACCCAGCAGGCCGAGGCGATTCTCCACCCGGTGCGCGCCGACCAGCTCCAGTCCGGCCCCGGCCAGCGCCATCCGCCGCGCCGGGCCCGCCTGGGCCGGTGGCACGGCGAGCAGACCCACCCCCGCGCCGCTGGCCAACGCGCTGCCCGCGAAGACGAACGGCAGGTCGGCGTACGCCTCGTGCCAGGACGGCACGGCCGTGTCGGCGAGCAGCACCGCCGTGTACGTGCCCAGGGCCGGCGCGGTCAACGCGGCGGCCAACCCGGCGACCCGTCCCACCGGCGGCAACGCCCGACGGACCAACCCGAGCGGACCCCGCGTGGGCAACAGCGGCGCCACCTCGGCGATCGCGGCCAACCCGGCGGCCGGACCGTACGCGGTGAGGATCCAGGTGCCCACCGACATCGGCGAGGTCGGCTTGGCCACCCGCAGCATGTGGTGGAACCGTTCCGGCCGGCCCAGGTCCTTGACCAGCAGGCCGGCGCTGGCGGTGACCGCCGCCAACGCGGCGACCCGGCCGGCGCGACGTACCTCGGCGCGGCCGGTGAGCTGACCACCCGCCGCCAGCAGCGACGAGCCGGCGGCCAGCCCGCCGGTGAACAGGTAGGCGGCGATCTCCCACGTCCACACCGGCGGCTTGAGGATCGGCCTGCCGTAGTAGGAGGTGAACTCCGCAGGCGGCACGGCCAACTCCTCACCGGCCCGACGGCCGGCCCGGAAGCGGCGGAACCGGTCACCGACGGCCGGCCGGTCCGCGTTCACCGCCGGCCGCCGAGGAACGCGCCGACGGCCACCGCCGTCATGGCCAGCGCGGCCAGCCCCGCCCGGCGCCACATCGCCGGCAGGTCCCGGGTGGTGACCTGCGGGTCCGGCGGCAGGCCGTACACCTCCGGCTCGTCGAGCAGCAGGAAGAACGCGCCGTCACCGCCGACCCCGTCGTGCGGGTCGTGGCCGTAGAGCCGCGCCTGCGGCTCCCCCCGCTCCCGCAACGTGGCGACCCGCTCGGCCGCCCGCTCCCGCAACTCGTCGAGGGGACCGTACTGGATGGACTCGGTCGGGCAGGCCTGCGCGCAGGCCGGGGTCAGCCCCGCGCCGATCCGGTCGTAGCAGAGTGTGCACTTCCACACCCGACCGTCGTCCACCCGCCTGTCGATCACCCCGTACGGGCAGGCCGACACGCAGTAGCCGCACCCGTTGCAGATGTCCTCCTGCACCACGACGGTGCCGAACTCGGTGCGGAACAGCGCCCCGGTCGGGCAGACGTCGAGGCAGCCGGCCCGGGTGCAGTGCTTGCACACGTCCGACATCATCAGCCAGCGGAAGTCGCTGCGCCCCTCGGCGCTGCCGGTGCGCCCGGGTGGCCCGGCCGCCGGCATGCCGAGGAACTCGGTCGTCCGGGCCGCCGCCTGCGGCTCACCGGCCAGCACACCCGGCTCGGTGCCTGTCGGTTTGGCGGTGCCGGCCGACCGGGCGGCGGAGGCGGCGCTGGCCGAGTCACCTGTCGGGTTCCCGGCGAACGACGCGGTGCCGTGCCCGGCGGGCCGGGGCTGTTCGACGAAGGCGACATGCCGCCACGAGTTCGCCGTCAACGCGCCGGTGTTGTCGTACGACATGCCGAGCAGGTCCAGTCCGGAGGTGGGTACCCCGTTCCACTCCTTGCAGGCCACCTCGCACGCCTTGCAGCCGATGCAGACGCTGGTGTCGGTGAAGAAACCCATCCTCGGTGGCGCGTCGACCCAGCCGGCCGCGGTCGCCGGATCGGCGGCCGACAGCGACGACTGTGGCGGTGCGGCGGGCCGGTGCGGGCGATCGGCCATCAGGGGTTCCCCTCTCCGTCGCCGGTGGACCCGGGTGGCTCGACCGGCACGCCGGGGGTGACCGCCGGCGGTAGGACACCCGGCACGATGCCGGCTCTGGTGCGGTAATCCTGCACGAGTTCGCGCAGGGCCGCCCCGGTGGGCCGGCGTCCCGGCCGCACGTCACAGGTGCCGATCTTGCTTTCCTGGATCAGCACGTTCGGATCCAGGGTGATGCCGAACAGGTCGTTCGCCGAATCGCCGGTGACCAGCCCCTCGAAGCCGAAGTGGTACGGCAGCCACACCTGGTGGATCACCCGGCCGTCCACCGCCAGCGGCACCAGCCGGTCGGTGACCAGCACCCTGGCCTCGATCGCCGCGCGGGCGCTGATCAGATGCGCCCAACCGAGATGGGTAAGCCCGACCAACGCCGCCAACTCCGGTGAGACCTCCACGAACATCTCCGGTTGCAGTTCCGCGAGCGGCGCGACCGTACGGCTCATCCCGCCCGCGGTGTGGTGCTCGGTGAGTCGGCTGACCGTGAACACGTACGGGAAGACCTGGTCGTGCTGCTGCGGGGGGCTGGGGTTCGTCGAGTTCACCGGATGGTCGTACATCTTGCGGGTCGGGTTGGCCTGCTGCCCGTAGAGCGGGTTACGCACCGGCGACTCAGCCGGTTCGTAGTGCGTCGGCAACGGCCCGTCCAGCACCCCACTGGGCGCGTACAGCCAGCCCTTACCGTCGGCCTGCATGATGAACGGATCGTCACCGGCCAGCGCCGCCGGCCCCGTCGCACCCTCCGGCGGCCGGTACGACGGCGGTTTCGTCACCTCGAAGTCCGGCACGTCCCGGCCGGTCCACCGCCCGGCGTCGGCGTCCCACCACACGTACCGTTTGCGCTCGCTCCACGGGCGGCCCTGCGGATCGGCGGAGGCCCGGTTGTAGAGCAGCCGCCGGTTCGCCGGCCACGCCCAGCCCCACTCGGCGGCCACCCAGTCCTGCTCGTGACCGGGCCGACGCCGAGCCGCCTGGTTCACCCCGTCGGCGTAGACGCCTGTGTAGATCCAGCAGCCGATCGCCGTCGTCCCGTCGTCGCGGGCCTGGGTGAACGCCGACAACGGCCGGCCGCTCGCCGTGTCGTATCCGTTGATCTCCCGCAGCACCGCCTCGGCGTCCGGCTCGGCATGCCTGCCGTGCGTGGGATAGCCCCAGGTCAGATCGAGCAACGCACGGTCGCGCGGCAGGGTCGAGCCGGCCAGCTTCGCCCGGATCCGACGCCCCAGGTGGTAGAAGAACCACAACTCGGAGCGGGCGTCGCCGGGCGGGTCGACGGCCTTCTCCCGCCACTGCAGCAGCCGCTGGGTCTGGGTGAACGTGCCCTCCTTCTCCACGTGGGAGGCGGCCGGCAGGAAGAACACCTCGGTGGCGCACCGCTCCGGCACGATCTCACCTGTGGCGACCTCGGGACCGCGCTGCCAGAACGTCGCGCTCTCGATCATGAACAGGTCGCGGACGACAAGCCAGTCGAGGTTGGCCATGCCCAGTCGCTGAGCCCGGCCGTGCGCCGAACCGACCGCCGGGTTCTGGCCGAGCAGGAAGTACCCCTTCACCTTGCCGTCGATCATGTTCAGCACCTGCTGGTAGGTGCCGTGGTCGCCGGTCAGTCGGGGAAGGTGGCCGTAGCAGAAGTCGTTGTCGGGGGTGGCCGCGTCCCCCCAGTACGCCTTCAGCAGGCTGGCGGCGTAGGCGCGGGCACCACCCCAGAAACCCTTCTGACCCGGATGCCGGATGCTGTCCACCCACGCGTCGAAGTCGGGATGCCGGGCGTGGTGCGGCATCGGCAGATAACCCGGCAGCAGGTTGAACAGGGTCGGAATGTCGGTGGAGCCCTGGATGCTGGCGTGCCCGCGCAGCGCCAGCACCCCGCCACCGGGCCGACCCATGTTGCCCAGCAGCAACTGGATGATCGCCCCGGTGCGGATGTACTGCACCCCGACGGTGTGCTGGGTCCAGCCGACCGAGTAGATCAGGCAGCCGGTGCGTTCCCGCCCGGAGTTCTCCGTCCAGGCGCGGGCCAGTTCCAGGAACTTCTCCCGGGGTACGCCGCAGACCCGTTCCACCATCTCCGGGGTGTAGCGGGCGAAGTGCCGCTTGAGAATCTGGTACACGCAGCGCGGGTGTTGCAGCGTCTCGTCCCGCTGCACCTGCCGGGAGATCGGAGCGCCGTGAGACTCGTGACGCAGCCCGGCCGCGGTCTCCCGCTCCCGGGCCGTGTGGCCACTACCGGAGTCCCGCTCGTGGCCCGCGTACTGCCAACTGTCCTGGACGTAGCTGGCGGTCGCCGGGTCGAAGCCGGAGAAGAGCCCGTCGGCGTCCTCGGCGTCGACGAAGTCGTCACTGACGATCGTCGCCGCGTTGGTGTACGCGAGCACGTACTCCCGGAAATCCAGCTCGTTGCTGAGGATGTAGTTCACCACCGCGCCCAGCAGCGCGATGTCGGTGCCCGCCCGGATCGGCAGGTACGCGTCAGCGACGGCGCTGGTACGGGTGAAGCGCGGGTCGACGTGGAAGACCTTGGCCCCGCGCCGTTTCGCCTCCATCACCCACTGGAAGCCCACCGGATGGGCCTCGGCCATGTTGGAGCCCTGGATGACGATGACGTCGGCGTTCGCCACGTCCTGCTGGAAGTCCGTCGCGCCACCGCGACCGAAGCTGGCCCCCAGACCGGGGACGGTGGCGGAGTGTCAAATCCGGGCCTGGTTCTCGATCTAAAGCGCCCCCATCGCGGTGAACAGCTTCTTGATGAGGTAGTTCTCCTCGTTGTCCAGGGTGGCCCCGCCCAGACTGGCGATCCCCAACGTCCGGTTCAGTGGCCGGCCCTCGGCGTCCGCGTCCTCCCACGTCTCGGCGCGCGCCGCGAGGACCCGGTCGGCGATCATGTCGAGCGCGGTGTCGAGGTCCAGGTCCTCCCACTCGGTGCCGTACGGCCGCCGGTAGCGCACAGTTGTCTGCCGCAGCGGGCTGGTGACCAGGCTCCGGCTGGCGGCACCCTTCGGGCAGAGCCGGCCCCGGGAGATGGGGCTGTCCGGGTCGCCCTCGATCTGGGTGACCTGCTCGTCACTGACGAAGACCCGCTGCCCGCAGCCGACGGCACAGTACGGGCAGACGGAACGGGCCACCCGGTCGGCGTCCTCCGTGCGGGCGGTCAGCTCGGCGCTGCGGCTCGAGCACGCCGCCGCGCCCCGGCCCAGGGGGTCGGTACCGGTGAGCTGCCGGTAGACCGGCCAGCCCAGCAACCTGTCCCGCAGTCCCACGCCCGCACCTCCGGTCTCGACCTTAGGACAGCGCGGCGGGATCGGCGACCCACCTGCCGGATCCACAATCACGACGTCGCCCCCGGCCCGAAATCGGGCCGGGGGCGACGAGGGTGTCGGTGTGCAGGTCGCCTCTCGGCGAGTGGCGCGACGCGGCTCCAGCCGAACGGTATTCCGCGACGGCAATTTAGGTGAGGCCCGGGGACACTGGAACACACCGACACCCGAGTCAACAGGTTACCCGCTCTGCTTCTTCCTACCCCTGCCGTGACCGCCGCCACAGGGACAGTCCTGCGGAGCCAGCCGGCCAGCACCCTGGATCGTCCGGACGCCGAAAGGCCGCTGGCCGGC
>NZ_BOOZ01000005.1 GCF_016863495.1 Micromonospora andamanensis
AAGTGGTCTCGCCGTGTGTAGCGAGATAACGCGAAGCTCGCCCCCGCATCTGCCCGCCCCCCGATCGCGATCATGTTCAAGACAAGCAAGAGGCCAAGGAGCACCGCGTAGACGGCCGGCCCAAACGCAGTGGCACCGTGGGACAGCAGGCCAGCAGGAGCACCGTTAGGACCACACAGCCCAGTGCTGCCACAGCTTCGACTTGCCGCGCGACGCCGTAGGCACGAAGGGTACCGAGGCGTGCGCCCCACCGGTTAGATCTTCCATCCGGGGTGATCTGGCAGCAGGTCACTTCCAGCGGTATTGATCTAGGCAGGGGTCTTTGTCGATCAAACCGAACGACTGCGACGCTGACCTGCTGACGTACATGTCGTCGATGGCCAACGCTGGCCACCACTGGCTCCCCTTGACGGCCTGGGCGCGGCCTGATCTTGGTTGACGAGGCCGCGACGCTGCACACGGTGCCGAACGCTCTGCGTAGCCGTCGTAGATAGCTTGAGCTCTACGTCTGGCTCCCCCATGTGGCTGACGCATCGGAGCAACCATTTGGTGTAGCTTCTAGCTTACGGGAAGTAATGGGGTGATTTTTGTGGGCAAGAGCCGGGGGCGCGCTCCCAAGCCACCCCCTACATCAGCTCCATTGCGCTCAATGCGTCGATGGTCTTGGATTATCGGTCTTGGCTCTGTCATTGATCTCGCGGGGGAAGGCACCAGATCGGCGCTCCTCTCGAACGTTGGGGCGGCTGGAGCGCTCGCGTCAGATGAAGAAAGGTTAAGGAGCAGCGAACTTCAATTCCGTACCGACTACAAAGGAAGAGCGAATCCACGAAAGCACGCGTCTTCGACTGGCGTTGAACCGGAGCCGCTGGAAGTTCCTGCGGGCGCAACGGTAACGATCAGAGTGGACACATACGACGACTTTCGCGAGATTGCCCGAGCGGTTATGGATGGCGAGTCGGTGTTTGTTGACCTGCGTTACACTGATGAGCAAATCGCTAAGCGCTGCGTTGATTTCGCCGCAGGGCTAGTGTTCGGGCTTCGAGGCACCATAGCGAGAGTCAGTCGGGCCACATTCCTCTTAACGCCGGCCAATAGTGCATTCGAAGTCCCGCCACAGAGCTCCCATCAAGGCTACGACCAGCCCGCAGGTCAAGTCGGATGGGTAATCCGTGACGCTGGCAGGAGTGCATAAATGACCAGCACAGCAGGACCTCCCAAGCAAAGAAGCCGAAAGACTGCACCGCTTTCCTTTCGTGAGAACTACCTGGCTCTAGAGCAAGAGTACCGTCATGAGATGGGCCGATCCGCAGTAGCGCTCGCACGCCGCGCCCAAGTCTTTGCCTTCGTTCTCGCGGGACTCTTTTTATCTGCCGGGACTGTGTCAATCTTGTCTGGCCATGACGTTGCGGGCGCGGCGATCGCAGTAACTGCATCGGTCTCCCTGGCGACAGCTTCCTCGCC
This sequence comes from Micromonospora andamanensis, assembly GCF_016863495.1. Taxonomy (GTDB): domain Bacteria; phylum Actinomycetota; class Actinomycetes; order Mycobacteriales; family Micromonosporaceae; genus Micromonospora; species Micromonospora andamanensis. The sequence goes on from NZ_BOOZ01000005.1 coordinate 1,462, forward strand.
GGCAACCGGGCTCATGCCAGCGCTACCGCCCATGACGAGGCCAAGCCCGAGCGTGACAGCGAGGCGGCGGAGGAGAGCGGGCAGGCTAGTTGAACGATGGCTTGGCAACCCGTTCCTGCTGTGGCTGGCTTCCGTCGGCTCTGACACCATTCCGTTAGATTGCGTCGCCGTGCTCTGCGTAAGCGGAGCCTCTGGTGCTATGGGCCGCAATCGCGGTACGGATTCTTCGGGCAAGCCGGGACGGTACGTGCTGCTCCAGCCTCTCAGCAGCCACATAGCGCCATTCAGTGAGTTCCGCGTCTTCAAAGCGGATGGCGTGTTCTTGCTTCTCGGTGAGTGTTCCGCCGTCGAAGATGAAGAGGAGTTTGTCGCCTTCGTGTTCGGCGGGCGCCCAGTCCACGACCAGCATCGAGCCGATTCGGACCGTGAGGCCAAGCTCCTCTTCGACCTCGCGCAAGCAGGCGGAGCGGGGTGATTCGCCGGGTTCGACGTAGCCGCCGGGGATGTCCCAGTGGTCTTTGTAGCTGGGCTTCACGAGGAGGACTCGACCCGCGGCGTCGAAGAAGAGGGCGCCTGCGGCGACGCGGGGGGTTGCCATGGGTGGCGTCTCGTTGGCCGTCACCAGGGCAGCGTAAACGGGCTGGGGTCAGTCGAGCACCTTGAGCCGGCGGGCGAGGCTGACCAGTTCGGTGGAGGGTTTGCCGCGTTGTCGGCGGACCCAGGTGAGGGCGAGTTGGCGGCTGAGGAAGTGGTGGCGGACTTGTTCGGGTGCCATCTGTTCGGCGTCGAGCAGCATGGCTTGGGCGTCGTCGACCCGGTTCCACGAGCTGTAGGCGCGGGCGACCTCCAGGGCGTGCCGGACTCGGCGTTCCATGGGTAGGCCGGTGGTGTCGACGCGGGGGCCGAGGTCGATGGCGACTTGCAGGTCGCCTAGTTCGGCGGCGGTGGCAACGCGGTGGATGGCGACGTTGGTCGGGCCGAACGCGGTCCACAGGTGGTTGGCGTCGGCACCGAGTTTGCTGGCGGCCTGGTCGGCTGCGGTGAGGAAGGTGCGGGTGGTGCCCGGGTCGTTGGCGCGTGCGGCGGCCATGGAGCCGGACAGGAACAGGGTGCCGTAGACGGACAGCAGTTCGGGTGTGGCGTGGCTGAGGTGGGGTTCGAGGTAGCTGGCGGCGTCTTCGGTGAGGCGTACGGCGTCGGTGTAGCGGCCGGTGGCGTGCAGGGCGTGACCGACGGATCGGAACAGGGAGCCGGTGATGAGCGGGTCACCGGTGGGGCGGACGGCGGACAGGCCGCGGTCGGCGGCGATCCAGGCGAGGTCACTTTCCCCGAGTTTGGTGAGCTGCGTGGCCGCGAGCTGGTAGGCCAGGCCGAGGAGCCGGCGGGCGTCGTCCTGGTCGTCGCCGTCGTGGTGGTCGGCGGCGACCTGGGCGCGGTGGAGTAGGTCGGGTAGCCGGCTGGTGACGTACCCGAATCGGGAGTCCTGGTAGGCGTCCCAGAGTGCCCCGACTTCCTTCCTGAGCACGGCGATGCTGGGTGGTTCCGCGTCGGTGTCGCCGCCGAACGGGGCGAGGGCGCGGTAGTTCATCAGGGCGGCGCGCAGCGCGGGCACGGTGTGGGTGCCGCTTTCGGTGGTCCAGTCGAGCAGGGAGGGTTCGCCGAGCAGGTCGCCGAGGGAGATGTCCAGGGCTTCGGCGAGCGACTTGATGACGGACAGGCGGTCCAGGTCTATCCGGTTGTTCTCGACTTTGCCGAGCCAGTCGGCGGTTCGGCCGATGAGTCCGGCGAGGACTTCTTGCGATAGGCCGCGTCGACGGCGGTACCAGGCGACGCGTTCGCCGATGGTCAGGGTGGTGGTGGTCCCGCGCATGGGTTCACTGTCTCCCCTCGGTCGGCGGCGACCCCGGAAGGTTTTTCCGGGTCGCTGGACGGTTCGTGCCACAGCCTGTGTGCATGACGGGGCTGAACGTATCGACCAACTGCCAATCCTGCTCCGGCGTGGGCTGGAAGTACACCCTCGCCCGTTCCCAGGTCCGGGCGATCGGCCGGGGAGCGGAGCGCACGCGCCCGCTGGCCCGGCGGTCCTGCCTGGACTGTGCGGGGTCCGGTCGTTCGGTGTCCTGCTGAGGCTGGCCCGGGGTGGGTGCTGGCATGGGACCGCGACCCGAACGACGGTCCCGACTGAGCCCGCCCGCCTCGGTGCCTCGCAGGCAGCAACCCCTCCCGCCGGGCGCACCGAATCCGGGTGACCTGGTGCTGTTGGACGGTCGGGCATCGGTGCAGTTCGGCGGTGACCGGGCGCTGTGGCTGCGGGTGTCCTCGATCTGTGACCGGCCGACGTATGACGGCTGGATCTGGCTCGCCGGCTACGCCATCAACCCGACCACCGGGGAGGCGTTGGCGCGGCGGGAGGTCTTTGCGCGGATCGCCGGCCTTCAGATCAACCCTCAACTACCCGCCGGTCCGTCGGGAACGGCACGGCAGACGACGAGGAGACGTGGTGTTTGACCTACGGGTACGACTCGGCGCCGTGCTGCACATCGACGCCGCCGACCGCTACCGCCCTACCGACGGGCCAATGACGTTGCGAGTGACCGGGGTTCGCCTGGTGCTCAACCGGCCGGAGCGGGAGCAGTGGATCTGGGTCGAGGGCACCAAGGTCAACCCACGCCACCAACGCGGCGAACGCACGCAAGTCCTCGTGCCGACCCGGTTGCTGGCGTCGAAGGGCGAGGTGCGGTGACCACGTATCTGTCGGAGGCGGTGCGGGATCAGTTGCGGGCGGCGCAGTCGCAGCTTGACCGGCACATCTCGTCGAGCGTGGATGGGCGCTGTCCTGTCTGTGGTGTGGAGGGTCCGTGTCCGCAGCGGCGGGCGGCGTTGCGGGTGTTCGGCCGGTACGGCTGCCTGCCTCGGCGGTGGCCGGGCGCAACCCGTCCCGAACGGGTCCAGGCGTCGTCGTGGTCGGGGTGATTGGCCGCTGCGGTCGGGCTCTGACCTGCTCGGAAGCTTGACTCAAGCGTCCAAGATCATTGCACGCATTTTGCACGGCCGCTGCAACGGCGGCTTCGGGTGGCATTCGGCTGCACACCTCGGCCGATCGATGGGGAAGCGTATCCGCAGGCCAAAAGGACGTTCTGGCTGATCTTTGAGGTGCCCCCGGCAGGATTCGAACCTGCGACACACGGTTTAGGAAACCGATGCTCTATCCCCTGAGCTACGAGGGCGCGAGGGCACAGTCTAGCGACCTGGGGTTCACCTGGGGTGGCAGGGAGTGGCCCCCGTTCACCCACGCTCCCCGGACCGCCGTTCTCCCAGCCCAGGACCGCACTCGAAGTCGCCATGCGACTCCGGGTGATCTTGGCAGACCGGGTGGATCAGCCGGCGGGACCAGGGTCTCATCGGCGGGGTGACGGGCTGGTTCAGGCTGCGGCGCGGACCGGCGTTGCTGGCCGGGTATAGGTTTGCGGTCGCGGATCAGTGCCCAGAGGACGTCAACGTGTCGTCGGGCGAGGGCGAGTATGGCTTGCCGGTGGTTTTTGCCTTCGGCGCGACCAGCCGTGGTGGCTGGCCTACCTCGACACCGGCGCCGGAGCAGTTGTCCGTGCGTAGCGGTGGACCCCTTCCACGAACCGCCCCGTGCGCCTCTCCCGCAAATCGAACATCAAACAACCGCGTGTCGAACGCCTGCCTTGCCGCAGATCGAAAGCAAGCGGCCCCGCAGATCGGAAATGCGGCGGTTATCATGACGCCGTGCCCACACCGCATCTAATCCCCCGCCGCGCCGCCGCGCAGGTAAACGCTGCTCTGGCGGACACCCGCGTCGTCTTGATCAGCGGGGCACGCCAAGCAGGCAAGAGCACCCTGGTTCGCCTCGTTGCCGGCGACCGTCTGGCCGAGCGCCGCGATCTTGATCGGGCTCAGGACCGGGCGGCGGCGATCGCCGATCCGGTCGGGTTCGTGGACTCCTCCGAGCTCTTGGTCATCGACGAGATCCAGCGCGCTCCGGAGCTCCTGCTGGCCATCAAGGCTGCCGTCGACGAGGATCCCCGTCCTGGCCGGTACCTGCTCACCGGATCGTCTCGGCTGTTCGGCATGGTGGCTGCGCCGGACGCGCTGCCCGGTCGGATGGAAACCGTCGAGCTCTGGCCATTTTCCCAAGGCGAACTCGACGGAGCCCTGGACGGATTCATCGACGCCGTCTTCGCGCTCGGTCCGGACCTACGACACGAGTCGGACGTGACCCGCGCCGACTACGCAGCCCGAATCGTGCGCGGCGGCCTACCCGAGGCCACCACCCGTACCGACCCACGCCGCCGCCAACGATTCCTCGACGCCTACGTCCAGGCGCTCATCGACCGCGACGTCCGGCAGCTGTCCGACATCCAGCGCAAGGGCGAGCTACGCAGGCTGGTACGCCTCCTCGCGGCCAGATCCGCGACCATCATCGCCGCGAACTCCCTCGAATCCACCCTCGGACTGAGCCGGCCGACGATCGCCCGATACCTCCGAGCCCTGGAAGAGATCTTCCTGATCAAACGGATTCCCGGTTGGTCCCGCAACCTGGGCACCCGTGCCACCGCCGCGTCGAAGCTGATCTTCGTCGACTCGGGCATCGCCGCCAATGAAATCGCGACCGACGCCCGGGCACTGCTCCGGCCGGGTGCACCGTTCGGCCCACTGCTCGAGTCATTTGTGCTGTCCGAGCTGTCCCGGCAGCTCACCTGGTCCGAGGAGTTCGTCGATCTGTCCCACTACCGCGACCAGAGCAGGTACGAAGTCGACGCGGTGCTCGAGAACCGAGCTGGTCAGGTGGTCGGAATCGAGGTCAAAGCAGCCAGCACCGTCGGACCCGACGACTTCCGCGGCCTACGCCGACTGGCCGACCGCCTCGGCGACGACTTCATCGCCGGCATCGTCCTCTATACCGGAACCGCCACGCTGCCGTTCGGCGACAGACTCCGTGCCATGCCGGTCAGCGCCCTGTGGCAGGTTTCCGCCTCGACAGCAGATTGACTTCGCTCGCAGGCCGCTCCTCAGCCGAGACGCACGGAGCGTCGGGTTAGAAACCGATGCTCTATCCCCCTGAGCTACGAGGACGCGAGGGCACGATCTAGCGACCTGGGGTTCCGCTGGGGTGGCAGGGCGTGCCCCACGCTGATCAGTGTCGCCAGAACCCTTTCCCGCAGCCCATCGTCACTGCCCAACCGACCCATAGCGACGCGGCGTAGCGGTGTCCCCTTCCACGATTGCCCCGGGAGGCCCGCTCTGCTGATCTTCAGCAAGCGAGCACGCCTCTTTGCGTATTTTCACGGATCCGCGCCCAGTTACTGATTGCCTAGCATCGATCTCACCACCTGTCACGTGGCGATCACATCACGCTAGGAGGTTGGGCAGTGAGATCACCTAGAGCCGTGCCATCGGGACGACCCGCGCGGTTACTCGCAGTGGTTGCGGTCATCGGTGGGCTACTCGTCAGCGCACAACCCGCGCTGGCCGCAACGCCGGTCGTCGATGACGGCGCCGCGGCCCCACCGACGGCGCGGGGCGAGGGTTGGCAGCCCGATATCCAGAAGCCCGACCCGGTGACCCTTCCCGGCACCACCAAGAAGATCACCCCGTTCGCGAAACCGCTGAGCCCGCAACAGCCCGAGGCGCTGCCGGGTGCCACGAAGGGGCCCGGCGCCACGCTCAAGGCAGACGGCGCGGCCCGCTCGGCAGTCCGCAAGGCCGACCGGCCAGCCTTCCGTGGGGCAGCGCCGCAGGCCGACCCCGACGACCCGCCGACCGGGTTGTACTGCACCGAGGCGATCACCCGGAACGCCTCCGTCAGCGGCGCACCCAATCAGACCAACTACGCGGCGAACATCTCCTACCTGGCGGAGTTCGGCTGCAACTTCTGGCTCGACGCGGCCTACATTGCCACCGGCGTAATCGATCGTGGTCGCTTCGACGGCCAGTTCCTCTACACCACGGCGCCCCGCACGTACGGGCCGACCTACTACGGCGCGACCTCGGGCGGACTCAGCATTCCCGGCGAGCTGTTCGACGGTGGCCGCAACGTGGAGATCGCCTTCGAGCTGTACCTGTTGGCTCCGGTCGGGGTCTACTGGGGTGGCTGCTTCTCCATACCGGGGCTGCGCTACCTGCTGTGTGAGGGGCTCGGCACCAACCTGCTGCACATCGTGCTGGGCACCGGGTCGTTCGGGACCGGGCTGCAGCCCCCGGTGATCCGGCATGTCGCACTTGGTGACTCCTACTCCTCGGGCACCGGCGCGCCACCGTACTCCGACGAACTGTGCCGGCGGGCACCCGCGACCTACTCCAACCTGATCACCGGAACAGTCCTGTCCGGACTGCCGGTGGACCGGCCGACCCTGGCGGCGTGTCATGGCGGGAAGATCATCGACCTGTACGTGGGTCAGCATCCCGGCCTGCCACCCCAACTGGACGCGATACAGCCACACACCCGGCTCGTCACGCTGACCATCGGCGGCAACGACCTCGACTTCTCGCTGAAGCTCACCGGCTGCTACCTGGGCGCCGACTGTGCCGCCGGGGGGCCATTGGTCACTCAGCAGAAACTCGATCAGGTCCGGGTCCAGCTCACGGCCCTGTATCGACAGATCAGGGCGGAGATGCACCCCAGCGGAAAACTCATGGTGCTCAGCTACCCGGCCGTCGTACCCAACCCGGACGATCCGGCAGACCCGCCGCCGGCTCAGGACCGCTGCCCGAATCTGGGCAGCAACCTCGTCGAGAGCGAACGGAGAGCGATCTACGAGGCGACCGCCCAGACCGACCGGATGATCCGGGACGCCGTGCTGGCCACCGGTGACTCCCGCGTCGTCTACGTCAACGGCCTGGACCTGTTCCGCGGTCACCGGCTCTGCAGCACGAACGGCGTATGGGCCAACGGCCTCACCTCGCCGCTGAGCGACTCGTTCCACCCCAACGCCCCGGGGTACCAGGCGATGGCGACCCGGCTGGCCCAGGTCCTCCCCCCGTTCTGACGTCTCCGCCCAGCCCCTGTGTCGAAGTCTCCGGCCGTCGGGCACCCTGGTCCGCCATGGGTGCCCGACACCGGCATAGGTCGCCGCCTCGACGGGTCAACAGCAGAGCGCCGGGCAGGGCGAGGACGCCAGGAGAGTCACCATGTCGCCTGGGTTTCACCCGGCCGTACCGCACCGCCCGCGTCACGCAGCAGAGCTGCCAGGGTGGCCCGCGAGCTGACTCCCAGCTTGCGGTACACCCTGGTCAGGTGGGCCTCGACGGTCCTTTCGGTCACGTAGAGTCGCATCGCGACGGCGCGGTTGGTGAGACCTTCGGCGACCAGGACAGCGACCCTGTGCTCGGCCCGGGTGAGGTCGGGACCGGCGACGACGGCCCACCGGCGCTGTCCGGCTCCTTGTCGGCGCTGGGCGTTCACCACCTGCTGGCGTAACCACTCGGAGGGCGTGCGTTCGGCGATCACCCGGGCGAGGTGGATGTGTTCCCGGGCGGGACCGGTTTCGCGTAGCGCATCGAGACAGCCGGCTGCCGTGAGGTGGGCCTGCCCGAGCGACAGGTCAGCCTGCCGATCGGTGAAAAGTCGGATGGCGTCCTGGGCGGCGGCCAGCGCGCTCGCGGGGTCCCGGCGGGCGAGCAGCACCTGCGCAGTGGCCAGGCGTGCCTCGGCCCGCCGGATCTCCAGGCCGAGCCCGGCGGCGACCTCAGCCCGCTGGGACCAGGCGTACGCCTCGTCGAGCAGGCCACCGGCCAGCAGGAACTCGGCGTGCCCGGCGAGCCACTTGGGCTGCAGGTCCCGTCTGCGGAGCTGTCCGCGGCCGGGCTGCACCAGCGTGCCGGTCAGGTGTCGCGCCTCGGCGTGCCGGCCCTGGGCGAACCGGATGTGGGACAGGACCGCCAGCGCGGTGTCGTGCAGCGCCGGTTCGTGCCGAGCCTCCTGGACGGCTTTTTCCTGCAGGGCGAGGTGGGCCAGAAGCTGGAGCGCCTGCCGTACGTCTTCATGGACGCCGAGAACCTGCGCAAGAACCGGTCTGCCGAGGCGGTGCAGGCGGTGACCCGGCTGATCGAGGAGGCCGAGGCGGCCCAGCCCGGACTGCTCGCCAGCTTCTCCACCGGCATGCGCAGCGGCGATCCGTACCAGGTCGAGACCGCGCTGACCGAAGCCGGCTCGGCGTTGGAGGCGGCGTTGGGAGATCGGCCGATCCTGTTCAGCGATGACGATGAAGAGGGCACCGACACGGCGGTCATGGTGGAAACCACCATCGCGGTGGTGAACGTCGGAACCGTCGCGGTTGCCCTGGCCGTGGCGATCACGATGGCCGCCGTAATCGTTCTGGTGGCGTTGCTCGACAGCCGGGAACGGCCGCTGGGCGGCCGCGACCTGGAGACCGAACGGCTCATGGCCCTGTTCGCCACCGAGCTGCGCACCATCTGAACCGGTGCGGGTGGGACTCACGTGCCCACCCGCGCCCCTTCTTCCGCGAGGAGATGACATGGCGGACAACCGGAACCAGGTGGTCGTACCCCGCCGCCCGGTGTTCTGGATTGGGCTGCTGGTAGGCCTGGTCGCTCTGTTCAACCTGCAGACGTTCCTACCGGGCAACGCGGTCACGCTGCCCGGCCAGCAGCAGGTCGCCCCAGCATTCCGGGCGCTCCTGCCGCAGGGGTGGGCGTTCTTCACCAAGTCGCCCCGCTCCCCCGATCTCTCCGTCCACGCGATCCGCCCCGACGGTCGGTTGGACGACATCACCACCGGCGCGTACGCCGAGCCGCGGTACGCCTTCGGGCTCGACCGGTCCGCCCGCGCGCAGGCCACCGAACTTGCTCTGTTGGCTTCCCGAATCCCCGGATCGGCCTGGCAGCAGTGCCGGCAACCGACAGCGGCCTGCCTCGCCGAGGCGCTGCCGACGCCGGCCACACCGGTCCGCAGCGGCGACGACACGCCCTCGGTCTGCGGCCCGGTCGTCATCGCCCGTACCGAGCCGGTGCCGTGGGCGTACCGGGACCTGGTCGCCGGCGAGATCCGGTTCACCCACGTCGTCCGCTTGGAGGTGTCATGCTGACCAGCCGCCCGTCCGGCATTTCCGTTGCGGTGCCCTGGGGATCCTGGCTGGGGCTCGCCCGTACGCTGCTCGCCACCGCGACCGCCGCGACACTTGTGTTCACTGACGCCGACACGCTGTTCACGCCACTACTCGGCCGAGGGCCGGGGCCGCACTGCACCGGCCTGTCCGACATCGGCGCCTTCTGTCTGGCCGGGCCGGAGCACGCGAACCTGGTGCGGTGGGCGTGTGTCACGGTACTGCTGGTGGTGGCGAGCGGGTGGCGGCCCCGGTTCACCGCTCTGCCGCACTGGTGGATCGCATTCAGCGTGAGCACCAGCGCGTCCATCCCGGACGGCGGCGAGCAGGTCAACCAGGTACTCACCCTGCTGCTGGTGCCGGTCCTGCTGGCCGACCCACGCCGCTGGCACTGGCAGCCGGCACCCCCGGCGGACCGGGTGGTGCGCCCCGGCGGTCGGGGCGTGGTGCTGGTCGCCATGGCGGTGGTCCTGCTCTTCGCGATACGTCTCCAGGTCGCCGGCATCTACTTCCAGGCGTCGGTGGCCAAGCTCAGCAAGGCGGAGTGGGCCGACGGCACGGTGATGTACTACTGGCTCAACCACCACAGCTTCGGCGCTCCCGGCTGGTTACAACCGGTGACCGACGCCCTGGTGACCCGGCCGGTGTCAGTCGCCGTGCTGACCTGGACTCCGCTGGCCATCGAGTTCGCCCTGGCGGTCAGCCTGCTGCTGCGTCCCGCCGTACGGTGGTGGCTGTTGCCGTTCGGTGTTCTGCTGCACGTCGGCATCGCGGTGCTCATGGGGTTGTGGAGCTTCTCGCTGATCATGATCGCCGCCCAGGTGCTGCTGCTCGTACCGATGGGAGCCCACCTGCCCGACTCCTGGCGCACGGTCCGGGAGTGGGTCGACCTGCGCCGCGCCCCGGAGCCTCACCTGGTTGTCCGCGACGTGGGTGCCCGGCCGACCGGGCGCCGGAAGGAGGAACCGGTGATGGCGGACCAGCTCGCCGGTCAGCCGTCGCCCTGAGCACGCGGTGCCCGCAAGCCGACTCCGGCGGCCGGTACGCTGCACCGGCGGCGTCCCGGCGGCTCGCGTGTCGGTAGCCGTCCGCGCCCGGCGCGGCACCGATCGTTCAGCAGCGGAGAGGCGGGTCACCATGACAGCGGTACCAGGTGAGCTGCCCATTGCCTCGGACCCGGCGGGCACCGGTCAGGCGGCTGAGGATCTGCGGACGCTGTTCGGGCAGTCGATCGCCGTCTTCGCCTCGCTGGTCGGGCCGGAGCACCTGGTGGAGACGGCGAACCCGGCGTTCTTCGCCGCCATCGGCGAGCAACGGGCCCGCACCGGCGTACCCCTCGTGGAGATCATGCCCGAGCTGGCCGATCAGGGCTTCATCGCCCTGCTCGACCAGGTCTACCGCACGGGTGAGCCCTACACCGGCCGGGACGCCCGGATCGTCCTCGGTGAGGAGCCGCACGCGCGGGAGGCGTACTTCGACTTCACCTACGAGCCGCGCCGGGACGCCGGCGGCACGGTGATCGGCATCCGGGTGATCGGCGTGGAGATCACCCAGGTCAAGCATGCCCAGCGGTTGATGGCCGAGCACCGCGCCATGCTGGAGCAGATCGCCCGCCAGGCACCGCTGGCCGAGGTGCTCGACGGGATGGCGCGCTGCATCGAGAACCTGGCCCCGCAGGAGATGCTCGTCTCCGTGCTGCTCGCCGACCCCGACGGCAAGCACCTGCGCCACGGTGCCGCGCCCAGCCTGCCGGACTTCTACAACCAGGCCATCGACGGGATCGCCACCGGCGAGGGCGTCGGATCCTGCGGCACCGCCGCCCACCGGCGGGAACCGGTGATCGTCACGGACATCGCCGCCGATCCGTTCTGGGCCGACTTCCGCGACCTGGCCGGGCGGGCCGGGCTGGCCGCCTGCTGGTCCACGCCGATCCTCGCCCGCGACGGCAGCCTGCTGGGCACCTTCGCGATGTACCACCGCACCCCGCGCGTTCCGCAGGACACCGACCTGGCCCTCGCCCGGGTCTTCGCCGGCACCGCGGCCCTGGCCATCGAGCGCCACCACATCGAGCAGGCGAAACTCGCCGCCGAGGCGCAGGCCAGAGCGGCCCATGACGAGCTCGCCAAGGCGGTACGCGCGGAGCGGGAACTGCGTGCCGAGGCCGAGCAGCGCGCCGCTGCCGCAGCGGAACTGAACGCCCAGGTGCGTGCCGCCGCTGCCGCGCAGGCCACCGCCCCGCACCCGGAGCGCTGTCAACTCGGCGGCACCCAGGAGTGCACCGCGCCGGCCGAGATCAAGATCGCCGATTCGTGGGGCGACTCGGCGTGGGGCTGTCCCGGTCACGTCGAGGAAGCCATCCTCAACGTACGGGCGGTCTTCATCGCCAGTGAGGAACTCGGCGGCCTGGCCGCCTACCTCAACCGCTGACCGCCGTCCCGCGCCACAGGCCCTGCACACTGCGCCATGTCACAGTGAGTCACCATCTCGACACATCCCTATCCGGCTGTGCGGGCGGAGCCAACACTTCTCCCATGGAGAGCAGTGGGCGTGAGCGCAGCGACGAGCGTTTCGAGAAGGTGGCCGAGGAGACCTCCGAGACCGTGACCCATGCGGCAAGCGTGCTGGAGGAGGAACTCGCGGCGGGCATTGCCAGCGCGCGTCGGCTTGAGGAGAAGCTGACCGCCGATCGCCGGGTGGATCCGGAGGCGTTCGACGAACTTGTGACGCGGGTCCGCACCGACGGACACGCACTCATCGACACCGTCGTCGCACAGTTGAAGACCTCCGACGACAGGCGCGGTGAGGTGATCCGCAGGTACACCTCGGACGCACACGAGGCCCTGGACGGCGTGCTCAACCTCGCGCGGCTGGTGCCGGACGTGGCGAACGGGCTTGTCGACCGTCTCTCGTCGGAGTCCCCGCAGAAGCCCGCAGCGTCGGACAGGTAGCCGGTTGCCGTGTCGACCACAGGCGTGACTCGTGGCCATGTCACGCAGATGCTGGAGCGCTATCGTGCCCTCGCGATCGGCGCGCTCCTCGCTGACGTGCCGTCGGGCGGACCGCATTACCTCTACGACCTGGTGACCGAGTATCCGCGACGCTGGGGCAAAGGGCTGCGTGCCGCGCTCTGCCTCGCGGCCTGCCGGGCCTTCGGCGGCACGGCGTCGGTGGGGCTCAACGCGGCGGTGACAGTGGAGCTGTTCCACAACGCGTTCCTCATCCACGACGACATCCAGGACGAGAGCGAGCAGCGGCGCGGCGCACAGACGCTGCACGGCGAGTACGGCGTCGGTGTCGCGCTCAACGTGGGGAACATGACGAACCTGCTCGCGCTGCAACGGCTCGCCGCCAACCGCAGGGCCCTCGGATCGGGGATCGCCTGGCGGCTGTTCGACGAGACCCAACTCATGCTGCGGCACTCGTTGGAGGGGCAGGCGATCGAGGTCGGCTGGATCCGGGACAACGTGTGCGACCTCGACGCGGACGACTACTACCGGATGTGTCTGAAGAAGACTTCCTGGTACACCTGCATCTACCCGTGCCGTACCGGCATCCTCGTCGCCACCGGTCAGCACGATTCGGTAGACGTCCTCGACCGCTACGGCTGGTATCTGGGTGCCGCGTTCCAGATCCAGGACGACGCGCTCAATCTTGTCGGGGACTTCGCCCGGTACGGCAAGGAGATCGCGGGTGACCTGTGGGAGGGCAAGCGGACGTTGATTCTCATCGACTTCCTGCGCCGCTGCACCGGGGACGAGCGCGAGCGCACCGCCGCGTTCCTCAGCCGGTCCCGGGCGCAGCGCACGGCGGCGGAGGTGCGGTGGCTGCACGGGCGGCTGCTCGCCTACGACTGCGTCGAGTCCGCCCGCCGCAGCGCCCGCGAGCTGGCCGCCGCCGCGTGGCGGGAGGGACGGCAGGCGCTGGGTCCGGCGGCGGTCGAGACCGAGGACGGCAGGTTCCTGCTCGGCCTACCTGAGTACGTCGTGGAGCGCAGCCGGTAACGATCGGCACGCCGGCCCTTCCCCGCCGAACAGGTTCAACAGGTCGCTTCGCGCGCCGTGCGGGGCGGTGCGGTGCTGTGCCGCACGGTGAGCGTGGTGCCCAGTTCCAGGCCCGCCTGCGGCGTCCGTTCGCCGCGACCGAGCGCGAGCGCCAGCTCGGTGGCCGTGACGGCCATCTCGATGAGCGGCTGGTGGACGGTGGTCAGCGGCGGATCGACGAGGGCCGCTATCGGCAGGTCGTCGAAGCCGACCACGCTCAGGTCGGCAGGGATGCGCAGGCCCAGCCCACCGACCGCGCGGGCGTGATGAACCGGTACAAGGCGTTGTGGAACCAGCTCGCCACCACGTTCCGCAGCCACTCGTCGAGGCTGGTGTTCGAGAGCATCAACGAACCCCAGTTCGCCGGCACCTCGGGAGACGCGGAGAGCGACCAGGTGCTACACGAGCTGAATCTCGAGTTCGTCCGCCTGGTACGCCGGTCCGGCGGCGGGAACGCCACCCGGCTGCTGGTGCTGCCGACCCTGCACACAAGCGGAGAGCAGGCCCGGATGGACGCGTTGATGACCACGTTCGACGAACTCGACGACCCCCACCTCGTCGCGACCATCCACTTCTACGGTTGGTGGCCGTTCAGCGTCAACATCGCCGGCGGTACGCGCTACGACAGCAACGTCGAACAGGACATCATCGGCACCTTCGACCGGGCGTACAACACGTTCGTCTCCCGGGACATCCCGGTGATCATCGGTGAGTGGGCCCTGCTCAGCTACGACTACACCCGCCCGGGCATCATCCAACGGGGTGAGCTGCTGAAGTTCTTCGAAGCGGTAGGCCACCACGCCCGCACCCGGAAGCTCACCACAATGCTGTGGGACGCGGGCTCGTTCCTGCACCGGCCCGAGCTGCGCTGGCGGGACCAGGGCAGCTACGAAATGATGAAGGCGAGCCTGACAACCCGCTCCGCCACCGCGTCCTCGGACCAGATCTACGTGCCCCGCACCGGCGGCATCACCAGCAGGTCGCTCACCCTCAACCTCAACGGCACCTCGTTCCGGAGCCTCTGGCACGGCAGCACCCAACTGACAAGCGGCGCCGACTACACCATTTCCGGCAGCACCCTCACGCTTACTCAGGCGGCTGTCACCCGGTTGGTCGGCAACCGCGCCACCGGCGTCAACGCCACGATCGAGGCGCGCTTCTCCCAGGGCGTGCCGTGGCGGATCAGCGTCATCAGTTACGACCCACCCACTCAGGCCACCGCCACCGGCACGACAAGCGGACTCACCATTCCCACCCAGTTCCGCGGTGACCAACTCGCGACCATGGAGGCCAAGTACGCCGACGGCAGTCCCGCCGGACCGGCCAACTGGACCCCGTACAAGGAGTTCTGGAGCAGTTTCCGCCCCGACTACAGCGCCAACACCATCCTGCTGACGCCCGAGTTCTTCGCCGAGGTCAACGACGGACCCGTCACGCTCACCTTCCACTTCTGGAGTGGCACACAGATCGCCTACCGCCTCACGAAATCCGGCAGCTCGGTCACCGGCAGCCCGGCCTGACCGTCATGCGGCGTGGCCGGTGCGGGTTCCCGCACCGGCCACGGACCGGGTGTCGACAGGGCGGATCGGCCTCGGCGACAACCGGATCCCGACCGGCTGATGCCGACCGAGATCAACCGCCGAGGGTGGCCAGTTCGGAGACGACGACGTTCGTCAGTGCCCGGCCGTCCCGGCGGACCTGGCGCAGGTACCACTTCTGGATCGGCGCGTGGGTGGTCTTCGCGAACTGCCAGGGCCCGCGTGGGCTGTTGAGCTGCCCGAGGCCGGCGATCGCGGTGTTGATCTGCTCCGGGCTGGGGTTCGTGCCCGCCGCAGCGATCGCCCGGTCCAGCACGGCTGCCGCGTCGTACGAGGCCATCACGATCGAGGTGGGTACCCGGCCCGGGTAGGCCGCGTTCCAGGCGGCGACGAACTCCCGGTTGGCCGCGTTGTCGAGGTCCGGTGAGTAGTTCAGGCCGTTGTAGATGCCCTCGGCCGCGTCGCCCTGCTCCACCAGGCTCGCCGGCTCGGTCACGAAACCCGCCGCGTACAGCGGCAGATCGGCGACGGCGGAGGCGGCGTACTGCTTGACGAACGTGATGGCGTTCTGGGCGTCGAAGAAGCAGTAGACAGCTTCCGCGCCGGACTCGGCGATCTCGTCCAGATACGGCCCGAAGTCCTCGGTGACCGGGAACGGGCTGAAGACTGCCTCGCCACCGGGATTGGCCAACCGGCCGCCGAGTTCGGTGAACGTCTCGACGAATCCGCGCAACTCGTCACGACCGCTCTGGAAGTCCGGCCCGATGGCGTAGACCCGGCCCTGCCCCACCTCCTGCTTGACGAAGGGCGCCATGGCCACCCCGGGCTCGACGGAGATCAGGTTCGTGTGCCAGACGTACGTCACGTCGGTGAGCGCCGGCCGCCCCAGCGCGCCGACGAGCGGCACCTTGTTCTCGTTGATGAGCGGAAGGATGGCCGCGACGCTACCGCCGTTGATGATGCCGGTGATCGCCGAGACCCGGTCCTGCTCCAGCAGCTTCGTGGCGGACTCGACAGTGACGTCGCGTTCGTACCCCTCGTCGGCGACGATCAGTTCGGCCGGGTGGCCGCCCAACTGTCCGCCGCGCATGTCCAGGTAGAGCTGGAAACCGTCGCGCAGCTCGGAGCCCGGCGCCTCCAGCGAGCCGGACAAGGCGGTGATCATCCCGATCCGGATCGTCTGACGACCCGGCTCCGACCCGCCGTCGCAGGCGGCGGCGCCGGCCCCCAGAACGCCGGCCAGCAGCGCCGCGACGAGCCGGCGGGCGGACGCAACGGCGGGGCGGGCGGTACGGCTGGTGCTCACAGCATCCCCAGCAGCTGGGACCGCACCGCCGGGGTCAGCACCTCACCCATCCGGTTCGCCAGGTCGGTCATCTCGTACGAGACCTGGCCCACGTCGCAGACCGGGGACGCCAGCACCAGCAGTGAAGCCCCGTCGCTGAACGACATGCAGAACATGAAGCCGCCGTCCATCTGGGTCACGTTCGAGATCACCGAGCCCGCCTGGAAGAACCGGGCCGCGCCCACCAGCAGGGCGATCAGCCCACTTCCGGTCGCGGCGAGCTGATCCGCCCGGTCGCGGGGCAGGCCGTGGTTGTGCGCCAGGACCAGCCCGTCAGTGGAGATGGCGAGGGCATGGCTGACCTCGGGAGTACGGTTCACGAAGTTCTGCAACAGCCAGCTCAGGTCGTTCGGGCTTGTCACGACGTCGCTCCAGATCGGGGAGGGGTTGGGGCAGTAGGCGTCAGAAGGAGTTGGGGGCCCGGCGTCCGGCGACGCCCTTGGCGTAGGCCGACATCGCCGCCGACACGGCGGCCGGGTCCAGCTTCCGCCGCGGGTCCGCGCTCGGTTGCGGTACCTCGGGAACGAGGTGCGGCTGCGGCACCCGGCGCGGCAACCCGACCTGGGTGGCCACCGTTGTCGTCGTGGTCGCCCATTTCTCACCGGCATCGGCTGGCCAGACGACGGCCACCGAGTCGCCGTCGAAGGCAGTCTTGAACCAGCCGTTCACCGTCGGCCCGACCGGCAGCCCCACCGCGGCGGGTTGCGGCTGAGCCGCTGGCTGGAACAGCGGTGCGGGTACCGGCGGTGGGGCGACCGAGCTGGACGGCACCGGAGTGCTCGCCCGCACGGTGCCGGACGTGGCGACGCCGACCGGCACCCGCCCGGCGTTCGGCGTGCGGGCGCCGGAGCCGGCCACGGGAACGTCGGCGCGGGTCACGGCGGCCATCGCCGGCCGCCCGCCGGCTGCGGACGGGCGGGTCCGCCCCAGCTCGGACTCCACCGGCAGCGGCTGCTGGACCGGTCGGCGCACGACGATCGGTGCCGGCAGCGCGATCTCGGCCACCGTGCCGCCGGTCGGTCCGGGACGCAGCTCGACCTTCACCGCGTGCCGGGCAGCGAGCCGGGCGACCACTGTCAGACCCATGGCCCGCACCCCCGACACGTCGACCGAGGACGGGTTGGCGAGCGCCGCGTTCAGTTGCTCGCACCGCTGCCTGGAGAGCCCGACACCCTGGTCCACCACCTGGACGATGGCCCGGTCGGAGAGGGCGTGCCCGGTGACAAGCACCTCGGCATCCGGCGGGGAGTATCCGGTCGCGTTGTCCAGCAGCTCGGCGACCAGGTGGACGATCTCGTCGACAGCCGTGCCGGCGATCGCCAGCTCCTGGTCCACCGAGCCGATTCGGACCCGGGTGTAGTGCTCGATCTGGGACAGCGCCGCCTGGACCACGTGGTCGAGCGGTACCGGCTCCTGGCGTACCCGGGAGATGCCGGAACCGCCGAGCACCAGCAGGCTCTGGTTGATCCGCGCCATCCGGGTCGCGAGGTGGTCCAGTTGGTACAGCTGCTGGAGCCGCTCCGGGTCGGCCTCGTCCCGCTCGACCTCGTCGACCTGGGCCAGCATCGCGTCCACCAGCCGCTGCTCACGCCGGGACAGGTGGACGAAGATCTCCGCGATGTTGGCCCGCATCACCGCCTGTTCGCCGGCGATCCGGACCGCCTCCCGGTGCAGGGCCCGGGTCGCGGTGGCCACCTCGGCGATCTCGTCGGAGCCGGTGATCCGGAACTCCGACACCGACCGGTCGGCGACCTCGTTCGGCTGCACGCTGCCGGGTGGGGCGGCGCTGAGTTCCCGGACGACAGCGGGCAGCCGGTCGTACGCCACAGTTGTCACCGTGTTGCGCAGGGACCGCAGCCGCCGGGTGATCCGCCGGGCCACCACACCTGTGAGTACGGCGGTCAGCGCCAGGACCAGGAAGATACCGACGCCCTGGAGCAGCGCGTTACGCAGCAGTTGCCCGCGCTCGGTCGACACCCGGTCCGCCACGGCGGCGTCCAGGTCGCTCTGGATCCGGAACATCTGGCTGACCCAGCCGTCGGTCGCCTCGACCCAGGCGTTCGCGTCGACGGCGAGCCGTCCATCGGGAAGCGTCCGGCCCACCTGGTCCTGCAGCCGTTGCGCGGCGACGACCTGTGGATCGGTACCGATCTGCTCCCAACTCGCCGCCCACCCCGGTTCGGCGAGGGCCAGGAAGGCGTTCGTGGCCTCGGCGTACCGCGCCTGGGCACCGACGATCTCCTGCTGCCCGGCCGGGGTCAGCTCGCCCCCGGCGAGGCTGCGCAGCACGATCACCTGGAGCTGGCCGATCGCCTCGCCCGCTTCGGAGACCGCCACCGCGGCCCGGACGTCGTCGGCGATGTTCGTCGAGGTGTCGGTGGCCACGGACGCGCGGTAGGTGAGCAGGTCCGCGACGAGGATGCGGTAGCTGAAGGCGATCGCGGACAGCGTGGCGCGAGGGCTTGAGCGGACCTGCTCGCGTACCGCGCCGAGCGCCGTCAGACCGGCGTCGATCCGTTGCAGGGCGGAGTTCCCGCTCGACACCTCGGCCCTGTCGCGTTGGAACTCGACGATCTCGGCGTCGGTCCGGGCGACCTGATCGTCGAAGGCGGCGCTGGCGGCCTGACTCTGGGTGGTCACCTCGACCGCGGCGATCACCCGTTCGGCCTGTAGGGCCCGGGCCAGCGCGCCGGCCTGAGTGGAGAGTCTGACGACGTCCTGCACGGTGCCCGCGTTGAGCACCTGCCGGACCGTACCCTCAAGGGCCAGGCCGGCGAAGGCCACGACCGCGATCAGTGGTACGGCGACCAGCAGCCGTAGCAGGCGGACGATGCTGCCCCGGGCCAGCCATCCCCGACGCGCTTCGGCATGGGTACGCACTGCGGCTGCCGCTGTAGCACGTGTCACAGGCGTACTCCGCCCCCTTGCCTCATCGACGTTGATCTCAGCAGGAACCGACGCAGGCGTCGGTTACATGGTGGAGGGTGGGCGTGCCTGCCCACGTCAGAGCGCCATTCCTACCACGATGTATCGGTTCACCTCTAGATCCCCACTCGCCCGCCGGTGGGTTGACTGACGTCTCGGACATGAACCGAAGGCACGACAGCGAAACTTGTTCGACCAATCGTTGTGAACGAATGGAGGAAAGGGCGAGGTCCGATCCGGCTCGATCTTGTTATGCACGTACCCATACCCCCATGGGGTATATGGTGGTGTCGGGAGGCGATGACATGTCCCACGACGACGCCCAGCACCACCCGCAGCAGCACGGGCCCGGCGGGCACGACAAGCATGCCGGACACGATCCGGCGGCGTTCCGCCGCAAGTTCTGGCTCAGCCTGGCGCTGACCGTGCCGATCGTGGCCACCAGTCACATGGTGATGGACTGGCTCGGCTACGACCTGGACTTTCCCGGGATCGGCCTGGTGGGGCCGGTGCTCGGCACTGTGGTCTTCGGCTACGGCGGCTGGCCGTTCCTCCAGGGCGCGGTACGCGAGATCCGGGATCGGGCACCGGGGATGATGCTGCTCATCGCGATGGCCATCACTGTCGCGTACGTGGCATCGCTGGCCACCTCGTTCGGCGCCTTCGACCTGGACTTCTGGTGGGAGCTGGCCGCGCTGGTGACGATCATGCTGCTCGGGCACTGGCAGGAGATGAAGGCGATCGGCCAGGCCCAGGGCGCCCTGTCGGCACTTGCCGCCCTGCTGCCCGACGACGCCGAGCGGCTCGACCCGGACGGGCAGCCGCAACGGGTGGCAGTGGCCGAACTGGGCGTCGGCGACGTGGTCCTGGTCCGGCCGGGCTCGCGGGTCCCGGCCGACGGGACGGTGGTCGACGGTCGCGCCGAGCTGGACGAATCGATGATCACGGGTGAGTCGCGGCCGGTGCCGCGCTCGACAGGCGACCGGGTGGTGGCCGGCACGGTGGCCACCGACGCGGCGCTGCGGGTCCGGATCGAGGCCGTCGGTGACGACACCGCACTTGCTGGCATTCAGCGGCTGGTGGGCGAGGCCCAGCAGTCCAGCGGCCGGGCCCAGGTGCTGGCCGACCGGTTCGCCGCCTGGTTGTTCTACATCGCCACCGCGACCGCCGTGCTGACCCTGGCGGTCTGGTCCCTGCTGGGCAACGTGGACGAGGCGGTCGTGCGGACGGTGACGGTGCTTGTCATCGCCTGCCCGCACGCGCTCGGCCTGGCCATTCCGCTTGTCATCGCGCTGTCCACCGCGGTTGCCGCAAAGGCCGGCATCCTGGTCAAGGACCGACTGGCCCTGGAACGGATGCGCACTGTGGACACGGTGCTGTTCGACAAGACCGGCACGCTGACCCGGGGCGAGCACGTCGTCACCGACGTCGCCGCCAGCACCGGCACGACCGGGCGTGACGTCCTCGCCATCGCGGCGGCGGTGGAGGCCGACAGCGAACACCCGCTCGCCCGGGCGATCGTGGCTGCCGCCGCCGACCAGCAGCACCGGCGGGTGGCGACCGGGTTCGACTCGCTGACCGGCCGTGGTGTGCGCGCCGAGGTGGACGGGACGACCTATGCCGTAGGCGGTCCGGCGCTGCTGCGAGAGTACGGCGTGACGGTCCCGGATGAGCTGGACGAGCACCGGCGCGACTGGTCGCGCCGGGGCGCGGCAGTGCTCTACCTGCTCCGGCTGGGCGACGACCGGGCAGTGGTCCTCGGCGCCCTCGCGCTGGCCGATCAGGTTCGGCCGGAGGCCCGGCAGGCCGTCGCCGACCTGCGCGGGCAGGGCATCCGCAAGATTGTGATGATCACCGGAGACGCGCGTCCGGTCGCCGAGGCGGTCGCTGCCGACCTCGGGTTCCGCTCCGGTGCGGACGAGATCTTCGCCGAGGTGCTGCCGGCGGAGAAGGACGACACCGTCACAGAGTTGCAGCGGCGAGGACTGCGGGTGGCCATGGTGGGCGACGGGGTCAACGACGCTCCCGCCCTGGCCCGCGCGAACGTGGGCATCGCGATCGGCGCCGGCACCGACGTGGCCATCGAGTCCGCCGGGGTGGTGCTCGCCTCGTCCGATCCGCGCGGCGTGACCGGCGTGATCCGATTGTCTCGGGCCGCGTACCGGAAAATGCTTCAAAACCTGGCCTGGGCCGCCGGTTACAACGTGATCGCGCTACCACTCGCCGCCGGGGTCCTGGCCTGGGCCGGGGTGGCGCTGAGCCCGGCGGTCGCCGCCGTGCTGATGTCGGCCTCCACGATCGTCGTCGCGCTCAACGCCCAACTGCTGCGCCGCGTCGAACTGCGCCCGCCGGACTGAACAGGGCAGTTTCGTACAAGACTGCGTCGGGGTGCCGGACCCAGACTCGGCAGCATGGATACCGTCACCGAGCCCGTACGCTTCGACACCAAGATCGCGGTCCTGCTCCGCGACGACCTGCCGACCTGGCAGCGGCTCAACATGACCGCGTTCCTGGTCAGCGGCATCGGTCAGGCCGCGCCCGAGGTGATCGGCGAACCGTACGCCGACGCGGACGACACCGCCTACCTGCCCATGTTCCGGCAGCCTGTGCTGGTGTTCGCCGGCGGGAAGGAGACAGTGACCGCCGCCCACCATCGCGCCGTGGCCCGCGGGTTGCCGCTCGCCGTCTTCACCTCGGACCTGTTCCGGACCGGAAACGACAGGGACAACCGGGCGGCGGTTCGTGCCGTCGGCCGCGACCACCTCGACCTCACCGGGCTGGCCGTGTACGGCCCGAGGAACGCCGTGGACAAGGTCCTCAAGGGGGCCCGGATGCACCCGTGACCCGGCCCCGGCGGGTGTACTGGCCGGGATTGAAGCCGAGGATCCGTTTGAAGTGCCGGCTCAGGTGTGACTGGTCGTGGAAGCCGGCGGCGACGGCCACCTCCCGGGCCGGCAGGCCCTCCCGCAGCAACCGTCGGGCGAGATCCACCCGCCGGGAGATCAGATACTTGTGCGGCCCGATGCCGAAGGCCGCGGAGAAGGCCCGCACCAGGTGGGTCGGGTGGGCGTGGAGCAGACCGGCGGCCTCCGCCAGGGTCACGCCCACCACGATGCGTTCGTCGAGCAGGTCCCGGAGCCGCCGGGCGATCCGTGCGTCCCGTGGCGGCGGGACAACCGGCGTACGACGGTCCAGTCGCGCCCGCAGGCGCGCGACGACGAGCGCGAGATGCACCTCGGCGGCGAACTCGTCACCCGGTTCGGTAAGCCCCGCATGCAGCAGATCGATCCGCCGCCGCAGGGGTTCGTCGTCGAAGGCCGGCCGGTCCACCGCCCGACCCGCGAGGTGCTCGTCGAGCTGCCCGGGGGCGAGGTAGAGGACCCGCTTGCGGAACCCCTGCGAAGTGACCGGGGAGCCGTTGTGCGGCACGTGCGGTGGCAACAGCGTGACCACCCGCCGGAACGCGCCGTGCTCGTGGCGGTCCAGGTCGTACCGGACGACTCCCTCGTCGACCACGAGCAGCGCCCAGCTGTCATGGATGTGCATCGGGTAGGCGTGATCGGTGAATCTCGCGTGCAGCACCTCGGTGATCCCGCTGACCGAGGGCGACCAGACCCGTACCTGCTGTCGGCCGGACACCGCCGAACTGTAACCGCTCCGCCCGGTCGCGCAGCGGCTGTCACCTGGCCGTTGGTGACCGGGGCAACTGTGGCGGGCGGAACTTTCAGGCGGTCCGGGCCGACAAACCTGATGACATCGATCTTCGAGGGGAACTCCATGCCCAGCGTCCTGCCTCGCCGGTTCCTGCGCCCGGCGGTCCTGTTCACCGGGGCCGTGCTCATCGTGTCCCTGGCCGCCTGCGGGTCGTCCGGGGAGACCTCGGCCGCTCCCACACCGTCCGCCACCGCCACCGCCGACGCCAGTGCCGAGGCCGGCGTGCTGGGCGTACGCGACCCGTGGGTGAAGGCCGCCGACGAGGGGATGACCGCGGCGTTCGCCACACTCGTCAACGACGGAGACACCGACGTCACGATCACCGGTGCCGCCACCGACGTGTCACCTATGGAACTGCACGAGATGGCCATGGCGGACGGGAAGATGGTCATGCGAGCCAAGCAGGACGGTGTGGTGATCAAGGCGCGGAGCGAGTACAAGCTCGAACCGGGCGGCGACCACCTGATGTTGATGGACCTGGCCCGGCCGGTGCAGGCCGGTGATGAGCTGACCTTCACCCTGACCTTCGCCGACGGCCGGAGCCAGACGTTCAGCGCGGTGGCCAAGCCGTTCACCGGAGCGCAGGAGTCCTACGCGCCGGGACACGGCGAGCCCATGCCCTCCATGTCGGCGAGCCCCAGCCCGGCACCGTGACTCCCCCCAGCCGGCCGGTGAGCCGGCGTGGCCTGCTCACCGGCGGCGCGCTGGCCGCCGGTGGCACGCTCGCGGGTGCCGCAGCGGTCGCCGTCACCCGCGCCGAGCCACCGGTACGCCAACCGGAGCGGACGCCGGTGGCGGTGGCTGTCGGCGAGGCGATCGAGCCGTTCCACGGGGTCCGGCAGGCGGGAGTCGTCAACGAACCCCAGGCGCATGCCGCATTCGTCGCCTTCACCCTGCGCCCGGCCACCGACCGGGCCGCCCTCGCGCGGCTGCTCCGGCTGCTCTCCGACGACGCCGCCCGGCTCACCCAGGGCCGACCCGCGCTCGCCGACACCGAACCCGAGCTGGGGCTGCTGCCGGCCCGGCTCACCGTCACCTTCGGCTTCGGCCCGGGCCTGTTCACCGCCGCCGGTCTCGACGACCGTCGTCCGCCCTCGATTGCCGAGCTGCCCCCGTTCCCGATCGACAGGCTGCAACCCCGCTGGTCCGGCGGGGACCTGCTGGTGCAGATCTGCGCCGACGACCCGATCACCGTCGCCCACGCGCAGCGGGTTCTGATCAAGGACAGCCGACCGTTCGCCACGGTGCGCTGGGTGCAGCAGGGTTTCCGGCGGGCGGCCGGCGCCGAGCCGGGCCGGACCCAACGCAACCTCTTCGGCCAACTCGACGGCACCGCCAACCCGAAGCCGGGTACGCCTGTGGAGACGGCGGTCTGGATCGATGACGGTCCGGAGTGGCTACGCAACGGCACCACACTCGTGGTGCGGCGGATAAGCATGAACCTGGAAACCTGGGATCTGCTCGGACGTACCGACCGGGAACTCGCGGTCGGGCGACGGCTGGACAGCGGTGCCCCGCTGACCGGCACCCGAGAACACGACGAACCCGACTTCGCCGCCCTCGGCCCGGACGGGCTGACTGTCATCCCGGACTTCTCCCACCTCACCCGGGCGCACGTCACCGACGACCGGTTCCGGATCCTGCGCCGCCCCTACAACTACGACGGCGTACCCGACGCGGACGGCACCGCGGACAGTGGGCTGATCTTCGCGGCGTACCAGGCCGACATCGCCACCCAGTTCCTACCCATCCAGCGGCGGCTAGCCGAGCGGGACCTGCTCAACGAGTGGACCACTCCGATCGGCTCCGCCGTCTTCGCCGTCCCACCCGGCTGCCCGGAGGGCGGTTGGGTAGGTCAGCAACTGCTCGACTGACGAGGAGAATGACAAGCATGTCCAGCCACCTCCGCCGACGGTCGACAGCTGCCGTCCTCGCCGCCGCGCTCACCGTCGCCACCGCCCTGCTGATCGGGCCGGTCCAGCCGGCGTACGCCCACAACGTGCTGCGCAAGGCCACGCCCGCGCAGGACGCCACGCTCAAGAAGGCACCCAGCAAGATCACCCTGGAGTTCCTGCAGAAGCTGAACCCCAAGTTCACCACCATCACCCTCAGCGATGCCGACAAGCAGCAGGTGACGGTCGGCGAGCCTGAGGTGAGCGGCACCAAGGGCATCGTCAGCATCGATCCCACGCTGCCCAACGGCGTCTACACGGTCGCGTACCGGGTGGTCTCCGCCGATGGGCACCCGGTGCAGGGGTCCTACACCTTCACCGTGGCCGATCCCACGGCCACCGCCGAACCGAGCCCCAGCCCGACGGCGAGCGAGCCGGCACCGACCACGCCGGCGAGCCCGAGTGCCGAACCGAGCGCCTCGGCCGCTTCCGCCAGCCCGGCCGCGAGCGGCTCCTCCGACAGCCCCGGTACGGCGGCGCTGCTGGCCGGCGGCGGGGTCCTGCTGGCTCTGGTGGCCGGCGCGGCGGTGCTGCTGCTGCGTCGCCGAGCCGCAACCCGGGGTGGCCCGACGCGGTGAGCAGTGTCGGCGGCCGGGCGCGGTGAGTGTCGCCGGGGACAGGGCACGACGGTCAGCGGGTCGGGCCGGACCTCGGCGCTCAGGCTCGCCGGGGAGGCCGGCCGGCGGCACCTACGGTCTCAGCGCAGCAGCACCGGGCCGGCGTCGATCCGGGTGCGGAACAACGCGTACGGCTTGCGACGCAGGTCCCGGCCCTGCTGGAAGCTGGCCCGACCCGCGTGAGGCGGGTGTCAGCCGGCCGCGGGCGGGTGTTGCCGGGGGACGGGCGGACCGGCGGTGTCCGCGTAGCCAGCGGCCTGGAGGGTGAACAGGCTGGCGTAGCGGCCACCGGCGGCGACCAGGTCGTCGTGGGTGCCCTCCTCGACCAGCCGACCGTGATGCAGCACGAAGATCCGGTCGGCGTGCCGGACGTTGGCCAGCCGATGCGTGATCAGGATGGTGGTGGCCCGACCACGCCGGTCCCGGATGGCCTGGAACAACGCGTCCTCCGCACGCGGATCGAGCGCGGAGGACGGCTCGTCCATCACCAGCAATTCGGCGTCGCGGAGGAAGCCCCGGGCCGCGGTGATCCGCTGCCACTGCCCGCCGGAGAGATCCTGTCCCTTGGCGAAGGTGCGGTCGAGCAGCGTCTCGTACCCGTGCGGCAGCTCGCGGATCATCTCGTCGGCGACCGCGCGGGTGGCGGCGGCCTCGATCCGGTCCTGCCGGGCCTCGGTGTCGATGTCCCCGATGGCGATGTTCGTGGCGGCGGTGAACGGCCACTTGTGGTACTCCTGGGTGACCACGGCGATGCGACCACGCAGTTCGTCGCGGTCGAGTTCGGACAGGGGCCGCCCGTTCCAGCGGATCACGCCGTCGCTGGGCGTACGCAGGGCGGCGATCATCGCGGCCAGGCTGCTCTTGCCGGAGCCGTTCTCCCCCACGAAGGCCACCGTCTGCCCCGCCTCGACGCTGATCGTCACGCGATCGACAGCCGGGGTGTCGCGATCCGGGTACCGCAGGCTCACCTCGTCCACGGTGAGCACCCGCAGCCGGTCGGGTGCCGCCGCCGTCACCTGCGCCGGCAGATAGGTGGCGGCGCGGGTCATGAATTCCGTGTAGTCACGGAAGTGCTGCCCCTCGGTGTAGACGCGGTCCATCTGGAAGGTCACCACGGCCAGTGAGCGCTGCGCCGCCTGGACCGCGATCACACAGGTGGCCGCCGCCGCGAGCGGGATCTGCCCGTCGATGAGCAGCAGCCCGAGCAGCACGTAGACCACGGCGGTGGCGACGCCCCCGATCATGGAGCCCACCGTCACCGTCGTGGTCACCCGACGCGCCAGAGCCAGTTCGATGTCGGTCTCCACAGCCATCACCCGGTCGTACTGGTCCAGCAGGAACCGGCGCAGCCCGTACGAACGCAGCTCCGGTGCGGACGCCCGTTCGGCCATCAGCCGGTGCAGCAACCACATCCGACGCCGCCGGACGGACCCGGCGATGTATGTCTGGTACCGCAGATGCCCTGCCCGCAGCGACGCCCACGCGTTCGGCACGGTGGCGACAAGCAGCGCTGGCAGCAGCAGCGGGTGGATCACCACCACGGCCACGGTGACCGCGACCACTCCGACCAGCCCGGCGAGCAGGTTCATCGAGGCGGGTACCAGGTCGACGGCGGAATCGGTGCCCCGGGAGGCGCGTTCCATGTCGTCGGCGAAGGCGTCCGCGTCGAAGGCTTCCAAACGTACGGCGGTGGTCACCTCGAACAGGCCCCGTTCCACCTCCCGGCTCACTCGGGGGGTCAGCCCGTTCAGGGCGTAGCCGGTGGCGATGGCCATCCCGGACCGCGCCGCCGTCGCGGCGGCCAGCACGGCGAGCGCCGGCAGCGCGGCCACCACCTTGTCTCCGGTCGGCCCACCGGCGAACAGCTCCACGAGCACCCGCTGGGTCGCGAGCAGCCCAAACGCCGACATCACCCCGGCACCGACAGTCGCACCGGCGACCACTGTGGTACGCAGCCGGTCGGCCCGCCAACTGATCCGCAGGGCGGCCCAGATCAGCCTGGGCAGTTCGGCGAAGACGGCGAGCAGGCCGGCCTCGGTCCGCGCCCGCATGCCCGTCTCCCACCACATGGCCCGCATCTCGGGGAGCACCGACTCCCCCGTCGCCGACCCGGTCTGCTCCGCTCGGTCACGACGCCGGGTCGACGTGGCGGCCATGGGGACACCTCCTGGGGTCGGCGACACGCGGCAGCCGCTCCCGCCGGACAGCGGCACCGCCGAGAGGCGGAGCCGCCGACATAGCCAAAGGCGACCGACCAGCTACTTATGGTCACTGCCGACGCGGCCGTGGTCCAGCCCTGTCGGCGCGCCGAACCGCCAGCATCCGCAGCGGGTCCCGGTCACCGCCCCCGGGCGTACTCCGGCAGTCGGCGGGCGACCTGCTCGGGTGAGGGCATGCGGGCGATCTCCCTGGCCAGCGTCCACGCCGCGTCCCGATGGTCGTTGCGGCCGGGCAGCAGTCGGCGGGTGCACTCCGCGATGGCGTCGGCAGTCACCTGTTCCGGCGTCAGCCGCAACCCGGCACCGGCGACGCGGAGCGCCTCGGCGTTCGCGAACTGGTCGGCGCCCTGCGGCAGGACCAGTTGCGGTAGGCCGGCGGCGAGCGCTCCGAGCGTCGTGCCACTACCGCCGTGATGCACCACCACGTCCACGTACGGCAGCAGGTCGGCCTGCGGAACCCAGGGGCGGACCACGACGTTTCCCGGCACCTCGCCGAGTTCCGCCACCGGCACCCGGCCGGTGGCGACCACCACCTGGACGGGCAGCCCGGCCAGGCCGGCCACGGCCTCGGCGAGCAGGTCCCGGGTGGCGAAGGCGGTCCCGAACGTCAGGTACACCAGCGGCAGCCCGGTGTCGACGAGCCCGGACAGCGGCGCCGGCTCGGCGTACGGGACGGGACGCAACTCGATGCGGTTCGCCGAGTCGAGGAACGCCCGGTCCTGGAGGGAGGGCGGGCAGATGTCGAGATGGGGCCGACCCGACGCGGCGGCGATCCGGGTGGGAGGTTCCAGTCCGATGCCGTCCGGGAACATTCGGCCGAAGCCGTGCCACATGCCGGGGATGCCCGCCGAGTCGGCGGCTGTCGCCGCACCGGGCACCCCCCAGCCGTATACGACCAGGTCCGGCGCGAGCCGGTCCAGTTCCGGTGCCAGGTCCTCGGCGTACATCTCGTAGTAGGTGTCCGCTGGACGCACCGGTCGCAGACCGTTCGCCGCCAGTGGGGCGTGTACCGCCTCGCCAGCCGCGAAGTGCACCTCGTGCCCGCCGTCGCGTACCGCCCTGGCCAGAGGGATCATCGGGTAGGTGTGACCGACGGAGGCCAGGCTGGCGAACAGGACCCGCATCGCGTCACCGTAGTGGTACCGGGTCAGGCGCCTCGCGGGGCGTACATGATGACGGCGACGCCGAGCAGGCAGAGCCCGGCGCCGGTGATGTCCCACCGGTCCGGGCGGAAGCCGTCGAAGACCATCCCCCAGGCGAGGGAGCCGGCGACGAAGACCCCGCCGTACGCGGCCAGGATGCGGCCGAAGTTCGGGTCGGGCTGGAAGGTGGCGACAAAGCCGTACGCGCCGAGGGCGAGCACCCCGGCGGCGACGAACCACAGCCCCCGGTGCTCCCGCCAGCCCTGCCACACCAGCCAGGCCCCGCCGATCTCGGCGATCGCGGCCAGGGCGAACAGGAGCACGGAACGCAGCACTGTCACCGCCGCACCCTATCGTCGCGGCAGGTCGAGCCCTGGATGGACGGCGGGTGGGCGGCGTTATCCTCTGCACAGGGCATCCACCGGAGGTGCCCGTGGCGGTGGGGCCCGCCACCCCGCCGGTGCGGGGCAACCGCGACGCCCGCCGCCAACGGTCCCTGCCAGGGCAGACGCGTACTGGTAGGGGGTGACGATGGGGCCACGGCGACCACCCGTCGATCCGGATGTCGATCTCAGCGTTCCGCGCCAACGCGCGGAACTGCGGGGCGGGACCGCCAGCCTGCTCGCCGTGATCGCCGTTGGCGGCATGACCGGCGCTGTGGCGCGGCACGGACTGGCGGTGGCCCTTCCGCACCCGCCCCACGGCTTTCCCTGGTCCACCTTCGCCGTCAACGTCTCGGGCTGCCTGCTCATCGGGGTACTGATGGTGCTGATCACCGAGGCGTGGACCGCGCCGCGACTGGTCCGGCCCTTCCTCGGCGTCGGCGTGCTCGGTGGCTACACGACCTTCTCCACGTACGCCGTCGAGGTACAGCAGGCGGTGGCGGCCGGCGCGGCGCGGACCGGCCTGCTGTATCTCGCCGGCACCATCGTCGCCGCCCTCACCGCCGTCTTTCTGGGCATCACCCTGGCCCGACTGGCGACGGGTGTGGGCCGGGATCGGAGCGGCGGATGACTGTCATCCTGGTGGCGCTCGGCGCCGCCCTCGGCGCGCCGCTGCGTTACCTGGTCGACCGGGCGGTGCAGGCACGGCACGATTCCGTCTTCCCGTGGGGCACCCTCACCGTCAACGCGGTGGGCTCGCTCGTTCTCGGCGTCCTGATCGGTGGCGCCGCCGTGGACGCGGTACCCGGTTCGCTTGTCGCCCTGCTCGGCGTCGGCCTCTGCGGTGCCCTCACCACCTACTCGACCTTCGGCTACGAGACGATCCGGCTCTTCGAGGACGGTGCCCGTCGTCATGCGCTCGTCAACGTGGGCGTCAGCGTCGTCGCCGGCCTGGCTGCCGCGTTCGTCGGGGTCACCCTCGCCGAGCTGCTGTGGGCCTGACCGTCACCTGGCCTTGCTCCGGCGGTGACCGGGCTCGGTGGCGACGGCCGGACACTCAGCCGAGATTGCGGCGCAGCCGCTTGTCGACGGCGACCACGACGGCGGAGACCGCTCCGACGGCCAGGATGCGCAACCACACTTCGGGCCCGATCGGCGCGGTGCCGAAGATCGCGTTCATCGGTGGCAGGTACGTGATGGCGAGCTGGCAGAGCGCCTGCGCGGTGACGCCGAGCAACAGCAGGCGGTTGGTGAAGAAGCCGATCCGCCAGGCCGAACGAGTCAGCGACCGGCAGCTGAACAGGTAGAACGTCTCGACCACGACGAAGACGTTTAGCGCTGCGGTGCGCGCCTGGGCGACGTCGGCACCGGTGGACTGCTCCCACTGGAACACCCACCACGCACCGGCCACCAGCAGCATTGCCACCAGCACGATCCGAATCACCAGCGCACCTGTCAGCAGCGGCCGGGCCGGGTCCCGAGGCGGCCGTCGCATGATGCCGCCCTCCTTCGGCTCGAAGGCCAGCATCAGGCCGAGCAGGACGGCGGTGGTCATGTTGATCCAGAGGATCTGGGTCGGCAGCAGCGGCAGGGTGGCACCCAGCACGATGGCGAGCAGCACCACCAGCCCTTCGCCGAGGTTCGTCGGCAGCGTCCAGACGATGAACTTGGTGATGTTGTCGAAGACCCCGCGCCCCTCCTCCACCGCGGCCTCGATGGTGGCGAAGTCGTCATCGGTGAGGACCATGTCGGCCGCTTCCTTCGCCACCTCGGTGCCGGAGCGGGCCATGGCGATGCCGATGTTCGCCTGCCGCAACGCGGGGGCGTCGTTGACCCCGTCGCCGGTCACCGCGACCACGTGGCCGCGTTGCTGGAGCGTCTCGACCAGCCGGAGTTTCTGTTCCGGGGAGACCCGGGCGAAGACGGCGGCCCGGTCGACCGCCTCGGCGAACCCCTCGGCGGGCAACTCCTCGAGATCGGTGCCGGTGACCACCCGGGCCGGCCGTTCCGAGTCGAGCAGCCCGAGCTGACGGGCGATGGCGCCGGCGGTCGCCGCATGGTCCCCGGTGATCATCTTGACGTCGATGCCGGCCGTGTGGCACGCCCGTACCGCCGGTGCCGCGGCGCTGCGGGGTGGGTCGAGCATCGCCTGGAGCCCGGTGAGGACCAGGGTGCCGGGCAGTGCGACCTCGTCGAACCCGTGCTCCGGGTCGTCCGGCGGGCGTACGGCGGTGGCGAGCACCCGCAGCCCGCGGCCGGCAAGTTCCTCAGCCGCCCGCAGAGCGGCGTCGGCGCGGAGCGACCGGATCTCCCCGTCGGCACCCATCTCGCCCCGGCACATCGACACGATTCGTTCGACACCGCCCTTGGCCAGGACCACCTCGCGGCCCGTGGCCCGCTCGTCGTGCAACGTCGCCATGTACTGCCGCTTCGAGTCGAACGGGATGGTGTCCCGACGCGGATAGTCGGCCGCCAGCCGGCCGTGGTCGATCCCCACCTTGGCCGCGACCACCTGCATGGCGCCCTCGGTCGGGTCGCCGGCGAGCAGCCACTCGCCGTCCTGCTCGCGGACCCGTGCGTCGTTGCACCCGGCACCGGCCAGCAGGGCCCAGCGCAGCGCCTCACCACCCCGACCGGCGTCGCGGACCTCCCCGTCCGGCCGGTAGCCGGAGCCGGTCACCTCGAACCCGCCGTCCGGGGTCCACACCGTCCGCACCGTCATCTGGTTCTCGGTAAGGGTGCCGGTCTTGTCGGAACAGACGACAGTCGTGCTGCCAAGCGTCTCGATCGCCGGCAGGCGACGGACCACCGCCCGCCGTCGGGCCATCCGGGTCACCCCGATGGCCAGGGTGATCGTGACCGCCGCCGGCAGCCCCTCGGGTATCGCACCGACGGCGAGCGCCACGGCCGCGGTGAACGTCTCGACCGCGTCCTGGCCACGGAGCAGGCCGACCGCGAAGGTCACCGCCGCCAGCACCAGGATGATCACGGTCAGCACCTTGCTGAACCGGGCCAGCTTGCGGGTCAGCGGCGTGGCCAGCGCCTCCGCCGCGCCGACCAGACGGTGGATCTGTCCGAGTTCCGTCTCGGCTCCGGTGGCCACCGCGATACCGGCACCGCCGCCGGCCGCGACGAGCGTGCCCGACCAGACCATGTTGCGTCGGTCGGCGACGGGCGTGCCCACCGGCAACTCCGCCTCCAGCTTGTCCACCGGGACCGACTCACCGGTCAGCGCCGACTCGTCGACCCGCAACTCGGCCAACCGGACCAACCGCAGGTCGACAGGCACCTTGTCGCCCGCCTCCAGCACCACCAGGTCACCGGGGACCAGGTCATCGGAGGAGATCGCCCGCAGCTCACCGTCGCGGATCACCCGGGCCTCGGTACGCACCATCGACCGCAGGCTGTCCAGCGCCGCCTCGGCCCGCGACTCCTGGGCGTACCCGATCGCGGCGTTGATCAGCACCACCGCGAAGATGACAGTGGAGTCGACGTACTCCCCGAGGACCGCGGTGACCACGCCGGCCGCGATCAGCACGTAGATGAGCGGGTTGTGGAACTGCCTGACGATCCGACGCAGCAGGCCGCCACCACCTGCTGCGGGCAGCACGTTCCTGCCGTACCGGCCGAGCCGCCGGGCGGCCTCCGCGCTGCTCAGGCCGCGCTGCGGATCCGTCTCCAGCAGCAGCACCACCTCGTGGGCGGACATGCCGTGGTGCTCGTCGGACCGCGACGTCCCAGCCGACTGTTCGAGCGTCACCGTCACCCCGCCGACGATCAGAGAACCGGACCCGCGTCGCCCAACCCGGTCGCCGTTTCCGCCCCCGGTGGCCGGCCGGACGCCGCGTCCACCATCTTCCGGGACGAACTCCATCCAGCAGGCCGGAACGCCTGATCACGCCCCGGGCCAGGAGTCGACGATCAGCCGGCGGACTGGTCGGCCGGGTCGGGGTCGAGACGCCGCCGCAGGGCGGCGATCTCGGCGCGCAGGGCCGCCACGTCGTCGCCGGTGGCCGCCACCGGCCTGTCGGCGGCTGCCGAGACCCGCTCCACGATCCAGGTCGCCAGCGAACCCGTGACGAAACCGATCAGGCCGATCCCACCGATCATCAGGCCAAGTGCGACGAATCTCCCCATGGCCGTCACCGGGTAGTAGTCGCCGTACCCGACGGTGGTGATGGTGACCGTCGACCACCACAACGCGTCGTCGAAGGAGGTGATGTTGGCGTCCGACGCGAGTCGTTCGGCGTCCAGCACGGCCAGCGCGGAGAACAGCACCAGCAGCGCCGTGGTGGCGGCGACGTAGACCGCCAGCCGGCCACGGGCCCACAGTTCGGTGCGGCGGTTGATGGTCAGCACCACCATGACCAGGCGTACGGCACGCAGTGGGCGCAGCATCGGTAGCGTGAGCACCACGAGGTCGAACAGGTGCTCCCGGAGGAATCTCCGGCGGTCGGTCGCCAGCCGCAGCCGCACGATGATGTCGGCCCAGAACAGCAACCAGACGACGACAGTCGTGGCGACGCACACGTCCCGCAACCCGGGGCTCAGGTCGGGACGCAGGATCGGTACCGCGTACACCACCAGGAACAGCACGGACAGCACGGTGAGCGGCGCGGCGCTGACTCGTTCCCATGCCTTGAGTCGATCGGTTTCCGTTGCTGGCCCGCCGCTCATGAGCCGGCTCCCGTCTTCTCCGTCGTACGCGTGACCGAGCCATGTCGCGCGTCGGACACCGGCGCCTCATGGACGGTGCGCAGATCGTCCCCGGCGGCAAATCACCGTCACGCTGAGCATTCGGCGGCTTGCCGCCCGGTAACGTGAGCCGGGGACACACCGCGGCACGCGTCGCCACCCGGCCGACAGCGTCGGGCGGTGACGGCTGTGCGGCCCGTGGGGGCGGGTGCCGGCGTCGTACCCAACTGAGGCGCGAGCATCGAGGGAGCGAAGCATGGGTCGACGGCGGCTGGGACGGGTTCCGGGATGACCCTGCAACAGGTCTACCTGCTGATGATCGCGGCGGCGGCGACAGTGCTGGTCAGCATCACGGCCGCACGGGTGGCCACCCGGGTCGGCGTACCGATGCTGTTGGCGTACCTCGGCATCGGGCTGTTGCTCGGCGAGAGCGGACTCGGCCTGCGCTTCGACGACGCCGCGATGGCGCAGGCCCTGGGCACCGCGGCGCTCGCGGTGATCCTGGTCGAGGGTGGCCTGACCACCCGGTTCTCCGACATCCGACCGGTGCTGGCACCGGCGACCGCGCTCGCCACGGCCGGTGTGCTGATAAGCGTCGGGGTCACCGCCCTCGGCGCACACCTGCTGCTCGACGTCTCGTGGCAGTTGGCCCTGCTGCTGGGTGCTGTGGTCTCGTCCACCGATGCGGCGGCGGTCTTCGCGGTGCTGCGCACGCTGCCGCTGCCCCGGCGGTTGGCCGGGCTGGTGGAGGCCGAGTCGGGGCTGAACGATGCGCCCACGGTCATCCTGGTGCTCGCCTTCAGCGCCACCGGGCTGACCGCGACCAGCCCGCTGGAGCTGCTGGCCCAGATGGTCTACCAACTCGGCGTCGGTGGCGCGGTAGGCGTCGCGATCGGCACCGCCGGAGTGTGGTTCCTGCGCCGGCTCACCCTGCCCGCCTCGGGCCTCTACCCGATCGCCACCTTCTCCTGCGGCATCTTCGCCTTCGCCGCCGCCGGGCTCGCCGCGGCAAGTGGCTTCCTCGCCGCATACCTCGCCGCGCTGATCCTGGGCAACGCCCGGTTGGCCCACCGCCGGGCCACCGTGTCGGTGGCCGAGGGCCTCGGCTGGATCGCCCAGATCGGCCTGTTCGTGATGCTCGGCCTGCTGGCCAATCCGAGCGAACTGCCCGCCGCGATCCTGCCTGCGCTCGCCGTCGGTCTGGTGCTGCTGCTACTCGCCCGGCCGTTGTCGGTGCTCGTCACCCTGCTGCCGTTCCGGATTCCGCTCCGCGAACAGGTGCTGCTGTCCTGGGCCGGGCTGCGTGGCGCCGTGCCCATCGTGCTGGCCACCATCCCGGTGGTGGCCGGGGTCGGTGGCAGCGAGCAGCTGTTCAACATCGTGTTCGTCCTGGTCGTCGCCTTCACTCTGGTCCAGGCTCCGACGTTGCCGTGGCTGGCCAGGCGTCTGCGGATCAGCGCGACCGGGATCGGCCCGGACCTCCAGGTCGAGTCCGCGCCGCTGGACGCCATCGACGCGGACCTGCTGCACCTCAACGTCGAGCCCGACTCCCGGATGCACGGCGTGCACATCCGCGAGCTACGACTGCCTCCGCCGGCCGCGATCACCCTCGTGGTCCGCGACGGCACCGCCTTCGTGCCCGAGCCGGACACCCGGCTACGGCACGGTGATCAGTTGCTCGTGGTCACCACGCCACACGTCCGGGACCGCGCGGAGCGTCGGCTGCGGGCGGTCGCCCGGGCCGGACGACTGGCCCACTGGCGCGGCGAGACCGGCGACCCGGAACAGCCGGCCAGGGTCCGACCGCACCCGGACATCCCCACCGCCCCGCCGCGAGCGACGCCGGCGGCCGACACCGGTGACCAGGCACCAGCCGTCCTCGTCGAGTCGGCTGGTTGAGCAGCACGGCCCGCGCGGCCGGTGCCGCTCGGCGAGCGTGACGACGCGCCGGTCAACCGGGCAGCGCCGGCCGGGTTCGGACCCGGCTTTCCGGGATCGTGATGACAGCGGTCACGGCGGCCGGCGCCCAACCCCAACTCGGCTACGGAAACGCGGTCGGCGGCATCGCCGCGCAGACCACAGCGGTTGCCGTGGCCGACGCCTTCCACCGGCGGGCAAACGTGGAACACGCGGCGGCGTCCCTGTCGAACGTGCTCTTCGGCGCGTTGCTCATCGCGTTGCTGTCGCTCGCCCTGCTGGGCAGCTTCGCGCCGGGTGCCACAGTGGCCGGCCTGCATCCCGTCTCGTACGCGCTCGTCGCCTGCTATCTCGGCGGCCTGCACCTGGTCCGCCGGGCCGGTGCCAGCCCACCCTGGCAGGCCGTCGCCACCACCGAGACGCTGCCGGACGTCCCGCACGAGCACGGCGACCTGGACCGTCGACGCTCCGCGGTTGCGTCGTTGCCGGCCGGGTCTAGGGTGAGCTTGGTGTGCCGGGAAGCCTGGTCGGCGGTCGTGTCCCCAACCCCTCCGGAGGCCACCGTGGAACCCGCCATCCGCACCAGCCACCTGACCAAACGCTACGGTCGCCTGCTCGCTCTCGACGACCTCGACCTGACTGTCACCGCCGGTGAGGTGTTCGGTTTCCTGGGCCCCAACGGTGCCGGCAAGTCCACCACCATCCGACTGCTGCTCGGCCTGGCCCGCCCGACCGCCGGCCAGGCATGGATCTTCGGTACCGCCGCCGCCGACGTGGCCACGGCACACCAGCGGGTCGCGTACGTCCCCGCCGATGTCACACTCTGGCCGCAGTTGACCGGCGCGGAGATCCTGGAGCTGCTCGGTGCCACCGGGCCGGGCGTCGACGTCGCCTACCGTGACGAGCTGGTGGCGCGGTTCGCACTCGACCTGTCCAAGCCGGGGCGGGCCTACTCGACAGGCAACCGGCAGAAGGTGGCACTTGTCGCCGCCTTCGCCACCCGTGCGCCGCTGCTCGTGCTGGACGAGCCGACCGCCGGCCTGGACCCGCTGATGGAGCGCGAGTTCCGCCGAGCCGTGGTCGAGGCCCGCGACGCCGGGAGCGCGGTGTTCCTCTCCTCCCACCAACTGGCCGAGGTCGAGGCCGTCTGCGACCGGGTGGGCATCCTGCGCGCCGGGCGCCTCGTCGACGTCGCCACCATCACCGAGCTGCGGCGGCTGCACCGCACCGAGGTACTGGTCCGGTTCGCCGGCCCGGTGCCGGAGCTGACCGACGTCGAGGGGATCGACGGCGTTCAGGTCGACGGTGCCGCCCTGCGGTTCACCCTCACCGGGCCGCCCGGTCCGGCGCTGCGGGCGCTGGCCGCGGCCGACGTCACCACCCTCACCATGCGCGAGCCGACCCTGGAGGAGATCTTCCTCGACTACTACGGGGAGAGCGGCAGGTGACCACCATCGGATCGGTCGACGGTGGCACCGCCAGGGCAGCCGTCACCCGCCTCGCCCTGCGCCAGGTGCGCCGGGGCGCGCTCGTCATGTCCGCGTTGGCGGCCGGCACCACAGCCATCGTGGTCGTCGGGTACGAGACCACGGCCGGCACCCCGCTCGACGCTGCCGCGCTGGCCGCCCTCGCCGAGAACCCCGCGATCCGCACCCTCTTCGGCGAACCGTTCGCGCTGGACACCCCGGGCGGTTTCACCGTCTGGCGGACCGGCACCGTCCTGGCCGTCCTGCTCTCGGTGTGGGGGGTGCTCGCCACCACCCGGACCACCCGGGGTGAGGAGGAGAGCGGCCGGTGGGACCTGCTGCTGGCTGGCCGGTTGGCGGTGCCGGCCGTGCTCGGCCGGCACCTCGCCGTCCTGGCTGCCGCAGTGGCGACCGCCGGAGCGACGACAGGTGTCGTGCTCGTCGCGGCGGGCACGCCACCGGCCGGGGCGCTGCGGTACTCCGTAGGTCTCGCGCTCGTCGCGCTCTTCGCCGTGTCGACAGCACTGTTGAGCGCACAGGTGATGCCGACCCGTGCCGGGGCGAGCGGGCTGGCCCTGGCCCTACTCGGCGTCGGGCTGCTGGCCCGGATGATCGGCGACGGCGTCGCCGCGCTCGGCTGGTTGCGTTGGCTGTCGCCGTACGGCCTGCTCGCCCTCGTCCGCCCGTACCACGAGGACCGGCTGCTGCCGCTGGTCGTGCTCGCCGGTGCGGCGCTCGTGCCCGGTGCGGTGGGGCTGGCGCTGGCCCGGCGACGTGACGTGCGGGCCGGGCTGGTCGCCGCCCCGGCCGGCCGCCCGCCCCGACGGTGGCTGCTCGGCACGGTCGAGGGCTTCGCGGTACGCCGGATGCTGCGCCCGCTGGCCGGCTGGTCCGCCGGCATCGGGGCGTACTTCCTGCTTGTCGGTTTGCTTGCGACGTCGATGACCCGCTTCCTGTCGGACAATCCGCGCTTCGCCGAACTGGCCGCGCAGGCCGGCTTCACCGAGCTGGGCAGCGTACGCGGCTACACCGCGTCGCTGTTCGTCCTGCTCGCCGTGCCGGTCGGGCTCTTCACAGTGGTCCGGCTCGCCGAGTTCGTGGCCGCCGAGACGGACGGCCGGTTGACGTCGCTGTACGCCCAGCCGGTCAGCCGCAGCCGCCTGCTGATCGCCGAGACGCTTGCCACCCTCGCCGGGGTGGCCGTCCTCGTCACCGTGGCGGCCGTGGCGACCTGGCTCGGCACCTGTCTGGTGGACGCTCCGCTGCCGCTCTCCGCTGCCCTGGCCGGCACCTGGAACGTGCTGCCGGTGGTGCTGCTCTGCCTCGGCGCGGG
The DNA here is from genome assembly GCF_016863495.1 of Micromonospora andamanensis. GTDB lineage: Bacteria > Actinomycetota > Actinomycetes > Mycobacteriales > Micromonosporaceae > Micromonospora > Micromonospora andamanensis. The sequence continues at coordinate 39,837 of NZ_BOOZ01000005.1, forward strand.
GCTGCTCGCGCTCGGTTGGCTGCCCCGGGCCACTGCGGTCGTCGGTGCGCTACCCGCGGTCGGCGGCTTCCTGCTCCAGGTGCTCGCCGACAGCGCCGACCTACCCGGATGGGTGTCCGTGATCTCACCGTTCACCCATCTGGCGGCCGTTCCGGCCGAGTCACCCGGCTGGACGGCGGCGCTGGTCATGGTCGGGATCGCGGTCGCGACAGCCGTTCTCGGGCGCTTCGGCCACCGGCGGCGTGACCTGCTGGGTTGAGTCATTGGCCGGCGGCGGCCCGCCGGACCAACCGGCGGGCCTCATCGCCCGGCACACCGGTGGCCCGCAGCATGTCGTTGGCGATGGTCCGCAGCTGGGACACCACGATGGTGCCGGAAAAGCCGATCTCCTGCCGGCACGCCTCGCCTGCCTCGTGGACGGCCCGCAGCACCCGCTCCCTGGTCCGCACCGGCTCCCGCGTCGACAGGAACTCCTCATGCATCAGGCGGACGCTCTGCCCGATCTGTTCGACGGCGGTGGCCAGGCTGGCCGGCACCGGTTCCTGGTCGCGCAACGCGGTAGCGATCCGGCGGACCAGCGTCCGGCTGTTGCGGAACGCTCGGTCCAGGTGCTCGGCCCCGGCGCCGTACGCGGCCAGCGCCCGGCGTCGCCGCCACCGCAGGGGCGAATACCGGACCACCTCCTCGGCCGCGGTCATCACATCACCGACCTGCCGTAGTTGCCCCTCGGCGGACCGCATCTCAGCCAGCACCTCCGTCGCCCGGCGCGCGTCCCGGCGGGCCAGCGCCTCTGCGGCCGAGGTCAACTGCCGGGCGAAGGTGTCCAGTGCCGGCCCGGCGACCCGGCGCACGCTACGGGTCGGGTTCATCGGAGCGAGCACCAGCACCACCAGCAGCCCGGTCGCGCCGCCGACCAGGGCGTTGACCGTCCGGGGCAGGACGACGTCCGGCGTGGTCGGGGTGAGGGTGGCGATCAGCGTCGCCGCACCGCCGGCCTGGGTCACCAGGGCACCGGTGCCCCGCACCGCCACCGCGACGAGCAGTGCGCCGAACACGATCACGAACGTCTGCCAGGCGCCGGTGCCGATCGTGTCGACGAGCAGGTCGCCGATCAGCACACCGACGATCACGCCGACGATCAGTTCGGCGGCACGGCGGGCCCGCCGCCCGATCGCGGTGGCGATGACACCTACCGCGGCGATCGGCGCGAAGGTGGGGTCCGAGTTGCCGAGCACCTGTTCGGCGACCAACCAGGCCAGCGACGCCGCCAGGCCACCTTGGACGGCCAGCAGCAGATGCTGTCGTAGCCGGCCGAAGCTGCGCCAGCCGGCGGCCGAGACTCGTCCCCGGAGCCCTGCCACCGAGTTCGGCATGGGCCCGGGTACCCGGTGTGAGCCGCCTCAAGCTGCGGCGTTGTCCCGCATTATCCGACGGGGTGGGCCATCGTCCCGGTGAGGGCCACCGTGCCCGGCAACCGGGTGTCCTGCCGCAGGAACTGCACCACCACCGGCACCGGCGAGCCGAGCACGCAGCCGTACGGGCGGTCGAGGCGGACAGCCTCCGGATCGATCAGGTCGTTGACCCGTACGTGCCGGATCCGCCGGGCCCCGACGGCGAACCGGTACGGTCCGACCGGTTCGGCGTCCTCGTAGTAGAAGGTGAGCGTCACCTCCGCCTCGGAATCGGTGGTGTTCAGCACGCACAGCTTGTCGAAACTGGTGAACTCCGGCTCACCGCCGCTGCCGCCGAACGGAACGTGTCCTCCCGGCACCGCCCACACCTGCGCCATCACGCCTCCTCCAGCAGTCGGGCCAGGTCGGGGGTGAGGAACACCCCGTCCGGGTCGAGGCGGCGGCGCGCCGCCTGAAAGTCGTCCCACCGGGGAAAGAGCGGGCGCAGGTCGCCGGCCGTCAGCCAGTGCTTCTTGCCCCAGTGCGGCCGTCCGCCGTACTGCCGGAAGACGGCCTCCATGTCCCGGAAGTACTCCTCGTACGGCAACGAGGCGTTCTGCAGGCAGGCGATGGTGGTGGTCGGGCGACCGTACGCGTTGCTCAGCCAGATGTCGTCGGCGGCGATGCTGCGGACCAGCACACGCCAGCCCACGGTGCGCCGGTGTCGGTCGAGGATCCGTCGCCGGACCTCCGCGAAGCAGGCCGGAAACGCCTCCGCCGGGAGCATGTATTCGATCTCCTCGAAGCGCAGTTCCCGGTTCTGCGGGATGGTCCGGTGGGTCGGCCCGACCTCCAGCTCTCTGGGCTCGTACCACCCGTCGGACCTCGGCATTCGGTTGGCGGCGCCCGGCGACACCTCGGCGGTGTCGTCTGCACGGTTCATGGTGCGGATCTGGGTCAGATCGCTGCGTGGATACCAGTAGAAGTCCATGTTGCGGTTGGTGTGCTGCATTTCGGCCAGGTGGTCGAGGGTCCACTCGACAGGCGCGCACCAGGCCCGGCGGCGTAGGTCGTAGCGGGGCTGCAACTCGAGAGTGAGCTGGGTGACCACACCCAGCACGCCGAGGGAGAGCCGTGCCGCGGGCAGCAGTTCGCTGTTGCTGGTCGCGGAGACATCCACCACCTCGCCGGTGCCGCTGACCAGGCGTACCTCGGCCACCTGGGTGGACAGGTTGCCGAAACCGACGCCGGTGCCGTGGGTACCGGTGGCGATGGCACCGGCGATGGACTGGTAGTCCACGTCGCCGAGGTTCTCCATTGCCAACCCGGCGTCGTAGAGGCCCTCGCCCAGTTCCTTGAGCCGGCTACCACCCCGGACCGTGGCCCGGTCACCTGCCATATCGATCACACCGGCCATCCGGTGCAGGCTCGCCAGGGTGCCGTCGGTGCGTACCAGCGGGCTCGACGAATGTCCCGAGCCGACCGGCCGCAGGGTGGTCCCCGACTCGCGCGCCCGCTGCACCAGCTCACGTACCTCGTCCTCGTCGGCCGGCTCGGCGTAGCCGGACGGGGTGAAGGTGAGACTGCCGGACCAGTTCACGAACGGACGGCACAACCCACAGCCTCCTGGTGACGGACGGACCGCGCGCTTACCCCCGCGCTGGCGGGGTAGTCATGGGTATGGCCGAACCCGACCTTCCCGCATCGCAGCCCGCCGGAGGTGGGAAACGTCGTGTCTGAGTGGTGGTACGTGGCGCTGGTGGCGGTGCTGTGGTTGGCCATCGGCCTGGGCACGGCGGCCGTCTTCGTCACCCGTGGCGGGCACCGCAACCTGCTCTGGTATCTGGTGGGCGCGCTGCTAGGGCCGCTGTTCGTGCCGATCGCCGTCGAGCGGGGCCGGGCCCGCCCACAGCTTGTCGACGTACGCCACAGGCCGTCCGAACCGGTCGGCACCGGGCTGCGCGTGCTGGTCGGCGTGGACGGCTCGACGCACTCCGACCGGGCGTTGCGGGCCATCGCCCGTACCCTCACCGGAAGCACGAGCGAACTCGTCCTGGTCACCGTGACCAGTCCCGACCTGTCCGACGCCGAGTCCCGGCGGGAACACGAGCGGGCCCGTCGCATGGTCGACGAACGGGCCGGCTGGCTGCCCGAAGGGCTACCCCGGCCCACCACCGCGATCCTCACCGGTCACCCCGTCGACGCGCTGTTGACGGTGGCCGACGACCGGGACGTGGACCTGCTTGTGGTCGGCCGGCACGGACACGGAATCGGCGACCGACTGCTGGGCGGCGTTGCCGAGGGCCTCACCCAGCGGTCGACCCGGGCCGTCCTGCTCGGCAGCCTGCCCGGCCGGTGATCCCCAGCCTGTCCGATTTCGACCTTGCGGAGCCGCGATGACCTATCCCCCGATCGACTCGTACGCCTTCCTCTCCGACACGCACACCGCCGCGCTCGTCGCTGCCGACGGAGCCGTCGAGTGGCTCTGCGTGCCGCACTTCGCCGGCGACGCCGTGCTGGCCCGGCTGCTGGACCGCCGCACCGGCGGCGCCCTCGCACTCACAGTGGAGGGTTGCGCCGAGCCGAGCAGGCGTTACCTGCCGGACACCCTGGTGCTGGAGAGTCGGTACGACACTCCCGACGGGACGGCGCTCGTCCACGACTTCCTCGCCGTCGCGCCCGGCGACGACGAACAACCGTTGCGCGCGGACAAGCTGCTGGTGCGGCGGGTGACTGCCGAGCGGGGCACGGTCCGGCTCGACATCCAGGTGCGGCCCCGGGTCGGATACGGCGCCAAGGAGGTGACCTGGCGTGCGGTTGACGGAGGCTGGCGGGCTGCCGACACTCCGCTGCGCGTCGACTGCGACCTGCCCGGCGAGGTGGCCGACGGCACCCTGCGGTTCAGCGCGGAGCTGTCCGCCGGCCAGACCACAGCGCTGCTGCTCGGCTACGGCGACGACCCCGCCGAGCCCGCCGACCCGGACGAACTGCTCCGATGCACCTGCCGGACCTGGGAGACGTGGTCCGCGCGCAGCGACTACACCGGCTTCGGCGCCGACGCCGTGCGGCACAGCGCGCTGGTACTGCGCGGGCTCTCCTTCGACGAGACGGGTGCGCTCATCGCCGCCCCCACCACCAGCCTGCCCGAGGAGATCGGCGGCGTACGCAACTGGGACTACCGCTACGCCTGGCACCGGGACGCGGCTCTGCTGCTGCTCGCGCTCTTCCGGCTCGGCCACGCCGAGGAGGGCCGGCGGTACCTGCACTTCCTGATCTCCATCTGCTCGGGTGAGCTGCTGACCCCGCTGGTGAGCATCCACGGCACCGGGGCCGAGGAACGGGAGCTGCCGCACCTGGAGGGGTACGCCGGCTCGCAGCCGGTGCGGATCGGCAACGAGGCCGCCGAGCAGGTGCAGTTCGACACGTACGGGCACATTCTCGACGCGGCGCTGGTGTACCACCAGCTCACCGGCGAGCTGACCGAGGAGCAGTGGGCGCTGCTGCGCCGGCACGTCGACGTGATGGCCGACAGGTGGCACGAGCCCGACCACGGCATCTGGGAGGTGCGCGGACCGCGCCGGCACTACGTCAACGCGAAGGTGATGACCTGGGTCTGCCTGGACCGGGGCATCCGGCTCGCGGAGTTGCTCGGCGACCAGACGGCGGGCGTGGCGCGGTGGCGGACGGCCCGCGACGCGCTGCACGCCGAGGTGCTGGAGCGCGGCTTCGACCCGCAGGTGGGCAGCTTCGTGATGGAGTACGGCTCGACCGAGTTGGACGCCTCAGTGCTGCGTATCCCACTTGTCGGGTTCCTGCCCGGTGACGACCCCCGGATGCTGGCCACCATCGACCGGTTGCGGGCGGAGCTGGAGATCGGGCCCGCCCTGCTGCACCGCTACAACACCGACGACGGCCTGCCCGGCATCGAGGGCGCGTTCCTGCTCTGCTCCTTCGAGCTGGTCTCGGCGCTGGTGCTGGCCGGCCGGCGGGACGAGGCCCACGAGGTCTTCGCCCAGCTCCTCGGGTACGCCGGCCCGCTCGGCCTGTACTCCGAGCAGCTCGCCGCCGACGGCACCGCACTCGGCAACTACCCGCAGGCGTTCACCCATCTCGCGCTCATCGAGGCGGCGCTGAACCTCGACGGCGCGGGCGACCGGGAGGCACTGCACGCCTGGGCCGACCGGGGTGGCTCCTGACCTCGGCGTCGACAGGTTCCGCCGGTCCCGGCCGGGAACCATGCCGGCCCGGGGAGCGACTATGGGTACATGCGGTGTGAGCAGTGGCGGGAGATTCTGTCGGCGCAGCTGGACGGTGAGGTCACGGCGGACGAGCAGCACCGGGTCGGAGTGCACCTGGAGACCTGCGCCGGTTGCCGGGCCTGGCTCGACTCGGCGGCGAGGGTGACCCGCCGGGCGCGTACCCAGGTGGTGACGTCGCTGCCGGACCTGACCGAGGCGATCCTCGCCGCGGCCCCGCCGCCGCGCCGGCACTGGCGCACGCTCGTCGCCTCGGCGGTCCCGGGTCGCTGGTGGCCGACGATCACCGGGCGACCGGCCCTGGTCAATGGGCTGCGCGCCGCGCTCGGCCTGCTCGGCGCCGTGCAACTGGTGCTCGGGCTCGCGCAGATCGGCCGGGCCGAGGTCGCCGCACACATCCACGCCACCGGCCAGCACCTGTGGCACGAGTCCGCCGCCTGGAACGTCGCGGTGGGGGCCGGTTTCCTCTTCGTCGCGTTGCGCCGCACCTCGCCGTCGGGGCTGTTGCCGATGCTCGGCGCCTTCGTGGTGACCCTGGTGCTGCTGTCGGTGAACGATCTCGTCGCCTCGCAGGTAGCTGTGGAACGGCTGGTGAGCCACGGGTTCCTGGTCGTCGGCTACCTGATCACCGTGCTGCTGGCGCGAAGCTCCCGACGGCCCGGCGACCCGAGTGACAGGCACCAGCCGGAGCGGTCCCGCTGGCGGTTGCGGCTCGACGAGGTCGACGAACCCGCCCCGCTGCGGTTGCTGCCGCCCTATTCGGCCCAGGCCCGCCACGGCGCCGTCCACGCCCGGCACAGCCTCGTCCGGGCCGACCTCGGCACCGACGAGCGGACCGGTGGCAAGCGCCGGGTCGCCTGACGGCGGGAGGCACCTCAGCCGGCAGCGTCCGGCCGCTCGTCCACCTGGTGTTCCGCCGACCGGAGCGCCGCGACCAGATCCTCACGGGCCCGGGCCACCCGGGAGCGGATGGTGCCGACCGGCACGTCGCACACCTGAGCGGCCTCGGCGTAGGACAGGCCGAGCAACTGGGTGGCCACGAAGGCCTCCCGACGCTCGGGTACGAGATCGTCGAGCAGCCCACGGAGCACCACCTGCTCGTCCACCCCGGCACGGACGCCTGCCGGTGTGCACTCCGCGGCGGCCTGCCAGTCGCCGAGGTTCGCGGTCCGTGGCCGGCAGGTGGCGGCCCGTACCTGGTCCACGGCGACCCGGCGGGCGATGGCCAGCAGCCAGGTCCGTGCGGTGGAGCGGCCGGCGAACGACGGCAACGCCCGCCAGGCCCGCAGGTACGTCTCCTGGACCAGGTCGTCGACCTCCCGCACCCCGGGCAGGTGGGCCAGGAACCGCCGCACGTCGTGCTGGGTGCCGCGCACGAACGCTGCCGCGGCGGCCTGGTCGCCCCGGCCCGCGGCGAGCGCGTACCCGCTGATGTCGTCGGTCACGGCTGTCATCGCCGTATTGGTCGGCGGTACCCGCCGATTGGTTCCCGGGCGGGTAAACAATCGAAGGACCTACGTATCGGGCTCACGTGGAAGGACGCCGTAGACTGCACCGATGGGGCACCTGAGGTGAGCGAGCGGAGTGCCGTGCTGACCGGCCAGCCGCCGCGCTACCGGCACCTGTGCTGGGCGTACGACGATCCGGCCGGGTTCATGACGCATGCCGTGGAGTTCCTGCGGGCCGGGTTGGCGGCCGGCGAGCAGGTCTGGTTCGTCGTCTCCGGCCCCGCCGAGCCGGTCCGGGACCATCTCCTCGGTGTCCGGGACTTCGCCGACGCACTGCTGACCGGCGCCGCCCAGGTCCGCTCCCTGGACGGCACGTACACGAGCCTGGCGGTGATCGACCCGGCGAGCCAGGTGGCGGCCTATCGGGTGGCCACCCGGCAGGCGGTCGCCGACGGGTACACCGGCCTGCGCGTCGCCGCCGACGCCACCGACCTGGTCCGCACGACCGCGCAACGCGACTCGTTCGGCCGCTACGAGCAGCGCGTCAACGAGATGATGTGCACCGAGCCGTTCCGGGCCATGTGCGCGTACGACCGCTCGCAGCTGGGTGAGGCAGCCGTTGCCGAGTTGGCCTGCCTGCACCCGCAGCACAACCTCGGTCACCTGCTGTTCCGGCTGTACGCCGTACCGCTGCGTCAGGGGCAGGCCGCCCTCGCCGGGGAGCTCGACCCGTCCAACCACGAGCTGTTCCGCACCGCGCTGGACCGCGCGGATCTGCAACCTGTCGACGACGAGTTGGTGCTGGACGCCGACGGGCTCCGCTTCCTCGACCACCGGGCACTCATCCACCTGAGCGAGTACGCCCGGGACCGGCACGCGACTGTCGTGCTGCGGGCCGCCCGCTCCGGGGTGGCCCGGCTCGCCGCCCTGCTGGATCTGCCCGCGCTGCGGGTGGAGGTGGCCCGGTGAGGACTGGTCCGGCCGCCGGGCGCACCGGCTACTTCCATGAAGCTCTCTGTTACGGCTCGGACGAGGAACTGCTCGCCGTCGTGGTTCCGTTCCTGGTCGGCGGCGTCGAGGCGAACGAGCCCACCTTCGTGGCGCTCGGTGAGCGCACCGGCAACCTGGTCCGCGCCGCGTTGCCCGCCGACACGAAGGTCGAGTTCCTGTCCGGCGGTGACGTCTACGGCCGGCCCACCGCCGCGATCCGGATGTACCGCCAGCTCCTCGCCGATCTGGTGGCTGACGGCGCCACCCAGATCCGGATCATCGGCGAGGTGCCGGCGGTCGGCCTCGGCCCTACCTGGGACTGGTGGGCCAGGTACGAGTCGGCGATAAACCGCGCGTACGACGACTGGCCGTTGTGGAGCATGTGCGCGTACGACACCCGGACCACAGCGCCCGGGGTGCTGGCGGACGTCGCCGCCACCCATCCGTGCTTCGCCGCACCCGACGGGCGGCATCTGCCGAGTGCCGACTACGTCGCCCCGGAGGCATTCCTACGCCAGGTGCGCCAGATGCCCCCCGACCCGATCCAGATAATCCCGCCCCTCGTCGATCTGCTCGACCCGACGGCGGCCCAGGCCCGCGCGGCGGTGCATCAGGCCGGCCAGGGCGGGCTGAGGGATGACGAGTTCGACGATTTCGTCGTCGCCGTGAGCGAGACCGTCACCAACGGGCTGCGGCACGGCCGTTCCCCGGTCCGGTTCCGGCTCTGGGCGGGCGCGGACCGCATCGTGGCCACCGTCAGTGACGCCGGCGCCGGCCCGGCGGATCCGTACGCCGGGCTGCTGCCGTCGGTGAACGGCGCACCGGGTGGGCTGGGCCTGTGGATCACCCACCAGTCGTGCAACCACGTCACCCACCACCGCGACGCCGATGGCTTCACCCTGCGACTCACCGCGGGCCGGCCACCGGGCGGCTGAGCAGACACGCGACCGCCGGGCCGGCCTGAGCCGACCCGGCGGTGTCGTACCGCGTATCCGGACTACTTGCGGAAGGCGTCCTTGATCTTCTCGCCGGCCTGCTTGAGGTTGGCGCTCATCTGGTCGCCGCGACCCTCGGCCTCCAGGCGCTCGTCGTCAGTGGCGCGACCCACGCCTTCCTTGATCTTGCCGCCGGTGTTCTCGGCGGTGTTGTTGAACTTGTCCTCGACGCCCATGTCAGCCTCCCGGGGTTCGTGTCGCTACGAACAGTCAGGTACCCAGCCCGGCTGCGGCCAACCGGAAAAGTTCAAGAAACCGGGCGGAACCGACGCAGCCGGAGGCTGTTGGCGACCACGAACACCGACGAGAACGCCATCGCCGCGCCAGCGATCATCGGGTTGAGCAGCCCGCCCGCCGCCAGCGGCAGGGCCGCCACGTTGTAGGCGAAGGCCCAGAACAGGTTGCCCTTGATGGTGCCGAGGGTGCTGCGGGCCAGCCGGATCGCGTCGACCGCGGCCAGCAGATCGTCCCGGACGAGAGTCAGGTCGGACGCCTCGATCGCCACATCGGTGCCGGTGCCCATCGCCAGGCCGAGGTCGGCCCGGGCCAGCGCGGCGGCGTCGTTGACCCCGTCGCCCACCATCGCCACCACCCGGCCCTCCCCCTGCAACCGGGCGACCACCTCGACCTTCTCGGTCGGCAGCACTTCCGCGATCACCTCGTCGACACCCACCTCGGCGGCCACCGCACGGGCCACTGTGGCGTTGTCGCCGGTGAGCAGCACCGGCTTCAGACCGAGCGCGCGCAGCCGCCGTACCGCCTCCCCGCTTGTCGGCTTCACCTGGTCGGCCACGGCCAGCAGGCCACGGGCCCGGCCGTCCCAGCCGACCAGCACCCCGGTGCGCCCCGCCGCCTCCGCGTCGGTCGCCGCCCGGGCGATGTCGTCAGGTACGACCAGACCCGCCTCGCGCAGCAGCCGGGCCCGACCGAGCAGTACCTGCCGGCCGTCCACGGCGCCGGTGACGCCCAGCCCGGCCACGTTTGCGAACCCGGTGACCGGCGGCAGCGCGCCGACCTCGGTGGCCCCGGCCACCACCGCCCGGGCGACCGGATGCTCCGAGCCGGTCTCCAGGGCGGCGGCCAGCCGCAGCACCTCGTCGCGTCGCTCACCCTCGGCGGCGGTCACCGCGAGCAGGCTCATCCGTCCGGTGGTCACCGTGCCGGTCTTGTCGAGCACCACGGTGTCCACCCGCCTGGTGGACTCCAGCGCCTCGGGCCCCTTGATCAGGATTCCGAGTTGCGCGCCACGGCCGGTACCGACCAGCAGCGCGGTCGGGGTGGCCAGGCCGAGGGCACACGGGCAGGCGATGATCAGCACCGCCACGGCGGCGGTGAACGCCGCGGCCGGTCCGGCACCGTTACCCAGCCACCAGCCCAGCGTGCCGACGGCCAGGGCGATCACGATCGGCACGAAGACCCCGGAGATGCGGTCGGCGAGCCGCTGGGCGGCCGCCTTGCCGCTCTGCGCCTGCTCGACCAGCCGGGCCATCTGGGCGAGTTGGGTGTCGGCTCCGACCCGGGTCGCGGTGACCACCAGCCGGCCTCCCGCGTTGACGCAACCACCGATCACGGTGTCACCCGCCGCCACCTCCACCGGTACCGACTCGCCGGTGACCAGGCTGGCGTCGACAGCCGAGGAGCCCTCCTCCACGGTCCCGTCGGTGGCGATCTTCTCGCCGGGTCGCACCACGAAACGGTCCCCCACCGCGAGCTGGTCGATCGGGATCCGGGTCTCCACCCCGTCACGCAGTACGGACACGTCCCTGGCGCCCAGCTCCAGCAGGGCCCGCAGGGCCGCACCGGCGGTCCGCTTCGCCCGGGCCTCGAAGTACCGGCCGGCGAGGATGAAGGTGGTCACCCCGGCGGCGGCCTCCAGATAGATGTTGCCGGCGCCGTCGGTGCGGCCGATGTCGAAGCTGAACGGGTGGGTCATGCCGGGGGTGCCGGCGGTGCCGAGGAACAGCGCCCACACCGACCAGCCCAGGGCCGCCAGCGTGCCAAGCGACACCAGGGTGTCCATGGTCGCGGCACCGTGACGCAGGTTGACGAGCGCGGCCCGGTGGAAGGGCAGCCCGCCGTAGACCACCACCGGGGCGGCAAGGGTCAACGACAGCCACTGCCAGTAGGTGAACTGCCAGGCCGGCACCATGGCCAGCACGATCACCGGCACGCTCAGCGCCACCGACACCCACAGCCGGGTACGCAGGGCGTGCAGCGGGTCCGCCGGTTCGGCGGCTGCCGGCCCGGTCGAGGTGGGCGGCGGCGGCAGGCTGGCCTGGTAGCCGGTCTTCTCGACAGTGGCGACGAGGTCGTCCGGAGTGATCGGGTCGGCGTACGAGACTGTCGCCTTCTCGGTCGCGTAGTTGACGGTGGCCTGCACGCCGTCCATCCGGTTGAGCTTCTTCTCGATCCGGGCGGCGCAGGACGCGCAGGTCATCCCGCCGATGGCCAGCTCGATCAGGTGCGGTGCGGCGGTCAGGGGTCGACTCGTGCTCATGGCTGGTCCCGTCAGTCGTGCTCGTGCCCGGGGGTGCCGTGCCCGTCCTCGGGCTCGGCGCTGGCGTGCTCGTCGGTCGGCCCGGTGGTGCTGCCCGGGTCACCTACATGCACAGTGAACTCGGCGGTGCGCACCACGCCCCGGTGGCGGAAGTCGAGGTAGAGCCGGTACGCACCGGCCGAGGGGAACTCGGTCGCGAAGCTCACCTGCGGACCGGGGGCGGTCCGCCCGTCTCCCGGGGTGCCCTCGGGGTGCACGTGCAGGTAGGCCAGGTCACCGCGGCGCAGCGCCACCAGGTGACCGTACGCCCCAAGATACGGCTCCAGATCGGTGACCGGCACACCGTCACGGTCGACGGTGAGTGTCAGCGTCGCGGTGCGCCCGGGCTGCGGGGATCCGGAGAGGGTGACCGTGTAACCGTCGACGGTGGCGCTGCTCGCCGGGGCGGGCAGCTGTCGCTCGGTCAGCGCGCCAGGGACCGTCACGTCGACACCGAGCGTCAGGGGCTCGCCGCCGGTCGGGGTGAAGTCGGCGAAGGCCCGCCACACCCCGGGGGAGTCCAGCGGCGAGGCGATCCGCCAGGTGCCGTCGCCGGCCAGCTCCGGATGGACGTGCCGAAAGCCGGAGAGGTCGCGGCGGGCGACGATGAGGTGCATCCGCTCGTCGTGGGTGACGTCGTAGCCGGTCACCGGACGGCCGTCGGGCCCGGTGATCCGGAACGCGAACTCACCCGCCGGCGCTCCGACCGGCACCAGGGTGTATCCCCTGTCGGAGACGAGCAGGCCGCCGGGCAGGTGCCCGGCCGCCGTCCCCTCTCCGTGGCCGGCTTCCTCGTCGCGGACGTCACCGCCATGCCCGACGCCGTCGCTGTCGTGCTCGGTGGCGACCACTGTCACCGGACCGGTCAGCTGCCCCACCCCGTAGGCCGCGCCGAATACCGCCGCCAGGCCCAGTGCGAAGCCGCTCAGCTTCGTCGCCGTGTTCATGGTTGACCTCCCGGTCCCGCCTGCCGACCGGCTCAGGCGCCGGCCAGCTCGTATCCGGCCTCGTCCACGGCGGCGCGCACCGCGTCCTCGGACAACGGTTTCTCGCTCGTCACAGTGACCCGACCGGCGGCCAGGTCCACCTGGACGTCCGTGACGCCCTCGATCGCGCCGATCTCGGTGCTCACCGCGTTGACGCAGTGCCCGCAGGTCATGCCCTGCACCTGATACGTGCTGACCATGGAACGCTCCTCCCACTCCCAGGGGCGAGCCGAGCGCCCGCCCTCCAGATACCCACAGGGGGTATCGGCGCATCGACGGTACCATACCCCCCAGGGGTACGTTATTCTTGCCGGCATGAGCACACCCGCGCCGATCCGTGGCTACACCGCCAGCAAGGACCAACTCCTCGCCCGGCTGCGCCGGGTGGAGGGCCAGGTGCGCGGCATCGAGAAGATGGTCGACGACGACCGCTACTGCATCGACGTGCTGACCCAGATCTCCGCCATCCAGGCCGCACTGGACAAGGTCGCCCTCGGCCTGCTCGACGGGCACGCCCGGCACTGCATGCACGAAGGCGCCGCCGAGGGACGCGCCGACGAGATGGCGACCGAGATGATGGCGGCCGTCGGCCGCCTCATGAAGCGCGGCTGACCCGACCCGCCGACGCACCCTCACGACAGGCGTCGGCAGGTCCGGCTGGTTACCATTCGCACACGATGGCCAGCCGAAATCCGTGCCTCGCGGCCCGAGGTCGTTGCCGGGCGCACACCGACGGGGCCGTCGCGAGCCGATCCACACCTCACGGTACGCAGCCGCCCCGCCACGTTCAGGCCATTCGGGCTGCCCTCCGACCCGGTCGTCCGGCGACACTGAACCGTCTCGCCCATCGACACGTACTCAGCCCTGAAATCGTTGGGAGACACTGAATGGGCGCCGACCACACCCGTTCCGCTCCGCCCACTCCGCCCGGGGTGCGGCGGATACTCGTCGTGACGGTGGTCCCCCTGTTCCTGGCCACCCTGGTCGCCGCCATCGTGCTCTGGCCCCGGGACGCCCCGCGCCCCGAAGCCGCCGACGACGCCCCCCGCTACCACGGCACGGTCACCCGGGTGGTCAGCGAGCCCTGCCCACCCAACCCGGTGGTCCCCGAGGACACCCCGACGGCCGCTGAAGGCCCCTGCGGCACGGTCACCGTACGGGTGGAGACCGGTCCGGACGAAGGGCAGGAGGTGCAGACGCCCATCCCGACCGGGCCGGGGGCACCCCGCGTGGATGTCGACGACGACGTCATCCTGGTCTCGCTCACCGACCCGGAGGACCCCTCGGTCAGCACCTACAACATCGCCGAGCACCAGCGCGGCAAGCCGCTGGTCTGGCTGGCCGTGCTCTTCGCCGCCGCCATCGTCGCCTTCGGGCGGTTGCGGGGCCTGGCGGCGCTGGGCGGCCTGGCCGCCAGCTTCGCCATCCTGCTGACCTTCGTGCTGCCCGGCATCAGCGCCGGCCGGCCGCCGCTCGTGGTCGCCATCGTCGGTGCCTCGTTGATCATGTTTGTGGTGCTGTACCTGACCCACGGCATATCCGCACAGACCTCGGTGGCCGTGCTCGGCACACTTGCCAGTCTGGTGCTGACCGGGCTGCTCGGGCTGGCCGCGACCGGCGCCACCCACCTGACCGGATTCGGCAGCGAGGACGCCACCACCCTGTCCATGTTCCGCGCCGACGTCGACCTGCACGGCCTGCTGCTGGCCGGCATCATCATCGGCTCGCTGGGGGTCCTCGACGACGTCACGGTCACCCAGGCCGCCGCGGTCAACGAGCTGCGCCATGCCAACCCGAGCTTCTCCCGTCGGGAGCTGTACCGCTCGGCCACCCGGGTCGGGCGGGCCCACATCGCCTCGGTGGTCAACACCATCGTGCTGGCGTACGCCGGTGCCTCGCTGCCGCTGCTGCTCCTGCTGACCGCGGACTCCCGCGCGCTGGGCCAGATTCTGACCAGCGAGTTCCTCACCACGGAGATCGTCCGAAGCGTGGTCGCCACGCTCGGGCTGATCGCCGCGGTGCCGCTGACCACCGCGCTCGCCGCGCTGGTCAGCACCGCCGGGCGCGGCGACACCGACACCCCCACCGGTGAGCCCGCCCCCGTAGTTCCCCGGCCGGCGACGGACCGGGCCGAGGCGCTCCGCGCCCTCAGCACACCACCCACTCGAAAACCGTCCCCCGCCACCCCTTCGGGGTGGCCCGACCCGGACAGGAGCACGGACACCACATGGTGACACTCCTCAGTGTGACCGCCCCTGCCGATGCGGCTCGAAACCGTGTCGCTGGTCACTCAAAGCGATTACGAAATGACGCATCTCGTCGGGTTCGGGGCGTAGAAGCACAGATGGACTGTCGGGTAACCTCACTGCCGGTCACCGCCGGAGGCGCGCAGCGGCGCCAGCGGTGCCACCGCCCAATCGCCGTCAGGCGAGCCGGGGACCCAGGTACGTGGGGTGAATCCGCGAAAGCGGTAGGGGCCACTTCCGTCCCGAACCCGTCAGCTAACCCGGTCGGCGGTCGATGGAAGGGAAAACAGTGACGGCAGCCCTACGCCGCTGGTTGACACCCGTGGTGGCCGTGTTCGCCGCGTTCGCCGTGTTCGCCGGTCCGATGCCGGCGACGGCCGCGCCGAACGACCCCAAGCCGGCGGAGCACGACGACGACCCGCCGATGCTCAACGATCTGATCGAGGCGACCAACCGGGACTACTCCAAGGCCAAGGCGAAGCTGGAGAAGTCCAAGAAGCGGCAGCTGAAACTGGCGGTCGAGGTCCGCTCGGCGCAGGCCGACCTGGACGCGCTCTCCCCGCAGGTCGCGCAGATCGCCACCCAGTCGTACCGGACCGGCCGGGTCGGCGCGATCGCCATGCTGTTGCAGAGCAACGCGCCTGACTCGTTCATCGACCGGGCCTCGGCACTGGACGAGCTAAACCTGGTGAACGACAAGAAGCTGGGCGAGGTCAACGCGATCAAGCTTCGCGCCGAGCAGGCCAAACTCGCGCTCGACGCCGAGGTGCGCGAGCAGAAGAAGCTGACGAACGACATGGCGCGCAAGAAGAGCGAGGCGGAGAAGTCGCTCCGGCTGGTCGGCGGTACCGGCCTGACCGGCGGGCTGGTGGACGCCACCTCGCCGGTGGCGCGGATCGCGCCGAACCGGGCCTCGGACGGCGGCTGGAAGCCCGAGTCGTGCAGCCAGAACGACCCCACCACGTCGGGCTGTATCACGCCCCGGACGCTGCACATGTACAAGGAGGTCAAGCGGGCCGGCTTCAACAGGTTCGTCGGCTGCTTCCGCCCGGGCGACAAGTTCGAGCACCCCAAGGGCCGGGCCTGTGACTGGTCGTTGCAGAACAGCGGCTTCAGCCCGTGGCACAACAACGACACCCGGATCTACGGCAACAATCTGGCGGCCTTCCTGGTCCGCAACGCCGACCGACTGGGCGTCTACTACGTGATCTGGAATCGGCAGATCTGGTTCGCGGCGACGGAACGCTGGAGTTCCTACAGCGGCCCGTCCAACCACACGGACCACGTCCACGTGTCACTGCTCTGATCGCCCGACACGACGCACCGAGGGCCGTCCCGCCAGCCGTGGCGGGACGGCCCTCGTCGTTCGGAGCGGGCCACCTTCGACGGCCGGTGCAGACTGCTGGTCGCCGATGGCTGGGCGGGTCAGCCGGCGAGGTCGCGGATCAGGGCGCCGCCACCATCGCGCCGACCAGTTCGGCGGGTTCCGCGGCCACCGCCCGCACCTCACCGGCGGCCAGCCGGTACGACATGCCGACCACCGCGCACCGTCCGGCGGCCACCTCAGCCGCGAGGGCCGTGGAGGATTCCAGCATCGCCTCGACGGTCCGCGCGATGTGGATGTCCACGATCCCGTCCAGATCCTGCACTCCGGCCTCCTCAGCCCGACGCAGGCTGGGCACCACGGCGTCGACCACAGCACCCAGGTGGCCCGGGGGCGTGGTGGCGGTGGCGAGTGCGTCGCGGGCCGCCTGTACGGCACCGCACGAGTCGTGCCCGAGCACCATCACGAGCGGCGTACGCAGCACGGCCACGGCGTACTCCACGCTGCCCAGCACCTCGGGGCCGACGGTGTGCCCGGCGGTGCGGACCACGAAGAGGTCACCGAGCCCGCGATCGAAGATGATCTCGGCGGCGAGCCGGGAGTCGGAGCAGCCGACGATCACCGCGAAGGGATGCTGTTCGGCCGCGACGGCGGCCCGCCGCCCGGCATTCTGGTTGGGATGCCGCAGCGTGTCGGTGACGAACCGTCGGTTGCCGGCGAGCAGTTCGGCGAGAGCCCGTTGCGGGGCGCCGGGAAGGTCTGCGGTGAGCAGTTCGCGTTCGGGTCCCGGCTGCGGACCGGGAGTTGCGGGTCGACTCATCCGGCTGTACCTCTTCTCCCTGAGGAATGCCTGGTCATCCCGGCCGGCGCTGGTCACGGGCTGCCAACACCGTCACACGCGACATAACGCACGTCAAGCTATACGTGATATGCATTTCATGCATCAGCCGACGCTTGCGTCAGATCGATCCCGCACCCCCGGCGACAGCGCCACCCGGGCACCCGAACGGCAGGTCATACGATGGCGGACATGGCGAGCACTGACGGACGGGAAAACGCGCGGAACTGGACCTTCCTCACCAACCACGCGCATGTCCTACTCGCCATCGCCCGTAACCCGACAGCCCGGCTGCGCGACGTCGCGACCGAGGTCGGCGTCACTGAACGCGCCGCCCAGGCGATCGTCGCCGACCTCGAAGCCGGCGGCTACCTGCACCGCACCCGGGTGGGCCGGCGCAACGAGTACACCCTCAACCCGGCCGGGCGGTTCCGCCACCCGGCGGAGGCCGACCACCAGGTCGGCGACCTGCTGGCTCTCTTCACCAAGGAGCAGGTGACCGGCACCGCCGACACGTGAGCCGGCAGTCGTCCCGATCGGATCACGTGGCGCGCTTCACCCACCCCGGACGATCGCCGCGGTGCGATCACGCCGGCGGCGGGATAGGTTGGAGCCGTGCCGTCGCCAGCCTTCGCCCGTCCACTGTGGCCGGCAACGCTGCGCGCACTGCGTGAGCTGACCCGGTTCGCACTGGCCTCGCTCGTGCTCGCCGTCGGCCTCGGCGGGGCCGTGGCGGTCGATCCGCCGGCCGGGTCCGCCACCGGCTCGCCGGTGTCCGCGACTGTCGCCGTCGACGCTCCCGCCAGCACGCTGGTGGCGGTCCGGCCGGTCGTCGAGCCCGGCCAGGCGGTCGACGCCGGCCCGGGTCAGCGCGAGTCGGCGAGCACCGCGCCGAGCCGGCCGGCACGTGCCGAGGCCGCGTCGACCGACGCCGCAGGTGTCGATCGCGTCGCCGCCCCGGTCCCCGCCACCCGCCCGGGCGAGCCGACCCGGCGCGGCCCACCCGCCGGCTGACCGACGGCAGCCCGACCGGCCGATCGAGCCCGGTGACGCCGCAGCACGCCGGCCGGCGTGCCAGCGCAGCCCGGTGGCCAACCCGACCACACGCGTCGGCGCCCCGAGCAGGTGACCACCGAGACCACCCCGGCGATCTCGGCCCGGCGGCGCGAACGCCGCCCGCCACCCGGCCAGCCGTCTCCCCGCGTCCGCCACAGTCGACGACTCATCCGACCGCGAGGTGTTGATGATGCGTACCGCCCTCTCCTCCGTCCTGCTCGAGGCGCCCCGCGCCGCCGCCATCTGGCTGGGGCTGCTCGGCGTGGTGACGCTCGCCGTCGCCGGTCTGCTGCTGCGGCCCCGGTTCTTCCGCTCCGACGCCGGCACCCGCATCCGCGAGGCCGCGCTACCGAGCCGGTCCGAACACTCCGAGCATCGACGTGACCAGGAACGCTGGGCCGAAGAGGTGACGGTCGCCGCGGACCGGGCCGACGCGACGGCCCGGCACCGCCGCGACGAGTGGCTTGCCGCGCAGGACGAGGCCGAACAGGCATGGCGGGCGTACGAGGCGGCCGAGGCGGACGTGCGTCGGCTCTCCTCCGCCGCCGGCATGCCACTGCCGCAGACAAGCCGCACCCCCGCCGAGTACGCCGACCGGGAGCGCTGGCTGCACCGGGCCGCCCTGGACGCGTACTGGCGTCGGGAGCTGTCAGTGGAGCAGCTCAGCGACGTTTTCGCGCATCGTGGCTGGGACCCAAGGTTGCACCCGGTCGAGCAGGAGTTGATGCTTCGCCGAGCGGTACGCGACCACCTGCTGGCCCGGCAGCGGACGGCTCGGGAGCGGGAGCAGACCACCTGGCGGGCCGCGGAACTCGCCGCAGCCGCAGCCCGCAGCCTGCGGGAGGAAGCGGTGAGCGCGCTGTTGCCGGCGGCCGGGGAGCGCGAGTCCGTCCTGCCACTGACCACGCCGGGTACCGCCGAGCAGACCCGGGAGATTCCGGCGGTGGTCGTCGGGCGGGCACCTGTCGCCGCGTACTGAGCCCGGTCTCGCCAGCCGAACGCCCCCCGCCTCGACCTCCGGCAACTAGGGTCGGTGTCGAAGTCCTCGTCGGGCCGAGGCGGCGCGCAGACCACCGTCGGTCGGGACTTCGACCAGGCCCTGGCGTGGAATCGGTGTCGGGAGGACGTCGATCGGGTACCGACCTCGCCGGACATCGAGGAGGGCCGGCATGGTCGCAGAGAATGGCGGGCAGACCCCCGACGAGCCGGCAGATCGGAACGCCGGCCCGCGCCAGACATGGGCGGCCCTGCCGTGGCTGATCCGTTCCGCCGTGGTGTGGAGCGCCTGCCTGGTGGTGATCGCCGCCGGGCTCTGGCTGCTGGCCCGGATAACCCTGCTGGTCACCCCACTGGCCATCGCCGTGGCCGCCACCCTCTTCCTCGCCGCACTGCTCGACCCGGTACAGCTGGCGCTGCGCCGGCTACGGCTGCCCGCCGCGCTCGCCGCCCTGCTCACGGTCCTGCTCCTGCTCGGCATCCTGGGTGGCGTCGGCGTGCTGGCCTGGAGTCTGACCGCCGACCAGTTCAGCGAGCTGGGTGACGAACTGGGTCAGGGGCTGGAACGTACCCGGGACTTCGTCACCTCCACCCTGCCGGTCACCGACGAACAGCTCGACGGGCTGCTCGCCCAGGTGAGTCAGACGGTCAGCCAGCAGGAGGTGGATCCGGTCGCCAGCGCCCGCACGGTGACCGAGGTGGTCGGCTCCGCCCTGCTCGCCCTCGTGCTGCTGTTCTTCCTGCTCAAGGACGGCCGGGAGATGTGGCACTGGACGCTGCGCCGGGCCGCCGGGCGCAACCGGGAGATCACCGCCAAGGCGGGCCGGGTCGGCTGGCGGACCCTCGGCTCGTACACCCGAGGCACCATGCTGATCGCCGGCATCGACGCTGTCGGCATCGGCCTCGCGCTGGTGCTGCTCGGCGTCCCGTTGGCACTGCCACTCGCGTTGATCACGTTCATCGGTGCGTTCGTGCCGATCGTCGGTGCCACAGTGGCCGGCGCGGTCGCGGTACTTGTCGCACTCGCCGCCAGCGGTCCCACCACCGCCCTGCTCACCCTGGCCGCCGTGATCGCCGTCCAACAGATCGAGGGCAACCTGCTGGAGCCACTGGTGATGAAGCGCCAGGTCCGGCTGCATCCGGTGGTGATCCTGGTCGCCGTGACCGCCGGCACCCTCATCGCCGGCATCGCAGGGGCCTTCGTGGCGGTCCCGATCACCGCTGTCGTCTGGCGCGTGATCGACACCGTGCAGCGGCATCGACAGAACACCGCAGCGACTGCCGACTCGCCGTCCGGTCCACCCGCACCACCGGCCCCGACCGCGCCACCGGCCTCGAGCGCGCCACCCGCCCGCCCGTCGCCGCCACCACCCGGGCCGGACCCCGAACCCGCCTGACGGCGCCGCCAGCCACTCAACCCGCCACCACCGGTCGCGGCAACCCGGCCCATCAGGCCGACGGGATAGCCCGACATGCCGCAACTCGCGGCCCACCCCGGCCCGAGACGCAGCCCACGCCCACCCGAGGCGCAGCCACCCCGGCCCGAGAAACGGCCCACCCCGGCCCGAGACGCGGCCCCCACGTCGGCCGGGAGCCGGGGGCGGAGGCCGGGACGGGTGGGTGCGTGGTCCTATGCGGCGGTGGTGTGCGGGTGCAGGTGGTCGTGGAACCAGTCGGCCGCAGCCTCGGCGACCTGGTCCAGGGTGCCCGGCTCCTCGAAGAGATGCGTCGCGCCGGGAATCACCCGCAGGTTGGCCCGGGACGTCAGCTGGCCGAGCGCCTGCTGGTTGAGGGCGATCACCTGTTCGTCGAGACCTCCCACCAGCAGCAGCGTGGCGGCGCGCACCTGGCCGAGCGCGGAACCGGCCAGGTCGGGTCGGCCGCCCCGGGAGACCACCGCTCGCACCAGATCCGGCCGACGCGCCGCGGCGACCAGGGCGGCGGCGGCTCCCGTGCTGGCGCCGAAGAGGCCAACCGGGACCGCTCCGAACGGTCGCTCGGTGGCCAGCCAGTCCACGACCCCGGCGAGGCGGTCGGCCAGCAGCCCGATGTCGAAACGCAGCTCGGCGGTGACCGCGTCCACCCGGTCCTCGGCCGGGGTGAGCAGATCCACCAGGACGGTGCCGAGCCCACCACGATTGAGTTGGCGAGCCACTGCCACGTTGCGCGGGCTGTGCCGGGAACTGCCGCTGCCGTGGGCGAACAGCACAGCACCGACCGGCTCCGCCGGCACCAGCAGATCGGCCGGGAGCAGGGCCTCGCCCGCCGGGATCGTCGCCGCTTCGCCGCGTACGTCCATCTCGTCCCCCAGTTGCTGTCTCGCCCGCCCGGATACCCGGCCCGGGCGACAACACGCCCCGGTCGCGCTGAGGGTTTGCGCCGGGGGGCGCCGGGTAGCCGACGGGCGACCGCAGACGGACCGGCGTCACCGGCGCCCCCGACAGATCGCGAGGACCGTCATGGCGCATCACAAGCGTGAGCCCGTGCAGTCCGCCGCCGAACGAGAGCGGCGGGAACAGGACGACAATCGCGGACGGGACTGGGCGGACGACGCGGCCCAGGCACGTTCGGCCGACGATCCCCGGGCGAGGACGCCCCACGACGCCACCGGCCACCCCTCTCAGGGTGAGCCGATCTGACGACGGCGCAGCCGGATCAGGCCGGGTTCTCCGGTAGCCGGAGCAGCGGCGCTCGGCCGGGCGCCTGCTCCGGCATCGGCAGGTCGGTACGCGGCGGCGGATTGGGCTCTGTCACCGGCTCGTCGCAGGTGACGCGTACCGGCTTACCGTGGTGCCGCAGTTCGATGACGGCGTCCGGGGCGGCGTGGTGCAGGGCGTACGTCGTGTCGTGGCCGCGTACGTCGACCCGTAGCCGCATGCCGCACCACTGGAGCGAGAACGACAGGGCGTTGAGCCGGCTGGACAGGCACGGCGCGAAGGACAGCGTCCCGTCGTGGTCCCGCAGGCCGCCGAACCCGGCCACCAACGCGATCCAGGCGCCCGCGAGCGAGGCCATGTGCACCCCGTCGCGGGTGTTCTCGTTCAGGTCGTGCAGGTCCATCAGCGCGGCCTCGCGCAGGTAGCTGTGCGCCAGATCGGAGTAGCCGACCTCCGCCGCCAGCACCGCCTGGGTGCACGCCGACAGGGATGAGTCGCGGACCGTACGCCGCTCGTAGTAGAGGAAGTTGCGCAGCTTTTCCTCGGTGGTGAAGGCGTCGCCCCGCCAGTGCATGGCCAGCTCCAGGTCGGCCTGCTTGATCACCTGCTTGCGGTACAGGTCGAAGTACGGATAGTGCAGCAGCAACGGGTACTTGTCCGGTGGGGTCTGCTCGAAGTCCCACTCCTGCAACCGGGTGAAGCCCTCCACCTGCTGATGCACCCGGAGTTCCTCGTCGTACGGGATGTGCATGGCCGCCGCGGCGTCCCGCCACGCGGCGGCCTCCTCGTCGGTGACCCGCAGGTGGAACGCCTCGTCGCGGTACCGCATCGCCACCTCGGCGGCGGTCCGCAGGTTCCGCTGGGCCATCAGGTTCGTGTAGATGTTGTCGTTCTTGACGGCCGTGTACTCGTCGGGGCCGGTGACCCCGTCGATGTGGTAGTCACCGTTGCGGTCGTGGTGCCCCAGCGAGCGCCACAGCCGTGCCGTCTCGACCAGCAGCTCCAGCCCGATCTCCCGCTCCAGATCCCGGTCGCCGGTGACAAGCACGTAGCGGCGCAGCGCGTCGGCGATGCCGGCCGCGATGTGGAACGCGGCGGTGCCGGCCGGCCAGTACCCCGACGACTCCGGCCCTTCGATGGTTCGCCACGGGAAGGCGGCACCGGCCAGGTTGAGCGTCCGGGCCCGCTCCCGGGCCTGCTCAAGGGTGGAGAAGCGCCAGTACAACGCATCCCGTACTGCGGCGGGGTGGGTGTACGTCAGCACCGGAAGGACGAACATCTCGGTGTCCCAGAAGGCGTGCCCGTCGTACCCGGGGCCGGTGAGGCCCTTGGCCGAGATGGGCCGCCGTTCCGCCCGTGCGCCCGCCTGGAGCACGTGGAACAGGCCGAACCGGACCGCCTGCTGCACCTCCGGGTCGCCGTCGACCACGACGTCGGCGGCGTCCCAGAACTCGTCCAGGTACTCCCGCTGCTCGCGGACCAGGCCGTCCCAGCCGTCCAGCTTCGCCGCTGCCAACGCGGCACCCACCTGGTCGCGCAGCGCCGGCAGCGAACGCCGGCTGGACCACCCGTAGGTCAGGTACTTGACCACCTGGAGCTGCTGCCCCGGCTCCAGCACGCAGGCCACTGTGGTACGCACCCAGTCCTCGTACCCCTCGGAGCCGACGGACGTCCGGGCCGGCGAACTCACCTCGTGGTCCATGGCGGCGGCGACCCGCAGCCCGGAGACCTTCGTCTGATGGATCAGCAGCCCGCCGGCCGGCGTGGTCAGCTCCTCCTCCGCCTGCAACGGTGACTCCAGGACCGCGGCGACACGCGGGTCGCGGCTCTGCGGCGGCAACGTCTCGTTCGCCACAAGTTCGGACTGGATGATCAGGCGCAGCGGCTTGCCGTCGGCCACCTCCACCTCGTAGCGGATCGCGGCCACCGAACGCTGCCGGAAGGAGACCAGCCTGGTGCTGTTCACCCGGACCTCGCGGCCGGCCGGTGAGCGCCAGTGCAGCGACCGGTGCAGCGTGCCGGCGCGCATGTCGAGGATCCGCTCGTGGGCGAGCACCTCGCCATAACGCACGTCGAGCGGCTCGTCATCGACCATCAGCCGGATCAGCTTGCCGTTCGTGACGTTGACGATGGTCTGGCCGGACTCGGGGAAGCCGAACCCGGCCTCCGCGTACGGCAGGGGCCGCAGCTCGTAGAACGAGTTGAGGTAGGTGCCGGGCAGCCCGTGCGGCTCGCCCTCGTCCAGGTTGCCGCGCAGACCGACGTGCCCGTTGGACAGTGCGAACACCGACTCGGACTGGGCGAGCACGTCCATGTCCAGCCGGGTCTCCCGGACGTGCCACGGTTCGACCGGGTACGCCCGCTCCCGGATCACTCGGGCCGCCCGGCGTCGAGCAGGTCGGCGAGATCGTCGACCACCACATCGGCGCCGTGGGCACGCAGTTCGTCGGCCTGGCCGGCCCGGTCCACGCCGACCACGTACCCGAATCCGCCGGCCCGACCGGCCTCGACACCGGCCAGCGCGTCCTCGATCACGGCCGCCTTCTCCGGCGCCACGTCGAGCAGTTTCGCCCCGGCCAGGAAGGTGTCCGGGTGCGGCTTGCCGCGAAGCCCCTCGGCTCGGGCGGTGAGCCCGTCCACCCGGGCCTCCAGCAGCGGCTCCAGGCCGGCGGCGGCGACCACTTCCCGACCGTTGGCGCTGGCCGTGACGACCGCCCGGCGCAGCCCCGCCGCGGCCACCGCCTTGAGGTACGCCACCGAGCCCGGGTAGACGTCCACCCCGACGGTGCGGATCCGCTCCAGCACCAGTGTGTTCTTCTGGTTGCCGAGGCCGTGCACGGTCTGGGCCCCCGGCGGATCCTCAGGTGACCCCTCCGGCAGCGTGATGTCCCGGGAGGCGAGGAAGGACCGCACCCCGTCGAGACGGGGGCGACCGTCGACGTAGCGGTGATAGTCCGGCCCCGGGTCGAACGGCCGGTACGGCTCACCGGTCGTGGCCGAGCGGCGGCGCAGGTAGTCGTCGAACGTCTCGGTCCAGGCGGCGTTGTGGACCCGGGCGGTCTGCGTGAGCACACCGTCGAGGTCGAACAGAACAGCGGTCACATGATCAGGCAGACCGAGCATCGTACCAATCTATCCGCCCACCCATACCGGCAAACGCGGTTCCGCCGCATCTGCCCTCGCCCAGCGTGGTCAGAGGCCGGCCGCGGAGTCGTACCGACGGCGCAGATCGGCCATCTCGGATGCGCCGAGCGCCTCCTTTTCCGCCAGCTCCGCGTACTTGGCCGGGAACATCTGATGCAGCCGGTCGATGAACCTGGTGTCCTCGGTCGCCTCGACCACCTGGATGCCCACCGGTTCGGTGGCCATGTCCATGATCACCGGACCAGCCAGCTTGACCGCCCAGTCCCAGGTACGCCCCTGCTCGGCGACCCCGCAGAGGTGGAACCCGTAGACCGTCTTCACGTCGGCGAGCACCGTGACGTCGGCCGGCTCGTAGCCGTAGACGTGGACTCCGCAGATCACCGCGGGTTTGCTCTCCTCACCGTCGGCGACCTGCTGGACCTCGTGCCCGGCGTGGTTGTGCTGCTCCGGGTCGGCCTGCTCCAGCGTGGTACGCATCCGGTTCACGATCTGCCCGTGCAGGTCCGGCGGCTCCGTCTTGGAGTTGGCCGAGCTGACGAGTACGACAGCACCGGCCGACACCACAAGCAGGATTGCCGCCGCCCACACGTAACGGTGCCGGTACCACCCTGCGAAACTCTCCCGGGAAATCATTATCGCTTCTCACCTCGTCGCCGGTTCTGTGCTTTGCGGACCGCTGGGACGCCTCCCGGCAGGTCGGGGGTCGACCTTCTCGGTCGGCGCCAAGACAGCTGCCGGTGACACGAACGGCG
Organism: Micromonospora andamanensis; assembly: GCF_016863495.1. Taxonomy (GTDB): domain Bacteria; phylum Actinomycetota; class Actinomycetes; order Mycobacteriales; family Micromonosporaceae; genus Micromonospora; species Micromonospora andamanensis. Next base: position 65,452 of record NZ_BOOZ01000005.1, read on the forward strand.
GAACACCGTGCCCGGGTAGGTGTGACCGTTGTGGGTGTAGCTGACCCAGCTAGGCGGCGCGCAGGCAACTGCCCGAGGTGCTGCGCTGCCGGCACTGCGTTGCTCCCGTGCTGGCCGTGCTCAGCGCGGTTGCCCCCGCGCTGCGGCGATATGAGCCATTCCAGCACGCTTGGGCCCGCCCCGGCAACATCGACGACCCTCGACGGTCTCGACGGCAGGACCGGCGCAGGATGCCGCATGTCGGGCGATCCTTTGGTCGGCAAGGCCCGACATCCCGCATCCAGGGCGCTTCACCAGGGCGGAGGAGGCCAGGACGCCGCATGTCGAGGCAGGCCGACGAGGCCGGACCTTCCGGTCCGCGACGGGCCGGGGGAGGCGCGGGTCAGTTCGGGCGCAGGGTCCAGACGACAGTCATCTCCGCGGTGGGCTTGCCCGCCTCGGTGGCGATTTCCACGCGTACCGGAAATTCGGGTCGCTCGCCGGCCTCCAACTCCGCGACCACCTCGGCGGGCGGGCGGCCGAGCCGCGCCGTCGCCCGCACCGGGCCCATGGCGAGCTTGCGGTACGCGATCTCCGCACCCACCGCCAGCGGCGTGGCCCGGTCGAGCAGGTGACCGAACGCGGCGAGCACCACCGCACCGGAGGCCGTCTCCCCGAGGGTGAACATGGCCCCGGCGTGCGGGCCGCCGACGTGATTGTGGGTAGCCGGCGAGTCGGGCAGCCGCACCACGGCCCGGACCGAACCGTCCGCCTCCGGCGCCACCTCGACGAATTCGAAACCGAGCGTACGAGCGAACGGCACCGCCTCAAGCATGCCGGCCGCCACCTGCCGCGAATCGATTGTCACCCCCCGGACACTACCCGCCGGTAACTTGCTAGGCAAGGCGCGATCCGTGGCAGTGCAGGTGGCCGACACGCCGCCTCCGGGACACCTGCACTGCCACAGTTCCGGTCAGCGCCGTGGGTCAGCGCCAGCCGACGTCGATGCGGTCGCCGCGATCGTCGAAGAAGTGCAGGGCGTCCATGCGCACCTGGACGGCGAGCGGATGACCGGCGGTGACGGCCGGGTACGGCGCGAGCCGTACCGCGAGTTCGGCCGGGCGGCGGTGGTGGCGACCCGGGTCGTGCAGCACGCTTGTCCGGTTGCCGTTGCTCCCGGGCGTCGCCGACTCGCCAGTGGTCCGCCCCTTGATCCGCTGCATCACCTGGCCGAACCGGCGCAGGCCACGCTGACCGGGCGGAGCTTCCGTGTCCACCGGCCCGCCGATGTCGTCAACCATGATGGCTGTCGCGCCGATGTCCAGGAAGGCGAGCGACTCGTGACCGTGGTGTTCCAGGTAACGGATCCGGCCCTGGAGCACGTCACCGGGGGTGTCCGGAGCGACCGGGGTGAGTGCCTCGGCCCGCATGCCGACCACGATCCGCTCACCGTGGTAGTGCGCCACGGACCGGCTGCGAATGTCGTCCCAGGGCAGGTAGAGCGCCTGCTCGCCGAGGGTGAGCGTGACATAGCGGTCGAGGTGGACGTAGACCGACGCCTCCAGCAGGTTCATCCGGGGGCTGCCGAGGAACGCGGCCACGTAGAGCGTCGCCGGACGGCCGTACACCTGGGTCGGGGTGCCCACGTCCTGAAGGACGCCCTTGCGCATGATGGCGACCCGGTCGGCCATGGTCAGCGCCTCGGCCTGGTCGTGCGTCACGTAGATGGTGGTGACACCCAGCTCGCGGGTCAGGCCGGAGATCTCCGCCCGCAGCTCCGCGCGCAGACCGCTGTCCAGGTTGGACAGCGGCTCGTCCATCAGGAAGAGCCCTGGCCGGCGGACGATCGCCCGACCCATCGCGACCCGCTGCCGCTGACCGCCGGAGAGCTGACTGGGCCGCCGGGCCAGCACGTCCCCGATGCCCAGCGCACTTGCCACGTCGGTGACCCGCTCGCCGCGCGGCGTCGGCTCGACACCCGCCAGCTTGAGCGGAAAGGCGATGTTGTCGTTGACGCTCATGTGCGGGTAGAGCGCGAAGTCCTGGAAGACCATCGCGATCTTGCGCTCCCGGGGCGGCAGGTCGTTCGCCAGTTCACCGTTGAGCATGACCGCACCACTTGTCGGGTCCTCCAGCCCCGCGACCATCCGCAGCACCGTCGACTTGCCGCAGCCGGACGGCCCGAGCAGCACCATGAACTCACCGTCGTTCACGTCGAGGTTGATGCTGTCGACCGCGACCGTGCCGTCCCGGAAGACCTTCGTAACATCCTTGAGCGCGACGGTGGTCACCGTCTCCTCCCCACCTCGTCCACGGAACCCCGAATGACTGTGGCCAGGATCATGCGGAAGGCACATCGGGTAAACGTGCCATGTTTGAATCGTGACAGACCTATTACGTTCCATCGATTAGCGGCGATTGTGCGGAACTTCCAACTCAGACCGGGTTCTCGCCGAGGAACACCCGGCGTACCACCCGCTCGGCGGCCCGCCCGTCCTCCAGGGCGCAGAACCGCTCTCGAAAGCGCGCCCGGGCCTGCTCAGCGTCCGGTGACCGCAGCGCACCCGAGCGGAACACGTCGAGCAGTTCGGTGAAGGTCCGGGCCACCGGGCCGGGCGGCTCGGCGACGATGTCCAGGTAGACGCCCCGGGTCAGCCGGTAGGCGTCCCAGTCGGGGGCGTAGATGACGATCGGCCGGTCCAGCACGGCGTAGTCGAACATCGCCGACGAATAGTCGGTGATCAGCACGTCGGCGGCGAGGTACAGCTCCTCGACCCGGGGACGGATGCTGACGTCCAGGACGCGGGCACGGGCGACAGGCGGTGGCCGCCGGTCCCGGTCATGGAAGTAGTGGCTGCGCATCAGCAGCAGACCGGCGGGACCGAGCGCGTCGAGGAAGCGTTCCGGGTCGAACGGCGGCCGGTACCGGGGCAGATGCTCCCGATGGGTCGGCGCGTACAGCACGACCTGCTCACCGAGGCCGGCGTCGAACTCCGCGCGCAGCCGCAGCACATCCTCGGCGGTCGAGGTCACCAGCCGGTCGTTGCGCGGGTATCCCACCTCCAGGGTGGTGTACCCGGCCGGATAGGCACGTTCCCACATCTGGGTGGAGAAGCTGTTCGAGGTGACGCTGAAGTCCCACCGGTCCACCCGGCGCAGCAGCCCGGCGAAGTCCATCCCACCCGCGCCCAGCGGATACCGCTGCTGATCCAGCCCCATGACCTTGACCGGGGTGCCATGGTGGGTCTGCACATGCACAGTGCCCGGCCGCTTGCGCACCGAGTCCGGGAAGTTGACATTGTTGATCAACCATCGGGCCCGGGCCAGCGTCCGGTGGTACGCGGCGGTACCCGCCACCACGTACTCGACCCCCTCCGGCAGGGTGTGCACCCGGTCCCGCCTGACGATCCACACGCCCCGGACCTGGGGTGCCAGTCGGCGGGCCGCTTCGTAGATCGCGGCGGGATTGCACGTGTAGCCGCGATACCAGTAGGCGGCGTAGACAGCCAGGTTCTCCTCCACCGGCCGACGCCGCTCGGTCCGCTGGTACTGACGCAGCACCGCGTCCCGGGCCCGCCGCACGCCGAGCCGCGCCGGTGGCAGCACCCGTAGGCGGGTGCCGCCGGCAACCCGCCGGACGGTCTCCCCCGCCCGGCTCGCGGTCCGCAACGCGCTGAACGTACGCCACCGCCCGGCCGCCACCAGGCGATGCTTGAGCCCCGCCACCCCGCCCGGAATCCGATGCCCCTCCGCCGGCCGGAACCGGGCGTGCTCGATGGCGACCCGGGCGAAGAAGGTCGGTCGCAGCTCGGGCCCGATCCGGTCGCCGTTACCGAGCACCACCAGGTAGTGCCACATCATCCGTTCGAAGATCTCCGGCCGCAGTTCCTCGGCACCGAGCCGGTCCAGCTCCCGGAACACCCGGTGCCACTGCTCGAAGACGTCGAAGTGGCGCTCGCCGCGGGTCCTCGTGATCGCGCCCGCCCGCCGCTGTCGATAGTTCACACAGACCAGGTCCAGCACCCCGATCCGGTCGGCGGCCAGCAGCGTCGGGTAGCTGAAGGAGACGTCCTCGTACCAGCCGGGCGCGAAGCGCAGCCCCGTGTCGGCCAGGAACTGCCGACGGACCAACCGGTTCCACGCGGTGTGCAGCAGCTTCACCGTCTCCGGCCGCTCGGCCAGCCGGAACGTGACAGCACCTGGCGGGACGGGGAAGACCTCGGCCATCGCGCTGCGGGTCGCCGTGTCGTCCCAGTGCGCGCGTACGTGGTCCACGATCAGCACGTCCGGCCGGGTCTCGCGCAGTCGGGCAGCCACCTCGACCAGGCAGTCCGCCGTCAGCCAGTCGTCGCCGTCGACGAACCAGACGTACTCGCCGACGGCCCGGTCCAGCCCGATGTTGCGGGCCGGGCCCAGCCCGACGTTGCGATCCAGCCGGACGGCGGTCACCCGGTCGTCCCGGTCGGCGTACTCGGCGAGGATGTCGCCGCTGCCGTCGGGCGAGCAGTCGTCGACGCCGATCACCTCGATGTCGGCGACCGGTTGGGCGAGGATCGAGTCCAGGCACTCCCGCAGGTAGCCCTGCACCCGGAAGGCCGGGACGACGAAGCTGACAAGCGTCATCGTCCCGGCCCCTCCTCAGCGTGTCGCGCGACCTCCCGCAGCCGCCGGCGCCTGCGCGGCGCGTACCGGCCGGACCACCCAGGCCAGCACCACGCTCGCCACGAACAGCACCAACAGGTAGATACCGAGTGTAGCCAGACCAATACTCACGATTCCGGCGATCGCCGTCAGGGCGAGCACCGCCGAGCGTCCCTCCCAGCCGAGCGTGGCGGCGTGCAGCGGTGGTGCGGGCTGCCGCTTCTCCAGCCGGGCGACCAGGTCGTAGTGGTGCAGGGTGAGGACGAAGACGTACCCGAAGATCAGCCAGGGCGGCGCACCGCCGATCACCCCGACGGCGACGGCGAACAGGTACTCGGCGGCCCGCAGCGCGGCCGGCACCAGCCAGTCCAACGGCCCGTTGTGTGCCGCCCCCGACCCGGCCGCGGCGACCAGCAGGACCAGCAGCACCACCGGCACCGCCACCCACCGCAGCCACGACGCGGTGCTCCCGCTACCCGGCACCTCCACAAGCGTCACCAGCAGCAGCGTCGCCGCACCGACGGCCGCGGCCGTCGCGAGCACCAGCGGCCCCGGTCGACGCAGCACCGGCAGCCGGGCGGCCAGTGGGCCGTCGTCGCGATGCAGGGTCGCGTCGAGCGTGTCCAGCACCGGCACCCACATCCAGCGCGCCCGCAGCGTCCGCAGCGCACCGGTGTACGCGAACGCCAGCACGCCCCAGGTCAGCACCGCCAGCAGGGCGATCCGCTGGTCGAAGAGCGCCACGGCCAGCGAGATCAACGCCCACCGTTCGCCGATCGGGAAGACCACTGTGCGCTTGAGCCAGTACGACACCGAACCGGTGTCCGCCTGCACCCGCGTCGAGGCCGCGTTGAGCCGGTCGCCGATCCCACCGCCACCAGCGCCGACGCTCTTCGGCCGGCGCGCCGCCTCGTCGTGCAGCACGCCGTACCACGCGTCGGTCATGTGCCGCACGGTCTGCATCGTCAGCGCGGCGATCGCGAGGGCCCAGCCGTACCGGAACCCGGCGGCCGTGGCGCCCCAGCCGAGACCGGCGTAGACCAGGTACTCCTTCGCCCGGTCGGCCATCGTGTCCAGCCAGCCGCCCCAGGCACTGAAGTTGCGGGTGTACCGGGCCAACTGGCCGTCCACGCAGTCCAGCACGAACCCGAGATAGAGCAGTACCGCGCCGACGACAAGCAGCGGCCGGCCACCGGCGGCGAACATCGCCGCCGCAGCCGCCGCGAAGGCCACCGAGACCATCGTCACGGCTGTCGGGCTCAGCCCCAGCCGGGCGCAGACCTTCGTCACGTACGGCGACCAGGTGCTGACGAAGAAGGTGGTGAAGAAGTCGTCCTTCTCCTTCACCGACAGCCGCAGTTCGGCCCGGTCCTCGTCGACCGCCGCCACCGCGGCCTCCGCCCGGGCCAGGCCGGCGGCCTCGTCGACCCGGTGCGCGACGAGCAGGCGTACCCGCTGCGCGAAGACCAGCGCGCCCTGCGCGGTGAGCGCGGCGAAGAGCTGGTCTACGACGGGACCGGTCGCCGGGTCCGGGTCGGCGACCGACCCGAGGGGCTCGAAGAGGTCGACCGCGACGGCTCCGGCCGGCAGCCGACCGGCGGCGACCGCACGGGCCGCCGCCACAAGCGCCGGCAGGTCGTCCCGACCGACCCGCACCGCGCCGCCGAAGATGCCGGTGGCCGCGCCGCCCGCCAGCTGTTCGGGGCGGCCGGCCTCGACCACCTGGCCGCGCTCCTCGCGCAGTACCGTCCGTCCGTCGGCGGGCGGGTCGGTCAGCACCAGCGCCACTGTCGGCCCGACCGGGCTGGTCACCAGGTGCCGCAGTACGGCCGTGTGTGCGACCAGGTCCACCCCGCTGACCACCACCGGACCGTCGGCCGACCCGGCCAGATCGGCCAGCTCGTCCAGGTCGGCGGCCGTCCGCACCTCGGTCGCACCGGCCCGACGCCACTGGGCGGCGAGCCGTTCACCAGTCGTCTCGCCGGTACCCGTCGGCAGGCTCGCGGCCGGTGATCCGGCGGCGAGCACGATCGCGAGGGTCACCGGGGTACCGCGTCGTGGTACGCGGCCAGCGCCTCGGCGATGGTGCCGTCGACGCTCAGCCGGCCCGCGTCGAGGAAGAGGCCCCGACGACAGAACCGGGTCAGATCCTTTTCGTTGTGTGACACCAGCACCAGAGTGCGCCCCTCCCCGAGCAGACGGTCGATTGTCGTGTAGCACTTCTTGCGGAACTCGGCGTCGCCCACCGCCGTCACCTCGTCCATCAGCAGGATCGGGTGCGGCAGGTGCGAGATGATCGCGAACCCGAGCCGCACCTTCATGCCTGACGAGTAGTGCCGTACCGAGGTGTCGATGGCCCGTTCCACCTGCTCACCGGCGAACGAGACGATCTCGTCGAAGTGCCGTTTCAGGTAGCCCGACGACAGCCCGTGCAGGCCGCCCACCAGGTACAGGTTCTCCCGCCCGGTGAGGTCGTTGGAGAAGCCGGCGGAGAGTTCCAGCAGCGGCGCGACGTCACCGGAGACCCGGATCCGCCCCTCGTCGGGGATCAGCACCCCGGCGATCAGCCGCAGCAGGGTGCTCTTGCCGGTGCCGTTGCGGCCGATCACCCCGACGGTCTCCCCCGGCGCGATCGAGAAGGAGACGTCGCGCAGCGGCCAGAACCGGCCGTCGGAGGCACCCCGGGTACCCCGGTGGATGAACAGTTCCCGCAGCCGCAACTGCCGGCGGCGGTTACGGACGAACCGGATGCCGAGGCCCTCGGCCTCGATGATCGTGTCGCCCATCAGAGTTCCTTGAGCACTGCGGGTTCGAGCCGGCGGAACGCCCACCAACCCGCCACGAGCAGCAGCACGCTGATGCCGACCGTGGTGGTGAGCAGTCGGGCACCCGGGAACTCGTCGGGATACCAGACCGCGTGATGCAGTTGGAAGATGCCGACCAGCGGGTTGATCTCGTAGGCCGCCCTGAGCCAGCCCGGCAGGCCCGAGTCGCGGACCAGGCTCAGCGGGTAGATGATCGGCGTGGCGTAGAAGAGCACCCGGATGACCAGGCGCATGAACCGCTCCACGTCCCGCATCAGCACGTTGAACGCGGACAGCAGCAACGCCAGCCCGATCAACAGGGTCGCCTGCACCAGCACCGCGAGCGGCAGGGCGAGCAGCGACCAGCCCGGTTCGATCCGGCCCTGCGCCGCGTACCAGATCGCGATGGCGGCCAGGATCGGCAGGCCGGCGGCGTACTCGGCGAAGCGGCCGACGACGCGGCCGATCGGAAAGACCTGTCGGGGCACGTTCATCGTGGTGATCAACCGGGACTGGCCGGTAAGTGCGTGGGTGGCCTCGCTCAGCGCCGAACTGGTCCACATCCAGGCGAAGATTCCGGTGATCAGGAACAACGGGTACGACCCGGCCGCCTCGCCGAGATGGCGGTTGGTGTCGCGGGAGTAGAGCACGCCGAAGACGAACCAGTAGATCGCGCCCATGCCCAGCGGCTCGATCAACGACCAGAGGTAACCCAGCACGGACTGCTGGTACTTCACCGCCAGGTCGCGTCTGACCAGAATGCGCAGCGAACCGCGGTGCGACCACAACGCTCCGACGCCAGAGGTCACCGCCGTCTCCCGCCTGCTGAACGGACGACAGGTTAGCAGCCGGTGAACACCGCCCGACGAGCCCTCAGCACTCGATCACGTTGACGGCCAGGCCACCGCGTGCCGTCTCCTTGTACTTCACCTTCATGTCCGCGCCGGTCTCCCGCATGGTCTTGATGACCTTGTCGAGCGAGACGGCGTGCACCCCGTCGCCGCGCAGCGCGAGCCGGGCGGCGGTGATCGCCTTGATGCTAGCCACCGCGTTGCGTTCGATGCACGGGATCTGCACCAGGCCACCGACCGGGTCGCAGGTCAGGCCCAGGTTGTGCTCCATGCCGATCTCTGCGGCGTTCTCCACCTGGGCCGGCGTACCGCCAAGCGCCTCGGCCAACCCGGCGGCGGCCATCGAGCAGGCCGAGCCGACCTCGCCCTGGCAACCCACCTCCGCGCCGGAGATCGACGCGTTCTCCTTGAACAGCACCCCGATGGCGCCGGCCGCCAGCAGGAACCGGACCACCCCCTCGTCGGAGGCGCCCGGTACGAACCGCGCGTAGTAGTGCAGCACCGCCGGGATGATCCCGGCCGCCCCGTTCGTCGGCGCGGTCACCACCCGTCCGCCGGCCGCGTTCTCCTCGTTGACGGCCAGCGCGAACAACGTCACCCAGTCCATCACGTGCAACGGATCCCCACCGGCACCCGCTACCGGCCCGGCCAGCGCTGCTCCACCGGCGGGCCCAGCTGCGGCCGGAACAGCGGCGTCCGCCTCCAGGCTGCGACGGAGTTCGGCGGCGCGGCGGCGCACCTTCAGGCCACCGGGCAGGGTGCCGTCGCGGGTGCAACCGCGCTCGACGCACTCCCGCATGACCCGCCAGATGTCGAGCAGCCCGGCTCGGACGTCCGCCTCGGCCCGCCAGGACACCTCGTTGGCGAGCATTACCTCGCTTATCGAAAGCCCGGTCGCGGCGGTCACGTCGAGCAGTTGCGCGCCGGTGAGGAACGGGTACCGGACGGGGGTGCTGTCCGGCTTGATCCGGTCCGCCCCGGCCGCCGCCTCGTCCACCACGAACCCGCCACCCACCGAGTAGTAGGTGCGCGTCCGCAGCTCGGCCCCGCTCGCGTCGAACGCCGAGAAGATCATCCCGTTCGGGTGGTACGGCAACGACCGGCGGCGGTGCAGGGTCAGGTCCCGTTCCGGGTCAAAGTCGATCTCGTGCGTGTCGAGCAGGGCCAGCCGACGCTCTGCCCGGATCCGGCCCACCCGCGCCTCGACGCTGTCCGTGTCGACCGTCTCCGGGGCCTCGCCGGCGAGACCGAGCAGCACCGCCCGGTCACTGCCGTGCCCGTGCCCGGTGGCGCCGAGGGAACCGAACAACTCGGCCCGCACCTGGACGGCCTCGGTGAGCAGTCCGTCGGCCTTGAGCCCGGCGACGAAGGTACGCGCCGCCCGCATCGGCCCCACCGTGTGCGAGCTCGACGGCCCGATACCCACACTGAACAGGTCGAACACGCTGATCATGACTGTGCCTTCTCGCCGTCGCCGGGGTTACCGGTAAGCGGCCGGTCATGGTCGACTCCGTGTTGGGGAGCCGACCCGGTTCTGGCCGGTCCCCGATACGGTCCGGCCCTGGTGACGCCCGGGTGAGGGCGTCCGACCGGCGAGCCTACTACCCAGAACGCGACCGTGACCGACGTGCGAGCGCTGTCGAGCTGACGGCGCAGACGGATCACACCCGCGACAGCGCGGACGGCGCAACTCGACAGCTACCGCAGCATCGCGGTTGCCCCTGATCCCGACGACAGGCGTCGTCCGGAACCCACGCGGGTAAGCACCTACGGGTCAGCGGGGTGGCCTTCCTCCTCCCGACCGAGGTCAGGGCGGCCATCCATCCCTAGCGTTGATTCCAGCAGCGGCGGATCGCCGCAGAGGGGAAGTATCGACGATGAGTCGCAAACTGGTCCGGCCCCGTGAGGGGCGCATGTTCGCCGGGGTCTGCGCCGGTCTGGCCCGGCGGTTCGGGACGTCCGCCGGGTTGATCCGGCTGCTGTTCCTGCTGTCGCTGCTGCTCCCGGGCACCCAGGTGATCGTCTACCTGGCGCTCTGGATCATCATGCCCAACGAGGACCGACACCTGGTCCCCGGCCACTGACCGACCCCCCATCCCCACCCGCCGCGCGCCGCAGGCCGCGCGCCGCCGTTGATGGCGCAACATCACCGTTGTTGCTGTATCCGGCGCGCGGCAGGCGACAAAAACCCCGAAGTTGTACGCCCAGCTATGAGGGCTGATCGCCGACGACGGTTGCCGCCTGCTGGCGGCGAACGGCGGGGTGGGGGGTGACGGCGGGGGTGGTCAGGGGGCGATGTAGGTGACGCTCACCTGCTCGAAGCCGAGCGAGCGGAGCAGCCCCTCCAGCATCTTCCGGGTGTTCTCCTCGGCCCGGGCGTTCAGGCCGCTGTCCCGGGCCGCCGCGGTGATCCGGTCCTCGGCCAGCCGGTAGACCTCCTGCTGCCGGTTCGGGTCACCGCCGATCAGGTCGCCCACGCGGTTGAGCAGGCCGCGCTCCTCCGCGAAGACGTAGCTCTTCTCCAGGTCGAGGTTGGTCTCGGCCAGTTGCGGCGCCGGCAGCTTGATCTCCACCGACTTCCCGTCGGCCGACTGCACGATCGCCCCCTCGGTGAGGGTGCCGAAGTCGACGTACGCCTCGACGCTGCCCGCCCCGACGAACAAGGTCCGCTGGTTGAGCAGCCAGTCCGGCACGTTGCGCCTGTCGTTCTGCAGGTCGACCACGACCTGGAAGTTGCCCTCGGCGGCCACGTAGCGGCTGAGGTCCTGCATCGACTGGAGCAGCGCCGGCTGAGAGCGGTCGGTCTGCTCCTTGGTGAACGGGTTGCGGAACTCGGGAAGGATCCCGGTGGTCTGCACGCCGAGCAGCACCACCACGGCGAGCGCCGCCGCGCCGAGCACCCAGAGCAGGGCACGGACCGCGCCGCCACCGGAGGGCGGAGCCTGCGGTGGTGTGTCCGGGTCGTCCATGAGCACATCGCCCGACCGCTGGTCGGTAAACCTGCTGGTGGGCTCGTTGATGTCGCCGTCGCGTGCCATCGCCCTCACCGTCCTCGTCAGACGCGGTCTCTGTTGATGACGGTAAGCCCAACCTACGACAGCCGCTCGCCGAGCCCGTCAGATGGAGTGGGCCAGGTTCAGGTGAACGCCGACACGCCGGTGAGTCGCTGCCCGACGACCAGCTGGTGGATCTCCGAGGTGCCCTCGTAGGTCAGCACGCTCTCCAGGTTGTTGGCGTGCCGCATCACCGGATAGTCGCCGGAGACCCCGTTGGCGCCGAGGATGGTCCGGCACTGCCGGGCTATGGCCAGCGCCTCCCGTACGTTGTTCAGCTTGCCGACGCTGACCTGCTCGGGGCGCAGTTTCCCGGCGTCGGCGAGCCGGCCGAGCTGGAGCGCCAGCAGGTAGCCCTTGTTCCACTCGACAGCCATGTCGGCGAGCTTGGCCTGGGTGAGCTGGAAGCCGGCCAGCGGCCGACCGAACTGGGTACGGTTCGTCGCGTACGTCAGGGCGGTCTCCAGGCAGTCGCGGGCCGCACCGAGGGCACCCCAGACGATGCCGTGCCGGGCCTCGGTCAGGCAGCTCAACGGCGCCTTCAACCCGGTCGCGCCGGGCAGCTCGGCGTCCGCCGGCAGCCGGACGTCGGCGAGGGAGATCTCCCCGGTCAGCGAGGCGCGCAGCGACATCTTCCGGGCGATCTCCCGGGCCGTCACCCCCGACGTGTCCATCGGTACGGCGAAGCCCCGCACGCCGGCTTCGGTACGCGCCCAGATCACCGCCACATCGGCGATCGGCGCGTTGGTGATCCACATCTTGGTGCCGTTGAGCACCCAGTCGTCGCCGTCGCGGCGGGCCCGGGTGGCCATCGAGGCCGGGTCGGAGCCGTGATCCGGCTCGGTCAGCCCGAACGAGCCGATCGCCTCACCGGCAGCCATCGCCGGCAGCCAGCGCTGCTTCTGCTCCTCGCTGCCGTAGCGCCAGATCGCGTACATGGCCAACGAACCCTGCACCGAGACCAGGGACCGGACACCCGAGTCACCGGCCTCCAGTTCCAGGCAGGCCAACCCGTACGCGACGGCGGTCGAGCCGGCGCAGCCGTACCCGGTCAGATGCATGCCGAGCAGGCCGAGCTTGCCGAACTCGCGGGCCAGGTCGCGCGCCGGCACCTGGCCTGCCTCGTACCAGCCGGCGACGTGCGGGCGTACCAGGTCGTCGACCACCTGGCGCACGACGGCGCGGATCTGTCGCTCGTCCTCGGTAAGCGATGCGTCAAGGTCGAGCAGGTCCACCTGGGTCACTCGACCGCCTCGGCGAGCACGAACACCCGGGCGTGGATCTGGTTGCGCTGCTGCAGCGCGGCACGCAGCGCCCGGTGCAGGCCGTCCTCCAGGTAGAGGCCACCGTTCCACTGCACGACGTGCGGGAACAGGTCACCGTAGAAGGTGGAGTCCTCGGCGAGGAGCTTGTCCAGCGCCAGCTCACGCTTGGTGGTGATGAGCTGATCCAGGCGCAGCGGACGGGGCGGAATCTCCGCCCACTGCTTCAGGGTCAGGTTGTGCTCCGGGTAGGGACGTCCGTCCCGGACCGCTCTGAAGATCACGACGGCACGCTCCCCTCCCCCTGACCGGCCGGTACCACGACGCCGGGCCGCGTCGCGGCGCTGCGCCGCGACCTGCGGCGCCGATGACCGTGCCAGCGTAGCCGGACCTCGCACGCCACGTTCTGCTCCCTGATGCCAGTTTCGCCACCGGTCGTCCGGTTCTCAACCGGACGAACCCACAGGTTCGGGTCAGCTCCACCGTCCCCGCCGGACCACCTCGTCCACCGGACGGCGCCCCCGACGCAGCGACGGTGACCGGTGGTCGGGGGCGCGATAACCGATAGTGAGGGCGCCGATCGGGTGGTACGCCTCCGGCACACCGAACGCCTCCCGGTAGGACTCCAACCGCTGTGGCGGGATGCCGAAGAAGCACGAACCCAGCCCCTCGTCCACCGCGGTGAGCATCATCAGCAGCGCGGCGAAGCCGGTGTCCACGTACCAGTAGGGCACCGGCCAACGATCCGTCGACCGGTCCGCCCAACCCTTGTCCGGCTCGGCGTACCGCTCCAGGTAGACCGAGCGGTTGGCGTGCGGCACCACGATCAGCGGGGCCCGACGCATCCCGGTGAGCCACCGCCCCATCCCGCCGCCCTCCGGGGTGCTGGCCGTCCAGAAGCGCTCCCGGTCCTCCGGCGACTCCAGCACCAGGAAGCCCCAGCCCTGGGAGAAGCCGGCGGACGGGGCCCGCACCGCGTGCTCCAGCAGCCGCTCCAGCACCTGAGGCGGGACCGGCCGGCCCGGGTCGTAGTTGCGCACCATCCGACGCCGCCGGACCACCTCCGCGAACTCCACGCCGTACTCCTCCACTTGCTCCGCCCGGTAGGTGACCGGACGCTCAGACGCCTGGCCGGATGCCCCAGCTCCCGCGCCAGATGTCGCCCGGGGACAGGGTGATGAGATCCCGGCCGGACCGGAACGCGTCCGGCGGGCAGGTCATCGGCTCCACCGCCACCGACCGGCGGAACCGCTCGCCGGTGAGCGTGTCGCCGGTGAAGACCTGCCACCAGCCGAACTGGTCGTCGGCCCAGATCCGCAGCCCGGCGGAGTTGTCCGGCCCGGTGAGCGTCACCGAGGAGCCGCCGTCGGCGTCCCGGGCCACCTGCCCGAAGGCGAGATCCAGCACCGCGTCGCCGATCCGGCGCGGCTCGGTGTAGTCGTATTCGGTGCCGGTCACCACGGCCGCGCCGACCGGCAGCAGCCGACCGTCGAGCATCAGCCGGGTCCGGGCGGGTACCCGCAGCGCGATGTCCTCCACGGGCACCCCCGGCAGCCGCAGGTACGGGTGCACGGAGAAACCGAAGGGCACCGCCTCGGTGCCGATGTTCGTCACCTCGTGCTCGGCGCGCAGCCCGTCAGCTCCCACACTCCACCTGGTACGCAGCCGCAGCGGCCACGGGTACCCGGGCTGCGGCAGCAGGTCGTAGCCGACCGTGACCTCGTCCGGTCGCTGCTCGATCAGGTGCCACGACGCCCAGTTCACCAGGCCGTGGATGGCGTTGTGCCGCTCCGGCTCGGTCAGGTTGAGCTGCCTGGACTGCCCGCCGAAGGTGTAGACACCGTCACGGATCCGGTTCGGCCAGGGCGCGAGCACCTGCCCCGCCGAGCCCGGGCACACCTCGTCGGTGGCGTACCCGTCGAGGTGCTCGACCCCGTCCTGGCGGTAGGCGCGGAGCCCGCCGCCCACCTCGACGATTACCGCCTCGTGACCGGCGGCTGAGATGCTCCACTGCGCTCCCGACAGGGGGAGCGGATCGCGGCTGTCCATGTCGCCAGACCCTAGCCGCCGACGCCGTAGTTCGCTCGTCACGGTCGGCGGCCCTGGTCAGGCTCGTGCTCACCCGCCACGGTCGGCGGGCGGTAGCGGGTCAACGCCGGGAAAGCCACCGCGAGCAGCACCGCGAGCATCGCCGCCGCCACACCGCCACCGACCCAGGCCACCCCGCTGCCGAACCCGGCCGCCATCGCGCCGGCCCGCAGGTCGCCCAGGCGCGGTCCACCGGCCACCACCACCGTGTTGACGCCCTGGAGCCGGCCGCGCATCCGGTCCGGGGCGTAGATCAACAGCATCGACTGTCGTACCACCGAGCTGACCAGGTCGGCGGCACCGGCCAGCACCAGCAGGACGACCACCAGCCAGAGTTGGCCGGCCAACCCGGCCAGCGCCACCGCGACCCCCCAACCCACCACGGCGAGCACCAGCACCAGACCCTGCCGGCGCACCCGGCCGATCCAGCCCGAGACCAGGCCGGCGAGCAGCGAGCCGATCGCGATGGAGCTGTAGAGCCAGCCCACCGCAGCACCGCCACCGAACCGTTCGGTCGCCACCTCGGGGAAGAGGGCCCGGGGGAAGGCGAACACCATCGCGATCAGGTCGATGGCGAACGAGAGCAGCAGCACCGGGCTGCCGGCCAGGTACCGCACCCCGTCGACGATGCTGCGCAGCCCCGCCTGGCGCGGCCCGCCGTCCGGGTCGGGCTCCGGCGGCATGGCCGGCAGCCGCAGCGCCGCCCACACCAGGGCGGCGAGCAGCGTCGCGTCCACGGCGTACGCGACCGGCAGGGCCACCCCGAGATCCCAGATCGCCAGGATCAGGCCGGCGGCGAGCGGCCCGAGGACCGCTGTCGCCATCGCGGTGGTGAAGTTCAGTGTGGTGGCCGCCGGCACCAGCTCGGCCGGAACCAGCCGGGCCACGAGTGCGCCACGGGCCGGACCGGAGATCGCGAACGCCACCGAACTCAACGCGACAAGGGTCAGCAGGAGGACCGGGCTGCCGATGTCGAGCAACGCCTGGGCCAGCAGCCCCAGCACGGCCACCCAGAGCAGCACGGAGCCGCCCAGCAGCACCCGCCGCCGGTCGATGGCGTCCGCGACCGCGCCACCCCAGAGCCCGAAGACCAGCAGCGGTACGAAGGCGGCGACGCCGAGCAGACCGACCCAGAGGGAGTCCTCGGTGAGCGCGTACATCTCCACCGGGACTGCGACCGCGGTGAACTGGAAACCGAACATCGCGATGGCGTTGCCGATCCACAGCCGCCGGTACGCCGGCACCCGCAGCGGACGCAGATCGATCGCCCAGCGGCGCCGCTCACGCTGCCGCTCCGTGCTGCCGACGGTCACGGTGCCAGCCGCTCCACGACCCAACCCGCACCGGTACGGCGGAACCGCAGCCGGTCGTGCAGCCGGCTCGCCCGGCCCTGCCAGAACTCGACCGAGTCGGGACACACCCGCAGCCCACCCCAGTGCGGTGGGGCGGGGATCGGCGCCACGTCGGCGAAACGCTCCGCCGCGGCCCGGTACGCGTCGTCGAGGGTGGCCCGGTCCGGCAGCACCGACGACTGGGCGCTGGCCCAGGCACCGAGTTGCGAACCGCGCGGGCGGCTGGCGAAGTACGCCTCGGTCTGCGCCCGGTCGAGTCGCTCCACCGGGCCGGTGACGATCACCTGTCGCTGTATCGGGAACCACGGAAAGAGCAGGCTGGCGTACGGGTTGGCGGCCACCTCGACGCCCTTGCGGGAGCCGTAGTTGGTGAAGAGCACGAACCCCTCCGGGTCGTACCCCTTGAGCAGCACCGTCCGCGCGCTCGGCCGGCCAGCGGCGTCAGCGGTGCCGAACACCATGGCGTTCGGCTCGGGCAACTCGGCGGCGACCGCGTCGGCGAACCACCTGTCGAACTGGGCGTGCCAGTCGGCGGCCAGTTCGCTCTCCGTCAGGCCCGACTCGGCGGCGTACTCGTGCCGCATGCCGGCCGGCACCGGTGTGTCCCCCATCACGTTCCCGCTCCTCCCCCGTCGGGCCGGTACGCGCCCGGCGACCAGCCCGTCCGGCCCAGTCTTATCGGTGCCGGACGGGGGCCGGCAAGCGGGATGTCGCCAGCAGCACATCGACAGCGTCTCGCGCACCCGGCCACCAGCAGGCAAGATGTCACGAACACATCCCTGAGGGTCGCCTAAGGCGCTCACCCGGCCGGGGCCGGGACACCGAGCCCGGGCGGGCGCACCGACCACACACCAGGAGCAGTGAGATGGCCGATTTCAAACCCGGACTTGAGGGCGTCGTAGCCTTCGAAACCGTGATCGCCGAGCCCGACCGCGAGGGCGGTGCGCTGCGCTATCGCGGGGTCGACATCGAGGACCTGATCGGCCAGGTTTCCTTCGGCAACGTTTGGGCGCTGCTCGTCGACGGCCGCTTCGGCCCGGGCCTGCCGCCGGCCGAGCCGTTCCCGGTACCGGTGCACTCCGGTGACATCCGGGTCGACGTGCAGTCCGCCGTCGCCATGCTCGCTCCGTACTGGGGCCTGCAGCAGCTGCTGGACATCTCCGACGAGCAGGCCCGCGAGGACCTTGCCCGGGTGTCGGTCACCGCACTCTCCTTCGTCGCCCAGTCCGCGCGCGGCCTCGGGCTGCCGGCGGTCCCGCAGAAGGAGATCGACAAGGCGGAGACGGTTGTCGAGCGCTTCATGAAGCGGTGGCGCGGTGAGCCCGACCCCCGGCACGTCAAGGCGGTCGACGCGTACTTCATCTCGGCGGCCGAGCACGGCCTGAACGCCTCCACCTTCACCGCCCGGATCGTCGCCTCCACTGGCGCGGACGCCGCCGCCTGCATCTCCTCGGGCATCGGCGCGCTCTCCGGTCCGCTGCACGGCGGCGCCCCGTCGCGGGTGCTGACCATGCTTGAGGCGGTCGAGCGCAGCGGCGACGCGGAGGGCTACGTCAAGGGGGTGCTCGACCGGGGCGAGCGGCTGATGGGCTTCGGCCACCGGGTCTACCGGGCCGAGGACCCGCGCGCCCGGGTGCTCCGCCGCACCGCCAAGGAGCTGGGTGCCCCGCGCTTCGAGGTAGCCGAGGCTCTGGAGAAGGCCGCCCTCGCGGAGTTGCAGGCCCGCCGGCCGGACCGGGTGCTCGCCACGAACGTCGAATTCTGGTCCGCCGTGGTGCTCGACTTCGCCGAGGTACCGGCGCACATGTTCACCTCCATGTTCACCTGCGCCCGGATGGGCGGCTGGAGCGCGCACATCCTGGAACAGAAGAAGCTCCAGCGGCTGGTCCGCCCCTCGGCCCGCTACGTGGGCCCGGGCACCCGTAAGCCGCACGAGGTAGACGGCTGGGACGCCGTCCCGCACGACGTCTGAGATGCAGCGGAAGGGCCCCTTCGCCGAATGGCGGAGGGGCCCTTTCCGACTCGCTCGGGCGGCAGGCCAGGTCAGGCGGCTGTGGCGGACGCCTCACGGTTCAGGGTGGGACCAGCGCCCGGACCGGCGGTGACTGGTGCGAGGATGAAGTCCGGCAGCGCTGCCGGACGGGCTCCGACCCGGCACCGCCGTGCGATCACGCACGTGCCCGCCGTCGGTCCGCGCCCATTCTGCTCACCCGGGCCCCGACCCATGCGGAAGGATCTTGAACACCGTGGCTGACGCACCGACCATCCGGATTCCCGACGAGATCAAGCCCGCCGACGGCCGATTCGGCTGCGGGCCGTCCAAGGTCCGTCCGGCCGCGGTCTCCGCGCTCACCGAGGTGGCCACGAGCTACCTGGGCACCTCGCACCGGCAGAAGACCGTCCGCGACCAGGTGGCCCGGTTGCGCTCCGGCATCGCACAGTTCTTCTCCCTCCCCGACGGCTACGAGGTGATCATCGGCAACGGTGGCACCACCGCCTTCTGGGAGGTCGCCACGTTCGGTCTGATCCGCGACCGGGCCCAGTTCGCCAGCTTCGGCGAGTTCGGTGCCAAGTTCGCCAAGGCCGTCAAGGACGCCCCGTTCCTCGGCGAGCCGACGATCCGCAAGTCCGACGCGGGCAGCGCCCCGGCCCTGGTCGCCGAGACGGGCGTGGATGTCTTCGCCACCCCGCACAACGAGACCTCGACCGGCGTCGCGGTGCCGATCAGCCGGGTGGCCGGCGCGGACCCGGGCTCGCTGCTGCTTGTCGACGCCACCTCCGGTGCCGGCGGGCTCGAGGTGAACGTGGGCGAGACCGACGTCTACTACTTCGCCCCCCAGAAGTGCTTCGGCTCCGACGGCGGGCTCTGGCTGGCCCTGATGTCGCCGGCCGCGCTGGAGCGGGCCGCCGAGATCAAGGCCTCGGGGCGGTACATCCCGGCGTTCCTCGACCTGGTCACCGCGATCGACAACTCGCGACTGGAGCAGACGTACAACACGCCGGCGTTGGCGACCATCTTCCTCGCCGCGGAGCAGACCGACTGGATGAACTCCCAGGGCGGCCTGACCTGGGCGGCCAAGCGCACCGCCGAGAGCGCCGCGATCGTGTACGGCTGGGCCGAGCGCTCGTCCGTCGCCACGCCCTTCGTCACCGACCCGGCACTGCGCTCCAACGTTGTCGCCACAATCGACTTCGCCGACGGGGTGGACGCGGGCGCGATCGCCAAGGCGTTGCGCGCCAACGGCATCGTCGACACCGAGCCATACCGCAAGCTGGGCCGCAACCAGCTGCGGGTCGCGCTCTTCCCGGCCGTCGAGCCGTCCGACGTCGAAGCGCTCACCGCTTCCATCGACTACGTCGTCGAGCGACTGTAGGACCGCCGGCCGGACGTGACCGCGGGCCCGGCACCCCGGACGGGGTGCCGGGCCCGCACCGCACGACGCCACCGTCGACCTCCGGCGCTCGGGTGACAACGGACCACTTCGGACCTGATGCGCGCCACTGTCGGCCGTCGGAAGCTGACCCGTCGCACAGCGGCGGAGCAGGTGGATCCGCCGCTTACCCGGGCGTGGCGTCTCCCACCGGGAGACGGATGGGCGTACCGTGGAGCGCAACGCCCCGGGTGGCCGGCTCGTGGCGTACGGCCAGCGAAGCGGGACGGAGGCAACGCGATGCGCCCAGTACGCTTCGTCGCCCTCTCCGAGGACGGCCAGGCCCTGGTGCTCGCCGACGAGGTCGGGCGACTGCTCGCCCTGCCGTTGGACGAGCGTATCGCCGGAGCGCTGCACGCCGAGCCGGGTACGCCCACGCTCGCGGTGGCACCGGCCGCCGCTGACCCGGTGCCTTCCCTGTCCCCTCGGGACATTCAGGCCCGGATCCGTTCCGGTGAGTCCGCCGAGGACGTCGCCCGGATCGCCGGTGTCCCGGTTGACCGGGTGCTCCGCTACGCCGGGCCGGTGCTCCAGGAACGCGCGATGCTCGCCCAGCATGCCCGGCGCACCCGGCTCAAGGGCGCCGAGAAGCCCACGCCGCTCGCCGAGGTGGTGAACGGCCGGCTCGCCCAACACGGGATCGACACCGAGAAGATCTCCTGGGACGCGTGGCGGCGCGACGACGGCACCTGGCGGATCGTCGCCACCTGGCCGTCCGGCAAGGCCACCGCACAGGCGGTCTGGGATCTGGACAAGACCCGACAGTCGGTGACCCCGCACGACGACATGGCGCAATATCTCTGCGCCGAGCGCCCGACGCCGATCCTGGGCCAGGAGCCGGCACCGGAGCGGGGCGGCCACGCCCTGCCCGGCCCGTCGCGCGGTGAACCGAGCCGGGGTGGGCACGGCCTGCCGTCACCCGCCGAGCCGGGACGTTCGGGTCGTGACCCGATCCGCGCCGGCCGCGACGCCCTGCTCGCCTCCCTCGACCGGCCGCTCGGCTCGACCTCGGGCCGTGGTCTCGAGCCACGTTCACCGGCCGCGCTCGCCGGCGGTCCGGACGCGCAGCGCCAGCGGGCCGTCTCCGGGGGTGCTGCGGCCCTGCTCGGTGGCGGTCAGGGCTCGGCTTTCGACGACGACGCGGACGCGCCGAAGGAGGTCCCGGCCGTGCCCTCGTTGGCGGTGCTGCGGCCCCGCCGGACGAACGCCCCAGCCGCCGGTGCCACCGAGTCCGCCGAGCCCGGCGGCAAGCCGCGCAAGCGCCTGCCCAGCTGGGACGACGTCCTCTTCGGCACCGGCCCCGCTGCCCGCGAATCCTCCTAACCCACAGTCCCCACCCCACCCGCGCCCCTCCCTCCCCTCCCTTTCCGCGCCGATCTTGCACTTTCCGTCGGGACATCAGTCCGATAAGGGACGTTTCGGAGCCTGTCGCAGTATGCCGTGTCTAGCCGGGGCGTCAGCGGCGTTTCTGGGAGAATTGGTTATGGCCCGCGGTTATCGTCCTGTGCTGCGTGATCAGGTGTTTCTTCTGCCGCCGGATATGCGGGATTGGTTGCCGGACGATCATCTGGTGTGGTTCGTCCTCGATGTCGTCGAGATGCTTGACGTCTCCGCGTTCGAGGCGTGTCGTCGCCGTGGTGGGGTTGGCGCGGCAGGGTATGACCCGCGGATGGTGCTGGCTCTTCTGGTCTACGCATACTGCCGAGGAGTGCGTTCGTCCCGGCAGGTCGAGCGGCTCTGTCACACCGATGTCGCGTTCAAGGTCCTGTGCGCCGGAGATATCCCTGATCACGCGACGATCGCACGGTTCCGGGCGGGCTCCGAGGATGCGTTTGCTGGGTTGTTCACGCAGGTGCTGATGATCGCGGCGCGGGCAGGGCTTGCCCGGTTCGGCACGATCGCGATCGATGGCACCAAGATTCCCGCGAACGCGTCGATCGACGCGAACCGGGGACAGGACTGGTTCGACCAGCAGGCTACGCAGATCGCCACCGGCATCGTCGAGGAAGCAGCTGACGTCGATGCCTCCGAGAACGCGCAAGCGTGTCACGACGGCGGCGAGGCCAACGGTGACCGTGTCCCCACAGCCTTGGCTGACCGGTCGGGCCGGGCGCAGCGTATTCGGCGCGCGGCGGCGGAGCTGGCTGAGCAGCAGCAGCGTCTGAAGGCCGACGATGAGGCGAGGAAGATGGCGGCCCAGGCTCGACTGGAGGCATCACGAGCTGGTCGGCCGGTGCGCGGCCGGATCCCGGATGGGCCATTGCGGCTTGCTGAGGCGAGAGCTCATCTGGAGCGCGAGCTGCGCGACCACCAAGCGAAACTCGCCCGCAGGGCCGCGTTGATCGCTGCGGGGAAGAAGCCGATGGGTGCTCCGCCTGTCCCGACCGAAGAACACTCCCGGATTATCAGAGCCCGCCGTGTCGTCGCTGCGGCCGAAACCGCGGCCACAGCGGCTGGCAATCGCCAGGCTCCCGCGAAATCTCTGCCGAAGACCGTCGCGAACATCACCGATCCGGACTCGCGGGTGATGCCCACCCGTCGCGGGTTCCTCCAGGGTTACAACGCGCAGGTCGCGGTCACCAGCGACCACGTTATCGCTGCTGTCGATGTGAACCGGAACCCCAACGACATGGGATCGTTCGTGCCGATGATGACCGCCGCGGTTGACGCTGCCGCTGCCGCGCACCAGGCAACCGGTTCGCCCGATCATCAGATCGGGCTCGTGCTGGCCGATGCCGGCTACTGCAGCAACAGCAACCTGAACGCGCCCGGACCGGACCGGCTCATCGCCCTGGCCAAGAGCCGCGAGCAGGCCACAGCGGCGTTGCGTTCACCTACCGACGGTCCGCCACCCGTTGGCGCGACAACACGAGAGGCGATGGCTCACCGACTCAGGACCGCTGAAGGCGCCAAGGCTTACAAGAGACGCGGCGCGACCGTCGAACCCAGCATCGGAACCCTCAAAACCATCCTGGACAGATTCTCCCGACGAGGAATCGCCGCTGCCCGAAGCGAACTGAACCTCGCAGCCGCCGCCTACAACATCCGCAAGATCCACACAGCGGCAGTCTGACGCACCAGCACCGAAGGCCAGTTGAGCCGGGCAGCGCAATCAAGCCAGCCCGCTCCGCACCGCCATCGGCATTCTGCGACAGGCTCTTCAGCGACCAAAAGTGCAAGATCGGCGGGAAGCCGGCGGGGGCGGGAAGTCGGCGGGGTTAGAGGGGCCAGGCGGCGAGGTGGTGGTAGCGCGAGGGGGGTCCGGGTTGGCTGTGCACCAGCACCAACTCCTCGGCTGGCCAGGGCGGGCCGAGGTAGTCGTCGAGGGTGGCCAGGTCCGCCTCGATGTCGGTGTGCGGCAGCCGATCGCCCGGACGGGCGATGGTCAGGTGCGGCCGGAACGGCTTCTCGTCGACTGGCAGCCCGGCTGCGGCCAACCCGGTGCGAACGACGCCCGCCAGCGCCATCAGGCGGGACACGTCGCCGCGTACGTCGACCCAGAGCACTGTGCTGCGGCCCCAGCCGAACCGGCCACCGCCGCCTAGGCGTAGGACCGGCGGCCCGGCCAGCCGCGCGCCCAGCACAGCACCGCCGCGAGCATCGTCGACGGCGCCCCCGAGCGCCTGCCGCACCTCGGCCAACCGGGCGGCCTCCACCTCGCCGAGGAAGGCGAGTGTGAGGTGGGCCGTCGTCGGATCGACAATCCGGACGTTGGTGCCGGCAGCCGAAGCCGCCGCCAGACGTAACCGGGCCACCTGTGCGTTCAGGTGCACGGTGGCCTCGGCTGGTGGGTAGATCGCGGTGAAGAGTCGCACCTGTCACAGGATGGCAGTCAGAGCCACCGCTCGGGTTGCTCGGGGCGGGCGGGCGGCAGCCGTAGGCCGGCGGTGTCCAGCTCGGCCTCGACCCGTACCCGTTCGATCTGCCGGTCGATGCCTGTCAACTCGGCGAGATGCTCGGTGATGCCCAGCGCCCG
Source organism: Micromonospora andamanensis (assembly GCF_016863495.1). Classification (GTDB taxonomy): domain Bacteria; phylum Actinomycetota; class Actinomycetes; order Mycobacteriales; family Micromonosporaceae; genus Micromonospora; species Micromonospora andamanensis. The sequence goes on from NZ_BOOZ01000005.1 coordinate 88,889, forward strand.
GCAGGCGAGACGGAGCCGGTCGTCGTACGCGTCGAGCACGTCGCTGTGCCACACGACAGTTCTGCTGCCGCCGGCCCGGTCCCGGCGCAGGCACCGCAGGTCGGCTGCGATCTGCTCCAAGGGCCGCCGGTCCATCCGGTCGAGCGCGTCGAGGTCGATCCGGTCGGCGACCGCGCCCGCGTCGGCAGCCTCATCCAACTGGGCGACCAGTCGTCGTTCCCGGCGCCGCTGCCGCCACTCGCCGTACCGACAGGCCAGCCGGTCGATGACTTCGTCGGTGCAGATGATCAGCGCGATCAGCACCGGTACGAAGACCACAGCCGCCAGCGCCACAGCCAGGAGCAGTAAGCGTAGGACTTCCACCCATCGAAGCTATGCCGCTGCGGAGCGTCAGGTAACCGATTTTCCGCATTCTGCGGGCCCGGCGACGGGCTGGCCCGCAGTGCCGACTCCGCTCACACCTCGGTGACGTAGAACCGGGGCAGCGGAAGCACCCGGAACCGCAGCCGGGCCCCGGCCCGGCGCAGCTGCCAGGCCAGCGCGAGCAGCGCGGTGGTCAGCGAGAGCAGCCCACCGGCCCAGATGCTGGCACCGGCGCCGAAGGTCTCGGCGACCCAACCGATGATCGGTGCGCCGACCGGGTTGGTGCCCAGGAACACCAGCACCCACAGCGCCATCACCCGGCCCCGGAACGCGGCGTCGGTGCCGAGCTGCACCCGCTGGTTCGCCGCCTGGGCGAAGTAGACCATGAAGAAGCCGGTGGGCGGCAGCAGGGCCACCACCATCCAGTACGCCGGGGCCAGTCCGACGAGGGTGCCGAAGGTGGCGCAGCCGATCGCGGCACCCAGCACCAGCCAGACCGAGGGACGGCTCCGCCGGCCGGTCCCGGCGAGGGCACCGATAAGTGCGCCGACGGCGAGCGTGGTGCTGAACAGACCGAACGAGGCGGCCCCGGTGTTGAAGACGGTCTTCGCCAACGCCGCAAGTGTCAGCTGGAAGTTGAACAGCGACATCCCGATCACCGACATCACCACCATCGGGAGCAGCAGGTCGGGCCGTCGGCCGACGTAGCGCAGCCCGTCGAGCACTGTCGCGGCGGCCCGCTCGTCGCGCGGTGGCAGCGGGTCCCGGTGCAGTTCGGCCGGACGCATCCTGATCACCGTGACCAGCGGCGCGATCGAGCTGAGCGCGGTGACCAGGAAGACCGGCCCGACGTCGAAGGCGGCGATGGCCAACCCGGCCACGGCCGGGCCGACGATGCGGGCCGAGTTGAACACGGCCGCGTTGAGCGAGAGTGCGTTGGGCAGCAGCGACGTGCCGACAAGTTCGGAGACGAACGCCTGGCGCACCGGGGTCTCCACCGCGTTTGCCACGCCGAGCAGGGCGGCGAAGACGAAGACGTGCCACAGCTGGACCAGGCCGGTGAGTACCAGCAGGCTCATGGCCAGCGACAGCACGGTCCAGAACGCGTTGGCCACGAAGAGGAGCATCCGCTTGTCGTACCGGTCGGCGAGGCGGCCGGAGAGCAGCGTGAGCAGCAGTACCGGGGTGAACTGGAGCGCGACGACCACGCCGAGCGCGGTTGCCGAGTCGCCGGAAAGCTCGAGGACCAGCCAGTCCTGGGCGATGAACATCATCCAGACACCGATCAGCTTGACCAGTTGCCCGAATGCGAAGAGCCGGTAGTTGCGGACCTGTAGGGACTGGAACATCGTGCTCAGCCTTGCCTGCACTCTTGGTGCGCCTCCTCGCGGTCGTACGCGTCGTCAACGACGGACGGCACGGCGCGGGGCACACCAGGTGTGCGCGGCGTCAGGCTCGGGAGAGTCGCTGGAGGATCTCCGCTGCGTGGTGCAGGGTCTCCCGGTCGGCGTCGCTCAACTCGGCCAGCCGGCGGGCCAGCCACTCGTCCCGGACCCGCTCGAACTGGTCGAGCACGGCCCGGCCCCCCTCGGTCGTCGCGAGGATGACCTGCCGACCGTCGGTCGGGTGGGGGGTGCGCTGCACGAGGCCGCGCTCCTCCAGCTTCGCGACGATCTTCGTCATCGTCGGTGGCTGCACCCGTTCGACGTCGGCGAGTTCCCGCGGCGTGAGCGCGCCCGCCAACCGAAGGCTGGTGAGCGCGGACAGTTGGGTGACCGTCAGGTCACCTACCGGCCGGGCCTGGCGGACCCGCCGGTTCAACCGGGTGATCGCATCACGCAACTGAAGGGCCAGTTGCGCCGGTGGCATGCTCTGAGCCGTCACCGTCCGCTCCGTCACGATAGTTAGCCTAACTAATTAGCTGACCGAGGCGCAGCGGATATGACCATGCTCACCCCGACGTTTCTCCTGCTCCGGGCCGGGCGTACGCATCACGTCGGGTGGATCACGCAAGCCCGGCCCGGGCCACTGTCAGAAGAGCAGCGTCTCGATCGGACCGCGCAGGAAGTACACCACGAACAGCGCCGCCACCGCGTACAGCAGCGGGTGGATCTCCCGGGACTTGCCCTTGGCCAGCTTGACCACCACGTACACGATCAGGCCCGCCCCGATCCCGTTGGAGATCGAGTAGGTGAACGGCATCAACACGATGGTGAGGAAGGCCGGGATGGCGATCTCGTAGTCGGACCAGTCGATGGTCCGCACCGCCGTCATCATCAGGAAGCCGACCACCACAAGTGCGACCGACGCCGCCTCGAACGGGACGACCACCACCAGCGGCGCGAGGAACATGGCCAGCAGGAAGAGCACGCCGGTGACCAGGTTGGCCACCCCGGTCCGGGCGCCCTCCGCGACACCGGCGGCACTCTCGATGTACGACGTGTTGCTGGAGACGCTCGCCGCACCACCACTCGCCGCCGCGATCGAGTCGACGAGCAGGATCTCCCTGGTGCGCGGCGGGGTGCCCTGCTCGTCGAGCATGCCGCCCTCCTGACCGACGGCCACCATCGTGCCCATCGTGTCAAAGAAGTCGGTGATGAGCAGGGTGAAGATGAACATCAGTACGACCAGCCAACCGGCCCGCCCCCACGAGTCCAGCACGTTGAACTGGCCGAGCAGGGACAGGTCCGGAACGTCGAACGGGTTGCTCGGCAGCGTCGGGACGTTCAGCGACCAGCCCTTCGGGTTCGGCACACCGTCGACGAAGGACGGGCCGATGTTGCCCACCGCCTCCACCACCATGGCCAACACCGTGGAGGCGAGGATGCCGACCAGGATGGCCCCCTTCACCCGCCGCACCACGAGCACCAGGGTCACCAGCAGACCCACCACGAAGACCAGCATCGGCCAACTGACGAGCTTGCCGCCGATGCCCAGGCCGAGCGGCACCGTGGTGTTCGCCTCGTCCGGAATCCGCCGTACGAAGCCGGCGTCCACCAGGCCGATGATGGTGAGGAACAGGCCGATACCGACGCCGATCGCCGTCTTCATCTGGGTCGGCACCGAGCGGAACACCGCAGTACGCAGCCCGGTCAGCACCAGCACCGCGATGATCAGACCTTCGATCACCACCAGGCCCATCGCGTCGGCCCAGGTCATCTCGGGGGCGATCTCGTACGCCACAAGGGCGTTCACCCCGAGCCCGGCGGCGACCGCCAGCGGGAACCGGCCGACCACGCCCATCAGGATGGTCATCAGTCCGGCGACCAGGGCGGTGGCCGCCGCGATCGCGGGGATCGGCAGGGTCTGGTTGTCACCGTCGACGGCGCTGCCGAGGATGAGCGGATTGAGCACCACGATGTACGCCATCGTGAAGAAGGTGGCCAGGCCACCGCGCACCTCGCGGGTCAGCGTCGAGCCGCGGGCCGAAATCTCGAAGTACCGGTCGAAGCCGTTACGCGGCTGACCGGAACCGGGTGGGGTGCCGTTGTCGGGCGGCGCTACTGCCATCAGGAACCTCACAGCGGATCATCGGGTTGTCGCGCGCATCGTCGCAGATGGCCGACCTGCCGGGAAGCAGGGTCACGTAGGCTGGCCGGGTGCCCACCCCGCCACCCCGCCCCGAGCCGCTCGATCCGCCGATGGTGCCGTTCGCGCTCGCCGGAATGGCAGCCTGGGCCGTCGCCGGGTTGGTGCTGCTGCTCTTCCGCGACCGGTTGGCCGCCAGTGGCCACGAGAACTGGCTCTGGATCTGCCTGGCCGGATTCCTGTGGGGCTTCCCCGGCCTGGCGGTGATGATGCGGCACGACGCCAATCGCCGCCGCCGTCACGCCGCCGGTTGAGCGGGCCGGCGCCGGCCACTGTCAGGAGTGCCCGTACGGCTCCGCCGGCTCGCCGCCCTCGACCGAACCGGACGCACGGCTGACCGCCATCGGCTCCACCGCGCTGTCGTCGTAGACGGTGGGCATCTCGTCGACAGCCGTGTCAGCCTCGACAAGCGTCTCCGAGTGGGCGCCGCAGCCATGGTCGGCGCTGACCACCCGACCGTCGTCCGGTGCGTAGAAGTTGCCGCAGACACCGAAGCACTGCCGCAGCCTGCCCGCGAGTGGCAGGTAGAAGCCGCAGGTGCCGCAGCGGGCAGCGGCGGGCGCGGAGGCGGAGATCGGTGCCGCGGGGCCGTGATCGCCGTCGTACCAGCGCTGGGCCGTCTCGATCCGTCCCTCCCGCGACATCACCCGGGGCCGACCGAGCCCCAGTTCCCAGGCGGTCTCCTCGACCGCCGGGTCGTCGGAGAGGAGGTAGCCGGGTTGGAGGCGCTCGTCGTCCGACGGGGTCGGCAACAAGTCGCCGGGGCCCAGGTCGCCGGGCTTGAGGCGCTCCTGCCAGGGCAGCCAGCCGGGCGCGAGCAACGCGTCAGGCCCGGGCAGCAGGACCGTCTCACAGATCGTCACGGTACGACTGCGCGGCACCCGCGTCACGGTGACCGCCCACCGCCAGCCGCGGTAGCCGGCCAGGCGGCACTCGAAATAGTGGGTGACAAGTCGATCACCCTCGGCAACGGCCTGGAGGTGGTCGCCGACGTCGTCGGGGCCCACCTCGGTGATGCCGGCGCGCGCCACCTCGACGGCAGCGGCGCAGACCTGGTCAAGACGGGCGGCACGGGCGGAGGCGGGCCTGGTCACCCGACCATTGTTCCCCATCGGGTGGGTGGGCTGTGAGGCACTCCCCAGAGGTGTTCTCCGGCGGTGGCGCAGCATTGCCCCGGCCGATGGGTCAGGATGGGTGCCATGCCGCTGTTCTCCCGCTCTGAGCGGTCCCTCCTCGGGCGGACCGTCGGCACCGGCATCCGCGCCACCCGGCTGATGCTGCGCGGCTCCCTGAGCAGCGGTCGCTGGGTGACCCGCAGTGCCGCTCGGGCTCGGGCCCGGGGTGCCGGCGGGGAGACCGGCATGGTCCGCCTGTTCGATCTGCACGCGATCTCCTGTGCCGGTGACACACTCATCGCCATCGGGCTGGCCGGGACGATCTTCTTCAACGTGCCGCTCGGCGAGGCACGGAGCAAGGTCGCGCTCTACCTGCTGGTGACCATGGTGCCCTTCGCCATGCTCGCACCGGTTGTCGGGCCGCTGCTCGACCACTTCCGGCACGGCCGTCGGTACGCCCTGGCCAGCACCATGCTGGGCCGGGCCTTCCTGGCCTGGCTGATCTCCGACTACATCCACGGCTTCGGGCTCTATCCAGCGGCTTTCGGGGTGCTGGCACTCTCCCGGGCGTACGGTGTCGCCCGCTCCGCGGCCGTACCCCGGTTGCTGCCGGAGGGGCTCGGCCTGTCCCAGGTGGGTGCCCGGGCCAGCGTCTACGGCACGGTGGCGGGAGCGCTCGTCGCACCGATCGGGCTGGCCGCGTTCTGGTTCGGGCCGCAGTGGCCGTTGCGGGTCGCTTCAGTGATCTTCCTGGTCGGCATGGTGATCTCCCTACGGCTGCCGCCGAAGGCCGACTCCGAGCCGCCGGAGCGGGTACCGCGACCGCTGCGGGCGCTGCGTCGGGGCACTGACGAGCGACCGCTGGGCCGGGGCAGACCCGCCGGGCGGCTGGTGATCTCGACCCTGGTCGGCGCGGCCACGCTGCGCGCGGTCTACGGATTCCTGCTGCTCTTCCTGGCCTTCACCATCAAGGCCGGCGACCTGACCACCGTGGTGTTCGGGCGTGACCTGGGCGATGAGTGGGCCCTCGGCCTGGTCGGCGGAGCACTTGCCGTCGGTACCTTCCTGGCCACCGCGATCGGTACCCGGTTGCGCATCCACCGGCCGGCCGCCCTCCAGTCCAGCGGCATGGTGATCGTCGCCGGGGTGGGCGTGCTCACCGTGCTGAGCTTCTCGCTGCCGATGGTCGCCCTGCTCTGCGTGGTGACGGCGATGATGAGTGGCATCGCCAAACTGGCGGTGGACGCCTCGATCCAGGAACGCATCCCGGAACGGTTGCGGGCCAGTTCCTTCGCCCATTCCGAGACCGCGCTGATGCTCGCCTTCGTCGCCGGTGGCGGGCTGGGGCTCGTACCCTTCGACGGCCGGATCGGCATCGCGGTCGCCGCTGGTGTCGGTGCCCTCGCCGCCGCCCGGGCGCTTGTGATGGCCCGACGGCTGCGGGCCGAGAAACTGCGTGGACGGCCGCTCACCGACGACGAGCTGACCGCTGAGAAGCAGGCCGAGGAGGAACGCGCCGAGAAAGAGCGTGCCGAGCAGGAACACGCCGAGGAGCGCGCCGCCGGGGCCACCCCCACGTCCCCGGCGCCCTACCAGGGCGGACGCGATCCGGAGGAGCCAGGGCTGGCACCACCGGGCTTCCACATCTACCGCCCGTCCTCGACGGTCACCGGTTCCGGTGGTGGCGACGACGAGACGCGGCGCAGCTCACCGGGTTCGATCACGTGAGTGGTCTGCTCGTGGTGACCGCGGTGCCGGCCGAGGCGGAGGCGATCCAGGCCGGCCTCGCCGACCCGACAGTGGCGGTACTGCCGGTGGGGGTCGGCCCGGCGGTCGCCGGTGCGGCGACGGCCCGGTTGCTGGCACTCGCCGAGATGGCTGGCCGCCCGTACCGGGCGGTGGTGAGTGCGGGGGTGGCCGGCGGCTTCGCCCGCCGGGTCGCGGTCGGTGGCACCGTGCTCGGCACCCGGGCCATCGCCGCCGACCTGGGCGCGGAGTCACCCGACGGCTTCATCCCGATCGACGAACTCGGCATGCCTGCCGAGCTGCTCGGCGGCGGTACTGCCGTCGACGCCGACGCCACGCTGCTGGCAGCCCTACGCGTGGCGCTGCCGGCAGCGACCGTGGGACCGGTGCTGACCGTCAGTACCGTTACCGGCACCACGACAGGCACCGACGAACTGATCCGACGTCACCCTGACGCGGTGGCCGAAGCCATGGAGGGGTACGGCGTGGCGGTCGCCGCCAGCCAGGCCGGGGTGCCCTTCGTCGAACTGCGTACCATCTCGAACCCGATCGGCCCACGTGACCGGGACGCGTGGCGCCTGCGCGACGCCCTCACCGCCCTCACCGCCGCCGCCTCCGCCCTACGCTGACGCCGCCGCCTCGTGCCCGCCCACCCCGTCCCGTCCGGTCCGGTTCACCTCGGCGGGTCGAGCCGCAGCGCCTGCGGCCGGCTCCACTCGATCCGGTAACCGCACGCCAGCAGGAAGTGGATGCCGCCGAACTCGGCTGTGGCGCAGATCGCGCGCGGACCGGTCTGCTGGATTTCCTCCGTGAGGCGAGCCACCAGCCGACGCCCGATGCCGAGCAGGCGGAGCCGGGGTGCCACCAGCACACCGTCGAGTACCACCTCGCGACGATCACCCAGGTCCTCCCCGAGCAGCAGGTCGAGACTGCGCTCATGGGCACGCAGCTCGCCGACGACGTCGCCACCGGGCAGTTCCGCCACGAGCCGCCAGCAACCGTCCGGCACACCGTCGATGAGGCGACGGATCCGTACCGAATCACGGAGCCGCTCCCGGAGTCGCCGCTCGTCCCGGCGGCCCCGGTCGAGGTCGTAGGTCACCTCGGGAACCCGCAGCGGCCACCGGTCAGGCGGCAGCGAGTACCAATGGGCCCACCAGGCACCGGGCCAGTCCTTCAGCGTCCGGACCTGCCGGACGTCCAGGTGCGCCGGATAGCGCCGGCCCGCATCGTCCCGACGGATGTCGTCGCAGATCACTTCGCCGGACAGGGCTTGTTCGTCGGGGCAGGGCGGGGCTTGTTCGTCGGGACCGGCGATCCGTAGCGCCCCGCCCGCCGCCCGTACCAGGCGCTGCACCGTTCGAAACTGGGCACCGGCGGACCGATCGGACTCGATCCGCGCCACTGTCGACTGCGGCACGCCGGACCGCTCTGCCAGCTCCCGCTGACTCAGGTCAGCCTGCCGACGCAACGCCCGCAGCACCGACCCAAGATCGAGCATCTCATCCTCGTCGTCCCCCATCCACCGATGCTCCCAGCGCCCTCGCAGTCACTCAATCCCGGCCGCGAGCCTGTGGATAATCCTGTGGATAACAGGCCACGGCGAGGATGCCGCAGCCCGATGTCAATCCGATCCTCCAGGCGGCGGCACATGGTGTTGGCGCGCTGTCGAGCTGAACCATCCGTGCTATCGGCCCGACGGACGCGGAACAGCAGACGCGGGCGGCAGACCAGACGACGGTCATCCCACGCGACCGACGTCTCTAGCGCCCAGCGGCGATTCGTTTACGCCCTCAGCTCGACAGGACGTGCCCACCACACCCGCACCTGCCGCCGGAACGGGGCAGGAGCGCGAGGCCCGGTGTGCGCCGGGGCAGGCGGGGGTGAGGCCGGCGGCGGGGGGTGCAGTGAGTCGGCGGAGCTACGGTGGGGGTGTGGCGCTCTCGCTGGCTATCTCGCCCTGCCCCAACGACACGTTCGTCTTCCACGCGCTGGTGCACGGACAGGTGCCCGGCGCGCCGCCTGTCGAGGTGACGTACGCCGACGTCGACGTCACCAACACGGCCGCCGAACGCGGCGCGTACGACCTGGTGAAGGTGAGTTACGCGGCGCTGCCGTGGCTGCTGGAGGACTACCACCTGCTGCCCTGCGGGGGTGCGCTGGGTCGGGGATGCGGCCCGCTGGTGCTCACCCGGGCCGACCGCGACGGCGGGCCGGACCGGGACGACCTCAGCGGTGCCACCGTGGCGGTGCCTGGTGACCGGACCACGGCCTACCTGCTGTTCCGGCTCTGGGCGGCCGGGCGGGCACCAGAGCGCATCGAGGTGGTGCCGTTCCACGAGATCATGCCGGGCGTGGCCGCTGGGCGGTACGACGCCGGACTGGTGATCCACGAGGCCCGGTTCACCTATCCACGACACGGCCTCACCGCCCTGGTCGACCTGGGCGAGTGGTGGGAGTCCGACACCGGGCTGCCGATCCCGCTCGGTGCGATCCTGGCCCGCCGTGGTGTGGTCGACCCGCAGCAGGCCGCCGGCTGGATCCGGGACTCCGTCCAGCGGGCCTGGGCCGATCCGGCGGCCAGCCGGGCGTACGTGCTGGCGCACGCCCAGGAGATGGAGCCCGACGTGGTGGACCAGCACATCGGCCTCTACGTCAACGAGTTCACCGCAGACCTCGGTGAGGCGGGTTTCGCTGCCGTCGAGGCACTGCTCGGCCGGGCCACCGACGCCGGGCTCGTGCCTCAGACCTCCAGCTCGCGGGCGACCGCGTGGACCAGCTGAGCGATCTTCTGTGCGGTCCTGCGGTCGGGGAAGCGGCCCCGACGCAGGTCGGGCTGGACCTTCGCCTCCAACACCTTGATCATGTCCTCGACCAGGCCGTGCAGCTCCTCGGCGGGACGTCGGCGCAGCTCCGCCACGGACGGCGGCGCGTCGAGGAGCTTCACCCCCATCGCCTGGGTGCCCCGCCGGCTGTCCACCACGCTGAAATCAATGCGCTGGCCGCCCTTGAGTTCGGTGACACCCGCAGGTAGCGCGCCCTTCGGCAGGAACACGTCGCCACCCTCGTCGCTGGTGACGAACCCGTATCCCTTGGCCGCGTCGTACCACTTCACTCGACCCGTAGGCACCTGAGAACCTCTGCTTCGCTTGAACCGTCTACTGCCTCAAGGCTAGCCGGATCATCCCGTCGAGCGCCGCCGGGAATCCGGTGAGATCCGCAAGCACCGTCGCCGCCCCGGCCGTGCGCAGTTCATCGGCCGAACACGGGCCCGTGGCCACCGCGATGCCGGGCACTCCGGCCGCAGCGGCGGCCACCATGTCCGCCACATGATCGCCGACGTAGTGGGTCGCCCCGTGCGCCCGCAACGCGGTCGCCTTCTCCTCGGCGAACAGGTCACCGGCCAGCTCGTCCACGGCCAGCCCCAGGTGATCCAGGTGCAGCCGGGCCAGCCGACCGACCTTGGAGGTGACCACCAGCACCCGGCCACCGCGATCACGGACCGCGGCGAGGGCCGCCACCGCGCCGGGCAGTGGCACGGTCGGCGTGATCGCGTACGCCGGGTACAGCTCGCGGTAGACGGCCACCGCCTCCTCGACCTGCTCCGGTGGAAACCAGTGGGCGATCTCGGTACGCAGCGGCGGGCCGAGCCGGGACACGGCGACATCGGCATCGACGGGTACGCCGGTCCGTTCGGTCAACGCGCGGTACGTCGCGGCGATCCCGGGACGCGAGTCGACAAGCGTCATGTCGAGATCGAATCCGACGGTCAACGAAGGCATCCTGGAAAGCTACCCGGCCAGTCGGACCGGCCGGGACGTCCGATGGGCGAGAGTGCCCCCCTCCGGGCTAGCGTGGAACGACGATGAGCACCTCACTCGCCGACCACCTGCGGTCGCTGCCCGACGAGTCCCTCGCCGCGCTCCTTCAGCTACGGCCCGACCTCGTCGTACCGGTCCCCGCCGACGTGGCCGCCCTCGCCATCCGGGCACAGTCCCGCGTCTCGGTGTCGCGCGCGCTCGACGGGCTGGACCAGTTCACGCTCCAGATCCTGGACGCCGCCCGGTTGACCCGTGACCCGGCCGACGGCACCACCTCGGTCGACGGGGTCCTCGCCCTGGCCACCAACGGCCCCAACCCACCCGCGCCCACCGCCGTGCGGGCCGCCGTCGACCGGCTACGTGCCCGCTTCCTGCTGTACGGCACCGACCGGGCCCTGCACCTCGTCGGTGGCATCGACGAGATCTCCCCGTACCCTGCGGGGCTCGGTCGGCCGGCGGCGGAGCTGGACCCGCGCACGGCCGCGCTCTGCGCGGACCCGGCGAAGCTGCGGCGGACGCTGCTCTCCGCGCCGCCGTCGGCCCGGGCGATCCTGGACCGGCTGGCCGCCGGTCCACCTGTCGGCAGCGTGCCGCCCGGCGCGTTGCAGGCACCTGCGGTCGGCGCGGACGACGACCTGCCACCGGACGACACGAACGGCGGCGCGCCGACCGGCTCTCCGGTGCGGTGGCTTGTCGACCACCGGCTGCTGGTACGGGTCTCCGGCGGTAAGGGTGGCACCGCCGGCATGGTCGAGCTGCCCCGGGAGATCGGGTTGCTGCTGCGCCGCGACACCGGCCCGCTGGGTCCGCTGAGCAGCAGCCCGCCCCAGGTGGCCGCCACGCCGCGCGAGCCGAAGGCGGCCGACTCCGCCGGGGCCGGGCAGACCATGGAGGTGGTACGCCACACCGAGGCGCTGCTGGAGCAGTTGGCCGCCGAACCGGCACCGGTACTGCGGTCGGGCGGAATCGGCGTGCGTGACCTGCGCCGGTTGGCGCGGGTCACCGGGTTGGACGAGCCGACAGCCGCGCTGCTGCTGGAGGTGGCGTACGCGGCCGGGCTGACCGGTGAGATGGAACTGCCCGGCGTCGCCGGCCGGTACGGCGCCGACCAGCAGGTGCTGCCCACCGCCGGGTACGAGATGTGGCGGGCCGGTTCGCTGGCCCAACGCTGGGAGCAGGTGGCCCGGGCCTGGCTGACCATGACCCGACAGGTCGGGCTGGTCGGCCAGCGCGACGACCGGGACCGCCCGATCACGGTGCTGTCGGCGGAGGCGGAACGGGTGGGTGCCCCGGCCGCCCGGCGGGCGGTGCTCGGCGTACTCGCGGATCTCGAACCGGCCGCGGCGCCCAGCGCCGAGGAGGTGCTGGCGCTGCTGGACTGGCGGGCGCCCCGACGCAGCCGTGGCCGGGAGAACGCGCATCGGGAGGTGCTGGCCGAGGCGGCCACGTTGGGCGTGACCGGGCTGGGCACGCTCACCTCGTACGGGCGGCTGCTGCTGGCCGAGGCGACGGCGAGCGAGGACGGCGCGACGGACGACCCGTTGGGGCTGCGGGCCGACGCCGAGGACGGCGGCAGCGCGGTCCGGGTGCTCGACACGCTGCTACCCGCCCCGGTGGACCACTTCCTCGTCCAGGCTGACCTGACCGTGGTGGTGCCCGGGCCGCCGGAGCCGGCGCTCGCCGCCGAACTGGAGGTGGTCGCCGAGCCCGAGTCGGCGGGTGGGGCGAGCGTGCACCGGATCACCACGGGCAGTGTGCGACGTGCCCTGGACGCCGGCTACTCCGCCGACGACCTGCACGAACTGTTCCGCCGTCGATCCCGCACCCCGGTACCGCAGGGATTGACGTACCTGATCGACGACGTGGCCCGCAAGCACGGCGGGCTGCGTATCGGCTCCGCCGGGGCGTACCTGCGCAGCGACGACGAGGCGCTGCTGGCCGAGGTGCTGGCCGACCGGCGGGTCGAGGCACTGGCGCTGCGTCGGCTCGCGCCGACCGTGCTGGTGACCCCGTACCAGGGTGGCCGGCTGCTGAGCGTGCTCCGGGAGGCCGGCTACGCCCCGGTGGCCGAGGATGCCACCGGGTCGACGGTGCTCACCCGGCCCAAGACCCGACGGGCGCCGGCCCGGGTGTCGGTGGCGAGTCGGGCACTCGACCCACTCGCCACCCCACGTCTGCCGCTGCCCCGTCTGCTCGGCGTGGTGGAGCAGATCCGCCGGGGTGACGCGGTGGCGCGGGCGGCCCGACGGGCCCCCGCTGTGGTGCGGGGCGCGACGCCGGACGGGCCGACCCCCGCGCACGGTCACCACGATGCCCTGGCCGTGCTGCAACAGGCGGTACGGGACAAGGCGCTGGTCTGGGTCGGCTACGTCGACGCACACGGGGCGACCGCGTCCCGGCTGGTGCGGCCGGTCTCGCTCGGCGCGGGCTACCTGCGCGCCGAGGACGAGCGCACCGAGATGCTGCACACCTTCGCGCTGCACCGGATCACCGCAGCGGTGCTGGAGAAGTGACGTTCGGCCGGGTCAGCGGCGGCTACGCCGCACCGACCCGATGATCGCCACGATCAGCAGCAGAGCGAACCCGGTACCGGCGGCCTCACCTACCGAGTCGACGAAGCCCTGCTGGAGCACCAGCCAGCCGAAGAGGAACCAGCCGAACAGGACGACACCGACGATCGTGTACGCGATCACGGTCGCGGTGGAGACGGGTTCGGCCGACTCTGCCTGCTCTCGCTTGGGGACAACTTCCTGATCAACGGTCATCTGCCCTCCCCCGTACGGTCCGGCCCTGAACGTCAAGGGTGTCACCCTTGACGGCTGTCGACCAGCACCATCGGGTACCGATCCGGTTCGGCTCCTACCCGGGGACGGCGGGCGGCGAAACGGTGCGGTGGGGTCGCCGGTTCGGCCCGGGCGCGCCGCTCGCCCCCGTTGGCTGTCCACGGCGACGGGAAAGGCCCCCGCTTCCTGGCCCGTTCGGCCGTGGATCGAACGCGCTACGCACCGGAACCGACCGGCATGACGACCGCGAGGGCGTACGGTGGCCGTTCACCATCCACCGATCCGCCGACCTCGACGACTCGTCCCCTACTGCTAGACGCGCAGAAGCACCGGCAGGGTTGCGCGGAGCGCGCACTTTCTCGCCACCCGCCCTCGCGTGCAACACTGGATGGTCGCCCTGCGGCAGGTCAGGCACCTGCTCCCGGCGGCCGGGTCAGCCGTACGGACGAGAGGATTCGGCGTGAGTGGTGGACCGCTTATCGTGCAGTCGGACAAGACCCTCCTGTTGGAGATCGACCATCCCGACGCACAGGCCTGCCGGATGGCCATCGCACCCTTCGCCGAGTTGGAGCGGTCACCCGAGCACGTGCACACGTACCGGCTGACCCCGCTCGGGCTGTGGAACGCCCGCGCGGCCGGCCACGACGCCGAGGGCGTGGTGGACGCCCTGATCAAGTATTCGCGGTACCCGGTGCCCCACGCGCTGCTCGTGGACGTGGCCGAGACGATGGACCGGTACGGGCGGCTTCAGCTCGCCAACGATCCGGCGCACGGCCTGGTCCTGCGCGCCCTGGACCGGGTGGTGCTGGTCGAGGTGGCCAAGAGCAAGAAGCTCGCCGGGATGCTCGGCAACCGCCTCGACGACGACACCATCGCGGTGCACCCCTCCGAGCGGGGGCGACTCAAGCAGGCCCTGCTCAAGCTCGGCTGGCCGGCGGAGGACCTGGCCGGGTACGTCGACGGCGAGGCACACCCGATCGAGCTGGCCGAGGCCGGTAAGGACGGTCGCAAGCCGTGGACCCTGCGGTCGTACCAGCGGGAGGCGGTCGAGGCGTTCTGGGCCGGCGGTTCGGGTGTGGTGGTGCTGCCCTGCGGTGCCGGCAAGACGCTCGTGGGTGCGGCGGCGATGGCCGAGGCGAAGGCCACCACGCTGATCCTGGTCACCAACACGGTGGCCGGCCGGCAGTGGAAACGCGAGCTGATCGCCCGGACCTCGCTCACCGAGGAGGAGATCGGCGAGTACTCGGGCGAGCGCAAGGAGATCCGTCCGGTGACCATCGCCACGTACCAGGTGCTCACCTCGCGGCGCGGTGGCGCGTTCACGCATCTGGATCTGTTCGGTGCCCGCGACTGGGGTCTTGTCGTCTACGACGAGGTGCACCTGCTGCCCGCGCCGATCTTCCGCTTCACCGCGGACCTCCAGGCCCGCCGCCGGCTGGGCCTGACCGCCACCCTGGTCCGCGAGGACGGCCGGGAGGGCGACGTGTTCAGCCTGATCGGCCCGAAGCGGTACGACGCGCCCTGGAAGGACATCGAGTCGCAGGGCTGGATCGCCCCCGCCGAGTGCGTCGAGGTCAGGGTCACCCTGACCGACGCGGAGCGGATGGCGTACGCGACGGCGGAGGCGGAGGAGCGCTACCGGATGGCGGCGACCGCCCGCACCAAGCTGCCTGTGGTGCGCGCCCTGCTCGATCGGCATCCGGACGAGCAGACCCTCGTCATCGGCGCGTACATCGACCAGTTGCACCAGCTCGGGGAGTATCTCGACGCTCCGATCGTGCAGGGCTCCACCACGAACAAGGAACGCGAGCGCCTCTTCGACGCGTTCCGCACCGGGGAGATCCGGACGCTTGTCATCTCGAAGGTGGGGAACTTCTCCATCGACCTGCCGGAGGCGGCCGTGGCCATCCAGGTGTCCGGCACCTTCGGCTCCCGGCAGGAGGAGGCGCAACGCCTGGGCCGGGTGCTACGCCCCAAGGCCGACGGCCGCCAGGCGCACTTCTACACGGTTGTCTCCCGGGACACCATCGACACCGAGTACGCCGCCCACCGGCAGCGCTTCCTCGCCGAGCAGGGGTACGCGTACACGATCGTCGACGCCGACGACGTCCTGGGCCCGCCCCTCCCCACCGTCGACTGACCGCATCCCCGTCGGCAAGACCCGCGCAACATCCCTGTTGTTGCTGCCTCACCTCGGGGCCGACCCAGCAACAACAGGGATGTTGCCGCCTCGGGTCGTCCCTGCCTCGGCGTGGTCAGAGGACGCGGGTGATCTGCTCGGCGGCGGCGACGGCGTCCCGGTCGGCGGGGTCCAGGTTGGCGCAGAGCAGCACGGTGGCACCTGCGGAGAGTGGGGCGAGCAGCCACTTGAGCGGCTGGTCCTGCTCGGCGACGTCGACGAGCAGCCGATCACCGACCCGCAGGTCGAGTTGCTCGGCCACCGCCTTCGCGATCGAACCCCACTCGGCGTAGCTGGTGCCGTCCGGGCTGGCCGCATCGTTGGCGTGCAGCACGGGGCGGTCGCCCGGGGCGGCACCGTGCCGCAGCACCTCCACCGACCAGTCGAGCCAGCCGGGCGGCACGTCGGTGAGCGGTGCCGACCCGGTGCCGACGAGATACCGGTGCAGCCCGTCGGGTACGTCCTCCAGCCAGTCGTCGAGCCGTTCCGGGGTGACCAGCACCGCGTCGTACGGTCGGTCGCCGCCGGGCTCCAGCACCGGCAGCCCGGCCGTGGCGCGCGGCCGGAACGACACCTCAAGCCCCACCGCCCAGGCCCCCAACAGCACTGCGGCGGTCCGCCAGTGCGGCGGCAGCAGCACCGCCACCCGGCTGCCCGGCGTCAGCCCGCACCCGTTCCGCAGCAGGCCGGCGGCCCGCGCCGACCACTCGCCCAGCTCGGCGGCGGTCAGCTGGTGACGGTCACCGGTCCGGTGGTCGAGGTAGGTGATCAACGGCTGGTCGCGCTCGGCGAGACCGGCGGCGGACGGTACGGGAAGGGCAGCACGCATACGTAGGTCCTACTCCTGCCGCCCACGTCTGTCGAGGCCGGCCCCGCGCGCCGGACCGGCGAACACATGACTGATGGCATTGGTGCCGGGTGCCGCCTCACCGGGAGAGTCAGGGGTATGACTACTCACGGGGACGAGCGGGCCGCGCTCGACGGCGTCCGACGGCCGATGCTCCGGCGACTCGCGCCAGTCGTGGCGCTGCTGTTCCTCGCCCCCTGGGCCGCCGAATGCTCGTGGGGCGGCTTCGCCGGCACCGACATGCTGGGCGTCGTGGTGGTGCTGGCCCCGATGTACGGGGGCGCTGCGGTGCTCATCCGGGAGGCGGCCCGGCGTACCGGCGGCGGCTGGCCGATGATCGTGTTGCTGGCGGCGGGGTTCGGGGTCGTCCAGGCGGGCCTGGTGGACCAGTCGCTGTTCAACCCCGACTACCTGGCCGACACCGAGTTCGCCGAGCTGAGCGCGGCGGACCGCACCCGCGTTCCGGTGCTGGGCATCAGTGCGCAGGAGGTGGTCAGCTTCGTCGGTAACCACGTCGCGTTGACCATCTGCGCGCCGATCGCCATCGTCGAGTCGTACCTCTCCCCGGCCCGCCGGCTGCGGCCGTGGCTGCGGGCACCGGGACTGGTCGCCGTGACCGTGCTCTATCTGCTCGGCAGCCTGCTCGTCTTCGCCGACGACAGTGGGCGCAAGGGGTTCCTGGCCAGCCCCGGTCAGCTCATCGGGGCGGCGTCGGTGGTCGTCGCCTTGGTCGTGGTGGCGGCCCTGCCCCGATGGCGGCGTCGACCGCCTCCGGTTCCGGCCGGCGCACCCAGGCCGACCCGTCCAGGCCTGCTGGTGCTGCTCGTCTACCTGGGGGTCAGCATGCTCTCCGGCTGGGTAGGCGTCGCCGTGTCGGTGGTTGTCGTCGCCGCGCTTGTGGTGATGCTGGTCCGGTGGTCGGGGCGCACCGGATGGGGTCAGCGGCACGTGCTGGCCGGGGCGGCCGGGGCGCTGCTCGGGGCGGCCGTGCTGGCCTACCTGGTGCCCCCGTACACACAGGTGTCGCCCACCCAGGCTCTGCTCAGCGACGTGATCGTCAGCCTGCTCGCGGTCGCGATGCTCGCCGGTGCGTACGCGCGGCTGCGGCGGTCCGACGAGTCGGCAGCCGTGCGCTCCGACAGGTGAGCGGGTCCGTGGTCGTCTACTCCGGCAGTTCGGGGCCGCCGTCGAGCAGCGGGGCGAGCAGGTCGCCGTGCCGCTCGACCCGGTCCAGCACCTCACCTGCGGTGTACGGCCTGGTGGCCGGCCGTCGCCCCGCCGCACCTGCGGAGACCTCGTCCCAGGTCAGCGGCGTCGACACCGACGGGACGGGCTGGGCGCGCAGTGAGTACGGCGCCACTGTGGTCTTCGCCGCGTTGTTCTGACTCCAGTCGATGAAGACCTTGCCGGGCCGGAGGTTCTTCGCCATCTTCGACACCACGAGCCTGGGCTGTTCGCGTTCGAGTTCCTGGGCGACGCGCCGCGCGTAGGCCGACACCTCGTCCGCGGACCGGGTGCTGGAGATCGGGCAGCAGAGTTGCATGCCCTTCTTGCCCGAGGTCTTCGGGTAGGCGTCGACGCCGTCGGCGGCCAGCCGGTCACGCAGCAGCAGCGCCACCTGGCAGCACTGCTTCAGTGACGCCGGAGCGCCCGGATCCAGGTCGACCACCATCAGGTCGGGATGCGCGCCGATCTTCCACTGCGGGGTGTGCAGTTCCAGGGCGGCGAGGTTGGCCAACCAGACAAGGGTCGGCAGGTCGTCGGCGACCACGTAGTCGATCGTCTCCCGACCCTTGCTCGATCCGGGGACGGGAAGGTTCTCGGTGCGTACCCAGCCGGGGGTGGCGGCCGGGGCGTTCTTCTCGAAGAACGATTTGCCGTCCACGCCGTTCGGGTAACGGATGCGGGTCAGCGCCCGGTCGGCCAGGTGCGGCAGCAGCACCGGGGCGATCCGGGTGTAGTAGTCGATCACTTCGCCCTTGGTGAAGCCGGCCGCCGGGTAGAGGACCTTGTCCAGGTTGGACAGTTCGAGCGTGCGGCCGTGCACCTCGACCGGGAATCGGTCAGCCGGCATCGTCGACCTCCTCGGCGGGCTTGTCCGGGCGGATCCGCAGGATCCTGGGGAACCGCAGGCGCCCGTCCGGGGTGCGCTGGCCGTACTTCACCTCCACCACGATCCGGGGAGTTACCCAGATCGCGCCTCGGGCATCCTCGCGGGGCACGTCGCCGCTGAACGGTACGACGCTGGTGCGCAGCGGCTCCAGCTCGCGCAGCAGTTCCCGTTCGAGGGCCGCACCGATCCCTCCGCCGACCCGGCCCCGGTAGATCAGCCGGCCGTCGGCGCCGGGTACCCCGACCAGCAGCCCGCCGATCTTCCGCGCGCCGGGCCGCCAGCCGCCGACCACGAAGTCGCCTGTCACCTCCAGCTTGACCTTGACCCAGTCCGGCGAACGTACGCCCGGCCGGTAGGCCGACTCGATGCGCTTGGCCATCACCCCTTCGAGGCCGTGCTCACCGGCCGCTTCGTAGGTGGCCGGCCCGTCGGAGAAGACCGGGGGCACCGCCCACCGCGCCGCGCCCAGTACCAGGCCGTCGAGGGTTTCACGACGCCTGGCGTACGGCAGGCCGGTGAGGTCCTGACCGCCCAGCCGCAACACGTCGAAGATCATGTACGTGACCGGCACGGTCGCCGCCAGCCGGGCCGCCTTCGCGGCGTTGCGCACGTGCATCCGTTCGGCCAGGGCGGTGAACGACGGCCTACCGGCCTGGTCGAAGAGGACCACCTCGCCGTCGAGCAGGACATCGTCGACCTGCTCGCCGAGCGGGATCAGCTCGGGGTAGGCGGTGGTGATCTCCACGCCGGAGCGGGCGTACAGGCGTGGTCGTCCGGCGGCGATGTCGGCAAGCGCGCGTACGCCGTCCCACTTGAACTCGTACGCCCAATCGGGACCTGCCGGAAGCTGCCCGGTCATCGCGAGCATCGGCTTGAGCGGCGCGCCGGGCACAGGCCGACTGTAGTAGCAGGCCGAACACCTCGCGTCCGGTTCGCTGTGATGCGAGCATGGTCGATACCGGGGAAGGGAGCGCAGCATGCGGGCCATCTGGAAGGGTGCCGTGTCGTTCGGCCTGGTCTCGATCGCGGTGAAGCTGTATTCCGCGACGGAGGAGAAGGACATTCGGTTCCACCAGGTGCACCGGTCCGACGGCGGACGGATCCGGTACAAGCGCACCTGCCAGGTCTGCGGCGAGGAGGTCAGCTACGACGACATCGCCAAGGGCTACGACATCGGCGGCGGAGAGATGGTCATCCTCACCGACGAGGACTTCGCCGACCTGCCGCTGAGCACCTCCCACGCGATCGACGTCCTGGAGTTCGTGCCGGCCGAGCAGGTCGATCCGATCCTCTACAACAAGGCGTACTTCCTGGAGCCGGAGGGCACCGCGACCAAGCCGTACCTGCTCCTGCGGGACGCGTTGACCGACTCGGAGCGGGTGGCGATCGTCAAGGTGGCGCTGCGTCAGCGGGAGCAGTTGGCCACCCTGCGGGTCCGTGAGGGTGTGCTGCTGCTCAACACGATGCTCTGGCCCGACGAGATCCGTAAGCCGGACTTCGGTTTCCTCGACGAGGACCTGAAAGTCCGTCCACCGGAGTTGGCGATGGCCACCTCGCTCATCGACTCGATGGCCGGGGACTTTCACCCGGACGAGTTCACCGACGACTACCGGGCGGCGTTGCAGGAGGTCATCGACGCGAAGGTGGAGGGCCGCAAGGTGGTCCAGCCGGAGGAGGTGGAGGAGGCGCCCGCCGCCGCGGTTGACCTGATGGCCGCGTTGAAGGCGTCCGTGGAACGGGCCCGGGCGGCTCGCGGCGAGGCACCGGCCGGTGCTGGCACCGAGCCGACTCCGATCTCGTCGGCGCGCTCGGCGCAGAAGAAGGCGGCGGAGAAGAAGGCCGCCAAGGCGCCGGCCAGGAAGGCACCCGCGAAGAAGACCGCCGAGAAGAAGGCCACCGCCAAGAAGGCACAGCCGGCCAAGAAGACCGCTGAGAAGAAGGCCACGAAGGCCGCGAAGAAGAGCACCCCGCGCAAGTCCGCCTAGGCCGGCCAGGCCCCGCAGATACGCCTTTTCGGCACTTTCGGTGCTTTCGGCACGGCCGGTCTTCCATGATCGGCGCCTCCGCGCCGGCCGGTGTGGACCATCGATGGTCGGAAGTGCGTCCGGTACCAGGTACCGTGTGTCGGCGACGGCTGCCCGTGGCCGGACCCATCCCACACCTCTCAGCAGGGAGTCGAGGACGTGAGCGAGCAGGAGACCAAGGCACGGCGGCGGCTGGCCGAGCAGCTGGCGGCTCAGAAGGCAGCCGAGGCGAAGCGCCGCCGGCAGGCCTGGGCCGGCGCGTTCGCCGGGATCGCCGTCGTGGCGGTGCTGATCACCGTGTTCGTGATCGTGGGCCAGCGTGGTGGTGACGATGCCCCCGAGCAGGCCGCCGGTACGCCGTCCGCCCCGACCGAGGCGACAAACCCTCCGGCGGCTGCCCCGCCCGCACCGCAGCTGCCGGAGGGCGCTGACCCCGCCCTGGGCAGCAAGCCGACAGTCACCGCCGGCGAGGGCAAGTTGACCAAGCTGACGGTGACCCCGCTGATCGAGGGCACCGGGCCGAAGGTCACGGCCGGCCAGTCGATCACCACCAACTACGTGGGCGTCTTCTACGAGAACGGCGAGGAGTTCGACTCCTCCTGGGAACGGGGACAGCCGGCCACCTTCCCGATCGGGGTCGGGCAGGTCATCCCAGGCTGGGACAAGGGCCTGGTCGGCGTGACCGTGGGCAGCCGGGTGCAGCTCGACATCCCGGCCGAGGACGCGTACGGCGAGGACGCTGGGGGCGGCCGTCCGGCGGGCCCGCTGCGCTTCGTGGTGGACGTGCTCGCCGCCGAGTGAGCCCCGGGCGGGTCGCCCGACAGCAACGGAACATCGATGCCGTTGACCACAGATGGCTTCCGGACGGTCACCGACCGGCAGTAGGTTCGGCAAGCGTCCCGGGCACCTTCGCCCGGGACGCTTATCGAAGCCAACGCGGAGGTACACGTGACGGCAGTGGACGCCGACGGGCGGACCGCCCGGTTGATGTGGACGCACTACGAACCGGTGCATGCCGTCACGTACTTCCACCCGCGCGCCCGCGCCGCCTACGGAGCGGCCGGGCTGCGCGGCTACTGGCGGGGTTACTTCGCCGGTCGGGCCGCTCCACTCGGGCCGACCGGGCCGGCTCCGGTGATCGCCGCCTTCTACAACTTCGCGCCGCACATGGTGATCCGGGCCCTGCCGGAGGTGTGGCAGCTGGCCACGCCGGACCAGGCGCTGCGGGCCCGGCTGACCGGGGCGGTGCAGGCGCTCGCCGAGTTGACCTACGAGCTGCCCGAGCGGCACCTCGTCGAGGCCGCCGATCTACTGGAGGCTGCGACCGACGGGCTCGAGACCGGCGGCCGGGTGCTCGGTGCGGCGAACGCGGCCCTGCCGCGGGGTGAGTATCCGCTGGCTCGGCTCTGGCAGGCCGCCACCACGCTGCGCGAACATCGCGGCGACGGGCACGTGGCGGCGCTTGTCGCCGCCGATCTCGACCCGGTGGAGACGCTGGCCTGGCGGGTCGCTGTCGACATGCCCCCGGCCAACCTGCTCGGCCGGGGGTGGTCGGAGCAGGAGTGGTCACAGGCGCGCGAGCGGCTCACCGTGCGTGGCTGGCTGGACGCCGACGGAAAGCCGACCGAGCGTGGACGATCGGCTTTCCAGGCGATCGAGGACGCCACCGACCTCGCCGCCGCCCGCCCCTGGCTCACCCTCGGCCCCGACCGCGCGCACCGCCTACGCGACCTGCTCGACCCCATCGCCCGCGCCGCCCACACGGTCATCCCGCCGGACAGCCCCATCGGCCTACCGCCCCTGGCGAGTTGACCAAGAGGTTCGGGTCAGACTTCTCCGGATCGCCGACGCGAACTTCTTGATCAACGTGGTCTCGGGTGGGAAGGATGGAGGTGTGACGGTGGATGGGGTGGTTTTCGACCTTGACGGGGTGATCGTCGACTCCGAGCCGGTGTGGGAGGAGGTTCGGCGCGCCTATGTGGCCGAACACGGGGGTGAGTGGCAGGACGACACCCAGCGTCGGCTGATGGGCATGAGCACCGGCGAGTGGGCCCGGTACCTCAGCGACGAGTTGGGAGTGCGGCGTACCGCCGACCAGGTCGCCGCCGAGGTGGTCGAGGAGATGGCCCGCCGGTACGCGGCCCGGGTGCCGGTGATCGACGGTGCTGTCGACGTGGTCCGCCGGCTGGCCGCGCGGTGGCCCCTGGGGCTGGCCAGCTCCTCGCCGACCCGGCTGATCGCCGCGGCGCTGGCCGCCACCGACCTGACCGACGCGTTCCGCAGCACCCTGTCGACAGAGGAGACCGAGCGCGGCAAGCCGGCCCCGGACGTCTACCTGAGCGTCGCCCGGCGACTCGGCCTCGACCCGACGCGCTGCGTGGCGGTGGAGGACTCCTCCAACGGGATCCGTTCGGCGGCTGCCGCCGGGATGGCGGTGGTGGCGGTGCCGCACGGTGCGTACCCGTTGGATTCCGACGCTCGACGGCTGGCCGTGACGGTGCTGGACTCGATCGACGAGCTGACCCCGGAGGTCGTCGACCGGCTGGGCTGAACCGGCACCGGGCGATCCCCGGCCCGCCTACGGTCGGTGGCATGAAGGCGATGGTGTACGAGCGCACCGGTGACCCCTCGGTGCTCCAGCTGGTCGAACGTCCGGTGCCGGAACCCGGTCCGGGTGACGTGCTGGTGCGGGTCGCGGTCTCCGGGGTGAATCCGACGGACTGGAAGTCGCGTCGGCAGGGTCCGCTGCCGGCCGGCTGGCAGACGCCCGGCCAGGACGGCGCCGGGGTGGTCGAGGCGGTCGGCAAGGGCGTCGACCGGGAGCTGATCGGCGAACGGGTGTGGATCTGGGAGGCTGCCTGGCAGCGGCCCTGGGGCACCGCCGCCGAGTACACGGTGGTTCCGGTCCGCCAGGTGGTACGCCTCGGCGACGCGTCTTTCGAGTTGGGCGCCTGCCTGGGCATCCCGTTTCTGACGGCGCACCGGTGCCTGACCGCCGGTGAGTATCTGCCGGACAGCCTGCGCCCGGGTGCGCTGAGCGATCACACGGTGCTGGTGCAGGGCGGGGCGGGTGCCGTCGGCAACGCGGCGATCCAGCTTGCGGCCTGGGCCGACGCCTGTGTGATCGCCACGGTGAGCAGCGCCGAGAAGGCTCAACTGGCTGCGGCGGCCGGCGCCTCGGCGGTTGTCAACTATCGGGAGCAGGACGTCGTGGAGGAGGTCCGCAAGCTCGCACCCGACGGGGTGCACGGCATCGTGGAGGTCTCCCCCGCCCGCAACGCGGCCACCGACGTACGGCTGCTGCGCCCGGGCGGGGTGGTCTGCGTGTACGCGAACGACGGCGGCGACGAGGTGACGCTGCCGATCCGTCCGCTGATGGCGCCGAACGCCCGCTGGCAGTTCGTCCTTGTCTACACGATGCCGAAGGCGGCCAAGGCGCAGGCGGTGGTGGACGTCGCGGCGGCAGCCGCCCAGGGCGGGATCCGGGTGGGTGAGGAGGCTGGCCTGCCGTTGCACTCCTACCCGCTGTCGGCGACCGCTGCCGCGCATCAGGCGGTGGAGGACTCGGTGGTCGGCAAGGTGCTGCTCAGCGCCCGCGAGTAGGCGGTCTGACCTGGGATTTTTCGCCGTCCTCAGGACAGAGGCGAACAAGTTTCGCAATACTGGCGTTGCGGGTCGCCCCGCAAGGAACGGGCGGCCCCGGCGCGGTGCGAACGCCGGGGCCGCCCACCGGAGAGAGGTCTGTTCAGGCCACCACTCCCAACGGCGATGATGCGCCGAAAAACGTTACGGCGTGGCCAGTTCCCGCACATTGAGGCCGCCGTCGGCGTACCGAGAGCGCACCACCTTCTTGTCGAACTTGCCGACGCTCGTCTTCGGCACCGCCTCGACGAACGCCCAGCGCTCCGGCAACTGCCAGCGCGCCACCGATCCGGCCAGGAACTCGCGCAACTCCTCAGGGGTCGCCGAGGCACCCTCCCGGAGCACCACGGTCGCCAGCGGTCGTTCGTCCCACCGCTGGTCCGGTACGCCCACCACGCAGGCCTCCAGCACCGCCGGGTGGGCCATCAACGCGTTCTCCAGCTCCACCGAGGAGATCCACTCCCCACCGGACTTGATCACGTCCTTGGCCCGGTCGGTGAGGGTGATGTAGCCGTCCGCCGACAGGGTGCCGACGTCACCGGTACGCAGCCAGCCGTCACGGAACTTCTCCGGGTCCGGCGCGTCGTCGCCGACGTACCGCTCGGTGATCCACGGCCCACGGACCTCCAGCTCACCGACCGAGGTCCCGTCGGCGGGCAGCGGCTCCCCGGCCGGGCCCACGATCCGGGCCCGCACCCCCGCCGGCACCCGCCCCTGCGTGTACCGGTACCGCCACGCCTCGTCTCCGGTCGCGCCAGCCGGCGGGCGGGCGACCGAGCCCAGCGGCGACATCTCGGTCATCCCCCAGGCGTGGATCACGTCGACGCCGTGCCGCTCGTCGAACGCGTGCATAAGCGACGGCGGGCAGGCCGAACCACCGACGATCACCTCCTTGAGCGATGCGGTGTCGACGTCGTGGCTGTCCAGGTAGGACAGCAGATCGGTCCAGATGGTCGGCACCGCACCGGCCAGGGTCGGCCGCTCAGCGGCGATCATCTCGGCGATCGGCGCAGCCTGGAGGAAGCGGTCCGGCATCACAAGCGACGCGCCGGAGAGGAAGGCCGCGAACGGCAGTCCCCACGACATCGCGTGGAACATCGGCACGATGGCCAACTCGCGGTCGGTCGGCCCGAGCCCGAACCCTTCCGGCATGCAGATCTGCAACGAGTGCAGGTAGATCGAGCGGTGCGAGTAGGCCACCCCCTTGGGGTTGCCGGTGGTGCCGGAGGTGTAGCAGAGGGCGGCGGCGTCGCGCTCGTCCACCTCGGGCCAGTCGTACACCTCCGGCCGCCCGGCCAGCAGCGCGTCCCAGTGGTGTACGGCGATCCGGTCGCCCGCCGCCGCCACCAGGGGAGCGGGATCGCCACCGCCGACCACCACCACGTGTCGCACGCTCGTCATGTCACCGAGCGACTTCGCCAGCAGCGGGATCAGCGTCGAGTCGACGAGCACCACCCGGTCCTCGGCGTGATTGGCGATGTAGGTGACCTGGTCGGGAAAGAGCCGGATGTTGAGCGTGTGCAGCACCGCACCCATGCTGGGCACGGCGAAGTACGCCACCAGATGCTCGGTGTTGTTCCACATGAAGGTGGCGACCCGCTCGTCGCCGGTCACCCCGCACTCCGCCCGCAGGGCGTGCGCGAGCCGGGCGGCGTCCCGTCCGACCTCCGCGTACGTGCTGCGGCGCGGCTCGCCGCCGGTCCACGTCACCACCTCGGCCGTGCCGTGCACGGTGGCGCCGTGTTCGAGGATCCGGGAGACCTGAAGAGGGGCGTCCATCATCGTGCTACGCATGGGTAACAAATTAGTGTCGCCGGTCACACGTTGGGAACCCCCGTAAGTTGTCCGGGTGAGCATCTCCTGGGCTGATTCGTACGTCGGGCAGTTGCGCGCCCTGGCCGGCGACCGGACGCTGATGTTCGTCGGCGCGCGAGCCGTGGTGCGCGACAACTCGGCCCGCATCCTGCTGATCCGCCGCTCCGACAACGGGCAGTGGGCGTTGCCCGCCGGTGCGATGGAGCTTGGCGAGTCGATCGCGGACTGCGCCGTACGGGAGGTACGCGAGGAGACCGGGCTGCGGGCGCTGCGGGTGAGTGCCTTCGCGCTCTACACCGGCCCGGACCGCACCCACACGAACATGTACGGCCACACCTATCAGATCTTCACCACCGCGTTCCGCGTGGAGGAGTGGGACGGCCGACTGGCCCGGGTCACCGACGAGACCATCGACGCGGGCTTCTTCCACCGCGAGGCGATGCCCCAACCCCTCTCGGCCAGCGTCCTGGAGACCCTTGCCGACCTGGACGTCTTCGAACAAACCAACCGCCTGATCCTGAAATAGCGCCACCCCCGCCCGCCACCCCGGCGATCTTGCACTTTCTGTCGCGACATTCGCCTTATACATGGCAATTCGGCGACGGAAACTGCAAGATCGCGCGGGGGATCGGCGTACGGGTCAGTGCTTGCCCTCGGCGAACTCCTCGACGATCTTGGCGCAGAAGGCCGGCAGGTCGTCCGGCTTACGGCTGCTGACCAGTCCGTTGTCAGTCACGACCTGCTCGTCGACCCACTCCGCGCCAGCGTTGACCAGGTCGGTACGCAGGCTCGGCCAACTGGTCAGCCGACGACCCCGCACCACATCGGCCTCGACGAGCGTCCACGGGCCGTGGCAGATCACCCCGACCGGCTTGCCGGCGTCGAAGAACGACCGCACGAACCGGACCGCGTCGGAATCGGTACGCAGGAAGTCCGGGTTGGCCACCCCGCCGGGCAGGACCAGCGCGTCGTACCGGGCGGGATCCGCGTCGGCCACGCGCACATCCACCTCGTACGTGGTGGAGGGGTCCAGGTGTTCGAAGGACGTGATCTTCCCCGGCTTGATCGACACCAGCTCGGCGGTCGCGCCGGCCTGCTCGACGGCCTGACGCGGCTGGACGTACTCGACCTCCTCCACGCCGTCGGTGGCCAGGAAGGCGATCCGCTTACCCTGCAACGTCGCTGCCATGGTGTTCTCCTCTCCGGGGGTTTCGTCCGTATCCGTTCCCGACACCGACGTCACGAAACGCGGCGCAGCGGTGGCCCACCGCACGTCGTCGTCGGCGGGTGCCCGGCCGGCAGGTTTGACCCCGCCGACCGGAGGGGAACCGCCGGCATGGCACGAGCAGCAGCAGCGGAACAGCTCCGGCTCGCCGACGTCGTGCAGAGCTGGCTCGGGCGTCCGGTCCTGGTGATCGGCGACGCCATGCTCGACGAGTGGCGGTTCGCCGACTCCGACCGGTTGTGCCGGGAGGCCCCCGCCCCGGTCCTCACCCTGCGCCGCCGCATCACGGCGGCGGGCGGCGCCGCCAACACCGCCGTCAACATCGCCACGCTTGGCGGACGCTCCGTGCTCGTGGCTCCGGTCGGGGCCGACGCGGCCGGCGACGAGCTGCACGACTGCCTCGACCGGGCCGGTGTCTGGGACCGCACGGTCAGCCAGCCCGGGCGGCCCACCCCGGTCAAGCGGCGGATGCTCGCCGGCGACCAGATCCTGTTGCGGGAGGACTCCGGCGACCCGGACGACCCGCTCAGCGACGTGGGGGTGGACTGCCTGCTCACCGCCCTGGACTGCGCGAGCGAGGAGTTGCGGGCCGCCAGCGGAGGCGAAGCCCCGGCGCTCGTGGTCTGCGACTACGGCCTGGGTGCCCTGCCCGCGCCGGTACGCGCCTGGCTGGTCGAGCACCGGGACCGGTACGCCACTGTCGCGCTCGACGCCCACGACCTCGCCGACTGGCGGGGCCTCGCTCCGACGGTGGTGACCCCGAGCTTCGCGGAGGCCACCCGGCTGCTCGCCCGCGCGGGCCTGGCCGGGCCGACCACCGACCCGGCCGGTACCGCTAGCCCGGCCGGTACCGCTAGCCCGGCCGGTGCCGGGACCCGATCGGCCGGGGACGGTGCCTCGACGAGTGGCCGCGAGCTGCACCTGGCCCATCCCGAGGTCGACCCGACGGACGGGCCTTCCGAGCTGACCGTGGGAACGGCACCCGGTGCGGCGGGGATGCGGCGCACCGACGGGCCCACAGGTGAACCCACCCCGGGTGAGAGCCGGGTGGCGATGACCCGCGACGGGCTCAGCGTGACCGGCACCGGGGTGACAGTGAACGCCGAGGTCGGTGCGGGCGTGGACCGGGCCGTCCTGGCCGAGTCCCGGCTCGCCGAACTGCGCGCCCACACCGGCGCGGCAGTGGTCGCGGTGACCCTGGACACCGAGGGAGCGGTGGTCGGCGGCGTCGACGGCGAGCCCGCCCGCAGCCACAGCACACCGGTGCCGGCCAGTCATGCCGTCGGTGCCGGTGACGCGTACCTGGCGGCGATGACACTGGCGCTGGCCGCCGACGCTCCGCTGTCCACCGCCGCCCAACTGGCCCAGCTCGCCGCGACCAGCACCGTCGCCGGCACCGGCACCTGCGTGTGCCGCCGCGAGGACCTGCTGGCCGCGCTGGGCCGACCGACACCCGACGGCCGGCAGGTGCTTGTCGACACCGGGTACCTGACGGAGATCGTCGCCGAGCACCGGCGCGCCGGCCGCTCGGTCGTCTTCACGAACGGCTGCTTCGACGTCCTGCACCGGGGACACGTGCGCTACCTGGAACAGGCGCGCGCCCTCGGCGACCTGCTGGTGGTGGCGGTCAACTCCGACGGCAGCGTACGCCGGTTGAAGGGTGCGGACCGGCCGGTGAACCCGATCGAGGACCGTGCCGCCCTGCTCGCCGCACTTGCCTGCGTCGACCACGTGGTGGTGTTCGAGGAGGATTCGCCGGCCGCCCTCATCGAAGCGGTCCGGCCGGACGTCTACGTCAAGGGCGGCGACTACCCGCCCGAACTGGTACCGGAAGCGCCGCTCGTGCAACGGCTGGGCGGCCAGGTCCGCACCCTGGGGTACGTGCCGGACCGGTCCACCTCGGCGATCATCGACCGGATCCGCGCGTACGGTCAGGAGGGCGTGACCGGCGCGGAGGCCGGGCCGACCACGCCCGCGTCCGGGGTGGAGACCACCGGCACCACCGCCACGACCGGTGCGGACGCGCCGCCGCTGACCGGCAAGGCGCAGTGAACCGACCCCTCGACGCCGGCACGCCCGCGCAGTTCCGCGCCGATCGGCTGGTCGACGTGCTCGTCCCGACCCGCGACCGTCCCACTGAACTCGCCGTCACCCTCTCCGGGCTCGCCGCCCAGGAGGGGGTGCCGGGATTCGGGGTGGTGGTAAGCGACCAGTCCGACGGCGACCCCGGGTACGCCCACCCGGCAGCGGCCACCATGGTCCGGGCGCTGCGTCACCGAGGGCATCCGGTGCTGCTCACCCGACGGCTGCCCCGGCGTGGGCTCGCCGAGCACCGCAGCTTCCTGCTCGCCGCCTCCGCCGCCCGGTACGTGCTCTTCCTCGACGACGACGTCTGGCTGGAACCGGGGGCGCTGCGCCGGCTGGTGACCGCGATCGGCGAACTGGGCTGCGGCTTCGTCGGCAACGGGGTGCACGGCCTGTCCTACCTGGACGACGTACGGCCACACACGCACCGGCACTACCGGGAGTGGAACGGCCGGCCAGTCCCGGAGCGGGTCCGGCCGGGCACACCCGACTGGGACCGGGCGCAGATCCACTCCGCGGCGAACCTGCTGCACGTCACCGCGTCGCTCGCGCTGCCGGAGGGGGACTGGCGGGCGTACCAGGTCTCCTGGGTCGGCGGGTGCGTGCTCTACGACCGGGTCAAGCTGATCGACGCCGGCGGTTTCGACTTCTGGCGGCGGGTGCCGACGCGCCACCAGGGGGAGGACGTCGCCGCGCAGCTCGCCGTGCTGGCGCGCCACGGCGGCGCCGGCGTCCTGCCCAGCGGCGCCTACCACCTGGAGTCGCCGACCACCGTCACCGAACGCGACGTGGAGGCGTGGGAGGTCGTCCTCGCCGACCCGGACCCGGACGCCTGATCTCAGCGGAACAGCAGTTCGCGGGCGGCTTCGAGCACCTCGGCCAGCGGCACGTCGGTGACGAAGGAGTCGCGGTGCGGGCAGTCGCCGTCGCCCGGACGGTGCGGGTAGATGCCGGGGGTGCAGTCCACGCCGCAGACCGGGCAGTGCACGGTCCACGAGGTGATCGGCCGGTGCCGTCCCCGCAGCACGGGAGCGGTGGTGATGAGGTTGCCGACCCAGAAGATGCCGACGGTGGGGGTACCGACGGCGGCGGCCAGGTGCAGTGGACCTGTGTCGTTGGAGACGACCAGCTCGCACCCTGCGTAACAACCGGCCAACCCGCCCAGGCTGAGCGTGCCCACCTGCGGACGGACCGGCACACCTGCGGCGGCGACCACCTGGTCGACCACGTCCTGCTCGGCGGGGGTGCCGGTGACCAGCACCTCGTACCCGTCGGTGTGCAGCGTCCGGGCCACCTGCCCGAAGCGGTCGGCGGGCCAGCGACGGCGGGTGTCGGTAGCCCCCGGATGCAACGCCACCCGGGGGCGTTCCGGATCGCCGAGCACCGTCCGCGCCTCGGCCCGGTCGGCATCGGTGACCGGCAGCGCCGGGGTGACGGTGGTGGCCGGCGCACCCACAAGCGCCACCGCCTCCAGATAGCGGATCACCTCGTGCTGGTAGTAGACGTAGCGCAGCCAACGGTCAAGTGGCGGCGCGTCCTCCGCCCGCAGGCCGGCGGTGACCCGGGCACCGAGCGCGGCCACCAGCGGGTTGGAGTTGGCCCCACCACCGTGCAGTTGCAGCGCCAGGTCGAAGCGTTCCGCGCGAGCTGCGGCCAGGAAATCGACGACGCTGGACTCGGGTTCGCCAGCGGTCGCTGTCCGGATCCCCGGCGCGGGAGGCACCACGAGGACCCGGTCGACCGGGCCCGGCCGGTCGCGCCACAGCTGCGCGTGCCAGGGCGCACCTAGCAACACGATCTCCGCCTGCGGGTACGCGGCCCGCAGCGCCTCCAACGCCGGCAGCACGAAGATGAAGTCACCCAGCGCGTTGGCGCGCAGCACGGCGATCCGGGCCACTTCGGGTACCCGTTCGGCGGCCTCTTCCAGCAGGGCCACTCGGCGCGCTACCGGTCGGATTCGCCGGTGGCGACGTCCGGCTGGTGCAGTTCCCGGTCCGCCGCCGGGTCGAAGCTGCTCGGTACACCACCGGGCGGACCCGCGGCACGTGGACCGGTACGGCCGACGGTGATGGTGCGCGGTTCAGGTCGGTTCGCCCGGGGCAGCCGTACCCGCAGCAGGCCGTGGTCCATGAGCGCGTCGATGGCCTGCGGGTCCACCCGCGACGGCAACTGCACGCGGTACTCGAAGCCCCGGGTCTCGAACCCGCCGGGGATCCCGTGGTCGGCGTTGACCTCGGCCTCCGTGCGTGCCCGTACGCACAGTTCACGGTCGTCCAACTCCACCGCGACCTCCTCCGGAGCGACACCGGGCAGCCGGACGATCACCTCCCAGCCGTCGCTTGTCTCACCCATCTCCACCTCGGGCGGCCCCGGTCGACCACCGACCAGCCGGCTCAACTCGGCGCGCAGCGACTGCAACTCGCCCATCGGGTCCCAGCCCTGCTGACCGCCTCGCCAACCGCGTCCCGGCCTGGTCATCGCACATCTCCCATCCGTTGACTGGCGGCCCCCGGCCGCAAGGAACTGGGCGCGTCGAGGCCCGCGTCCCGGTCGACCCCGACGCCGAGCCGGTCGACGAGTTCGCCGCCCAGCCAGCCGCCGACGCCGAGAATGCCGAGCGCCACCACCTCGATGGCGACAAGCGCCCCGCCCGCACCCCGTGAGTCGGCGTTGAGTCGTACCGCCCAGACGGCGGCGAAGAGCAGGATCACCGCGACGTTCGCGGCGGCGTGGGTCAGCGCCACCCGCTTGGCCCGGGTACCCGACGGGATGGCCAGCAGGTCGAACGTCCCGGCCGCCGCAGCCAGCAGGCCACCGATCAGACCGACTGTGAGGTTCCAGTACGCCACCTCGCCGAGGAAGTCCGGCCCGCCGACCGTGTCGATGACGTCGAAGAGCACGGCGGTGACGAGCAGGGCGAACGGAAACATCACAAGCATCGGATGGACGGGGTGACCCAGGATCTTGAGCCGACTCTCCATCTCCGGGCCTCCACTGCTCTCCGATGGCGCTCGTTGGGCGGTACCCCGGTCATCGGGGCACAAACCTCGCGGCCGGGCGCGACTAGACTGACCGTGGCGGTTTCCCGCCCGGGTGCCGCCACCACGGTCAACTCCACGGGGAGGCACCCAGTGACGGTGGAGATCACATCCGCAGCCGAATTGACCGAGTTGCTCGGCACCCCGGCTCCCCGCGCAGTCGCCAAGGAGCGCACCCGGCTGCACGAGCGTGACCGGCAGTGGCTCGCCGCCTCGCCGTTCTGCCTGGTGGCCACCGCCGGGGCGGACGGCACCTGCGACGTCTCCCCCAAGGGCGACCCCGCGGGTTTCGCCCTGGTGCTCGACGACCGGACCATCGCCATTCCGGAGCGCCCCGGCAACAAGCGGGCCGACGGCTACCGCAACATCCTGGCGAACCCGCACGTCGGCCTGATCTTCTTCATTCCCGGGCGCACCGACACCCTGCGGATCAACGGCCGGGCACGGCTGCTGCGTGACGCGCCCTGGTTCGACGACATGGCGGTCAAGGGACACCGGCCCGTGCTCGCGGTGGTGGTCGAGATCGAGCAGATCTTCTACCACTGCGCGAAGGCGTTCCTCCGGTCCCAGCTGTGGCAGCCGGAGACCTGGCCGCCGGACCCGCTGCCCAGCCGGGCCCGGCTGATCAAGGAGGTCGAGGCTCCGGCGGAGACCCTCGCCGACCTCGAACGTCACTACGGCCCCCAGTACGCCGCAAACCTCTACACCTAGCTTCGCGGGATCACCGTGGTGGTGACGATGACACTGTTGACGACGGTCGCGGTCATGGTCCGGGTCACGGCCTCCGCTGCGGCGCCGGCTCCCCAGTTGCCCTGCTCAAGTTCCTTGGCGCGTTTGATCACGGGTGTGCTCCAGGGAATGTCGCGGTAGAACTGGGGCAGAGTTCCGCTGCCCGACAGCAGGGCCGCCAGCGCGGCTACCCGCACCGACGGTTCCGCTCCGTCCACGAGGACCCGCCGAACCTGCTCCAGCAGGCGTGCGCGGCGTCCGTTGCCACCGTCGCGTAGTGCTGTGGTACGGAACAGGCCGAGCACCTTACGGTCCTCCTGGCGGATGTCGCCGCGTTCGATGAGCCGCCCCAACACCGGTTTGCGTAGCTCAGGGCCGATCGCGGCGAGCGCCGTCTGCACGCCTCGGGGTTTCTCGGAGAGGTAGTCCCACGCCGATCGGAGCAGGTCGTCCGAGGGTGCGTGACCCTCGACGATCCGCACCTTGCGCCGGTCCGCCACTGTCACCTGCTCGTTGAGGGCGAGATCGGCGAGGACGGCTCCGGCGAGGACGTAGAAGAGGGTGTTCTCGCCGGCGATGGTGCCCGATCTCGGCTGGAACAGCAGCAGCAGAAGGTCCTCCACCAGGGTCGGCGATCCGGACTGCCTCGTCTCAGCGGTCACTGTCACTCCTTCGTCGTACGTCTTCCAGCGCAGTGTGCACCGGGTCGAACGGTCGGTCGGGGTCAACGGCGGCGTGCTCGCCGCCTCAGCGGCGGGGCTCCCAGCTGAACAGGCGGCGGGCCAGCACGACGGCCACGACGACCCAGCCCAGCGTCGGGCCCAGCAGGAGCAGGGAGTCGGTCACGGCGACGCCGCCGTTCCAGGCGTTCATCACCATCTCGGTGGCGGAACCACCGGGTAGCAGCCGCTTGAGCAGGGCGAGATCCTCGGTGCCGCTGATGCCCACCCAACTGGTCACGCCGATCACGCCGAGGGTGACCGGCAGGGTGGTGACCTGGGCGTGCTCGGGTGAGTTCGTCAGGCCGGCGGTGGCCAGCCCCAGACCGAGCAGCATGGCCACGGTCGCGACGATCGCCACCACCAGCAGGGGTATGTTGGCCGGCCCGCCGGCGACCATGGCCAGGGCGGTCAGGATCGCGGCGACCTGCACCACGGCGACGACTGTGGCGGGCAGCAGCAGGCCGGCGATGATGCCGGTGTCCCCGATGGCCGTGGAGCGCAGCCGCTTGAGGAACAGGTTCTGCCGCCGGGACGCCAGGGTGGTCACGGTCGTGGCGTAGAGCCCGAACGCGGCCACTGTGAACAGCACGATCGCCGCGATGTAGCCGAGGCTGCCGAGGCTCGCGAAGGTCTCGTGCTGACGGACGAAGTACCCGGAGACGACCACCGGGATGATGAAGCTAGTGACCAGCACCAGCCGGTTCCGGAAGATCTGGATCAGCTCGCTGAACGCGATGGGAAACACAGAAGGGATTCCTCTCGGGAAACGGGTCAGCCGCTGATGGCGCGGAAGACGTTGTCGAGTCGGGTCGGCCCGGCCTCCAGGTCCCGCAGTTCCACCGCGTGGTCCTGCGCCCAGGAGAGCAGGATGTGCAGGTCCTTCTGGAGGCCGAAGGTCTCGATCGCGACCTTGCCGTCGCCGTTCGTGGCGGCCTGCAACGGCAGCGCCGGTGCCGTCGGCGGCACCGAGAAGCGGATCACCGCCGGCAGGGTGCGGGTCAGCTCGGAGACCGTGCCCTCCCGGTGGAAGGTGCCCTCGTGCATGAGCCCGATCCGGTCGGCGCGCTGCTGCGCCTCCTCCAGGTAGTGCGTGGTGAGCACGATCGTCGCGCCGTTCTCCCGGAGCCGGTCGACAGTCGTCCACAGGTGGTCGCGGGACTGGACGTCCAGGCCGGTGGTCGGCTCGTCCAGGAAGATCAGCTCCGGGGTGCCGTAGACGGCTGTGGCGAAGTCCAGCCGCCGCTTCTCACCGCCGGAGAGCTGGGACACCTTCCGGCCGGCCTTGCCGATGAGGTCGACGACGTCGAGCACCCGGTCGACATCGTCGCTCCGCCGGGTGAGGGTGCCGATCAGCCGGACCGACTCACGTACCGTGAGGTCCGGGGAGAAACCACTCTCTTGGAGCATCACCCCCATCCGGGGGCGTACCACCCGGCGGTCACCCGGGTGATGTCCGAAGACGCGCACGGTGCCGGAGGTCGGCGCCCGGTGCCCTTCGATGGTCTCCAGGGTCGAGGTCTTCCCCGCCCCGTTCGTGCCGAGCAGCGCGTACAGTTCGCCACGCCGGACCTCGAACGAAAGGTCCTTCACGGCGTGGAAGTCGCCGTACTTGACGTTGAGGCGTTCGACTTCGATCACTGGTGTCGTGGACATACCCCAATGACAGCAGCGGTCGCTCCGATCCATCAGTGGCGTCACGTCACGGGTACATGTGACGTGGTGTCACTGCTCCTCCCGCCGGTACGTGGGAATACTGGCTGGGTGACCGCGAGATCGCCGGCCTTCACCAAGACGACGCAGAAGCGGCTGCGCCGGATCAATCTCCTCACGTCACTGCCGCCTGTCGTGTTCGCCGCTGTGGTTCTCCTGGCCACCGACGCGCGCACCTGGTGGCATTTCATCGTCCTGGTCCCGGGTGCCGTGGCGGCCGTGGTGGCCTTCGAACGTTGGACGGCAGACGACCTCGCCCGGGTCGCTCTGCCCTGCACGGTCGTCGGGGCTGTGGTGTGGCCGCTCGGGGTGCTGCTGACCGGCAGCCCCAACGCCTACTGGGGTATCTGCGCGGTGGGGTCCCTGGCCCTGCGCCAGGTACGACGCCGGACCCTGGCAGCGGTCGGACTGTTCACCTACGTCGCCGCCGTCGGTGCGGCTCGACTCCTGGTGCAGCAGGACGACGTACGCGGCGTCCTGATCACCTACGTCCTCGTCCCGACGGGCCTCACCATCCTGGTGACCGTCCTCACGGTCATCGGCGAACGTTTCTACGACCTCATCCGGGAGCTGGATCACGCCCGGGAGCGGGAGGCGGAGCTCGCGGTCATCCGCGAACGCGTCCGCTTCGCCAGCGATCTGCACGACATCCAGGGTCACACCCTGCACGTGGTCAAGCTGAAGATCGCCCTGGCGCAGAAGCTGGTGCTCCGCGACGCCGATCGAGCCGAAAAGGAACTGCGCGAGACGTACGCTCTGGTGAGTGACACCATCACCCAGACCAAGGAGCTGGCGTACGCCCAGCGCCGGCTCAACCTCTCGGCTGAACTCGAGAATGCGAAGAACCTGTTCGAGGCGGCGGGCATCCGGGTCCGGGTGACCCGGGAGGCCGAGGTGGGCCCGCGCAGCAGCGAACTGCTCGGCCAGGTCCTGCGCGAGACCACCACGAACATCCTGCGTCACGCACAGGCCACCCAGGTGCAGATCACGCTCTCCGAATCCGGCATCGCGATCGTCAACGACGGCGTGAGCGGCGATACGCTGCCCGAGCTCAGAGGGTTGTCCAGCCTCCGGCAACGGGTGGCGGCCGACGGTGGCGAGCTGGCCGTGGAACAGCAGGACGGGCGCTTCCTGACCGCCGCGAGGTTCCCGCCCGCTCGGGCCGATGCTGCCACCGGCGGCGTTGCGGAGGATGACCGATGACCACCACCATCGTGCTCGCTGACGACGAGGCCCTGCTGCGCAAGGCGCTGGCCGCGCTGCTTCCACTCGAAGGCGACATCGACATCGTCGCCGAGGCGACCGACGGCGAAACCGCCGTCGCGGCAACCCTGCGACACCAGCCCGACGTGCTCGTCATCGACCTGGAAATGCCCGGCGTGGACGGCCTCGGCGCGATCACGCAGATCCGTCGCGGCCGACCGGAGCAGGTGGTCCTCATGCTGACCCGGCACGCCCGGCCCGGCGTACTGCGCAAGGCGCTGAAGCTAGGCGTCCAGGGCTTCGTCAGCAAGTCGGCCGAGCCGGGCCACATCGCCTCGGTCATCACCGACCTGCACGCGGGCAAACGGTGGATCGACCCGGACGTGTCCGCGCTCGCCATCGTCGACGACTGCCCACTCACCGAGCGTGAACTCGACGTGCTACGGGTGACGAGCGAGGGCTACTCGGTGGCCGACATCGCCGCCCGGCTCCATCTCGCGCAGGGCACCGTCCGCAACTACCTCTCCAACGCCATGCAGAAGACCCAGACCCACACCCGCCACGAGGCCGCGCGCTACGCCCGCGAACACGACTGGCTGTGACAGGAGTTGTCGGATGTTGAACCCGGTCCAGACGCAGCGCATCGAGGGCGTTGTCGTGGCAGCCTTCGCCGTCGTGGTCACCGTCGCCGTCGGGTACGCGTGGTGGTGGCTGCTCGCCCTCTTCCTGGTCTTCGACCTCTCGATGGTCGGCTATCTGCGCGGTCCGAGGGTGGGTGCCGCCTGCTACAACCTGGTGCACTCCTACGCGCTGCCGGCGTTGCTCGGCGCGGTAGCGGTGGCCTTCGCCGCATTCCGTGACCCGATCGACTGGCTCGGCATTCTCGCCATCGCGTGGGCGTTCCACATCGCCGTCGACCGCGCCCTCGGCTACGGCCTCAAGACCACCGAGGGGTTCGAGCACACCCACCTCGGCCGGATCGGAAAGGCCAAGCTAGGCGCCCCGCCCGATGTAGCCCCGGGTCCATGACTCCATGAATCGACCCCAGGTGATCGGTCGGGCTCGGTGCAGGTAGGCCGCCATCAGGGCCAGTCCGCCACCGCCCGTCGAGAGGAGCAGCCAACGGGGCAGCTCGCGCGATACCGGGGCTGGGGCACAGGCGGTGGGCGTGTAGTCCACCGTCAG
The DNA here is from genome assembly GCF_016863495.1 of Micromonospora andamanensis. GTDB lineage: Bacteria > Actinomycetota > Actinomycetes > Mycobacteriales > Micromonosporaceae > Micromonospora > Micromonospora andamanensis. Next base: position 126,822 of record NZ_BOOZ01000005.1, read on the forward strand.
CCGCGTCTGTGGTGGCGGGATGTGCTCTCCGGGAAACGCCTCCCGGTAAATGCCGCAGTAGACCGGTCCGTCGCTCGAATCGATCGACAGCAGGGCCGAGACAGGACGTCCGCTGCGGTCGGCCTCGACGGAGACCACGGTGCCGGGGACCAACTCGCCAGCCGGCGGCGGCGGCCCCAGATCGGCGAACAGGCCCGCCAGGAGAAGCGCAGTCGAGGTCATGACGCCAAATATGGTGAACCTGGGCCACAGCGGTAAGCGGGACGCTCGCCGCCGTTTGCGGCCCGAGAGAGGCATGGCCGAGACGTTAGTCGGCTCGAACAAGACCTCTCTCGCGGCATCCGCGGGTCCGCTTGGCTCGTTCGGCTGCTCAGCCTGGCGAGGGCAGCCGAAAGGCCCAGGCCATGATCGGCGATCAAGCCGGGTCGTCCCGCCTCGCCCCCCGCGCACCTTGAGCAGGTGCGCGGCGGACGACGGACGTCAGCCGACCATGCGTTCGACCCCCGGCTGGACCTGGATGCCGTCGGCGAACTCGATGATGTCCTGCTGGGTCCAGCCGCGGGCGTCCCAGATCTGCACAAGCATCCAGACGCCGTCGGGCTGCTTGACCCACAGGTTCTTGCCGTGACCGGTGCCATCGCCGTTATTGAGCACGCCAGGCTTGCCACCGACGTCAAGTTGCGTACCGGTCGGGGTGGAGCGGTCGCTCGCCGACTGCAACATAATGCCGATCTTGCCGATGAACGCCATCGGGTTCTTGTCCGCCGCGTTCTTCGGAGCGATCGTCAGCTCGCTGGTGCTGCCGCCCTGGATCTCCCAGCCCGCTGGAACCTTGTCGATCGTGAAACCTTGAGGCTGCTTGCCCTCGTAGGCCACCAGGCGGGCAGCCACGACGGGGGCCGGCGCGTTGTCGGGAGTGGTGGTGGTCGGGCCGGCCTGGGTACCGATGGTGACGGCGACGGCAAGCGCGGCGACCGCGAAGGCTGAGGTACCGAGCGCGCGGGCGGACCGGCGGCGGCGCAGCGCCCGGCGGCCCCGGGCCAGGTCGGCGTCGGCCTCGGCGGCCGACGGCTCGGAGACTGGGCCGGCGATCCGGTCGAGCCGGTCGTGCAGATCCATCATCGGGTGACTCCTGTCAGGGAAGATTCGTCAAGGGCGGCCCGCAACCGGTCCAGGGCGCGGGCAGTCTGGCTTTTCACCGTTCCCTCGGAGCAGCCGAGGGCGTCGGCGGTGTCGGCTACGGAAAGGTCGTAGAAGTAGCGGAAAACCACTGCGGCGCGCATCTTTGGTGGCAGGTCACGTAGGGCCGCGCGCAGGCCGTCGTCGAGGTCGCCGGCGCTGCCCGCTTCAGCGCGGGAACGGTCCGGAAGTTCCGCCACCGAGCGTTCGTGGCGGCGCCACCACCGACGGCGTTCGTCGGTGAGCGCGTTGACAAGGGTCCGGCGCAGGTAGCCCTCGATGTTGTCCGCCCGCTGGACCGCCGGCCAGGCGACGTACAGCTTGGTAAGCGTGGACTGGACCAGATCCTCGGCCAGATGCGCGTCACCACCGGTCAGCAGCGTCGCTGTTCGTACCAGCCCGGAGCGCCGGCTGAGCACGAAGCTGTGGAACTGCTCGTCACGGTCACGTTTCACACAGTCTCTCCTTCACTCTCACAGCCCCCTGACGATTCGCGAGCGAACGGGGTTGCATGGCGGAGAGTGAAGGCCCCAATGCTTCGGCCGCGCCGAACAGGTCCCCTTCGCGGGTTGTCGACCTGAAAAACGGCGAAGCCCAGGTCATCGACCTGGGCTTCTTTACCGAGCCGCCTGACGGAATCGAACCGTCGACCTACGCATTACGAGTGCGTCGCTCTGCCGACTGAGCTAAGGCGGCAACGGTGCTCAAGTGTACGGCACGCATCGGTCCACAGCTGCGCGGGATTGCTCCCGGGCCGAACGAACCGGGCACCCGGGGCGTTTCCGGGGTCGTCGGGTCACCCGGGCCGCACTACGCTGCGGCGAATGACCGACGATCACACCCCTCGCGACGAACCGGTCGATGCCGGGCCGCCGTCCAGCGGCGGGCCCCAACCGCCGGGGCCGTACGCCGGGGAGGCGGCAGGTGGCCGGGCGTCTCGGCGGCCCCGCAGCACCGATCCGCTGGAGCTGGGCTTCACGCCCCGCAAGCCGGTGCCGTGGCTCGCGCCGTTCCTGCTGATCAGCACCGGCCTGCGTACGCTGCTGGCGATGCTGTTCGGGGCGTACCTGGACAAGCGGGAACTCCAGAAGGCGCTGGACGCGGAGATCTCCCGGCAGGTGGGGCCGGACGGGGGGCTCTGGCTCGACTACGTCGCCGACCTGGGTGACGGGTTCAACGCCACCTATTCCGTGGCGTACCTGCTCGCCCAGCGGGAGATCACCGTGGACGGGCACCGGCTGCCCCGGGCACAGACCCTGGTGATGGGTGGTGACCAGGTCTACCCGTCGGCGGAGTACGCGGCGTACGAGGACCGGTGCAAGGGGCCGTACCAGGCGGCGCTGCCGGCCACCCCACCGGAGCAGCCGACGATCTTCGCGGTGCCCGGCAACCACGACTGGTACGACGGGCTGACGGCGTTCCTGCGGCTGTTCGTCCGTACCCGGGACCGGCACTTCGGTGGCTGGCGTACCGGCCAGTCCCGGTCGTACTTCGCCGCCGAACTGCCGGCCGACTGGTGGTTGCTGGGTCTCGACGACCAGTCCGGCTCGTACGTCGACGACCCGCAGCTCACCTACTTCGATGCGGTGGCGAAGCGGCTCGGGCCGCAGAGCCGGGTGATCCTGGCGGTGCCGGCTCCGGCCTGGGTGAAGGCCGTCGACCAGCCGACCGCGTACGACTCGATCGACTACTTCATCCGAACCATCGTCGCGCCCACCGGCGCTCAGGTCCGCCTGCTGATCTCCGGCGACCTGCACCACTATGCGCGGTACACCGGGCCGGACGGTCGGCAACTGGTCACCTGCGGCAGCGGCGGCGCGTACCTGTACCCCACGCACAAGCTGCCCGAACGCATCGAGGTACCGCCACGGGACACCCTGGCCCGACGGTCCAGCCCGTCCCGGGCGTACGACCTGGCGGGCCGCTACCCCGACGCCGCCCGCTCCCGCCGGTACGGCTGGGGGATCTTCGCCCGGCTGCCGCGCCGCAACCCGGGCTTCTCGACGCTGCTGGGCGTCCTGCAGACCCTGCTGATGCTCTCCATGGCCGGCGTGACCGACTTCCGTTCCGAGGCTTCCGAGCAGCGGCTGTTCAGTGTGCCGCTGGTGATGATGGTGCTGGTGACGGTGCTCGCGGCGGCGATGTTCGCGAAACCGCCGAGTTCCAGCGGCAAGCGGCACGCCCGGCACTGGATTCTCGGCGTCGGGCACGGGCTGTCGCATGTCGGGCTCGCTGCCGCCGGCACCTGGGCCTGGCTGGCCCTGCCGTTCCACGACTGGTCGTGGCCGCTGCCGGCGGTGGCTGCGGCAGTGGTCTACCTGCCGGTCATCGGGCTGGTGGCCAGCCAGCTGGTGGCCGCCTACCTGCTGCTCGCGAGCTCCTTCGGGGTGAACGTCAACGAGCTGTTCGCCGGGCAGGGTATCGAGGACGCCAAGGGCTTCGTCAGGATGCGGATCGACCCCGACGGCACCCTCACGCTCTACCCGATCGCCGTCGACCGCGTCACCCGCGACTGGCAGGTCAACCCCGACCAGTCCCCCGAGTCCTCCTGGCTGACCCCCACCACCCCGCTGGCTCCCCGCCTGGCCGAACCCCCCATCACCCTCACCTGACCACCCACCCATACCGTTGATCATGAGGTTGGCGGCGATGTCGATCTATGAGACTGCCGCCAACCTCATGATCGACGCGGACTGGCAGGGGGTGGAGCGCGGGGGTGGGGTCAGCGGGTGTCGTAGGCGCGGCGGGAGCCGCAGACGTCGGCGCGGGAGCACCGGGAGCGCGAGCCGTCGGCGTCCAGGCGGACGGTGACCGCGTCTATCGGGACGCTGTGGCCGACCACGCGGCCTTCGCCCTCGGGCGTGGTCACCCGGGCGCCGATCGCCGGGGCGGACTCCTGGAACTTCTGGTACAGCGGATGTTCGTACTTGAGGCAGCACATCAGCCGACCGCACGCGCCGGAGATACGCAGCGGGTTGAGCGGCAGATCCTGGTCCTTGGCCATCCGGATGGTGACCGGCTCGAAGTCGTTCAGGAAGGTGGCGCAGCAGAGATCCCGCCCGCAGGAGCCGATGCCGCCCTGCACCCGCGCGGAGTCGCGGGCCGACAACTGGCGCAACTCCACCCGGCAGTGCAGGGTCGCACCGAGATCGCGGACCAGGGAGCGGAAGTCCACCCGGTGCGGGGCGGTGAAGTAGATGGTGCTGCGCTCGCCACCCCCCTCGCCGTTGCCGAGCACGTGGTCGACCGCCACCACTTTCATCGGCAGCCCGTGCTCGCGGATCAGCCGCTTCGCCGCCACCTTCGCCTCGGCCTTACGCCGCCGCAGTTCCTCGTCGCGGCGCAGGTCCTCGTCCTGCGCCAGCCCGGCCAGCCGAGGGAAGCCCGCTGTCTCCTCGGTGACCCACTGCGCCGCCCACACGCACTCCGCTACCTCGGGGCCGTCATCGGTGGGCACCAGCACCTTGTCGCCCACCTGCGGTCGGAGGTCACCGGGGTCCAGGTAGTAGAGGCGCCCGTACCGCTGGAAGCTGACCGCACACAGCATGCCCATTGCCTCACCCTACGTCGCGCGAGCCGGATCACCGCCTGGACTCCGCCTCGGCTCGACCGGGACAACAACGCCCGCCCTGGCCAGGTAGCCATCCACGGTTGTCGACTTGACCGATCCCCATCCCGGCTACCGGTACGACGATGCCGCCCGGACGGCTGAAACCTGCGTCGCGGGCGGGACAAGACCGAGCCGAACAGCGTTGAGTGGAGGCAGACCTGCGGGGGGTGCAGGGAAGGTCACGGCGTCGCTGACGGGCCGCCCGGGAGGGTGTCCGCGAGCGACGCCGTGCGCCTGTTGCGGGCCTCACCAACCGACGCGGGTCGTCCGGCCACCGGCCGGGCCACCACCGGTGTCCGGCCGGAACCGCCCGCCACCCGGTCGCCACGGAGACTCGGCCAGGCTCGGTGCCCACTGCCGCAACAGGGTCTCCGCTCCGTCGTACGCGACGCAGAGCACCGCAAGCACCCGGGCACCGATCTCGGCGGCGGCGATCCCACCCGACCTGGCCGGCGCGGCGTCCGCCGCCTTGGGGCGGACCGACGTGGCGGCGACGACGGCCACCGCCTCGGTCGAGCCGATCACCTCGGCTAGCGCCCGGGCGACGGCCAGCCGACTGCCTTCCACCCAGTCGGCCAACGCGTCGGCGTAGCCGGCAGTGGCCTCCAGTCGGCCGACCAGGCTCTCGGGGCCCTCGTCCAGATGCCGCAACAGCGCCGCCCGGGACTGGCCGTACGCCATGGCCGCCGAACCGGACCAGAGCACCGGATCGGTGAGCGCGGCGCAGGCGTGGTCGTAGCCGTGCACGTGCCGACGCACGGCGTGCCCGGCGGTGGCCAACGGCCCCGGCCGCAGTTCGAGGAAGCCGCGTAGCGCGTCACCGGGCAGCACCTGCATCCGGCGCAACAGCGGCCAGACCCGGTGCCCCTCGGGCGCACCGGCCGCGAGCAGCGTGTCGACCCGCCCCAACAGGTCGAGGCCGGGCTCGGCGAGCCGGTCGAGGAAATCCATCACGCCTCACCGGCGAGCCGCCGGGAGACGGCGGAGTCGGCGTCGGAGTATCGGTCGGCCGCGTTGCGCAGCGCGGCGGCCACGGATGCCACCTGCGCGGCGGCGGTGTGCGCCTCCCGGGCCCGGTCGCCGGTGGCGGCCACCCACTGCCGGTGCAGGGCCCGACCCACCTCGCCGGCCCGGCCCGGCGCGTCGGCGCCGAACGCCACCTGCGCCGGGTCGCCGGCCGTGACCGATCGGGAGAGCGCGGTAAGCGTGGCGCTCGCCTCGTCGAGGCGGCCGGCCAGGGTGCGAAGGCTGTCCATCTCAGGCCCCCGTCAGCGGTCGGTAGGCAGTGAAGGTCTCGTTGTGCAGCTTTTCCCTGGCCCACTCCGCAGCGTCGGCGGCGGCGGTGACCGCGGCCCGCACCGAGTCGGCCACGTCGCGCGGCGCCCGGGCGTGCAGGGGGCCGAGGAATCGCACGTCGGTGATCCGGCCACCGGCGGTCACCACCACCTCGACCAGCCCGTCCGGCGAGCGGACGGTGACCTCGACCGTCGCCACGGCCTGGTCGAACTCGGCCTGGAGAGACTCGATGCGGCGGTAGCGCCGGACCGCCTCCTCAATCCACGCCTCGTCGATCTCACCCCGCGGCATCGCCGGACTCCTCCCGGTTTCATCACTGTGCGTGCCGCTACCGTCACCACGGCACACCGGACCGTACCGCACGCGAATTGCGCCTGTCGATGGCTGTGGGCAACGGTCCGGCTACAGGGCGACCGGGGACGCCGAGCGGCGGCGGTCAGCCCTTCCAGAGGGCGAGCATCATCGCCTCGACGGCGATCCGGGGCTTGACGTTGGCGTCGATTGCGGCCCGACAGGTGAGCACCGCCTCCAGGCGACGCAACGCACCTTCCGCCTGCCAGCTCCGAGCGCCCGCCTCGGCCAGCTCGGCGGTGTCGAGGTGCACCGGCGACACCTGTGCACCCAGTGCCATCGTCAGCGCGTCGCGGTAGAAGGCGGCGAGATCCACCAGAGCCCGGTCCAGCGCGTCCCGCTGGGCCCGGGTCGCCCGCGACTTCTGGCGTCGTTCCAGATCCTTGAGTTGCCCGGCGGTGCCCCGGGCGGCGCTGGCCGCGCCCCGGCCGGTGCCGCCGGCACCGAGCGCCATCTCCAGCGCGGCGCGCTCCGCGGCGTCGACCTCCGCGACCGATGCCTCGGCCTCCGCCTCGGCGGCCTCGATCAGCGCGGACGCCGCGTCGAAGGCGGCTCCCACCCCGGTGAGCCGACGCGGCACCGCGAGCACCGCCTCCCGCCGGGCCCGAGCCTGCGGATCACGGGCCAGCCGCCGGGCCCGCCCCACATGGCCCTGCGTGGCGGCGGCCGTCCAGCGGGCCACCTCCGGGGAGATCCCGTCGCGACGCACGAGCACGTCGGCCACCGCCTCGGCCGCCGGCTGGCGCAGCGGCACCACCCGACACCGCGACCGGATGGTCACCGAGATGTCGTCCGGGTGGGTCGACGGCGCACAGAGCAGGAAGACGGTTCGCGGCGGAGGCTCCTCCACCGCCTTGAGCAGCGCGTTCCCGGCCGCCTCGGTCAGCCGGTCGGCGTCTTCGATGATGACGACCTGCCAGCGCCCACCGGACGGCGTACTGGCCGCGCGGAGCACCAGAGCCCGCATCTCGTTCACCCCGATGGAGAGCCCCTCGGGCACCACCAGGCGGACATCGGCATGGGTGCCGGCGAGGGTGGTGTGGCAGCCGGGGCACTCGCCGCAGCCGGTGCCGTGGACGCACTGGAGCGCTGCGGCGAAGGCCCGCGCCGCGACCGACCGGCCCGAGCCGGGCGGACCGGTGAAGATCCAGGCGTGGGTCATTCCCCCGCCCGGGTCGGTGCCGCCGGCCACCTCGGGCTCGCCGGTGGCGCGCAGCACCGCGGCGGCAGCGGCGGCGGCCCGGCGCAGCGTTTCCACCGCCTCGTCCTGCCCGACCAGGTCGGCGAAGGCGTCCGGCATCAGCTCCGCTCCGTCGTCACCAGCTCCGACGGGGATAACTCGGGCTGCACCGAGGTGTCCGGGCCGTGGGCCGGGCCCGGGTGTTCGACCCCGTCGGGGCTGCCGAGCAGTTCCTCCACCCGACGGGCGACCCGCTTGGCGATCTCCTCGGCCGGGCGGGCGCCGTCGAGCACCAGGTAACGCTTCGGGTCGGCGGCAGCGAGATCGAGGAAGGCGTAGCGGACCCGGTCATGGAAGGCGATCGACTCGGCTTCCAGACGGTCGGCGCTCTCCGCACGCGCGGCGACCCGGGACAGGCCGGTACGCGGATCGACGTCGAGCAGCACCACCAGATCGGGCTTGAGCCCACCGGTGGCCCAGGAGGAGAGCCAGGACACCTCGTCGACCGGGAGCGTCCGGCCGGCGCCCTGGTAGGCCAGGGACGAGTCGACGTACCGATCGCTGATCACCACGGCCCCCCGGGTCAGGGCGGGTCGGACCACCGTGGCCACGTGATGTGCCCGGTCGGCGGCGTAGAGCAGCGCCTCGGCGCGTGGGGAGGGGGCCTCCTCCGGCGTGGTGTCGAGCACCAGCGACCTGATCCGGGCACCGACGCCTGTGGCACCCGGCTCCCGGGTCACGACCACGTCCCGGCCCTGGCCACGGAGCAGCTCGGCCAACTCGCCGAGCTGGGTCGACTTGCCGGCACCCTCGCCGCCCTCGAAGACGACGAACAGTCCCGCCGAGACGAACGGCTCGGCCGGCATCAGCGGGCGGCCCCGGATCGACCCCCACAGGTCGGCCAGGACCGGCACGCCCTTCTTGTCGTCCATCTGCCCGAAGGCGCTGATCCCGGCGAAGATTCCGGCCGCGCCGGCGGCGAGCAGCAGCAGGCGGGTGGAGGAGACGGAGATGCCGAGGTCGGCGATGGTGAGCGTGCGGGAGCCACCGACGCCGGCCAGCAGGCTGCCAAGCGCGATGGCCAGGATCAGCACGAGCCGGGTACCGATCTGCACCACGGCGAAGACCCGGCCGCGAACCTCGTCGGCGACCTCACCGCCGAGCAGGGTGGTGCCGGAGAGGAAGGCCATTCCGGCACCGGCACCGACGAACACCGCGCCGACAAGCGCCATGGACAGGTGGATGGCGAAGGCGAGCGTCATCACCGAGGCGCTGGCCAACACGATGCTCATGCCGAACCAGCGGCGTCGGGACATCTCCCGCACGATCATCGGCCCGAGGCCGATGCCGATCGCCAGGCCGATGAAGATCGCGCCGAACAGCAGGTAGAAGGCGGCGTCACCGGCGCCGAGCGAGTCGGCGAAGAACCGGGCCGTGCCGATCACGATGCCGCCGCCGGCGAAGGCGCCGAGGATGCCGAGGACCAGCCCTCGCACCAGCGGAGTCTGACCGATGTACTTCCAGCCCTCGGTGAACTGGCGCATCATGCTCTGCTCGGTGCGCTCCTGCTCGTCGGTCTGACCCTGGCTGATCTCCTTGATGCCGAAGGCCACCACGACGGCGGTGGCGAGCCGGGAGAAGGCGTTGAACCAGAGCGCGAGTTGGGCCGGCTGGGCCCAGTCCGGCATCTCGCCGCCGGTGGCGCCCCGGACGATGCCGTCGCCCGAGGCGAGCAGGATCGCGGCGGCGACCGGGGTCAGGCCGTACGTGGTGATCAGGGTGAGCTGGTTCGCCGACTCCAGCCGGGCCCGTGGGATCAGGTTCGGTACCGCGGCTTCCTTGGCCGGGATCCAGAGCAGGGTGACCGTCTCGATCAGGAAGGTGGCGATCGCCGCCCAACTGACCACCCGGGCGCCGCTGGCCCCGGTCAACGCGTAGAGCGGGATGGAGGCGAAGAGCACGAACCGCAGCAGGTCGCAGATGACCATCGTCCAGCGCCTGTCGAACCGGTCGGCGAGCACTCCGGCGACCGGGCCGAGCAGCAGGGCGGGTAACAGCCGGATGGCGATCACGCCGCCGAAGGCCGCACCCTTGGCGGTGCTTCCCTCCACCTGGGCGGCGGCGAAGACGCTCGTGGCGAGCAGTCCGAGCCAGTCACCGAAGGAGGCCGCGCCGAGCACGATCCACAGCCTGCGGAACGGCCGGATGCGCAGCACCGAGCGGATCGCACCGTACCCGGTCAGGTCGGGTTGGCTGCCGGATCCGCCCGACGGGCTCGGTGGCCCCGCCTTGCCAGGCTGGTTCGGGGCACCACCGGACCGGCCGGTCGTGTCGCGTCCAGCCGGGCGGGTGGACTGGTCGGCTGGGCCGGCGGGCTGGTCCTTTGACGGCGACACGCCGGACGACTCGCCGTTGAACTCGCTTTCGATGGCCGTACCTCCACGTGCCGGCCCATCGCTGGGCACCCCCGGTGGAACACTCTAGACCCGGTATGGACGTCTTCCCGTCCTGCACCGCCTGCTCGCCGAGCCTAGGCCGCCGTGGCCAGCCCGACCCAGGCAACGCAGACGCGAGGGTATTTCGCATTAACCGTTTCACAGTTAGCGTGCACACGTGGCCACCGACAGCGAGAATCTGCGCCACCGGCTGGACCGGGCGACCGCGCACCTCGATCCGCCGTACGCGGTGGTCGACCTCGGCGCCTTCGACGCCAACGCCGCCGCGCTCGTCGACCGGGCCGGCGGAAAGCCGCTGCGGGTCGCCAGCAAATCGGTACGCAGCCGCGACCTTGTCGCCCGTGCGCTGGCCCGACCGGGCTGGCACGCGGTGATGGCGTTCACCCTGCCCGAGGCCATCTGGCTGGTCGGCAGCGGGATCAGCGCCGACGTGCTGGTGGCCTACCCCACAGTCGACAGGGGCGCGCTCGCCCGACTGGGCGACGATCCGGGGCTCGCCGCCGCGATCACCCTGATGGTCGACGATCCGGATCAGCTGGACTTCTGCGACTCGGTGTCGCCTCCCGCGCGCCGGTCCGAGCTACGGATCTGCCTCGACCTGGACGCCTCATGGCGGCTGCTGGGCGGGCGGGTGCATGTCGGCGTCCGCCGCTCGCCGGTGCACAGCGCGCGGGCGGCCGGCCGGCTGGCCGCCACGGTCGCCCGCCGGCCGGGCTTCCGGCTGGTCGGGCTGATGTCGTACGAGGCGCAGATCGCCGGCCTGGGCGACGCACCGCCCGGGCGGGCGGCGCTCGGCAACGCCATCCGGCTGGCCCAGCGCCTGTCGTACCGCGAGTTGCTGGTCCGCCGGAGCGCGGCGGTGGCCGCCGTACGCGAGCACGCCGACCTGGAATTCGTCAACGGCGGCGGCACCGGCAGCGTGGCCGCGACCGGCGACGATCCCGCGGTGACCGAGATCACCGCGGGATCGGGCCTGTACGGGCCGACGCTGTTCGACGCGTACCGCGCCTGGCGCCCCACTCCGGCGGCCTTCTTCGCCTGCGCGGTGGTCCGACGCCCGACGCCGGACCTGGCCACCGTGCTGGGTGGTGGCTGGATCGCCTCCGGCTCGGCCGACCGCAGTCGGCTGCCCCGACCCTGGCTGCCCGACGGGCTCAGCCTGCTCGGCGCCGAAGGTGCCGGCGAGGTGCAGACCCCACTGACCGGCCCACCCGCCGCCCACCTGCGTATCGGCGACCGGGTCTGGTTCCGGCACGCGAAGTCGGGCGAGCTGTGTGAGCGGGTGAACGAGCTGCACCTGGTGGACGGTGACCAGGTGGTGGCCACCGTGCCCACCTACCGGGGCGAGGGTCGGGCCTTCCTCTGACCGCCCGGTCCGGTTGGCCGCCCGGCCGGCTGACCGGATCGGTGTCAGGCGGGCTGGGCGGCCGGCTGCGCGGGCTCGGCGTCGGCGACGATCTGGTCGTCGGCCGGCTTCGCGGGCTGCACCACCGGCCGACGGCCGGCATCACCCCGCGCGTTTACCTGCCGGTGCAGGTACTCCCGGATCAGGGCCTTCGCCTCGGTCAGCACCCGGTCGTCCCCGTCCGGCTTGCGCCGGAACGCCAGCTTGATCAGGGAGTCGGCCGCCTCCACCGCGATCTCCAGATGGAAACGCAGGTCCGGCACGTCGGCCAGCCCGAACCGCTCGGTGAGCACCCGGGCAAGTTGATCAGCGATCACCCCGTTGTTGTCCCGCTGCTCATCGAGCAGATGCAGGTCGACCACGTCGCCGAAGTGCAGGGTACGGAACCCGGGAACGGTGCGGTGCATCGTGATGTATTCATCGATCCCCGCATCGACCCCGTCCCACCAGTGGGTCAGGTCGTCCGAGGCGAAGCGTTCATCGAGCCGCTGGAGGTAGGACTCCATCGTGCGCAGCGTCAACGCCTGCACAATCGCCCGCTTGTCCGGAAAGAACTGGTAGACCGACCCGATCGCCACCTCGGCCCGCTCGGCGAGCAGGGTGGTGGTCAGCCCCTCGTACCCCACCTCGTCGACGAGTTCGGCGCAGGCGTCCAGCATCCGCTGGACCCGCGCGACACTACGACCCTGCACTGGTACTCGACGCAGTGGCCCGGTCGTGGCGGCTGAAGTGGACACTCGCCACCCCCTCTCGACGGATGAACATATCTGCACGTCACGAGTCCGTGACTACCGGTACAACGAGCGGACCTCGATTGCGGTGTTTACCAGGGACAACGTTCCTGATATGAATTCGGTTCATATTCATCTTTAGGAGCGGGCATGGTCGAGAGCACCGCCACCGGGACCGCCGCCTGGTCGAACTGGGCGGGCAACCAACGCGGCGTGGCGACCGCCGTACTACGGCCGTCCTCGGTGGACGAGGCCGCCGAACAGGTCCGACGTGCCGCCGCAGCCGGTGAGCGGATCCGCCCGGTCGGCAGCGGCCACTCCTTCACCCCCGTCGCGGTCAGCGACGGGCAGCGGATGGACCTCACCCGACTCGCCATCGACGTACGCGTGGACATCGATCGGCGCCTCGTCACCGTACCGGCCGGAATGACGCTGCGGGAGGTGAATGCCCTACTCGCCGGTCACCGGCTGGCCCTGCCCAACCTCGGTGACATCGACGCGCAGACCGTGGCCGGGGCCATCTCCACAGGCACCCACGGCACCGGGGCGGCCTTCGGCGGTCTGGCCACCTTCGTCGAGGCGCTGACCCTGGTCACCGGCACCGGAGAGGTGCTGCGCTGCTCCGCCGAGGAGCATCCGGAGGTGTTCGACGCGGCCCGCGTCTCGCTCGGCGCACTCGGCGTACTCGTCGAGGTAACGCTGCGCTGTGTGGACGCCTTCGTCCTGCTGGCACACGAACGCCCGGCGACGCTCGACGACGTGCTGGCGCAGCTGCCCGACCTGGTCGACGCGCACGACCACCTGGAGTTCTTCTGGTTCCCGTACACCACCCGGGTGCAGCTCAAGACGAACGACCGGGTGCCCGTCGACGACCGTCCGCTGTCCCGCTGGCGCGGCTGGCTGGACGACGACTTCCTGGCCAACACCGTCTTCGCCGGAGCCTGCCGGCTGGGCCGGGCCGTACCGGGCCTGGCACCGGGGATCAGCGCGATCTCCGCACGGGCGCTCAGCGAGCGCCGCTACACGGGTCGCTCCGACGCCGTGTTCTGCAGCCCACGCCGGGTCCGCTTCCTGGAGATGGAGTACGCGCTGCCGCGCGAGGCCCTGGCTGAGGCGCTGGAGGCGGTACGGCACATCATCGACGGGTTGCCGTTCAAGGTGCTCTTCCCGGTCGAGGTACGGTTCGCCGCCGCTGACCCGATCTGGCTGTCCCACTCCTACGGCCGCGACTCGGCGTACCTCGCCCTGCACCAGTACGTCGGTATGCCGTACGAGCCGTACTTCCGGGCCTTCGAGAAGGTGGCGACCGGGCTGGGTGGACGACCGCACTGGGGCAAGCTGCACTGGCGCGACGCCGCCTCGCTGGCCGCCGCCTACCCCCGCTGGCCCGACTTCCAACAGATCCGCGCCCAGCTAGACCCCCACCACACCCTCACCACCCCTTACCTGTCCACCCTCCTCGGCTAGGCACACCGAGATCTTGGTCCGAACCCGCCCTCCAGGGGGCACTTCCGCACCAAGATCCGCCGGCTGTCCACAGGGGCAGCGCGGGGAGAAGGTGCCCGGCAGGGTGGTGGCATGGGGAGTCGGCGAGGATGGGCGTCGGTCCCACCACGGGACGACGCGGATGAGCTGACCTGGTTGCTGTTCCACCAGGAGCAGGTGCTCAGCCTCGATCAGGCCCGCCAGCACCTGTCGCCAAAGGCCATCCGGTACCGGGTCACGTCCGGTCGGTGGCGGCAGGTGCATCGAGCCGTTTACCTGACGCACAACGGTCCGTTGACACCTACGCAACTGCCGTGGATCGCCGTTCTGTCCGCCGGTCCGGCGGCGATGCTCGGTGGGTTGAGCGCCGCCCGGGCATGGGGCCTGCGCAGACATGACGACGGATTCGTGCACCTGCTCATACCGGCCGGACACCGGCCGCGTGCGATGCCACCCGGTGTCCAGGTGCACCGCACCACCATTCTGGCCGACGAGGACGTTCTCCACGTCGGGCAACCGCGTCGGACGATGCCGGCTCGGTCGATCGTGGACGCAGCGCAATGGGCTGTCGATGACCATCAGGCGTGTGCCATCATCGCGGCCGGATTTCAGCAGCGCCTCGTCGGCGGCGACGATGTCCAGCGCGTACTCGATCGGCTGCCCCGCGCCCGGCGGCGCAGCCTGATCCGGCAGACGGCCGCCGACGCGGCCGGTGGCGCTCACTCCCTGCCGGAGTTGGAGTTCCTCGCCCTCGTCCGGCGCGCCGGGTTGCCCCAGCCGACCCGGCAGGCCGTCCGGCGGGATGCCGCCGGACGGCGCCGCTACCTGGACGCGCTGTTCGAGGAGTGGGGAGTTCTGGTGGAGATCGACGGTGGCCAGCATCTCCATCCGGCCACGGCATGGGCGGACATGCGCCGGCAGAACGACCTGTGGCAGCGCGGCGACTGGGTACTCCGCTTCCCGGCCTGGGCCATCCGCCACGCACCCATCCAGGTCATCACCCAACTCCGCACCGCCCTGACAGCGGCGGGTTGGCACCCCTGACGACGCAGATCTTGGTCCGCCAGCGCCCCGCAGGGGGCGGTTTCGGACCAAGATTCGGCGCGGTCAGTCGGTGGTGCGGGCTTTGGCGGGGGTGGACTTGGCGGCGGGGGTCTTCTTCGCGGGGGTCTTCTTCGCGGTGGCCTTGGTGGCCTTGGTGGCGGTGGCCTTCTTGGCCGGGGCCTTCTTGGCGGCAGCCTTCTTCTTCGGGGCCGGACCCTTCGCCCGCTTCTCGGCGAGCATCTCGGACGCCTCCTCGAGGGTCAACGCCTCGGGCGTCTGGCCGCGCCGCAATGAGGCGTTCGTCTCCCCGTCGGTGACATACGGGCCGAACCGGCCGTCCTTGATGACCAGGGGCTTCTCGGTCAGCGGGTCGGCGCCCATCTCCCGCAGCGGCGGGGCGGCGGCCCGCCGCTGGCGGGTCTTCGGGGCGGCGAGCAACGCCAGCGCCTCGTCAAGCGTGACGGTGAACATCTTGTCTTCCGAGTCCAGCGAACGGAACTCGTCACCACGCTTGACGTACGGGCCGTAGCGGCCGTTGTTGGCGAACACCTCCGCGCCGTCCGGGCCGACCCCGATCAGCCGGGGCAGGCTGAGCAGCTTGAGCGCCTGGTCGAGGGTGAGCGAATCCGGCGACTGCGAGCGCAGCAGCGACGACTTGCGCTCGCCGCTCGCCACGTACGGGCCGAACCGGCCGGACTTGAGCAGGATCGGCTCCCCGGTCGCCGGGTCGTCGCCCAGTTTGCGTTCGCCCCCGCCGCCGAGGAACAGCTCGTGCACTTTCTCCGGGGTCAGCTCGTCCGGTGCCAGCCCCTCCGGGATCGGTGCCCGGTCGCCCGGGGTGGTGCCCTCCTCGCCCTCCGCAGCGGGTGCCTGCTCCTCGCCGGGCAACCGGCGCTGCAGGTACGGCCCGTACCGGCCGACCCGCACCACCACCTCACGCCCCTCGTCGTCGGTGAAGAGCGGGATCGAGTTGACACTGCGCGCGTCGATGTCGCTGAGGTTCTCGGTGACCAGCTTCTTCAGCCCGCCGGAGCGGGCGATGTCCTGGTCGCCGGCACCGTTCGTGGTGCCGAAGTAGAACGCGGTGAGGAAGTCGACGGCGGCGTGGTCGCCACCGGCGATCTCGTCCAGCTCGTTCTCCATGCTGGCGGTGAAGTCGTAGTCGATCAGGCGCGGGTAGTGCCGCTCCATCAGCCCGATCACCGCGAACGCCAGGAACGACGGGATCATCGCCTGGCCACGCTTGACGACATACCCCCGGTCCTGGATGGTCTGCATGATCGACGCGTACGTCGACGGACGGCCGATGCCCAGCTCCTCCAGGGCCTTGACCAGCGACGCCTCGGTGTAGCGGGCCGGCGGCTGGGTGTGGTGCCCCTGCGCGGCCAGCTCGTCGGCGGTCAGCGGCTGGTCCTTGACCAGGTTCGGCAGTCGGCGCTCGGCGTCCTCGGCCTCGGCGTTCTCGTCGTCGCTGGACTCGACGTACGCGCGCAGGAAACCCGGATCGGTGATGGTCTTACCGGTGGCGCCGAAGTCGGCCTCCTCGCCGCCGGAGGTGGTCGCCCGGATCCGCACCGAGACGCTGGAGCCGACCGCGTCGGTCATCTGCGAGGCGATGGTGCGCCGCCAGATCAGCTCGTAGAGCTTGAACTCCTCGGCCGACAACTCCTTGGCCACGTCGCCCGGGGTGCGGAAGTTGTCCCCCGCCGGGCGGATCGCCTCGTGTGCCTCCTGCGCGTTCTTCACCTTGCCGGTGTAGCGGCGCGGCTCCGGCGGCACGCTGCGCTCGCCGTACAGCTCGACGATCTGCCGGCGGGCCGCGGCGATGGCGGTGTCCGACAGGTTCACCGAGTCGGTACGCATGTAGGTGATGTAGCCGTTCTCGTAGAGCCGCTGCGCGGTACGCATCGTCTGCTGCGACGAGAACCGCAGCTTCCGGGCCGCCTCCTGCTGGAGGGTGGAGGTGATGAACGGCGCGTACGGGCGACGCCGGTACGGCTTCTCCTCGACCCGGGTGACGGTGAACGGCCGGCCTTCCAGGCGGGCGGCGAGCCCTCGGGCGCCGCCCTCGTCGAGGTGGACCACACCGGCACCGGGCCGGACCCGGCCGGTGGTCGGCTCGAAGTCCTTGCCGGTGGCGATCCGGTCGCCGTTCAGCGCGACGAGTGTGGCGTTGAAGCTGCGCGGCCCCTCGCCCGGGTTCGTCACCGCGAGGGTGGCCAGGATGTCCCAGTACTCGGCGGTGCGGAAGGCCATCCGCTGCCGCTCCCGCTCGACCACGATGCGGGTGGCCACGGACTGCACCCGGCCCGCCGAGAGCTTCGGCATGACCTTCTTCCACAGCACCGGGGAGACCTCGTAGCCGTACAGCCGGTCGAGGATACGGCGGGCCTCCTGGGCGTCGACCAGGTCGCGGTCGATCTCCCGGGGGTTGGCCACCGCCGCCTGGATCGCCGGCTTGGTGATCTCGTGGAAGACCATCCGCCGGACCGGCACCTTGGGCTTGAGCGTCTCCACCAGGTGCCAGGCGATCGCCTCGCCCTCGCGGTCCTCGTCCGTGGCCAGGAAGATCTCGTCGACCTCCTTGGCCAGCTTGGTCAGCTTGGTGATCTGCTGCCTGCGGTCGGCGGAGACGACGTAGAGGGCGTTGAAGCCGTTGTCGACGTCGACGCCGAGCCGCGCCCACGCCTCGCCCTTGTACTTCGCCGGCACGTCGGCGGCGTTGCGGGGCAGGTCACGGACGTGCCCGAAGCTGGCCTCCACGACGTACCCCGGGCCCAGGTAGCCCGAGATCGTCTTGGCCTTCGCCGGAGACTCGACGATGACCAGACGGGTGGTTCCAGCGTTGCTCGGCACGTCTGTTTCGACCTCATTCCCACTCAATGGCCGCGCCTGGCCGGCTTGGGGCGCAGTCGTCCCACCGGTTCCCGGCGGTCCGGATGTCCAACGTAACGCGCCGTCCGTGTTTCGGGTTTCGGGGGCGGCGATCCGCCCCGGACGATCTGTGGTCACGCCGGACGGCGTCACCGTACACCCTGGGTAGGGTGCCGAGCGGGCCACTGTGACCATGGCAGCCCCTCGGTGGAGGTCAAACCCGGCCGATTCTCCCTGTGTTCCCGGACACCCGGCTGTCTCCCATCGGACAGCCGCGCCGACAGTCAGAACCGGCTCGGCCAGGCCGTCGGCGGGCTCGCGGGCGGGCGCTCGCCGACCAGTTCGGCCAGCCGCCGGGTGCCGCGGCTGCCCGCGATCCGGTACGCGGGACCATCGGGCCCCGCCTCGATCAGCTCGCCGGTCAGCCCGGCCGTGGCCAGGGCGGCACCGACCACAGCCCACCGCGCCGGGTCGCTGCCGCCGAGGCGGAGCAGGAAGTCGGGCGGATCGGCCACTCCGGCCGCGGCGAGCCAGAGACGCAGCCGCCGGCCGTCGAGCTGGAAACCCGGCGGCGGATGCTGCGTCGGGCCGCGCAGCCAGGCCGCCGCGAGCGGCACGATCGTCCGGGTGTACGCGGTGCGTACCGCGTAGCGCTGGTCCTCGGTTGGTGCCCAGCTGCTCCGCACACCCCGCTGGGCCAGCTCACCGATGAGCACATGCACCCGCCACGCGGCGGCCACCACCACCGACAACCGGGCCGTGCCGCCCATCCGGTGCACCTCACCCGGGCCGGCGAGCAGGCCGGCGAGGTCGGCCACCGAGGGTTCACCGGTCTCCGCGCCGAAGAAGACAAGTTGCCTGTCGGTGGCGGTCGGGTCGGCCGGTGCCGCTGGCGGGTCGGCCGGGGAGTCGCCGTCGGTCGGTGGGTCGACGGGGGTGGGCCGACGGCCGGTCAGCCGACGACGGCGCGACGCCTGTGGCGTCTCGACGGGCGGTGGGAAGGACACCGGCAGCTGTTGCGCCGCCGGTGTCTCGCCGGAACCGCTCACCGGCATTCGGGTACCTCGTCGAAGGCGCGCTTCAGCTCCTCGGAGTCGAGTCGGCTGGTGTCCAGCGCGCTCGCGTCGTACTCCTGCTGGAGCGTCTCCACCGCGGCCTGGACACCGTCGTAGAAGGTGCTGGCCTCGCCGGTACCCAGGCCGTCGATGGTGGTCCGGGCGCGGCCGTAGGCGTCCCGCATCGACGCGAGCGAGGCGCGGAAGCCGGCGGAGACCTCCTCCCCGTGCTCGACCTCGGGGACTCCGGCCTGCTCCACCTTGCGCCGGGCGGTCTCGCTTGCCTGCTCGGCACCGCCGAAGAGTCGGACCAGGTTCTCCTTGGCCTGTGCCGGGGTGGTCTGCGCGGTCATCTGCTGATCGGTGCTGTTCGTCAACTTGCTGATCTCGGCCCGCCAGGGGGTGAGCGCCGAGCAGACCGAGGCGGCCCAGGCGCGCGGACTGGGGCCGCTGGACCCGCAGGCGACCAACATCATCAGCGTGGCCAGGACCACCGTGAACTTTCCGGCGGCTGCCGCCCGGCACGTACGCATGCGTTGCAGCGTACGGCTTCTCTTCGCGGTCGGCACCGGTCATCGGTACCGGGTCCGGAGAGGAGCGCGGTCCCCGGCCGGCAGACGTTGCCGACCGGGGACCGGTGCGTCCTGTCCGTCAGGCTTTGATCTCCTCCGGACGCGGGTCCGCACTGCCGGAACCGCTGTCGGCGTCGTCGCCCATCGCGATGCTCTTGCGCTTGCTGAACACCACGGCCGCGACGACGATCAACGTCGCCACCGCCGCGATGGTGATCCGCAGGCCGACGTTGCGGTCGTCGCCCACGCTCCACGCCACCACGGCCGGCGCGATCAGCAGCGCCACCAGGTTCATCACCTTGAGCAGTGGGTTGATCGCCGGGCCGGCGGTGTCCTTGAACGGGTCGCCGACGGTGTCGCCGATGACCGTCGCGGCGTGCGCCTCGGAGCCCTTGCCGCCGTACGCGCCGTCCTCGACCATCTTCTTGGCGTTGTCCCAGGCACCGCCGGAGTTGGCCAGGAAGACCGCCATCAGCGTGCCGGCACCGATCGCACCGGCCAGGTACGAGGCCAGCGCGCCGGGCCCGAGGCCGAAGCCGACAGCGATCGGCGCCAGGATCGCCAGCAGGCCGGGGGTCAGTAGCTCACGCTGCGCGTCCCGGGTGCAGATGTCGACGACCTTGCCGTACTCCGGACGCTGCGTGCGGTCCATGATCCCGGGCAGCTCACGGAACTGCCGGCGGACCTCCATCACCACGGCACCCGCCGAACGGGAGACCGCGTTGATGGCCAGGCCGGAGAAGAGGAACACCACAGCCGCACCGATGATCAGACCGACCAGGTTCTGCGGGTTGGACACGTTCAGCGCGTTGAGGATCTCGGCACCGACGTCGGTCACCCCGGCGTCGGCGTACGCCACCCGCAGCGTGTCGGTGTACGAGCCGAACAGCGCGGTCGCGGCCAGCACCGCGGTGGCGATCGCGATGCCCTTGGTGATCGCCTTGGTGGTGTTACCGACGGCGTCCAGCTCGGTGAGCGTCCGGGCGCCGTGCTCGTCGATGTCGCCGGACATCTCGGCCACGCCCTGGGCGTTGTCCGAGATCGGGCCGAACGTGTCCATCGCGACGATCACGCCGACGGTGGTGAGCAGGCCGGTACCGGCCAGCGCCACGGCGAACAGCGAGAGGGTGATGGAGCCGCCGCCCAGCAGGAAGGCGCCGAACACACCTGCGGCGATGAGCAGCGCCGAGTAGACAGCCGACTCCAGGCCGACGCTGATGCCGGCGAGGATGACGGTGGCCGGACCGGTCTGCGAGCTCTTGCCGATGTCCTGCACCGGGCGCTTGTTGGTCTCGGTGAAGTAGCCGGTCAGCGCCTGGATGGCGGCGGCGAGCACGATACCGATGATCACGGCACCGATGACCACACCACGGGGGCCGAAGAGCGGATCCCCGCCGTTGACGCCGAGGGTGGTCCGCCAGTCGTCGCCGAGCTGCGCCGCCCACGACGGCTGGAGGTAGACGAACGTGGCGACCGCGACAAGCACCGCCGAGATCAGCGCGGAGAGGTAGAAGGCCCTGTTGATCGCGGTCAGGCCGTTGCGATCGGAGGCGCGCAGCCGGGTGATGAAGACGCCGATGATGGCGACCAGCACACCGATCGTGGAGATGATCAGCGGCAGCACCAGGCCGTCGGAGCCGAATGCGGCCCGGCCCAGGATCAGCGCGGCGACCAGGGTGACCGCGTACGACTCGAACAGGTCGGCGGCCATGCCGGCGCAGTCGCCGACGTTGTCGCCCACGTTGTCGGCGATGGTGGCGGCGTTACGCGGGTCGTCCTCGGGGATGCCCTGCTCGACCTTGCCGACCAGGTCGGCGCCGACGTCGGCGGCCTTGGTGAAGATGCCGCCGCCGACCCGCATGAACATGGCCAGCAGCGCGGCACCGAAGCCGAAGCCTTCCAGCACGGTCGGCGCGTCGCCCCGGAATACCAACACGACAAGCGCGGCACCGAAGAGGCCCAGGCCGACGGTGAGGAAGCCGACCACGCCACCGGTCCGGAAGGCGATCTTCATGGCCGCCTCGCGGCCACCTTCACGCTCCCGGGCGGCAGCCGCCACCCGCAGGTTGGCCCGGGTCGCCAGCCACATGCCCGCGCCGCCAATGAAGGCGCTGAACACGGCTCCGACCACGAAGAAGAGCGAGCGACCGATCTTCACCGCGACTTCGCTGCCGTCGGTGTTGTGCACCGGCAGCAGGAACAGCAGGACCACGGCGATCACCACGAAGATCGCCAGGGTACGGAACTGTCGGAGAAGATAGGCCGAGGCGCCCTCCTGCACGGCCCCGGAGATCTCCTGCATGTTGGTGGTGCCCTTGCCGGCGGCCAGCACCGTCTTCGTCAACGCGGCGGCGAAGGCGAGCGCGACCAGCGCGATCACCGCGGCGATGACGACGTACGTGACATTGGCTCCGGTGAGGGAGATCCCGCCGCCCTCGGCGGCCAAGGTGTCGGACATCTGTGTCCTCCTGTGCCGAACAACGCGCCGGCCGGTGGAGACGCACCGCCCGGCGCCTGGATGCGAACTCGCAAGCGCGCGCCGATCCACCCGGCGAACCAGCGACTCCACGCCCATCTGCGCTGGCTGCCGGGTGGATCACTTGCTGACAACCCGCGTACTCTAGCCGCCCCCAGTGTTCGAGGTCACACCGAGGTGGCGGCGGGTCTGGATGATCTCCGTCGCTGTGTTATGAACCGAAATCTGATATAGGAACTGATCCATCCTGCGGCAGCGGGTCGCCGGCAGCGCTCAGCGGGCGAGCGGCCAGACCATTCGCACCTCGGTGCCGACGCCCTCGTCGACGGGCCGCACCTGGAGATCCTCGACGAACCCGGCGAGCAGGGCGAAACCGACACCTGTGGTCAGGTCGTCCTCGTTCAGCGACTCGTTGGCCAACTGATCGGCGTCGAGCGCGGCCAGACCGATGCTCGCCTCGATGGGCGCCCGGTCCACCACCCGCACCGAGTACGCCCCGGAGTCGGACATCTCCACGAGCACCGGCTCGACGACGCCGTACTGGCGGTGCAGGGCCACCGCCCGGGTGCACGCCTCGCCGATGGCCAGGCGTACCTCGTCGAGCAGGTCCTCGCGGACCCCCGCCCGCCGGGCCACCGCGACGCCGACCAGGCGGGCGGTACGCACGTGCACCGGCGCGGGTGAGAAGGAGAGCCGGACCGTGGCCATCACTTGCCGGCGCCGGTCGCCGCTTCGACCGTCGGATACAGCGGGAAGACCTGGTCCAACGCGGTGATCCGGAAGATCTTGAGCAGGGGCTCCTTGTCGCAGACCAGGGCGAAGGTGCCGTCCGCGGTACGCAGCCGCTTGAGCGCGCCGACCAGCACGCCCAGCCCGGTGGAGTCGAGGAAGTCCACCCGACCCAGGTCGACCACCACGTGCCGGGCCCCGGCGTCGATCAGTTCCAGGAGCCGCTCGCGCAGCCGGGGGGCGGTGTAGACGTCCACCTCACCGCCGACCTCGAGCACCGTGTGCTCACCCACGGTGCGGGTCGCCAGCGACAGCTCCATCCGTCCTCCTCAGGCAGCCGTAAACTCTGTTGGCATCTAACCACTACCCCGGTGGCGGGCGGACGACTCACCGGGCCAGGTCCATCTGTACCCGGCACGCCGATTTCCAATTTCCGTACACCAGTGCGAGAGTGCAGGACGTGACCTCGGCAGCCACCGTATCCACCGGCAGCGGCCCCGAGCGCCCCACCGATGCCGTTCCGGGCGGCCCGCCGGTCGCGTCACCCGGGGAGTTGCTGCGCCGGCTACGCCAGCGGCACCCCGCCGATCCGGTCACCCACATCGAGCGGGTGCCGCCCCGGGTCGGGGTACCGGCACCGTGGCCGTCCTGGACTCCTGAGGACCTGCGCGCGGCGTACGCCCGACGTGGCGTGACAACGCCGTGGCGGCACCAGGCCGAGGCGGCAGGTCTGGCGTACGACCGTCGGCACGTCGTCGTCGCCACCGGCACCGCTTCCGGCAAGTCGATGGCGTACCAACTGCCGGCGCTGGCCACGCTGCTCGCCGACCCGCGCGCCACGGTGCTCTACCTGGCACCGACAAAGGCGCTCGCCGCCGACCAGTTGCGCGCCGTCGCCGCGCTGGAGATCGAGGGTGTACGCCCGGCCTGTTACGACGGTGACACCCCGCGCGCCGAGCGGGAGTGGATCCGCAGGCATTCCCGGTTCGTGCTGACGAACCCCGACATGCTGCACCACGGCATCCTGCCCGGGCACGCCCAGTGGTCCGGCTTTCTGCGCCGGCTGGCGTACGTGGTGGTCGACGAGTGCCACGTCTACCGGGGTGTGTTCGGCTCGCACGTCGCCCACGTGCTGCGCCGGCTGCGACGGCAGTGCGCCAGCTACGGGCGGGCCGGCGGACCGACGTTCGTGCTGGCGTCGGCGACCTCGGGCGACCCGGCCGCGGCGGCCGGCCGGCTGACCGGCCTGCCGGTGGCGGCCATCACCGAGGACACCTCGCCGCGCGCGGGCGTCACCTTCGCCCTCTGGGAACCGCCGCTGCTCCCTCCGGACCCGTCCGTCGCCGGTCCGGAGCCGGCAGGTGGGTCCGATCTGACCCAGGTCCGCCGGTCGGCGCTGCGGGAAACCGCCGACCTGCTCGCCGACACCGTCGCCGCCGGGGTACGCACGCTCGCCTTCGTCCGTTCCCGGCGGGGTGCCGAGGTGGTGGCGACAAGCGCCAGGCGCAGCCTCGACGAGGCGGTGCCCGGGCTCGGTGACCGGGTGGCCGCGTACCGGGCCGGCTACCTGCGCGAGGAGCGCCGCGAGTTGGAGCGGGCGCTGCTGCACGGCGACCTGCTCGGGCTGGCCTCGACAAACGCCCTGGAACTGGGGGTGGACCTGATCGGGCTGGACGCGGTCGTGATCTGCGGCTATCCGGGCACCCGGGCCTCGCTGTGGCAGCAGGCGGGCCGGGCCGGACGCTCCGGCCAGGAAGCCCTCGCGGTGCTGGTGGCCCGGGACGACCCGCTGGACACCTACCTGGTGCACCATCCGGAGGCGGTCTTCGGCAGGCCCGTGGAAGCGACAGTGCTCGACCCGGCCAACCCGTACGTGCTCGGCCCGCAGTTGGCCTGCGCGGCGGCCGAGGCCCCGTTGACCCCGGCCGACCTGGACCTCTTCGGTGCCGGCGCCAAGGAGGCGGTGGAGGCGCTTGTCGAGGCGGGCGCGTTACGGCAACGACCGACCGGCTGGTACTGGCGGCACCGGGAACGGCCCGCTGTGGATCTGCGTGGCGAGGGCGGCGCCCCGGTCTGCGTGGTGGAGGCGGCGACCGGCCGGCTGCTCGGCACTGTCGACGGCGGCTCCTCGCACTTCCTGCTGCACACCGGAGCGGTCTACCTGCACCAGGGCGTGTCGTACGTGGTCGACTCGCTCGACCTCGACGACGGATGCGCGCTGGTCCGGCCCGAGGAGCCGGACTGGTCCACCCACGCCCGGGACGTCACCGCGCTGTCGGTGGTCTCGGTGCGCTCCTACGTCGACGCCGGGCCGGTCGGGCTCTTCCTCGGTGAGGTGGACGTGACCAGCCAGGTGGTCTCCTACCAGCGGCGACGGATCGCCACCGGCGAGGTGATCGACACCCGCCCACTTGACCTGCCGGCGCGCGAGCTGCGTACCGCCGCCGTCTGGTTCACCCTCTCCCCCGAGTCGCTCACCGCCGCCGGGGTGGACCCGGCCGACGTGCCGGGGGCGCTGCACGCGGCCGAACACGCCGCGATCGGGCTGCTGCCCCTGGTGGCCACCTGCGACAGGTGGGACATCGGCGGGCTCTCCACGGCGGTGCACCCGGACACCGAGGCGCCGACCGTCTTCGTCTACGACGGCCATCCGGGGGGTGCGGGCTTCGCGGAGCGGGCGTACGGCATGGCGGCGTCCTGGCTACGGGCCACCCGCGACGCGATCGCGGAGTGCGGCTGCGAGGCCGGCTGCCCGTCCTGTGTCCAGTCACCCAAGTGCGGCAACGGCAACAACCCGCTGTCCAAGCCGGACGCCATCCGGGTGCTCGACGTGGTACTCGCCAATTTGCCCGAGTGATCGGCCGGGTATGAAATCCGGGGCCGGCGGGCAATGATTGTGGGAGCGCTTCCATCGAGTGTTGTGCTTGCCGTTCGTTGTCCTTTGCCAGCATGGAGGAGAGGCCGTGGCCGACACCATCGCCGAGACCGTCGACCTGCTCTACACCATTGACCAGGAGCAGCTCGACATCAACCAGCAGATCGCGCTGGGCACCGCGCTAGCCACCCTGGCCCAGGCCGAACGACTGGATCAGATAAACGAACGCCTGCGCACCATCCAGCAGTTGTTGACCACCATGACGCACCGGGCAGCCGCGGACGGCATCCGCTGACCGGCGGCCTGCGGGCGGCGACTGGCGGCCGGGCGGCCGTTGTCCGGCTGTGCGACACTCCGGCGCACCACAGTTGAGGAGTTCTCATGCAGCTCGACAGCTTGCAGGCGCAGCGACAGTTCCACATCCGCCAGCGGGTGCGATTCATGGTCAACCAGTACGAGGTGCACAGTGTCGCGCCTGACGGTTCCGAGGGCGGCCTGTTGGCGTTCGCCCAGCAGAAGCGGCTCGCCTTCAAGGAGCAGGTGACGATCTACGCCGACGAGGCCAAGCAGCAGCCGCTGCTCGGTTTCAAGGCGCGTCAGCGCCTCGATCTCGGTGCCACGTACGACGTCACCGACCACGCCGGCGCCCCGATCGGCCTGTTCCGGAAGGACTTCGCGCAGTCCCTGCTCCGCTCGACCTGGCACGTCGAGCAGGCCGGCCTGCCCAACGTCACAGGTCAGGAGCGCAGCATGCCGGTGGCGCTGCTCCGCCGGTTCGTCGACTCGCTGTCCTGGTTGCCGTACCACTTCGACTTCGTCGCGGACGGACAGCCCGTCTTCACAGTGGTCAAGAAGTGGGGCCTGCGTGACAGGTACGTCGTCGAGATCCAGCACCCACAGATCGACCGTCGCCTGGTGATCGCCATGGCGGTCGCCCTCGACGCCCTCCAGGGCCGCTGACGCCAGACCCCACCACAGCGATCAACCACGGCCCTGGTCCGGCCCGCTCGACCACCACGCCGAGCGGGCCGGCCCACCGCCACCACCACCGTGACCGTTGCGGTACCGGGGCACGGCGTAGCCCCGAGACCCGGTCAGCCACGTAGCGGGCCGGCCCGGCTGGTGGCCCTGGCCGTCCGGGTCATTCCCGGCAGCGGAGCAACTGTCACCTCCGTGGTGACGAGCACGTCCAGCCCGTCGAGGCGGCACCGCACCAGCCGGGCACTGTTCGCGGCGACCAGCTCCACGGCACGGGCGCACGCCACCGGCTCGTCCTGAAGGGCCCGAGCCGCACCCGCGAGGGCACCGAGATCGGCGGCGACCCGGGCCTGCTGTCGCGCCACCCGGGCCGCACCCACCCCGGCACCGAAGAGACCTGCCACCACGAACAGCAAACCCACCCCGAGCAGGCAGATCGTGGCCCCACCCCGCTCACCGTCCCCGGTCGCCCGCCAACCCGTCCACCAGCTCATGTCTGCGGCTCCGGCAAGCCCGGTTCGACAGCCGCGACGGCCGTGGCCACGACACTGATCGCGGGCAGGTCGGTGCCGAGGGTACGAACGGAGGCGCGGACCGTCGCCCGGACGTGGGCACCGTCCGAGACGACGTCCACCTCCGCGCCCTGCGGGGCTCGTCCGCCGCCGACGGCGACACCTGGCTCTCCCCGGGCTGCGGCGAGCGCCGCCTCCCGGGCGGCATCCAGGCACGCCGCCTTGGTGCTCACCGCGTTGATCGTGGTCAGCCCGGTGAGCAGGAGCAGCACCAGCGCCGGCAGGCCGGCCGCCATCTCGGCAGTGAACGAGCCCCGGTCGTGGCCGGCCCGCCGGCGCCCGGTCACTTCAGTGCCCGGTCGATGACGGCGGTCAACGCGGACTGCACTCCGTCGGAGGTCAGCACCTTGAGCAGGACGCCGCCGAAGGCCACCGCCGCGAGCGTGCCGACCGCGTACTCCGCTGTGTTCATCCCGGCGTCACCGCGAAGGCGGGCGAGGATTCTGCGCATGTGTTCGTCCTTTCTCGATGGATCACAGCACGTCGCCGAGGACAGCGACGATCACCGGCACCAGACCGGCGAGAATGAAGGCGGGCAGGAAACACAGGCCCAGCGGCAGCACGATCAGCACGCCCGACCGGCGGGCGGCCGTCTCAAGCGCGACTGCCCGGTCTGCTCGCAGGTCGTCGGCGAGCCGGGTGAGCGCGCCGGCCAGTGCGGCGCCGCTGCTCGCCGAGCGGATCGCGGCGGTGGCCACCCGGTGCGCTCCCGGTACCGCCGCCAGATGCGCCCACGCTTCCTGCGGGCCGCCGCCGAGTTGCAGCGTCCGGCCGACCCGGGCGAGTTGTCGGCCCAGCGGCCCGCCGAGTGCGTCGGCCACCGCAAGCACCGAGCGTTCCACGGGTGCCCCCGCCCGCAACGCCGCCGCCAGCAGGTCAGCGGCGAGGGGCAGATCGGCTGCGGCGCGCAGCCGACGACGACGGACGGCCGGCGGCTCGATCCGCCGGAGCAGTCGGTCCAGCAGCACCGCGGTGGGCACCGCCGCCACCGGGCCGGCCCATCCTCCGACAAGCACCGCCACCGCCAGCCCGGACATCCCGGCCGCGAGCCGGACCAGATCCGGCCGCCACTGAACAGTCCCCGGTGGCGGGACTGCTGAAGCCCGGGCCGGGGCTTCGGTGGCCCGCCCGTAACGCAGTACGGCCGGTGGCATCCCACGTAACCTCGTCCGCCAGCGCTGCTTACCGGTCCGGCCTGCCCCTACAGGTCTGGACAGTCGACGAAACCGGCGTCGGGGCCGGTACCGGCCGACCGCGAGCACGGCGATCAGGGTGACGCCGGCCAGACCACCGGCGACCAGGGATGTCCCGGGCATCAGCTGTCCCCGCCCGAGGTGGCCGCGAGCCGCTCCGACCAGAGCAACCCGACCACCTGAAGGCCCACTGCGGCGATGGCGCATCCGCCACCCACCGGGGTGTGCAGCAGAACCTGGAGTGGGTCCACTCCGATCCCGTAACCCAGACCGATCCCGCCCAGCGGCAGGGCCGCGAGCAACCAGGCGGTGGCCCGGGCCCCGGATGCCTGGGCCATGGCTGCGGCCAGCCCTCGGTCCGTCGACCTGGCGTCAGCTTCGATCCGCTCCACCAGGTCGGCCAGCGGCGCCCCGGTACGCTCGGCCAGCCGCACCGCAGCCCCGGCCAGTCGCCCCAGCCGATCCTCAGCCGAACCGGGAGCGGGCCGGTCCGCCGGGCGCGACTCGGGCCCGGCGGGCGGGCCGTTGTCAGCGACGGCCTCGTCCGATTGCCCCGCAGCCGAGCTGACGGCCAGGAACGGGCTGGTCAGCACCTGTGCGGCCACCGGTACCGGCAGACCGACGCGCAGGTCCCCGGCCAAAGCGCAGAGCTGATCCAGCCGCTCCCGGCGGTCCCGTACGGCCCGGCCGACAGTTGCCCGGCGGCGCATCGCCCGCACGCCGAGCGTGGCGTAGGCACCCAGAGCCACTGCCGTCACCGGACCGGCGAGCAGGCCACCGACCGTTGCGCCGAGCAGGCAGGTCAACACCAGGATCACCCGGGTCGTGGACGCCGCGACGACGGATGCTGGTCCCGGTACGACACCACCGGTCACGCCACCGGGCCGACCCGGCCCGCGGCTTCCCCGTGGCCCCGGCGGGCGGGACGCGGCCGGCGCTGTCGGTGGCCCC
Organism: Micromonospora andamanensis; assembly: GCF_016863495.1. Lineage (GTDB taxonomy): Bacteria > Actinomycetota > Actinomycetes > Mycobacteriales > Micromonosporaceae > Micromonospora > Micromonospora andamanensis. The sequence continues at coordinate 155,834 of NZ_BOOZ01000005.1, forward strand.
GACACCGGTCCAGCCATCGGGGAGGCCGGCGATCTGGACGGATGGTCCGCGACCGACGAGGGTGGTGACCCGGAACTGCGCACCGACAGCCGGACACCGGCCGGACGTCGCGCTGTGCAGGTTGACCCGGCGGACCGGGCCAGCGGGTTGCTCCCTGCCGGCACGCTTCGCTCGCCGACGGCACTCGGCGCGACCCGCCGCGCGACCCGCACCGCCGGAACACTCTGCCGCGGCAACGGCACCGCCACGTGCGCGTCGCCGAGCCCGGACACAGCCGTCACCGCAGGCCATCCGACACCTCTCGGCTTCGGAGCACTCCGACGCAGGCTCTCCGGCCCCTCGCCGTCACGTTGACCGCCCGCCTCCCGAAGCGCAACGACCCATGCGACAAGCTGCTCGTCGGCCGCCTTCCCGCCGTCCACGGACCACCTCGACGGACGACGACCACGCATCCGGTACGTCAGGACTGCCGCCAGAACCGGCGACACCGCCACCGCCCACCACCACACGCCGGTCATGACGACACCGCCGACGCAGGCCAGGGCTCGCACAGAATCGCCGGCACCGGCACGTCGCGGTTACGGATCAACGTGCCGAGCGCCCGAGCGGCCAGGCCGAGCCCCCGACCACGAATCCATGCGGGTACGGCGGTGACCAGCCGATCGGGGCCTTCCGGCAGCAGCAGGCAGATGGACTCCAGCACCCGGCCCTGAGGCGTGCGGCGGATCTGGAACACCACCTGGAGCGCCGCCGCCACCTGGGCGTGCAGCGCTGGACGCGGCAGCCCGCCGACCAGGCCGAGCGCCTCCAGCCGGGCCGGTACGTCCGACGGGGTGTTGGCGTGCAGGGTCCCCGCGCCGCCCTCGTGGCCGGTGTTGAGGGCGGCCAGCAGATCCACCACCTCCCCGCCCCGACACTCACCGACCACAAGCCGATCCGGTCGCATCCGCAGTGCCTGGCGGACCAGCTCGCTCAGGCCGACGGCACCCGATCCCTCCACATTGGCCGTGCGGGTCTGCAGGCCCACCACGTGCGGATGCACCGGCCGCAACTCGGCGGCGTCCTCGACCAGCACGATCCGCTCGGTGCTCGGCACCAGCCCGAGCAACGTGTTCAACAGGGTCGTCTTGCCGGAGCCGGTGCCACCGATGACCAGGTAGGCGAGCCGGGCCGCCACCACGGCGGCGAGCACCGGCCCCACCGGCCGGGCCACCGCGCCCTGGGCGACCAGTTCGTCAAGGGTGAACGGCCGCTGCCGGAAGGTGCGCAGCGACAGGTAGGGCCCGTCGGTCGCCACCGGCGGCAACACCGCGTGCAGCCGCGTGCCGTCGGCCAATCTTGCGTCGGCGCACGGCGAGCCGTCGTCCAGCCGGCGGCCGGCACCGGCCGCGAGCCGCTGTGCGAGACGACGTACGTCGTCCGGAGTGCCCACCGGCACCGGGACCTGGTGCAGCCCCTGCCCACGGTCGACCCACACCCGTGCCCCGTTCACCAACACGTCCGTCACCTCGGGGTCGGCCAGCAGTACGGCCAGCGGACCGGCGCCCACCAGGTCGTCGCGTACCCGGTCGGCGATCCGTAGCAGGGCGTTGTCACCGAGTACCGCGGCGTCGGGTTCGGCGCGTACCGCAGAGACGATCGCGGCCGGGGTGACAGGCGCGGTGGTGGCGGCGATCCGCTGCCGGACCCGGGCCGCGAGGTTCTCCCCGGTCATGCCGCACCCGCCACGGGTTGGCCGGTGAGGTCGGAGACGATCCGCTGGCAGAGCTCGGCCAGCGGCCCGCGCCCACCGGCCGCCGGGGCCTCACCCCGTTCCAGTCCGCGACACAATCCGGGCTCCGGCCGCAGGGAACCGGCAAGCGGCAGACCGAGTGCCCTGGCCACCTCGATGGCGCGCAGTCGGCCGGGAGCGGGCCCCCTGACGATGACGGACAGGTCCTGACAGTGCGGGGCTGCCGCCGCGACCACCCGGGCCGCGGCGGCGGTCGCCCGCAGCTCGGCCGGCACCACCACGAACGCCCGGTCGACAGCCTGAAGCGCGGTCACCGCGGCGTCGTCGAGCTGCCGGGGCAGGTCCACCACCACGAAGTCCCGGCTCCGTCGGGCAGCGTCCAAGGTGGCCGCCACCGCCTCGGCCGGCACCGCGACCAGGTCACCCCGGTCCCAAGAGAGCACCACCAGATCACCACGGCTGGGCAACGCTCGCACCAGGGCGGGCGCGTCGACCCGCCCGTCGGCTCCGGTGAGCGCGGGCCAGCGCAGCCCTTCCAGCTGCTCCCAGCCGAGCACCAGGTCCAACCCACCGCCCAGCGGGTCGGCATCGAGCAGCAGGGTCCGCAGCCGCGCTCGGGCAGCGGTGACGGCGAGGCCACCGGCGAGGATGCTGGCACCCGCACCGCCCCGACCGCCGACAAGCGCGACCATCCGGGCCTGGGCGGTGGCCGCGCCCTCGACCTCGCAGTCGGCGAACCGGTCCACCAGCCACGGCTCGGCCGCCGGCAACACGGCCACGTGTTCGGCACCGAGCAGGTCGGCCACCTGCCAGCCGGGCTCGACATCGCCGGACCGCCCCACCAGGACCAGCCGGGAACGCCGGGGCAGCCGCGCCCGCAGGCAGGACTGCGCCTGATCGCTGCCGACGAGGACCAGTGGAGCCGGCCGCCAGCGGGTGCGGGCGGCCGCTGGATCGGCGGCGACCTCCACCTCGACTCCTCCGGCGGCAGCGAGCCGGAGCAGGTCGTCGAGCAGGTCACCGTCCGAGGTGACGACCAGCGGCAGGCGCCGGTCCGGTGGGAGGGAGGTACGGGGTGGCATCGCGGCCTCCAAGCGGTCGGCGCGGGTTCACTGGGTCGAACACTGCCGCCGCTGCCACCCCGCAGGCCGCCCCAGGCGGCCGGCCTGTGGACAACGAGGCGTTCTGTGGACAACGCCCACAACGGTCGTTGATCTGTTATGTGGACGGTCCGCACATCGCACCTGTCTCGACCCTCACCACCCCATGGCGGGACGTGACGTGCACCACGCATAATCGACGTCCTGTGCCGTCGGCCGAACGGCATTCCTCGCCGGATCGAGGTCATGACTCAGTCGCCAGATCACGAACGTCCCCGGGTCGAGCCGAGGCTGCGGGTCGGCCCCTGGCTGTTCGACCCGCGTTCCCGCGCCAGGCAACTGCCGGCGCGTCCGGTTCCGCGCGCGCTGCCACCGGCACCGGCCGCAGGCGACGACGGGCCGCTCACCCCACCCCCGCCCGTACGCGAGCCAGCCGTCGCCTTGGCGCCCGCCCACCGCGCTCCCGGCCGGATGTCGCACCGGCTGATGCTCGCGGGCGTCGCCGCCGCCGTGCTCGGCCTCATGCTCACCGCGCTCTGGCCGGCGACCGAACCCCCCACCGTCGCGGCGCCGGACGTGCCGTCGGACTGGATCCCGCCGCAACCGGGCGGTCCCGGGTCCAACCTGGACGGTGTCGCCTCCGCCGACGCGCTGTCGCCGTCCACCCCGGCCGCCTCGTCGTCGGTCGGGGGAGTCTCCTCCTCCCGGCCGCAACTGAGCCGGCGGGCGACACCGATCCCGTCGGCCACCCGACCCCCCTCGCCGACCGGGCCGCCCAGGCCGAGCGCCCGCCCGACCCCCTCGCCGAGCCGGTCAGCAGGCCCGCCACCGACCACCCGACCGCCCGAGCCGGCGCACCTGACCCCGCTACCGGCATGGCGGGAACATGATCTGCGTTCGGTCAGCGGCGGCAGCGAGACGAGCATCGAGTTCGTCAACCTCAGGCAGCGATCGGTGATCGTGTACTGGCTGGACCACCGTGGGCATCGGAGGCAGTACGCCGTGCTGCAACCGCGCGAGTCGTACCGGCAGCACACGTACGTCGGCCATCCCTGGGTGGTGACCGACCGTCGGGGCCACGCCCTGGTCTGCTTCGAACCGACCCGTGCCCCCGCCCGCGCCGTGATCAGGTAACCAGCCGCGTGACCGAATGCCCTGTCGCGCGGCCGGTCCGCGCCGGACCCGGCGAGCGACACGTAGCGCCCGGCGAGGCTGTCCGCTAGGTGACAGCACCCTGACGGAGCGGCAGGACGCGCCTACGCTGGGCGCACCTTTCGCCGGCCACGCTCCGGAGGGAGCCGTCCCATGCCATCCATCCTCGCCATGGCACTCCTCACGGCCGCCCTGACGGCCGCACCCACCGCCGCCGTGTCCCCCGCCCGCACCGACTACCGCGCGGTGGACCTCGGCACGCTCGGTGGCGACAGCAGCTACGCCACCGCCATGAACGACCGCGGTGACGTGGTCGGCCGCGCCCAGGACGCCGACGGCATCTACCACGGATTCCTCTGGCGCAACGGCCGGATGATCAATCTCGGCGACCTCAGCCCCACCGACGTCAACGACCGAGGCCAGGTCGTCGGCGTCCGCGACGACGGCTCCGGCGCGTACGTCTGGCATCGCGGGGTCCTACGGCCACTGGGTGGCCCGTCCGGCCGGCCCGTGGCGATCAACGACCGCGGCCAGGTCGTCGGCCACACCGACACGGGCCCCGTGCTGTGGACGAACCGCCGCCCCCGGCCGTTGCCCCTCGGCGACGTGTCCGACATCAACGAGCGCGGCCAGGTCGCCGGCGGGGTGTCCGTGCCGGACGGCTTCCACGCCGCCCGGTGGCACCGTGGCCGGGTCACCGACCTCGGTGCCGGCCCCTTCAACCGCAGCAACACGTACGCCCTGAACGACCGAGGCTGGGCGATCGGCTGGCAGTTCTCGGCGGAACAGTCCGAACGCGGCATCCTGTGGCGGCACGGCCGCGCCGTGGACGTCGGCACCCTCGGCGGCGGCTTCACCCGGCTGCGAGCGATAAACAACCGTGGCGAGATCCTGGCCAGTTCCCAGGCCACCGACGGAAGCGAACGCCCGGCACTGTGGCGGCGCGGCGTCCTGCACGACCTCAGCCTCGCCGGTGTCAGCACCGAGGGCGAAGTGGTCGACCTCGACGACCGCGGACGCATCGCCGCGTCGATCCGCCCGGTCTGGGGAGTGAGTCGCGCGGTCGTCTACCACCCGCGCTGACGGAGGCAGCCCCCGGATGTGGTGACAACCTGGGCGCCGTGACCCATGCCGCTGCTGTCGGCGGGTGCGCATGACGGCTCCACTGCCGCTGACCGAGGAGACGCCGCTAGACGGAACTCGCCTTCAGCTTGCGGTGGGCGACCACGACGTAGGCCGCAGTCGGGCAGAGCACAGCGCCCACGCCACCCAAGCACACCACCAGCGTGCCGACGGCGATCGATCCTTCGGTCAGTGCTGCGGTGCCGGTAACGTAGATCGTCGCCAGCACTGCGGCGACGGCGATCGCGACCGGCAACTTCACGGAAAGCCGCCCGTTTCTCGCGGCCACCTCGCCGATCCAAGCCGCCGGCACAAACAGCAGCGGCACCAGGGCGACGCCCAGACACGCCAGCGAGAAGCAGATCGCCGGAAGGGCGAGTGGGCCACCTGGATCCCCAGCGGTGCTCCACGCGTACACGAGCAGGCCGGCGTAGATGACGGGGCTCTGCGCGACGAACACCGCCCAGGCGACAAATGCACCGACGGCGTGGCGATAAGCCGTTCCGCTCATGGTTCCTCCCGTGCGACGGCTTCGGGAGGGTATGCCACTTGGCAGACACGGCTTCACCTGGGTCGGCGACGGGAGGGGAAAGGGACGACCCCCGTCGGGGGGAGACGGGGGTCGTCTGAGGTTCGGCTCCGGGGGGGGGTCGAGCCGAACCCACTCAGCGGTCACGGGGGGTGCAACCGCCGAGGGTCTGCCGGTTGTACGAGCGATGAATGCTCGTGCTGTGAACAAGTCTGCCTGAGCGGACCTGTGTACGTCGAGTGGTGTAACCTCCACTCCCTGCGAAATCCTGTTCGCAGCGTGTGACCGCGGTCACTGTTCGCAGGCGGGTGGGGGGTCGACCCGCAGGTCCGAGTGCTCTTCAGCCCCCGGGCACCCGCCGACGATAGACCATCGGGCTAGACTTTCGCGCCGTGGGCCGAAGTGCCGCTTTCTTCGATCTGGACAAGACCGTCATCGCCAAGTCGAGCGCCTTGGCGTTCGGCAGGCCGTTCTACCGGGACGGTCTGATCACGCGACGTGACGTGGTCAAGTCGGCGTACGCGCAGCTGATGTTCCGGCTGGGCGGCACCGACGAGCAGACCATGGCCCGGACTCGCGATTATCTCGCCACCCTGTGCAAGGGGTGGCCGGTGGAGCAGGTCCGCCAGATCGTCGCGGAGACGCTGCACGAGCTGATCAACCCCTATGTGTACGCGGAGGCCGCCGCGCTGATCGAGGAGCACCAGGCTGCCGGTCGGGACGTGGTGCTGGTCTCCGCCTCCGGCGAGGAGATGGTGCGTCCCATCGGCGCGCTGCTCGGGGTCACCGACGTGATCGCCACCCGGATGGGTGTGGTCGACGGTCGGTACAGCGGCGAGGTCGAGTTCTACGCCGCAGGTCCCAGCAAGGTCGAGGCGGTGAGCGAGCTGGCCGCCGAACGCGACTACGACCTGGCCGACTCGTACGCCTACTCCGACTCGTACAGCGATCGGCCGTTGCTGGAGTGCGTGGGTCGTCCGACAGTTGTCAACCCGGACCGGCAGCTACGCCGGCTGGCGGTGGAGAACGCCTGGCCGGTGCTTGAGTTCCGGCACCCGATCCCGTTGGGCCGGCGACTGCGTGAGCGGCCCGCCGTCCCGGTCGCCGCGGCCGCCCTCGGCGTGGGTGTCGGGGTGGCGATCGGCATCGCCTGGTACGGCCGGCACCGCCGCACCCGGGCCAGCGCCTCACCTGCCTGACCGACCGAGCGCCGCCCCGTACCGGACCAGCGCCTCACCAGCCTGACCTGGCCGTCGCACCCCGGTTCCGCCCGGCGCGGCCGACGGCGGACAACCCCTCGCCACGCAGTCGCTGCCGCGGCGCAGGCCGACAGGGTTCGCGTACCCGGGGACGGTCAGGCGGCCAGGATCTCGTCTCCGATGGCGGTGAGCTGGTCGGCACCCACCTCGACGGCGGACATGTAGTGGCGCAGCCAGGAGCGCAGCCCGTCGGGGGTGCCGGTGGCGAAGGCGCCGGCCGCGCCCACGTACTCCGGCTCACGCTCGCGGTGCCCGACGTCGACGGCGAGCAGGCCGCGTGGGTCGAATCCGCTGGAGAGCAGGACGAGCCGGGCCGCGCCCCGGGCCACCACGCCGGACGGGCCGGCGAACGGCCGTAGATTGAGCAGTTCACCGTGCACGACGGCGGCCAGCACCAGCGGGGTGACCTGGGTGCCACCGGCCACCAGTGTGGCCAGTCCGTCGAGCCGGGCGGCGACCACCGGGTCGTCGATCGGGCGACCCAGTTCGGCTTCGGTGACCACCTCGCGGGCGGCGAGCACGTGCAGCTTCGCCAGTACCTGCCGGGGTGCCTTCGGCCAGAGTTCGCTGAGCCCGGGCAGGGCTCCGGCCACCCGCAGGGCACCCTGGAGCACAGGTTCGGTGACGGTGCCGGCGCGTACCGTCTCCCGTTCGTGGTCGTGGCCCTCCAGCCCGGCGCTGGCCACCGCGGAGCGCAGACTCACCTCGGCGGCGACCTGGCCGCCGTGGCGGCGCAACGCCCGGTGGCCGAGGGCACCGTCGAACCGGTCGCGGGCGCGCTCCACGGCGGTGGCGATGTCGGCGAGGTCGAGCAGCGGCGCGAGCGGATCGGCGGTCACCCCGTCACGGTAGCGGCGATGCCGGTGGGCCCGAGCGTGAGTGGCCGGCAACGCGATCCCCGCCACCCACCCGACCCTGCGGGGAGGGCCACCCACCCGACCCGACAGAGACCACCCATCCGGCCAGGCGGGCCGCCCTGACGGGGCCGCGCCGGGAGGGCCGCGGTCGCGCCATGCGGCATGTCGGGCTTTCTCGCCGACGGGAAGGCCCGAGATGCCGCAATCCGTGAAACAGCCCTGTCGATGACCTGCCCTGCACCTCGGCGCGTGGGACGGGCCGTTTGGCGACGGGGGCGCGGGGGATCGGTCGCCTCGCTCGGCCGCCGCGACTAACCTGCCCGGGAGAGACCCAGGTCACCCGAGCGACGAGGGAGTCACCGCATGAGCGAGCGGCAGCGAGCGAATCATCAATGCAGCGCGCTGGTCCCTCATGCCGGCACGAAGCGAAGCGGAGTGCGGGCATGAGCGAGGCATTGGCCAATCTGCTGAACGAGACGCGCCAGTTCCCGCCGCCGGCCGAACTCGCCGCCGACGCCAACGTCACCGAGGCGGCGTACGCCGAGGCGGCGGACGACCGGCTCGCCTTCTGGGAACGCCAGGCCGCCCGGCTGGCCTGGAGCAAGCAGTGGGATCAGGTGCTGGACTGGTCCCGTCCGCCGTTCGCGAAGTGGTTCGTGGGCGGGCAGTTGAACGTGGCGTACAACTGTCTCGACCGGCACGTGGAGGCTGGCCGGGGTGACAAGGTGGCCATCCACTGGGAGGGCGAGCCCGGCGACAGCCGCACCATCACCTACGCCGACCTGCACCGGATGACCTGCCAGGCGGCGAACGCGCTCACCGAACTCGGGGTGACCGCCGGTGACCGGGTGGCGATCTACCTGCCGATGATCCCGGAGGCAGCGGTCGCGATGCTGGCCTGCGCCCGGATCGGTGCCACGCA
>NZ_BOOZ01000006.1 GCF_016863495.1 Micromonospora andamanensis
CAGTGTGGTGTTCGGCGGGTTCTCCGCCGACGCGCTCACCAACCGGATCCAGGACGCCTCGGCGAAGGTCGTGATCACCGCCGATGGCGGCTACCGGCGGGGCAAGCCGTCCGCGCTCAAGCCGACTGTCGACGAGGCGGTGGCGAACTGCCCTTCGGTCGAGCATGTCCTGGTGGTCCGGCGTACCGGCGAAGAGGTGGGCTGGTCAGAGCGGGACCACTGGTGGCACGACGCGGTGGAGCAGGCGTCGGCCGAGCACACCGCGCAGCCGTTCGACGCCGAGCACCCGCTGTTCATCCTCTACACCAGCGGCACCACCGCCCGCCCGAAGGGCATCCTGCACACCACAGGCGGTTATCTGACCCAGGCGGCGTACACCTCGCACGCGGTCTTCGACCTCAAGCCGGAGTCCGACATCTACTGGTGCACGGCGGACATCGGCTGGGTGACCGGCCACTCCTACATCGTCTACGGTCCGCTCTCCAACGGCGTGACCCAGGTGATGTACGAGGGCACCCCGGACACGCCGCACAAGGGCCGCTTCTGGGAGATCGTCGACAGGTACCGGGTGACCATCCTGTACACCGCGCCGACGTTGATCCGCACCATGATGAAGTGGGGTGAGGAGATCCCGGCCGAGTACAACCTCTCCTCGCTGCGGCTGCTCGGCAGTGTCGGCGAGCCGATCAACCCCGAGGCCTGGATGTGGTACAGGCAGCACGTGGGGCACGGTGAGCTGCCCATCGTGGACACCTGGTGGCAGACCGAGACCGGCAGCATGATGATCTCGCCGTTGCCGGGTGTGACAGCCGCCAAGCCCGGTTCGGCGATGACCCCGCTGCCGGGCGTCGTCGCGGACGTGGTGGACGACCAGGGCCAGTCGGTGCCCAACGGCGGTGGTGGTTACCTGGTGCTGCGCGAGCCGTGGCCGTCGATGCTGCGCACCATCTGGGGCGACGACAACCGGTTCATCGAGACGTACTGGTCGCGGTTCGGCGCGGGAGCCACCGGCAACGCCGACGACCCGTGGATCTACTTCGCCGGTGACGGTGCGAAGAAGGACGACGACGGGCACATCTGGCTGCTCGGCCGGGTCGACGACGTGATGCTGGTGTCGGGGCACAACATCTCCACCACGGAGGTGGAGTCGGCGCTAGTGTCGCACCCGTCGGTGGCGGAAGCGGCGGTGGTCGGCGCCACCGACCCGACCACCGGGCAGGCGATCGTCGCGTTCGCCATCCCGAGGGGCAGCACCGAGATCTCCGGCGAGGCCGGCGAGCAGCTCATCGCCGACCTGCGCAACCACGTGGCGAAGACGCTCGGCCCGATCGCGAAGCCCCGGCAGATCATGCTGGTGCCGGAGTTGCCGAAGACGCGTTCCGGCAAGATCATGCGTCGGCTGCTACGGGATGTGGCGGAGAACCGTTCGCTGGGTGACGTGACCACGTTGCAGGACTCGTCAGTGATGGACCTGATCTCCTCCGGGATGAGCGGCGGCAAGTCCGACGAGGACTGACGGCAGGCGTACGACCTGAAGGGTGGCGGTCCGGGATCGGGCCGCCACCCTTCGTCATGTTCCGACAGGCCGCGACCGGATCGAGATGTGACAGTGAAAACGCCTGCCAAAAACTATCTGCAACAAATCTGGGCCTGACCCTTCCCACCAGCCCCACAGGTGCCTATGTTCACCACTGGCCCCATTTACGGGGGCCTTTTTCACCGGCCCACAACCCCCGACGGGCCGGTTCCCTCAATCCGGAGGTACCACGTGCGGAAAGTCGCAGTGGGTCTGCTCGGGCTCTCGTTGACGGCAACAGGACTGACGGTCGGCTCATCCGCCGCCGCTGCGCCACAGCCGGAGACGCCGGCGGCCGCCCCGTCCATCGCGGAGCCCGCCCACGCCGAGCACGATCTACCGAACCCGCTGGAGGCCAAGCGCCGCGCCCTGCGTCAGGAGGGCCTCAGTGAGGTGCTCTCGGGCCGAGCCAAGGCAGAACGGATCAACGGCAGCACGGTGGTCAAGGTCGGTGAGCGGGCCACCCGTGGCGGTGCGGCCGGTCGCAACGCCAAGGCCACCAAGGGCGGCCGGGGCCCCACCGAGAAGCAGTACGTCGAGTTGTCCCGGGAACAGACCGACCAGATCTTCGTGATCCTCGCCGAGTTCGGCAACGACCGGCACCCCGACTATCCCGACCAGGACACCGACCCCGACATCCCCGGCCCGACGAAGTTCGACGGGCCACTGCACAACGAGATCCCCGAGCCGGACCGGTCGGTGGACAACTCCACGGTCTGGCAGGCGGACTACGACGCCGAGCACTACCGGAAGCTCTACTTCGGCACCGGCCCCGGCGACGAGTCGGTGAAGCAGTACTACGAGGCGCAGTCCTCCGGTCGGTACAGCGTCGACGGTGTGGTCACCGACTGGGTCAAGGTCCAGTACAACGAGGCCCGCTACGGCCGTTCCAGCGGCTACCCCTGCGACGGGATCGTCTGCAACAACGTCTGGGCGCTGGTACGCGACGCCGCCAACAAGTGGGTCGCGGACCAGCAGGCGGCCGGTCGCACCGACGAGGAGATCGCGGCCGACGTCCAGGCGATGGACCAGTGGGACCGCTACGACCACGACGGTGACGGCGACTTCAACGAGCCGGACGGCTACATCGACCACTTCCAGATCGTGCACGCCGGTGGCGACATGGCCGACGGCGACCCGATCCAGGGCGAGGACGCCATCTGGAGCCACCGCTGGTACGCGTACGCATCCGACCAGGGCCGCACCGGTCCGTCGAACTTCCCGGCGGGCGGTACCCAGATCGGCAGCACCGGCATCTGGATCGGTGACTACACCATCCAGCCGGAGAACGGCGGTCGCAGCGTCTTCTACCACGAGTACGCCCACGACCTCGGCCTGCCGGACGACTACAACGTCATAAGCGGCGGTGACAACAACAACGAACACTGGACGCTGATGGCCCAGAGCCGCCTCGGTGCCAAGAACGACGGCGGCATCGGCGAACGCGGCGGTGACCTCGGCGCCTGGAACAAGCTCCAGCTCGGTTGGCTCGACTACGAGGTGATCGTGGCCGGGCAGAAGCGGACGCTGACCCTCGGCCCGCAGGAGTACAACACCAAGCAGGCCCAGGCCGCCGTGGTGGTGTTGCCCGAGCGGGAGTACACCTTCGACAACGGCGCGCCGTTCGAGGGTGACAAGCAGTTCTTCTCCGGTAACGCGGACGACCTCAACAGCACGATGACCCGGACGTTCGACCTGACCGGGAAGTCGTCGGCGACCCTGTCGATGAAGGGCCGCTACAGCATCGAGGCGGACTACGACTACCTGTTCTTCGAGACCTCTGTCGACGGCGGGCAGAGCTGGACGTCGCAGCCGGGCACCGTCGACGGCGAGCCGCTCAAGGAGATCTCTCCCGGCCGGTTCGCGTTGGACGGCAGCTCCGACGACGAGTGGGTCGACATCGAGATCCCGCTGGACCAGGTGGCCGGCGACAGCGTCGCGTTCCGGCTGCGCTACCAGACCGACGGTGGTGTCTCCGAGGGCGGCTTCTTCGGCGACGCGGTGACGCTTACCGCCGACGGCGAGACCGTCTTCACCGACGGTGCGGAGTCCGACGCGGGCGGCTGGACGTTGGCCGGCGGGTTCGAGGTGGTCGAGGAGACCTACACCCGGAGCTTCGCGAACTACTACATCGCGGGCACCCGGCAGTACATCTCGTACGACAAGTACCTCAAGACCGGGCCCTACTTCTTCGGGTACGCCAACACCAAGCCTGACTACGTGGACCACTACGCGTACCAGGAGGGGCTGCTGATCTCGTACTGGAACACCAGGTGGGCGGACAACGACACGTTCGCGCACCCGGGCGAGGGCCGGAACATGATCATCGACGCCCACCCGCGGCCGATCTACAACCTGACCGGGCAGCCCTGGCGGGCCCGCATCCAGGTCTACGACGCGCCGTTCAGCCTGAAGAAGGCGGACTCGTTCACGCTGCACCTGAACAGCCAGCCGCAGTACATCCGTGGGCAGGCCGCGCAGCCGCTGTTCGACGACACCAAGAAGTACTGGTTCCCGGAGCTGCCGAACCACGGCGTCAAGCTCCCGGCCACCGGCACCAAGATCAAGGTGCTGGAGCAGAAGGGCATCAACACCAAGGTCCGTTTCTCCTGATCCGCTGAGCAACAGGCGTGATGCCCCGGGCAGGCCACCTGCCCGGGGCATCACCCTTTCCGGCACCGGGTCACCGGGAACCGATGCGAGGTTGCGTCCGTCGTACCCCTGTGCCCACCACCACCCGCATCCGAGTGCCGGCGGCGTGCCTCGCCGCACTGCTGGCCCTGGCCGGTTGCGGTGCGCCGGACGGAGACACCGTGACCGCCGATCAGCGCCAACCGGGCGGCTCGTCGACGGGCAGCCCCGACGACACCACCGCCGGCAACACCGGTCAGCCGCCCTCCGGGCGTACCGGTGGAAAGCTGTCGCCCACCGACCCGCCGTTGATCGGCACCCCGACGGCACCGCCACGCCGTCCCACCGAGCTACGCAAGGCGAATGTCCTGGCCGGCCGGCTCAGCCAGGGCGGCAGCGGGCCCTGCTACACGCTCGTCACCGACGACGGCCGCGAGTACGCCCTGCACGGCCTCGACAAGGGCACCTTCGCCACCGGCACCTTCGTACGGGTGACCACCGCTCCGGCGACGACCGAGATGGACTGCGGCCCGGGCATCCCGCTCAGCATTCTCAAGATGAGCCCCGTCGGCTGACCGATGTCCGGCCACCCCGCCGCGATGCCGACCGCCGCATCGACCCGGGACTCGGCGCGACCAGGGACTTCGACCCAGGGCCTAGGCTGTCGTTCATGACCGAGCAGCGTGGCGATGCCGTCGACGAGTCCTGCGTACTCACCGAGGGGCCGTGGACGCACCGGTTCGTGGGTGCCAACGGCAGCCGCTTCCACGTCGTGGAGGCGGGTACCGGGCCGATGGTGCTCTTCCTGCACGGCTTCCCCGAGCACTGGTGGGCCTGGCACCGGATGCTGCCGGCGGTCGCCGACGCCGGCTTCCGCGCCGTCGCGATGGACCTGCGCGGCTACGGCGCCAGCGACAAACCACCCCGGGGGTACGACGGTTACACCCTCGCGGCCGACGTGGCCGGACTGATCCGGGCGCTCGGCGAGCGTTCGGCCACAGTTGTCGGTACCGGTGCCGGCGGCATGATCGCGTGGACTGCGGCGTCGTTTCACCCCAACCTGGTACGCCGGCTGGTGGTGCTCGGTGCCCCGCACCCGCTGCGGCTGCGGGCCGCCATCTTCGCTGACCCACGCGGTCAGTTCGCCGCGTCCACACCGGCGCTGAGATTCCAGCTGCCCCGGTACGAACATCTGCTCACCCGCGACGACGGCCGGGCGGTGGAGGAGATCATGCGCCGCTGGGCTGGCCGCCGTTGGGTGACCAGCTCGGACTTCGCCGACTACGCCCAGCGCTACCGGGAGGCGATGCGGATTCCGCAGGCCGCCTTCTGCGCCCTGGAGGGCTACCGGTGGGCGTTCCGGTCGGTACTGCGGCTGCACGGCTACCGGTTCGTGAAGCTGATGCAGCGCCCGCTGGCCGCCCCCACCCTGCAACTGCACGGCGCGCGGGACGTGGCGGCGCTGCCACGCACCGCCCAGGGCTCCGGGCGCTACGTCAGCGGACCGTACGAGTGGCGGCTGCTCGACGAGGTCGGGCACTTCCCGCACCTGGAGACACCTGATCTGGTGCTCGGCGAGATCCTCCGGTGGGCGAAGTCCTGACCGGGGCGGACGGCCTCAGACCCGCTGCTCGCGTACGTCGGTGACCTCGCGGACGGGTGCCCAGCCCTGGTAGACACCGAAGTCGAAGGCCTCCAGCCGCATCGCCTGCGCGACCGGCCAGCGCCCGCCGGTGTACTCGACCCGTAGCCACCCGTCGTGCTCGGCCAGCACGATGAACGGCTGCCCCTTCCAGGTGCAGGTCGTCCGGACGTACGCCAACTCCTCGATCTCGTTCGCCGGGACGACCCGGACGTGCCGGCCGGGACGCACCTCGGTGAAACCCTCGGTGGCCTCCGGCTGGTAGAGCCGGACCTCGCTGCCGTCCGGGCTGGCCTGGAACTCCCGGCCGCGCCAGCGCGCCACGTAACCGTCGCGCATCACCGTTCGCCGACCTCCTGCCAGGAGAGCGTGTCGGCGTCGAGCACGGCGATCAGCCGCTCGGTGCCTGCGGCGTCGATGCGTACCAGCTGGGCACCGTGCGGCAGCCGGACGCTGTCCACCTTGAACTCCGCCAGCACGTCACTGCCCTCACCGGGAGCGAAGCCGTTGCCCCGGAACGGGGGCCGTTCGATGACCCAGCCCTCCATCGCCCGCATGGCCGCCTCGTTCTGCCCGCCGTAGGGGATCCGGTACAGGCTCGGCCGGTACGCCGGCCACCGGAGCACGTAGATCTGTTCGGCGTCCGGCGTGAAGGGCGACTCGGGGTGGCCGAGGCCGAGCGCCTGGTAGAGGGCGGCCGGGGTGGTGAGATGCGCCAGCTCGCTCGCCCGGTGGACGAACCCGGAGACCCGGTCGTAGCCCCGTTCCAGGTAGTAGCCGAGCTGGCTCGGCGCTATCGCCTTCTGCATCACGATCGGCCGGGCCAGGTCACCCGCCGGGGCCGCCTGTCGTGGGCTGCTCGCCGGAGCGGGGGCCTCGGCAACCGGCTCGGGCTCGGGCTCGGCGTCGTCACCGAGGCCGAGTTCGGCCGCCCAGTTGGCCAGCCCGACGATCTGCTCACCGGGCAGCTTCGCACCCACCGGGGTGCCGGGGTTGACGGCGAACGACCACGACGGGTCCGGCCACCTGCGGATGAGCTGAACGAAGCGGACCTGGACCGTCTCGGCCGCCGGATCGGTGTGGTCGGCGAGGCGCTGCGGGGAGGTGTAGGCCACCACGAAGGTCTGCCCGTCCAGTTGCACGGTCGGCCAGACGAAGCCGGTCTCGCCGGGGCGGCTACCGGGGGCGGACTCGGCCGCGACCGGCATCAGGACCCGGGCCAGCAACAGCGTGGACAGGAAGGTGTCGGTGCTGCCGGCGTCGGCGGCACCGTACAGGTCCTCCTCCACCTCGTTCGCGGGCTGGAAGGGCGGACCGGCGGCGGGCGCGGTGGTCGCCCCGGACGCGGGACCGGGCGGCGGGGACTCGCGCATCGTGGGTGCATCGGTGATCGGCGGCGTGGCCGGCCCGGGCGCGGGTGGCGGTGCGGACGGCGGCGCGGACACCGGTGTGAACAGCGAGGGCGTCCCGGTGACCGGGGCGGCAGCCGGGTGGGCCTCGGCCGGCGGTGCCGTGCCAGCGCCGCTGTCCGTCCGGGCCTGGCTGGGCGGTGCCGGGGTGGCCGGCGGTGGAGCCACCGTCGGCTCGGGCGTCACCGTCCGGACCGGGACTGTCGGCTCCGGCGGTGCCGTGGGCACTGCGGCGGTCGGCTCAGGCGGTGCCGTCGGCACCGGGACGGTCGGCTCGGATCCCGGCGCCGTCGGCTCCGGGCGGGGGGCCGGGAACCGTACCGTCGGCTCGGGGTCGGCGGCCGGAAAGCGCAGCGGCGGCTCCGGCGCGGGCGGCACGTGCGGGGTCGCCGGCTCGGCGTGCTCCGGTGCCGGACGGGCCGGCGGCGGACCCGGCTGGGGCCCGCGCCCTCCTCCGCCGTCCGGTGGCCCTTCGCCCACCGGCGGAACCGGATGGCCGTTTGTCAGGGTGAGGTCCCTGGCCTCGATGATGGTGCCCTCGATGACGATAGGGGTGAACCCGCGGCGTGGCGCGGGCGGACCGGAGACCGGCTCGGCCGCCGACGTCGGCTCTTCCTCCACCGGCTGGCGGCGGGGTAGCGCCTGGGTCGGATCACCACCGCCGCCGGCTGTCGGGTCACCACCACCCGGTGCCGCCCAGCCAGCGGGAGTGCTCACCAGCAGCGGCCGGACCGGCCCGTCGGGCGGTGGCAGCGGTTGCGTCGCCTCCTCGGTCGGCCCGGGCTGCGGACGAGTGGTGGCCTGGTCGTTGTCGTCGAAGACGAAGGCACGGGTCGGCCCGTCGGACTGCGGCTCGCCGGCCGGCCCCCGGCGGGGAAACGGCTGACCGCCCCGGAACCGGGACGGCGGCGTGGCCCGATCGGCGAGGCGGTCACCGCGATGCGTCGAACGACCGTTCGCGGGTTCGAAGAAGGATCGCTGGCCCGGCTGCTCGGCACCGGTGTCGGCCGGACGTCCGTTGGTGCGGGGTCCGGGCCGCTCCGGTGCCGTGGGCCAGCCCGGCCCGGCGGACGCCGGCTCCTCGTTCCGCCCGGGAAAGGGCGGCCGTCGTGGCGACAGACCGTCCCTGGCGGCTGGACCGTCCGGCCGGGCACCACCGGGACCACCGCCGCCGGCAGCGCCGGTACGGCCCAGGCCGCCGCTGTCGGGCTGCGTCGGGCGCGCCGGGGCGGGTGGCCGGTCGGCGGGCCCCGGTCGCGGGCCGGTGACCGTGCCCGACGCCGCCAGCGGCACCTCCGGGAGTTGGAAGGCCGCCGGCACCACGGGCGGTGCCGGGGAGAGTTGCGTCGGTCGGACCGGGCCGGGCGGTCGCGGCGGGGCGGGCGGATTCGGCGTCGCCGGTGCGGGCGGGGTCGTGGCGGCCTCACGGGCCCGGTTCAGCGCCTCCACCCGTTCCAGCCGGGCTCGGGCACCCACCGTACGCCCGGGCAGCCGGACGTCGCCCCGGGAGAGCTGGGAGACGTACCAGGCCGGCAGATAACCCTCGATCGGCAGGCCTGGATTCACCGCCAGCCACCACTCGTGATTGGGCCAGCTCGCGGCCAGTTCCGCGTACCCGGTGCGGCGGCTCGGGCCGGCGTGCTCCCCGAGGCAGGCGCGCATCGCCTCGGCGGAGGTGAACGCCAACACGTGCGTCCGGCCGCCGGTCGTCCAGGTGCCCCAGCCCACCGGAGTCCGCCCTGCGGCCGCCTGGGCGGAGACCGGCAGCAGCAGCTCGACGCCGGACAGGATCCGGAAGTAAAGCTGCTGGTCATTGCCGTGCAGCGCGTCGCGCATCGCCGCCTCGGCCCCGGTGGCCGGCTCCCAGTCGGTCACGGCCACCCCTCCTCCCGGGCACAGGCCATAGGTATCGGATACAACCTACAAGGTGATCACAAGATCACAATGCCAGGCAGGCGGTGGCCGGCCCGGTTCTCCGGACAGTCGGTAACATTCCGTCGCGGTGTCGACACGATACGGAGGCCGTCGATGTCCCGGGTGCGAGGTGCGCGACGACACCTGCGGATTGACCGGCGCCGGCCGTACCTCTTTCGGGTGGGTCTGGCCGCGACCCTGCTGGTCGGCCCGACGTTCGTGATGGCGGAAACGCCGGCCCGAGCGGCCTCGGGATGCCCGTCGCCACCGGCACCGGCCCGGCCGGTCTCCGCGTCCCCGTGGCCGCAGCAGCGGTACGCCCCGGAGCGACTCACAGGGCTGGCCACAGGTGCCGGGGTGACGGTGGCGGTGGTCGACTCGGGCGTCGACCGACGGCACCCCCAACTCGCCGGACGGGTGCTCGCCGGCACAGACCTGCTCGACGCCGGCGGTGACGGCAGGCTCGACTGTGTCGGTCACGGCACCGGCGTGGCGAGCATCATCGCCGCCGCACCACGCGACGGGACCAGCTTCCGTGGGCTGGCGCCGCAGGCCCGGATCCTGCCGGTGCGGGTCAGCGAACAGCAGATCGTGGACGGGCGTGGCACGGGGCGCACGGCAGCGCCCGAGGACCTCGGCCGGGCGGTCCGCTGGGCTGTCGACCGGGGCGTCGCCGTGGTCAACCTCTCCGTCGTGCTCTACACCGACCATCCCACGGTCCGCGCGGCGGTCGCCTACGCGGTCAGCCGGGACGTGGTCGTGGTGGCCGCCGCCGGCAACCTCTCCGGCGGGGGCGCACCGCGCCCCTATCCGGCCAGCTACGAGGGGGTGATCGGAGTCGGCGCGATCGGCGCGGACGGAGTGCCTGCCGACTTCTCGCTCCCCGGCAGCCACGTGGATCTCCTCGCCCCCGGTGCCGGCGTGCTGGTCGCCGCCCCCGGACAGGGTCACCGCAGCGCCGACGGAACCAGCTACGCGGCACCGTTCGTCGCGGCCACCGCAGCCCTGCTGCGCCAGTACCACCCCGACCTCAGCGCGGTGCAGGTGGCCCGGCGGATCATCGCCACCGCCGATCCGGCGCCCGGAAGCGGACACGGCGCGGGAGTGCTCAATCCGTACCGGGCGGTGACCGAGACCGGACCGCCGCCCGGGCGCGCCCGGGCGGCGGCGACCGGGCTGGCCGACCACCGACCCGATCCGGCGCTGCTGGCGCAGCAGGACCGTCGGCGCGACGCCCGGCACCGCGCACTGCTGCTCAGCGGCGTGGGGGTGTCGATGATGGCCGCCGTCGTGGTGCTCGCGGCGGTGCTGCCTCGGGGGATCCGCCGACGGTGGCGCCCCGGCCGACCATGACCACGACGCGGGGTGACGCCAGCCGGCGTCACCCCGCTGGGCGTGGAGATTCACTGGAACAGGCCGGTGTTCCGCTTCTCGGTGTCGAGGTAGTCCGCCGCGGACTCGTCCACCGCGAGCTTGATGTCCCGCAGCATCACCTGGAGGTCCTGCGAGGCGTTGCGCCACCGCGCCTGCCGCTGCTCGTACGCCTGCTGGGCCGCGCCGGACCAGCTGGCGACGAGCGGCGCCGCATCGCGCTCCAACTGGCCGAGCTGTGCGTCAAGCGTGTTCAACGCCCGCTGGATGTCCGCGCTGGCCTGCTGCAGTGCGGCGAAGTTGACGACCAGCACACCGTGCTCCATCGAAGTCTTCTCCCTGGGGTCGTGGGCTAGAGCGGCAGTTGGATGCCGCCACGGTTGGTGGCGGCCATCCGGGTGGCCGCCTCGGTGTCCGATGCGTCGTACCGCGTGCCGGCGGTGCGGATCGCACCCGCCGTCTCCCGAAGCGCCTGCTGCAGACCGGCCTGGTCTTCCGCCCACTTCCGTTTGACCTGCTCGAACGACCGGCCGCCAGCGCCACGCCAGGCCTGCTGGAGGATCTCCAGCTGGACCAGCAGTCCGCTGAGCATCGACTGCAACGACTGGTCGGTCTGCTCGAACTTCGCCGCGGTCTGCTGCATCACCGCGGCCTCTGCCTGGGTCTGAGACACCTGGGACGTCACCTCGTCTCCTCGATCGTGGCTGGCCCTACGGCGAAGAACGCACCACCCACGACGCCGGAGGGCGAGCACGACGCGGGATGGGCCAACGAGAACTCGTCGCTGAGAGTAGCGACACCATCGCGGTTCTGCTACCCCATCGTCCTCCCCTGTGGACAACGCGATCGATCGACGGTGATTACGATGGGCGGCGGTCGGGTCGCGAAGGGTGACCGGTTCGGGGAGGGTGCGGTGGCGACGACCTTCACTCCGCCCCACCCGGCCGCGACCGACGACCCGCGCCCCGGCGATCCGTCACCGGGTGCCGGACGTCGGATCACCCCCACCGGGTCACGGCGAGGACCTGGCCGCTGGCCGTCCGGGCTTCGGGCCGGGCAGATCGTCACCACCCAGGTGGCAGCGGCGGGGCTGATCGCCGTCCCCGGTCGAGGTCCCCTGACGACGGTCACCGCGGCGCTTGTGGTGGCCGGGCTGCTCGCGGTGACCTGGTTCCGGGTTCGCCATCGATGGCTGCACGAGTGGTTGGTCACCGGCATCGGCTACCTGGCCCGGCGGCGGGCCACCCGGCGGCGCTCCGGTTCGACCGAGCTGCTCGGCCTGGTGGCCCCGCACGCGGTGGTGCGCTCCGTCGAGTGGGGCGGTGGTGCCGCCTCGGTGGTGGACGACCCGGACGGCCTGGTGGCGCTGCTGGAGATCGGCGACCCGGCCGACCTGCTCGGTGACGGCGGGAGGTCCCTACCGTCACCCGCGTCACTGCTCCCGGCCGAGACCGACCAGACGCCACCCGTACACGTACAGCTCCTGCTGACCGGTACGCCGGCACCGGCGGTCGGTGCCGGCGGCGGCGCGGCTGCCGTTTCCTACCGTCAGCTCGCCGACGGGCGGCTGGCCGGCTGGGAACGGGCGGTGCTGACGGTACGGGTGACGCGGGCGTGGGGCTGGCCGGAGGAGGCGCTGCGGCACGCCCTCGCGGGTACCGTCCGGCGCATCGTCAGGCGGCTGCGCCCGCTGACCGTGCGACAGGTGGGCGAGCAGTCGATCCGGCGGCTGCTCGCCGAGTTCGCCCACCACGACGGGCATCCGGTTCGGGAGTCCTGGCAGGCGGTCCGGTGCGGCGGTCTGCTCCAGACCAGCTTCCGGCTGCGCCGGTGGCCCGACGGCGATGCGGTGACCACGCTCCTGCCCCGGCTGTGGGCGGTGCCGGCGAGCGCGATCACGGTGTCGCTGCACACCGGGACGCAGCGCCCGGCAATCACAGGCCTGATCGTACGGCTGGCCGCGGCGACACCCGCCCAGCTCTCGGACGCGGCTCGACAGTTGCGGCGGACGGTGGCCACGGACGGCACCACTGTGGAACGGCTCGACGGCGGGCAGTGGTCCGGCCTCGCCGGCACGCTGCCGCTGGCGGTGCCCGGGGCAGCGCCGCCGACCGCCGGAAACCCACCGTTGGAGCTGCCCTACGGTGCCGCCGGGCTCAAGCTCGGTGCCAACCGGCACGGCCACGCCGTCACCGTCCGCCTGTTCCGGCCGGAGAGCACCCGGCTGATCCTCGTCGGTGGGGTGCCCGTCGCCCAACTGGTAGCCGTGCGCGCGATGGCGCTGGGTGCCCGGGTGATCGTCCAAACTGGCCGGCCGTACGTCTGGGAGCGGTTCGTCCGGGGCGTCGGCGGGCCGGACGGACCTGTTCCGCTGATCCCGCCGGACCGCCCGGTGCCCGGAGAACCCGGCACGCCACTCAAACCGGTGCTCGTGGTGCTTGACGCACCACCGCTCGCGGGTCCACGGCCAGGCACCACCTGGCAGACCACGCTGCTGGTCCGCGACGTGCTGACCTCGGCCGACGCGGACGCGCTGAGCCGGGCCGACCTGGCGGTGCTGCGACCGCTCAGCCAGGCGGAGGCCACTGTCGCCGGCTACGCGCTGGGGCTCGGCGACGCGGCGGAGTTGCTGACCAGGATCCGCCACGACATGGTCGCCGTGGTCAACCGGCGAGCTCTGCGTTGGGCACTGCTCGCCTGCACCCCCATCGAGTCGCAGCTCATCGGCACCGCGGCCCTGCGCCGAGCAGGATGATCTCGCGGGTTCCGCCCACGCGTCCGCCGTGACACCATGCCCGCCATGGGTTTTCTGAAAGGTCTACTGATCCGGGTCGGCGCCACGGCGGTGGCCTTCTGGCTGGCCACACTGCTCATTCCCGGTATCTCGCTCGACTCGGACTCGATCTCCGAGACGATCCTGACGCTGATTCTCGTCGCGGTCATCTTCGGTGTGGTCAATGGCGTGCTCCAGCCGATCATCAAGACCGTCGGCTGCGCCTTCTACCTGCTCACCCTCGGACTGATCGCACTCGTGGTCAACGGCCTGCTGTTCCTGCTCACCGGCTGGATCGCGGACCAGGCGGGGCTGCCCTTCGACGTCGACGGCTTCTGGCCGGCCGCGGTGCTCGGGGCGCTCTTCGTCGGCGTCGTCACCTGGATCCTCGGCGCCATCCTCGACCGCGACTGACCAGTTCCGCCGCGCCCTCCGGTGGCCACCGCCGCGATGGTGGCCACCGGAGGCACCCCGCGCTCAGCCATATCGCGGGAATTGGCTGCTGATCCCCCTCATCCGAGGCACTAGCTTCGGCGGGGTGTTCACCCTGACCCGCGATGACGGTTACACGATCAGCACCGATCCGGCCCGACTCGATCTGGATCTCGTCCACGGCTGGCTCAGCCGGGACGCGTACTGGGCGCTCGGGCGTGACCGGGAGACGGTGACGCGGGCGTTCGCCGGATCTGTCGGGTTCGGCGTGTACCGGTCGGCGGACGGCCGGCAGGTCGCGGTCGCCCGGGTCATCACCGACCGGGCCACCTTCGCCTACCTCTGCGACGTCTACGTCGACCGGGCCGAACGGGGTCACGGGCTGGGCACCTGGCTGGCCGGCGCGGTCCGGGACCACCTGGCCGAGCTCGGCGTACGCCGGATCCTGCTGGCCACCAACGACGCCCACGGGGTGTACCAGAAGGTCGGCTTCGGCGGCGTACCCGCCGACAGGTGGATGGAGCTCGACCAGCGCGACCAGGCCGTGAGCCCGCTCACCAGCAAGGATCGACAACCACCCCGGCCCCTTACGGTGGAGTCGTGACGCCGCTCCGCCTCGGATACCTCTACGGACTTGGTGCCTACCTGCTGTGGGGGTTCTTTCCGCTCTACTTCAAGCTGCTGCGCCCGGCCGGCCCGCTGGAGATCCTGGCTCACCGGGTGGTGTGGTCCGTCGCCTTCGTCGCGCTGCTGCTCATCGCGCTACGCAACGTCGGCTTCCTCCGGGCCCTGCTGCGCCGGCCCCGGACACTGGCGGGGATCGCGGCCGCGGCCACGCTCATCGCCGTCAACTGGTTCACCTACATCTACGGCGTCAACTCCGACCGGGTGGTGGAGACCGCCCTCGGCTACTTCATCAACCCGCTGGTGGTGGTCCTGCTCGGGGTGCTGGTGCTGCGCGAACGGCTACGCCGGGCGCAGTGGCTGGCACTTGGCGTCGGCGCGACGGCGGTGGCCGTACTCGCCGTCGACTACGGTCGGCTGCCGTACCTCGCGCTCATCCTGGCGTTCTCCTTCGGCGGGTACAGCCTGGTGAAGAAGCGCCTCGGCCTACCGGCGGCGGAGGGTCTGTTCGTCGAGTCGGCAGTGCTGTCCCTGCCCGCCCTGGGCTACCTCGGCTGGCTCGCCGCCGCCACCGGTGAGGCCGCGTTCGGCCACGTCTCGGCCGGCCACACGGCCCTGCTGGTGCTCGCCGGGGCGTTGACCGCCATCCCGCTGCTGCTCTTCGCCGGTGCCGCCAACCGGCTGCCGCTCACCGCCCTCGGCATGCTCCAGTACGTGGCGCCGATCCTCCAGCTCGGCTGCGGCGTACTGATCTTCCACGAGCCGATGCCGCCGGCCCGGCTGGCCGGCTTCGCCCTGGTCTGGCTCGCCCTGATCGTTTTCACCGCCGACGCGGTACGCCAGGCCCGGCACACCCGCCGTCTGCGCCTGGACGGCACCGTGCCAGCCACGGTGGCGGTCGCGAGCAGCCGCTGAGATCGCCGGGGCTGAGGTCGTCGCTACTGAGGTCGCCTGACGCTCGGGTGCCGGTTCAGCGAACCTCGTAGGCGAGCACCGGAGTGCCGTCGGCACGGATCAGCTCCAGCCGGACCAGCTCGGCGTTCGTGAACCGGGTCGCCCCGGTGATCCGCAGGTCGTCGCCGGGGGCGGCCAGCCAGGAGCCGATCTGCTCCTGCGAACCGTCGCCGGCGTGCGCCACCAGCCGGAAGGCGTTCGCCTTGCCGTACCCGGCCCGCTCGTCGTAGCCGCAGTGCATGGTCACCTCGGTGCCCCAGTTGGTGCCGGTCAACCCGATCTCGGCGTGCACCGGCACCGTGCCGGCGACCGGTTGCATCTGCACCATCCGCACCTGGCCACCCGGCCCGTTCGGCAGCTGCCCGGGCAGCATGGTCGCCACCCCGAAGCCGACCACCAGGGCGAACGCGGCGGCGGCCAGCCCGATGACCGCGTACCGCAGCCGGCCCGCCTGCCGCTCGCGGCGTCGGCGCTCCCGGGCGGCGGTGAGCAGCTCGGGCACCCGGGGGTTCTCCGGCGGCGGGAGGAACTGTTCCAGGCTGGCCGGATCCAACCGGCCGAGCAGACCGGGCAGCACGGCGATCTCGGAAACCGACTGTTGGCAGGCGGGGCAGTCGACGAGGTGCCGTTCGTAGCTCACGCGATCGGCTGGGGAGAGCGCGCCCAGCACGTACGCCCCGTCGTCGAACGCGAACTCGCAACGGTTCATCCGGTCACCCCCATCTCGGCCAGGACCAGCCGCAGGGAGCGCAGCGCGTAGTGGGTGCGGGACTTCACCGTGCCCGGTGGAACCCCCAGCCGGGAGGCTGCCTCGGAGACCGATCGCCCCTGGTAGAAGCACTCCACCAGGACATCGCGATGGGACGGACTGAGCCGGTTCAGCGCCTCCGCGACCGTCCACGCCTCGACGGCTCGCTCGGTTTCGTCGACGACCTCCGGCGGCTCGGGAAGTTCGTCGGTGTAGACCTCGCCTACCCTCGTGGACCGCCGCCGCCAGGCGTCGATCGCGAGGTTGCGCGCGGTGGTGAAGAGCCAGGCGCGTACCGAACCGCGCCGAGGGTCGAGCGACTCCGGATGTCGCCAGGCCCGTAGCAGCGTCTCCTGCACCAGGTCCTCGGCGCGCTGCCGGTCGCCGTTGACAAGCCGCAGCGCGTGCGCGTACAGCGCCTCGGCATGCTCGTCATGCAGGGCGCGCAGCAGGTGGGCGTCGTGGTCGCTGATGGTGTTCTCCTCGCTCTCGGCGCGAGCGGGCGCGGTGTTACGACCTGAGATACGTGCTGTCACGCCTATCGGTTCATTCCCAGCTCAAACCTGGGATTCCCGGGTTGGAGTTCATCGCTGGTTCACATCGACGCCGACCCACGCTCACCGCACCGCCCTAGCGTCCGGCGGGTACGCGTCGGTGACCTGCACCGACGTGCACCGACCCTCAGGAGGATCCTCCCCATGAGCGACCGTCCCCGGCTGCTCCCGCTGCTGGGCACCCCCCGCCACGGCAGCCGCGACGCCATGACCTGCCTCTACCGCTGCGGCAACGCCTGTGACCACCCGGTACCCAACACCTCCGACAACGCCTACTTCGGTGACGTGGTGAACGCCGAGGTCAGCCGCCGCGGCGTGGTCCGTGCCGGGGCGGTCGGCGCCCTGGTGCTCGGTTTCAGCGGTGCGGCGGCCGGCGCCCTGGCCGGTGCGGCGCCCGCCGCCGCGGCCCCGGTCCCCCCGGTGCCTCCGGCCGGTCAACCGACGGCAGCCGGCCGTCGCCCGGGCAGCGGTGCGCTGAGCTTCAAGCCGATCCCGCCGAACACCCTCGACACGTTCGTCGTCCCGAACGGCTACGACCAGGCCGTGATCATCCGCTGGGGCGACCCGGTGGTGCCCGGCGCGCCGGAGTTCAACCTGCGCCGGCAGACCGCCGCCGCGCAGGCCAAGCAGTTCGGCTACAACAACGACTTCGTCGGCGTGCTGCCGCTGGACAAGGGCGGCAAGCGGGCCCTGCTCGTGGTCAACCACGAGTACACGAACGAGGACCTGATGTTCCCCGGCTTCACCAGCCAGGACGCGCTCAGCGTCGAGCAGGTGAAGGTGGCGATGGCCGCGCACGGCATGTCCGTGGTGGAGATCGAGCGGGTCGGCGGGACCGGCCAGTGGCGGGTCGTCGGCTCCGGCCGCCGCCCGTACAACCGTCGGGTCGACGCGCTGAGCAGCAAGTTCGAGCTGACCGGCCCGGCCGCCGGCTCGTCGTTCCTGAAGACGGCCGCCGACCCGAAGGGTCGTACGGTCATCGGCACGCTGAACAACTGTGCCGGCGGCGTGACCCCGTGGGGCACCGTGCTGTCCGGTGAGGAGAACTTCAACCAGTACTTCGTCGGCGGCGACGCGGCGCCGGAGTCGGAGAAGGCCCGGCTGGCCCGCTACGGCATCAGCACCACCGCCCGCTACCCCAGTGGCAGCCGCAAGTGGGACCGGGCCGCCGAGCGCTTCGACCTCGCCAAGCACCCCAACGAGGCCAACCGGCACGGCTGGATCGTGGAGATCGACCCGTTCGACCCGGAGAGCCGCCCGCGCAAGCACACGGCGCTCGGCCGGTTCAAGCACGAGGGCGCGAACGTCATCGTCGCGCGCAGCGGGCACGTCGTCGCGTACATGGGCGACGACGAGCGCTTCGACTACCTCTACAAGTTCGTGTCGGACAAGAAGTTCATGAAGGGTGACTCCTGGGTCGCCCGCAAGCACAACCTGACGCTGCTGGAGTCGGGCACCCTCTACGTCGCCAAGCTCGACCAGACAAGCGCCGGTGAGATCGACGGCTCCGGCACCCTGCCCAGCGACGGCGCCTTCAACGGCAAGGGCCGCTGGATCAAGCTGGTCAGCGGCAACCGTTCCTACGTGGACGGGATGACCGCCGCCGAGGTGCTGACGTTCACCCGGTTCGCCGGGGACAAGGTCGGCGCGACCAAGATGGACCGTCCGGAGGACGTCGAGCCGAGTCTGCTCACCGGAAAGGTCTACGTGGCGCTGACCAACAACACGAACCGTGGCGTCGGCAGCAACCCGGCACCGGACGAGGCCAACCCGCGTACCGCCAACCGGCACGGGCAGATCCTGGAACTTGTCGAGGACCGGGGCGACAACACCGCCGACTCCTTCCGGTGGTCGCTGCCGATCGTCTGCGGCGACCCGGCGGACCCGTCGACCTACTTCGCCGGGTACGACAAGACCAAGGTGTCGCCGATCTCCTGCCCGGACAACGTGGCGTTCGACGCCACCGGCAACCTCTGGATCTCCACCGACGGTAACGCGCTGGGCAGCAACGACGGCCTCTTCGCCACGGCCACCGAGGGTCCGGAGCGGGGCCACCTGAAGCAGTTCCTGACCGTGCCGGTCGGTGCGGAGACCTGCGGACCGTTCATCACCGAGGACAACCGCTCGCTCTTCGTGGCGGTGCAGCACCCGGGTGAGATCACCGGTGCCACTGTCGACAACCCGGCCTCCACCTGGCCCGACGGCGACTACGCCAAGCCGGGCGTGGTGGTGACCTGGCGGCTGGACGGCGGACCGGTCGGTAGCTGACCCCGCCCCGGCACCGCGCCGGCCGCCTCTCCGACGGCCCTCTCCCCACCAGGGAGGGGGCCGTCTCGGCAGCTAGCGATCAGGTGTCCGCGGCCAGGCCGTCGGCGATGGCGCGCGCGGCGGTGAGCAGCTTCGTTCGGACCACCCGGGCGGAGGTCATCATCTCGCTGGCCGGCAGCGCGCAGGCCAGCACCGTACGCCGTTCCATGTCTTTGTCCGGGCTGACCAGAACAGCGGCACACGCCACTCCCTGCCGGAACTGGCCCAGTTCCAGTTGCATTCCGCGTCGCTCCCCGGCCGTCAGGTCGGCCTCGAACGCCTCCGGGGTGGTGAGGGTGGCGCTGGTGAACGGACGCATGCCGTACTCGCGCAGATAGCGGTGGCGTTGCTCGGCGGTGAGCGTGGCGAGCAACGCCTTGCCGAGTGCTGTCGCGTGCGCGCCCTCGTCGAAGCCGGGAACGAGATCCTCCAGGTACGGCGAGCGGTTCCCCTCCGCCACGGCGGTGATCGCCACCTGTCCGCCCACGAACCGGCCCAGAAAGTGGCTCCAGCCGGTCTCCAGGGCCGCCCGACGCAGGCTCTCGCCGATGGCCGGTGAGCCGCGGAACGCGGCAACCAGTTCGCGGTAGCGGTCGGCCACCTCCAGACCCACGATGTACGTGCCGTCCTCCCGACGGATCACGTAGCCCTCGTACGCGAGGGTGCGGACCAGGTGATAGGTGGTCGCCACGGTCAGCTCGCAGCGTCGGGCGATCTGTTTCACCGTCAGGCCCCGTGGGGCACGACCGACCGACTCGAGCACTCGAAGCGCGCGGGAGACACTTCGGATCAGGTCCGAAGGTTCCGCCAGGGGGTCACGCACAACCACCTCCGCCACCGGGGACTTACACCATATGAAAAAGCGGCCCGCCGCGAAATGCCTGATCGGGTGGAGGATCGATGATCATCCGACACAGGATGTGAGGTGGAACGCACTTTCCGTCGTCGAGGTGCGGCTGGCGTAGGTTGGCCGCACCATGACCCACATCGCCCCTCCGCGTACTTCGGAGACCGCCGCACGGCCCGTCCGGGCCAGTGCCGTCGCGGTCACCGTCACGATCGCCTGCGTCCTGCCGGTCTTCCTGGTCGGCGGTCTCGCCGTACAGATGCGGGAGGAGTTGGGCTTCTCCCCCGCCGGCCTGGGGCTCGTCGTGGCCGTCAACTTCGCGGTGAGCGCCCTCGCCTCGGTCCCCTCCGGTGTGCTCGTCGAACGGTGGGGTGCCGCCGTGACGGCCCGGGCCGGCATCGTGGTCTCCGCCGCCAGCCTGCTCGCCGTGGCGGTGGCGGCCCGCTCGTATCCGGCCCTCGTCGGTCTGCTGGCCGTGGCCGGCACCGCCAACGCGCTCGGTCAACTGTCCAGCAACGCCCTGCTCGCCCGGCACGTCCCGCCCCGCCGGCAGGGTCTGTCGTTCGGGGTCAAGCAGGCGGCGATCCCGCTCTCCACCCTGCTTGCCGGCGCAGCGGTACCCACCCTCGCGCTCACCGTCGGCTGGCGCTGGGCCTTCGTGGCGGCAGCCGGCGCCGCGCTGGCCGCTCTGCCGGCCGTACCCTCGCAGGGCACCCGGCCCGTGCGGCGACGCACCGGAAGAGGCGGCGGCGCGAGCCCGGGACTGGTCCTGGTCGGCGTGGCCGCGACGCTGGCCGCGGGGGCGGCGAACGCGCTCGGCACCTTCGTGGTCGACGCCTCGGTCGACAGGGGTCTCGGTCCGGCGATGGCCGGGCTCACCCTGACCTTCGGCGGCGCGGTCTGCGTGGCGGCCCGGATCGGGTTCGGCTGGCTGGCCGACCGCCGCACCGGCGGGCACCTCGCGGTGATCGCCGGTCTGCTGGTGGCCGGCGCGGCGGGGCTCGGCCTGCTCGCGGCGGCCGGCCCTGGGCCGCTGCTGGTGGGCGTGCTGCTCGGCTTCGGTTTCGGCTGGTCCTGGCCCGGGCTGATGAACTTCGCGGTGGTCCAACTGCATCCGCAGGCCCCGGCCGCCGCCACCTCGATCACCCAGACCGGGGTGTACGCGGGCGGCTGCCTCGGCCCACTCGCCCTGGGCCCGCTCGCCGCTGCGGCCGGCTACCCGACCATGTGGCTCACCGCAGCCGCCGCCATGCTCGCCGCCGCCACCCTCATGCTCACCGCCACCCGCCTACTCCCCACCCCACGCCGACAGCCGAGTTGATCAGGAAGTTCTGGTCTGGATTCGCACGCATGGCGACCAGAACTTCTTGATCAACCCACTGAGGTCGGTCAGCTTGTGCGGTCGGCGATGTGGTCGCAGAGGGATTCGAGGGCGCGGCGGGCCGGGCCATGCGGAAGGGGGGCGAGCTGGGCGCGGGCGTCCTCGGCGTAGCTGCGGACGGTCTCGCGGGCACGCTTGAGTGCCGGGCTCTCCCGCAGCAGGCCGAGCGCCTCGGCGTGCAGGGCGTCGTCGGTGAGCGGCCCGGTGGCCAGGATCTCCCGCAGTCGTACCGAGGCGGCGTCCGCGTCGTCGGAGGCGAGAGCGTAGAGCACCGGCAGGGTGGGAACGCCCTCCCGCAGGTCGGTGCCGGGCGTCTTGCCCGACTCCGTCGACTCGCTGGCGATGTCGAGCAGGTCGTCAGAGAGCTGGAAAGCCACCCCGATGGTCTCGCCGTACCCGGCCAGCGCCGCCACCTGCTCCGGCGCGGCCCCACTGAACTGGGCACCGAAGTGCACGCTGGTGGCGATCAGCGAGCCGGTCTTCTCGGCGATCACCCGCAGGTAGTGCGCCACCGGATCGTCACCGGGCCGAGGGCCGATCGTCTCGGCGATCTGACCGTGGACCAGCCGGGCGAAGGTACGCGCCTGGAGTCGTACCGCCTCGGGGCCCAGCTCGGCCGCCACGTCCGCGGCCCGGGCGAAGAGGTAGTCGCCGACCAGGATGGCCACCGAGTTGGTCCACCGGGAGTTGGCGCTCGGCGCGCCCCGGCGCACCGACGCCTCGTCCATCACGTCGTCGTGGTACAGCGTGGCCAGGTGGGTCAGCTCCACCACCACGGCCGCCGAGACGACCTCGGCCCGGGTCGGATCACCGAACTGGGCACCCAGGGCCACCAGCAGCGGCCGGAACCGCTTACCGCCGGCCTCCACCAGGTGCCGGGCCGCCTCGGTGACGAACGGGTCGGCGCTGGCGATGCTGTCCAGCAGCTCCGCCTCCACCGACGCCAGCACACCGAGGACGGACTCCTCGCTGTGCGGGTCGGCGAGGTGAAGGCCGAGCGCGCCGAACTGAGCCGCGCCGGAGCGGCTCCGGCGACCACCGGAGCCGGTGACACCTGTACCCTCGCCACCCCTAATCACCACGCCTCCAACCATGCCACACAGGTTCTACCTGCACCGGACCGGGGATACGCGGCGAGGGCCGGCCCACAGCGCGTGGGCCGGCCCTCGAACGGCAGGTCGGCCGTTACCTGACGAAGTCGGCGGCTGAGGAGGCCAGGTCGAGCAGCGGTGCCGGCGCGACACCGAGCACAAGCGTGGCGAGCACCCCGATCACCAGGGCGGCCGAGGTGAGCGCACCCGGCACCGCCACCGTCGGCGTGCTGTCACCCGGCTCGGAGAGCCACATCAGCACCACGACCCGCAGGTACGGGAAGGCCAGCACCATGCTGGTCAGCACACCCGCGATGACCAGCCACACCTGCCCACCGTCAAGCGCCGGACCGAAGACCGCGAACTTGCTGGTGAAGCCGCTGGTCATCGGGATACCCGCAAAGGCGAGCAGGACGAAGGTGAAGACCGAGGCGTAGACCGGCGACCGCCGGCCCAGCCCGGCCCAGCGGGACAGGTGGGTCGCCTCGCCGTCGGCATCGCGTACCAGCGTCACCACAGCGAACGCGGCAAGCACCGTGAAGCCGTACGCGACCAGGTAGAACATGGTGCCGGAGAGGCCCTCGCTGCCCGGTGCGAGCACACCGACGAGCAGGTAACCGGCGTTGGCGATCGACGAGTACGCCAGCAGCCGCTTGATGTCGGTCTGGGTCACCGCGAACAGCGCACCGACGAGCATGGTGAGCACCGCCACAGCGCCCAGCACCGGGGTGAAGTCCCACCGGGCCCCCTCGAAGGCCACGTGGAACACCCGCAGCAGGGCACCGAACGCGGCGACCTTGGTGCAGGCCGCCATGAACCCGGTCAACGGCGTCGGCGCGCCCTGGTACACGTCAGGCGTCCAGACGTGGAACGGGGCCGCGGCCGCCTTGAACAGCAGACCGATGGCGACGAGCGCCATACCGGCGAAGAGCAGCACCGGGCTGGCCGTGGAGTTAGCCACTGCCGCGTTGACGGTGGCGAAGTCGACGCCCGCCTGCCGGTCGCCGAGCCCGGCGGTGAAGCCGTAGATCAACGCCAACCCGAACAGGAAGAACGCCGAGGCGTACGCACCGAGCAGGAAGTACTTCATCGCCGCCTCCTGGCTCAGCAGCCGCCGGCGACGGGCCAGCGCGCAGAGCAGGTAGAGCGGCAACGAGAAGACCTCGAGCGCGATGAACATGGTCAGCAGGTCGTTCGCCGACACGAAGATCAGCATGCCGGCGATAGCGAAGGTGGTAAGCGGGTACACCTCACCCGCGCCACCGGCGTTCTCCGCCTGCTGGCGGTCCTCCGGCGAGTCGGCGGTCACCGCGGCCTGGGCGACAAACGCCCCGCCCCGCTCGACCACCCGCTCGCCGAGCAGCAGCAGCGCCACCGCCGACAGGGCGAGGATCGAGCCCTGTAGGAACAACGTCGGCCCGTCGACGGCGATCACGCCGATGGTGATCACCCGCTTGTCGGCGTTGACCACCACCATGGTCAGGGCCGCGAGCACCGCGAGCACCGCCAGCGGCAACTGCACGGGATGCCGCAGCCGCCGGGGCACGAACGCCTCGACCAACACCCCGACCACCGCCGCGACCAGCATGATCAGGATCGGCGCGATCGCCGCGTAGTCGATAGGCGGCAGTTCAAGCTCGGTCACTGGACCAGCCTTTCGTTCGCGACTGCGGGGCTCGCAAGCTCACTCCTCGCGCTCACCGGATCGCCTCCTGGACGGTGTCTACCGACGGGGCCGGGTCGGTCCGGCCGACGTCCTCCATGGTCGCCTGGATCGCGGGGTTGATCACGTCCGTGACCGGCTTCGGGTAGAAGCCGAGCACCAGGATCAGCGCGATCAGCGGGGCGACGACGACCTTCTCGCGCAGGTTGAGGTCGCGCTTCATAGCGTCGATCTCGGTGAGCGCCGGGTTGAGGGTGCCCTGCGTGGTGCGCTGCACCATCCACAGCACGTAGGCCGCCGCCAGGATGATGCCCAACGTCGCGATCACCGCTACCGGCTTGTTGACCGTGAACGTGCCGATCAGCACCAGGAACTCCGAGACGAACGGTGCGGTACCCGGCAGCGCCAGCGAGGCGAGACCGGCGAAGAAGAGCACCCCGGCCAGCACCGGCACCAGCTTGCCCGCACCACCGAAGTCACTCACCAGCGCCGAGCCCCGGCGCGCGATGAGCATGCCCACCACCAGGAAGAGCAGTCCGGTGGCGAGGCCGTGGTTGACCATGTAGAGCACGGCCCCGGTGCCTGCCTGCGTGGTGAAGGCGAAGATACCCACGCCGATGAAGCCGAAGTGGGCGATCGACGTGTACGACACCAGCCGCTTGAGGTCGTTCTGCCCGACGGCAAGCAGCGCCGCGTAGATGATGCCGATGACCGCCAGCCCCAGCGCCCACGGCGCGAACCACTGGGCCGCGTCCGGGAACAGCGGCAGGCAGTACCGCAGGATGCCGAAGGTACCGACCTTGTCCAGCACGCCCACGAGCAGCGCGGCGGCACCGGCGGGCGCCGCGCCACCGGCGTCCGGCAGCCAGGTGTGGAACGGGAAGAACGGCGCCTTGATGGCGAAGGCGACGAAGAAGCCGAGGAACAGCCAACGCTCCGCCCCGGTGGTGATGTCCACCTGCGACAGCGCCACCCAGTCGAAGGTCTTGCCGCCGACCACCCACAGGCCGATCACGGCGGCCAGCATGAACAGACCGCCGACAAGCGAGTAGAGGAAGAACTTGACGGCCGCGTACTGCCGCTGGTGACCGCCGTAGCTGCCGATCAGGAAGTACATCGGCACCAGCATGACCTCGAAGAACACGTAGAACAGGAAGACGTCGGCGGCGGCGAAGACACCGATCATCGTGCATTCGAGGACGAGCAGCAGCGCGAAGTAGACAGGCACCGACCGCTTGGACGACTCCGCGTCGTGCCAGGAGGCGAGGATCACCAGCGGCACCAGCACCGCGATCAGCATCAGCATGACAAGCGCGATGCCGTCGGCGGCGAAGGTGAAGTTGACCCCCCAGTTCGGGATCCACGGGTACGACTCGCGGAACTGGAAGCGGTCGCCACCGACCTGGAAGGTCACCCACATGACCACGGACAGCGCCAGCACCAGCAACGACCAGCCGAGCGCGACCTGCTTCGCCAGCGTCGGCCGGCTGCGCGGCAGGAGGGCGACGACCACGGCGCCGACAAGCGGCGCCACGGTGAGCACCGAGAGGAACGGGAAGTCGGACATTATGCGGCCTTACCTCCGTCGTCACTGTGCGGTCCGCCGGCGACGGCCGCCTGAGAGGCCGACAGCCTCAAGAGGTCGATCACGCCAACCACCCCGCCTGTACGGCCAGGAAGGCGGCCACCACCAGCAACGCGCCGGTCAGGATCGAGGTGGCGTACGACCGGACGAAGCCGGTCTGCAGCCGCCGGAGCCGGCCCGATCCACCGCCGACGCCCGCGGCCAGTCCGTTGATCAGCCCGTCGATGCCCCGGTTGTCCAGGTAGACGAGCGCCCGGGTGAGGAAGATGCCCGGCTTCTCGAAGACCGCCTCGTTCACCGCGTCGGTGTAGAGGTTCTTGCGCGCGGCGGTGACGAGCACCCCGGCCGGCTGCGGCGAGGTCGCCGTGCCGTTGCGGAACAGGAACCAGCCCAGCACCGCACCGAGCACCGTGACGCCCAGCGACAGCACCACGATCGCCCAGTGCGGCAGCACCGCGTCGTGGTGCGCCTCGGCGGTGCCGAGCCCGGCGGTGGTGGTCAGCCAGTCCGGCACGGAGGTGGCCAGCAGCCAACCCGCGCCCAACGAACCGATGCCGAGCAGGACCAGCGGGATGGTCATCAACGGCGGGGACTCGTGCGGGTGCTCGATGTCCTCGGTCCAGCGCTTCGGCCCGTGGAAGGTGAGCACGAACAGCCGGGTCATGTAGAAGGCGGTAAGCGCGGCACCGAGCACCGCCGCCCCGCCGAACAGCCAGGCCGTCCATCCCTCCCGCTCGAAGGCGGCGGCGATGATCGGCTCCTTGGAGAAGTAGCCGGAGAACGGGAACATGCCGATGATGGCCAGCCAGCCCGCGCCGAAGGTGATCCAGGTGATCTTCATGTACTTCGAGAGGCCGCCGAAACGACGGATGTCGACCTGGTCCTTCATGCCGTGCATGACCGAGCCGGCGCCGAGGAACATGTTGGCCTTGAAGAAGCCGTGCGCCAGCAGGTGCACGATGGCAAGTGCGTACGCCGCGCCACCCAGTCCGACACCGAGGAACATGTAGCCAATCTGGCTGACCGTGGACCAGGCCAGCACCCGCTTGATGTCGTCCTTGGCGCACCCGATGATCGCGCCGATCAGCAGGGTCAGCGCGCCGACGCTCACCACGACCAGCTGCAACGTGGCGTTCGCCGAGAAGATGATGTTGGAGCGGGCGATCAGGTAGACACCTGCGGTGACCATCGTCGCGGCGTGGATCAGCGCCGACACCGGGGTCGGGCCCTCCATCGCGTCCGGCAACCACGCCTGGAGCGGGAACTGGCCGGACTTGCCGGCCGCGCCGAGCAGCAGCAGCAGGCCGAGCACCAGCACGGTGCCCCCGGCCAGCGCGCCGATCCCGTTGAACACCTCGTCGTACTGGGTGGTGCCGAGGGTGGCGAACATGATGAAGATGGCGATCGCCAGGCCGGCGTCGCCGACCCGGTTCATCAGGAACGCCTTCTTACCGGCGGTGGCGGCGGCCGGCTTGGTGTACCAGAAGGAGATCAGCAGGTACGACGCCAGACCGACGCCCTCCCAGCCGAAGTACAGCATCACGTAGTTGTTGCCGAGCACCAGCAGCAGCATCGCCGCGATGAACAGGTTGAAGTACGCGAAGAACAGTCGGCGGCGCTCATCGTGCGCCATGTACTCGACCGCGTACAGGTGGATCAGGAAACCCACACCGGTGATCAGCAGGACGAAGACCCCGGCCAGCGGGTCGAACAGCAGACCGAAGTCCACGTGCAGACCGCCGACCGCGATGAAGTCCCAGAGACTCAGCTGGACCGACCGGTTCTCCAGGCCACGCAGGCCGAGGAAGTAGCTCAGGCCGAGCAGGAAAGCGGCACCGACCGCGGCCACCCCGAGCCAGTGCCCCCAGCGGTCGGCCCGCCGGCCGAGCAGCAGCAGGATGGTCGCGCTGACCAGCGGGATGGCCACCAGCAGCCAGACGCTGCTCAGCAGCCCGTCCGCCGTCGCGTACGAGACGGTCTCGGCCGGAGCAGCCTGGGCGTACGTCATGATTTCGTCCACCGGTGGGCCCCTCTAGTACTTCAACAGGTTGGCGTCGTCGACGCTGGCGGAGCGTCGGGTGCGGAAGATCGCCATGATGATGGCCAACCCGACCACGACCTCGGCCGCCGCCACCACCATCACGAAGAACGCCATGATCTGGCCGTTGAGGTCACCGTTCATCCGGCTGAAGGTGACAAGCGCCAGGTTGGCCGCGTTGAGCATCAGCTCGACACACATGAACAGCACGATCGCGTTGCGCCGCACCAGCACCCCGGCGGCGCCGATGGTGAACAGCACCGCGGCGAGGACCAGGTAGTAGTTCGGCTCGACCGAGAAGAAGTCACTCATTTCTCAGTGCCCTTCAGCGTGGTCTCCTCGGCGGTCAGCTCCCGCACCGGCAGGATGTCCGGCGTGCTGCGGTCACTCAGCCGCCCGTCCGGCAGGCGGGCCGGGGTGGCGACCGACGAGGAGGTGGCGAAGACACCCGGGCCGGGCTTCGGGCCGGGGTAGTTGCCGGGCGCGAAGCGGGCCTTCATGGTGGCCACCTGGTCGCGCTTGTCCTCCTTGCGCCGCTCGACGTGCGCGAGGATCATGCCGCCGATGGTGGCGGTGATCAGCAGCGCCGCGGTGAGTTCGAAGGCGAAGACGTAGTCGGTGAAGAGCAGCCGGGCGATGCCCTCCACGTTGCCGCCCGCGTTGGCCTGCTCCAGGCCGACAGGCGTGCTGCCCTGCGTGGCCCGGTAGACCCCACTGCCGAGCAGGCCGGCGAAGCCGAGCCCCAGCCCGATCGCCGCGATCCGCTGACCGCGCAGCACCTCGATGAGCGAGTCGGAGGCTTCCCGACCGACAAGCATCAGTACGAACAGGAAGAGCATCATGATCGCGCCGGTGTAGACGATGATCTGCACCATGCCGATGAACGGCCCGGCCTGGAGCACGTAGAACACCCCGAGGCTGAGCATGGTCAGCACCAGCCACAGTGCCGAGTGCACCGCGTTGCGGGCGGCGACCATGCCTATCGCACCGGCCAGCGCGAGCGGAGCGAGGATCCAGAAGGTCACCGCCTCGCCGCCGGAAACCGCACCGGAGGCGGCGAGCAGCGTCGAGGTGCTCATGCCGGGTTCCCCTTCTCCGCCTCGGCCCGCTGCGCGGCCTGCTCGGCACCGGGGAAGGTGACGCCCGGGTGCTCGTCCACCTGGTAGTGGCCCGGCCCCATCGGCGAGCGCTCCGCCCCGGCGGAGGTGCCCGGGTTGGTGAGGCTGCCGATGTAGTAGTCCTTCTCGCTGTCACCCAGCCGCATCGGGTGCGGCGGCTGCTCCATCCCCGGCAGCAGCGGCGCCAGCAGCTGCTCCTTGGTGAAGATCAGGTCCTTGCGGTTGTCCCGGGCCAGCTCGTACTCGTTGCTCATGGTCAACGAGCGGGTCGGGCACGCCTCGATGCAGAGCCCGCAGAAGATGCAGCGGGCGTAGTTGATCTGGTAGATGCTGGCGTACCGCTCGCCCGGCGAGAAGCGCTGCTCGTCGGTGTTGTCGCCACCCTCGACGTAGATCGCGTCCGCCGGGCAGGCCCAGGCGCACAACTCGCAGCCGATGCACTTCTCCAGCCCGTCCGGGTGCCGGTTGAGGATGTGCCGCCCGTGGTAGCGCGGCGCCGGCTTCGGCGGGGTGAACGGGTAGTCGGTGGTGACGACCTTCTTGAACATGTGCGAGAAGGTGACCCCGAAGCCCTTGAACGTTCCGGTGATCGCGCCCACGTCACACCTCCTCAGAGTCCTGGCCGGCGGGGGCGTTTGCCGGCTCCCGCTCGGCGACCATGCGCCGGGTGCGCGGGCTCGGTGGTACCTGGAGATCCATCGGGGGCAGCGGGAAGCTGCCCGGCGGCCGGTTGTCGACCTGCTCGGCGAGGGTCGGCTTCGGTGCCGCCTTGCGGCTCGGCCAGAACAGCGCGGCGAGCAGCACGATGCCGGCCGGGATGCCGATGGCGTACATCCGGCTCTGGGTGTCCCAGTCGTCGATGGTGCGCAGGCCGGCGAGGATCACGATCCAGACCAGGCTGATCGGGATGAGCACCTTCCAGCCGAAGCGCATCAGCTGGTCGTACCGCAGCCGGGGCAGCGTGCCGCGCAGCCAGACGAAGACGAAGACCAGCAGGATGACCTTGCCGAAGAACCAGAGCATCGGCCACCAGCCGGAGTTGGCCCCCGACCAGATGGTGATCGGCCACGGCGCGTGCCAGCCGCCCAGGAAGAGCGTCACGGTGAAGGCCGACATGGTCACCATCGCGACGTACTCGCTGAGCATGATCAGCGCGAACTTGAGCGAGCTGTACTCGGTCATGAAGCCGGCCACCAGCTCCGACTCCGCCTCCGGCAGGTCGAACGGCGGCCGGTTGGTCTCGCCGACGATGGAGATGAAGAAGACGATGAAGCTCGGGAAGAGCAGCAGCGCGTACCAGCCCGGCGCCGGGATGTCGACACCGAACAGGCTCAGCTCGGTCGTACTGCCCTGGGCAGCCACGATCTCACTCGTGGACATCGTGCCGGCGAGCATGAACACCGCCACGATGGACAGGCCCAGCGCCACCTCGTACGAGATCAGCTGGGCGGCGGACCGCAGGCCGCCGAGCAGCGGGTAGGTCGAGCCGGACGCCCAGCCGGCGAGCACGATGCCGTAGACCGCCATCGACGAGAGAGCGAGCACCACGAGCACCGCGACCGGCACGTCGGTGACCTGCAACGGCGTCTGGTGGCCGAAGATGCTCACCATCGGGCCGAACGGAATCACCGACAGCGCGGTGACCGCGCAGATCACCGAGATGGCCGGGGCGAAGAAGTAGATGACCTTGTCCGCCGACTTCGGGAGGATGTCCTCCTTGAAGGCCATCTTCAGGCCGTCGGCGAGGGTCTGCAGCAGACCGAACGGACCGAGCTGGTTGGGGCCGGGGCGGACGGCCATCCGCCCCACCACCCGCCGCTCGAACCAGACGCCGAGCAGGGTGCCGAGCAGGGCCACGACGAAGGCGAAGACGATCTTGCCGAGGATCAGCCACCACGGGTCGTGGCCGAAGTCGCCAAGCGACGGTGCCTGGGCGATGACGTTCATGCGACACCCCCGGAGGAGTTGAGGAGCGGGCCCGGCCGGCCGGCCGCGTCGGCGGCGACCGGCTCCGTCACGCCGGGCGCGGAGATCCGCACCACCGCGCCGGAGGTCGCGCCGAGGCTGCGCCGCACGGTCGAGCCGGGCGAGTTGGTGGGTAGCCAGACCACACCGTCCGGCATCTCGGTGATCGCCGCCGGCAGAGTCAAGGCACCCCGGTCGGTGCCCACCGTGACCGGGTCGCCGTCGGCGACGCCGAGCGCCTCCGCGCTGCCCTTGCCGAGCCGGACCACCGGCGGGCGGGCGGTGCCACCCAGGTGCTCGTCGCCGTCGGTGAGGCTGCCCAGGTCGACAAGCTGGTGCCAGGTCGCCAGCACCGCCTCGCCAGCACTCGGCTGGGGCACCGACCCCGGCGCGACAGTGGGGGCGGCCGGGCGGGTCACCCGGGTCACCGGCAGGCTGCCCAGCTCACGCCGGACGGCCAGCACGTCCCCGGTGCCCAGCCGCACGTCCAACTGGGCGGCGATCGCGTCGAGCACCCGGCCATCGGTCATCGCGGCCGTCTCCAGCACCGCGTCGAACGGGCGCAGCCGGCCCTCCCAGTCCAGGAAGCTGCCGGCCTTCTCCACCACCGGCGCGACCGGCAGGACCACGTTCGCCCGGCGGGTGACCGCACCGGCCCGCAACTCCAGGCTGACCAGGAACGGCACCGCGTCCAGGGCCTGCTCGGCCAGGCGCGGGTCGGCCAGGTCGGCCGGATCGACCCCGGCCACCACGAGCGCGCCGAGCTGACCGCCGGCGGCGGCGGCGAGGATCGCGTCGGTGTCCCGGCCCGCCTGGCTCGGAATCACCCCGGCCGGAATGTCCCACGCCTCGCCCAGCTCGGCCCGGGCCCCGGGCTCGGTGACCAGACGACCGCCGGGCAGCAGGTTGGGCAGGCAACCGGTGTCGACGGCACCGCGGTCACCCGCGCGCCGCGGCACCCAGGCCAGCTTCGCGCCGGTACGCGCGGCCACCTCGGCGGCGGCGGAGAGTCCACCCGGGACGGTGGCCAGCCGCTCGCCGACGATCAGGATCGCCCCTTCGGCGCTGAGCGCCTC
Organism: Micromonospora andamanensis; assembly: GCF_016863495.1. GTDB lineage: Bacteria > Actinomycetota > Actinomycetes > Mycobacteriales > Micromonosporaceae > Micromonospora > Micromonospora andamanensis. Next base: position 31,700 of record NZ_BOOZ01000006.1, read on the forward strand.
GGCGACGGTGGCGTGCTCGGCGAGCACCCCGGCCTCCTCGCCCGGCACCACCCGGGCCAGCTTGGCGCCGAGCTTCTCCAGGCCACGGGTGGCGAACGGGGCGATCGCGTACACCTTCAGCTTGTTCTTCAGGTACGCCTTGCGCAGCCGCAGGAAGAGGATCGGGCACTCCTCCTCCGGCTCCAGACCGACAAGCACCACTGCCGGCGCGTTCTCGACGTCGGTGTAGGTGACGTCGGTGCTGCCGGCGACCGTGCTGGCCAGGAAGTCGGCCTCCTCGCGGGAGACCGGGCGGGCCCGGAAATCGATGTCGTTCGTGTGCAGCGCGACCCGGGCGAACTTGGCGTACGCGTACGCGTCCTCGACGGTCAGTCGACCGCCGGTGAGCACGCCGGCGCCCTGGCCGGTGTCCCGGGCGGCCCGCAGGCCCTCGGCGGCGACGCTGAGCGCCTCGCTCCAGGACGCCTCCCGCAGCTCACCGGTGTGCTCGTCGCGGACCAGCGGGGTGGTGAGCCGGTCGGCGGCGCGGGCGTACTGGAAGCCCCACCGCCCCTTGTCGCAGTTCCACTCCTCGTTGACCTGCGGGTCGTCGCCGGCCAGCCGGCGCATCACCTTGCCGCGCCGCCAGTCGGTGCGCTGGGCGCAACCGGCTGAGCAGTGCTCGCACACGCTCGGGCTGGAGACCAGGTCGAACGGGCGGGCGCGGAAGCGGTACTGGGTGCCGGTGAGCGCACCGACCGGGCAGATCTGCACCGTGTTACCGGAGAAGTACGAGTTGAACGGGACGTCGCCGCCCTCGCCCTCGGTCCCGTAGTCCTCGTCCCGGTAGATGTTGATCTCCTCGGCGGAGGAGCGGTTCATCAGGTCGATGAACTTGTCGCCGGCGATCTCCTCGGAGAACCTGGTGCACCGCTGACAGAGCACGCAGCGCTCGCGGTCGAGCAGCACCTGGGTGCTGATCGGCAGCGGCTTCGGGTACTCCCGCTTGTGCTCGTGGAACCGCGAGTCGGTGCGGCCCGTCGACATCGCCTGGTTCTGCAGCGGGCACTCGCCGCCCTTGTCGCACATCGGGCAGTCGAGCGGGTGGTTCACCAGCAGCAGCTCCATGATCCCCTCCTGCGCCTTCTTGGCGACCGGGGAGGTGAGCTGGGTACGGACCACCATGCCGTCGGCGACGGTCTGGGTGCAGGAGGCGACGGGCTTGCGCTGCCCCTCCACCTCCACCAGGCACTGCCGGCAGGCGCCGGCCGGGGCCAGCAGCGGGTGGTCGCAGAACCGGGGGATCTCGGTACCCAGCTGCTCGGCGACCCGGATCAGCAGCGCCCCCTTCGGGGCGGTGACCTCGACGCCGTCGATGGTGAGGGTGACCGTCTCGGTCGGCTTGGCAACGTCCGTCATTAGTGGGCTCCCACCAACTGCTTGTCGGACAACTTCGGCGCGGTCCGTCCCTCGATGTAGTCGAGGTAGTCCTGCTTGAAGTACTTCAGCGACGAGGTCACCGGGCTGGTGGCACCGTCACCCAGGCCGCAGAACGAACGGCCGAGGATGTTGTCACAGGTGTCGAGCAGGGTGTCCAGGTCGTCCTGAGTGCCCTGGCCGGCCAGGATGCGCCGGTAGACCCGGACCATCCAGTAGTTGCCCTCCCGGCACGGGGTGCACTTGCCGCACGACTCGTGGTGGTAGAACTCCAGCCACCGGTAGGTCGCGTAGACCGGGCAGTCCTGGTCGGAGAAGATCTGGGTGGCCGTGGTGCCGAGGATCGAGCCGGCGGCGGCCACCCCCTCGAAGTCCAGCGGCACGTCCAGGTGCTCTGCGGTGAGCAGCGGGGTCGACGACCCGCCCGGCGTCCAGAACTTCAGGTTGTGACCCGGCTGCATCCCGCCGGCCAGCTCGATCAGCTCGCGCAGGGTGATGCCGAGGCCGCACTCGTACTGGCCGGGGTTGGCGATCCGGCCGGAGAGCGAGTAGATCATCGGGCCGGCCGACTTCTCGGTGCCCATCGACTTCCACCAGTCCGCGCCGCCCAGCACGATGTACGGCACGCTGGCGATGGTGCCGACGTTGTTGACCACCGTGGGGCTGGCGTACAGCCCGTGGGTGGCCGGGAACGGCGGACGCAGCCGGGGCTGACCACGGAAACCCTCAAGGGAGTCCAGCAGCGCCGTCTCCTCCCCGCAGATGTACGCGCCGGCGCCCGAGTGGACCACCAGGTCCAGGTCGAAGCCCGAACCGAGGATGTCGCGGCCGAGGTAGCCCTTGGCGTACGCCTCGTTCACCGCGTTGCGCAGCCGGCGGGCGGCGTGCACGGCCTCGCCCCGGATGTAGATGTAGGCCCGGTTGGCCCGGATCGCGTACGAGGCGATGATGACGCCCTCGACGAGCGAGTGCGGGTCGTGGGTCATCAGCGGCAGGTCCTTGCAGGTGCCGGGCTCACCCTCGTCGGCGTTGACCACGAGGTAGTGCGGCTTGCCGTCACCCTGCGGGATGAAGCCCCACTTGAGGCCGGTGGGGAAACCGGCGCCGCCGCGACCGCGCAGCCCGGAGTCCTTCACCAGCTGGATCAGGTCGTCCGGATGCGCCTTGATCGCCTTGCGCAGCGCCGCGTAGCCGTCCAGCTTCTCGTAGGTGTCGATCCGCCAGGCGTCAGGGGAAAGCCAGCGCTTGGTGAGCACGGGCGTCAACTTGGCCAGGGTCTCCGGCGCAGGCGTGGTCACTTCTGAGCCCCCTTGTCGTGCGCGGAGTCCTGACCGCTCGTCGACTCCGCTTCCCTGAGGTTGCGCTCCTGCGCTCCGGTGTCGTCACCGGCCGGCTTGGCGTCGCCCGCCGGCTTGTTGGCCGCCACACCGGCGGCCTCGGCGGCCCGGGCGTCGCCCGACGCGGGCGGCTGCCCGTCGACCGGGCCCTTGGTGCCGGGGGCGTCCGGCACCGCGGTCTTCGCGTCCGGCTGCCGGGTCTCGGCGGTACGCACCTGCGGCGACTTGCGGTCCGGTGCCGCGACGTCGGGCGCGGTGCTGCCGGTCGGCGCGGCCTTCGCCGGGGTCGCCGGTGCCGGCTTGTCGCCCGCCTTGCCGCTGCGGATCGGGGTGTTCGGGTCGAAGCCCGGTGCCGAGATGCCGTGCTGCTGGGCCAGCCGCAGACCGCGCAGGGTCGGCTCGCCCGGCACCCCGTCGGCGACGGCACCCTCCCGCTCGTCGGCGAAGCCGGCGAGCTGGACCGCCATCTCCTTCAGGGTGCAGAGGCGGGCACCACGGCTCGGCGTGGGCCGGCCACCGGCGCGCAGCTCGTCGACCACCCCGACCGCGCTCTGCGGGTCGACACCGTCGAAGAAGTCGTAGTTGACCGTCATCACCGGGCCGTAGTCGCAGGCGGCCAGGCACTCGGCGTGCTCCAGGGTGACCTTGCCGTCGGCGGTGGTCTCGTCGTGCCCGACGCCCAGGTGCTCGGCGAGGGTGTCGTAGACCTCCTGGCCACCGAGCACGTTGCACATGGTGTTGGTGCAGACACTCACCAGCCAGTCACCCGTCGGCCGGCGCTTGTACATGGTGTAGAAGCTGGCCACCGCGCCGACCTGGGCCTTGTTCAGGCCGAGCACCTCGGCGCAGAACGCCACGCCGGCCGGGGAGACGTAGCCCTCCTCGGCCTGCACGAGGTGCAGCAACGGCAGCAGGGCCGAGCGGGACCGGTCCGCCGGGTAGCGCGCGATGATCTCCCGCGCCCGGGTCCGCGTCTCTTCGGTGAAGACAGTCACCGGTCACAACCTCCCATGACGGGGTCCAGCGAGGCGCCGCCGGCGATCACGTCGGCGATCAGGCCACCCTCGGCCATCGCCGGCAGGGCCTGGAGGTTGACGAAACTCGGCTCCCGGTAGTGCACCCGGTACGGCCGGGTCCCGCCATCGGAGACCGCGTGCACGCCCAGCTCGCCGCGCGGCGACTCGACGCCGACGTACACCTGCCCCGGAGGCACCCGGAAGCCCTCCGTCACCAGCTTGAAGTGGTGGATCAGGGACTCCATCGACTGGCCCATGATCTTTGCGACGTGCTCCAGCGAGTTGCCCATGCCGTCGACGCCGATGGCCAGCTGCGCCGGCCAGGCGATCTTCTTGTCAGCCACCATCACCGGCCCCGGCTTGAGCCTGTCGAGTGCCTGCTCGACCAGCTTGAGCGACTCGCGGATCTCCGCGTTGCGAACCAGGTAGCGGCCCCAGACGTCGCCGTCGGAGTGGGTCGGCACGTCGAACTCGTACGTCTCGTAGCCGCAGTACGGCATCGTCTTGCGCAGGTCCCAGGCCAGCCCGGCCGAACGCAGCACCGGCCCGGTGACACCGAGCGCCACACAGCCGGTCACGTCCAGCACCGCGACGTTCTGCGTCCGCTCCAGCCAGATCGGCTGCCCGGAGAGCAGGTCCTCGTACTCCTTGAGCCGCTTCGGCATGAGCTTGAGGAAGTCGCGGATCTTGACGATCGCCTCGTCCGGCACGTCCTGGGCGACCCCGCCCGGCCGGACGTACGCGTGGTTCATCCGCAGCCCGGTGATCAGCTCGAAGATCTCCAGGATGTACTCGCGCTCCCGGAAGCCGTAGAGCATCATGTTGATCGCGCCCAGCTCCATCGCCGTGGTGGCCAGCCAGACCAGGTGCGAGGAGATCCGGTTCAGCTCCATCATGAGCACCCGGATGGTGGTGGCCCGCTCGGTGATCTGCTCCTCGATGCCGAGCAGCTTCTCCACGGCCAGCGAGTACGCCGTCTCGTTGAACAGCGGCGAGAGGTAGTCCATCCGGGTCACGAACGTCGAACCCTGCACCCAGTTGCGGTACTCCAGGTTCTTCTCGATACCGGTGTGCAGGTAGCCGACGACCGAGCGGGCCTCCCGGACCGTCTCGCCCTCCAGCTCCAGGATCAGCCGGAGCACACCGTGCGTGGACGGGTGCTGCGGACCCATGTTGACGACGATCCGACCCTCGTTGATCGGGTCGACGCCGGAGACGACCTCGTCCCAGTCCCCGCCTGTGACGTTGAAGACGCGGCCCTCGGTGGTCTCGCGCTCGGTGGCGTAGTTGGACGCGCTCATTGGTACGACCTCCGCTTGTCGGGCGGCGGGATCTCGGCGCCCTTGTACTCCACGGGCACGCCGCCGAGGGGGTAGTCCTTGCGCTGCGGGTGGCCCTCCCAGTCGTCCGGCATGAGGATCCGGGTCAGCGCCGGGTGGCCGTCGAAGACGACGCCGAACATGTCGTACGTCTCCCGCTCCTGCCAGTCGGCGGTCGGGTAGACGGCTGTGACACTGGGCAGGTGCGGTTCCTCGACGCTGACCGCGGCCTCCAGCCGGACCTGTCGCCGGTAGGTCATCGAGGTGAGCTGGTAGACGACGTGCAGCCGGCGGGCATCGGCGCCCAGGTAGTCCACTCCGGACACCGAGGAGCAGAGTTCGAAACGCAGCGCCGGGTCGTCCCGCATCACCTGGCAGACCTCGGCGATCCGCTCCGGGCGGATGTGCAGGGTCAGCTCGCCCCGGTCGACCACGACCTTCTCGATCGCCTCGCCGAACGCCGGGTACGCCTCCTCCAGCGCGTCCCGGACCTCGTCGAAGTAGCCGCCGTACGGTCGCGGTGAGTCCTCGATCGCGCGGTGCTGCCGGACCAGCCCACCGAAACCGGAGACGTCACCGGTGCCCTGGTTGCCGAACATGCCCCGACCTGCGGGGGCGGCCGGCGGGAACTCGGCGGGCGCGCCACTCGTCGCGCCGGCCGGGGTCACCGGAACCGGTACGCCACCGGTGGTCGGCTTGTCGTCAGTCACTTGATCCCCCCGTACGGGTGGAGGTGGGTCTGGGCCTTCATCCAGTTCTCGATCCGCAACTGCTCCTCGCGACCCTCGCGGACGGCCTTCGTCCACTCGGCCCGCCGGGCCTTGTCGCTGCGGTACGACGACGGCATCGAGCCGTACGGCACCACGGGCACGTCACCGCGCGCCTCGCGGGCGGCGAGCATCTTGCGGCCGTTCGGGCCGAGCGGCTCGTGGCCGATCTTCTCGCGCAGCTTGAGGATCGCGTCGATGAGCATCTCCGGCCGGGGCGGGCAGCCCGGAAGGTACATGTCGACAGGCACGACGTGGTCGACGCCCTGCACGATGGCGTAGTTGTTGAACATGCCGCCGCTGCTGGCGCAGACGCCCATGGAGAGCACCCAGCGGGGCTCGGCCATCTGGTCGTAGATCTGGCGCAGCACCGGGGCCATCTTCTGGCTCACCCGGCCCGCGACGATCATCAGGTCGGCCTGCCGGGGCGAGGCCCGGAAGACCTCCATGCCCCAGCGGCCCATGTCGTAGTGCGGCCCACCGGCGGCCATCATCTCGATGGCGCAGCACGCCAGGCCGAAGGTGGCGCCCCAGACCGACGACTTGCGTGACCAGTTGACCAGCTTCTCCACCGAGGTGAGCAGGACTCCGGCGGGAAGTTTCTCCTCGATACCCATGGCCGTTCCTCCCTCAGTCCCAGTCCAGGCCGCCACGCCGCCACTCGTAGGCGTACGCGACGAAGACGGCACCAATGAACAACAACATGGCGACGAACCCGAAGACCGGCAGGATGTCGAACGAGACAGCCCACGGGTAGAGGAAGATCATCTCCACGTCGAAGACGATGAAGAGCATCGCCGTCAGGTAGAACTTGACCGGAAAGCGGCTGCCACCGATCGGCTGCGGGCTAGGCTCGATGCCACACTCGTAGGCTTCGAGCTTTGCCTTGTTGTAGCGGTGGGGGCCGGCGAACCGGGCAGCGGCTATCGAGAACAGCGCGAAACCCGCGGCGAGGGCGAACAGCCCGATGATGGGTACGTAAGGCGAGAGCGACATTTCTTCTCCTGCTCGTCCTTCCCTGCCCTCGGTGGTTGGCGAAATTCACACTATTCACATCCCACCCCGCGCCCTCCGGCGGGGGTGGACCTTGCCTGTTCCGCGCCCCTACACGGCGGGCGCGACCCGGGTCATCGCATTGATGACCCGGTCCATCGCGTCACCGCCTCGCGGGTCGGTGAGGTTGGCCAGCAGCTTGAGCACGAAGCGCATGAGCGTCGGGTGGGGCATGCCGTGCTTCGTCGCGACGCGCATGACCTCCGGCCGGCCGATCAGCTTCACGAAGATCCCCCCCAGCCGGTAGTAGCCACCGAACCGGGTCTTCAGCTCCTGCGGGTACGCCATCAGGGCCCGCTCCCGCTCGATGCCGGCCGGCCGGGCGAGCGCCTGGACCGCGACCTCCGCGGCCAGTTCGCCGGACTCCATCGCGTACGCGATGCCCTCGCCGTTGAACGGGTTGACCATGCCGCCGGAGTCGCCGACGAGCATGACCCCCCGGGTGTAGTGCGGCACCCGGTTGAAGCCCATCGGCAGGGCGGCGCCGAGGATCGACCCCTCGGCGTTCGTCTCGTCGGTCATGCCCCACTCCGGTGGCGTGTTGGCCAGCCAGTCGGTGAGCAGCCGCCGGTAGTTCGTCTTGCCGAACGCCGAGGACGAGTTGAGGATGCCGAGCCCGACGTTGACCCGGCCGTCACCCAGGCCGAAGATCCAGCCGTACCCGGGCAGCAGTTCGTTCGTGCCCTTGGCCCGCAGTTCCAGCCAGGACTCCAGGTAGTCGTCGTCGTGGCGGGCCTCGGAACGGTAGTAGCGCCGGACGGCGACACCGATCGGGCGGTCCTCCCGCTTGGCCAGCCCGAGGGCGAGCGGGAACCGGCCCGAGACGCCGTCGGCGGCCACCACCAGCGGGGCGTGGAAGCTGACGGGCGCCTTGTCCGGCCCGTCCTCCCCCTGCACCCCGATCACCCGGCCGTCGCCGTCCAGCACCGGGCCGATCACGTTCACGCTGGTACGCAGCTTGGCCCCGGCGGACACCGCGCGCTGGGCGAGCAGGTCGTCGAAGTCGAGTCGGGTGCGCACCAGGCCGTAGTTCGGGAAGCTGGCCAGATCCGGCCAGTCCAGCTCCAGTCGCACGCCGCCACCGATCACCCGCAGGCCACGGTTGTGCAGCCAGCCGGCCTCGGGGGACGTGTCCACACCCATCCGGATCAGCTGCCGCACCGCGCGCGGGGTCAGCCCGTCGCCGCAGACCTTCTCCCGGGGAAACTCGGTCTTCTCCAGCAGCAGCACGCGTACGCCGTGCCGAGCCAGGTGGTACGCGGTCGCCGAACCACCGGGACCGGCGCCCACGACGATCACGTCGGCGTCGTTCTCCACCGCGGTCATTAGCGCCTCCTCCCCGCCCTGCTCGTGAAATGCTTCACAAGCCAGCCGGGACGAGTCTATGACCGACGCCGTAAGCTCGCCTTGTTAGGTTGGCCTAACCTGCGGGAAACGATTCCTGACCGACCTGTCGCTTCAGCGGCGGGTCGGGCCCGCGCCGTCCAGGCCGGCCCGGATGGTTTCCGGCAACTGCTCGCGCAGGGTGCCACCAGCGGCCCGGTCCAGGGCCGCGAGCACCTCGGTCACCACCTGGCGGACGTCGGCGGGATCCGCGCCGGCCAGCTCGCGGAGTTGGTCGACCAGCTCCGCGGCATCACCTGTGGCCACGTTTCTCGGATCCGTCATGCCGGCCAGCGTACGCCCACAATGGCGTCAGATCGTGATATTGGTGCGAATTCAGGCATCCATCCGAATTGCCCGGTGCAGCGCCACCACTCCGCCAGTCAGGTTGCGCCACGCCACCGACCGCCAACCGGCCGCCCTCACCCGTTCTGCCAGGGCCGCCTGGTCCGGCCAGGCACGGATCGACTCGGCGAGGTAGACGTAGGCGTCCGGGTTGCTGGAGACCGTCCGAGCCACGGCCGGCAGCGAGCGCATCAGGTACGACAGATAGACGGTGCGGAACGCGGGATTGACCGGAGTGCTGAACTCACAGATCACCAGCCGGCCACCCGGACGGGTCACCCGGGCAAGTTCCCGCAGCGCCGCGTCGGTGTCGTTGACGTTGCGCAACGCGAAGGAGATGGTCACCGCGTCGAAGCTGGCGTCGGCGAAGGGCAGCCGCAGGGCGTCGCCGGCCAGCAACGGCACCTGCGGGCGGGTGCGCTTGCCGGCGTACAACATGCCCAGGGACAGGTCGGCACCGACCGCGTACGCCCCGGAGTGGGCGAGTTCCTCGGTGGAGACACCGGTGCCCGCACCGACATCCAGCACCCGGTCGCCCGGCCGCAGGTCGAGCGCGGCTCGGGTGGCCCGCCGCCAGAACCGGTCCCGCCCAAAGGAGAGGACGGTGTTGGTCAGGTCGTAACGGGCCGCGACACCGTCGAACATCGCGGCGACCTCGTGCGGCTGCTTGTCCAGACTGGCGCGCTGGCCCTGCGGGGTACGGCTCACCCCTTCACTCTGCCAGCCTGGTCACCGACCGCCCGGGCCGGGTCGAGACGACACAGTGAGGGCGGGATGGTCACCCATCCCGCCCTCACTGCCGTGCGTTATGTGAACGGCCCGCGCGGGCCGATAGAGGACGAACCTCAGGCGTTCGTCTTCTCGTCACCCGGGGTCACCAGGACCACCCGGCGACGGCGGGCAACCAGGAACATGGCCACACCGGCGGCGAGCACACCCGCGCCGACGCCACCGATCACGCCGACCTGCACACCGGTGACCGGCAGGTCACCGCCACCGCCGCCGCCACCGTTGGTGGCAGTGACCACCACGGCGAAGTCGTCGGAGTTGTCGGTCGGGTCGATGTCGGCGAACTCCGACTCCTTGATCTCGCGCACCTCGGCCTTGCCGAACCCGGGCTTGGTGGCCTGCTGGCTGATCCGGGCATCCGGCGACAGCGCACCGAACGCCTCGGCCGCCAGCGAGCCGCCGGTCAGGGTGACCGGCGCCTCGACGCCCTTGCCCACCTCGACGGCCAGCGGAACGATCAGCACCGTGTCCCGCTCCAGCAGGAAGGTGTCGTCCTCGCAGACCGCGCCGCGCTTGTCGGAGCTGATCTCGCAACCCTCGATCGGGAGGAAGGTCACGCCCTTCGGCAGCTGGTAGGTCAGCTTGATGCCCTGGGCGGTCAGGTCACCCTGGTTGGCGATCTCGCTCCAGAGCAGGGCGGTGTCACCCGGCCGCACCGGGCCGTCCTCCTCGAAGGTGTCCAGGTCGACACGGGTCTTCACGTCGGGGACGATGACCCCCAGGTCGACACCGCTCTCCGGGGTCAACTCGACGTCGACGTCGACGCTGTTGTTGCTCTCGTCGGTGTCGTCAGGCGACTCGATGCTGATCGTCACCGGGGCGGTGTACGGGCCGGTGACGCCCTCGGCCGCCTTGAACAGGACGATCGGCACCTCGGTCGTCTGCCCCGGGCCGGGGATCTCCTTCTTGTCGAGCTCGCAGACCCACAGCTCGGGCTTGGTATCGCCGGTGACGTCACAGCCGCCCTCGGTGTACGCGCCCACCACGAGCTTGGTGTCGTCCACCTTGGAGGTGTCGACCTTGACGAGCAGCTTGGTCGGCGTGCCCTCGCCCTGGTTGGCGATCTTGGCCCAGCCGACCTTGCCCTCGACGCCGTCGGTGGTGCGGGTGCCGGCGGCGGTGAGGGCCAGGTCCGTCTCGGTGCCAGCGGCGTAGGCCGGCGCACCAAGGGCGGTGAAGGCGCCCGAGGCGAGCAGCGCGGCCGTGGCCAGGCTGGCAGCCCGGCGGGTTCGGAAGATCATGTGATGGTCTCCCCCGTGGGGTGAATGAAAACGTACGGGCGGGGACGTTAGCGGTCAGCGATCACCCGCGCCACCCTGCTTCACACCCGTCACAAGCTGCTCAGCTAATGGCAACTTAAGGATTGTCCGGATTGATGGGCCTTGCTACCTGGTCGCGCCCTGCCACCCGGCCAGGGCGGCCCGACGCTTCGAACCGGATGGATGATCCACCCGAGCCGTTCGGTTGACAACCGACCGAGCCATCACTGTGACACAACGCCCGAGTCACAGTGACCCATAGTGATCTCTCACCGTTCTTACCCCACCCAACGTTGCCGCCCGCCGACAGCCACTGGGGCGGCCCGAGATGCCGCAAGTCGCGCCATCCCCTCGACCGGAAGGGCCAAGATGCCGCAACTCGCGCTCGCGGCGGCGAGGTCGGGCGGTCCCGGTGGCCGGCCGGCGTCAGTTTCGCTGGTCGGGGCCGGGCGTAGGTCAGCTTGCCTCGACCAGGGGCAGCGAGCGGCCGGCACCGCCGCCGGGCAGGGCGATCGACGAGAAATGCGAGACCACCCGGTCGTCGCTCGGGTCGTCGTCGGGCGTGTGGTGCACGGCCAGTCTGTTGTAGAGCGTGTCGCGCTGGGCGGGAATCCGGTCTGCGGAACGGATCATGCCGATCAGCTCGTGCAGGTTGGACCGGTGCCGGGCACCCGCCGAGGAGATGACGTTCTCTTCCAGCATGATCGAGCCGAGGTCATCCACACCCATGTGCAGCGCCAGCTGACCGACGTCCTTGCCGGTGGTCAGCCAGGACGCCTGCAGGTGCGGCACGGTCTCGAAGAACAGCCGGGCCACCGCCACCAGCCGCAGGTACTCCAGGGTCGTCGCCTGGGTGCGGCCCTTGAGGTGGTTGTTCTCCGGCTGGTACGTCCACGGGATGAAGGCCCGGAAGCCCTGGGTACGGTCCTGCACGTCGCGGATCATCCGCAGGTGCTCGATCCGCTCGGCGGCCGTCTCGCCGGTCCCCATCATCATCGTCGCGGTCGACTCGACGCCCTGCCGGTGCGCCAGCTCCATGACCTCCAGCCAGCGCTCGCCCGACTCCTTCAGCGGCGCGATCGCCTTGCGGGGTCGCTCCGGCAGCATCTCAGCGCCCGCACCGGCGATCGAGTCGAGCCCGGCGGCCTTGATCCGGGCGATCGCCTCGTCCAGGCTCACCCCGGAGACCTTCGCCATGTGCAGGATCTCGCTCGGCCCGATCGAGTGGATCGCGAGCTGCGGGTACGCCTTCTTGACCGAGGAGAACAACTCCTCGTAGTACTCCACGCCGTAGTCCGGGTGGTGGCCACCCTGGAGCATGACCTGCGTGGCACCCAGCTCGACCGCCTCGCCGCAGCGGCGCAGGATCTCCTCGGTCGGGTGGGTCCACCCTTCCTTGTGCTTCGGCGCCCGGTAGAAGGCACAGAACTTGCACGCCGTCACGCAGACGTTCGTGTAGTTGATGTTGCGATCGATCAGGTACGTGACGATGTTGTCCGGGTACCGCCGCCGACGGACCGCATCCGCCGCCTCGCCGAGGGCATGGAAGGGGGCGTCGGTGTAGAGCAGCAGAGCTTCCTCGGGCGTGATCCGCCCACCGTCGGCACCACGCTGCAGGATGTCGTCGATCTCCCGGTTCACCGTCACGTCCCCGAGGGTACGCCGACCTGCCGCTCAGCTCTCAGGGGCGCACCTGACCTGTGATCCATACCCTGAAGTCTGCGCCCGCCTGCTGGGCCAGGATCTCCGCCGTTGCCAGGTGGATGGCATCGAGGCGCAGCAGCGTCACGCGTCGTAGTCGACGGAGAGGGTGTCGGTGAGCGGGCTGGACTGGCAGGTCAGCACGTAACCGGCGGCCACCTCGTCGGGCTCCAGGGCGTAGTTGCGGGCCATCTCCACCTCACCGGAGACGACCTTGGCCCGGCAGGTCGAGCAGACCCCGCCCTTGCAGGCGTACGGCAACTCGCCGCGGACCTTCAGCGCCGCGTCCAGCACGCGTTCGTCGCGGCGCATGGTGAAGCTCGACGAGCGTCCGTCGAGCATGATCGTCACATCGGTACCGCCGGACGCGTCGTCCGTCCGGCGCACCGGCTCGGGCGGCGCGTCGACGTGGAACAGCTCGGTGTGCACCGCCGACTCCGCGACACCCCGCGCGGTCAGCACCGCACGAGCGTCCACCACCAGCCCGTACGGGCCGCAGAGGAACCACTCCTCGATCGCCTCACCGGGGACGATGGTCTCCAGCAGCCGACCCAGCCGCTCCGCGTCGATCCGTCCCGACAGCAGCGGCGAATCGCCCTGTTCGCGGGAGAGCACATGCACCAGGTGCAGCCGGGTCGGGTAGCGGTCCTTCAGGTCGGCCAGTTCCTCGGCGAACATCACGCTGCCGGCCGTGCGGTTGCCGTACACAAGCGTGAAGGTGCTTGCCGGCTCGACGGCCAGCGCGGTGGCGACAAGCGACAGCACCGGGGTGATGCCCGAGCCGGCGACCACCGCGCCGTAGCGACGCGCGCGCTCTGCCGCGAAGGCCGTGGTGAAGTGCCCCAACGGCGGCAGCACCTCGATGGTGTCGCCGTGCCGCAACGCCCCGCAGGCGTAGCTGGAGAAGGCCCCGCCCGGGATCTCCCGCACGCCGATCCGCAACCGTCCGTGCCGCGCCAGCTCCACCGGGGTGGAGCAGATCGAGTACGAGCGACGGACGTCCCCGCCGCCATCACTCTCCGCCGCACCGGCGGCGGCCGGCAGGCGTACGGTCAAGTGCTGGCCGGCGCGGAAGGCGAAGGCGTCGCGCAGTTCCTCGGGCACCGCGAAGGTGATCGCGACGGCGTCGACGGTGAGCCGGTCCACGGCGACGACGGGCAACGGGTGGAACACCGGCCGGCGGCGGGCCGGGCGGGTGATGGTGACAGTCACAGGGCCTTCACATGGTCGAAGGGTTCGGAGCAGGAGCGGCACCGCCACAGCGCCTTGCACGCGGTGGAGCCGAAGCGGCTGAGCTGCTCGGTCTCCGGCGATCCGCAGCGGGGACAGCGCACCGCCAGGGTGAGCGGGACGACGCCGTCACGCCGGACCGGGGCGGGCGGGGCGATGCCGGCGGCGGCCAGCATGGCCCGCCCGACATCGCTTATCCAGTCGGTGCTCCAGGCCGGGCTGTGCACCGTACGGACCTCGGCGTCCGGGTGACCGGCGGCGGCCAGGGCACGCCGGATATCGGCCCGGATGACATCCATCGCGGGGCAGCCGGTGTAGGTGGGGGTGATCGTCACCACCACCCGGCCGGTGGCCGGATCCTCCTGCACCGACCGGAGGATGCCGAGGTCGTCGATGGTGACCACCCGGATCTCCGGATCCACCACCGCCGCCACGGCCTGCCGTGCCCTGCTCATCGGTTCACCAGCGGGCCCCGGGATGGGCGCGATGCAGCACCTGCATCTCCGCCAGCAGGTACGACAGATGTTCGGTGTGCACCCCGTCCCGCCCTCCGACAGGCGTCCAGCCGACCTCCGGCACGGTGAGTGTCGCCTCGGCCAGCACGGCGCTCACCGTGTGGTCGAAGTCGGACCGCAGCGTCGCAGGGTCGACAGGAGCTTCCGGCCAGGCCGCGAACAGTTCGTCGGCGTACGGCCAGATCTGGTCGACGCCGGCCTGCATCCGCCGGTGCGACTCCTCGGTCCCGTCGCCCAACCGCTTCACCCACAGCGCGGCATGGTCCAGGTGGTACGCGGACTCCTTGCGGGCCTTGCCGCCGATGGCGGCCAGCCGCTCGTCCGGACAGTCGGCCAGGGCTGTGTAGAGCGGCACCTGGTAGGCCGACAGCACGAGCAGCTTCGCCATGGTCACCGCGAAGTCGTCGTTCGGCAGCTCTACCAGCAGGCAGTTGCGGAACTCCCGGTCGTCGCGCAGGAAGGCCAACGCGTCCTCGTCCCGGCCGGCACCCTCCAGCTCGCCCGCGTACGACAGCAGGAGGCGGGCGGCACCGAGCTGGTCCAGGGCGATGTTGGCCAGCGCGATGTCCTCCTCCATCTCCGGCGCCCGGGTGGTCCACTCGGCCAGCCGTTGCGCCGCGACCAGTGCGTCGTCGCCGAGAGCGAGAGTGAAGGCGAAGGGACCGTTCACAGGGTTTCCTTCGTTCGCGACTGCGGGGCTCGCAGGCCCGGCTCACTCCTCGCGCTCACAGGTGGGCCACCCCTTCTGGGACCTCGTAGAAGGTGGGATGGCGGTAGACCTTGTCGGCGGCCGGGTCGAAGAAGGAGTCCTTCTCGTCCGGGCTGGAGGCGGTGATGGCGCTCGCCGGCACCACCCAGATCGACACGCCCTCCTGCCGTCGGGTGTAGAGGTCACGGGCGTTGCGCAGGGCCAGTTCCGCGTCGGGCGCGTGCAGGCTGCCGACGTGGGTGTGCGCCAGTCCGCGCCGGGCCCGGACGAAGACCTCCCAGAGCGGGGTGTGTTGCTGGCTCACGCTGCCACCTTCTCCTTCTCCGCGCGCTTGGCGGCGTACGCGGCAGCCGCCTCGCGCACCCAGGCACCCTCGCTGTGCGCGCGGCGGCGGTGTTCCATCCGTTGCCTGTTGCACGGCCCGTTGCCCTTGATCACCCGCATCAGCTCGTCGTAGTCGGGCTGGGTGAAGTCGTACGCCTGGCGCTCCTCGTTCCAGCGCAGCTCCGGGTCGGGGATGTGCAGCCCGAGCACCTCGGCCTGGCCCACGCACATGTCCACGAAACGCTGACGCAGCTCGTCGTTGGAGAAGCGCTTGATCTTCCAGGCCATCGACTGGGCGGAGTGGGTCGAGTCGCCGTCGGGCGGGCCGAACATCGCCAGCGACGGGTACCACCAGCGGTCCACCGACTCCTGGGCCATCGCCTTCTGGGCCGGGGTGCCGTGCGCCAGGGTGTGCAGGATCTCGTAGCCCTGGCGCTGGTGGAACGACTCCTCCTTGCAGACCCGGATCATGGCCCGGGCGTACGGGCCGTAGGAGCAGCGGCACAGCGGCACCTGGTTGACGATCGCGGCGCCGTCCACCAACCAGCCGATCGCGCCGACGTCGGCCCAGCTCAGCGTGGGGTAGTTGAAGATCGAGCTGTACTTCTGCCGGCCGTTGAGCAGCAGGTCGACAAGCTCGTCCCGGCTGACTCCGAGGGTCTCGGCGGCGGCGTAGAGGTAGAGGCCGTGGCCGGCCTCGTCCTGCACCTTGGCCAGCAGGATCGCCTTGCGCTTGAGTGACGGGGCGCGACTGATCCAGTTGCCCTCCGGCTGCATGCCGATGATCTCGGAGTGGGCGTGCTGGGCGATCTGCCGGATCAACGTCCGCCGGTACGCCTCAGGCATCCAGTCGCGTGGCTCAATCTTTTGGTCGGCGGCGACGACCTCGGCGAAGTAGGCGGCCAGGTCCTCGCTCGGCTCGATGGCCCCACGGCCCCGTTCCGCGGCGGCCCGCAGCGCCGCCTCTGCGGCCTCGACCTCGCCGAGCAGGCCGCCGGGCGGGTCCTCACCCGGGAAGTCATTGCCATACATGTCACCAGTGTTACAGCTACCAGCCGAAGACACCAGAGGGTGTCATACAAATCCCGGACTCCCCACCGTTCACCCACCGGTCGCCAAGGGTGGAGCCGGTAACTATGAGTTAGGTCACGAACCAGCGACAAATCCTCGCAACGACCGCATAGCGGTTCGTTATCCCGTCTTCACCGCGAGTTGCCCAGTGTCGAGTCCTGGCATAACGCCGATCCGCACGTAGACTTCCCCCGTCACACCGATCGGCTGAAGACGATCGCCAGCTCAGGGCCGTTTCCCCCGGCCCGGGCGATCGGCACCGGTCAGTCCTGGCAACAAGCCGGTCCCCCCGGCCCCGACATCTGGAGCTCACCCGCTCATGCGATCTCGCGTGACCACGGTGCTCGCCGCGACGGCGGTACTGCTCGGCGGCGTCATGCTGGTGCCGGCCGCCTACGCCCGGCTCTCCGCTGGCGAGGCGAAGACCCGTCAGGAGAGCGTCGCCGCGCCCACGCCCGCCCCACCGCCGTCACCGACCCTGGCCGCAGGCAAGGTCTCGGTGAACTTCAGGGGCGAGTTCTTCTCCTGGGCGCTGCTCGACCGGGAGACCGACGAGCTCTCCGGCTCCAGGAACATGGCCGCGACCAGCTCGACCGAGTCGATGCTCAAGGCCTGGATCGTCGCCGACTACCTGCGTCAACTCGGCGACAAGGAGCCGCCCGCGTCCCTGAAGAAGGCTGCCAGCCTGGCCATCCGGGACAGTAACGACGACGCGGCCAACAAGGTCTACGCCGCCGCAGGTGGCTCATACCGAGCCTTGACCAACGGGCAGCCCGGTCCGGTGCTCAAGGCGGCGATCAAGCTGTGCGGCCTCACCGATACCAAGCCCGGCAACGTCAAGGGCTACGAGGGTTGGTGGAGCTTCACCCGGATGTCCCCGCGCGACGCGGTACGCCTCGGTGACTGCATCGCCGACGGCACCGCCGCCGGGCCCAAGTGGACCAAGTGGCTGCTCGCCGAGATGAGCAAGGTTCGCGGCAGCACTGCCGCCAAGGACCAGAAGCCCAGAGAGGGCGGCGGCCGGTGGGGCATCATCGACGGCCTGCCGGAGTCGATCACCAGCCAGGGCCCGGTGAGCATCAAGAACGGCTGGACCCCCCTCAACTACGACGGCAACTGGCACGTCAACTGCCTGGCCGTGACTGAGAAATGGAGCCTCGCGGTGATGCTGCGTTACCCCCAGCGGAGCGGGCTCGACTACGGAGCGGACGTCTGCGCCAGCGTCGCCAGCCAGTTGGTGACGCCGCAGCCCGGCGGCGCCTTGAAGGTGCCGCAGCAGCCGATCGGGAAGCTCTGATGGCCGACCGCAGCCGCCGTGGCCGTAACGGCGAGACATCCCCACTGCGCCTGGTCGCGATCGCGGCCGTGCTGATCGGGCTGGTACTGGTCTCCCTGCGCCTGCTACCCGGCTCACCCTTCGAGTCCACAGCCGCCGCCCAGTGGGGCCAGGGTGAGTCCCCGGTCGCCCGGGGCGGCACCTCGACCGACCGCGGCGCGCGGCCGTCGCCGTCACCCAGCCCCTCACCGGAGCCGGAACCGCTCCCCTTCGCGGCGAAGGAGATCGACCTGGACATCGACGGCTGGTACGCGTGGAGCGTGCTGGACCGCCGGTCGGGCGAGATCATCGGTTCGGACAACATGGACGAGACCAGCACCACCGCCTCACTGATCAAGGCCTGGATCGTCGCCGACTACCTACGTCGTACGGCCGACGCCGGGCAGACCCCGAGCGACGCGAAGCTGAGTGACCTGACCCGGATCATCCGGGACAGCGACAACACCCGCACCGAGCAGCTCTACACCCAGATAGGCCGGTCGGCCTCGATCAAGCGGCTGCTGTCCACCTGCGACCTGAGCGACAGCAAGGTGTCGAGCGACCTCGGGTGGAGCCGTACCGAACTCTCCCCCCGGGACACCGCCCGCCTCGGCGAGTGCATCGCCGACGGCACCGCCGCCGGCCCGAAGTGGACCAAGTGGCTGCTCGGCGAGATGCGCCGGGTACGCGGTGCCGGCGACTTCGGCATCCGCAAGGCGTTCCCGGCCGCCGTGGCAAAGAAGATCGCCATCAAGAACGGCTGGGTCGACCGCACCCGCGAGCAGGAGATCCACGTCAACTGCCTGGCGATCGGCGACACCTGGACGATGGGCGTGATGCTCCAGTACCCGATCAACAAGGGCTACGAGTACGGCATGGACAACTGCGAAAAAATCACCGAAGCCCTCCTGACCCAAACCCCCTGACCCGCCCCCACCCCACAGCTCCCGCGATCTTGCACTTCTTGTCGCTGCATTTCCGGCATAAGCCGCTTTTTGGCGACCGAAAGTGCAAGATCGCGGGAGCTGTGGGGGGACGGGTCAGCGGGTGAAGAAGGTGGGGCCGGTGGGGGGTAGGGGCGGGGTTTCGCCCAGGGCGGCGGTGTGGCGGGCGAACTCGCGGATGCCGGCGATCTGACGGTCGCCGAGGGAGAAGTCCAGGGTCCGGAAGTACTCCGCGAGAGTGGTCGCGTCGAAGGGCTCCCACCGGGCCGCCGACTCGGCGACCTGGTCCAGTTCGGCGAGGCACAGGTCGCGCGAGCGTAGGAACCCCTCATGCACCTCCTTGACCAGACCGGGGTGGGCTGCGGCGAAGTCGCGGCGGACCGCCCAGACGGCGAAGACCATCGGCAGCCCGGTCCACTCCCGCCACGCCTGGCCCAGGTCGGTCACGGTCAACCCCTGCCGAGGTGCCTCGTACATCGCCCGCAGGGCCACGTCGCCGATCAGGACCGCCGCGTCGGCCTCCAGCAGCATCTGGGTCAGGTCGGGCGGGCACCGGAAGTACTCGGGGCGCACCCCGTACCGCTCGCGCAGCAGCAACTGGGCGAGCAGCACTCCGGTCCGTGAGGTCGAGCCCAGCGCCACCCGCGCACCGTCGAGGTCGCCGAGCGGCCGGGTGCTCACCAGGTTCACCGACAGCACCGGCCCGTCGCTGCCGACGGCCAGGTCGGGCAGGAGCAGCAGTTCGTCGGCGTGCCGCAGGTACTCGACGAAGGTGATCGGCCCGATGTCCAGGTCACCGGCGACGAGTTGGGCGCTGAGCCGATCCGGTGAGTCCTTGCGGAGGTCGACGTCGAGCAGGGCGCCGGAGCGCATCAGCCCCCAGTAGATGGGCAGGCAGTTGAGGAACTGGATGTGCCCGACGCGGGGGCGGGCAAGGCGCTCGACCATGCCCCGACCGTATCCCCGCCGCCGGTGACCTGCTCAGCCGGACGCCGTCGAAGTGGCCAACCCCGCACCCGAAGACCCCGCCTCCGGCGGTCCGGCTCCCGCCGGCCCGGCCCGCTCCACAGGTGTCGGAATCCGCCCGGCGCGGGAGCGCTCGGTCCGCACCGCGCGGCGGACCGGCACCACGAAGCCGAGCAGCACCAGCAGCCCGGCCACCCCGCAGCCGACGATCAGCGGACGCGGTTCGGTCAGCTCCAGCAGCAGGCCGCCGAGCAGGTAGCCCACCATCGCCGCGCCCTGCACCGAGGCACCCACGGCGGCGAAGGCCCGCCCGCGCGCCGCCTCGGGCACCCGCCGGGCCACCACCAGGTTGTGGAAGACGTTGTCGCCGCCGTTGCAGAGGCCACCGAGCAGCCAGAGCGGCACCAGCAGCGCAGCCGTGGGAACCGTCACCGAGAGCAACACCGCCACGCAGCAGCCGCCGAGCAGCAGCAGGCCGCCCTGGACCAGGGCCCCGTCGTCGGTGAGCCGCCCGGCCACCCGGGCGAAGATCCACGCACCGCAGAGCACCCCGAGCGTCCAGGCACCTGTCACCAGGCCGTAGACGGAGGCCGAAGCGCCGAGGGTCTCGCGTACGTAGAAGACCTCGATCACGTTAATCGCGCCGATGGCCGCGATGACGCCGGCCAGGGTCGCCACCATCGCCACCAGCAACGGGTCCCGCCGTAACCGCCAGTCCCCGTCCCGCTCCACGGCGTCCGCGCCCATCGACGGGCCACCGCCGGTCGCCGCCACGCGCGGCGCGCCGCCTCTGCGGGTCCGGACGAGCAGGCCGGCGACGACGAGCGCCAGATAGCCGACCGCGGCGATCAGCAGCGGTACCCGGGTGCCGAATCCGCCCACCAGGAACCCGGCCAGGGCCGGCCCGGTCAGGACGCCGAGCATGCCGGCGGTCTGGTTGAGGGCTGTCGCCCTGGGCAGGTCCGTGGCGCGCACCATCGCCGGCACCAGGGCGGCGAGCACCGGTTGGGCGACGGCGAGACCGGAGGCGAGCAGCGCGACCAGACCCACCACCAGCAGCGGGTGCCCGGCGTACGCCAGCGCGAGGCAGATCGCCGACTGGGCCAGCCCGGCGCCGACCAGCAGCACCCGGCTGTCCACCCGATCGGCGAGGCGCCCGGTCAGCGGGGCGAGCGCCACCAGCGGCAGGGTCGCCGCCAGCAGCATGCCGGCGACGGCACTGCCGCCGGCACCGGAGGTCTGCAGGCTCAGCGTCAGGGTCGTGGCCGTGAGGAACTGCCCGCAGGTGGCGAATCCACGGGCGGAGGTGGCCAGGGCGACGTCGGCCCACCGCGATTCGCCAGATATGAAGGACATGCTTCGAAAGTAATGCTTCACATCTGTCTGGCGCAAGCAGGTTCAGGCCAGCGGCACCGCCCGGTACTGGACGGCCACCCGACGCGCGCCCGGCGGCGGGTCGGTCCGGGTGCGTTTGCGGTAGGGCTGGAGCAGGGCCATCACCGCCTCGTTCAACTCCGCCAACTCCTCGGCGGTGAGCAGCAGCAACGACTCGCTGAGGATCGCGCTGCGATACCACTCCTCGGACTCGTCCGGAGCCCGGCGCAGCCAGTCCCGGCTGCGCTCCAGCTCCCGAGCCAGGAACACCTCGACCAGGGTCTGCTCGGCGTCGCGTACCGACGGGTCGGCGTCCCGGCCGGCGTCGATGGTCCACGACTGGATCGCGGCACGCCACAGTCGCTCCCGGGCGTCCCCCCGGCTCGGCGCCTGTTCCACCAGCCCGAACTTGGCAAGTGCCCGCAGGTGGTAGCTGGTCGCGCTCGGCGACAGGCCCGCCACCTCGGCGCACTCGGTGGCGGTCACCGCGCCCTCGGTCGTGGCCAGGTGTTCCATGATCGCGAGCCGGGCCGGGTGGGCGAGCGCCCGCAGCGTCTGCGGGTCGCTGATCGTCACCCGGGGCGGCTCGGAGTGCGCCTGCGTCATGCCCCCATGATCCCCGGCTGGAGGGAAAAGTGGTTGTCCACGGCGCACCCGGGAGTAGGCTGTTCGTTCCGCCGACGGCCGCGGTGAGTAGCACCGCAGCGGACGTCCCCGCGCCGACCCACGAGTCGGAAACGCGAGCGGCAGCCTTCTTCCCCGTGTCGAGGAGTCCGTGGATGAGCCTGCACGCCCAAGAAATCCCCCAGCCGCACCCACTTGACGACGAGTTGGCCGCCGAACGGGCCCACCTGACCAGGTCGCGGGCGGCGCTGCACCGGATGCGGGAACGCGCCGAGGCGCTCTTCGCCACCGGCGACAAGGTGGCCGGCGACGCGTACACCGCCGAACAGCTCGGCCGGCACCTGGCCCGGCGGGTCGCCGAACTCGCCGACGACCCGCGTACCCCGCTGTTCTTCGGACGGCTCGACTTCGGCGACGCGGACGCCGAACACGCCGGCCGCCGCTACCACGTCGGTCGCCGGCATGTCACCGACGAGCGGGGCGAACCGTTGGTGCTGGACTGGCGGGCCCCGGTCTCCCGCGCCTTCTACCGGGCCAGCGCCCGCGATCCACAGGGCCTGGCGGTGCGCCGCCGGTTCGGCTTCGGCGACGGCAAGCTGACCAGCTTCGAGGACGAGCACCTGGACCGGGGCGAGGAACTCGGCACCGCCAGCCGCATCCTCACCGCCGAGATCGAACGTCCCCGGGTCGGACCGATGCGCGACATCGTCGCCACCATCCAGCCCGAACAGGACGAACTCGTCCGGGCCGAGCTGGCCGACTCGATCTGTGTGCAGGGCGCGCCGGGCACCGGCAAGACCGCCGTCGGGTTGCACCGCGCGGCGTACCTGCTCTATCTGCACCGGGAGCGGTTGCGGCGGTCGAAGGTGCTGGTCGTGGGTCCGAACCGGGCCTTCCTCGGCTACATCGCGGCGGTGCTGCCCGCGCTGGGTGAGGTCGAGGTGGAGCAGGCCACAGTGGAGGACCTGGTCCACCGGGTGCCGGTACGGGCGGTGGACCCGCCGGCCGTGGCCACCCTCAAGCACGACGCGCGAATGGCCGAGGTGCTGCGCCGGGCCGTCGACGCGTACGTCGGCGAGCCGGCGGAGCCGGTGCTCGTCTCCGACGGCTCGTTCCGCTGGCGGATCGGGCTGGAACCGCTGCACCGGCTGGTCCGCGACACCCGCGCGGAGTTGCTGCCGTACGCCGTCGGGCGGGACCGGGTCCGGGCCCGGGTGGTCGGACTGCTGCAACGGCAGGCCGAGGCGCGGCGGGCGGAGTCGCCGAGTGACGCGTGGCTGCGCCGGATGAGCCGGTCGAAGCCGGTCACCGGGTTCCTGGACGCCGTCTGGCCGGCGCTCACCCCGGACGGCCTGCTGCACGCGCTGTACACCGACCCGGACCGGCTCGCCCGGGCCGCTGACGGCCTGCTCACCCCCGACGAGCAGAGCCTGCTCACCGGGACCGGCACCGGGCGCACCCGCACCGGTACGGGAGTGGGGCGGACGGCGAAGGCGACCAGGTGGACGGCCGCCGACGCGGTGCTCATCGACGAGGCAGCCGGCCTGCTCGAACGGTCGACGGGCTACGGACACGTGGTGATCGACGAGGCCCAGGACCTCTCCCCGATGCAGTGCCGGGTCATCGCCCGACGCAGCGAGCACGGCTCGCTCACCCTCCTCGGCGACCTGGCCCAGGCCACCGCGCCGTGGGCGGCCACCGACTGGCGGGAGAGCCTGCGCCACCTGGGCAAGCCGGACGCGACTGTGGTGCCGTTGACAATCGGGTTCCGGGTACCCGCCGCCGTGCTCGCCTTCGCCAACCGGCTGCTTCCGGCGCTCGCCGTCGACGTGCCGCCGGCCGAGTCGCTGCGCGGTGACGGCACGCTCGAGGTGCGTACCGTGACCGATCTTGCCGGTGCGACGGTGGCCGAGGTGCGGGCGGCGCTCACCCACGAAGGGTCGATCGCCGTGATCGCCGCCGACGCCGCCGTGGATGAGCTGCGGGCGGCGCTGGCCGGCGCGGGGATCGAGACCGCGACCGCCGACGGGCCCGCCGCCGGGGCGCGGGTCACGGTGATGCCCGCGTCCCTGGTCAAGGGCCTGGAGTACGACCACGTCATAGCGGTCGAGCCGGCCGCGATCGTGGCCGCCGAGCCACGCGGCCTGCACCGGCTGTACGTGGTGCTCACCCGGGCGGTGTCCCGGCTGTCCGTGCTGCATGCGGAGCCGCTGCCGGCACCGCTGGGCTGACTTCGCGAGGTTCGCCGGTTCAGTTGACGTTCCGCCCGTTTCCACAGCGGATGGCGGCGGACCGGTGCCACCATCCCAGGGAGAGCGGCCAGACGGTGGCCGCCCAGGTCGGGAGGGGTGTCCGTGGTCAGCGTCGCGCCGGGTACGCCCTGTTGGGCCGACCTGGCGACGCCCGGCCTCGACGCGGCCCGACGGTTCTACCCGGAACTGTTCGGCTGGACCGGCCGGGTCGACCCGGAGCCCGAGGCGGGCGGGTACACGGTTTTCCTGCTGGACGGCCGGGCGGTGGCCGGGGCCGGCCCGCCGGCCGTGCCGGACCAGGTGCCGATCTGGTCGACGTACGTCGCCACCGACGACGCCGATCTGGTCGCCGGCCGGGTGGAGCGGGCCGGTGGGCAGGTGGTGGTGCCGCCGTTCGAGGTCTTCGACAGGGGCCGGATGGCGGTCTTCACCGATCCCGCCGGCGCCGCGTTCAGCGTCTGGCAGCCGATCACCTTCGCCGGTGCCGAGGTGTTCGACGTGCCCGGTGCGATGAGCTGGACCGAACTGGTCACACCCGATCCGGACGGGGCACGGGTCTTCTACGAGCTGGTCTTCGGTTGGCAGCCGGAGGAGGAGCCGATGGGCCAGTTCGCCTACACCGGATGGCGGCTCGGCGACCGCCTGGTGGCCGGGATGATGCCCCCACTGAGCGACGAGTTCCCGGCCGACTCACCGGCGTACTGGACGCTCTACTTCTCGGTCGCCGACGCGGACGCCACCGCCGCCCGCGCCGCCGAACTGGGCGGCACGATCCTGGTCCCCCCGCGCGACATCCCCGCCGGCCGCCTCACCGCCCTCCGCGACCCCCACGGCGCCCTCTTCTCCCTGATCGCCCTCACTCCCTGACAGCCCACCCCACCGCCGGCCTCGCCGATCATGCAGTTGTGGTTGCCGCTTTGTTATGTTTCGCGGCTTTTATCTGGTGCCACAACTGCATGATCGGCGCGGTTGGGGCGGTTGGGGCGGTTGGGGCGGTTGGGGCGGTTGGGGCGGGTGGGGAGGACGAGGGGGCCGTGGGGGCCGGGGATGACGCGGACGTGGGCGCGGTAGTGGCGGGCGAGCAGGTCCTCGGTGAGCACCTGCTCGGGGGTGCCGGTGGCGACGATGCGGCCGTCGGCCAGCAGCACCATCCGGTCGGCGTACTCGCCGGCGATGGACAGGTCGTGCATGGTGGCCAGCACCGTCAGGCCGTGCGTCCGGCGTAGTTGGTCGACGAGTTCGAGCACCTCCTGCTGGTGGCCGATGTCGAGGGCGCTGGTGGGCTCGTCGAGCAGCAGCAGGGTGGCGCCCTGGGCCAGCGCCCGGGCCAGGAAGACCCGCTGCCGCTCGCCGCCGGAGAGGGTGGCCAGCTCCCGGGCGTGGAAGCCGGCGAGGTCCAGCCGGTCCAGCACCTCGTGCACAGTGGCGAGGTCGTCGGCGGACTCCCGACCCAGCGGCGGAATGTACGGGGTACGACCGAGCAGCACGTAGTCCAGCACCGCCATGCCGGACGGTACGACTGGTGACTGAGCGACGGTAGCCACCACCCGGGCCCGTTCCCGGCGCCGCAGCTCACCGATCGGCGTACCGAAGAGCCGCACCGCGTCCGGCGCGGGCAGCAGGCCACCCACGGCACGCAGCAGCGTCGACTTGCCGGCACCGTTGGGACCGATCACGGTGACCCACTCGCCGGTGGCGACAGTCAGGTCGACACCCGTCAGAATCGGCGCACCGTCCAGGCTGATCCGCAGGTCGCGCAGGTCGACGGCGGGAGCGGGCAGCGACGTCGGCGCAGGCGTGCTCATGTCAGCACCCGCCGGGCCGAACGCAGCACCACCACGAAGAACGGGCCACCCAGCAGCGCGGTGACCACCCCGATCGGGATCTCCTGCGGCGCGGCGGCGGTCCGCGCCACCACGTCGGTCAGGGCCAGGAAGGCACCGCCGAACAGCATCGACAGCGGCAGGATCACCCGGTAGCTCGCCCCGGCGAGCATCCGTACGGTGTGCGGCACGATGATGCCGACGAAGCCGATCAGGCCGGAGGCGGAGACGGCGGCGGCGGTGCCCAGCGAGGCGGCGGCGATCAGCAGGTACCGGGACCGCTGCGGATGCAGGCCGAGGCTGGCCGCCTCGTCGTCACCGACCGAGAGCACGTCCAGCTCCCGCCGGTGCAGCAGGATGATCAGGCTGGTCAGCAGGAAGTACGGCAGCACCAGCCGGACGTCCTGCCAGCCGGCGGTGGCCAGCCGCCCGAGCAGCCAGGAGTACACCTCCTGGATGCTCTCCGCGTGCCGTTGCAGCAGGTACGTCTGCCCGGCGCTGAGGAACGCGGAGACGGCCACACCGGCCAGGATCAGGGTGGCCGGGGAGCGGCTGCGCCCACCGGCGGAGCCGAGCAGGTAGGTCATCGCCACCGCACCGAGGGAGCCGACGAAGGCGGCAAGTGGAATAGTGACCGGCAGCCCGCTCAACGCGCCGCCGGTGCTCAC
Source organism: Micromonospora andamanensis (assembly GCF_016863495.1). Lineage (GTDB taxonomy): Bacteria > Actinomycetota > Actinomycetes > Mycobacteriales > Micromonosporaceae > Micromonospora > Micromonospora andamanensis. The sequence continues at coordinate 57,900 of NZ_BOOZ01000006.1, forward strand.
CCCCAGGGTCAGCACCACGGTGACCGCCAGCCCGGCCCCGGCCGCGACGCCGAGCAGGTACGGGTCGGCCAGCGGGTTGCGGAACACCCCCTGGTAGGCACCGCCGGCCAGGGCGAGCAGCCCGCCGACCAGCAGGCCGAGCACCACCCGGGGCAGCCGCAGCTCGGTGACGATGGCGATCTCCCGCTCGGTCAGCCCGCTGTCCAGGTGTACCCCGGGCAGCAGGTTGAGCAGTTCGATCGCGACGCTGCCGGGCGGCAGGCTCACCGGGCCGAGCGAAACCCCGGCCACAAGCGCGACAAGCACCGCGAACACGCCGGCCGCGAGCCAGCGCTTCCGCAGCCGTGCCGGCCGGGGCAGCGTGCCCGCCCCGGCCGGCGCGACGGGCCGGCTCCGCTTCAACGCGAGGCGCATGGCGGGGAACCGGTCAGCGCCCGGCGGCAATCGTCACTGGGACACCTTGGCGGTGGCGTCCACGATGGTGCGCAGCAGGTCCACCACGCGCGGCCCCCAACGGGACGCGACGTCGTCGTCGAGTTCCACGACCTGGTCGTTCCGTACGGCGGTGAGCGCCGACCAGCCGCTGCGCGCCTTGACCGTCGCGGCGCTCTGCTGGCAGCACTTGACGTCGGAGAGGAAGACGAAGTCCGGGTTGGCCTTGACGATCACTTCCTGGGACAACTGCGGGTAGCCGCCGTTCTTGCCGTCGGCGTCGGACGCGTCGGCGATGTTCTCCAGCCCGGCGAGGCTGTAGATCGAACCGATGAAGGTCTTGCTGGTCGCGGTGTACAGCTCCGGACCCAGCTCGTGGAAGTAGGTGAGCGCCTCGGCACGCTGCGGCACCTCGGCCACGATCTTCGCGATGTCGTCAGTCATCCGCCGCACCACGTCGGCCGCCGCGGTGGCGTTGCCGGTGAGCGTGCCCAGCTCGGTGATCTGCCGGTACGAGTCGTCGAGGGTCTGCGCCGCCGGGGTCAGGTAGACCGGGATCTTGAGCGTGGTGAGCTGCTCGACGATCTTGTTGCGGTCGTCGCTGAGCACCACCAGGTCGGGGTCCTTCGCGGCTACCGCCTCGGCGTTCGGCTGGTAGCCGGAAAGATCCGTCTTCGGCGCGTCGGCGGGGAAGTTCGACTGGTCGTCGACCGCGGTGACCTGCGGGCCGGCCCCGATGGCGAAGAGCATCTCGGTGGCTGTCGCGGACAGCGAGACGATCTTCTCGGGTCGCCGCTCCAACGTCAGCTCGCCGACGGTGACCGGGAAGGTGGCGGCGCTCGGGCTGCCGCCGGCCGCGGGGGTGTCGGTGTCGGGGGTCTTCTCGGCGCAGGCACCGAGCGCGAGCGCAGCCGCCGCCAGGCTGGCGGCGAAGACCACGGGGGTACGTCTGAACATCGGTCCTCCTGTCGGTCGAGGAGTGTGCTGCTTCGCCGACAGGGAGCTCAGGCACCCGTCCGCGAGGCGCCCTTCCTCGAGAGCGCGTGTCGCGACCGCGCCCCAGGCGACCTGGCTCGTCCCCGGTTACGGGGCATCACAGTTGCGGGACAGCGCCGGTGTCTCACCGGCTTCGCTGGAACGGGTCGGTAAGACCGTAGCGCACCGTGCGTCGCAGTCCCGCCGAGCAGGCCGGCACGCTGCCGCAAACCCGGCCGCGAGTCGCCGGAAGAGAGCCGGTCTGCCCGTTTGGTCCCTGGCCCGGGGCCCCGCCCGGAGATGCGGCGGGGCCCCGTACCGACGTCAGGACGAGGTGATGGTGACGTTGTCCACAGCTGCTTCGACGAGGCTTGCGGTCGAGGTGTCAGCGGCCTCCACCAGGATCCGCACCGACTGACCGGCGTACGGGGTGAGGTTGAGGTTCGACACCGTCCAGGCACCGTTGCGGTTGCTGGCCGCACCGGTCTGGGTGAGCAGCGCCGTGGTACCGCCGTTGTGCACCACGCTGACCCGAAGGTAGTCCGCCGAGGACGAGTTCGAGCCGTGCGCCAGGTACCACGCCAACGACAGCGTCAACGTGCCACTGGACGGCAGGGTGACCGCCGGCGAGCGGGCGCTCGTCACGCCGCCGTCGACGTCGTGGTCACCCGCCCCGCTGCCGGCGAGCCGCCCGGTCACCAGGTCGTTGCTGCCCGCATACGGGGTGAGCTGCTTGGCTCCACTGGAGTTGGTGGCCTGTGCGGCGCCCCGCTCCCACTGACCCAGGGTCGCGGTGTCGGTGCCGTTGGGGTTGATCGTCCAGCCGGTCGCGGTCTCGAAGGTGTCCGACCAGACAGTGGTCCCGCCTCCGCTGCCGCAGTACTGCGCCTGCTTGTTGATGGCCCGGTACGGGCAGTCGGCGTACTCGGAGAGGATCAGCACCGCCTCGCGGTTACGCGTGGTCTGCTGCGGGATGACCTCGTCGGGCGGATAGAAGCCGCCGCCGGAGGCCGAGCCCGGATACAGCTCGAAGGTGTACGCCCAGATGCCGTGCGTCGCCCACATCCAGTCGATGCTGCTGCCGTCGGTGATGTACAGGTCACTGGACTGCTGCGGGGTGAAGCCGTTCGTCGCCGCCATCTGCTGGCCGATTGTGGCGAAGGTGTTGTACTGGTCGGCGCTCATCCCCGGCGCGGTGTTGTTGTACGTGTAGCCGTAGGGCCAGAGCACCAGCTCGGAGTAGGTGTGGAAGTCGATGTTGGCCTTGATCTGCTGCACGCCGCCGACGACCCGGCTGTTGACGAAGTTGCGCAGCGCCTGCGTCTCGGGTGCGGAGAACGCCGACGGACCCCGGTAGGTGTCCGAGGAGGTGGAGCCGGACGAGCCGCCACAGCACCCGAAGTTGTAGCTCCAGTTCCGGTTCAGGTCGGTGCCGACGTACGACGATCCGCTGTTGGGTTGACGGTTCTTGCGCCACGACCGGTAGGAGCCGGTGGCGATGTCGTACTCGCTGCCGTCCGGGTTGACCGAGGGCACGACCCAGATCTCCCGGTTGTTGACCAGGCTGGTGATCCGCGAGTCGGAGCCGTAGTTGTCGGTGAACAGGTTGAGCAGGTAGAGCGCCATCTCGACGGTCAGGTGCTCACGGGCGTGCTGCTGGGCGTTGAACAGGATCTCCGGCTCGTTCTCGTCGGTGGCGACGTTGTCGGAGATCTTCACCGCGACCAGGTCCCGGCCCTCGTACGAGCTGCCGATGCTCACCTTCCGCGCCAGCGTCGGGTGATCGGCCACCACCTTGTTGACCGCGGCGATCATCTCCGGATAGTCGTGGTAGTTGGAGTCGGCCGACGGGAAGCCGAGGATGCCGATGTCGCCCTCCGCCTGCCCCCGGTCGGTCGGCAGCGCGGCGATCGCCTCCAGCCGGAAGCCGAGCCGGGTGATGGCGGCGGCCTCGGCCCGGGTGGCCGAGACGTGCAGCACTCCGTGCTCGGAGTAGTCGATCGCGGCGCCCGTACGGGCGACCGCGTTGCGGTCGGCGAGGGTCTTCGGGCCGAGCACCCGGTAGGGCACGGCGGCCGGTTGTTCGTCCCGGTTGGGTGCCGGTTCGGCGGAGACCGGCGGTGCGGCGATGGTGAGCAGGCCGAGCCCGGCGGCGACGATGAGCGCCAGGGCACGGCGGACAGGGAGAGAACGGAAGGCCATGGACAACCTCCTGGAGGCGCGGGGATCCCCCGCTAGGTAGCGGACAGCCCACCACCTGTCACATGGTCATATCAACATTGATCGCTGTTTGGCCCATCCCAGCCGGATCCTCATGCCGGCAACATGTTTCCGCAGACCGGCCCGCCACGAAGCCTGGCGCCAGCCGGCCGGAGCGCTCAGCCCTTCTCGTCGGCGGGCCGGTCACCCGCCGCGTCGTCGGCCTGGTCGTCGCCGGCCAGCGCGGACCGCAGGCGTTCCTTCTCCACCCGGCGGCGTTCTGCGGCGGCGGCCATCTCCTCGGCCATCTCGTCGCGCCATCCCTTGAGCAGGAAGAACGAGACCGCGGCGGAGAAGAGCAGCGCCAGGATCAGCTTGAGGAAGATGTCCATGTCGACAGGCCAGAGGGCCGCCACCACGACCACGAACAGACCGATCCGGCCGAGCGTGTACTTGACCGCCGCACTCACGTTCGTTCGCTCCGCTCGCTCACGTAACCACTCCGTCTTCCTCAGCCGGTCCGGTCGGCCAGCCAACGCACGCCGGGGAACCAGACAATCGCGTACACCAGTGTGAACGTGGTCGCGGCGAGCACACCGGACAGCAGCGGCGGCAGCGCCGTGGCCACGCCGGCCACCAGCAGCCCGGAGACCACCGCCAGCGCGACGGCCATCAGCCCGGCCACCACCCGGGGCGCACCGAAGCCCCAGGCCCGGAAGTCCTCCCAGAACAACCAGGCGGGCAGGATCACGGCGAGCCACCCGTTGGCCTGACCGAACTCACCGGCACCGAACCACGCGAAGGCCACGTCGAAGAGCACGAGCACCAGCAGCCCGATGACCACCCCTGCCAGGCCGACCCCGATCAGGTCGCCCAGGGTACGGATCCGCCCGTCGGCGTCCCGGCGGGGAAACGCGCTCTGCTGCTCGGTCATCGTCGTGCCAGGGTACGCGTCGGGTCAGGCCCAGACCTGCTGCGGCTCGGACCGGCGCTCAGCCAGCGTGGGTGCGGCGTCGTACTCGCGGACCACCTCGTAGCGGGTGTTGCGCTCGACCGGGCGGAACCCGGCGTCCCAGATGAGGTGCAGCAGGTCGTCGCGGTGCATGGTGTTCGGCGTCCCGTACGAGTCGGCATCGTGGGTGATCTTGTATTCCACGACCGAGCCGTCCAGGTCGTCGACGCCGAAGTTGAGCGAGAGCTGGGCCACCGACAGGCCGTGCATCACCCAGAAGCACTTGACGTGCGGGACGTTGTCGAACAGCAGGCGGGAGACGGCGAAGGTCTTCAGCGACTCGGCCGGTGAGGCCATCGTGGTGCGGGCCTGGATCCGGTTACGGATCTTGCCGTCCGCCGAGTCGACGAAGTCGTGCTGGTAGCGCAGCGGAATGAAGACCAGGAAGCCACCTGTCTCGTCCTGCAACTCGCGCAGCCGCAGTACGTGGTCGACCCGGTGCCGGGGCTCCTCGATGTGGCCGTAGAGCATCGTCGACGGGGTCTTCATGCCCTTGCTGTGCGCCAGCCGGTGGATCCGCGACCAGTCCTCCCAGTGGCAGGCGTGGTCGACGATGTGCTTGCGGACCTCCCAGTCGAAGATCTCCGCACCGCCACCGGTGAGCGACTCCAGGCCGGCGTCCATCAGCTCGTCGAGGATCTCGTCGGCGCCGAGGCCGCTGATCTTCTCGAACCACTGGACCTCGGTCGCGGTGAACGCCTTGAGCTTGACCTTCGGCAGCGCGGCCTTCAGCTCGCGCAGCACCTTGGGGTAGTAGCGCCAGGGCAGCGTCGGGTGCAGGCCGTTGACGATGTGCAGTTCGGTGAGCTGCTCGTCCTCCATCTCCTTGGCCTTGCGGACCGCCTCGTCGATGCGCATCGTGTACGCGTCCTTCTCACCCGGCTTGCGCTGGAAGGAGCAGTACGCGCAGCTCGCGCTGCAGACGTTTGTCAGGTTCAGGTGCCGGTTGACGTTGAACATCACCCGGTCACCGTTCATCTCGGTGCGCTTGTGGTGGGCCAGCCGTCCCAACCAGGTGAGGTCGTCGCTGGAGTAGAGGGCGATCCCGTCCTCACGAGTCAGCCGCTCCCCCGCGTACACCTTCGCTTCGAGCTCGCGCTTGAGTCCGGCGTCCATCGAAAGCCCCGTCCCCTTCCACCTGCGGTCGCGACCGGAGCACGGCCGCCACCCGAGCCTACGTCGGCCGCGCTGGCAACTCACACAGTGGTCGTCGGCAGCAGACTCTCAGCCTCCCGTTATGCGGCCAGACATCGACATCAGTGCACCGCGTGAGGTAAGACAGGGTGGGGCACGACACACACTGGTAGCGTCCCGAACCGCCGCGCCGACCGGGTGTGGCAGAGCAACGCCGGACGGGGAGCGGAATGATCGACAGCGCGGACGGACGGCAGCGACGACGAGGTCCGGTGGTCTCACCGGTGCTACGGCCGGCGCTCTGGTCCGCTCTGCTCGCCGCGGTCGCCAGCACGGTCCTCGCCGCACCGGCCTACGCCGAGCCGGGCATCCCCGTCACGGTGCCCGACACCGGATCCCGTCCGGTCGTCACCGGCCCGATTCAGCTGCCCGGCGCGCCCGCCGGCACCAACCCCGGCCTGGTGCCGCCGACGCTCGGCACCCCGGGCGCCAGCGCGCTGGAAACCCAGATCAACGCCGCCGAGGCCCGCGTCGCCGAGCTGGGCACCCGACTGCTCGAACTCGAACAGCAGCGCAACGAGGTGCAGACCCAGTTCGTCACCGCCGAGCGCGATCTGGAGTTCGCCCGGGGGGCGGTCCAGCAGGCGCAGCAGCGCGCCGACCAGGCCGCCGCCGAGGCGATCAAGGCCGCCGCCGCGCTGCCACCCGGCGGCTTCGCCACCGACCTCCGTGACCTGGATCTGCTCAGCCGGGCGAACCGGGGAGAGAAGGTCGAGCACGCCACCGCTCCGGCCACCGGTGAGCTGACCCGCGCCCGGGCCGACGAGCAGGCGGCGACGCAGGCCCACACCGCCGCCCAGTCCCGCCTTCAGGGCGTCGAGCAGCAGTACACCGCCACCCGGCAGGCGCTGCGCGACGCCGAGGCCAAACTGATCAAGCTGCGCGACGAGAACTCCGCGCAACTTGTCGAGTTGGCCCGCCAGCAGGAGGCCGCCGAACAGCAGCTCGGCGCCGACTACGTGGACCAGTCGGCCGGTGGGCTGGTCGCCCACCCCACGGCCCTGGCCGCCGTCGCGTACGCCCGCAAGCAGCTCGGCGACCCGTACGTCTGGGCGGCCGAGGGGCCGAACTCGTTCGACTGCTCTGGCCTGATGTGGGCGGCGTACCGGTCGGCGGGTTACCGGCAGCTGCCCCGGGTCTCCCGGGACCAGTACCGCGCGACCAGCTCGCGGACGGTGCCCCGCACCGCGCTTCTCCCCGGCGACCTGGTCTTCTTCGCCTCCGGCAGCAGCTGGCAGAGCATCCACCACGTGGGGATGTACATCGGCGGCGGCAAGATGATCCACGCGCCGACCACAGGCGACGTGGTGAAGATTTCCACGGTCCGCTGGTCCCGGCTCTACGCGGCGACCCGGGTGGTGGGCGCGGTTCCGGCACCGACGACCTCGCCCACCCCGACGCAGCCGCCCACCCCCAAGCCGACGCCGAAGCCGACCCCGAAGCCGACGCCCACCAAGACGCCGAAGCCGACCCCGACCACGACCACGACGCCGAAGCCGACCCCCACGCCGTCGGGCAGTACGACACCGACTCCCACACCCACCACGTCGGGCAGCACGTCGCCGTCGGCGACCCCGCCGGGCACCACCACTCCGCCGGCGACCCCCTCGTCAACCACCCCGCCGACACTCGGGGCCAGCAGCTTCACTCCGACGACTGCCGCCGGCACCCCCGAGCCGACCTCGTCGGCCAGCAGCGCGGCAACAGAGGACGACGCCTCAGCCACCCCGTCCGCCCCGAGCGGACGCTGACGACCACGGCGTCACGACCACACCGGGCATCAGCGTAAGTCGATCTTCGGCCTGCCGGGGGTCGGTGACACCTGGGACGCTGTGGGCGCTCCAGGTGTGCCGCGCGGGTGGAATGTGGCACGGTGTCTCTCAGGCACTCCCGGTCCGGCGGTACGGGTCCGGTTGCGAGCGTGGCGCGGAGGCGACGATGACGGAGCACGACGTTCCGGCGGGGCCGGTGGGCCCGGCCCCTGCACCCACCGCCACCGCCGAGCCGGAACCCCCCACCGGCAACGCCTCAGCCCCGGCAGCCGGTGAGGCAGCCCCCGGATCTGCCGATACCTCGTCGCTCTCCGCCTCGTCGTCACCCGCGCCGCCCTCGTCGCCCGCGCCGGCGTCCGCCACCGCCCCGTCGTCGCAGGCCGACGCTCCGGCGGCCGACGCCGACCGGTCAGCGGCGGTACCGGCCCGAGGGCGGGCAGGTGTCGCCCGAGTGACGACACCCGGTGGTGTCGCTTCCGGCCAGCCGCCGGCCGGCGCCGGACTACCCAGTTCCGCAGGGGGCACCACGTACCGCACCACGGCCACCACCGGGGCGGAGCCCGACTCGCCGCCGACGGCGGGCGCGAGCGAAGGTGTCGCGTCCACCGGAGCCGCCGTGGTGACCGGTACGGCCGGTGTGCCCGGTCAGCGGGAACCGGCGCAGCCGAGCCGGGAGCCGGGAACGCCGAAACCGGTACGGGCCAGCGTCCGGGTACCCGGACTCAGCCGGGTGAGCGTGGACGAGGCGCAGTCCGCCGGCAGCGGCGGAAAGCCGGCAGGTGTCTACCGGTCCGCGCCGGTGGAGCCGGAGCCGGTCAAGCCACCGGAGCCCGCGCGTCCACCCGAGCCGGCCGAACCCCCGACACCACCCGCCCCGGAGCCCTCGCCGGCACCGGTGCCCGTACCACCGTCGCCCGCACCTCCCGCACCGAGCCCGCCCGCGCCGAGCCCGCCCGGGCCGTACCCGCCGGGACCGGCTCCGGCTCCGCCACCCGGCCCCCGGCCCGTGCCGCCTGGCCCACCGACGCCGCCTCCCGGACCCCCCGTGCCGGCACCACCGCCGCCACCAGGTCCGATGCCGGCACCGCCGTTTCCGCCGCCACCGGCGACCACCGGCACCACCCACGCCGCGCCGTCCGCCGCCACTACCTCCCGGACCGTCCCGCCCGACCTTCCCGGCGGCGTCGGCACCATCCACGCCGCGTTGTCCGACGCCGCTGACGCCCGGGTCGTACCCGCCGGGGCCGGCTCCGGCGGCCAGCCCCCGACCCACGCCGCCGGGAGCACCGAAGCCGCTCCGGTCGTGCCGGCACCGGCGCTGCCGGTCTGGCCACCGCCGACAAACCCCGCAGGCCGCCGGGACGAGCCGGTTGTCAGCTCACCGGGGGCGGTACCCCGGCCCTCGTCCCGGCCGGGACTGCGTCCGGGCTCAGCCGGGTCGTTCGCGGCGGTCAGCACGTCGGGCGGTGGGCCGGCCACCACCCGTACCTCGAGCAACACGCCCGACGCCGATACGCGGGTCGGGACGGCCACACCCGATCCGGTACCGGGTGCCCGGGTACCCGGCCCGGCGGAACGGGCACAGCGTCCGGCCGAGGCGTCGCCGGGGCACCGTCCGGGAGGTTCCGACCTGAGTGCGTACTACGCCGGGGTGGAGAGTTCGGCGACTGTGGCCTTCCCTACCGGGGAACAGGAGACCTCAGGCTCGTTGACCGGGCACATCCTGGCCCAGGGCTGGGCGGACACGGCTGCCGAACGGTCCAGCAGCACGCTCCGCGTGGTGATCCTGATGGCGGTCGCGCTGGGCGTGCTTGTGGGGATCAGCGTCCTGGTGGTGCTCTTCGCGAACAATGCGTTGGCGGGCGTGGGCGGTGGCCTGTCCGGGTGACCGAGGGTGACGGATCGTTGGTGAGTCCGCCCACTACCCGACTCCGGCGCGGGTGGGCACGCCGCGTTCGCCGTACACTGGTCGGTGATCACTGACCTGGCGCGTGACCACGCGCCCATGGGCGTTCTTGCGGAAGATCCGGCGGCCACGGCCGCAGCGGGACATCGCGAAGATGCGCCCCGCTCGAAAGGCATTTGTTGACCACCTCCGCTGACCTCGGCATGCCCCCGTTCTCCGCCGACCTCTCCGCCGCGCCGCAGCCGGCCGGCACGACCACCCCCGACGCCCCTGTCACCTTCGACTCGCTCGGGCTTCCCCGGCCACTTGTCCGGGCGCTCGACCGGCAGGGCATCACCACCCCGTTCGAGATCCAACAGGCCACCGTGCCGGACGCGCTCGCCGGGCGCGACGTGCTCGGCCGTGGGCAGACCGGCTCCGGTAAGACCCTCGCGTTCGGGTTGCCGCTGCTGACCCGGGTCGCCGCCGCCGGCCGGGCCCGGCCCCGGCACCCACGGGCGCTGGTCCTGGTGCCCACCCGGGAACTGGCCATGCAGGTCAACGACGCGCTCCTGCCGCTGGGCAAGGCCGTCGGCGTGTTCCTCAAGACCGCTGTCGGCGGCGTTCCGTACGACAGGCAGATCGATGCCCTGCGGCGCGGTGTCGAGGTGGTGGTGGCCACCCCGGGCCGGCTCGCCGACCTGATCGACAGGGGTGTCTGCCAGCTCGACGACGTCGAGATCACAGTCCTCGACGAGGCCGACCAGATGGCCGACATGGGCTTCCTGCCCGAGGTCACCGAGCTGCTGGCGAAGACGCCCGCGAACGCGCAGCGACTGCTCTTCTCGGCCACTCTGGACGGCGACGTCGACGCGCTGGTGCGGCGCTTCATGACCGACCCGGTCACCCACTCGACCGCGCCGGCGACAGCCGCCGTGTCCACGATGGATCACCACCTGCTCCTCATCCCGCCGCAGGAGAAGTTCCCGGTGACCGCGTCGATCGCCGCCCGGGCGGGCCGGACCATCGTGTTCGCCCGTACCCAGTTGGGTGTGGACCGGCTGGTCACGCAGCTCGCCGCCGTCGGCGTACGGGCCGGAGGGCTGCACGGGGGCAAGACCCAGCGGATGCGTACCCGCACGCTCGCGGAGTTCAAGGAGGGACGGACGAACGTCCTGGTCGCCACGGACGTCGCGGCGCGGGGCATCCACGTCGACGGGGTCTCGCTGGTGCTGCACGTCGACCCGCCGAAGGACCCGAAGGACTACCTGCACCGCGCAGGTCGTACCGCCCGGGCCGGTGAGGCGGGCGCGGTGGCCACTCTGGTGCTGCCGAAGCAGCGCCGCACCACCCTGGCGATGCTGGAGAAGGCCGGCGTGGAGCCGGCCCAGTCCCGGGTGCGTGTCGGTGATCCGGTGCTGGCTGAGCTGACCGGCGCGCGGGAGCCGAGCGGCGTACCGGTGCGTGAAGAGCCGGAGGAGCCCCGCCGCAGCAGCCGGCCGGGCGGCCCGCGCCGCTTCGGTGACCGGCCCACCGGCGAACGTCGCTACGCCGACCACGGTCAGCGGGGCGAACGCCGCTTCACGGAGCAGGCACCGGGCGACCGCCGTTACCACGAGCACCCGCGCGGCGAGCGCCGCTTCGGCGGCGAGCGGGGCGGCCGGTCGGAGGGTTGGGGCACCAACGACAGGCCACGCGACGACCGGCGTGGCACGGGCGGCCGTCCCCGGGCCCGCAGTTACTGACCGGCGCACGCCGCTCGCCCTGCTGGTCTTCGGCGCATACGCTGCCCGGCTCAGCCGGGTGGCGTAACGTCCGGCTCATGCCGACCACGCCGAAGTCGTTGCTGTGGACCCGTACGGACACCGCCGGTGCCGAGCACGCAGTGGTCGACGATGGCCACGGCCTGACCGCACAGGGCACGCAGTTGGCCGTCGACCCGGTTCCCTACACGTGTCGCTACCAGGTGACCACCGACACCGACTGGTCGAGTGTCCGCCTGGAGGTGGAGGTCGAGGGAGCCGGGTGGCGGCGCAGCGTACGACTCGAACGGGCGACGCAGCGGTGGCGGGTGACCGCCGCGGAGCAGGGTGACCTCGACGCGGTCCTGACCGCCGCCGGGCACGCCCCGGCCGGGCTGCCCGGGGTGGAGGACCAGGACCGGCTGGCCGACGCCCTGGACGTGGATCTGGGCGGCTCGCCGCTGTTCAACACCCTGCCGCTGCGCCGGCTCGGCCTGCGCACCGCACCGCCCGACACCGCGCACCGGATCAGCGTGGCCTGGGTGTTGCTGCCCAGCCTGACGGTGCTGCCCACCGAGCAGGTCTACACCGGGCTGGGTCCGAACCGGTTCCGGTACGCCAGCGGCGGGTTCAGCGCCGAGGTCGAGGTGGACGCCGACGGCTACGTCAGGCGCTACCCGGGGCTGGCCGAGCGCGCGGCCACCCGCTGACCGTCCGTCCGGGCGCTCAGGTCGGCCAGGAGCCGTCGGTGAGGAAGCGTTCGATGGTGGCCAGGTGCGGCGCCAGGTCGAGGCCCTGCCCGGCCACCCACTCGTCGGCGTAGTAGGTGTCGGCGTACCTGTCGCCCGCGTCGCAGATCAGGGTGACCACCGAGCCGGTCCGGCCGGCGGCGAGCAGTTCGGCGATCAGCCCGAAGGCACCCCACAGGTTGGTGCCGGTCGAGCCGCCCACCCGCCGGCCCAGCACCGTCGAGGCGGCCCGCATGGCCGCCAGCGAGGCCGCGTCGGGCACCTGCACCATCCGGTCCACCACCGAGGGCAGGAACGACGCCTCGACGGTCGGGCGGCCGATTCCCTCGATCCGGGAGCCCCGGCCGGTCCGTACCGACCAGTCGGCCGCCTGCCAGGCGGGGTAGAACGCGGAGTTCTCCGGATCGACCACGCAGAGCTTCGTGGGCAGCCGCCGGTAGCGGGCGTACCTGCCGATGGTGGCGCTGGTGCCGCCGGTCCCCGCACCGACCACGACCCAGGCCGGTATCGGATGCCGTTCCAGGGCGAGCTGCGCGTAGATCGACTCGGCGATGTTGTTGTTGCCGCGCCAGTCGGTGGCCCGCTCCGCGTAGGTGAACTGGTCCATGTAGTGCCCGCCGGAGTCCTCGGCGAGCCAGCGCGCCTCGATGACCACCTTCGCCGGGTCCTGCACGAGATGGCACCGGCCGCCCTGGAACTCGATTTGGGCGATCTTCTCTGGCGAGGTGGAGGCCGGCATCACCGCGATGAAGGGCAACCCCAGCATCCGGGCGAAGTACGCCTCGGAGACAGCCGTGGAGCCCGACGACGCCTCGATGATCGTGGTACCCGGCCCGATCCAGCCGTTGCAGAGCCCGTACAGGAACAGCGAGCGGGCCAGCCGGTGCTTCAACGACCCGGTCGGGTGGACCGACTCGTCCTTGAGGTAGAGGTCGATCCCCCACTGCCGGGGCAGCGGGAAGGGCAGCAGGTGGGTGTCGGCGGACCGGTTCGCGTCCGCCTCGACAGCCGCGATCGCCTCGGTCACCCACCGCCGGCTGGCCTCGTCGCACCTGTCGAGATGAGTCACGCCGGCAACCTAGCAAGCCGACAGGCGACACTGCGGCTCAGGCCGTCGGCGGAGCTACCGACTGTGGGCGGTTCTCCCACTTGGTCGACAGGGCGATGCCGGTACGGGTGGAGGCGACCCCTGGTGTCCGGTTCAGCCGTACGATCAGCTGCTCCAGCTCGGCGATGGTGCCCACCCGGGCCTTGAGCAGGAAGGATTCGACGCCGGCCATGAAGTAGCAGGATTCGATCTCGGGCATGACCCGGAACGCCTCCAGCACGTCGTCGGTGTCCGCCCCGGAGTCCTCCACGATGCCGATCAGAGCTGTCACACCCAGTCCGATGGTCTCCGGCTCGACCTCGGCGCGGTACGCCCGGATGACGCCTCCGGACTCCAGCTTGCCGACCCTTTCGTGCACTGCCGGAGCGGAAAGGCCGACCTGCCGGGCCAGCTCGGCGTACGACAGGCGGGCGTTGCCGCGGAGCAGGTCCACGAGGTTGAGGTCGATGGCGTCCACGGACTGTGACAGTAGTCGGCAGGGCGTGACACCCGGACTCCGGTATCCGTTTGACCTGGCAGCGGGTGACAGTTCGCATACCCGGGGTTCGGAGGGCGCGACACCGGTACCATTTACTAACTTCCCACTCAGTGCGTTTTTCGCGTTTGGCGGACACGCCAGGTCGCTGGTGCTGTAATTGCCATACGTCCCTCATGACGGCTCTGGGCTCGCACCGGCCGGGGGCAGTGTGTTCAGCCGGGGGCTTCGTCGACGCGAGGAGGGGGCTGTGGACACTGGAGATCGCCTGCTGACACCGGGTGAAGTCGCCGCACTGTTTCGGGTGGACCCGAAAACCGTGACGCGATGGGCGGCGGCGGGCCGGATCGGGAGCATCCGGACTCCAGGAGGGCATCGCCGGTTTCGGGAATCCGAGGTGCGGGCCCTGCTTGAAGGGGAGGGCATGCTGGACGAGGCGGACGAGATGGGTAGACCGCGTAATGCGGGCCCGACTGCTTCGACCGGCCCTGCGGGACCGGCTAATGCCGGCATGTACTGAAGTGCGGGTCGGGACGCGGGCCGGCCGTCAGGTCCGGTCCGCGTTCAACTTTCCGGCCCACCGCTTGAACAGGGTGTGCGGCACGTCGAGGGCGTCGAGCACCTTGCCCGCCACGAAGTCCACAAGTTGGGCGGCGGAGGCGGCGGCACCCGCACCGTAGAAGCCGGGACTGGCCGGCAGCACCACAGCTCCGGCGTCATGCAGCGCGATCAGGTGTTCCAGGTGGCTGCGGGTCACCGGGGTCTCGCGGGGCACCATGACCACCCGCCGGCGTTCCTTCAGGTTCACCTCGGCGGCCCGCTGCAACAGGTCCTTGGACAGGCCGATGGCGATGCCGGCGCAGGCCGCCGTGCTGGCGGGCACCACCACCATCCCGCGTACCGGATAGGAGCCGCTGCTCGGTCCGGCGGCGAGATCACCTGCGGGCCAGTGGCGCAGGTCGGCTGTGGCGACGTCCCGGCCGAGCCAGGTGGCCAGGTCTTCGGCCCAGTGAGCGTCCCGGAACGGCCGTCCGGTCTCGTCGAGGACGGTGAGCCGGGCCGCGCGGGAGACGATCAGGTCCACCGGCTGTCCGGCGTCGAGCAACCCGCGTACGACTGCCGCCGCGTACGGCGTGCCGGAAGCACCTGACACCCCGACCACCCATGGTTCACGCATCCCATCAGGGTGCCTGGTCACCGTCGGCACCGGTCGGGCACCCCGGAAAGCGTGTCCGAGGTGCCCATGATCGCCGCAGGCTGGGCCGTTACGCCACCGATGCCCGGCGGGCCAGCGGGGGTCACCGGGAGCTGGCATGCTGCCCGGGACGAAAGCACAGTGGGGGCCGGCCGGAAGGATGTGGGGATCATTCTGTCGTCGGCCGGTCACCTCCACAGCATCCTGACGTCCCTGCGTGCCGCCTGCCCCATCCCGTCGCAGCTCTCTCCGTACGCCGACGATGTTCAGAAATGGCTGGTGGCGGAGCTGCCGTTGGACGCGCCGACGCGCGAGCTGCTGGGGAGTGCCGGTTTCGCCAGGTACGCGGGGCGGCTCTACCCCGACGCCAGCGAGGCCGACCTACGCATCCTGACCGCGCTGTTCACCTGGTTCTTCCTGGTCGACGATGCCTGCGACGGGCCCGACCGGACCGGCCTGGACGAGATCCGGGCGCTGCGCGACGCGGCTGTCGCGCTGCTGCGCGGCGGTGTCCGGCTGCGGCACCCGGGGCTGGCCGGTCCGCTACGCCGGCTGCTGGTCAGCGCCTGGCGCGAACCGCACCGGCGGATGCCGGCCCGTTGGCGGCTGCGCTTCGCCGACGCGGTAGCCCATCACCTCGACGGCACCTGGCAGGAGGCGGTCAACAAGGCGACCGGGCACGTGCCCGGCGTCGAGGAGTACGTCGAGCTGCGCCGGGCCACCTCGGCGGCGTACGTGTCGTATCCGCTCGTGGAGTTCGTCAGCGGTCGGCCGCTGCCCGATGCGGTCTACCACCACCCACGGCTGGGCCAGCTCCGCGACATCGGCAACGACCTGCTCTCCTGGTACAACGACATCGCCTCGCTGGACCGGGACGCGGCCAGCTCCGGCGGGCACAACCTGGTGCTGGCGCTGGCCACCGCGCATCACGTGCCGGTGCCCACCGCCGTGGACCTGGCCGCCGAGCGCTGGCACGAGTCGATGCGCCGGTTCGTCAGCCTGCGGGCCACCGTGCCCTCGTTCGGTCCGGCGCTGGATCCGGCGGTCACCGCCCACCTCGACGGGGTGGCCCGGGCCGTTCGCGGCACCATCGACTGGACCATGGAGAGCGCCCGGTACGCCGTGTCGGGCAGGTGATCAGGGACGCAGGCCGAGCCGGACGACCAGGTCGAGCAGGGCGAAGGCGAACAATGCGATGCCGACGAAGCCGTTGGCGGTGAAGAACGCCCGGTTGACCCGGCTCAGGTCGGTAGGCGTGACCACCAGGTGCTGGTAGCCGAAGGCGACGGCGGTGAGGGCCAGCCCGATCCACCAGAGCCAGCCGAAGCCGACGAGCACGCCGAACCAGCCGAACAGCGCGAAGGTGACCACGTGCGCCACGGTGGAGGCGTGCAGCGCGAAGCGCACCCCGTACCGGGCCGGCACGCTGTGCACGCCGATCTCCCGGTCCACCTCGGCGTCCTGGCAGGCGTAGATCAGGTCGAAGCCGCCGATCCACAATCCGACGGCCGCGCCGAGCAGCCAGGCCGGCCCGGAGCCGGCGAAGGTGCCGGTGACCGCGAGCCAGGCGCCGACCGGGCCGACCATCTGCGCGACGGCCAGGATGGCGTGCGGCCAGTTGGTGAACCGCTTGCCGTACGGGTAGACCACAAGCGGCACCACGGCCAGCGGCGCGAGCACCAGGCAGAGCGGGTTGAGCAGGGCGGCGGCGGCCAGGAAGACCGCCAGGGCGACGCCCGCGCCGGTCCAGGCCGTCCGCAGGCTCACCGCCCCGGTCACCAACTCCCGGTTGGCGGTACGCGGATTCCGCGCGTCGATCCGGCGGTCCAGGATCCGGTTCGCCGCCATCGCGAACGTCCGCGCCCCCACCATCGCCACAGTGATCAGCAGCAGGTCAACCCACCGAACCC
Organism: Micromonospora andamanensis; assembly: GCF_016863495.1. Classification (GTDB taxonomy): domain Bacteria; phylum Actinomycetota; class Actinomycetes; order Mycobacteriales; family Micromonosporaceae; genus Micromonospora; species Micromonospora andamanensis. Next base: position 74,548 of record NZ_BOOZ01000006.1, read on the forward strand.
GCCCCCCGTCCACCCACATCGCAACCAACGCCGACAGGTACGCGAACGGCAACGCGAACACCGAGTGCTCAATCGCCACGAGCTTGAGGAAGGACTTCACGCGCCCGGGGCGCTCGGCCGGCTGCACGGCGGTGGTGGTGGGCATCAGATGCCGTATTCCTTCCAGCGCTTGTCGACGAGGGAGACCACCTCGGGGGCCATGGTCATCTCCTCGGGCCAGCCGCGGTGGTAGCCCTCCTCGGGGAGCTTGCGGGTGGCGTCGATGCCGGCCTTGCCGCCCCAGAACTGCTGGTACGACGAGTGGTCCAGATGGTCCACCGGGCCCTCGGTGAGCAGCAGGTCACGGGCGTAGTCGACGTTGCCGAACGCGCGGAAGGCGACCTCGCGGTAGTCGTGCACGTCGCAGTCCTCGTCCACGATCACGATCAGCTTGGTAAGCGACATCATGTGCGCGCCCCAGATCGCGTTCATCACCTTCTGGGCGTGCTTCGGGTAGCGCTTGCGGATCGACACGATCGCGCAGTTGTGGAAGACGCCAGCGGCCGGCAGGTCGTAGTCGACGATGTCCGGAATCAGGAAGCGCAGCAGCGGCGCGAAGATCCGCTCGGTGGCCTTGCCGAGGCCGTGGTCCTCCTGCGGCGGCTTCGAGGTGACGATCGAGTGGTAGACCGGGTTTCGCTGCATGGTCATCGCCTCGACGTGCAGCACCGGGAACGGCTCGACGGGCGTGTAGAAGCCGGTGTGGTCGCCGAACGGCCCCTCCGGCAGCCGCTCACCCGGCTCCAGGTAACCCTCCAGCACCACCTGGGCGTGCGCCGGCACCTGCAACGGCACGGTGAGGCAGTCGACCATCTCCACCCGTTCGCCGCGCAGGAAGCCGGCGAACAGGTACTCGTCGATGTCGGCGGGGAGCGGCGCGCTCGACGCGTAGCTGACCACCGGGTCGCAGCCGATGGCGATGGCGACCGGCAGCCGCTGGCCGAGCCGCTCGGCGACGGCGTGGTGTGCCGTCGAGTTCTTGTGGATCTGCCAGTGCATCCCGAGGGTGTTGTGGCTGTGCTGCTGGAGCCGGTAGAGGCCAAGGTTCCGCTTGCCGGTCTCCGGGTGCTTGGTGTGGGTCAACCCGAAGTTGTGGAAGATCCCACCGTCACCCGGCCAGACCTGGAGCCCGGGCAGCCGGTTGAGGTCGACGTCGTCACCCCGGTAGACCACCTGCTGGCAGGGCGCGGTCTTGACCTTCTTCGGCGGCATCGACTTGAGCTGCATGACCTTGCCGAGGCCGCCCATCATGCCGGAGAAGCCGACAGGCAGCTCCGGCTTGAGCATCTCGCCGATCCGGTTGCCGATCTCGTCCAGCGACTCGACACCGAGCGCCATCGCGGTGCGCTTCTCGGTGCCGAACAGGTTGATCGCCAGCGGCATCTCACCCCGGGTGGGCTGCTCGAACAGCAGCGCCGGCCCGTCGGCCCGCACCGTCCGGGTGACGATTTCGCTGATCTCCAGCGTCGGGTCGACCGGGACGCCTACGCGCCGCAGTTCGCCCTCGCGCTCCAGCGCCGCGAGAAAATCCTTCAAATCGGTGTACGGGAAGCCACGAGCCGCCATGCCCGCAAGTCTGTCCTACGCCCTGCGGTCCTGCCCACGCCGGGTGGCCGTACGCCCTGTGGCGCGCCCCACCCGCGGGGCACCCGGCTCGTCGCGTGGCCACACCGGGACCTGACCGGGTTCGAGCCTGTCGAGCTGAGAGCGCAAACGGATCGCAGGGGACACCGCGCTCCGGCAAATCCTGCGATGCTCGCTACCGCCAGGACGGGCCCCGACACCACGTCGGTGCCACAGCCGGGATCTCCGCGCCGCATTCTTTCCGAGGAGTGACAGATGAACCTAGACCGGACGAACCTCTCCCGGTACGCCCGGCCGGGCCGGCTGACCTCCGCCGGCTCGTCGGCCCCGCTGCTCGACGCGCTGCCGTCGGACCCGGCGGGGATCGCCCGGACGATCCAGGGGCTGCTGATCCACGAGCACATCGCCGAGGCGTACGAGGTCACGTTGACCGACGACGAGCGGCAGACAGTGCACCTGCGACCCGCCGACGCGATTCTCGCCCGCATCGCCGACACTCCGGGCGGCCAGCCACTGACCGTCCCCCGCCCTCCCGACCAGCGGGTGGCCGGCAACTGCCGGCACTACTCGCTGCTGCTGGTCACGGCGCTGCGAGCCCGGGGCGTGCCGGCCCGGGCCCGGTGTGGGTTCGGCGACTACTTCATCGACGGCCGGTACGAGGACCACTGGGTCGCGGAGTACTGGAGCCCCGAGCAACTCCGCTGGATCATGGTCGACGCCCAGCTCGACGAGCGCCAGCGTGAGCTGTTCGGCATCGACTTCGACACCACAGACGTGCCCCGGGACCGGTTCCTGGTCGCCGGTGAGGCGTGGGCCCGCTGCCGCGCCGGAGAGGCCGACCCGGACACCTTCGGGCTGAGCGTGGTCAACGAGGGTGGCTGGTGGTGGATCGCCAGCAACCTGATGCGTGACGCCGCCGCGCTGCACGGGGTGGAGCTGCTGCCGTGGGACGCCTGGGGCGCGATGCCCGCCCCCTTCGAGAAGATCGACGATGAGCGGGCAGCGTTCTTCGACGAGCTGGCCCGACTCACCCGCGAGCCCGACGAGCACGCCGACGAGCTACGCCTGCTGTACGCGGACGACCGGCTGAACGTCCCCGCCATGGTCCGCAACGAAGTGCGCGACCGCGACGAACCGGTGTGACGACAGGTCCCGCCCCGGTCAGGCGGCCGGCTGCCAGGCGTACCCGGCCAGGGGCGGGTCGATCGGCGCCCGGGTGAGCCGGTTGGCAAACGTGGAGATGGTGTACGTGCCGACGCCGAGCACCACGTCCAGGGCGTGCCGGGGCTGGTGGCCGGCGGCCAGGAAGGCGGCCAGCTCCTCATCGGGCACCGCGCCCCGGTTGTCGAGCACGGCCAGGGTGAAGCGCCGCAACGCCTCAAGCCGCGCGTCGGGCAGGTCGGTGCCGGCGCGCAGCGCGTCGATCAGCTCGGCGGCAGCGCCGTACCGGACGAGGGTGGCGGTGTGCATGGCGACGCAGAGGTGGCATTCGTTCCGGCCGGCGACAGTGAGCACCACGACCTCCCGCTGGATCGGGTCCAGTCCGCAGTTCTCGAAGTTGGCGTTCGCGGTCAGGAAGCCGTTGAGCAGTTCGGGGGACTCGGCCATCAGGCCGACCGCGCCGGGCAGGTGGCCGAGCTTGCGGCGTACGCCGTCCATGGTGGCCCGGGCGGCCTGCGGCGCGGTGTCGATGGTGTGGGCGGGGAAGACGTGCGTGGACATGGCGGCGCCCCTTGTCGTAGGTTAGTCAACGTGGTTGACCAAACCGTAAACCAGGTTGTCGAAATTGCCAACACCTGAACCGCAGCGGCCCGGCTTCGTACTGCCGCTGCTGTTGCTTGCCGGTTTCCGGACGCTCATCGACGACCTGCACGCCGAGCTGGCCCGGCAGGGTCACGCGGAGCTGCGCCCGCTGCACGGCTTCGTGCTCCAGGCCGTCGGTGCCGACGGCACCACCGCCTCCGAGCTGGGCAACCGGCTGGGCGTCTCCAAGCAGGCCGCCGGCAAGACAGTCGACCGGCTGGTCGCCCTCGGCTACCTGGAACGCGCCGACGACAGCCGCGACGCCCGCCGCAAGCTGGTCCGGCTGACCCCGCACGGGCTCGACGGGCTACGCCGGTCGGCTGTCATCTTCGACGAGCTGCGGCAACGCTGGACGGAGACGCTCGGCGCGGAACGGGTCGCGGCCATCGAGGACGACCTGCGGGCCGTCACCCCCGCCAACTGGTTCCGCCTCGACATCCCCGGCTGGTTCACCGGCTGACCGGGAGCACCTCCAGAAAGGCCCGCCAGGCCGCCGGGCCGAAGGTCAGCACCGCGCCGTCGCGGTCCTTGCTGTCCCGCACCGCGACCAGGCCGGGCAGGTTGTCGGCCACCTCGACGCAGTTGCCGCCGTTGGTGCTGCTCCGGCTGCTTGTGCGCCACCGGGCACCGGTCAGCTCCGCCATGACTCCGCCACCTCCGTCACCAACTCGATCGACTGGCGGGGCGGCAACGCCTCACCCTGGATCGCCTCCCAGGAGGCCCGGATCGCCAACACGTCCTCGGTGTGGTCGATCACCTGCCCCTTGAGCTGATCGTCCAGATAGGCCACATCCTCCCCACCGGGAAGGGTAGCCAGCACGAAGGCACCGGCGACACCCGGATACGCGCCCACCGAGGCGGGCACCACGTGCAGCCGTACCCGGGGATGCTCGGTGGCCAGCTTCACCAGCCGCCGCAGTTGCTCGCGCATCACCACCGGCCCGCCCACCGGCCGGCGCAGCACGTGCTCGTCGAGCACCGTGACGAGCTGCGGCGGTCGCTCGCCGGTGAGCACCGCCTGCCGGGCCAACCGTGCCTCCACCCGCCGTTCCACCTCCGCCTCGTCGTAGAGTCCGACGCTGCGGAACAGCGCGCGGGCGTACGCCGAGGTCTGGAGCAGACCCGGCACCACCGTGTTCTCGAACGACCGCAGCACCGTGGCCTGCCGCTCGTTGGCCTCCCACTCCCGCATCCACTGCGGCGCGCCGAACCGGGCAAGCATCCGGACGAACGCGCCGCCGGTGTCGAGCGCCGCGTCCGCCCGCTCCCAGAAGTCCGGCGGCGGCTTACGCGCCTCGGTCTCCACCATCGCCACGGTCGAGGCCGAATAGTTGATCGCCCTGGCCAGATCCTCCTGCGTCACCTTGCGCGCCGCCCGCATGTGTCGCAGTTCCTCGATGAGCACTCGCGACCGCTCGTCCACCCACACCACTCCTCACCAGCACGACAGGCGTTTCTCACCGCCCTCACCGGGGGACAGACCAGGCACACAGGGCGATCGAATGCCTTCCGAGCGTAGTCGGCGGCGCACCAGACTGTCCCCATCGGAACCGCCCGGATCCGGCAGAAAAGGACGGGCGCAACCGAGGCGGGGCCGTCCGGCACGTCGGCGACGGACGGCCCCGCCGCCAACCGGCTGGCAGACAGGAGTACGCAGATGACGTCGCAGAACCACGTCGCGCTCCGGCCACTCTGGCTGTGCCGGGCCTGCGCCGCACCGTGGCCCTGCGCCAACGCCCGGCTCGCCCTGCTCGCCGAGTACCGGGACAGTCACGTGGCCCTGTCGATCTACCTCGCCGGGCTGCTGTACGACGCGGTCGAGGACCTGTACCGCCTCAACCCCCACGACGCGCCGAAGCCCGCCGCACTGCACGACCGGTTCCTCGGCTGGGCCGCCCCGCGCACTCACCGCCCGCACCCCACCGACTGACCGCCGCCGCCGCGGCCCCGCGATTGGTCGTACGCTCGCACCTCATGACGATCGTCCCTGCCGACCGGCCGCACTCCGACGACGAGCCGGCGGTGGTCGAGGAACTGGCCGGGGCGGCCACCTCCCCGGAATCCGTGGCTGCGGCTGAGCGGATCCAGCAGGAGCTACGGCAACGCCTCGACCTGGATGACTGTCTCAACGTCGCACCGAGGCTCGTCGCCGGCGTGGACGTGTCGTACCACAAGGATTCGCCGCGGATCGTCGCCGCCGCCGTGGTCATCGACCTGACCACCGGCGTCGAAGTGGAGTCGGCAGTGGTACCCGGCAAGGTGAGCTTCCCGTATGTGCCGGGGCTGCTGGCCTTCCGCGAGGTGCCGATCCTGTTGGCGGCGCTGGGCCGGCTCGGCAGTCGTCCCGAGGTGGTGGTCTGCGACGGTTACGGAGTCGCCCATCCCCGGCGGTTCGGGCTCGCCTGCCACCTGGGTGTACTGACTGGGCTGCCCACCTTCGGGGTGGCCAAGGCGCCCTTTGTCGGTGCGTACGACGAGCCGGGCACCCGTCGGGGCGACTGGTCGGCACTCCGCGACGGTGACGAGGTGCTGGGTCGGGTGCTGCGTACGCAGACCGACGTCAAGCCGGTCTTCGTCTCGGTAGGCCACCGCACCAGCCTCGACCAGACGACCACGATCACGCTCGACCTGAGCCGGCGCTACCGCCTGCCGGAGGTGATCCGCCGGGCCGACTTCCTCTCCCGCGAAGCCCTCCGCTGACCGTCAACGCTTGTACATCGAGTAATTCTTGGACAGTTCCCGTTAGCGCGTAACGGAAAATGTCCAAGATCTCGACGCACGGGGGCTGCGGTACCGGCGGAAATGCGATCATTCCAGGTCGCGCATCAGTCGGCGGTGTAGAGACGCGTGGGGTCGGCGAGGATCACGTCGGACCGATGGCGGCTGGCCGTCCACAGGTCATCGGTGAACCCCGTACCGCTGGCCAGCAGCAACCGGGTGTCCTGGGCGTCCAGACCGGGGCGGGCGGTGAGCAGGTCGCGCGCCCGGGCGAGCCGGTTCAGGTCAGCCGTGCCCAACACCCGCCCCCACTTGACCTCGCCGACGGCGAGCAGCGGGCGTGGCCCGTCGCCGAGCGGCGGCTCGCCGAGCGCGACGAGGTCCAGTTCCAGACTTGTCCGGCCGACCGGATCGGCGAGAACGGCGGGACTCGCCTCGGCGACGATGCCGCCAAATGTCTCGGGAGCGGCGAAACGCACTGACCACTGCCGGACGATCTCCTCGAACGACGGGCCGAGCACCGCGCTGGCGTACCGCCGCTGGGAACGTCGCCAGACCTCCGGGCCTCGCCGCTGTTCCAAGGCTGTCCAGGCCGGCCGCATGACCGCCTGATAGAAGGTGATCAAGGGCTCGTTGATGCGGTAGCGGCTCCGGCCGCTGCGCAGCGGGTCCGGCTCCCGAACCAGGAGGCCGGCATCCTCCAGCACGGTGAGCGGGTGGTGCAGGTCAGTGCTCTTGCGCCCGATGAAGCCGGCGATGCCGCCTCGCGTGCAGTTCCCTTCGGCCACTGCCGCGAGAACGGAGTGATAGAGCGCCGAGTCCCGCAGATCCGGATCCTCAGCAAGGAGATACCGCGCCTCGCGGAAGAGCGGCCGGGCGGGATTCAGCACGGCGCGCACCACCCAGTCATCGAAGTCGTCAGGCCCTTCCGGCGCGTCATCCTGGACGTACTCCCGGCGATAGGCAGGTGTGCCGCCCACGATTGCGAACACCTTGGCCGCGAGCAGCGGATCACTGATCTCCCAGAAGGCCGCAGCCGCCCGATAGTCGAGGGGAGCGACAGGCAGTTCGAGCCCTGCCCGCCCTCGCAGCGGCGCGGAGCCGGCCAGCAACCCGCCCATGAAGGACAGCGCAGAGCCGCACAGTAGAAGGCGGGTATGCGAGCCGGTCCGCTCGGGTCGGCCCGGCGTGAACGCATGCTGAATCACCGACGGCAGGTCGCGGCTCGCCCGAGCCAGGTAGGGAAACTCGTCGATAACCACCGGGACCGGCCGGGACCGGCCCAAGGCCAACAGCGCGTCGACAGCACTCGACCAGTCCGCCAAGTGCACCGGAGCCGGGCTGTCCGTGGACCGGCCAAGCGCCTCTCCGAGCCGCCGAAGCGAGTCGGTCGACGTCGCCTCGGTAGCCCCGAAGTAGAAGCCTCCCGTGGCACGCGCCAACTCGTACAGCAGCAGGGTCTTGCCTTGCCGACGGCGACCACTGACCACGCCCAGGGTGGCGCCGAGTCGTCCATCGGTGGCGAACCGGGCCAACTCAGCCCACTCGATGTCCCGATCGAAGATCTCCGGAGGCTTGATCAAGTTCACGTCCACCATCCCGCAAGATGTATAACCACAGTTATTATAAGCGTAGTTATACGTCTTGCGGGTCAGATGCCGCCGTAGGAGTGCAGGCCCTCGAAGAAGATGTTCACGCCGAAGAGGTTCATCAGCACGGTCAGGAAACCGAGGATGGCCAGCCAGGCCACCACGTTGCGTTTCACGCTTGGCGTGGCGCGGGCGTGCAGGTAGCCGGCGTAGATCACCCAGGAGATGAACGCCCAGGTCTCCTTCGGGTCCCAGCCCCACGGGCGCCCCCAGGCCGCCTCGGCCCAGATCGCCCCGGCGATCACCGCGAAGGTGAAGATCGGGAACGAGAAGGCGTGCAGCACGAAGGTGAGCCGTTCCAGCCCGGCCGCCGCCGGCAGCCGCTTCGCCAGGGTGTACGGGAAGCTGCGCCTGCCCTCCTCGTACCCGGCCCGCATCAGGTAGGCCGCCGCAGGGACCGCACCCAGCAGGAACAGACCCGACGCAAAGACGATTGTCGACACGTGCACGACGAACCAGTACGAGTTGAGCGCCGGCACCAGCGGCACGATCGGGGTGTAGAGCACCAGCTCGGCGGTGGCCACCAGCAGCACCATCACCAGGGTCAGGAAGAGCCCGAGGCGACGCAGGTACGGCCACTTGACAAGCACCGCCAGCCAGGCGGCGACCCCGATGAACGAGACCGTGAGCACGAACTCGTACATGTTGCCCCACGGCATCCGGTCGGCGGCGAGGCCACGGGTGACCAGGGCGGCCAGATGCAGCGCGGCGGCCACAGCGGTCAGCCCGACGGCGATCCGGCCGCCCAGCTCCGCCCGCCACGCGGTGCGTTCGGCCCGACCCGGTGCCCCCGAGCCCAGCTCGGCACCGCCGGCCCCGGCGCCGTCCGTCGACGTGCCGGCGGTGGCAATGTCGGCTGCCGTGTCGGGAACGTCCGCCAGCGGGCCGACGGCCGTGCCACCGGCCGAGGCGCTGCCCAGCGCCGCGCCCACCAGCTCACGGGACGGTGCCGCGACCGCCCTGGCGCGCGAGTTGCCCAGGGCGTACTCCACGGCGTGACTGATCATCGCCAGCAGGTACGCCAGCGTGGCGATCGACACAAGCTGGTCGGAGAGTGCGGACATCACTCGGCTCCTTCCCGCGGCCGGGCCGGCGCGCCCGGGTCGGTGCCGGCGTCGCCGACTCGTCCACCGGCGCCGATCGCGGCGACCAGTTGGGCGAACTCGGCGGCGAACCCGGGATGCTCGGTACGCGGCAGACCAGCCACCTCGACCAAACTACTACCGCCTGTCGGAGATCCACTGTCGGGGTCACCCGGACCGGCCGGCAGACCTGGACCGGCCGGCAGCAGCCGGACGAACACCCGCCGACGCCTGACGAAGAGCGACCCCATCAGCCCCAGCACCAGCCCGATCGAGCTGACCAGCAGCAGCATCGTGCCCGGGTCGTGACGCACCGACAGCACGATGTACCGTTCCGTGCCCACGAACTCGACTGTGGTGCCGTCGTCGAGGGTCCAGGATTCCCCGATCCGCAGTTGCTTCGCACCGATCTCGGTGAGCCGGCCGTTGCGTACCTGACGCTGGTCGAGCTGGTAGACCGACCCGGGGATGCCGGCGTCGAGCCCCAGGTTCCCCCGGTACGCCACCAGGTCGAGCAGTGGGTTCTGCTCGGTCGGATGCGCCGAGCGGACGAACGGCGGCTCCTGCGGTGCGGTCGGCAGGTACAGGCCGGAGAAGGCCACCTGGAGATCCGGGTTCCGCTCGCCGGTGTCCGGGTCGACGTTGGCGTCCGGGAAGGCGGCCAGCCCCTCACCGGTCAGCCCGATGTCGCCTGTGGTGAGGAACGGCACGGTGCTGGTCTGGGTGCCGCCGAACCTGTCGGTGTACCGGATCACCGGGGCGTAGCCGTGCCCCAGCAGGTAGACGTTCGCGCCGTCGAGGCGCAACGGTGCGTTGACCGAGAACTCGGCCTGGCGCGGAGCGCCGCCGTCCTCGTCGACTGTCACCTTCGCGTTGAACGAGGACGCCTGGCCGTTCGGCAGGAACTGCGCGTCGAACTCGTCCAACTGCATGCAGAACCGGGGCAGGTCGTCGCCGACGCGCGGGCCGAGCTTCGCCTCGGCGTACTGCTGACGGGTGTTGCAGAAGACCTGGTCCGCACCGGCGACGAGCAGCCGGTTGCCGTGCCAGCCGTACCAGGAGCCGAGCGCGACGCCGACAAGCACCAGCACCATCGAGGTGTGGAAGATCAGGTTGCCGGTCTCCTTGAGGTAGCCCTTCTCAGCGGAGACCTCGTCGCCGCGTACCGCCACCCGCCACCGCCGTCGCCGCAGCGTCTCGGCGACGGCCGCCACGCCGCCCTCGGGCGCGGCCACCACCGCGTGCTGCGGCAACCGCTCCAAGCGCTTCGGTACGGCCGGCGGGCGCGCCCGCAGCGCCCGGACGTGGTCCCGCAGCCGGGGCGTGATGCACCCGATCAACGAGGTGAACAGCAGCAGGTAGATCGCGGAGAACCAGACCGAGCTGAACGCCTCGAACGCGCCGATCCGGTCGAGCACCGGAGCCAGGTCCGGGTTCGCGGTGTAGAAGTCGCGGACGTCCTCCGGGTTGACGCCGCGCTGCGGCAGCACCGAACCCGGGATCGCGGCGACCGCGAGCAGGAAGAGCAGCACCAGCGCGGTACGCATGCTGGTGAGCTGCCGCCACGAGTTGCGCAGCAGGGCGTGCAGCGGATTGGGGCGGTGCCGGGGTGCCTCGGCCGGGCTGGCCGGCCGATCGTCCACGGCGGTCATCAGATGCCCACCTCGAAACTGCCCACCCCGACGGTGGTCTGCAACCAGATCACCACGTTGGTCCAACCGCCTGTGACAAGCGCCAGCCCGATCAGGATCAGCAGCGCCCCGCCGATCCGGGTGACCCAACGGCTGTGCCGACGCACCGTGCGGAACACCCCGAGCAGCCGGTTGAAGCCCAACCCGAAGACGACGAACGGGAGACCCAGCCCGAGGCAGTACGCCACCGCCAGCACCACAGCCCGGTCCGTCTGGCCACTTGTGGTGGCCATGCCGAGCACCGCGGCCAGCGTGGGACCGGTGCACGGCACCCAGCTCAGCGCGAACACGGCACCGAGCACCGGTGCGCCGAGCAGGCCGGCGGCGGGCAGCCTGTTGATCCGGAACTCACGCTGGAACCCGGGCAGCGCACCGAGGTAGCCCAGGCCGAGCAGGACGATGAGCCCGCCGACGATGATCTCCAGCGTCCGCTCGTGGTCGAAGAAGACCCGCCCGAACCCGCTGAACAGGACCGCGGTGGCGGTGAACACGACTGTGAAGCCGGCGATGAACAGCAGCGTCCCGGCCAGCACCCGCCCCTTCACCGCCGGGGTGACCCGGGTGTCCGGCCGTACCGCCGTAGCGACACCGCCGCCACCGGCAGCTGTCCCGTCCGCTGCCGGCGTGTCCCGGCGGCCTTCGAGGTCCGCGCCCGCCAGCCCGGTGACGTACGACAGGTAGCCGGGCATCAGCGGCAGCACGCACGGCGACAGGAAGCTGACCAGACCGGCCAGGGCCGCCGCGCCCAACGCCAGCAGCAACGGACCGGACTCGGCGAGCTGGCCGAAGGTCCCGCCCATCAGCGCTCACCGGCCGGCGCGGGTGCCTCGGCGGCGATCCGCTCGACTATCGGTTGCAGCCCCTCCTGCCGGACCGCCGCCCGGATCACCGTGGCGATCCGGCCCTCCCGGTCCAACACCACAGTGGCCGGGATGGTGTTCGGCGGGATGTCCATGTCGAGGGCGAGCCGACTGCCCGGGTCGAAGATGCTCGGGTAGCTGACCCGGCCCTCCTCGAAGGCGATCGCCTTGTCCCGGCTGTCCTGCACGTTGATGCCGAGGAAGGTCACCCCGGCGTCCTTCGTCGCCTGGTAGGTGTTCTCCAGGTCGTCGGCCTCGGCCCGGCACGGCGCGCACCAGGAGCCCCAGAAGTTGACGACCACGACCTGGCCCCGCTGGCCGGCCACGTCGTAGGACCCACCGGCCAGCAGCTCACCGGCGATCTTCGGGGCGGCGGAGCGCTGCTCCGGGGCGCACTCGACGATGCCACCAGCGCTGTCGCAGGCGGACTCCCTACCGTCGGCCGTGCAGCCGGTCAGGACCACCGCGGCGGTCGCGGTGGCGAGCAGGCCAGCGGCCAGCCTCCCGGCACCCATCTCAGGCTCCCTTGGCCGTCCGCGCGGTCGGCGACATGGCCACCAGGTGTGCGGCAGGTTCGGAGTAGCCGATGCCGACGATCTTGGCACCGTCGAAGTGGAAGGTGGTGAGCGAGGCAAGCGCGCACTGCCGCCGACGCGGGTCGTGCCACAGCCTCTTACGCTCCACGTACCGGCGCAGCGTCCAGATCGGCAGCTGGTGCGAGACCAGGACGGCCTCCCGGCCCTCGGCGGCGATCCGGGCGGCGTGCAGCGCGGCGAACATCCGCTCGGCGATGGCCCGGTACGCCTCACCCCAGGACGGGGTGACCGGATCGCGCAGCACCCACCAGTTACGCGGGTCGCGGAAGGAACCGTCGCCGGGCGAGACCTTCTTGCCCTCGAACCAGTTGGCGCTCTCGATCAGCCGCTCGTCCACCCCGACCGGCAGCCGGAACTGGGCGGCGATCGGCTCGGCGGTCTGCTGGGCGCGTTCCAGCGGACTGGCCGCCACATGCACGACCTCACGTTCGGCGAGCCCCTGCGCGGCGGCCTTGGCCATCTGGACACCCAGTTCGCTGAGGCGGAACCCGGGCAGTCGGCCGTAGAGGATGCCGTCCGGGTTGTACACCTCGCCGTGCCGAAGCACGTGGACCACCGTCTTGCCCATTGCTACCCCCGTGACCCTGCCGCTGCCGCCGCGTTGGCCGCCGCCGGCAGCGCACCGGCGACCTGCTCCAGGGCGGCGTCGTCGATCGCCGCCGAGACGAACCAGGACTCGAACGCGCTCGGCGGCAGGTAGACCCCGGCGGCGAGCATCGCGTGGAAGAACGCCTTGAACGCCGGCACCTGCTGGGTGCGGGCGCTGTCGTAGTCGACCACGTCAGCATCGGTGAAGAAGATCGAGAACATGTTGCCCGCATACGACAGCCGGTGCGGGACCCCGGCGGCGGCCAGCGCGTCGGTGGCGAGCCTGCCCACCGTGGCGGCGGTCTCGTCCAGCCGGCGGTACAGCGCGTCATCGGCGAGCCGCAGCGTGGTCAGCCCGGCCGCGCAGGCGAGCGGGTTCCCGGAGAGGGTGCCGGCCTGGTAGACGGGGCCGGCGGGAGCCAGTCGCGACATGATCTCCGCGCGCCCGCCGAACGCCGCGGCGGGCAGCCCACCACCCATGACCTTGCCGTACGTCCACAGGTCCGCCTCGACCGGATCGAGGTCGTGCCAGCCGGCGCGGGACACCCGGAACCCGGTCATCACCTCGTCGACGATGAGCAGTGCGCCGTGCGCGTGCGCGATCCGGGCCAGTTGTGCGTTGAACCCGTCCCGGGGGGCGACCACGCCCATGTTTCCCGGCGCGGCTTCGGTGATCACCGCGGCGATGTGCTGGCCCTCGGCGGCGAAGGCCGCCTCGACGGCTGTCACGTCGTTGTACGGCAGCACGATGGTCTCGCTCGCCGCCGCGCCGGTGACCCCCGGCGAATCGGGCAGGCCGAGCGTGGCCACCCCGGAACCGGCGGCGGCCAGCAGCGCGTCCACGTGGCCGTGATAGCACCCGGCGAACTTGATGATCTTCGAACGACCGGTGTAGCCACGGGCCAGGCGGATCGCCGACATGGTCGCCTCGGTACCCGAGTTGACCAGCCGGATCTGCTCGACAGGGGTACGCGCGACGATCTCGTCGGCCAGTTCGACCTCGCCCGGAGTGGGCGTACCGAAGCTGGTGCCGTGCGCGGCGGCGGCCTGCACGGCCGCGACCACCTCGGGGTGGGCGTGGCCGAGGATCAGCGGGCCCCAGGAGCAGACCAGGTCGACATAGCGACGACCGTCCGCGTCGTGGAGCCAGGGCCCCTCACCTCGGACCATGAAGCGTGGCGTGCCGCCGACCGCCCGGAAGGCGCGCACAGGGGAGTTCACCCCGCCCGGCACGATGGCGCAGGCGCGGTCGAACAGGGCCGCTGAGGCCGGCGCGTCGACCGGGTATCGGTCGGATCCGGCGGTAAACACCTCGGTCACGATGCGGCCATTGTGTCAGCGCCCGACGGCGGATCGGCAGGCACCCCGTGTCGGAGGTAACCGGGCTCACCCCCGGCACGCTGCACGGGGACGGCACGCCTCGACAGGCCGGGCGACGGAGATCGCGATAGGCTGACCCGGTGGATCGTGCCGAACTGTCCATCACCGTACACCGCACAGGCGACGAAGCAGTGCTGCGCCTTGCCGGTGAGATCGACATGCAAACGGCCGCCCAGCTGTCGACAGTCGTCAATGAGGTTCTCACCGAGCCGCCGCCCCGGATCGTCCTCGATCTCGGTGGCGTGACGTTCTGCGACTCGCAGGGGCTGGGCACCCTGGTCGTCCTCAGCCGCAAGGCCAGCCACGCACAGAGCCTGCTCATCCTCACAAACGTCGGCGAGTTCCTGCTACGCGTCCTCGACATCACCGGCCTACGCAGCGCCCTGATGATCCGCAACGACGCCACCACCACCTGACCCACCCCACCCCACCCACCCCACCCCCACCCCCACCGCCGATGCGCGTTGGTCATGAGGTTAGCGGCGATCTTGATCTTCAAAACTGCCGCTAACCTCATGATCAACGCGGGAGGTCAGGGGTGGGGTGAGGCGGGTGGGGTGGGGGTCAGTCGGGGGTGGTGCCCCAGCGGGCCTGTTCGAGGAGGGCTACGGCGCGGGCGTGGGCCTCCGGGTCGTCGACGTTGCGCAGCAGGGTGGTGGCCTCGTCCACCGCGTCGGTGAGCAGCCGCCACTGGGCGTCGCGCTCACGCACCGTCTCCGACTGGGCCGCCAACTGGCGGGTCTTGGTCCACAGCTCGACGAAGACCGAGACCTTGGCCCGCAGCACCCACGGGTCGAACGGCTTGGTGAGGTAGTCCACCGCGCCCGCCGCGTAGCCGCGCAGGGCCAGTTGCGCGTCCCGGTCGGCAGCGGTCAGGAAGATGATCGGCACGTGCCGGGTACGCTCCCGCCGCTTGATGTGGCTGGCCGTCTCGAAACCGTCCATGTCCGGCATCTGGGCGTCCAGCAGGATCACCGCGAAGTCGTCCACAAGCAACTGCTTCAGGGCCGCCTCGCCGCTCTCCACGGCCACCGACTGCACCGGTAGCCCCTGGAGGATCGCCTCCAGGGCCATCAGGTTCTCTCGGCGATCATCGACCAGCAGCGCCTTCGCCACCTGCGTCACGAGCCCTCCTCGGTACGGCTGCCACCGATCCAGGTACCCATCAGCTCGATCAGCTGGTCCAGGTCGACAGGCTTGGTGATGTAGTCGCTGGCACCGGCCGCGATCGCCGACTCCCGGTCGCCCGGCATCGCCTTCGCGGTCAGGAACACGATCGGCAGGTCCGCGAACCGGTGGTTGCGCCTGATCTGCCGGGTTGTCTCGTATCCGTCCTGATCGGGCATCATGGCATCCATCAGGACGATATCGACCTCCGGGTGTTCGGCCAACAGGCGGACCCCGTCAGCGCCGTTGTCGGCGTACAGCACTGTCATGCCGTGCAGTTCGAGCGCACTTGTCAGCGCGAAGACGTTACGCACGTCGTCGTCGACGATCAGCACTGTGGCACCGTCCAGCTGACGGGTCTTCGGTGCCTCGGGCGTCTCGGGCAGCAACTCCATCGGCGGCATCAGCAGCGACGACGGCAGGCCGGCCCGCTGCGGCGACGGTGGCGCGGGCGCCACCACGGCGTCCGGTGCCAGCACGTCGGGCAGGTAGAGCGTGAACGTCGAACCCTGGCCGGGTGCCGAGGAGACGGTGATCGTCCCGCCGATCAGCCGGGCCAGGTCGCGGCTGATCGACAGACCCAGCCCGGTACCGCCGTAACGGCGGCTGGTTGTCCCGTCCGCCTGCTGGAACGCCTCGAAGATCAGCGACAGCTTGTCGTCGGAGATGCCGATGCCGGTGTCGATCACCGTGAAGGCGATCACCTGCCGGGCGTTGGTGAGCGCCGGTACGTCGAACACCGCGTGCTCCGGCGCCCGGGAGATGCGCAGCGTCACCGCGCCGTTGTCGGTGAACTTGACCGCGTTGGACAGCAGGTTGCGCAGGATCTGCTGGAGCCGCTGCGCGTCGGTCACCACGGCCGGCGGCAGGTCCTTGCCGATGCGTACCTGGAAGTCCAGGCCCTTCTCCTCCGCCTGCGGGGAGAACGCCTGCTCCACGTAGTTGCAGATCTCGGTGAACCGGACCTCGGTCGGCTCGACGTCCATCCGCCCGGCCTCGATCTTGGACAGGTCCAGGATGTCGTCGATCAGGCGCAGTAGGTCCGACCCCGAGCCGTGGATCGTACGGGCGAACTCGATCTGCTTCGGGGTGAGGTTCTGCTCCGAGTTCTCCATCAGCAGCCGGGCCAGCAGCAGCAGCGAGTTCAGCGGCGTACGCAGCTCGTGGCTCATGTTCGCCAGGAACTCCGACTTGTACGCCGAAGCCCGGGTGAGCTGCTGGGCCTTGTCCTCCAGGCCGAGCCGGGCCAGTTCGATCTCCCGGTTCTGGGTCTCGATGTTCGCCTTCTGCTCCGACAGCAGCTTGGCCTTGTCCTCCAGTTCGGCGTTTGTCCGCTGCAACTCCGCCGACTGCTCCTGCAACTCGTGCGCCAACCGCTGCGACTGGGCGAGCAGTTCCTCCGTACGCCGGTTCGCCTGGATGGTGTTGACCGCGATGCCGATCGTGGAGACCAGCCGCTCCAGGAACGACAGGTGCAGCTCGGAGAAGGGCGTCACGGTGGCGAACTCGATCACACCGAGCAGCTCGCCCTCGAAGAGCACGGGCAGCACGACCAGGTCGGCCGGTGGCGTGTCAGCCAACCCGGAGCGCAACGTGATCCGGCCGTCCGGTACGGCACCGACCCGGATGGTGCGCCGGGACAGCGCGGCCTGGCCGACCAGCCCTTCCCCCGGCCCGAAGGTCACGTCGTGACCCCGGGAGACGTAGCCGTACGAGGCGGTCAGGCGCAGCCGCATCACTCCCTCGGAGTTGTCCGCCAGGAAGAAGGCACCCAGCTGCGCGTCGACGAGCGGCGTCACCTCCTGCATGATCATCCGGCAGACCTCGCCGAGGTCGCGCTGGCCCTGCAGCAGGCCGCCGATGCGGGCCAGGTTGGAGTCGAGCCACCCCTGCTCGGCGTTCTTGTGCGTCGTCTCCCGCAGGGTGACGATCATCTGGTTGATGTTGTCCTTCAGCTCGGCGACCTCGCCCTGCGCCTTCACCGCGATCCGCTGGGTGAGGTCGCCCCGGGTCACCGAGGTGGAGACCCGGGCGATCGCCCGGAGCTGGGTGGTGAGCGTCGAGGCGAGCTGATTGACGTTCTCGGTGAGATCCCGCCAGGTGCCGGAGACCCCCTTGACCTGCGCCTGACCGCCCAACTTGCCCTCGGTGCCCACCTCGCGGGCCACCCGGGTCACCTCGTCGGCGAACGACGACAACTGGTCCACCATCGTGTTGACCGTGTTCTTCAGCTCCAGAATCTCGCCCTGCGCGTCGACGGTGATCTTCTGCGACAGGTCACCGTTGGCCACGGCGGTGGTGACCGAGGCGATGTTCCGGACCTGGCTGGTCAGGTTCGACGCCATCGAGTTCACGTTGTCGGTCAGGTCCCGCCAGGTGCCGGCGACGCCGCGCACCTGCGCCTGACCACCCAGCTTGCCCTCGGTACCCACCTCACGGGCCACCCGCGTGACCTCGTCGGCGAACGACGACAGCTGATCCACCATCGTGTTAACAGTCGACTTCAACTCCAGGATCTCGCCCCGGGCGTCCACCGTGATCTTCTGGCTCAGGTCACCCTTGGCCACCGCCGTGGAGACCTGGGCGATGTTCCGCACCTGGGCGGTCAGGTTCGACGCCATCGAGTTCACGTTGTCGGTCAGATCCCGCCACGTACCGCTGACGCCCTTGACCTGCGCCTGGCCACCCAGATTGCCCTCGGTACCCACCTCACGGGCCACCCGGGTCACCTCGTCGGCGAACGACGACAGCTGATCCACCATCGTGTTAACAGTCGACTTCAACTCCAGGATCTCACCCCGGGCGTCCACCGTGATCTTCTGCGACAGGTCACCCCGGGCCACCGCGGTGGTGACCGAGGCGATGTTGCGGACCTGACTGGTCAGGTTCGACGCCATCGAGTTCACGTTGTCGGTCAGATCCCGCCAGGTGCCGGAGACCCCCTTGACCTGCGCCTGACCACCCAGCTTGCCCTCGGTACCCACCTCCCGGGCCACCCGGGTCACCTCGTCGGCGAACGACGACAACTGATCCACCATCGTGTTGACCGTGTTCTTCAGCTCCAGGATCTCGCCCCGGGCGTCCACCGTGATTTTCTGGCTCAGGTCACCCTTGGCGACGGCCGTGGAGACCTGGGAGATGTTGCGGACCTGGCTGGTCAGGTTGCCGGCGAGCTGGTTGACGTTCTCGGTGAGGTCGCGCCAGGTGCCGGAGACACCGCGTACCTGCGCCTGACCACCCAGCTTGCCCTCGGTACCCACCTCACGGGCCACCCGGGTCACCTCGTCGGCGAACGACGACAACTGGTCCACCATCGTGTTGACGGTGTCCTTGAGTTCCAGGATCTCGCCCTGCGCGGCCACGGTGATCTTCTGCGACAGGTCACCCCGGGCGACAGCTGTGGAGACCTGGGCGATGTTGCGGACCTGGGCGGTCAGGTTCGACGCCATCGAGTTGACGCTGTCGGTCAGGTCCTTCCAGGTGCCCGCCACGCCCGGCACCTCAGCCTGGCCGCCCAGCTTGCCCTCGGTACCCACCTCGCGGGCCACCCGGGTCACCTGCTCGGCGAAGAGTCGCAGCGTGTCGGTGAGCGAGTTCATCGTGTCGGCCAGCTCGGCGACCTCGCCGCGGGCGCTGACGGTGATCTTCTGCGACAGGTCGCCCTTGGCCACCGCTGTCGCCACCTGGGAAATCGACCGGACCTGGCCGGTCAGGTTCGACGCCATGGTGTTCACCGAGTCGGTGAGGTCCTTCCAGGTGCCGGCGACACCACGGACATCGGCCTGGCCACCCAGCTTGCCCTCGGTGCCCACCTCCCGGGCCACCCGGGTCACCTCGTTGGAGAAGGACGAGAGCTGGTCGACCATGGTGTTCACCGTGCGGCCGATGCGCAGGTACTCACCGCGCAGCGGGCGACCGTCGATCTCCAGCGCCATGTGCTGGGTGAGGTCGCCGTCGGCGACCGCCACGATGACCCGGGCGATCTCGGTGGTGGGTCGGCCCAGGTCGTCGATGAGCGAGTTGACCGCGCGCTGGCCCTCCGCCCAGGAGCCGTCCAGGCCCTCCTCGTCCAGGCGCTCGGTCAGCCGGCCGTCGCGGCCGACCACCCGACTGATCCGGCGCAGATCCAGGTGCTGCCGCTCCTGGAGCGACACCACGTCGTTGAAGGCGTCCGCCACCTCACCGGCCGCGCCCGAGCGCCGCGGCAACCGCACCTTGAGATCACCGCCACGGACCCGCCGTAGCGCCTCCGCCAGCTCGGTGAGGACCGCCTCGTGGTCGGCGGCGGAGGTCTCCGCGGTCACCGACTGTTTCGCCGTGGTCATCATTCCTCGCTCACCTCGGGGTACACCGGCTCCCACCGGCCACCCCATCATTGTCCCCGTGACCTCGAAAACGCCACGGCACGGCACCGCCCGACGGCAAAGACCCGGTGGTGATCGGCTTGGCACTTCAGGGGTGTCGGTGGAGGATACGAGGGTGTCAGCGGAGGCGGGGCCCGCGGCGAAGACGGGCCCAGACGAGCACGTGCGGCGCGTCCGGCTTCCCGCCGACCGCCGTACGCCGGCCGCCGCGCGCGCGGTCGTCCGGTCGGTGCTCGCGGAGGCGGACCTGGACGAACTGCTCAACGAGGCACTTCTGTTGACCACAGAGCTGTCCACCAACGCCGTCGAACACGCCCGCACCGAACTGGACATCGAGGTCACCGCCGACCAGGCGGGGCTCACCGTGACGGTCTCCGACTTCGCCGCCGGCCCGGTCGACGAGCTGACCGTCGGCGTACGCAACCTCGCCACCGAGATCACCGAGGTCGCCGAACGGGGGCGCGGGCTGCTGCTCGTCGACCACTTCGCCAGCCGGTGGGGCACCACGTACCTGCGTACCGGCAAGGGTGTGTGGTTCCGGTTGGACCGCGCCGACCGCAAGGGAGCGGGGCCGGCGACGCCCGCGCCACCGGCGAGCGCCGGCCCTCCGGCCGAATCCGGGCAAACCGCCGTGCCGAGCGCCGGCGCGATGAACGCGCTGATGCAGACCACCCCCGACCCGTACGCCGAGGATCCGCTGCCGGACTTCGCCGCCGGCCTGCTGACCCAGGTGGCGGAGATGGTCGGCGCCGCCGGTGGGGTGGTCCGACTGGACCGCGGCGACGGGCAGGGCGCACAGGTCCTCGCCCGGTACGGCCGCCAGCCCCGGGCCGGCAACGACCTGCTCCGGGTGCCGTTGGCCGTGCACCGCCCGTACGCCGGGGAGTTGGAGCTGGACGCCGCGCCCACCGCGTACGCCCAGCCGCTGGCGTTGCTTACCGCCGAGCGGCTCTCCCTGCACCTGGAGAACGACAGGCTGCGCCGCGCGGACGTACGCCGGCAGGCGTGGCTGACGTTCCTCGCCGAGGCCAGTGAGCTGCTCGCCCAGTCGCTGGACGTGGAACTGACGATGGCACTCATCCCGCAACTGGTGGTGCCCCGGCTCGGTCAGTGGTGCGCGGTGCACACCACCGACGAGTGGGGGCGGCTCCGGCTCGCGGCGGCCAGCCACGCCGACGAGTCGATGATCCCGCAACTGCACGCCACGCTCCGCGAGACCGGCCCCGACTCCATCCCGGCCCGGCTGCGCGAGGCCAGCCGCAACGGCACCCGGACCCCGCTCGGCGCGCCGATGGAAGGCTTCGCCGTGCCGCTCATCGCCCGTGGGCAGCGCCTCGGCACGCTTGCCGTCGGGCGGCACCAACGGCACCGGCAGGACCCGGACGAGATCGCGGTACTGGAGGACGTGGCCCGGCGTTCCGCCCTCGCCATCGAGAACGCCCGCATCCACGCCGAACGCCGCCGGGTGGCGCAGACCCTGCAACAGTCGTTGCTGCCGCCGGTCCTGCCGGTGGTGGAGGGCATCGGCTTCGCCGCCGAGTACGTGCCGACAGGTGGGGACGTCGACGTCGGCGGCGACTTCTACGACGTGGTGCCGCTGCCGGACGGGCGCTGGCTGGTGGTGATCGGTGACGTCTCCGGCAAGGGAGTGCAGGCGGCGGCGGTCACCGGGCTGGTGCGGGACGTGATCCGGGTGCTGGCCGGCGACGGCAAACCGCTGCCCGAGGTGCTGGCCCGGCTCAACGAGACGCTCGTCGAGCGGGGTGCCGGCCGCTACTGCACGCTGGCGCTGGCCGCGGTCGGGCCGGGTGAGGGCGACCGACTCGACGTCGGGCTGCACCTGGCCGGGCATGACCGCCCGGTGCTGGTGCGGTCCAGCGGCGGCCCGGCTGCCTTCGTCGGCACCGGCGGAACCGCGCTCGGGTTGCTCGACACGATCGCCTCGCCCACCGCGCAGCTCGCCCTCGACCCGGGCGACTGCCTGGTCTTCTACACCGACGGGGTGACCGAGCGTCGCCGGGGCCGGGAGCTGTTCGGCACCGGACGGCTGCGCGACGCCGCCACCCCGCTGGCCGGCTACTCGGCGGACGTGGTGGCGGCACGCCTGCGCGCCACCGCGATCAACTTCTCGGTCGAGGAACCCCGCGACGACATCGCCATCCTCGTCCTCCGCAACGACGCCGCCTAACCCCCGCGCCGCGATCTTGCACACCGCGCCTCGCGCCGCGATCTTGCACTTTTGGTCGCCGCATACCGGGGCAAGAGGGGCATTTCGGCGACCAAAGTGCAAGATCGGCGCGGGGCTAGGGTGCGGGCGGCGCGGGGCAGGGGTGCGGGCGGTGCGGGCGGCGCGGGGTGGGGTTGAGGGAGCGGCGTGGGGGTGGGGAGGGGTGGGTCAGAGGCCGCCGGGGAGGCGGCCGGGGGCCAGGCGGTGGGCCGGGTCGAGGTGGTGTTTGACGGCGCGTAGGTGGGCCAGGTCGGCGCGTTCGCCCCACAGATCGACGGCGCGGCGGACGGCCGGTGGGGCGGCGAGCACCACACACCGGCCCTGTCGGGCGAGCAGGACGCCACGCACCGCGGCCAGAATCGACGCGACCCGGGCCGGTGCCATCGCCCCGGGCAGGGCGGCGTGCACCACGCCGAGTCCGGCCGAGCCGCGCACCGGCACCGGGCCGCCGGCCGCGTCGCGCAGGGCGTACACGGCGGCGTGCAGGTCGGTCATCGGCACCTCCAGGCGCAGCGCCGTGTCGCCGGGGGCGAAGGGGTAGCTGCGCCACCACGGGGGCGCCGTGCGCGCGACAGTCGAGCGGGAGCCGAAGAGGTCGACGATCCGGTCGGTACGCTCCGCCACGTCGGCGGGGCCACCTTCCAGCAGTACCGCAAGCGAACCGGTGCCTGCCGGCCCGGTGGTCGCACGCCCGGCCATCGACGGGTGCAGCGCCATCGACTCGGCGCGACGGTCCCGCCGTGGCCGGCATCCGGAGCTGGCCGGCAGGTCGAGCTCGACCGCGGCCGGGTCGAGCCGGGCGGCGAGCACCGCCCGGATCAGATCGTGCACCTCCAGCGGGGTCCACACCTGCCGGGTCACCCACACCCGGGCGGCTGGCACCGCCTGCACCCGCAACGTCGCGCTCACCAGCACGCCGAGTGCCCCCTCCGAGCCGCACAGCAGCCGCGCCTCGGCCAACCCGACCGCCCCGCCGCCCGCCTCGGCCAACTCACCGTCGGCGGCCAGGTAGCGCAGACCGACGAGCTGGTCACAGACGCTGCCGTGCCGGTGGCGCAGCGGACCGGCCTCGTCGGCCGCCAGCACCCCGCCGAGGGTGGCACCGGGTGAGGGGGCGTCCAACGCGAGCCGCTGCCCGGTGCGCTCCAGGGTGGCCTGGACCGCGCGCAGCGGCGTACCGGCACCGACCTCGGCCGTGCCCCGGTCCGGTGGCTGGTGGCCGATGCCGGCCAGTCGGCCGGTGTCGAGCATGATGTCGACCCGCTCGGGCGGCGCACCCCAGTCGATCTTGGTGCCCGCCCCTCGGGGTACCACTGTCAGGTCGTGCCGGGCGGCCAACCGCAACACCTGCGCGGCGGCGTGCGGGCCGCCCGGCACCGCCACCCAGCGGGCCGCGCTACCGGCCACCTCGTCGGCGGGGCCGGCGAGGCGGGCGAAGCGCGGCCCGCAGATCTCGGCGAGCCGGGAGGTGATGTCGCGGACACCGGACGCACCGGTGGAGGGGGGTGGCGTCATGCCGGCGATCGTACATGTGTTCGAACGATCAGGTGCAGAATTGCGCCACACCACCTACCGCCACGGCCGGTAACGTGGCGCCGTGACCACCGAGACCCCCGTTCCCGCGGCCAGGCGGGTGCCGACCGAACGCGTCCACCACGGCGACACGGTCGTCGACGAGTACGCCTGGCTCGCCACCAAGGACGATCCGGAAACGATCAACTATCTGAACGCCGAGAACGCCTGGACCGAGGCCCGGACGGCGCACCTGTCCGGGCTGCGTACGGAGTTGTTCGAGGAGATCCGGCGACGTACCCAGGAGACCGACCTCTCGGTGCCGACCCGCAAGGGCGAGCACTGGTACTACACCCGCACCGTCGAGGGACAGCAGTACGGGGTGCACTGCCGTCGGGCGGTCCGCCCCGACGAGACCACCCCGCCGATCAGCGCCGACGGTGCCCCGCTGGACGGGGAGCAGGTGCTCCTCGACGGCAACCTGCTGGCCGAGGGGCACGACTTCTTCGCCCTCGGCGCCTTCGACATCAGCCCCGACGGGCGCTACCTGGCCTACTCCACCGACTTCTCCGGCGACGAGCGGTTCACCCTGCGGGTCAAGGACCTCAGCACCGGCGAACTGCTGCCCGACGAGATTCCCGGGACCTTCTACGGCACCGCGTGGTCCGCCGACGCCTCGATGCTGTTCTACGTGACAGTGGACGAGGCGTGGCGGCCCCACCGGGTCTGGCGACACGTCATCGGCACCGCCGCCACCGAGGACGTGGTGGTGCACGCCGAGGACGACGAACGGTTCTGGGTGGGGGTCGAGCTGACCCGCTCGGAGCGGTTCGTCCTCATCGACATCGCCAGCAAGCTCACAAGCGAGGTTCGGGTGATCCCGGCCGGCAACCCGACGGGTGAGCCCGCGGTGATCGCGCCCCGCCGGCAGGGTGTCGAGTACTCGGTGGAGCACCACGGTCACCGGTTCCTGATCCTGCACAACGACGGCGCCGAGGACTTCGCCCTCGCGTACACCTCGGCCGACGCCCCGGGCGACTGGGTGCCGCTCATCGAGCACTCCCCGGGCACCCGGTTGGAGTCGGTCGACGCCTTCGCCGACCACCTGGTCGTCTCGGTACGCAGCAACGGCCTGACCGGGCTGCGGGTCCTGCCCGTCGGCGGCGGGGACGCCCACGACATCGAGTTCCCGGAACCGCTGCACACGGTCGGCCTGGACGCCAACCCCGAGTACCGCACCGGCCGGCTGCGGCTGCGCTACACCTCGCTCGTCACACCCGACTCGGTGTACGACTACGACCTGGTCACCCGCGAGATGACCCTGCTGCGTCAGCGGCCGGTGCTGCCCGGGCCGGACGGTCAGGTGTACCGGCCGGAGGACTACGAGCAGCAGCGCGACTGGGCGCTTGCCGACGACGGCACCAAGGTGCCGATCTCCCTGGTCTACCGGCGGGGCACCCCCCGGGACGGTTCGGCGCCCTGCGTCATCTACGGCTACGGCTCGTACGAGGCGAGCATGGACCCGTGGTTCTCGGTCGGCCGACTGTCCCTGTTGGACCGTGGGGTTATCTTCGCGGTGGCCCACATCCGGGGCGGTGGCGAGCTGGGTCGCCGTTGGTACGACCACGGCAAGATGCTCGCCAAGAAGAACACCTTCACCGACTTCGTGGCCTGTGCCCGACACCTGGCGAAGGCGGGCTGGACGGCACCGGACCGGCTGGTCGCCCGGGGTGGATCGGCCGGCGGGTTGCTGATGGGCGCGGTGGCCAACCTGGCCCCGGACGCCTTCGCCGGCATCGTCGCGCAGGTGCCGTTCGTGGACGCGCTCAACACGATCCTGGACCCGTCGCTGCCGCTCACCGTCACCGAATGGGAGGAGTGGGGCAACCCGCTGGCGGACCCCGAGGTGTACGCGTACATGAAGTCGTACACCCCGTACGAGAACGTCGCCGCCCTGGACTACCCCGCTATCCTGGCGATGACAAGCCTCAACGACACGCGGGTGCTCTACCACGAGCCGGCGAAGTGGATCGCGCGGCTGCGGGCGGTCGCCCCTCAGGGTGACTACCTGCTCAAGACCGAGATGGAGGCGGGTCACGGCGGACCGAGCGGGCGCTACGACGCCTGGCGGGAGGAGGCGTTCATAAACGCCTGGACCCTGGACCGCCTCGGCCGCGCCTGACCGTCGACCGGCCTGGTGTCTCAGTGCCGCGACCGCGTCGCCGGGACATCAGGCCGGGCTTCCCGCTCGGCCTCCGGACGGGGACTGATCGCGCTGCCGATCACGACCGTCCAGAGCAGAAACGGCAGTACGGCCACCCGCTCCATGCCACCGACACCGAGGCCCAGATCCACCTGCCCGAGGAAGAGCAGCGTTCCGGCGGCCCCGGTCAGGCCGAGCAGAAGGCTGACCCGACGGGCCGGGCCGAGCACCGCGGAGCGCTGTGGCAGCGCCGCGAGCAGCAGCGCGCCGTTGCCCGCACCGAAGACCAGCAACGCGGCCAGAAAGTGCCGATTCTCGTCGACGTCCGCCGGATGGACGCCGGCCAACACGTACCCGCCGGCGCCTGCAAGCGCCGCGAGCTGCACCGCCCGTACGGCCGCACCACGGCCGAGCACCGACCAACTGAGCAGCAGTCCGGCGATGATCAGAAGACCTGTGGCGATCATCGTGCCGTTCATCAGCGGATGCCAGGGCGAGCACACCGGACGCGGTCGGCTGCTGTCCCAGACGCCGCAGGCGACGTTCCCGAGGTCACTGATGTTGTGGGTACGCCAGTCGTACGGCGGCTGCCGCCATCCCCGTGCGGTCACCGCGATCCCG
The DNA here is from genome assembly GCF_016863495.1 of Micromonospora andamanensis. GTDB lineage: Bacteria > Actinomycetota > Actinomycetes > Mycobacteriales > Micromonosporaceae > Micromonospora > Micromonospora andamanensis. The sequence continues at coordinate 100,632 of NZ_BOOZ01000006.1, forward strand.
GCGGCGAACAGCGGCGCAGCGAGCAGCAGGGCGTAGGAAGCCGGACGGTGAGCAGACATGCGTCCACTTCAGTCGATGCCGCAGCGGGGCGCACTACCGCTGCGCCGAGTACCGGGGTAGTGCTGGCCATACCCGGGAAAGGGTGTCCAGCGGGCTGGGGCCGCCCCGGTCGGATCACTAGCGTCGGCGGCATGACATCAGCCGCACCTGCCCACCTCGCCCAGGCCCTGCGGCGGCCCCGTTACTCACTCACCGGCTGGCCGTGGCGTGCCCTGGCGTACCTGTTCACGAGCGTGCCGCTGGCCGGCGTGCTCTCCCTCGGGCTGCTCGTCCTGCTGGCACCACTCGTCGCCGCCACGAACGCGGCACGGCAGGGCCGGCCCGTGCCGCTGGCGCTCACCGTCTTCCTGACCGTCGGCGCGCTGCTGATCGTGGCGCTGGCACCGCTGCTCAGCGTGCCGGTGGCGGCGTTCGAACGTTACCGGCTCGGTCTGGTCGACAACCGGCACCTACCCGCCGTGCCGTGGCGTGGTCTCGCCGCCCGCTACACCACCGGCACCGCCTGGCGGGAGGCCGCCTACCTGTTCTTCCTCGGCGGCCTGGTCCCCGCCGTGTACTGGCTGTTCACCATTGTGGTGCTGTTGGCCGCCGTGCTGGTCGTCAGCCCGTTCCTGGTCGCCAACGGCGACCAGGTGGTCCTGCTCTGGGCCACCCCGGACACGGCTGTCGAGGCGGTCCCGCACGCGATCGTCGGGGTGCTGCTCGTGCCGGTCCTGTGGTACGCGGCCGGGGCCCTCGCCATGGCGCAGGGCACCGTCGCGCGGTGGCTGCTCCGGGGCGCTCCGGACGGGCTCGCGCTGCACGAGGTGACCCGGTCACGCGCCCGGTTGGTCGACGCGTACGAGGCGGAGCGCCGACGCATCGAACGTGACCTGCACGACGGCGCGCACCCCCGGCTGACCAGCCTCAGCCTCCAGATCGGCCTGGCCCGGCTGGACGTTCCGGAGGATTCGCCGGCCGCTCGGCCGCTCGCCGTGGCGCACGAGCAGGCGAAGGGTCTGATGGTGCTGCTCCGGCAGATCGTCCAGGGCATCCGTCCGCAGAGCCTCACCGATCTGGGGTTGGCCGGTGCGGTCCGGGAACTCGCCGACGAGGCGCCGATCCCCGTCGAGGTGCACGCCGACCTGCGCCGCGCGATGCCCGAGACGGTCGAGACCACCGCGTACTTCGTGGTGTCGGAGGCGCTCGGCAACGTCGCCCGGCATGCCGAAGCGACCCGCGCCGAGGTCCGGCTCACCGACACCGGCACCGGGCTGGTGGTCGAGATCCGGGACGACGGGCGGGGTGGCGCGGATCCCGCTCGGGGCAGCGGGCTGACCGGGCTCGCCGACCGGGTGGCCGCCGCCGAGGGTCGCCTGCTGCTGGCCAGCCCGCCGGGCGGCCCCACGGTGATCCGGGTGGAGCTACCGTGCAGGGCGTGACCCGGGTCGTGCTCGCCGAGGACGAGGTGCTGCTGCGGGAGGGACTGGTGGCCCTGCTCGCCCGCTTCGGCTTCGACGTGCTCGACGCCGTCGGTACCGCCCCCGCACTTGTGGACGCCGTCCGGACCCACCGGCCGGACCTGGTGGTGACCGACATCCGGATGCCGCCCCGGCATCGTGACGACGGGCTACGGGCGGCTGTGGAGCTGCGCGCCGAGCAACCCGGCCTGGCCGTGGTGGTGCTCAGCCAGCACGTGCAGCCCGAGTACGCCTCGGCGCTGCTCGCCAGCGCCGACGGTCGGCGGGTCGGCTACCTGCTCAAGGACCGGGTCGCCGAGGTCACCGAGTTCGTCGACAACCTGCGTACCGTCGTCGGCGGCGGCACGGTGGTCGACCCCGACGTGGTCCGCCGGCTGCTGCACCGGCCCCGGGACCCGCTCGCCGCCCTCTCCGCCCGGGAACGGGAGGTGCTCGTGCTTGTCGCCGAGGGACGGTCGAACGCGGCGATCGCCTGTCGCCTGCACGTCACCGAAGCGGCGGTCGGCAAGCACATCGGCAACATCCTGGCCAAGCTCGGCCTGCCACCTGACGACGGCACCAACCGCCGGGTGCTGGCGACGCTCACCTACCTGCGGGCCGACGTCGGCTGACCGCTCAGGTGGCGCGTAGCTCCTCCACCGCTGTGGTGGACCGCAGGAAGAGCACCCCCAACCCGACCACGACCAGCACCGCGACGATCGCGCCGGCACCCTGCAACGCCAACTGCGCCAGCGGTACGTCCGGCCGGCGGGCGCCCGGGCTGAGGTCGCCGGTGAGCAGTCGACCGATGGCGTACCCGACGCCGAGCGCGACAAGCACGGCGGGCACCACGGGGGCCAGCACCTGCCAGGCGATCGAGGTGCCGATGGTGGCCCGGGGCACACCTGTCGCTACCAGGACGGCGTACGCCCGGCGGCGGGAGACGATCCCCTCCACGAGGGTGACGAGCAAGCCGGCGGCGGCGATGGCCACCGCAGCGACCACGGCCAGGTCGACCAGGTTCATCGTGTTCAGGTAGAAGGAGTCGTGGAAGGCGTCACCACCGAAGCCGGCCAGCCGGTTCTGCTCCTGTTCCAGCTCCGCCCTGAGCTGGAACGAGGCTCGGAAGGCCGCCGCGCCGCCAGCGATGATGAGGGCGGCCAGCAGGGCGGCGAAGGTGCGGCTGCTGGCCCAGGGGTCTTCGGTCAGCCGGCGGGCCGCCAGCAGGGCGGCCGGACGCCTGGCGAGACGGTGCAGCAGCCGCCCGGCCAGGTGCGCGATCCAGCCGGTCCCGAAGATCACCCCCATCACCGCGCCGAAGATGCCGAGCATGACGACGACGGCCAGCCATTCGAAGGCGGCACCCTCCAGGGCCCACTGGATCGGTTCGACAAGCGCCGCCGCCAGCACGCCGAGCCCGATCAGCAGCGCCGGCCACGGCCGGGGCGACCCGGTGCGTCCGGCCCGGCGGACCACACCCAACGGTGTGGTGGCGACCGTGCGGAGCAGGACGGCGGTGGCCGCCGCGGCGAGCACCGGGAGCCCGAGCACCACCGCCGCCATCGCGGGCACCGGCGGCAGCACGTCGGTGGGCAGGGCCAACTGGCCGTTGGCGTCCGGACGGTGCAGCATCGACCGCCCGATGAGGTACGTGGCCAGGCCGGCAAGCGTGCCGCCCAGACTGGCGAGCCCGGTCTCCAGCATGGCGACCCGGGTCACCTGGCCGGGGGTCGCGCCGGCCAGCCGCAGCGCGGCGAGCCGTCGGTCCCGCGACGGCGCACCCAGCCGGGCGCTCTGGCCGGCCAGGGCCAGCACCGGGATGGTGAGCAGCACCAGCGCGAACGCCGTCCCGCCGCGCAGCCCCGGCTCGCGCAGCAACGCGTTCACGTACTGCTCGGACTGCTGCCACGCGTCACCAGGCGGTTTCCGGATGGCCAGCACCGTGACGGCCGCGAGCCCGGCGAGCGTGGCCAGCAGGGCACTCAGCGCGGTCAGCGCCACCCGGGCGGCGTCGGTGCGGCTGCCGGCGAGGGCCAGCCTGGTCAGGGTCGCGAGGCTCACCGGGAGCCGCCGGCGAGCGGCGCGTCGAGGCCCAGACCGGTGTGGTCGATCACGCCGTCGCGCAGGACGACCTCACGATCGGCGTACGCGGCGATCCGGGGCTCGTGGGTGACCAGGACGACGCTTGTGTGCTGCTCCCGGGCCAGCCGGACCAGTTGGGTGAGCACCTGCTCCCCGGCGAGGGTGTCCAGCGCGCCGGTCGGCTCGTCGGCGAAGAGCACCCGTGGTTCGGTGACAAGTGCCCGGGCGGTCGCGCAGCGCTGCTGCTGACCACCGGACATCTCGCCGGGGCGTACGTCGGCGCAGTCCGCCACGCCCAACCGGTCCAACCAGGTGAGCGCCGCCGTCCGTGCCGCTCGCCGCCCCGTGCCGGCGAGCAACAACGGAAGGGCGACGTTCTCCGCCGCGGTCAGCTCGGCGACGAGCTGACCGAACTGGAACAACACCCCGAACTCGGTACGCCGCAGGCGGGAGCGGGCCGCCTCGGACCAGGTGTCCAGCCGGTGGCCACGCCAGCTCACCTCGCCGGCGTCCGGGCGCAGGATGCCGGCGAGGCAGTGCAGCAGCGTGGACTTGCCGCAGCCGCTCGGCGCGGTCACCGCGACGATCTCTCCCTCGCCGATGTCCACTGTGATGCCGCGCAGTGCCGGTGTCGGTCCGTACGACTTCACCAGACCGCGAGCCTGAAGTTGCGTCACGAGTGCACCTCCCGGTGCCAGTCGGCGACCCGGTCCAGGGTGGTGTGCAACCACCGCAGGTCGGCGTCGAGATGGGCGATGGCGTAGTCGGCCGCCACGACGTCGTCGACGGTGGCCGACGGGGCCGTCTTCAGCGCGGTCAGCTCACGCAGTCGCTCGGTGTGCGCGCGGCGCTGCGCGACCAGATACGCACGCGCCCGGTCCACATCGGCCACCAGCAGCGCCACCACCACCTTCGTGAACAGCGGACTGTTCACGTACGGCATCGGTGGCTCGACGCTGCTCAACCACTGGTCCAGCGTGGCCCGCCCCTGCTCGGTGAGCGTGTACGCGGTGCGGTCCGGGCCGGCGAGGCGTTCCGGCCCGGTGGATGCCACAAGCCCGTCCCGCTGCAGCCGGCCCAGTGTGGCGTAGACCTGCCCGAACGCCAGGGGACGGGCCTGCGGCAGCCGGCTGTCGTGGGCCCGCTTCAACTCGTACCCGTGCATGGTGCCGGTGGCGAGCAGCCCCAGCAGCAGGTGCGGTGTGGACACCAGGCCACTATTCACTCAGTGAATAGCACCCGTCAAGTCGCCGGAACACCTAACGCGATGTCCAGGCCGGGTCGCGGCCGGTCATGCCGAGCAGCCGGGCCAACTCCGACGGGGTGCCGTCGACCGGCACCGCCTCGCCGAACACCCCCATCTGCCGGGCGGTCGGAGCGAGCTGAGCGGCCAACTCGTGCAGCGCGGGCAGCACCTCGGACGCCGGCTCGTACGGCTGGCCGGTGGCGACCGCGAGATCCCAGCCGTGCACGGTCAGGTCGAGCAGCGCCATCGCCCCCACCACCGGCTGCGGCATGCCCATTCCCGGCGAGGCTCCCTCCTCGCTGGCCGGGTCCGACCACGCCTCGACCAACCGGCCGGTCTCGGTCTCGAACCGGTCCCGCCAGCCGTCGGTGAGGTGGTCAGGCTTGTCGGCCCAGGTCACCGGCGAACGCCCGGCGAGCGCCTGGAAGTTGACCACCACCTCGTACAGGTGGTTCAACAGGTCACGGACCTGAAAGTCCTGGCAGGGGGTCGGCAGGTCGAGCTGGTCATCGGTGATCTGCCGGACCACCGCCACGGTTCGCGGCGCGGCAGCCGCCAGCAGGTCGCTAGTCTGAGTGGCCATAGGGCCAGCGTATGAGGGCGGTCTTGAACAAATGCGACAGCCACGCGGCGACAGCCGCGGCATCCTCGACCCGGCCGGGTTGCAGCGGCGGGTACGGTTCCGACGGCACCTGCCCGCAGTCGCACTACGCCACTGGGTGGAGCACTACTGGCTGATCGACTGGGACCTCAGCGAGCCGTTCGAGCAGCGGATCGTCCCGCATCCGGCGGTCAACCTGGTGTTCCAGCGCGACGGTGACGAACCGGAACGCGCGGAGCTGGCCGGCGTCGGTCAGGGACTCTTCTCGATCACCCTCACCGGTTCCGGGCGGGTCAGCGGCGTGCAGTTCCGCCCCGGCGGCTTCCATCCGTTCTGGCGGCGGTCGGTCGCCGAGCTGACCGGTCGACGGCAGCCGCTCCCCGACGCCGTACCCGATCAGGCGGTCTGCGCCGGCACGGACGCCGAACGGTGCCAGGCGCTGAACGCCGTGCTCACCGGCTGGGCACCGCGAGCAGACCCGGTGAACGACGAGGTGATGCGCCTGGCCGAGGCGATCCGGACCGACCGGAACGTACGCCGGGTCGACGATTTCGCAGGCGAACACGGTGTGTCAGTCCGCCGGTTGCAGCGGCTCTTCCTCACCCACGTCGGAGTCGGTCCCAAGTGGGTGATCCGCCGCTACCGGCTGCACGAGGCGATCGAGCGGGCGGCGGACGGGCCGCTCGACTGGGCCGGGCTCGCCGCCGAACTCGGCTACAGCGATCAGGCCCACCTGGTACGCGACTTCACCGCGACGACAGGCGTCTCCCCCGCCGCGTACGCCCAGAGTCCGCGTTAGGGGCCGCTCGCCACCGGGGGCGTCGGACCTCAGCGACGGCGTAGCGCGACCACTGCGACGTCGTCCTGGATCTCGTCGGGGGCCAGTTCGACGACCAGCCGCTCGCAGAACCTGTCGAGGTCGTCGTCGACCTGGGCGGCACACGACGCGAGGGCGACCAGCCCATCGTCGATCGTGGCGTCCCGCCGCTCGATCAGACCGTCGGTGTAGAAGACGATCGTCGACCCGGCCGGCAGCACGAACTCCAGGTCCGCGGGGCGGGGCGCCCGCACCCCGAGCAGCGGCGCGACGTGATGCACGTACTCCGCCTTGCCGTCCTGAACGATCAACGGAGGCAGGTGACCGGCGCTGGCCAGCCGGACGTGTCCGGTGGTCGGCTCCAGCAGCAGTACGCAGATCGTCGCCAGTTCGCTGGGCAGCAGCGTCCGCATCAGCTCGTTGACCCGGTGCAGGATCTCGCCCGGCTGGTGCCCCTCCACCGCGTACGCCCGCACCGCATGCCGCAGCTCGGCCATGATGGTGGCGGCGTGCAGGGAGTGACCGGCCACGTCCCCGATGGCCAGCAGCAGGTGACCGTCGAGCATCACCAGCTCGTAGAAGTCGCCGCCCACCTCGGTCTGCGCGCTGGCCGGCTCGTACCGGACGGCCAGGTCCAGACCGGAGATCTGCGGGACGCTGCGCGGTAGCAGGCTGCGTTGCAGGGTCACCGCGATCCGGTGCTCCTCGTCGAAGGAGCGCTGCGCCTCCACCGCCGAGGCGACCGCCTGGGCCAGTTGGACAAGCACCGGGGTGCGGGCGGTCTGTGTCGCGGTCGGCACCACGACGTAGAGCGGCGCGCGGTCCTCGCGCAGCCGGGCGGCGGCGACGGTGACCTTGTCACCGGCCGGCCAGTCGACGAGCGACCAGTGGGCCGGCTCCTGCACCGAGACTGTGGCACCTGTCGGCACTCCGGTGTCGTCAACGATCCACGGCACCACGCGGGCCTCGGCATCGGGGCCGGCGCAGACCCCGGCCAGGCAGTCGCCGTCGAAGGTCTCGGCGACCACCGCGGCGGGGCTCTTGAAGATCTCCGCCGCACCGGCCGCCGCCACCTCCAGCAGCCTGGCGAAGTTCGGTGCGGCGTGCACCGCGACCGTGGTGTCCGCCAGCCCGGTGAGCCGCTCGGCGAGCAGCTCGGCCCGCCGCCGGGCCTGGTAGTACCGCAGCACCGACTGCGCGGTGGCGACCAGTTCGTCCGGCTCGATCGGCTCGGCCAGGTACGCGTCCGCCCCACGGGTCAGCCCCTGGGTGCGGTCAGTCGTGTCGATCGCGTGCGCGGACACATGGATCACCGGCAGCGCCGGGTGCGCCGCCTTGATCCGTTCGCACACCTCGAAGCCACTGAGGTCCGGCAGCCGGACGTCGAGCACGACCAGGTCGATCGGGTCCACCCCGACCCGACTCAGCGCCTCGCCACCCGTCTCCGCCTCCAGCACGATGAAGCCGGCACGGGTCAGCCAGTTCACCAGGAGGTAGCGCTTGGTCCGACTGTCGTCGACCACCAGCACTGTCGCTGCGCCGTCCATGTCAGGTCCCGTCCGTGGGCAGCCAGACCGTGAAGGTGCTGCCCCGACCCGGCTCGCTTGCCAGGTCGAGAGTGCCGCCGAGCAGGTTCACCAGCCGTCGGGCGTACGGCAGACCGAGGCCGGTGCCGCCGACCCGGGCGGGGCCGGGCGCCTGGTAGAACTCCTCGAAGACCCGATCGTGCAGCTCAGATGGGATGCCGGGACCGGTGTCGGTGACGGTGAGCCGCCACCCGTCGTCGTGCCGCTCGGCCCGCAGCCGGACCTCGCCCCGGGAGGTAAATTTGAGCCCGTTGTGCAGCAGGTTACGCAGCACCTGGGCGAGCAGCACCTCGTCGGTACGTACCGTGGCTGGGCTGGCCGGTTCCTCCACCACCAGTTCCACCTCCTCGGCGGCGGGCAGCGCCCGCAGCGTGCCGCGCAGTTGGCCGAAGACAGCCCGCAGGTCCACCTCGGCCCACTCCGGCTCGATCCGGCCCGACTCCGCCTTGGCCAGGTCGAGCAGCTCGTTCACCAGCGCGAGCAGATCCGACGCCGAGGAGCGGATCAGCCCGACCTGACGTTCCTGCTCCGTGGTGAGCGGGTCGGACGCGGAATCGCCGAGCAGGCGGGCCAATCCGATGATCGCGGTCACCGGTGCCCGCAGCTCGTGGCTGACGTTGGCCAGGAAGCGGCTCTTGGACTCGCTCGCCGCGCGTAGCTGCGCCGACTTCTCGTCCAACTCCGCGTAGAGGGCCACCACGCCCTGGTTGGTCGCCTCCAACTCGTCGGTGAGCTGCTGGTAGAGCGCCATCACACCGCGGTTGGTCTGCTCCAGCTCCTCGTTGAGCCGGGCCAGCTCGTCGCGCTGGTTGCGTACCTCGTCCAAAGCGTTGATCAATTGAAGGTTCTGCGTGGCGAGTTCCTCCTCGGCGGTACCCGGGGCGCTCTCGCCGAGCTGGGCACGCAGCTCCGCCAGACGCTCGGTGGTGAGCGCCCGGGCGGTGGCCGGAACCCGTCGGGACATCCTGACGACCGTAACCTGCTCAACTGTCAGCACGGTCAATGTGTCCACCAGGCGTGCCACCGCACCGGACTCCGGCTCGTACCGCCCACCTGGCAGGGGCGCCACCGGCGTGAGGTCGACCCGCAGGTGGGAACGTCCGTCAGGTGAGTCGGCCACGGCGAACACCACGTCGGCCCCGCCGGCCGCCCGCAGTAGGTCACGGGCCACCTCGCTGAGCGCGGTGGCGATCCGGACCTGGTCCTGATGCTCCAGTCCGACGGCTGCGGCGGCCTCCCGGCCCCGCTGGCGGAGCACGAAGATGTCCTGCTCCACCCGAAGCGCCATCTGGAGCAGCGGCGTGGTGGTCATGACCAGGACCTCGCCACCAGCACCCCGGCGTCGTCGCGCCGGATGCCGGCGTCGCGCAGCAGGGTGGCGGCCACCACCAGCGGTTCCCGCCCGGCCAGACCCGGGTAGTCGGTGAGCTGCCACCTGTCGACCACGCCGTCGGTGTGCATGACCAACAGGCTGCCGGCCTCGAACGGATAGTCGTACTGCCTGATCACCGGCCGCTGGTGCCCGGCGATGCCGGGCAGGGAGACCAGGCCACGACGCCCACCGTCACCGGTGGCCACGACGCCTGTGATGTTGCCCAGCCCGGCGTAGCGCAGCACGCCGGCGGCCGGATCCGGCTCGGCCACGGCGAGGGCCGCACCACGGGTGTGGGACATCGCCCGGTGCAGGTGACCCACCACCTCCGCCGGCGACGCCGCCGGGGCGTCCCGGAAGGCGGTGAGTGCGGCGTCGGTGGCGGCGGCGGCCAGCGGCCCGTGCCCCAGACCGTCGGTGACCATCACCTGGCGGCGGTCGCCCACAGTACGGGAGGCGTAACCGTCCCCGCTTACCGTCTCCCCGGTCAACGGCCGGGTCAGGCCGCCGACCCAGGACGCTCCGGTGTCCGGTTCGGCGAAGACCCGCACGGCGATGACCGTCCCCCGACCCGGCCGCGAGTACGCGTCGAACCAGCTCGCCTGCCGGACGATCGCGCCCAGACCGATGCCGAGGGTGCCGGCGGTGGAGTGCCCGTCGCGGGCGGAGTCGGCAAGGTCGACCATGCCCGGACCGGTGTCGATCGCGATCATCTCCACCCCGGCGTCCACCTCGCGGCGTACCGGCCGGAGCAGCAGCAGCCCGTCGTCGGCGTGCTTGATGAGGTTGCTTGTCAGCTCGGCGGCGACGATGGCCAGGTCGGCGATCCGCCCGGCGGGCAGGCCCAACTGGTTGCCAATCCGCTCGGCGGCCCGCCGCACGGCGCTGCCGGTGCTGCCGTTCTCCACCCGGAACCAGGCGCCCCGGTCAGTGACCGGTTCGGCGGTCACCGGGACCACTTGGTGATCGTGATCCGGGTGCCCTGGCCTGGCGCGGTCTGAATGTCGAACTCGTCAACCAGCCGGCGGGCGCCGCTGAGGCCGAGGCCGAGGCCGCCACCCGTGGTGTACCCGTCGGTCAGCGCGAGATCCAGGTCGGCGATGCCGGGCCCGGTGTCGGCGAAGACGATCCTGATGCCGGGTCGTCGACCGTTGTCGACGGCGGCCACCTCGACCGTCCCGCCGCCGCCGTAGACGAGGGTGTTGCGGGCGAGTTCGCTGGCCGCGGTGACCACCTTGGTCTGGTCGACCAGGGAGAGCCGGACCGCCACGGCCACGGTACGCACCAACTGGCGGACGCGTACGACATCCTCGTCGCTGCCCACCGTCTGTGCCTGAGGGCGGCCCAGGTCGACCCCGCTCGTCATGGTGACGCCGTCGGCTCTGGGACCGGATCGTCGTCCGGCTCGTCGCGATCGTCGGCCCGGTCAATCGCGATGAGTTCCATCCCCCGCTCGACGTTCAGCGCGGTCCGGATGCCGTTGAGCGACAGACCCAGCTCGACAAGGGTGATGGCGACGGCCGGGCGCATCCCCACGACCACCGTCTCGGCGTCGAGCACCCGGGAGATCGAGGCGATTGTGGAGAGCATCCGCCCGACGAACGAGTCGACGATGTCCAGCGCGGTGATGTCGATGATCACGCCGTGACAGCCGGTCGCGACGATCCGCTCGGCCAGGTCCTCCTGGAGCGCGACAGCCGTCTGGTCGGACATGTCGACCTGGATGGAGACCAGCAGGATGTCGCCGATCTTGAGGATCGGCACCCGCTCCATCACGCCTCCCGACGCGGCTGGCGGCGGGAGGTCTCGACCCCGGTGAGCCGCAGCACGTGTCGCAGCGCGTCGGCGAGACTCGCCTTGGTGGCGATGTCACCGAACTCGATGCCGAGCGCCACGATCGTCTGCGCGATCTGCGGCCGGATGCCGGAGATGATGCAGTCGGCGCCCATCAGTCGGGCGGCCACCACTGTCTTCAGGATGTGCTGGGCCACCTGCGTGTCCACCGCCGGCACGCCGGTGATGTCGATGATCGCGTACGGCGAGCCGGTGTCGACCAGGGTCTGCAACAGCCGTTCCATCACGACCTGGGCACGGGCCGAGTCGAGCGTGCCGACAAGCGGCACCGCCACCACGCTCTCCCAGAGCTTGACCACCGGGGTGGAAAGCTCAAGCAGTTGCTCGGCCTGGTCGGCGATCAGGCTCTCCCGGGTGCGGACGAAGGTCTCGAAGGTGAACAGGCCCATCTGGTCGACGAGCGCGGAGAAGGCGACGTAGTCACGCAGCGTCGCGACGCTCTGGTCGTTGTCCAGCGCGGTGAGCAGCGCTTCCTTGAGGGCGAACACGCCGGTGGCGGTCTCGGTGGCGGAGAAGCCCTGCCGGGCCTGCCCACGGGAGAAGTCGGCGAGCACGGCCCGCAGCTCGGTGGCATCCTCGGCGTTCAGGTCGACAGCGCCCTTGCTGAGGGCGTCGACCAGGGCGCGGTGCAACTCCTGCACCTGCCGGACCAGCTCGGCCTGGCTGAGCCGGCCCCGCAACTGCCCGGCGATGATCTCAGTCCACCGCTGGGTGACCTGCTCCGACCGGCTGGCCAGCAGCTCACCCAACCGGCCGCTCTCGTCAGCGCTGAGCGCCATGGCAATACCCCCTAGACCTGGACCGGCCGGACTCTATCACCGGGGTCCGACGAACTACTTGTCGCAGAGCAACCGAATGACGATGGACACCTGATCCTGCTCCCGTTCTGCGTACGGCGGCCCGGGTGGGATACCGTTCCACCGATAAACAGGAGGTCTGGCGAATGTCCTTGACGGTGCACACGGAACAGCACGGTGACGTGGTCGTCGTGTCGGTCGCTGGCGAGCTGGACATGGCCACCGCACCGCAGTTGCAGGACCAGATCACCGACCTGCTCGACAAGGGGCGCAGTCGCCTCGTGTTCGACCTGTCGGACGTCTCGTTCTGCGACTCTACCGGTCTGTCGGTGTTCGTCCGCGCGAAGAACAGCTGCGACGAGGCCGGCGGAGTGGTCCGCCTCGCCGCTCCGCAGCGTGGCGTGCTGCGGATCCTGGAGGTGAGTGGCCTGGTCGAGGTGCTGCACACCTATCCCACAGTCGAGCAGGCGGTCGCCGGCGATCCGACGCCGGCCTCCTCCTGACCCCGACGCCTCAACGCTCGTCCTCGATGTAGCGGGGGCGAGCGATAAGCATGCCCGCACCGGTCTGCACGGCCAAGGCGGCGAGCAGGAAACCGATAGGCGCCAACCATCCCCCGGTCGCGTCGTAGAGGATCCCGACCAGCAGCGGCCCCAGCGCCGCGATGACGTAACCGGTGCTCTGCGCGAAGGCCGAGAGCGCGACAGTGCCGTCGGCGGTGCGGGCCCGCAGCCCGATGGTGGCCAGGATGAGCGGGAACGCGCCCTGCCCGAACGCCAGCAGCACCACCCACAGCACCGCCCCGCCGCGCGGCGCGAACGCCAGCCCCAGGTACGCCAGGCTGGAGGCAGTGGTCAGCGCGAAGATCAGCGGCCGTAGGCTGCCCATCCGGCCGGCAAGCGTCGGCATCAGCAGCGCGATGGGCACCCCGAGCGCGGTCACCCCGGCGAGCAGCAGCCCGGCGTCCTGCGGGCGGAAACCCGAGTCCCGGAACAGCTGGGCCAACCAGCCCATGATCGCGTACCCGCTCAGCGACTGCGCCCCGAAGTAGACGGCCATCGCCCAACCGAGCCGGGTACGTCCCGGCCGCACCCGCGACCGGGCGGCGGTGCCGTTGCGCCGTGCGGCGGTGCGACCGCGCAGGGCCGCCGGCAGCCACGGAAGCACGGCCACCGCCGCCATTGCCGCCCAGACACCAAGTCCGGCCCGCCAACTGCCGAAGGCGTGCGCCACCGGCACCGCGGCGGCGGCGGCCACCGTCGTGCCCACCGTCAGCGCCATCGTGTACGCCCCGGTGACCAGCCCGGTGCGGTGCGGGAAGTGCTGCTTGACAAGCATCGGCAGGAGGATGTTCGCCACCGCGATCCCGGCCAGCGCGAGCGCGCTGGTGACCAGGAACACCGCTGCGGAACCGGTGACCACCCGCAGCACCTGCCCGACGGTGAGGGCCAGCATCGCCAGCACCAGCAGCCTGGCCGGGGAGAACCGACGGACCAGCCACGGAGTGGCCGCCCCGAGCCCGGCGAACGCGATTGTGGGCAGGGTGGTGACGAAGCCGGCCATCGTCCCGGAGAGGGCAAGGCCGACGCGTACCTCGTCGAGCAGCGCGCCGAGGCTGGTGACGGCGGCGCGCAGGTTGAGCGCCACCAGCAGCATCCCGGCCAGCACCAGCCACCCGGCGTTGGTGCGGGAGGCGGTCGGAGCCGCGCCCCCGGCCGAACTGACCGCGCCCGGGAACCCCTCACCCGCTACACCTTCGACGGCCGGGCAGCCCTGGCCGGTGACCGGGTTCTTCGGGACGGCGGGGACCGCAGGGGGTGACGGGGGCATGACCTCGAACCTACAATCATGGGATGAATTCCGGCGAGAGGTTGTAACGAGTGCCACCCGCAGCCGATTCCACCCCGGTGCCGCCACGTGGCCGCCGGGTCCGGGAGACGATCGCCCAGCTCCGGCAGCGGATCATGGACGGCGAGTGGCCGGTGGGCGGTCGGATCCCGACCGAACCGCAACTGGTCGAGGCGCTCGGCGTGGGACGCAACACGCTGCGCGAGGCGGTCCGGGCGCTGGCCCACGCCGGGGTGCTGGAATGCCGTCAGGGCTCCGGCACCTACGTGCTCTCCACCGACGAACTCGCCCCGGTGGTGGCCCGCCGACTCACCGACGACCGGATGACCGAGGTGATCGAGGTACGCCGCGCCTTCGAGGTGGAGGCCGCGCGGCTCGCCGCGCGGCGGCGTACCTCCGAGGATCTGGCCGCCCTCGACGCCGCGCTGGCGACCCGCGAGGCGGCCTGGCGCGGCGGCCGGGTCGCCGAGTTCGTGGCCGCCGACGCCGCGCTGCACACCGCAGTGGTCGCGGCCGCGCACAACGCCATGCTCGCCGAGCTGTACGCCTCGGTCGGCACCGCGATGCGCAGTACCCTGACCCAGGCCATGGGCGAGGCGTTGACCCCGGAACGGCACGTCGACCACGCCCGGCTGGTGGCCGCGATCAGGGCCGGCGATCCGGAACTGGCCGCCCGGGAAGCCGGCGCTTTTCTGGAGCCCCCACCCGGGGCATAGGTTGTCCCCGACGGAAACGGGACACCTCGGGAGTACGGATGCTCAAGGGCTTCAAAGACTTCATCATGCGCGGCAACGTCGTCGACCTCGCGGTCGGCGTCGTCATCGGTGCCGCCTTCACCGGCGTGGTCACCCAGCTCACCAAATCTTTCCTGGACCCACTGATCCGGGTCTTCGTGGTGCTGGTCACCGGCAGCGACAAGGGCATCGCCGGCACCGCGCCGGAGATCCGGGGCATCCCGTTCGACTGGGTCGCCTTCGTCAACGCGTTGATCACCTTCCTGCTCACCGCCGCCGCGCTGTACTTCCTCGTGGTCTACCCGATGAACCGGCTGGCGGAGCGGCGCAGGCGGGGCGAGGAGCCGCCGCCGGCCGCGCCGAGCGAGGAGGTCAAGCTGCTCACCGAGATCCGGGACGCGCTCGTCGCCGCCGGCCGGACCACCCCGGCGCAGCAGCGCGGAGCCCTGGACGACGTGCTCGGCCGACGGGACGAACCGCCTGCCGCGCGCTGAATCCGGCACCCGCACATCGGCCCCTGTGGGAATCCCGCAGGGGCCGGCTCGTGTCGAACAAATGTTCGATAGAGTCCCCCGCATGGAGCAGCGGAAACACTTGTGGAACGGGAAATGGGGGCGACTGGCCCGGCGGGACGTCTTCCTCCGGACGGATGCCGACAGATGGTTCGTCGAGCAACGCGCCGGCGGCGCCGAGGGCATCTCCCGGTTCTACGAGTACGACACCGTCGAAGAGGCCGAGGACACCATCCGCGCGCTGCTCCAGGGCACCGACACCTGGCGCGAACTGACCCCCCGCCCCCACTGAGGTTGATCAAGAAGTTCTGGTCGGGATCGGCGCGGATCCCGACCAGAACTTCTTGATCAACGGGGCCTGACGGTGGGGTGGGGGCGTTTAGGGAAGGGGGAGGGCGGGAACCGCGCGGGGATGGAGCAGCAGGGCATCGATCAGCGGACAACCCTCTCGCAGGTCACCACAGGCATGCGGGTGGTCGACTCGGCCGGCCTCGACGTGGGCACCGTGGACCTCGTCCAACGCGGTGATCCGAACGCTGTGACAGTGCAGGGGGCACCGACCACCGACCCCGGCAGCAGCCTGGACGAACTTATCGAATCCGCAGCCGTGGAGGAGCCGGACGTACCAGCGGACCTGGCAGCCCGGCTGCTGCGCACCGGCTACCTCAAGGTCTCCACCGACCTGGTCCCCACCGGTGCCGTCTACGTCCTGGCCGACCAGATCTCCACAGTCACCCCCACCACAGTCACCCTCAACACCCCCGCCACCACCCTCCCCCCAGAAGCCTGACCCCACCCCGGCCCGCCCCGGCCCCACCCCGGATCGCCTCGGCGATCATGAAGTTATTGCGGTGGGTAAGCGCTTGCCCCAGCAACAACTTCATGATCGACGGCCTGCGGGGTGGGTCGCTGGCGGACCGCCCAGAGCGCCACCTCGGTACGGGACGCGGTGCCGGTCTTGCGCAGCAGGTTGGAGACGTGCACGGTGACCGTCCGCACCGAGATGCCGAGGGCCCGCGCCACCTGCTTGTTGGACATGCCGGCGACCAGGCATTCGAGCACCTCCACCTCCCGGCCGGTCAGGCAGACCGGAGGCGGGGACGTCGGCCCCGCACCGGACTGGGACGCCGACCTCGGAGCGGACCCGGACTCCGGCGCGGCACGGCGACGCGCCAACCGGCCAGGACCGGACTCCGGCCCGGCGAACCGGGACGCAGGCACGGCAGGCACGGCCGGACGGGACGGGGACAGCGCGGGATCGGACCCGGGCGGCACGGGCGAGCCGGCCGGGACCAGGAGGGCGTCGAGATCCTGCCCGGCGTGCGCGGCGAGCAGCTCGGTGAGGGCGTACGGGTTGCCGTCGGTGCGCCGCCAGACCTCGTGCACCAGTTCGGGGCGGGGGTTCGCATACACCTGGGTCAGCACCTCGGCGACCTCGGCCGGGCGCAGCGGCCCGAGATGCTGGCGCACCACGCCGCGTACCCCGCAGAGGCGGGCCAGGGTGCGGCCGGCGAGTTCCGGTGAGACCGCGCGCGCGGCGGGCCTGGTCGCCACCACCAGCAGCGCCGGCAGCCCGTCGGCGGTGGCCAGTTCGCCCACCAGGTTGAGGCTGGCCGGGTCGAGGGCGTGCAGATCCTCCACCACGAGCACCGCCGGGCCGGCGCCGACAAGCACCCGGACGGTACGCACGGCCAGCCGGAGCAGGGTGCCGGGGGCGTAGCGCTCACGCGGCGCGGTGGGCTGCTGGGCGAGCCAGGCCAGCGCGTCGGCCGGCAGGTCGAGCCGGGTGGTCTCGCGTCCGCTCAGCGCGGCGGCCAACCAGTCGTACGGGGCGGGGCTGTGCACCCGGGCGGTGCCGCTGAGCACCACCTCCGGTCGCGGGGTGAAGCCGTCCAGCGCAGCGGCGACAAGCAGGCTCTTGCCCACCCCCGGTCCCCCGGTGACGACCGCGACAGCCGGCGAGCGGCGCCGTCCCGCGACCACGCTGGACCAGGCCCGGTCCAGCTCAGCCAGCTCACCGGCACGCCCGACCATGGACACCGGCAACATTCCTCAACCCTACGCAGTAGTGCGTAGAGACGCGGGAAGGGTCTTCTTGGCAAGCTTGTCCCATGACGCTGATCCTCCGCTCGGCCATCCTCAACGACATCGGTCTGGTCCGGACCAACAACGAGGACTCCGCCCTTGCCGGTGAGCGCCTCGTCGCGGTGGCCGACGGCATGGGTGGGCTGCCCGCAGGCGAGGTGGCCAGTGAGATCGTCATCCGGATCCTCGACGAGCTGGTCCCGCCGACCGCACCGGACGCCGCCGCCGAGGCGCTTCGCGCCGTGGTGAGCACCGCCAACCAGCGCATCCACGCCGCGATCGTCGCCGACCCCGAACGGGACGGCATGGGTACGACGCTGACCGCGGCCCTGCTCGCCGGGGAGACGTTGGTGCTGGCGCAGGTCGGCGACTCCCGCTGCTACCTGCTCCGCGACGGCCAACTGCGCCAGCTGACCCGGGATGACACGTTCGTGCAGGCGCTCGTCGACCAGGGCGCTCTCCTTCCCGAGCAGGCCCGTCACCACCCGCAGCGGTCGCTTGTCACCCGGGCGGTGCAGGGCGCCGACGCGCCGCCGACGATGGGCGCGGTGACCCTGGCCGCCGGTGACCGGCTGCTGCTGTGCAGCGACGGGCTCTCCGACTACGTGACCGACGACGCGATCGCCACCACCCTGGGCATGCACGCCGACCGCCACCAGTGCGGCGAGCAGCTGGTGAAGCTCGCCCACCAGGCCGGCGCGCCGGACAACGTCACAGTGGTCATCTCCGACGTCGTCGCTGGCTGAGGTGGGTCGGCACGGTCGGTCGGACCGTCGCGACCGCACTAGGTAGTTGTGCCATCTAGATAGCGGCACTAGGGTTCGGCCTGTGGATTCCGATCGTCGGGGGCAGTGGCTGCGCGGGGTGCTCGACCTTTGCGTGCTCGCCCTGCTGCGCGACGGCGAGTCCTACGGCTACCAGCTCGCCCAGTCGCTCGACGCCGTAGGCGTCGGACCGATCCAGGGCGGCACGCTCTACCCGGTGCTGCTGCGGCTGCAACGCACCGGCCTGGTCACCGCGCGGTGGCGGGAGGGCGATTCCGGTCCGGCCCGCAAGTACTACCAACTCACCGACGACGGGCGAGCGGCCCTGCGGCACGGCGGCAACGCCTGGTTGGCGTTCGTGGCCCCGGTGACCAGCATCGTCACGAAGGGGGTCGACGGGTGAACACCGACGACTGGCTGCGGGCGTTCGCGGCCGAGCTGTACCAGCGCCGGGTGGGCCGCGACGCCGCCCGGCATGTGGTCGCCGAGGCGGCCACCCACCTCCGCGAGGGCGGCGGTGATCCGTGGCTGGTCTTCGGCTCGCCGCAGGCGTACGCCGCCGCCATCGTGGAGAGCATCGGCACCGCGCCCGGCCCGCGCCCCGGCCCCGTCCGGCTGCACGCCCGGGGCATCACCAAGCGGTACGGCCGGCAGGTGGTGCTCCGCGACGCGTCGCTCACCGTACGGGCCGGACAGATCGCCGCGGTGGTCGGCGCGAACGGCTGCGGCAAGAGCACCTTCCTGCGGATCTGCGCCGGCCTGGTCTCGCCGGACGCCGGGGAGGTGACCGTCTCGGGTCGGCTGGGCTACTGCCCGCAGCAGGGCGGCACCGCCGACTTCCTGCTGCCCGACGAGCACTTCGTGCTGGTGGGCGCCGCTCAGGGCGTACCTCGAGGGCCGGCCCGGCGGGCCGGCCGCGCGGCGGCCCGCGACCTCGGCTGGGACGCCGAGAGCGCCGTGCTGGCCCGGCACCTCTCCGGTGGCACGCGACAGAAACTGAACCTCACCATGTCCACCCTGACGCAGCCGGACGTGCTGCTGCTCGACGAGCCGTACCAGGGCTTCGACCAGGGCAGCTACGTCAACCTCTGGGACCAGCTGACCCGGCTGCGCGACGAGGGACGGGCCATCGTGGTGGTGACCCACCTGCTCAACCAGCTCGACCGGGTCGACCTGGTGCTCGACCTGACCCCCGCCCACCAGGGAGGCCGATCGTGAACCGGCTGGTCACCGTGGCCGAGATGACGCTGCGGGAGTTGGCGCGCCGCCGGGGCGTGATCCTGCTCCTGCTGCTGATGCCGTTGACCTTCTGGCTGATCCGGCGCGACTCCTACGTCGGGCAGTCCGTGCGTGCGCTGCTGCTCGGCATCAGCTGGGCGGTAAGCACCGCAGCCCTCTTCGCCACAAGCGCGGCCCGCGAGCTGGAACCCCGGCTGCGGCTCGCCGGCTACCGGCCGCACCACCTCTACATCGGGCGGATGCTCGGCCTGTGGGCGCTGGGGCTGGCCATCGCGGTGCCGTTCTTCCTGCTCACCGTCGTCGACGCGAACAACCTGCGGTACGGCGGGATCGCCGTGGCGATGCTCTGCTGCGTGGCGGTGGCGGCACCGTTCGGCATGCTGATCGGCGCGCTGCTGCCCCGCGAACTTGAGGGCACACTGCTGCTGCTCACAGTAGTGGCGATGCAGATGCTGCTCGACCCGGCCGACGCCGGGGCGAAACTGACGCCGTTCTGGTCGAGCCGGGAGATCGCCACCTGGGCTGTGGACCACACCGACGACGGTTACCTGACCCGCGGTTTCCTGCACGGGATGGTGGTCACCGTGCTGCTGATCGTGACGGTGGCGGGGGTCTTCGCCGTCCGGCTACGCCGACGGCGGCACCTGCACCACGTGCCGATCGCCTGATCCGTCCGGCCCACGGCGGGGCTGGGCTTCATCGACACAGGCTTCATTGACACAGGCCCTAGCATCACGGGGTGCGCCTCAGATCCTCCACCGCCACCGTCGCGTTCGGCGTCGCCATCGCCATGCTCACCGCGTGCAGCCCGTCCGTGCCGAGCGCTGACCCGCGCGGCGCGCAGGCCCCGGGGGGCGGTGCCTCCTCGACGCCCAGCGCGCCGGGGCAGGAGCCGGGCGCGCAGGCCAACCCGGCGGCGCAGACCGGGTTGGGCAGCCCGGACCCCACTGCCAGCCCCTCCCCGTCCGGCGCGCCCCGGCAGGCACGCGACACCGGCAACCCGAGCGGACGGGTGACCGTTCCGGCAGCCGGGCGGGCGGTCGACACGTCAAAGCCGACCCGTACCGTCGGTGACGGCACCGCCGACAGTTGCACCTCCGCCGCCGTCATCCGGGCGGTCGCGGCCGGCGGGATCATCACCTTCGACTGCGGCCCCGACCCGGTGACCATCCGGATGACCGCCACCGCCAAGGTACGCAACGCCAACGGCCCGCAGGTGGTGCTCGACGGTGGTGGCAAGATCACCCTCAGCGGGCAGGGGAAGCGGCGCATCCTCTACATGAACACCTGCGACGCGTTGCAGGGCTGGACCACCTCGCACTGCGACAACCAGGATCACCCGCGACTGACCGTGCAGAACCTCACCTTCGCCGACGGTGACGCCACCGGCCAGCGCACCGACGGCGGCGGCGGAGGGGCGATCTTCGTCCGGGGCGGCCGGTTCAAGGTGGTCAACTCGCGCTTCGTCGACAACCGCTGCGACCGGACCGGCCCGGACCTGGGCGGTGCCGCGATCCGGGTCCTCGACCAGCACGACGACCAGCCGGTGTACGTGGTCAACAGCACCTTCACCGGCGGTTCCTGCGCCAACGGCGGTGCGCTGAGCAGCATCGGTGTGTCCTGGGTGGTCCTCAACAGCGTGCTGCGGGACAACGACGCGGTGGGCGAGGGCGCCAACCCGGCCCGCTCCGGCACGCCTGGCGGCGGCAGCGGCGGAGCGATCTACTGCGACGGCAACACGTTCTCCGTACGCCTCGCCGGCACGGTCGTCGAGGACAACGACGCCCGGGAGGGCGGTGGGGCGATCTTCTTCGTCAGCAACGACCGCACCGGCACCCTGCGCATCGAGAACTCAACCCTGCGCCGCAACCCCAGCCATGGCTTCCAGACCCACCCCGGCATCTTCTACCAGGGCTCCGGCAAGCCGACGTTCACCGCCTCCACCATCCGCTGACCCGGGGTCAGTAGGGGTTGCCCACGCCTGCGGGGAAGGTGGGCGAGATGGACAGGGGCGGGCTTGCGGTCTGCGACCGGTCGGCCAAGCCGCGGAACAACTCCCGCAGGGCGCTCACCGAGTCGACACTCGGGTGCCAGCCAAGCTCGGTCTCGGCCCGCTCACTGGACATCAGCGGCGCGTTGAGCGCCAGCTCCACCCAGCCCGCGTCAACAGGTTGCAGCCGCGCCCGCCAGGTGAGCGCGGCGGCGGCGCGCAGCACCGGGGCGGCCACCGGCACCGTCCACCCGTGGAAGTGCCGGGCCACCAGCTCGGGAGTCAGCACCGGGTCCGCGGCGACATTGAAAGCACCGCGGGCGTCACTCATGATCGCCCAGGCGTACGCGTCAGCCACGTCGTCGGCGTGCACCACCTGCATCCGCAGCCGACGATTCGCCGGCACCAGCGGCAGCCGGCCGTACCGGAGCAGCCGCACCGGGGCCAGCGGGCCGAGGAAGTAGCGGCTGATCTCGGTGCCCGCCTCCCGTTGAAAGATCAACCCGGGACGCAGCCGGACCACCCGTAGGCTCGGGTGGCTCCGCTCGATCCCGTCGAGCATCTCCTCGACCGCCGCCTTGTCCTGGCTGTACGACGACCCGGGCACGCCTGTCGTCGGCCAGCGCTCACTTATCGGCGCGTCCTTCGGGCCGGGCGCGTAGGTGCCGACCGACGAGGCGTACACCAGGGCCGGCACCCGGGCGCGCAGCACCGCGTCGACCACCGCCCGGCTGCCGCCGACATTTGTCCGCCGCAACACGTGCTGGTCGTGGCTGGGCTGGATCTGCCAGGCCAGGTGCACCACCGCGTCGGCACCGGCGAAGACGCCGGCAAGCTCGTCCGCCGCGCCCGCCAGCCCGATGTCGCAGGAGTGCCACCGCACCGCGTCGTACGGCTCACCCGCCCCGGCCGGCGGCAACCGCCGCGCCACCCCGACGATCTCCACGTCGCGCTCGCGCCGCAACCGACGCAGCAGCGCCGACCCGACGTTCCCGCTCGCTCCCACGACCACGATCCGCATGCCCGGTCCGTACCCGGTCAGCCGCTTTCCAAGCTTGCCGCTGCCAGCTCGGTCCCAGCCGCGCACTCGGGTGCCACCGGCGCCGGCCGCTCAGCGGGCGAGCAGCGCGCCGATCAGGCAGGCGAAGGCAGCGGCCGAGCTGACCGTCCGGACCAGGTTCCACCGCACCCACGGCTCCTCGAACCAGTCCCGTACCCCCGCCAGATCGTCGATCCCGTCAACCGGCCCCGCAGCCTCCAACCGGTTGTTGAGCGGCACGTTGCACCGCCCGGTGACCCCGAGCGTGATCAGATGGCCGACCAGCGCGGCGACGAGCCAGCCGAGCACCGCACCGCCGGTGCCGAGATGCCCGACCACCGCCACCACCACGAGCAGCGGCCCACCGAGAAATGCCGACAGGAACCAGCCGTTGATGATCTTCCGATTGATCGACTGCATGGTGCCGACCAGGGTCCGACCGTCCGTCGCGGCCAGACCCGGCATCACCGAGCAGGCGTACGCGAAGAACAGCCCCGCCACCAGCCCGGTCGTCAGCGTGGCCCCGGCCAGGACGGCGAGACGAATCGGCTCCGACATGCGGCACCTCCACAGACACGGGGCAGCCGGCAGGACGCGGGGCCGCCCGGCCGACGACGAGGTCCGCGCGCCGGCCCAGCCGATCCTGCCAGCCGACGTCCACACTTGGCTGACCGGAGCCGCTGCCACCAGGCATCGACAGCGGGGCCGGAGCCGCGAGCCCGCTCCCACAGGTGTCCGGTAACCTGAGCGCGCGGGCCGCTAGCTCAATGGCAGAGCTGTGGACTTTTAATCCACTGTGGAAGTTCCTGTCCTTTACTACTGCCCGCAAAGTGCTTCCGTCCGGAATCTCGCCTGCTAATCCGGGTATAGGCCCTTCAGTATCAGCAGGTCAGCACAATCGTTGCTCACCGTAATCGCCTTGTCGGTCAGGCCCTCGAGGGCAGAAATCCAGCATCTAGGGATGGAGTCCATCTAGGGTCGCTGGCATCCGAGCACCCACGGAGCACCCACGGACCGAACGGCCCGCGCCCGGCGTGAGCCGTTCGGCGGAGCGGTTGGAAGCGGCGGCTCACTCGCAGCGGTCCTCGCTGCCCCGCCCGTACGCCTCGCACAATCCGCGCGTTGCCGGTAGACCCGAAGGCCGCGGCCACGCCGGGAGCTGCGGGGGTGATCTGATGCAGGCATGCCCGCAACACCACGGCCACCCATGTCCGCTCCGGATCACCCGAAGGACGGTCTCGTGGCGCCACGCCTGCACCCTAAAGCGGCTTCACAACTACTCTCCGCGACGAGCATCTGCCAAAAGCGCCCCTGTTCTCAGCCAACCCGAACTCCTTCGCCTTGATGAATGCCATCTAGGCGAATACGTTCAGGTTGTCGACCACAGAGCGATAGGAGGAAGTTGCCATGCGTAATGGTGTCGAGTGGGACTGAACTTGGGGTAAGCACGCTGCTACTGTGGATGACGCTTCGAGTGAGGCAGACGACCACAGGGGACTAATCGATGCCGTTCGGGCGTGACAGGTCGCCGCTGGCTCTCCTCACCGCATTGGGGGTGGTAACGGCAGCGGCCTGTCTTGTGTGGGCTGTGCTGCACCTGGGATCGCCCGCGCCTGAGCAGTGGGTGTACCTGTGGATGGGTGTCGCGCTCATGGCCATGGGCGCGACGCTCTCGGTGTCGTTGCAGCCCCGCCTGTCGATGCGGGTCACGCTGACGCCGACGGCCTGTCTGGTGTGCGCCTCGGTTTTGCCGGCGCCATGGGTCATCGTGTGTGCGGCTGCCGGCGTCGGTATTGCGCGGCTGGTGAGGCGTCCGCGATCTGCCTGGTTGCACAAGTTCGCGCACAACACGAGCATGGACATCGTCGCCGCAGCCCTGGCTGCGGGCGTAATGTTCACCGCCGGCGTGCGTCCCGAGATCGGCCAGCCCCCGCTGGCCGCTCCGTCTCTCCCCAGCCACGTGCTCGCTTTCCTGGTTGCGGCGGTCGTGGTGGTGCTGTTCGAGGAACTGGTCACCACAGCTGCGGTGACGCTGTCGACCAAGCGGCCATTCTTGGTCGTGCTACGCGGGCTGTGGCTGACGCGTCTGTGCGTCGCGCTCGCCGAGATCAGCGTGGCGGGTGTGGTGACGACCGTAGCTGGGCTGGAAAAACGAGTCCTCGTAGCGCTGCCGTTCGCGATGCTCGTGGTGTATCTCCTGCTCAAGTATCGACTGAAGCTCGTCGAGGAACGGCGGGTTTGGGAACGTCTGGCCGCGTTGAGCGATGCTCTGACGTCGCGTGATCTGGACGTGGTGCTGCAGACCGCCGCCGGGGGTGTCGTCGGCCTGCTCGGCGTGAGCGCGGCAGATATCGAGATCTCGAGAAGCCAGCGGCTAGTGCGGGCGAGCCAGACGGGCGGTGTCGCCCGGGTGGTGTACGACGGGTCCACCGTTGACGCTCCTGCGTTGGACCATTCGCGGCACGCGGTGTCGTTCGGGTTCGGCACCGACGCGGACGGAGTCCAGGGCGTCCTCAGGCTCTACCTCCGCGGACCCCGAGACTCGCTGTCCGCACGCGAGGGCTCGACCGCTCGGGCCTTCGCTGCGACGTTGTCGTCCAGCCTGGACCTCGCACACGCCTACGGCCTGCTCGCCCTAGAGGCACGTCACCACGAGTCGGCCGCGCGCCACGACACAGAGACCGGCCTGTTGAACCGCGTCGGGTTGCTTCATCACCTCGGTGAGGGGTTCGGCGATCCGTGCCATGCCGTGGTGATTCGGCTCGACACCTACGCCCTCCTCGCCGATGCGGTCGGCAGAGACCACGCGTTGAGCGTGCTGAGGACCATTGCTGGTCGGCTGCGGAAGGCGTCTGGAGACACAAGCTCTGTCGCTCGGGTCGGCGATGTGACCTTTGCTCTGGTCATGGCAGGTGTCGCGGCAGATGTCGCCTACCAGCGGGCATGCTGGGCGGTCGCGGCACTGCGCCGCGAGATTTGCCTTGATGGGCGCCGTTTAGTGGTACGTGCGACTGCGGGCATGGCATCGGGGCCGCCTAACGCCGCGGTGATCGATGCCGCCGAGCGGGTGCTGTGGAGAGCCAGCCAGCGTGGTGATGATCGCCTGGTGTCGTATCAGGTGGGTGCCGTGCGCGAGTGGTCGCTAGACCGGGAGTTGAGCAGCTCGCGGATGTCGATCGCGTTCGAGCCGATCGTCGACTTGGCGAGCGGCAGGATCACCATGATGCAGTCTGTACCACGCTGGCTGTACTCGCGGCACGAGATGCTGACGGCCGACGACTACGTCTACCAGCTCATCGACAAGGGATATGGCGGTCTGGAGCCTCTGGCAAGAACCGTGGTGACGCGGTCGCTAACAGCAGCGACGCTCTGGCGTGACGTTCTGCCAGACACGCCGATGGTGGTGCCGATTCCGGCGGCTGCCCTCACGCGGTCGTTCGTGGAGGCCATACGTTTCGAGCTTGCGGAACACACCGCATCCTCAGGCCGGTCACTCGTGTTGGCGCTCAGCGCCCCACCAGACCCGAGCGCGCGGGAGGCAGCGGAGTGGATCGCGCAGTTCGGAGTGCGCCTGCTACTCGATAAGTTCGGCAGTGGCGTGGGTCTGGAGTCGCTGAACGCCGCCGATTGGAGCTTCCTGCGGCTGCATCCCGCATACGCCCTCGATGCGGGTTGGCAGCCGGCACGGTCGGTCATCCGCGCGGCGGTGGACCTCGCCACCGACCTCGATCTCGCGGTCATCGCGCCTGGAATCCGAACTGAGAAGGAGCGACACACGCTTGTCGGGTTCGGTTGCACAATGGGCAGTGGGCCGCTTCTGGGCGGCGAGATGTTTCCCAGCCAGGTGCGGCATCATGCACAGCTGTGGCAGCCCAAGTCCGTCGGCGGCGGGGCACAAGTCGTTCGGCTACACCGAGCTCGCCGCTCCTCTTCGCGTCACGGACCCTAAAGGATGTCGATGCGCTCGTGCTGGTGCGCGTATTCAGCTCCGGCGGCATTTGGGGCGTTTACCACCGGCACCCAGCGGGCTATCTCCGCCGTGACCAGCGGGGAGTCGTGCAGAGCATGAGACAGGCGGGCGAGGCGGCGGGCCTCGGACGGCACGTCGCACGAGCTGTGTTGCATGGTCGGCAGGCACGTGCCGCCGGAACCTGGGGGCAGTGAGGCGCGACGGTGGCGCAGCGCGACGGCGATGGTGGCGGCCTCTGCGATGGCCGCGACCGGTTCGGGATCGAGTCGGTGGCGTCGGGCTCGTCTGGTCGCGCTGTCGTGGACTTGTGAGCTGTACCAGGGACGAAGGATCCGTAGAGCCTCGTGTATCTCGATGACGGTGCGGTGACGCTGTCGCCGGCCGCGGATTTCCACCGGCACCGGTCGAGTAGTGCTGGTGCTGATGATCGCGGCCCCGGAAGTCCCGTCCTGCAGAGTGATCCACAGGTTGAGTAGGTGCCAGTCGGCGCGACGGTCGGCGAACCAGGCTGACCTAACCCGCGTCGGATTCTCAGGCGTTGCA
This sequence comes from Micromonospora andamanensis, assembly GCF_016863495.1. Taxonomy (GTDB): domain Bacteria; phylum Actinomycetota; class Actinomycetes; order Mycobacteriales; family Micromonosporaceae; genus Micromonospora; species Micromonospora andamanensis. The sequence continues at coordinate 127,210 of NZ_BOOZ01000006.1, forward strand.
GCTCCACGGTCTGCGACGCGTGCTGTCGATTCGGCCGCCCGTGTCAGCCGTTGGTACAGCAGGTCGGCCACCATCTCGGCCTCGGCCTCGATGGCTTGGTCGACGTCGTCGTGCAACGCGTCGCCGTCGTGATCGAGGATGAGGTGCGCGACCTCGTGCAGGACGGTTTGGGTCCGGGTGAGTGCAGGCAGCCCGGCATCGACGATGACAGTGTCCTCGTCTGGTCGTCGAACCAGTAGTCCCGTTGGTAGGTCCGGTCCCAGGGACAGGTCGTGAACCCGCAGGCGGCGGCCCCGCGCCTGGCCGATTTCTTCGCACCAGGCATCAACGTTGTAAGGCGTCGTCGGCTGCGGCACGTTGGCCTGCCTCAACCGTCGTGACAGGCGCGCCCGAGCAAAGATCATCAAACCTCCTGACGCTACAGCAGGTACCGGTTCGAAGATCCGAGTGTAGCCGTGAGGCACTTTCGGGATACTCTGTGAAGTCCTGAATGGACCGGAACGGCCTATACATGGGCACTCACGGCTCGAGGGCGAGTGCATCCGCGACGACGGAGGGACGGCAGTGACCGACCAGCAGACGATAGGAAGCTTCGACGGCGGTAAGGCCACTGTCGCACGAATTTATGACTACCTCCTCGGCGGCCACCAGAACTTCGAAGCCGACCGCACGGCCGCGGAACAGATCTTGCGGGCCGTTCCTGAGTCGGCAAACATGGCCCGCTCCAACCGGCTGTTCATGCGGCGCGCGGTCCGCGCCGTGACCGAGTTCGGCATTCGGCAGTTCCTCGACCTCGGCAGCGGCATCCCCACTCAGGGCAACGTGCACGAAGTAGCGCAGGCCATCGATCCTGCTATCCGGGTGCTCTACGTCGACATCGACCCGGTCGCGGTCGTCGCCTCCAACCAGATTCTCGCCGGTAACCCCGCCTGCCGCGCGATCGAGGCCGACTTCACCCGCCCTGAACTGATCCTCGACGCGCTCGCCGATGGCGACCTTGCCACCGTGATCGACCTCACCCTGCCGACCGCGCTGCTGTACTGCTCCGTGCTACAGACCGTTCCCCAGGACCGGATCGACGCTGTCGTCGCACCGATCCGCGACCGGCTCGTCGCCGGAAGCGCCCTGGTCATCTCTCACGTCAGCGCCGCCTTGACCGAGAGGTACAACGCGTCAACGGTTTCCGCCGGAAAGGACGTGTTCCGGCGGCAGGCCGACACCGAGGTCACCCTACGCACCGACGCAGAACTCGCCGCCCTGTTCGGCGACTTCACCATGATCGAGCCCGGGTTGGTGCCGCTCGACCAATGGAGGCCCGCGCCCAGCGACCCTGACCCGTACGCCGACAAGGCCATCCCGTCGCCGATGCGAGGAGCAGTAGCGATCCGCTACTGAAGGCCACGCCTTGCTGAAAGGACTCCTCCGGCGACACGCCGGCCGCCGGGCTCATCGGTCCAGCGCCTTGATGGCCTGGCCCGATGAGTCACCTCTGGCTTCCAGAAGCCAACGCGACACGTAGTATCGACCGGCATTCCCCCGAGCCGGGTGCCGCGAATTCTAGGCCATCGACGCCGAACTCGAATGGCGCGACCGACCCTACGCTGTGGCCAGGATGTCGCTCCCGCTTGCTGACTGGGCAGCGCTACCAGGGCGTCAGCAGCGCCCGCTGTTGTTATGTCTGCCACTTCTGACGGCCATCTCGCCCTGCTCTCGCCCGCTCCGTTGACCGCTGGCGCGTTGACTCCGGGGCCTCGCGCGGCACCCAGCCCCAGGGCCGTGATGCTAAGACAAGGTGCACTGGCAGGGCCGCGTCCTTGCGGACCTGTGAACCGTGCCGTATCGCGTCTACGGAGATGCTGCCAGGGCTGGCAATAACTATGGACGCGGTGCCGGCGGGCGTGATGAATTGACTTCATTGGCGCCGTCGCCAGTAACCACGGATTCGGGGTATTCAGGACAACCCCAATCGCTGAGCAAACAGTCAACCTCACGCAAGGGTTTCACAATGCGTTTCGGATCGGCTTCGCCCTTTCTAACTCGCTTGCTAGCTATAGGCCCGCGAACTTGGGTAGCGGTCCTGTTGGCATGCCTTCAGCCTCAGGGGCTCCTGGCAACGGCATGCGCCCGGTCCCCCCACGGGTCCCCCGCAATTGCCGACCCAACGTCATCCGCCAAGGCACGCCCACCGCCGGTCTACGACTCTTCCCGACCGGCCACAACCACAAGTCAGCCGGCCAGCGCGTTGTCCACGCGACTCGACATGCGTGCGATCGCAGGCCTGTTCAAGCGGGTCGACCCACCGCTCACGGTGGACATGTGCTCACCGGTTGGCACATCCACCAGACCGGGCTGCACGTTCATTGCTGGGCACATGTCCGAGGGTGTGATGGTGACGATGCACGCCGACGTGGGCGCGCTCGGCAGGGAAGCGTTGTCGCATAAGGGCCTGCGGCAGGTGCAGGAATCGACCGCCTCGCATACTGAAATACCTGACCTCGGCACAGCCGCCTGCTCCTACACGACGAATCAGCCTCGGCGTGGTGGCCCGCGATGCGACCTTATACCTGACCGTGAGCGCTGCCGCTCTGCGAGGCGGTGCCGACCCACCCGCCCGGCTGGCCACCGCGCTGCAAGCCGTCACGTGGTCCGCGCTCGACGGCCTGCGCAGCTAATCGGAGCCACATCCCACCATCCCGCTAGTGGAGACTCCCTATGCCTCTGTCATCGATGCCTGCCGTACTGCCAGGAGTGGGTAATACCGACTACGCCCGCTACATGCGGACCGACGAGTTACTGTCCCTGCAAAAGAGCCCGTGCGAATGGGCACATCCCGACGAGTTGCTGTTCCAAATCACACACCAGAGCACCGAGCTGTGGCTCAAGCTCACCCGCTCCCTCCTGACGCGGGCACTTACACACCTCGGTGTCGGACAGCCTGGCGCGGCGGAGTTGCAGCTTCGCCGCGCCTCGGAAGCCATGCGGCTGATCACCGACGACCTGCAGATTCTCCGGTCGCTGCCGCCGGCGCACTTCGCTCTCATTCGCCCCGCGCTGGGCAGCGGTAGTGGTTTTGAGTCCCCTGGCTGGCGGCTGCTGCGCTCGGCCACCACGGAACTGGACATCGCGTTCAGCCGGCTGCTGGCCTCGCACCGGCTCAGCCCCGCCGACGTCTACCAGCGCCCACCGGCGGATCCGCTGTACCGCCTTGCCGAGGCGCTGGTGGAATTCGATGAGCGCATCGCCCTGTGGCGCACCGAGCACTACAGCGTCGCCACCCGCGTCATCGGCCAAGGCGTGCTCGGCACCCGACGCACCCCGATCGACAGCCTGCCCACGCTGATAGCCCATCGCCGCTTCCCCACGCTCTGGGAGGCACGCACCGCGCTGACCGCTGCATCCACGTCGCATGAGTGCAACCGGAGCGTGCAGCCATGACAGCGGTGGCACCGCCACATCCCACCTCGCTGCGGCAGCGGCTGAGCGCAGCCCCGATCGGCGCGCACCTGGCGGCATGCAGCATCGCACCGCGCACCAGCGAGGTCGACCGTGCGCTGGCCCGAATGCTTGACGACCTGGCCCGACCCGGTTTCTGGCAGGCCTGCGAGCAGCAGATCGACCGCGCACGCGAACTGTTCGCGCGGCTCGTCGGCGCTGACATCGACCAGATCGCGATCCTGCCCAATGCCAGCGTCGCCGCCTATCAGGTAGCGACCTCACGGCATTGGCAGCGGCGCCGAGAGATCCTGACCACCTACGCCGAGTTTCCCGGCATAGCCCATGTCTGGATGGCCCACAAGGGATTGCGGGTGCGCTGGTGCGGCAGTCCGTCAGGGGCGGTGCACCCCGACGACTACCTCTCACAGATCACCGACCGCACCGCCCTGGTGTCCGTTCCCGCGGTCACCTACCGCGACTCCGTACGCCTCGACGTGCGACGGATCACCGACGCCGCGCACGCCGCCGGTGCCGCCGTGATCGTCGACGCCTACCAGGCCGCCGGCGTGATGCCCCTGGACGTCGACGCGATGCGGTGCGACTACCTGGTAGCGGGCACTGGCAAGTATCTGCTCGGGTTGCCCGGCATCGCCTTCCTGTATGTCCGGCAGCCTGGCGGTACGCCGCCGACGCTCACCGGGTGGTTCGGCCGCACCGCCCCACACGCGCTTCAAGCCACCGTCCTTGACTCGCCGCCGCACGCACGCAGATTCGAGACAGGCACCCCCGCCGCGGCGGCCGTCTACGCCGCAGTCGCTGGCCTGTCATTGGTCGGTGGGTTCGACCTACGGCAGGTCCGCAGCCACACGCAGCGGCTGATCGCCGTGACCACACGTCGGTTGACTGACCAGGGCGAGATGGTGCGGGTAGCGAGCAACCTCGACGCACAGGGCGCCCACCTCGCGCTCGTCGAACCGCACGCTGAGGCGATGTCCGCCTGGCTCGGACACCGGAGAGTCGTCACGGCCCCACGCAACGGCGTTCTGCGCCTGGCGATGCACGCCTACACCACCGACGAGGACATCGACGCCGCATGCGAAGCGATAGCCGCATACCGGCACCAAACCCGCCACCCACAACCGAGATCCTCGCGATGAGAACCGAACCGCTCCAGCAGTGGCTCAACGGCCAACTCAGTGCCCGCTCGTTCCCTTATGAACCGACCATGGACGCCTTCCAACACCATGGAAAGCACGCCATGCCCCAACAGTGGCTGACGCTGCTGAGCGCGGCGCGTGACCGCCTTGGCAAGGTGTCGGGGCCAAAAGACCACCTCGCCGCATTCCTGTTCACCGCGCTCGACAAGGCCGACAACCGGTTCGACTACCGCAGCTACCTGGCCCTGCCGCTGCTGCCCATCCCCGACCCCGACACCAGTAGCTACCGGACCGATCGGCTGATGACCCGCCGCGACCACTACCACATCCTGCTCCTGTCCGACCTGATCGCCTTCGAACTAGACGCCCTGGACGGCAACCGCACGACGCTGCCCCAGCTGCGCCCCATCGCGCCTGTCGTGCGCAAGCGCCTACGACACGCGGCGCGCGCCAGCGTTCCCGCGTTGCGCCGGCTCAGCAACGACACTGACCTTAGCGACGACCCCATATCGGCGGCCCGGCTCCTCATCGCGAAGGCCGACGTCGGCCGTTCCAGCACCGACCGGCTGATGCTGCGAACCAGCATGCTGCCGGTCTCAACCGCGCACGACGAGTGGCTGTTCGTGCGAGTCCTCCAGACCTTCGAGCTCACCCTCGGGCAGCTCGCCGTCGACCTCACCGCCGCCTGCAGCGCGGTGAGCGACAACCGACTACCCGCGGCCGGCGCCCGCCTCTGCGCTGCCGCTGCGCTCCTGCGAGAGACCGCCCCACTGTGGTCCCTGCTGGCTACCATGCAACCGGAGGCATTCCACACCTTCCGCGTCCACACCGATGGGGCAAGCGCCATCCAGTCCCGCCCGTACAAGCTCGTCGAGTCCCTGTGCGGCACACCCGATCGGCGGCGTCTGCACTCGGTCGCCTACCAATCGGTTCCCGATGTGCAGGACCGCATCCGACAGGGCCAAATCACCATCGACGACGCCCTGGACGCGATCCACGCCAACCATTCCACCGTCGCGCAGACGCCGGCCCTGGCCGACGGGCTGCAACAGTTCGCTGCCGCCTTGCTGCAGTGGCGTCGGACCCACTACCGCCTCGCGGTACGGATGCTGGGCACCGAACAACACGGTACCGGTGCCACCCCCGGCACCCCCTACCTCCTGCGGAACCGCGACACCAAGGTATTCCGGCACTGCAGCCTCACCGGCAGCAGCCACCAACGCCGACAACCGGCGTAGACACCCACAACCAGGCGTGGAATGCCGCACCTCAGCAAAGCTTCGGCCTGCGGCCAGCCCACGCCGAGCATCCGCTGTGAGCTGACGAAGCGTTCCTCGCACTCGCGTCGGTCGCGGCTGTCCGAGCCCACACCAATGGGCCCGATGGCGCCGGCCGGCGGACCTGGTCAGACCGTCAAGGCAACCGATGAACAGGCCTGACGCACCAACCTGCCGATTGATCATCTCCGACCGAGGAGGCATCCGTGTCGACCACCCCATCCGGAACGTTCCCGCCCTCCGGCCCATACCGAGCCGAAGGCCCCGCCGCACCGCCTGACCCGTACCAGGGCTCGGACCTGACTGCGTCTCCGGTCTCGCACCAGATTCCGGACGCGCACCAGGTGCCGGGCCCGGCGGCACCTCCCGGCCCGCCAGCCAGCGGGCCGACGTCACCGGGCCGGCCCGTCGCGGTCACGCTCGCCGTCTTCCTGATGGTGCCGGCGGTCCTCACGTGGCTGATCGGCGGGATCGCCTTCTTCCGCGCATTACTCAACGCTGAGGGCGACGGGCTGGGCAAAGTCCTGGTGGTGGGCATCGGAGCGGGCGTCCTCGCTATCGCGCTGCTGGTGGTGTTGCTCGCGGGCATGGGGATCCTGATGGCCTGGACCGGTGACAACGCCTCCGGACTGGCCGTGCCCGCCGGATTCACCTTCGGACTCTTCGTCGTCGTCATCGTCACGCTGCTAGCGCAGGGCAAACTCAGCTACCAGCCGACGATGATCACGCCGCTGGTCGTGGGTGGGCTCGCGGGTGTCTCGCTGGTGCTTGTCAAGAGCCCACCGGCCCGCGCCTGGTTCGCCAGCCGCAGAGACTGACGGCCGCCACGGCGACCGCCGGGACACTGCGCATCATCAGCCGAGACGTTGGCATCCAGCCAGACCGACCGTCCATCGCCCGCGGTAGCCCGATCCGCAGGGCTGTAAGGTGAGGCACCAATCCGTCTACGCCATGACCATCGCATCCCGAGCATGATCATCCACATGGATCATGCTCGGACACCGGGGTCAAACACGGATCACCAAGTCCGTCCGTGCCAGAGCCAGATCTGATTGGCCGTTGACACCGGTGGGTCAATGTCGCGGCACCCGCCTGGTTTGAGGATCATTCCGTGGTCGTAATTCCAGCCACCTCATCCTGTCGCCTTGAGGGACAGGATGAGGTGATCGTTGAGTCGCCGGGGCCCGGTTCAGCGGCGGCTGGCCAGGTAGAACAGGTAGGCGGCGTTGCGGCGGCGGTTGGCGCGGGTCGCGAAGTAGGGGGTGAGAGCCGTTGCGGCACCAAGAGCGCCGGCTGTGATGGCTGCGGGGCCGCCAGCGGCACCGAGGGCAATTGTGGCGATGCCTCCGATGGCTGGGGCGATCGCGTTCCAGCGTCGTTCGGTGCGGATGGTGCGTTCGAGTTGCCGGCCGGCGTGGGCGAGGTCTTGTCCGAGGCCGGTGAGGGCGTCGGCGCGGGTGCCGAGGTCGCGGGCACCCCGCATGGCGCTGCGGACTTTGTGGCGGAGGTCTTCGACAGCTTCCTCTTCGGCGGCGGCGCGGGCGAGGGTGGCCGGGTCGGCGGCGGGCAGGATTGGGATGTCGGCCCAGACCGCAGCGTGGGCGGGCTGGTCGGGCAGAGTGCCTTTGCGGGCGAGTAGCCGGGCTTGGAACGGTGACGTGGTGAGGTAGCCGGCGGTGAAGACCTCGCCGGTGACGAGGCGTTCGTTGGCGCGGCGAAGGTACGCGCCGACGGCCTTGTCGAGATTCTGCTCCCGCCAGGGCCCGTAGTCGTGGGTGGGGTCGTACGTGCCGAAGAGGCGGGACGTCAGGATCGTTTCGCCGTCGGGGCCGGTCTGAACCTGGATGTGGCGGGAGTACATCCACATGTGGGGCCAGCGTTCGTGATCGTCGAGCGCGGTGATGAACATGGCTTCGCGCGCGGTCGGTCCTTCGACGAGCAACTGGGTGCGAACCCAGTTGGTGAGATCACGGCGCCGCAGGTCACGCTCGGTGAGGTTGTTGACGGCGGTGGCCTGGGCGGCGACGCCAAGCGCCTTGGGCACGGGTACGACCAGTCCGGCCTCGATCAGGGGCCGGAGTTGCCGCTGTTCGCTGATGGCTTCGCGGACGGTGTCGTCGTCGCGGCCGGAGACGAGGGCGGCGAAGACACGGTCGGGGACGCAGACGTGGTCGGCGAACAGGAGAGTCTGGCCGACGAGGCGACCCGGGTCGACTTCGTCGTTCCACAGCACAGTCGGGCGGGGTTCGGGCAGGTGGGAGAGAGCGGTGAGGGCGTCCATCACGGCAACGGCGATCCCGGCGACGCTCTCGGCAAGAGCGTCGCGGTCGCGTTCGGTGTGGTCGTAAAGGTCGAAGCGATGCTTGCCGAGGACGCTGAGCGGCAGTGTCGTCGCTGGTGTCGGCGCAGCAAGTAGCGCCTGGATGTCGGGTGGCACTTCGACAGGCCGTGCCTCGGGCCGTCCGGTCGGCATGGTGAACGGGACACCGTCCGGCACGTGCATACCGCTACGGGCGACGCGCTGGGTCGGAGACAGCCAGATCCAGCTCTCGTCGTCCTCCTGGCCGATCGGCTCGCCAGGCACCGAGCCGGCGCGGAGTCCACCGTGGCAGTCTTTGTACTTCTTGCTCGTGCCGCACCAGCAGCGGTCGTTGCGGCCGAACTTCGCCAACGGGTTCATCACTGTCCAGTGTCGCAGCCTCCGGCAAGCCGCGAGAACGGAAGTGACCAGTGCAGCATGTGGGTAGGTAGACCGAAGCCTGCCAACCGCAGGACCCCACGCTGAGCCCTAGATCGTTCGAATCCGAAATGTTGATCCGAACAACCACACCTCGACCTTCCGGAGACGCTGATGAGCAGCAATGTCACGGCCCTGGTGGTCGCTGTCGTAGGCGTTGCAGGAACACTCGCCTCAGCTGTGATCATCCAGTTCCTGGCAATGCGTTCAAGGTCGCGCGAGATCGAGATCCAGGACAACCAACGGCGCGAAGAGCGCGAGCAAGCCCTGCGGGGCGCTCAGCGCGCTGAGGTCAAGACCGCAATCGCCGGCTATCTGGAAGCTGCCCAGCACCTCCAGAGCCAGCTCTACGCGAGAGAGCACGGCCGGGACTTCGAGGACGTAGCGCTGATGGTGGAGCAAATCTGGCTCGCCCACGCGCAAGTGGACATCCTGTGCTCCGAATGCCTGCGCCTACCGCTCCTGCAGCACGCGCAGGCCCTAAACGAAGTAGCCCGCCACGAAGAACGCCATGAGGACTGGTGGAACTACATCCTGCCCTATAAGAGGGCCCTGATGGATGCCATCCGTGACGAGCTGAGATGGCCCGACAGGGCCACGTCGACCGGATCTTAAGAGTATGCCCCAGGTGCAGGGACAACCGCACGGATCGAGTGGTGGTGCGTCAGCGCAGCCGGGAAGCCGCCAGGGCGCCAAGGACCGGCAGCACCGCAGCTGCGGTAGGCCACTGAGCGGCGCTGATGGCGGCGCCGAGGGCTCCGCCGAGGAAGGTGGCGAGGAGGAGCAGGCCGAGGACGCCGCCCCGGTTGTGCGGGGCAGCGCGACTGGTGACGTAGGCGGTGAGCAGCGTCTGCGTAACGGCCGCCGCGGTGAACGCCGCGGTGCTGGTCGCCGCGAGCACCCAGGGCCGTTGGTTGGTCGCGGCGCAGCCGAGCCCGGCGGCCAGCATCATGCTCACGACGGCGAGCACGCGCCCAGGCGGCACGCGGCGGGCCGTTCGAACAGCGGAGCGGGCCACCAGCACGCCGATGACGGCGCCTGGTAGCAGAAGCACACCGATGTCCGTCGTGCTGTATCCCTGCGCGGCCAACACGTGGGGTACGGCGTAGAGGACGGCGAAGAGGCCGCCGTAGACGCCGCCTGCGGTGGCGGCGGCATACCAGAACCAGGCGGCGGACAGCGTCCCGGACGGCAGGAACCCGTGGGGGCGCCTGTGGGCGCGCAGCGCCAGGGTAGCGGTGATGGTCGCTGTGGCGGCGGCGGTCACGGCGGTCGCGGCGCTTGGCTGCGCGGCGGACTGCGCGAGCAGCAGTAGCCCTGTGGCGGCGGCCGTCACGAGGCCGACACCGACCCCGTCCACCGACCTGCGGTGATGGGGTAGGCGTGTGGTCAGCGGAAAGCATGCAGGAACGGCGAGGATCGACAGTACTGGCAGGGTCAGCGCTACCTGCCAGGACCGGTGCGTCGCGATCGCCCCGGCGAGTGGGGCGGTGGCGGAGAACCCGGCGAGGCAGGCGCCGAACGCGGCAAGGGCGGTGGGGCGGCGGGCGGCGGGGAGCCCGGCCGTTGCGGTGAGCGCGACGGCCATCGTCGCTCCGGAGCCGATCGCCAGTAGGATCCGTCCGCAGACCACGACGGCCAGGGTGGACGCGCTGGCGCATGTCACGGTGCCTGCGGCCAGCAGCGCCGCGGCGGTGAGCAGGACTGGGCGGGTGCCCCACAGGTCTGTCAGGCGTCCGCCTGTCACCGCCCCGATCCCGACTCCGACGGCGTAGGCGGTGAGGATCCAGACCAGCGCTGGCCCGCTGTTGGCGAGGTGGTCGGCGGTAGCGGGCAGGGCGACGGCGGCGGCGCTGACGCCATACACCGCTGGCCCGTACAGGGCGCCCCACCGCCATCCCGCGCCGCGACTGCCGAGGGCGGTGTCGCCAGCGCCTGGGCTCGTCCACGAAGAGGTGTGTGTGCTCATCGCAGGACCGCCGTCGTCGCGGTGGCATCCGGATGCCTGCTGCTGTGGTCGTTCCCGTCCGGAAGGGAAGGTGGGACAGGTGGGCGGGTGTGGTGTCGATGTATGAGGACGGCGAGCACGATGGCCGCCGGCGCGAGCAGGAACAGTCCGGACAGGGCGGCGACCGTGGCGACGGCGAGTGCGGCCACGCCGGCGTTGAGCCGCTGGCGGCGGGTGGGGAGCAGACGCACCGCTGCGGTGAGACCGAGGAGGGTGACGCAGGCGAGCAACGCGGCGAACGTCCGCATCAGTGCCTCAACGGTGATCACGTGTGGTGCCTTGGCGGCGGCTGCTGTGACCAGCGCCGCGGCGGCGGCCTGCGCCGCGACGCTGCGGCGAGGCTCGCCGCGGTGGGTGACCGCGAGGCGTGCGGGCAGGATGCCGTGGTGTGCCAGGCTGAGTCCGGCGCGGGCTCCGGCGGCGACGAAGGTGACGCTGGCCGCGACGGTGAACAGGACCGCGGCCATCGCGACCACTGCGGCTATCCACGGCCGTTCCGCCGGGGCGAGCAGACGCATCAGCGGCACCGTCGTGGTGCCGGCTTCGTCGCCGAGGACGCCGACGGTGCACCACGCGAGGCCCGTGTAGAGCACGACGATGACCGTGAGGCTTGCCATGGCCGCCCGACGTATCTGCCGCGGGTCGGTGAACTCCGCGGACAGGTTGGCGGTGGCCTCCCAGCCGCAGATCGCCACGAACAGCACCGCGACGGCGCTGCCGATCCCCGCGATGCCGTAGGGCGCGAACGGGGTCATCCGATCGAGATCCACGCGTGGTCCCGCCGCCACCATCACCGCGATGAGCATCCCGATCAGCACACCGGTCAGCAGCAGCTGCATTCGGGCGGACAGGTGCAGCCCCACCAGGTTCGCCGAGTACACCACGGCCAGCAGAACCACGGTGATCACCAGGGCTGTGCGCGCGGGGGCGTTCAGCGCGGCGGTGGTGTAGCGGGCACCGGCGGTGGCACCCGCGACCACCCCTACCGGCACGGCGGCCAAGAGCCAGCATCCGACCACGTCCGCAGTGCGGTCACCGAACGCTCGCCGGGTGAACGCGGCCACGCCGCCGGAGTCGGGGTAGCAGGTGCCGAGGGCTGCGAACGAGATCGCGATCTGCGCGGACACGAGCAACAGCGCCGCCCACGCCAGCAGCGACGCCGGGCCGGCAGCTCGCACCGCCATCGCCGGCAGGACCAGCACGCCGGGCCCTAGGACAGCGCCGACACACAGAGCGGTCCCACGGGCCGTGCCGATCCCGGCGCTCACCGTGCCCGCCCCTTGCCGGCCGGGCCGGCTCCGGGTCGGATCTGATCGGCCAGCGCCCCGAGCGCCGCGGCGAGGCTGCCTTCGGATGGCATCGCCGCGTTGCGGACAAGCTCGGCCCGCCGCGCGCCGACCTGACGTCGCAGCATGCCCGCCAGCGAAGACCCTGCCCGCGTTGGCCGTACCACCACCCGTCGCAGGTCATGCTCATACTGCTCGCGACGTACGAGACCGCGGTCGGCGAGCAGGGCGAGCGCGTTGGTCACCGTCGCTCGGGCGACGCCGGCCTCTGCGGCGATGGCCGGTGGCTCGGCCGCCTCGCGGGCGCACACAATCACCAGCACGTCGTAGGTGGTCCAGGTCAGCTCTGCCTCGCGCAATACTGTGCGCTCCAGGTCCGCGCGCACCGTGTTGGCGGTGCGGCACAAACACGCCAGGATGTCGGGCTCTGGGGGGAGGGAGGTGTGCCCCCCGATCGGTAGTCGGTAGATCCCGGCCGGTCGGCGGGACGTGCCGCTCCCCGCGGTTTCCCGGGCTGGCGGGGCCGACGGGTGATCTGGGTGTCGCTTCGCCACACCTGCCTCGTGTGGCGATCGGTCGGTGACGGCGGCGCCGGTGTCGGGCCGCACGGGTGGGGACGTTCCGAGACGCATGTCTGCCCCGATCATGCTGGAGTTGTGGGCGTGGTCTGACCTCGGTGTCGTCGGGCGAAGAACTGGGCCGGTGAGGGCGCGATCAGGACACGGTTGGTCGCCGGACCTTGGCCCGAGGTCCGGATGCGCGTGCGATGATTCGGCTTGCGTGAGCGAGCGTCCGGCCGGGTTCCCGAGATGCTGTGCAGGTGGGAGCGCCGGCAGGGGTTGCCTCAGCTCCGTTGTGGGTCGCGCGTCGGCGGGGACGTCACGCTCAGTGCGGCGTTGACGCGCTGAGCCAGCAGCCGCAACTGGTGATGGAGGGCCACCAGCGCCGCGCGCCGCGAGGCGCTCGGTTGGCGGGCCGCCGCGTCGACGAGGACGTCGATGTCGCCTCGCAGAGACCGCAGGCCACGGCTGGCCGCTGTCAGCGGCAGCTCGAATCCGCTGGTCTTCACGCTGCGGCGACGCGTCGTGACGCGGGCTGCTGGTGACCGTCGGCGCCGGGTCGAGACGACACTGCGCGTCCCGCCGGTTCGGTGTTGCATGATCACGGCCTCATCTCCTCGGCCTCACGCTGTCGGACGTCTCGCCGTTCACCAGCCCAGTCAAGGCGCAACGGCGAGGCATCAGGACATCGAGCGGGTCACTTCAGGGAGACGGGGGCCGGCGGCGGGGCTTCACCCCTTCCCGCCGGCCCCCGCCGCCCGCCGCCTCGCCCTCACGGGGGCGAGGGTCGCGGCGGCGAGCTGGACATCACGGCCACCTGGTGAACGCCCTCGCCTGTCATGAGGCGGCCGGCTGCACGGCAGTGGAACCAGGCCGGGCTGCCGCGGCGGTATGGCGGTCCGGTGACGGATGCCCGAGCAACGACAGTCCCCCTCTGACGCCGTCGCCCACCGATCAGGGATGCACATCGCGCGCAGATCCCCGATCCGCTACGCTGCAACGAACCACAGTTCGAAACTCTGAAACCGCAGTTGTTGAAGCGACGTCGAGAGCTAAGCACGGAATCCCGCAGAGTGTCAACTGTAGTATGTGAATAGCGAAGTGCAGTTTGGAGGAGATGGTGAGCGAGACACCCGCCGACCAGGCTGAGGACACCACCTCCACGCTGATCCAGTCACGGCTGCGCCGTCTCTTCGACGCCCAGGATGAGGACCGGCCGCCGTACACCGAGGCCGAGGTCGCCCGCGAACTCACCGCACGCGGTCACCCGATCACCGACGCCGGCATCCGCAACCTCCTGCGCGCCCCCCGGATCAACCCCAAGGCCAGCACCCTGCGTGCCCTCGCCAGCTTCTTCCAGGTACCCGTCGGCTACCTCCTGGGCGAAGACGAACCCGATCTGGCCAGTCGCGAGGCACGGGTGCTCGCGCGATCCTTCGAGCGACTCACTCCGAGATCCCGCCGCAACCTCGCCCGCGTCATCAACAACTTCCTGGAACTTGAGGAGGCTGCGAAGGCCGCGCGGGACAGCGGCTCCGACACCACGCAGCCCGGCGCATAGCGGCCGACAATCCCGCACGCCCGACTCCTCGGATCCGGCCGGCCTCGGCCGCGCCGGGCCACGGCAGGGGTGACGCGACGCCAGGCCAAGCCAGCGGATCAGGGCCCGAGCGTCACCGCGAGGAGCGCACCGACCAGCAGATAGGGACCGAAAGCGAGGTCGGGCCGGCGCGGCGACGCAAGCCGGACCACCGCCTCGGGAACGGCCAGCACGTAGGGCAGCACAGCGCCCCACATCACGGCGGTCCAGCCGAGCGCGCCCAGCGAGGCACCGAGCACCGCCGCCATCCGCACATCACCCATGCCCACCGCGCCGCCACCCACCAGCGCGAGCAGCAGATGGCCGCCGCCCAGCACGCCGGAAGCCAGCAGCGCCGTCGCCAGGGTGCACCACTGGCCAGTCACGCCAGCGTGCCCCACCAGGCACACCCCGACCGCCATCGCCGCCGCCGCCAAGATGGGCGAGGGAAGCCGCCGCGTCGCGACATCGACAGCGGCAAGCAACAGTCCGACGTACAGCACGGCCAGCCACGCCGCGACCAGCAACACCCCACCGTTTCGGTCGTGCACGCGCCAGGCAACGACTATCGACCCGGCGGCCAACCCGACAGCACTGCCACACACCGTGAGTGGCCGCCACGGACCCCGAATGGCAGGGCACGATCCGACGACGCGCATCCCCTCCACGGTGCGGGCCCACACCCACGGCAGCACCACTCCCGCCAGCGCCCCAAGCAGGGCAACGCTCCAGAACCTGTCCACCGCGCTCCTTCCCACCCTCGCAGGGCATGCCCCTCCACGGGTGCGCGCTGGCGCACACCCTGTGGGGCGCGACATCGACCACGAACCACGCCGACATGAACCGCAGTTCGGGAGAGTCGAACTGTAGTTGACGGGCTACGCGATTGTGTGCTTTGCTCGGAACCGTTCACCGCCGAACTGCGGTTCAGATCAGGTAAACCGCAGTTTGTTCGAGTGGTGGGTGCGGTGCCCTACCAGGGCCCGCTCGGACCCAGTCGCGACGAGACATGCCGGTCGCGGCAGACAGGCGCCCGCCGGAAGCCGTCGCGGCGGGTCAGGTACTCGACGTCCAGGACCGCGAGACCGGTCGTCTCGCCGTCACAGGGAGACACGATCACGCATGACGAGACACATCATCAGCGGAATCCAGCCTGTCCGGCCGTGCCGCCGGCTCGTCGGGCTGCTCATCGGCCTGAGCCTGGCGCCGTCCCTCGGAGCCTGTGGCCCCGGCACGTCCGGCGATGACTCTCCCGCCAGTCGGCCACCGACGCCTCCCGCCTCGGTCCCGGCGCCCAGCGCGCCCGCCGAGGACGCGGCGTTGCTGGCCTACCAGGGAATGTGGCGGGCGTACGCCAAAGCCGGCCTGACCGCGGACCCGCAGGAGCCCGAGCTGGCGCGCTACGCCACTGGCAGAGCCTTGTCGACGCTACGGTCCGGGCTGACAAGGCTGCGTGAGGACGGAAACGTCATCAAGGGCGAGTACCAGTCCGAACCGCAGGTCATCGCGACGACCCCGGCGACCCCGCCCGGCGCGGTGACGGTGCAGGACTGCCTGGACAGCACGCAGTTCCTCACCTACACCCGATCCGGTGCCCTGGCTGACGACATCCCGGGTGGTCGTCGGGCGGTCCGGGCGACAGTCATCCGCGACGGCGACGGCTGGAAGGTGTCCAGCTTCGGGGTGCAGGCGGTGGGGACATGCTGAGGCGTCCGCTCCTGGGCGGCCTCCTGGCCTGCGTAGTGGCCGTCACCGGGATGGCGTCGTCGGCCCGGGCCGACGACGCCATCGGCCATGTCGACTGTGCGCAGAGCCCGGCGGCCCCGGAATGCGAGGTCACCGCAGCAATCCCCGGCGATCCCGGTGGTACCGGGTCGGGTAACGGCGACGCAGGCTCGGGCGACAGCGGCGGAGACGAGGAGAGCGACTGCTCCTGGCTGCTGGTGAACAGTGATCGCCCGCCGCCTGCGGGAAAAGGGCCCGAGGGCGGCTGGTACGCCCGCACATGCCTGAGCGACGGCGTCGGAACGCAGGCCACGCCAGTGTGGCTGGACCAAGCTCCCGGGGTAGACCTGAGCGGCCTGGCGCAGATCGCGCGGTCGCGTCTGAGCCTGACCGCCCCGCGGATCCGCACGAACCCCGACACCGAGCCGTTCGTGCTGGTGCGGGTGCCGGTGTGGCTCTGGGTGGACCCGGTGACGTGGCAGGCCCATTCGGCGACGGCGTCGGTGCCCGGGGTGACGGTGACCGTGCAGGCCACACCCACCCGGGTGCGCTGGTCCCTCGGCGACGGCACCAAGGATCTGACCTGCCGGGGACCGGGACAGCCGTGGACGCCGGACACGGACCCGCTGGCCGCGTCGCCCTGCGGCCACACCTACACCCGTTCCTCCGCCACGGCACCGAACAACGCGTTCCGGCTACGGGCAACGGTCACCTGGTCGGTGACCTGGTCCGGACCCGGCGCCGGCGGCGTCCTCGATCCGCTGACGACGACCGCCACCATCCGGATGCGGGTCGGACAGTCGCAGACCGTCGTGGAGCGGACGCGGTGAGCGTGACGACACGAGCAGCGGGGAGCACCGCGAATCCGAGCGTGCCGATGGAAGCGCCGCGGCCGGTCGGGCGGCGCAGTGGCCAGCGCGTGGCCGCCGGAGCGTTGCTCGTGCTGGCGACGGTCGTGACGTTCTGGCAGGTCGATCTACGCCGGCACCAGGATCAGCAGTTCCTGGCGGTGGCGCGGCCGGTGCCCGCCGGCGCGGTGATCAGCGACGTCGACCTGCGGGTGGTGCGGGTGGCGAACCCGTCGGGCCTGGCCCTGGTCGAGGCGGACCGCCGCGACGAGGTGGTCGGGCGTACGGCGGCCGTGCCCCTGTCCATCGGCGGTTTGGTGGTGTCCACGCAGGTCGGTCCACCGGCGTGGCCGCCGGCCGGGCAGGCGCTGATCGCCGTCCAGGTCGGCGCCGGACGCGCCCCGGCCGGCATCAGCGCCGGAACAACGGTCGTGATTCTCGTGACCGCCGCACAGCCGGACACCTCCCCGGATCACGACACGCGCGTACGGGCGGTCGGCACGGTCGTGTCGGTTGCGGGCACGGATCAGGTGGGCGGTCAGGTCGTGACGCTGCTGCTGGCCGCGCAGGACGGGGAAGCGGTCGCGTCGGCGACAGGTGATGTGGCGCTGGTGCAGATCGGCGCGGGCCAGTGAGGGACGGGGAGGTGCGGACGGTGCTGGTGGTGGTCGCGTCGGTGTCAGGGGCAGCCGGAGTGTCGACGGTGGCATTGGGGTTGGCCGCCTTGTGGCCGAGCCGCAAAGGGCTGCTGGTGGAGGCCGACCCGTGTGGCGGTGTGGTCGCCGCGCGGTTCGGGCTACCGCAGGAGCCGGGACTGACAGGGTTCGCGGCGGCAGCCCGCCACGGCCTGCCGGAGGGCGGGTCGGCGCGGTTCGTGCAGGTACTGCCGGTGGGTGTGCACGCCGTGGTAGGACCCGGCGCCGCCGAAACCGCCGCGCAGGCGGTATCGGTGCTCGCCGGTCGCCCGGAGACGGTCGCCGCGTTGGCGCCGGTCGTGGTCGTCGACGCGGGCCGCCTCTACCCGGGCAGCCCGGCGCACGGCCTGCTGGGCGCCGCGGACGCGCTGGTCGTGGTCACAGCCGGCGACACCGAGCACCTCGACCACGTCGAGAACCGGCTTACCGGACTGCGCGCGAGCACGCGCAGCGGCGGCGTTGGCCTGGCCGTCTGCGGCAAGACCCCCTTCGCGCCGCAGGACATCAGCGCGCGGTGCAGGGCGCCCGTGTGGGCCCACCTGCCCCGCGACCGGTGGGGGGCGGCCGGGTTGAGCGGGCGGATGACAGGGCCGGCGTGGCCGCGTACCCGGCTCGCGCAGGCGCTGCGGTCGCTGGCCGGCATCCTTGCGGTGCCGCCGCAGCTGGGCCGCCCGAGGCTGGAGGTTCTGCGATGACCGCGCCCGCATCCACTGACGATCACGGCGTGGTCGCACCGGAGCTGGTGGCGCGGCTGCGCACCCGGGTCAGCGGTCGACTCGCCGGACACACTCCCACGGCGTCCGACCCGCCGCGGGAGGCGATGATCGCCCGCTACATCGCCGAGGAACTGGTGGTGTACGCCCGCGAGACCATCGCCGCGGGCCGCAGTCCCCTGAGCCCCACCGCCGAGGCCGCCCTGGCGCGGGCGCTACACGACGCGTTCACCGGCTTGGGCGGCCTGCAGCGGTGGCTCAACGACCCGCAGGTCGAGGACATTTTCGTCAACGGCTGCGACAACGTCTTCGTGCGGTTCACGGGCGGCCGGGTGGACCGGGTGGCCCCGGTGGCGGCCTCGGACGAGGACCTGATCGAGCTGGTGCGGGTCGCTGCCGCGCGCAGCGGTCAGGAGGAGCGGCGCTTCGACCGCGGGTCTCCTGGTCTGTCGCTGCGGTTGCCCGACGGGCAGCGACTCTTCGCGACGATGGCCGTGTCCAAGAGGCCCAGCGTGTCGATCCGCCGCAACGCGCTGCACCGGGTTACCCTCGACGACCTCGTGCGCCGTGGTGAACTCACCCGCGGGCTGCGGGGCTTGATCAGCGCCATGGTGCGGGCCCGCAAGAACCTGGTGATCTGTGGTGGCACCGGCGCGGGCAAGACCACCTTGCTGCGGGCTGCCGCCGGGGCGATCGGCGCCCACGAACGGATCGTGACCGTCGAGGATGCCTTCGAACTCGGCCTCGACGAAAACACTGATGCCCACCCGAACACGACCGCGCTGCAGCAGCGCGAGCCCAACCTGGAGGGCGTCGGCGGCATCGACATGACGACCATGGTCAAGTGGGGGCTGCGCATGCGTCCCGACCGGGTCATCGTCGGCGAGTCCCGTGGCGCCGAGGCGGTGCCGATGCTGCTGGCGATGAGCCAGGGCAACGACGGCAGCATGTGCACCCTGCACGCCAGCTCGTCGAAGCAGGCGCTGACCCGCCTCGCCATGTACGTCATGCAGGCACCGGAGAACCTCACCTTCGATGCGGCGAACGTGCTCATCGGTCAGGCCGTCGACTTCGTGTTGCACCTCGACGTCGCCACCGACGGCACCCGGGTGCTGTCCTCGATCCGCCAGATTCTGGAGTCCGACGGCACGCAGGTGCCCTCCAACGAGATCTACCGCCCCGGCCCCGATCGGCGGGCGGTGCCGGCCGCTCCCCTGCGCGCCGACACCCTCGACGAGCTCACCGCCGCCGGCCTGGACGTCGACCTGCTCAGCCGCGACAGGTGGTGAGCATGAACCTGTCACCGATCCTGCTCGGGCTCGGCTGCGCCAGCGGCCTCGTCCTCGTCGCCGACGGCCTGCGCCGCCGCCCACCCGCAACCCCCTCCCGCCGGCACGTGAGGTGGACGCCCGCCAGCCGCACGCGGCTGATCGTCGCCGCCGGCAGTGGGCTGGCCGCCGCGGTACTGACCCGCTGGCCCGTCGCCGCGCTGCTCGGCGCCGCCGCCGTGTGGGCGCTGCCCCGCATCCTCGGTTCCGACCGCGAGCACGCCCACGCGCTCGCGCGCATCGAAGCCGTCGCGTCCTGGGCCGAGCTGCTACGCGACACGCTGTCCTCCGCCGCTGGGCTGGAGCAGGCCATCACCGCCACCGCCCCGGTCACTCCGACGCCGATCCGCGCACAGGTCACCGCGGTGGCGCAGGCCGTGCGCGACGGAGCGCGACTGCCCGAGGCGCTACACGCCCTCGCCGCCGACCTGGCCGACCCCGTCGCCGACCTGGTGGTCCGCGCGCTGACCCAGGCCGCCGGCTACCACGGAGGACAGCTGTCACACTCCCTGACCAGCCTCGCCGCCACCGCCCGCGAACTCGCGGCGCTCCGGATGCGCATCGCCACCAAACGGGCCGCGACCCGCACCGCTGCCAGAGTCATCACCGGCACCTCCGTCGCCATGGTCGCCGGGCTGATCCTGCTCAACCGCGGATTCCTCGCCCCGTACGCCACGATCACCGGGCAGATGGTGCTGCTGCTGATCGGCGGCGTCTTCGCGGGCGGGTTCGCCTGGCTGGCGCACGCCTCACGCATCCCTGCGCCGCCCCGCACCCTCATCAACCCGGGACGGCCGTCATGAGCCTCGTGCTCACCTGCGGGCTGCTCGCCGGTCTCGGCCTGCTCCTGGCCGCCACCGGCCTGCTGCCCGCCCACCCCAGCCTCACCCAGGCCCTCGACACATTACGCCGATCCCCCGCACCCGCACCGACACCGACGCCGACCCACACCCGGCTGCTGTCCGCGCCGCTGCGCGCGCTCGGCCTGCCCCGGCAACGCATCCGCGCCGACCTCGCGGTGCTCCAACGGCCCGCCGCGCTGCACCTGGCCGACCAGATGCTGGCCGTCCTCGCCGGAATGATCCTGCCGCCGGTCGCGATCGCTGTCGTCGCCACCGGCGGGTTCACCGTCGCCACAGGCACCCCCGTCTGGGCGAGCGCGGCAGGCGCGGTCGGCGGATGGTGGCTGGCCGAGTCCACCATCCGCGCCGAGGCACAACGACGCCGCGACGAGCTGCGCTACGCCCTGTCGGCGGTGCTCGACCTCGTCGTCATCTCCCTCGCCGGCGGCGCCGGCCTCGAACAAGCCCTCGACGACGCCTGCGCCGACGCGCACGGCTGGGCCGCGCAGCGGCTACGCCACGCCGTGGACACCGCACGACTCCTGCGAGTACCGCCTTGGCAGGCCCTCGACCAGCTCGGCGCGGAAACCGGCGTGCCCGAACTCGCCGAACTCGCCGCGACGATGAGCCTCGCCGGCACCGAGGGGGCCCGCATCCGCGACTCCCTCTCCGTGCGCGCCGCGACCTTGCGCGCGCACCAGGCAGCCGCCCTCGAAGCGAAAGCGAACGCTGCCACTGAGCGGATGTCGATGCCGGTCATGCTCCTGGCCGCCGCCTACCTGCTGTTCCTTCTCTACCCGGCGGTCACCGCCGTCAACGCTTTCTGACCACATCCGGACGGGTTCAGCAATTCCAAAGGCGCCCACCAGACAGAAACCGAAGGGAGGTAAGCGCGATGAGGCACTGCGCGCACCCAGCACCGCCGACAGACCACGGGCGCCTCGCCGTTGATCTCGAACGCCACGTACCGGCGCTGCTCCGCGGTCCACGACGCGGCCTCGTCCCCGCGATCGCCGCACATGGTCAGGCGCATCCGCCGCCTCGCCGCTGTCCACCTCACCACCAACAAGCTGCAAGACAATCGACACCCTCACCCACGAACGAAGGAGACTCCCATGCGCACGACGAGGCTGGCTGCCAAGCTGACGCTCGTCCGCCTCAGCGCCGCTCACCGGCTACGCCAGGTCTACCGCTCAGGCGACCGAGGCAGCGAGACCAGCGAGAAGGTCATGTGGATCGCTTTGCTGGTCACCCTGGTCCTGGCCGTCTACGCCATCATGCAATCCAAGATCCTCGACAAGGTTTCCAGCATCACGCTCTAGCCGCGCGCCCGCGGACGACCCTCGGCAGCCGGCGCCGGTTCGCGAGCGATCGTGGGTCGGTCACCACCGAGGTGGTCCTCTACGCGCCTCTGCTGTTCCTGCTCGTCCTCGTCGGCGTGCAGTTCGCCCTGTGGGCCCTGGCCCAACTCGGCGTCCAGTACGCGGCGAACCACGCCCTGCAAACCACCAGGGTGTCCGGCGGCACTGCCGCCGCCGGCCGTGCCGACGCCGCCGCCGTCCTCGACCAGGTCGCCGGGCAGGTCGTCGTCGACCCGCGCGTGTCGGTCACCCGCAACCCCGACACCGCCACCGTGGCCGTGGCCGGCCGGGTGCCCGCCGTCGTGCCGTTCCTGCGGCTCCAGGTAACCACCGAGGTCAGTGCCCCCACCGAACGGTTTCGAGCACTCACCCTGTCGCTGACCTCCCCGTCGCCTGCAGGGGAAGGAGACCCGAGGTGATCCGCCACCAGAGCCGCACCCGACATCCGCGCCGCCGCTCGGTGCCGCGGCTGCGCGGAGACCGAGGGTCGGTCAGCGTCGAGATGGCGCTGAGCTACGTACCCCTGATGGTCCTGGCCGCCCTCGCGGTGGTGGCGTGCCTGCGCCTGGCCTCGGCCGCCATCGACGTCAACTCCGCTGCCGCCGCCGCGGCACGCCAGGCGTCCCTCGCGCGCACGTCCGGCGAGGCCCACGCCGCAGGCGCCGACGGTGCCTCCACCACCCTGGCCGGGCGGCCCATCACCTGCCAGCCCTTCACCATCACCGTCGACCCCGGCGCGTTCGTCCCCGGCGGGCAGGTCAGCGCCACAGTGACGTGCAGCGTCCGGCTCGAGGACCTCTACGGGCTGGGCCTGCCCGGGGCGGTCACCATCACCAGCACCTCCCGCCAGCCCCTGGATGAGTTCCGGAGCCAGCCGTGACCGGCCCTATCGCCGCCTGGGCGCGCCACGACGACCGGGGACAGATCACGCCGTGGACCGTGATGGGGACCCTGATCGTGCTCATCCTCGCCGGCCTCGTGTTCGACCAGGGCATGGCCATGGCCACCAAGGTGTCCGCGTACGACACGGCGCAAGCCGCCGCCCGCGCCGGAGCCCGGAAGATCGACGTGGCCCTGCACCGCACGACCGGCGCGGCGCAGCTCGACCCGGCCGCCGCAGCCACCGCCGCTCGGGCCTTCCTCGCCCAGGCCGGCCAACCCGGCACCGTGTCGGCCACCACCGAGCAGGTCACCGTCACGATCACCACCCGACACCAGACGCGGCTGCTGCACCTCGTCGGCATCACCGAGATCCCGGTCTCCGCCACCGCCATTGCCACGCCCACCTCCGGCGTCACCACCGCCACCTGAGCAACCGCCTCTGCTTACGCCCGGGAGCTGCCACTGTGATCGCGACGCTGTCCGCCGCCGCCCGCCGCGCCCTCGGCGGCACGGCGCTGGTGCTGCTGCTCGCCGGCGTGCCATACGCGCTACTGCGCTACCTCGACCCGCCGCTGCCCGACCAGCCGCCCACCTGGCACACCCTGACCACCGCGCTGACCAGTCCGCTGACCGACGAGATGATCGGCGTGAGCCTCACCGCGCTGCTCTGGGCAGCATGGGCCTCGTTCGCCTGGTCAGTGCTCGTCGAACTCGCCGCCGCCCTGACCGGCCGGCGGCTGCCTCAGCCCCGTGTCCTCACCCCCGGCCGTGGCCTCGCCGCACTGCTCGTCGCCGCGGTCACCGGCGGGGTCCTCGCAACTGCCGCGCAGGCTGCCGCCCCACCCCTGACCGGGTCCGCCCACGCCCACCCCAGCGCCTCCGGCATCGCCGCGGCCACGGCGACGACCGCGCACCACGAACCTGTCGCCGTCACCACCAGCACCCCGCTGGCACCGGCCGTCGCAGCACCGGACCGGACACTGGACCCCGGCGAGATCACTCTCGTCGCGAACGGCCGCGAGTACACCCACACCGTCAAGCGCGGCGACACCCTGTCGAAGATCGCCGAGCAGTGGCTCGGCGACGCGAACCGCTGGCCGGAGATCTTCGCTCTCAACCGGGGCACCCACTTCGCCGACGTCGGCGGCACCCTACGCAACCCGAACATCATCTACCCGGGTTGGACACTCGACCTGCCCGCCGACGCCACACCACCCGCCGGGCAACACCAGCGACCCGCAGCCCCCACACCTGCCACCACACCGCCGCACACTGCGACGCCCACGCTCGACGTTTCACCGACAGACAATCCGCCAGCGACCACCGCACCACAGGCTCCCGCGCCGAGGGCGTCCACCACCACACCGACGCCCACGAGCACTGCTCCGGCCCCTAGCGGCGAGGCCACCGCCGTCAACCCCAACCCAACCGACAGCAGTCGCCCATCCCGCACCGGGCACGGCGTGTCACTGCCGACAGGCAGCTGGGTTGACAGTGGGTTGGCGTTGGCGATCGCCGCAGCAGTAGCGCTGGTGTGGGCCTACCGGCAGCGCCGCTACCGCCCCCGCACACCGCCCGCCCAGCGGCAGGCGACCGACCCGGATCTCGCACCCATGCCCCGCGTGGTCCGGCAGATCCGCCATGGAATGCGCGACACGGCCACCACCAACGCCCCACTGCTTCTCCATCCGCAGCCCGGACAGGGCAACCATGGCAGTCAGCCACCTCTGCGCGACCGCGCCGTCCCTCCCCGGCCCCAAGCCGACG
The DNA here is from genome assembly GCF_016863495.1 of Micromonospora andamanensis. Taxonomy (GTDB): domain Bacteria; phylum Actinomycetota; class Actinomycetes; order Mycobacteriales; family Micromonosporaceae; genus Micromonospora; species Micromonospora andamanensis. The sequence continues at coordinate 151,410 of NZ_BOOZ01000006.1, forward strand.
ACGATGCTCACCCCGCGCCGGCCCCCGCAGCTGGTGACGATGCCTCCGAAAGGGAGCCGGTGGCGCCGGCTCTCGCCCATCCACTGTCGGCGGTGTGGCCTCCGGCGGGCCTGGGCCTGGCCGGACCCGGCGCGGACGCCGCCGCCCGTGGCTTCCTGACCGCCGCACTCGCCGCCGGCGGCGGCGATCACCCCGACGCCCGCACCCACGTGGTCATCCCGGCGACCACCGCGGCGACCCTGCTCGGTGCCGCCGCCATCAACCTGCACCGCACTCCCCGGCTGACCGTCACCGCCGACCTCGACGACGCCCTGGAGATCCTCGAGGAACAGACCCTGCACCGCACCCGGCTGGTGTACCAGCACGAGGTCGACACCATCGCCGACCTGCGCGCCGCCGACCCCTTCGAGGAACCCCTCGCCCCACTGATGCTGCTGGCCGACGCCACCGGCCGCCACGAACGCGCCCGCATCGCCGCGCTACTCGCCCAAGGCCAACGCCTGGACATCCACGGCGTGCTGCTCGGCGCGTGGCCCGACGGCGACACCGCCGTCGTCGCCGCAGACGGCACCGTCACCCGCGCCGACGGCGACGCCCGGCACGGTCCCCATCCCGCCGACGTCGGCCGCCTCGCCGTCCTGGACCCCACCGAGACCGTCGACCTGCTCGCGACCCTCGCGGAATCCCACACCGGCCAAGTCCCCCTACCCCCACCCGTCGAAACAGCACCTGAGCCCAAGCCCGCGACACCCACAGCCGACACCAGCGCGCCCGCACCCTCAGACACGACGGATGCAGCCAGCAACACCGGTCGAGCGCCCGCCGACCCCGGCGAGGACGCCGTACCGCAACCTCCCGCCGACGGGGCCACCGCACCGACCGCTCAGCAGCCCGCCGCCGAGGACAGCACGGCGTTCAAGACCCCTGACCAGCCCGTCATCGGCGACGCCCACACCGTTTCCGACAACGTGCTCTCGCCCGGACCGAGCCACGATGACACCACCGACGTCGACTCGGAAAATGTGACGCCCCGTGAGCGCGTCGAGGTGACGGTGCTCGGCCCGCCGGCCATCCCCGGCGCCAGCCACCCACGCGCGCTGCGCGCCAAGTCGATGGAACTCCTGGTGTACCTGGCCGTGTGCGACGGCGACGCCGCCGCCGACGCGATCCTGGAAGACCTGCTCCCCGACGCCCCCAGAAGCAAAGCCACCCACCGGCTGCACACCTACGTCTCCGACCTACGCGCCGTCCTACGCCAGCACGCCGGGCCCGGTACCTACCTGACCCGCCCCCACCACCGCTACCAACTCAACCCTGAACGCTTCGACATCGACTTGTGGCGCCTGCGCGCCGCGCTGCGCTCCACCGGTGCCCGCGACGAGCGCGTGCAGGCCCTGCGTCGCGCTGTCGAGGGCTACCGGCCCTTGGCCGAAGGCTGCGACTACGAATGGCTCGAAGCCCACCGGCACGCCGTGCAACGCGAAGCCCTCGACGCCGTCAACGCCCTTGTCGAGGAACTCGCCGACCAAACCGAGCAACAGGCCGCTGTCTGCGACACCGCCCTGCCCCACCACCCCTACAACGAACACCTGTACCAGCAGGCGATGCGCGCCCACGCCGCACTCGGCAACATCGACGCGATCCGCATGCTGCGCCGCACCCTGACCCGACGACTCGGCGAGATCGACGCCGAGCCAACCGACGCCACGCTCACCCTCGCCGACCGGCTCATCGCCGAAGTCCACGCCCGACGCGGCTCGCGCCCCTCCGACGGCCAGCCTTCGACATGAGCAGCGCGACCCGCCCGGCCAGCGGTCCGACCGAAACCGCCGCCTGTAGCAGCATCGGTGACAAACAGCTTCGCAGGCTGCGGTGGGCGGTACGGGCCACCCTCGCCCTGGGCGTCGCCGCGTCGGTGGCCGCGAACGTCCTCCACGCACGACCAAACCCGATCAGCCAGGCCATCGCCGCCTGGCCACCCCTGGCGCTACTGCTCACCGTCGAGCTGATCTCCCGCGTCCCCCACCACCGCCGACACCTCGGCGCGATCCGCATCACCGCCGCGACAGTCATCGCCGCCATCGCCGCCTGGGTGTCCTACTGGCACCTCGTCGGCGTCGCCGCGCGCTACGGCGAAACCGGCTACGGCGCCGCCTACCTCCTCCCCATCTCCGTCGACGGACTTGTCATCGTCGCCAGCGTCAGCCTCATCGAAATAAGCGCCCGCATCCGCGCCACGTCACCGCACGCAGCAGCCACCCCCTCCGCCAAACACCGCCACACCTCAGCACCCGCGCCCGTGTCTCCACCAGTCCCAGAACACGCCAACGAATCGGACAAGGCAGAGAACGCCCCAAGCCACTCCGACCCACATCCGCTCGCGGACGCCGAGCGCACCGTCACGCCGACGGCACGCACCCACGCCTCGGTCGGCACGCCACAAGCCGCCGCGGCGACCAGGCCACCGAGCGCCGACACCGACGGTGACACAGCGCCACTGCGACTCGACGCCGCGCAGACACCAGCCGACCCCGTCACCGCGCCTGCCGCCGGTAAAACAGCCGGATCGGTTCCGGGCACAGCAGACGCCGCTGCCGCAACACCAGGCAGTCGGCCGCCGCACACCGAGACGAAGCCGCAGCCGACGCACGCCGCAGACACTGATCTGGGCGCACCGCCGCCCGAAAGCGCCAAGGGCGGTGACCGGCACAAGGAAGATCCACCGAGCGGTGGCGACACACGGTTGGCCGATACGGCCGCAGCGGTGGCGTACTGGCGACACCGCGATCCCGCGCTGCAGCCGGGCGATGTCGCCGCACGAATCGGCAGGTCAGAACGGACTGTGCGCCGCCACTGGCAGCCACGAACAGGGACCCGCACCACACGCGTCAACGGCCAGCCCACCGGCAAGCGGCGACGCTGATCCTTGTCCGCCCCGTTCGACCAATGATCCGGACGGCGGCCCCCAACGACAAAAGGACCAGCTTCGTGCTCTCCGAGGCAGGCGTACGGCTTCAGGAGGACACACCGCCAGCGCGAGGACGAGCCCCCGGTACGGCGGTGGGCTGGACAGGGCCATCCTGTCCAGCCCACCGGAATCCCGAGGCCACCCCGCGGGCGCGCCCACCTCAGGTTGCGGGCCGCAAGGCAACCGTGCTGCACCACGAACGGCCGCTCGGCAACCAAACTGGCTGATCGAGTGTCCGTGAGTCCGCGGGCTCCCTTTTGGTGGCGGAAACGTTAGGGGCGTCTCAGTGTCGGCTGCGCCGACGGTGGGTAGGCGTAGCCGGCGTCCCAGGGGAAGCGGCCCTCCGGGTCGGGCCACACGACTTGCTGCACACGAACCTGCTGGCCGTATCGGGCGATCGCTGCGCCGGGGTGCAGTTGTGCGGTGGGCGTGCCGTCGATGACGACCGCGTCGTAGCCAGCGATAAGGTCACCGATGCGTTGACCGTGGGTGAAGCGCTCGGCTCGGTCGTAGACGCGGGCGGCGAGGTCGTTGAGCAGGTGCTGTGAGATGGCGGGATCGAGTCCAGCGACCAGCAGCTCGGGATGGTTGTGGGCGGTGAGCCCGACGGTGTAGGCGAACGGGGCATGGTGGTCGGTGTCGTCCGCGTGGGGGTGCACGGCCGTCACCGCCCAGCCGACCCGGTCGATGATCTCGCTCTGGTGGTGCAGAAAATCCTCGATGCCGGTCACCGGTCAGGTCCTTCCGCCTTGTCGTGACGCTCGGCCAGAGAGGGTGGATCGACTTCGACGAAGCCCCAGAGCCGCTCGATGAGATCCAGCGCCTGGGTGCGGTAGCGGTCGGCGAAACCTCGGCAGATCGCCGGCTTCGCCTGCGGGTACAGATAGTGCGGCAACGTGTCATGACAAATGATGTAGGACCCTTGCTCGTGTACCTTGGTGACGAGGTCGCGTAGCCGTCCCGGCCCTAGGTTCATTCGGTTGCCGGGGGCGAAGATGCAGCTGTCGCACTGCTTCGACAGCAGCCGTGACTTGCCGAGGGCCGGGTCGCCGACACTGAGGGATTTGCGGTCGGTTTCGACCGCCCGTTCGTCGGAGTCTGCCATTGAATCCATGAATTTCTCCTCTGCAGAACCATAGGAGACGTCACCGTCAGGCGACGTCCTTGCTGGTCTCGGGTTACTTGGCGGCATCCGGGCGGGCCATGCGGCCTATGGCCGTCGGGTGTTGTGTTGGGCTCCGACGAGTGGGCCTGGCTACCCCGTGGAATGCTCGGACCGCTTCCTGATGGACTTGCGTGTTGTGGCCGGGCTACCGCCAGGTGGTGCTGATGGCGTCGAGGGTGGCGGTGCGGTCGGCCGACAGCGTGCCTGTGCGGAGCTTCTCGCGTTGTTTCGTCAGCCATGCGCCGAGGCCGTAGCCGTCCGGGCTCTGCGTCGCCTTCGAGCAGCGCAGGGTGCCGTGGGCCTGGTGATAGGCGCGGGCGTGGGCGAGGCCGACCGCGAACGCCTGCTCGCGCTTGTCCCACATCATGCCGAGGGCGTCGAGGTGAGTGATCCGCTCGGGGGCGAGGGTGCCGCGTTTCCGGAGCATGCGTTGTGCGACGACGAACTGCCCGAGCCGATATCCGTCGGGGCAGGTGTGGTCGGAGGGCACGCGTAGGTGGCCGTGCTGGGCGTGGTAGATGATGGCGTGGGTGATGCCCCGTTCCCACATCGCCTTGTAGGGCTCCCACTCGATGCCGATGCGTTCCAGGGCTGCTTCGCGGGCGCGGTCGAGGCGGCCTGCTTTGTATTGCTTGCGCTGGCCGCGGATCCACCGACCGAGGGGATAGCCGTCCTCGGTGACATGTTCTAACGGCACCCTTAGGTGTCCGTGGTGGGCGCGGTAGGCGGCGGCGTGGATGGCGCCGGTCTCCCAGCGGGTTGCTCTCGGGTCCCATAGCATTCCTAGGGTGTCGAGGGCCTGCACCCGCTCGGGCGGAAGGTGTCCGGCTCGCCGGGTCTTGCGTTGCGCGTGGATCCACCGGCCGAGTGGGTAGCCGTCGTCGGTGACGTGGTCGACAGCCACATGCAGGTGATCGTGGATGGCGTGGTAGCGGGTAGCGACGCCGTAGCCCTCCCACCAGGGTGAGGTGGTGGCGGTGACGAGTCGGACGGTGATATGCCGCAGGTACTGGTCGACGTCGTAGCCGTCGGGTAGGCGCACCACGATCTGCTCGGGCAGGCTTCGTGCGGCAGTGGGGGACTGACGCTGTCGGTCCAGTGCGATGGCGAGGGTTTCGTCGTGCGCGCGCAGCGCGCGCACGACCTGCCAAATGGTGTGGTAGCCATCGGTGTCGGCTTGGGCCTCGACGCTGGTGTCGTCGCCGACGAGGATCGGCACCAGGATCGTGGCGACGCCGCTGCCGGCCGGGTTGCGACGCAGCGCCCGTCCGACGGCTTGGACAACCTCGACCGTGGACCTCTTCGGGTGGGTGAACACGACCGAGTCGACTGCGGGCACGTCGATGCCTTCGCCGAGGCAGCGGACGTTGGACAGCACTGTCCATCCGTTCTGGGGCGGGTCAGCGAGATCGGTGAGGAACACGGCGCGCTGGGCGGCGGTGTGTCTGCCGTCGACGTGGTGGCAGGTCACCATCCTGTCGGGACGTGCCTTCTCGGGCAGCGCCGCGAGGGTGCCGCCGAAGGTTTCGGCGAAGGCTCGGGAGTCGACGATGCGGGGGGCGTAGACGATGGTTCGGCGCAGGTCGAACTCGGCGGCGGCGCGGGCACAGGCGGCGACGAGCATCGCGGTGCGCAGCGGTCCGTCCTCGTCACCCCTGGCGCCGCGTGCGCCGGTGAGGTGCCGCACAAGTGGGAGGATCTCGGCGCGGGTGACCCCGATGACGGCGATGCGGTAGTCGTCGAGCCATCCGTCGGCGATGGCCTGCGCGAACGTGTACCGGTGGAGGACCGGGCCGAACACCACAGGGTCGGCCATCGACAGCATTCGCTCGTCGTCGACGTCCTCGCCGCGAGGAGTGGCGGTCAGGTAGAGCCTGCGCCGTGCCGGGAAGGTCGCGTCGTCGTGCAGGCAGGCGATGTGCTTGTCGTCGCGTCCTGCGCTGTGGTGCGCCTCATCTACCACTAGCACCTCTGCCGCCATCTTTGCGGTGGCGAGGGCGGTGCCGAGCACGTCGGCGGAACGGTGCGTCGTGACCACCAACCGGATCCCGTCGCCTTGTTCCTCACGCAGCCACTCGATGATCACGTTCCGGTCGGTGGTGACCGTGGCCGGCAGGTCGGCGGTGTGCACGAGTGTGTCGGTGACGGCGTCGTCGCCGCAGACGACGAGGATGGTCGCGGCGGTGGGTGCGAGAACGGCCAGGGTTTGGCCGACCAGGGTCACTGAGGGGCACGCCACGACCACGAGCCCGCCAGGCTGGCACAACGAGGTGGCGACGTGCGCAGCGGTGATGGTTTTTCCGGTGCCGCAAGCAGCGTGGATCTGCCCTCGACCGCCGCTTCGCAGCGCGGCGACGGCGGTGGGGACGGCGACGTGCTGCCATCCGACCGGCTCTGGTAAGCCGCCAGCAGGTCGCAGATGCTGGCGTCTGTCCGGGTCGGCGGGGTTGGTGGCGCTCGCCATGGTGAACGTGCTCATAGGCCTTTCCAGGGGTAGTCGAAGGAGGTCGTGCGGTAGCCACGACCGGGATACGGGTCAGGCAGCGTGTGGTTGGGGGCGGCTCGGCCGGAACCAGCCGGTGGCCGGGTCAGTCGGCGTGGCCACTCGAGCGCGACCTAGCGGCCGTGGCGGGCGGCGGGCGGCGGCTTGTTGGGCTCGGTGGGCGTGACGTGCGGGCGGGCACGGGTATGCCTGCCCTGCGCAGCGCAGGTTTGCGCACCGATCGGGACGGTGCGGCTGGGGTTGGTGGGCGGCGGCGACGTCGCTGGCGAGCAGCCACAGCAGGACATCGGTCACCGCGCGCGGTATCGGTCGGCGATGCTGAGCAGCCATCAGGGTGCCGTCCTCCGGTCACATCGGTATGGGGTGTCAGCTGCCCTCCCCATGGCCCGCGTCAGTGCCGACGCCGTCGGGTACGCCACACGGGATGGCGGCTAGAACGCAGTCACGCGCGACTTCGCGCATTGATCAAGTCGTTGCGCCGTCCTCGGCCGCTGGCGGTGCGGGTATTGGGGAACTGGCTGAGCTCGTTGGCGAGAGCGCGGCTTGCCGACCGGGTGTGGTTCCTCGATGGGTGGGCCGGTTTGAGCACGATCGGATAACCGGGGTTGGGTCAGATGGTGGGGAGGTTGAGGCGGCGGCGTTCGGCGGCCAGGAGCGTGCGGGCGGGCTGGTGCCACGTGTCGTCGTCGAGCGGGGCGGGGGTGTTTCCGTCGGCGAGAGCCTGCAGCGTGGGGATCTGCTCGGCGTAGACGCCGCCGATGTTCATCAGGTCGGTGCAGGCTCGTGTGATGGCGGCGCGGGTCTTGGCGGTCCAAGGTCCAGGCCGGCCCCAGGTTTCGCGGCGGCGTCCGCGGATGGGGCCTTCGCACAGGTGGTAGCCCAGCCACACCACGGGGGCGTGTAGCCCGGTGGCTTCGGCGAGCAGGGCGACGTTGTCGTAGTCGCCGGCCTGGTCGCCGCGCATTGGGCGGTAGCCGACGGGGCGGGGGTTGGTCAGCAGCCGCCAGTAGCCGGGATATACGGCGGTGGAGGCGATGAGGTCTTTCTCGTCGCGGAAGCCGCCTGCGGCGATGGCGTGCGGGAGTTGGTCGAGGAGCAGGTGGGCCAGTTCGCGGCGGACGGCGGGCACGCTCGGGTCGTCGGCTCGCCAGTGGCGGCCCCGCCTGCCTGGCGTGGTGGCCGTCGAGGCGCCGTCCTGACCAGCAGTGCTGACGGTGTCGAGGGGTGGTAGGCCGTTGCCGTCGGCGAGCTGGCCGAGCAGGCGGGCGGCGAAGTCGGAGAGCATGTGTTCGAAGCCGCGGCTGCGGTCGTAGTAGTCCTGTACGGGTGTCCAGTGGCCACCGCCGCGGTGCGCGACGCGGTGCGCAGCCTCGTGGAGCAGCACCAGCCGGGTGCGGTGCCGGTCGGTGAGCGCGTCGCGGTGGATGGCCACGTCTCCGGTCAGCGGCCGGTAGAAGCCCTCGGCGCACGGTGACTCGTCGCTGTGGTCGTACACCTTCACCCGGTCAAGGGCGAACGGGCCGATCGCGCGGCGCACCAGCTCGCAGCCCTCGCGCAGCACCTCGCGTTCGGCGTCGGTCAACGCTTTCAGCGTGACCCAGCTGGTGCGGTTGCGGTTACGGGCGTAGTGGGTCTGCTGGCGGGCCCTGGCCATCTCCACGCCGAGCAGACCCATCACGGCGGCCTGCTGGTGGCCGGTCAGGCCGGTGGTGACCAGCTCGGTGTAGCCGTTGTCCTTCAGGTCCAGTGCCGCCTCCTCGCCGCCAGGCACCGTGTAGTAGGTCTGCTCGGGTAGGTTGGCGCGTCCCCAGGTCCGCCACGCGGCGCGGGGACGGGGCAGTCGCACGTCGGTGAAGAACTGTTCCTGTTCGCGGAGTTTGCCGCCGTTGAGGACGTGCTGGGCGTACAGGTCGATGAGTGCGGGGTCGTCGCTGCTGGCGAGGATGTCGCGGACTGCGGTGCGCAGCGCGGCGGCTTCCACGACGGTGCGGTCCCGGTTCTGCAGCGCCTTGTGGTCCAGCGACAGGTCGTAGGAGGCGAGGAAGCCGGGCATGCGGGTGACCAGCACACCGCCGATCCACACGCGTCCCGGTTCGCCGTCGCGCACGCACACCCCGGGGGACGCGGGTGGCTGGTAGCCGGGTTCGGCCAGGGCGCGGAACCGTCCGATGGCCTCCTGCGCCAGTTCGCGGGGGCATTCGATGGTGAACACGGTGCCGCCGGTGCGGGTGTTGGGGTGGAAGTGGTAGACGAGGACTTCACTGCCCTGTTGCGTGCGTGAGGGGATGAGCCCGCCGAGCAGCTTGCGGCGCTCGACGGTGGGCACGAAGCCGTAGGACACGGTCTCGCACCGCACGGTGCCGATTTCGGGGCTGCGGGCCAGCACGAGGCAGGCGAGTTTCTTGCCCTCACCGAACTGGCCGATCTGCTCGTCGGTCTTGCGGGACATGCCGAGGATGAGTCCCTCTTCGGGGATGCCGGGGCCGGCGTCGGCGATGGTCAGGATGCCGTGGGCCCAGCTGACCGCCGCGTTGGCGTCCTCGTCGAGGGCGTTGGCGATCAGTTCGGAGATCGCCCGCACCGGCGTCCATGACTTCACGTACTCCGGTGAGATGGGGTAGGCCAGGCTGTCGGCGTCCGCCGCGGTCCCGTTTGGTGGGGCCGTTGTTGTACTGGGGGCGCCGGTGGCGTGGGTGGTGTCGGACACGGAAGTTCCTCCGCAGAAATGAGGAGATCCGCGACCGGATGCGGTCGCGGATCAGTGAGATGGAAGGTTGCTGTGTCGATGGGGATTGGTCGGGGCAGCGGTGTGTCGGTGGCCCCGCCGCTGCGCGCGGCGGAGCCATCGGCTGGGTCGGTCAGGCGAGGCGGGGCGTGCGGGTGAACCGGTGGGTGAAGGTGCCGGTTTCGACCACCAGGTCCAGCCACTGGTAGCCGAAGGCGTGGGCGCCGCGGAGTTCCTCGATCAGCGCGCGGGGTCGCTCGGTGAGGTGCAGGTGCTCGACGAAGTCGTCGCCGCCGAGGTCGGGGTCGCTGCGGTGCCCGTCGAGGCGCGGGTTCCAGCCGTGGGCGTAGACGGTGAGGTTCGCGCCGGGCCGGTCCGGGTCGGTCAGCCGGGGCAGGCCGTTGGACATGAGGTACACGCCGTCGTCGTGGACCCACTCCAACGCCCCGGGGCAGGAAGCGCCGTACTCAGTCTCGGTGAGGCTGGGGACGTGCTCGCTGGCGGCGACGGCATGTTCGGCCAGCCGCAGCGTCTCGGGCAGGGGGAAGTACAGGTGCAGTGCCATCGAAGGGCTCCTGTCGGTGCGTTGGTCAGGGTTGGTGGTTGCTGAGGTGGGCGCCGAGGTGCGGCCCTTGCCGTACGGCCGCGATAGCGCCGGGGATCTGGCGGCGTTGCCAGCCGTCAAGGGCGGTGGGCAGGTCGGCGCCCCACCGTTGGTGCTGGGTGAGGGCGGTGGTGAGGGCGGCGGCCTGCTCGATGCCGTTGTTGGCGCCTCTGCCGGTGTGTGGGCGGACGGGAGCGAGGGCGTCGCCGATCAAGACCGCCCAGCCACGGCCGACGGGCCAGGCCATGTGGGTGGGTGGGTCGATGTCCATCACCGGCGCGGCCATGCGCATGGTGGTGGTGTGCACGGTCTCGGCGTGCGGTAGGGGCAGAACGAGTGCGGCGCGGGTGTCGACCACCGCGCGGGCGGTGTCGGAGACGTGGTGGGGCAGGGCGAACGTGCGCCGCTGCGGCGGGGCCCCGAAGCAGCGGGTGTAGTCGTCGGCGCTGCAGGTGAGGTACAGCGTCCAGTCCAGACCGCCGGGGACCGGGGCGACGTTGTACTGGCATCCGGGTCCGGGTTCCAGGCGGAGGAAGTCCCGCACGTGCGAGAGTGCGCCGGCGGCGTGTCCGCGGTGGGCGACGTAGCCGGCGTAGCGCAGCCGCCGTCCGGGGTCGAGCAGTCGCCGACCGGTGGAGGTCCGGCCGTCGGCGAACACGACCAGGTCCGCGACCGCGTGGCTGTGGTCGGCGAACTCCAGGTGAGGGCGCCCGTCGTGCTCGGTGAGGCCGGTGACGCGCCGTCCGGTCTGCAGGACACCTGCGGGTAGGCGGCGGATTAGGGCGTAGTGCAGCAGCGACCAGGTGGTGTTGCGCCCCGGATACAGGTGCCGGGCGATGTGGATGGGCTGCCGGTAGCGGAGGGTGACCTCCAGGACCGTTTCGGAGGGGTGGGCGACGATCTCGTCCTGGCTGATGCCGAGGCGATCGAGGACGTCGAGGGCGGGATGTTCCAGACCGATCAACCCGCCGCCGCGCGGCGCCGCGGCGGGGGCGGCCTCGTACAGCGTCACTGGGAAGCCGGCGTGCAGCAGGAGCAGGGCGGTGGTGGCGCCAGTCACGGAGCCGCCGACTACCGCAACGCGCAGTCGCGGTGGCGTCCCGGCGGCGCGGGCGGACAGGTCCCTCGGCGGGCTGGCGAGAGGGGTGTGCGGCTGTGTCATCCGGGTCTCCTTCCGATCGAGAGGGGAAGCCCGGGCACGGCCGTACGGCCGTGCCCGGGCGGGTGCGCGTCGTGCGCGAGGTGGCCGGGCATCGGCCGTGGGTGGTGCGGTTCAGATCAGGTCAGCGCCCACGGGACGACCTGGTCGGCGCGTCTCAAGAGGCGTGACGGGGGCAGCTGTGCGGGACAGGCTCACCGCGGAGGACCGCTCAGGTGCTGATGCGGGTTCGCGGCGGGGTGTAGCGGCTGCCAGGCCGCTCAGGCACCGGGATGCAGCATCCGTGCCAGCGGAAGCAGCAGGTCGAGCACCTCACTGGCGCCGGTCTCCGGGGCCTCGTCGACGGCGATGAGTCCTTCGGGTTGGTCACGGAAACGAGTCAGGACGTAGGCAGTGCCGGCGGCGTCCACCGCCTCGATGTAGCGGACCATCTGATGCGGATCCACGGCGTCGCTGACCGCGGCGTGCATGAACACCCAAGCCAGAATGCGGATTGGGCCGGTGGCCGTGACGAGGTTGGCCTGCACGACCGGGCTGTGCAGTTCGGCGGCGGCGTGACGCAGCACCGCGACGGCGTCGGTGTTCGCCTCGTCCGATGCCGTCGTCGGCGCGGTGGCCACGCTGACGTGACGGGCGGTCGGGTCGGGATGCCCGGGAACCGGGGCTTCCCGCAGCACCGCCAGCAGGGTCGGACCGGGCCACGGGTAGGCGCGGTGGGCGTGCTGGTCCATGCCATGCAGGCAGTACAAGATGGCTTGTTGACGTGGGGTGAGCATCTTTCTCCGATCGTGGTGACGAGATCATCCGACTTGTAGGTCGTATGGGAGGCATACGCGCTGGTCAGGTGGGCCGCGACTCCGTACGGCCGGTCGCGGCCGGCGCTCTACAGTGGTGCCGTCTGGTGTCGTTGACATCGACGTCCGTAGGTGGCGGGGGATGCCGCGCACTTCGGCGCGCGGCCCGGTTCCGGGAAGCTCGTCCGCGGCCGGTCGTCGCAGGGCGGTGACGGGGCAGCCGGCGGCGTCCAGGTCGTGCGGGTACGGGTCGGTTAGTTCGACCAGCCAGGACCCACCGGCCCGCGCCTGACGGGCGGTGTCGAGGTGGCCGTCACGCCTGCTGTCCGGTACACAGCTGGATCGCCTCGGCCACGTCGTCGGCAGTCGGCTGGCGGTGACCAGCGAGATCGGCGATCGTGAAGGCCAGCCGGAGCACACGCACGGCGCGTCGCTGCGACACCGCCCCCAGCTGGAGCAACCTCTGCAGCCGAGCGAATCGGCTGGCGGGCACACTGGCGAGGGCGTCTCGCAGTCCCTGGAGGGTGGCCTCCGCGTTGGTGGCCCAGGGCCTGCCACCCCATCGGGCTGCGGCGGCGACGCGGGCGGCTGCCACGCGGGCGGCGACGACCGCGGTCGTCGTGAACGTCCCACCCGGCGGGCCGCCGGGTTCGGGCATCGAGGGCAGGGCGGCGCGGATGTCGATCCGATCGAGCAGAGCCGACATCCGATCCAAGGCACGGCGGTGTGCCGGCGACGGAAAACCACATCCTGCGATCGGCGCCACGCCTTGTGCGATCGCGAGCAGCAGCTGCGTGCGGGCCGGGTAGCTGGCCGTCCCGCCGGAGCCGACCACAGTGACGCGCCGATCCTCCAGCACCGACCGCAGCAGGTAGCGGGCCGGCGACGGAAGATGGTCAGCGTCGGCGCAGAAGAGCACTCCGCCGTGGGCCAACCCGACGGCGCCGGGCCGGCGTAGGGAGCCGCTGAGGGCCGTGAGGCTGATGCTGTGGTGCGGGGCTTGCCAGGGCGGGCGGTGCCGCACGACCGCCTCAGGTGGCAGGGTGCCTGCGGCGCGGTGGGCGGCGGCGACCTCGGCGGCGGTGGCGGGGTCGAGGTCGGGCAGCAGGCCGGGCAGTCGTTCGGCGAGCATCGCCGCCCTACAGTCGGGCGGGCCGGTCATGAGCAGGTGGTGGCCGCCGGCGGCGGTGATCTCGAGGATCCGCCGCGCCATGTGGTCGGCGGGCAGGTCGGCGAGGTCGATGTCCGGCAGTGGCGGTGTGGTCGGCCACGCCTGCGGGGTTCGCAGCGCCGCTTCGCCGCGCAGTCCGGCGACCAGCTCGGTGAGGGTACGGGCGGTGGACACCTGGCTGGAGGTCGCCAGCGCAGCCTCGGTGAGGTTGCCGGGCGCGACGACCGCGTCGGGCAGGTCGGCGTGCGCCGCGGCGGCGAGCCGGGCGGTCAGCCCTGGCGTGGTGCGGAGGGCGCCGTTCAGTCCGAGTTCACCGAGATGCAGCGTGGCGGGGAGCCGGTGGGCGGGAATCTGGCCGCTGGCGGCGAGCAGCGCGACGGCGAACGCCAGGTCGAGGCCGCTGTCGGCGGCGGATAGGGGTTCGGGTTCGACGCTGAGGGTGACCGGATGCCGCGGCCAGAGGCAGCCGGAGGAGTTGCCGATGGCGGCGTGGACGCGGTCACGGGTGGTCCGGGCGGACTCGGCGGGCAGGCCGGTGATGGTGGTCGACCGCTGGTCGGTGGCGGGCACCGCGCGGATGGCGACGAGGCGGGCGTCGGCGCCGGTATGCGCCACGGCCGGCACCATCACCGGCTGAATGCGTTGCATTGCTTCGGTCATGGGGGGGGTGGTGATCCTTTCTGGGCGGGGCGGGGCGGTGCCGCCGGGACGATCCCGACGTGCACCGTGTGGGCTGGGTGAGGCACGCCGCGATTCGGCTCGGGTGGCACGAGGTGCCGCAAGCCCCTGTTGAGGGGCCGGTGTGCCAGGCGGCGTACCGCCTGCGACCGGCTGCGGGAGTTCCCGGCTGTGCCGGGCTTCGCACGGCCGGATCTGGGCCGCAGCCGTCACATGGGCAGTTCCAGCACTCCGAGTTCGGCGAGCGGAATGACGAGCGCCCGTACTCGATCGACGGATGCTTGTCGTTCGTCGAGGTGTGACAGCGACATGTTCGCCAGTGCGCTGGCGATGAGCAGCTGGTCCTCGGGGGTGCCGCTGTTGGTTCTCGCCGCGTCGAGTACGTGATTGAGGTCTTGCTGATGCCTCTGTATCAAGCCGGTGTTGAACTCGACGGTCGCGGCGGCGCTGATGAGCGCGGCCACGGCTGGGGATTGCAGATTGTTGTGCAATGCGGTCCAGTTGACGGTCGCGCCAACTTGCAAGGCCAGGTCGTTGATGGCTTCCGTGATGCCGCTCATCGGTTATGGGCGTCCCAGCAGCGGTTGTACGTGAGCGGGGTATTGGTAGCGGTCGTCCCACGGGAACCGGGAGTGCGGGTCCGGCCACACGATCTGCTGCAGGCGCAAGCGATCCTTGCCGTACCGGGCGTAGGCCGCACGGGGAAGCAGCGCGTCGGTGGCGGGTCCCTCGACGATGATGGCGTCGTAGCCGGCGAGCAGGTCGGCGACGCGTTGGCCGTGGATGAACCGCTCGTTCCGGGAGTCGACGCGTCCGGCCATATCGTTCAGCAGTTTCTGGGCGATGAGCGGGTCGAGGCCGGCGATGACCAACTCAGGGACATCGTGCTCGGTCAGGCCTACGGTGTAGGCGAACCCGCTCTCCCCGAGATCGGGTAGTACGGCGGTCACTGCCCAGCCGAATTCGTTGATGAGACGTTGCTGGTTTTGGAGGAACTCTTCGAGGGGTGGCACCTTGTTTCCTTCCTTCTTGAGCGGACGAGGATGGAGACGGCGTCGCCAAGAAACAGCGGGGCACCGTCCGGCCCCTTGATGTGTTTGTGGAGCCAGATGCGATACCGCCGGCCGTCAGCATCGAAGAGGTGACGCCAGTGGCCGGGATGGCGCGAACGGGACTGCTGGTCGGCGATGACCCGGACGGCCATGCGCCAGCGCATCGGGTCGGTCACGGTCTCGGGGGTGGTGTGGGCAGCATGAGGGCGGGTCCTTTCGACGACCGGGATCGGGCGGGTGGTCACCGCCCCTCGACCGTCTCGGCTCGTGGCCTCGGAGCGTCCTCCTCGCCGTTCGGGCCGGGCGATGGTGACCGCGCCGATCGACGCTCGACTCTGCACAAAGATCAAGTCGCACAGGGGTCGTCGGCGGGGGTCGCGCTTCCGTACGCCAATTCCTGACCGGCTGAGCTCTCGCAGTGCCGGTGGGTGTCTCTGCGGATGAGGAAGCATTCGGGCACGGCGGGGTCGTCGTGCCGGTAGTCCTGCAGGCGGGTGTCGTCGTGCGCGGGCCGGCCGCAGTGGGCGCAGCGCCGCGGGACCTCGCGCTCCAGGTGCTGCCCGTCAGGACCCGGGCTGACGGTGTGGTCGTGAGCGCTGAACGTGCAGCGGCCGTAGGTGCAGAACGGGCGGCCGGGCGTTCGTAGCCGCCGGCTGACCTCGTCGGTGACGGCGTTGGCGAGGTCGAGGTCCGCCTTGCTGCTGTAGTGGGGCAGGCCGGCGTCGTCGAGCTCGGTCATGCTGTGGTCGGCGTAGCGGGCCACACGTGGGTCCATGAGGTGCATCGGGGTTGCTCCTGGCTGCTCGGTGGATGCTGTGGCTGGCCGCCGAAGCCGGTGGGAACCCGGGCACGGCCTTTTCGGCCGTGCCCGGGGGCGCGGATTGCGCGAGGTGGTCGGGCGTCGGCCTGGGTCGTGCGAGGTCGCGAGGCGAGTTCAGCTGCGGCGGCGAGGGTCACCGCACCGCCAGCGGCGCACGGCAGAGCGTGGGCGCGGTACGCGTCACCGCGCTGCTCCTGATCGGGCGGGGCGCTTGTCGTTGCGCTGATGCTCAGGCATGTTCCAGCGCGGTGACGGCGGCGTCGGCGATGGCGTCGACCGCCTTGACCGGATCGGCGACCAGCAGGGTGCTGGTGTGGGTGAAGGTGTGCCCGGTCAGGTCGGCGGGGCGCAGCCACAGCACCGCGCAGCCGGACTGGTCCAGGGTCGTGATCAGCCGCTGCGCCGCGTCGATGTCACGCAGGTCGCCGTCGGAGACGACGGCGAGCATCCGCAACGTGCCGGGTTGACGCAGGCGTAGCAGCTGGTCGGCGAGTTTGACCGCGTCGAGGAACGCGGTGGTGCCCCCGACGGCGGTCATCTCCAGAACGGACGTGGGTCGCTGGCGGGGCGGCACGAGCAAGGTGGCGCTGCTACCAAAACCGATCATGGTGGTGGCGGCCTGGTTGGTGTGGGCGGCGTGAGCGAGGATCCACCCTGCCGAGGACATCGGCGCCGCGTAGGAGTGCATCGAGCCGGAGGTGTCGACGAGCACGGCCAGGTGCAGGGTGGGCTTCGGCGGTGGAAGTTGGGCGCGGCGCTGCCAGGGGGTGGCGGTGGGCATGCTGCCGGCGGCGACCTGCGCTCGGGCGGTGATGGTGTGGCGGGTGCGCAGCCGCCCAGGCGGTATCGCGCTGGGCCGGGTGCCAGGTTCGGGTGTGTGGGTGCGGGCCCGGCGGAGTCTGGCGGCGAGGTGGCGGGCGGCGCTGCGCTCGGCGTCGGTCGCCTCGCGGCGCGTCCACCACGCGGGCGCGGCGTGCCGGGACTGGATCTGCTGGTCGGCGTACTGCGCCGGGGTCATGCCGGCGGCGTGCGCAAGGTAGTCGGACAGTGCCTGAGCGAGCTGTCCGGCGAACGTGCCGGGGTCGGGCCGCGGCGATTCCGGCCGCTGGTGGGGATCGATGCCGAGGATGCGGCACCACCGCCACGCCAGATCGATCATCGTGGTGGCGTCGGTGTCGTCAACGGTGTGGGCGTCGCGCCACACGTCGCGCAGCTGCCGCAGCTTTCTGCGGCCGAGAACGGCGGTGACGGCGGCACGGACGCCCTTGATGTCCTTGGCGGTGATGATGCGAGCATCGACGCGCGCGAGGAGCAGGCCGGCGAGGTGGGCGGCGTGCCAGGCGTCGTCGACCGGCGTGTCACCGGGGTCGAGCAGGGTGGCGACGGTGTGGCGCAGCCACCGGCGGTCACCGCGCCGCCTGCCGCGTTGCCGGTTTTCTGCGCGGGATTCCTCGAGCAGGTCGGCGACGGTGGCGACGACAGCGGGTGTGCCGGCAGGGGTTGTCCACAGGCTGTGGGCGGCGTGGGCGGCTTCGTGGACGAGCAGCCCGTAGGCGGTTGGCACGAGTCGTTTGTGGCCGGCCTTGTACGGGTCGGCGATGTCGGGGGCACCGATGTGGGTGGCGTCAACCTCGACGCGGCGGGCGGCGGGATAGAAGCAGGCGGGAGCGCCGCCGCCGGCGCCGGGGGCGACGGTGACGGTCAGGTCGGTGCGGTCGGTCAGAACGGGGATGTGGCGGGTCCAGGCGTCGCTCCACAGGCGCCAGTCCGGGGCGCTGCCCGCCGGGGTGCCCGAGCCGCCGCGCCGGTGGGTCGAGGGATGAGACATGAGTGATCTCCTTTGGGGGTTAGCGCTGTTTGCCGAGGGTCAGGGCGCTGATGTCGGGGCCGAACTGCTGCTTGAGGGCGGCGAGGACGTGATCGCGGTCCTCCTGCGGGGCCCGGCCGACGAGGTTCGCCACCGCCGCGGCGGCGCCGAGGGTCTTGCGGACGCGGGTGAAGCCGAGCAGCTCGCGTAGTTGCGGAGCCCAGCTGACGCGTCCGGCGGCGAGGTCGGCGTTGAGCGTGATCGCGACCTCGATGGCGGGGCGGGGGACGCCGAGGTGGCGGGCGAGGTCCCAGTCGGTGGTGACCTCGATGTGCACGTCGAACCGCGACGCCAATGCCTCGGTGAGGATGGCGCCGTGCACGCCGGGGTTGTGGCCGGCGATGACGTAGAACCCGTCGGCGGCTTCGACGCGTTCGTTGCGGTAGCTGGGGATGGTGATCACGCGGCGGCCGTCCATCGCCGGGTACAGCACGGCAAGGACCTTCGGCGGGATGAGCGTGGCGTCGTCCACGAGCAGGGCTCGGCCCTCCCGCATCGCGGTGACGAGGGGTCCGTAGACAAACTCGAAGCCGCCGTCGGGCAGCGGGATGAAGTTGCCGAGGAAGTCCTCCACGACGGTGTCGCCGGTGCCGGCGACGGTGAGCAAGTCCGGGAAGGCGGCCTCGACCAGGGCGGTCTTGCCGGTGCCCGGCGGGCCGTAGAGCAGCACCGGGATGCGCTTGTCACGCAGCCGTTGCAGCACGTCCACATCGGTGGCGCCGGCCAGCTTGCGCGGGAAGTACAGGTCCCCGTTCGGGCGGGTGACCGGTTGCCTCCGACCTGCCCCGCGTTGTCCTTGGCGGGGTGGGTGCGGGGCGGGCGGCGGCATCTGCCCGGCGGCGTCGATACCGGCCTGGGTGATCTGGAAGCGGTGCGGCCGGGTCAGGTGGGTGGTGTAGCCGGCGGCGGCCATCTTCTTCAGCGCATCGAACACCGCCCCGGTCGAGGGCACGTCGAGGGTCTTTGTCAGTTCACCGACGGTGAAGATCTGATCCGGGTGAGCGGCGAGGTGCGCGGCGACCTTCTGGTACAGGTAGCCCGGCCGCCGGTTGCCGCCGGCTGCGGGCGGGCCGGCGGCTGCGGTCGTGGGATGCATGCGGGTTCCTCCCCTTCGTTGGGGGGTTAGGAGCCCGCGCGCTCCTCCCGTTGGAGCGCGCGGGCTATCGGTGTCCGCGCGCTGCGGAGGAGGATGGTCACGTGCCGCCAGGACCGGCGAGCGGGAGCCGCCGCGGATCCGGCCGGGGAAACTGCTGCCTGCTCAGCGGTGAGCGGATCAGCAGGTGGTGCGGTTCGTCAGAGGGTGCGGGCGAGATCCATCAGCCGTTCGAGGCCGTTCGCGATCCGGCTGCTGGGCCTGCCCGGTGGCGGCTGCGACGGCTCGCTGACGGTGGCCTGCTGCTCGCCGCGTACCCGCTTGATCTGATGCAGTTGCCCGTCGATGTCGACGGCGGCGACGAGGCGGGTTTCGATGCGCGCCGCCGGCGATGCTGTGGCGAGGTCGCCGTGGCGGTATCCCGGCGGCATCGCAGCGGCCCACGCTTCGAAGACCAGAGCGAATGCGACGCAGCGCCGACCACCGAGGTTCAGCCACTCACGCAGCTGCGGTCGCGCGGACGGGTGGGCGAGGAGGTCGGCCAGGCTGTGCAGGATCACACCTGGAGGCAGGGTCGGGTCGCCGTGGGCGAAGAAGGGGTTGTGCCACACGTTCGGGTCGATCAGACCCGCGTCGACGTGCACGCTCTGACGCTGCGCTGACAGCGGCACGTCGAACACGCCTAGCAGCGTCGACGGGAGGTCCCACCCGCGACGTTCGTGCGCCGCCTCGACATTGATGAGGGCGCGGGTCACCGCGCCTCGGGTACGAGGGTCGAGCACCATGTTTCTTCTCCTTCGAGATGTATGAGATGCGTGGACAGGCCGGGCACCGCATGGCGCGGTGGGCTCTCTGTCGACACGTGGCATCGGCCGCCGCCAGACGGTGGTCGGCGGCTGTGGTCGTGGCCGGCGGTGCGGCGCGGGCCCGCAGACCCGCGCGACGGGCATTTCCGTTTCAGGTGCGGCCGGCGATGGCGTCGCAGCGGCGTGGATCCACTGCCCGCCACGGCAGGCCCCACCCGATGCGGTAGCGGCCGTTGTTGGCCTCAACCCGGTGGACGCCGCCGCCGAGGGACAGCGGCCGGGCGACGGTCAGCACCCTGTCGTCGAAGTCGACGGTGCGCCAGTCCCGGCCCACGTATTCGGCCATCTCCTCGAACGCGGTGGCGACGGCGCGGAGGGCGGCGGCATCGACGCTGAGTTCCACAGCGCCGTTCCACCAGCCCAGCACCACCGCGACGTAGCCTTGCAGGTAACGCTCGGCGCCTGCGGTGGGCTGGTAGCGCAGCCATGGTCCGGAGAACACGGCCGTGCTGCCGCGTGGTGGCAGGTAGTCAGGAGTGGGCATCGACCACCGCCACCGACCAGTTGTTCGGGTTGAACCGGTTGCGCGGTCGCCCCGGATGCCGCCGGTGGTGGACCGTCGAGTCGACTGGGCTGGGCGTACGCCGGGCCCGGGTGGCGCTCAGGTCCGGGTTACGGCGCTGTTGCAGCAGGTCCCGGAAGACCTGCAGCAACCGTGGTGGCACCGCGCCAGTGTCGGTGCCGGCGAGAACGGCATCGGCCGTGTCGAGCCACACCACACCGGCGGCGTCGACCCAGGCGACGGGGGTGCGGCCCGGCGGGAACCGCCACCCGGGATGCAGCAGCCGCGGTAGCGCCACGATGTCTCCCGGGTACGGCGCCCAGTCGGTGTAGTCCCAGGGCACCACGGTGCCGGGCCGCCGGCCGGCGGCGACGGCGTCGGCGCAGTCGGGGCAGGTGACGTCACCGACGCGGGTGGTGCCGCCGCACCTGTCGCAGGCGCGCCAGTTCCTCGGGTCGGCGTCCGGCTGGTAGGTGGGGTCCCAGGCGCCGGTCACCTGCCCGCCGAGCCGGTATCCGTCGATGCGCTGTGCGCGGGCCAGCAGCCGCATCGGCTGGGTCAGGTGCGTGTCGATGGTGTGCACGGTGGCGGTGGCGCGGACCAGGACCGCGATCAGGTGATGTGCCATCAGCGCGTTCCCTGCCCGCGCACCGGGGCTGCGGAGCGGCGCGTGCCGGGGGTCGCGTTGCCGCGTCCCGAGGTCCGCTTCCCGGTCCGGCGGCCGGCGTTGATGTAGGGGGCGAGTGCTTCCCGCAGGCGTCGCAGGTTGTCCGGGCCGAGGTCGATCTCGTAAACCATGCCGTCGAGGGCGAGGTGGTGAGTGGTGACGTTGTCGGTGCTGTGGTCGAGGTCGTCGGTGACCACGACGATGGTTCTGGTTGCCATGAGGGTTCCTTCAGATCAAGGCACTGCGGTGCCGTCGCCGGCTCAGCCGTGACCGGCGAGCGGGGACGACACCGGCAGGGCGGGACACAGCGGCCGGATCCACCGCGGATCCGGCCTCAGGGGACTGGCGGTGATAACGACCGCGTGCGGGATGGGGACCAGCAGTGGGCGGCGCCCAGGTTGAGCAGGATGTTCGGGCGAGCGGGAGTCGCCACGGTGTGGGCGCGACGCTGCTGACGTGCGCGGTGGCCGACGGCTTGCACAGCCGGGTAGCTAGGCGGGTGCGTAGGCAGTCGTGCCGTCGCCGGTGGTGACGCGGACGATGCGCTGCGGTGTGACCGGGATGATGTCCTCGCGGGCGACGTTGGGCCATTGGTAGCCGTCGCCGCCGAGTAGGGCGACGGTGTACCGGGGGTCGTTGAAGCCGTCGATGACCACGTACAGGTGCTCGCTCATCTCGGCGGCGAGCGCGGGCGCGATGGTGACGATCTCTCCCGGCTCCAGCGCCCTCTCGTCGCGGTTGACCTCAGGCATTGGTTGATCCTCCTGGCAGGCTGGTGCCGCTGGCGGTGGGCGTCGGGTCGGGGATGATGCCGGCGATGCGGTCGCAGTCGTAGGGGTGCACCACCTGCCAGGTCCAGTTCCAGCCCATCACGACGTAGTGGCCGTCGGCGTCGGGACTGATCCGGTCGATCGCCTCCGGGTCATGTTGGACGCGGCTGTCGTCGACGACGATGACGTCGCCGTCGAACCACATCCGGCCCAGCGTCTCGTCAATCTGCCGGTCCGCGTCGCTGTCGGTGGTGCCGCCGTCGCGCAGGTGCCGGCGGAGTTGGTCGCGGTGGGTCTGCTGGTCGGCGACGATCGCCTCGGCGACCCGGCGGGTGCAGCGGAACACCGCCCAGCCGTTCCACCAGTTAATGAGGGTGCCGGCGAAGGCGACCGGGATCCGCGTCTGCCCGGCCGGTTCGGGCGTGGCCGCCCAATCTCCGGCGAACACGCCCGGGCCGCCCACGCGCACCGCGTCGGGGTAGACGTGGCACAGGTCCCGGTCGTCGCCGTCGGGGTGCAGGACCATCCGGCACTGCCGGGCGGCCTCCACCTCGACGGCTTGGTCAAAGCCGTCACACCACGCCTGCCGCGCCTGGTCGGCCTGCCGGCTGGTCAGGTCGGGGTAGGCGGGGGCGTCGGTTGGGGCGTGCTCGGCGTAGCGGGCGCGACCGGCGGCGTCGTCGCGGTCGGCGAACGGCAGACCGTCGATGTCCCGACCGTCGGCGGCCTCGATGCCGGTCAGGACATCGCGGGCGGTGCGTGCCACGTCGCCGTGGGCCCGTCCGCCGATGGTGTCCTGCGCCCACCACTGCGCGGCGTCACGGCCGGCCGCGACGCCCGCCTCACGCAATGCGGTCAGGACCCGCTGCCAGGCAAGGTTCGGCAGCGGGCGGACACGGTCGCCGGCGTCGAGGATCATCGACAGCCGGGAGCCGCTGTCCCAGGCGACGTCGAGGATCCGCTGGTCGGGGTCGTAGCCGCGAACGGTGCCCTCGTCCCCGGGCCGCAGCCGGGTGTGGGGGTCGTTGGTGTGCTGCAGCGCGACCCGGTCGCCGCGCCGGTAGTCGTCCCCTGCGGGCCGGCTTTCGGGGTGATTGTTGCTGGTAGGGCTTGTCATCGTGGTTGTCCTTCTCACTGTTGTGTCGTCGTCGTGCCTGTCACAGCGGGGGTGTTGACGTCGTCGAGACGGCAGTGCGTGTGTCAGGGGTGTGGCGGTCCTCGCCCGCGCGCCGGTGGTGTCGTCGCGGCGGGGTGGTAGGCGTCGTGGAGGCTGGTCAGCCTTCGAGGCGGATCTGATGCGCCCGCACCGCGATGGGGATTCCGGGTCGAGGTTCCCGTGTGCAGTAGGCGGTCACGGTGGGCGGTTTGGTCGCCCCGTAGACGGGCCGGTTGTCGGGGCGCACGAGCACGCGTTGCCCGGCGGGGAAGTCCACCGGCGCGGCCGGGTTGTCGCGCCAGTGGATGTCGGCCACGACGCGGCCGAACACCCAGTCGGCGAAGGAGGCCGTCGTGTACTGGGGATATCTGCCGTAGTCGGAGGCGATCTCGGCGATGCGCTCCCGCGCCTGCTGCAGGGTCAGGTCTTCGAGGAGGTCGTCGGGCACCAGCGGGTGCTCGGCGACGCTGACGACCTCGACCTCCACGCCGGCCACAGTGCGGGGCGTGTCGCCCTCGCCGGTGATGGTGATCAGGCCGGTCTGGTGGTCGACGGCGGTGACCCGCTGCCGGGTGGCGTCGCCAGCTGGTTGGACGATGTCCCCGACGGCGATGGCACTGCCGGGATCACCGCGGCCAGCCAGGAAAGTTTTGGCGGCGGCGCGGTCGAGGACCGGGCTACCCGGGTCGTGGACGTAGGCGTCGAGGTCGACGGGCGTAGCCGGCGGCAGCGGCGGAAGGCGCAGGATGTAGCCCGCGGGTTCGGGCGAGGGCGGCTCAGACGTCACGTGAGGTGGTCCTTCCGGTGAAGAGGGCAAGACGGGAACCGGCCGCGACCCAGGTTCGGGTCGCGGCCGGTGCTAAGCCAGGTGGTGAGCGGGGCGTGCTGGGGCTAGTCCTGGCAGCCCCAGACACAGCCGTCGGGGTTGCAGGGCTGGCCGGCGGCCATGCGGGTGAAGGCGTCACGCCAGTCGGGGTCCTGCGCGGGGCTGTGCAGGGGCCAGCCGAGCCCGTCGGCGAACGCGGTGATCTTCGGCGCCCCGTACATCGGGTAGGGGGCGGTGTTCATGGCGGTGACGACGTCGTCGCGGCCGAGCAGCCAGGCCAGTTCGGTGAGCTTGTCCACCGCGCGTGACGCGGATCCGCTGCGGTGGTGCAGGATCTGACGCACGGTGAACCACAGGTACTCGCGGCCGTACGCCTCGGGTCCGCCGAGGCTGTCCCACCGGAGGTTGTCCCACTGCTGCCCGGTGATGTCGGGCTGCAGGAACGGGCGGGCATGGTCGATGTCGAGGGCGTCGATCAGCAGATCGCGGCGAAAGCCGAACGCGTCCTCACCGGCGGCGGCATGCTGGTCGACGCGATGCAGGATCTCCTCCTGCGTCCGTCTGATCATGCGTTCTCTCCTTGGATTGCGGGCATTTGAGGTCGTCCGTGTGGCGCTGAGGCGCGCGGCTCAGGCGGTGCTGCCCGACGCCCCGTCGGTGGTGGGTGCCGGTGGCGGCCAGGGCTTGCGGACGAGGTGGTCACCGAGGGTCGGGCTGGTGGCGATCAGGGAGCCGCAGCGGTTGCAGGAGGTGATGGTGTCGTTGCCGTAGCCGGCCAAGGACGGCACCTCGACGTGATCGATCTCGTCGGCCGCGCCGCACACGGTGCACACCGTCATCTCGGACCCGCTGTCGTCGAGGGCGGGTGCGGTGACGAACAGGTCCTCGACCGGGTCGAGGTGGTGGGCGCTGTGCCGGAGCCAGCGGCCGTGGACCGTCGCCTCGTAAACGACCAGCCGTCGGTGGTTCAGGTGCAGCAGGTACAGCCACTCCACCGGCCCATCGACGTTCTCGCGTAGCGAGCCCCGCCACAGGGTGTCGTGGCCGGTGGCGGTGGGGTAGCCCACCCCTGGCACGGGCGGGTGTTGGTCCCATCGGCGGGGTTTGGGGTTGACGGCGAGTTGGAGCCAGGGTCGGGCCAGTAGCGCGGCGGCCATGGCGTCGGTGTCGCGGTCGAAGGTGTCGGTCCAGATTCGGCGTAGCAGCGGCACCAGAACCTCCGGTGCTTCGCCGAGCTGGACGTGGCGGGCGGTGTAGGCGCCGCGGAACGCGGCCACACCGATCAGCGCGGGTGCGCTCACGGGTTGTGGTCCTCCTTGCATGAGGGCGTGCGTCTGCGGCGGCCGTCGCGTGCGCGGACGACCACCGCAGACGATGAATAGGGGGTGATGGGCAGCGACCGACGGCGCTCGGTG
This sequence comes from Micromonospora andamanensis, assembly GCF_016863495.1. Classification (GTDB taxonomy): domain Bacteria; phylum Actinomycetota; class Actinomycetes; order Mycobacteriales; family Micromonosporaceae; genus Micromonospora; species Micromonospora andamanensis. Next base: position 176,211 of record NZ_BOOZ01000006.1, read on the forward strand.
GCCTGCGTCGCGGTGGTCCCGGCATCGCAGGATCGCGAGAAGCCGCGGTCACGGGAAGTCGTCGCCGATGACGACGGCGACGTGAACGCCCAGGTGATGACTCCGCCACTGCTGGTTGGGCTGCTCTGCGGTGGTGCCGGGGTGGCGCATCGCCATCAGGTCAGGGCTGAGGAACTGGCGGAGTGCTTGTATGCGAAGTGCCTCGTATGCCGCAGTTCGCGTCGACGATGATCGCGACAGCCGCCGCCTGTGTGGGCTCGGCGGTCACTCGCCGCTGCCCTGCGCGGCATGGTTTCGATGTCCGGGTCCGTCGGTAGTTCCGCATCAGGCAACGTTGGCTCTGTTGGGCGGTCTGCGACGATGGACTGTATGGACGAGGAAGTCATTCCTATTCTTCGCGTCGAGGACGCTTCGGCGGCGGTTGGGTGGTACGAGCGTTTGGGCTTCGCCTGGCAGTGGGAACACCGGTTCGAGCCGGAACTTCCCGCGTTTGTCGAAGTTGCTCGCGGCGGCGTGCGGTTGTTCCTCTCGGAGCACGAGGGCGACGCCCGCCCTGACACGTTGGTCTACCTGCGCGTTCGTGATGTCGATGCCGTCGCTGCCGAGTTCGGTGTGCCGGTGGAGGAGGCTCCTTGGGGGCGTGAGGTCGAGTTGCGCGACCTTGACGGCAACCGGCTTCGGATCGGTACCCCGACGAAATGAGCACTTGCCGTGCCGGCGCGCGCTGGGCTTCGTCGGTGGCGATGGCGTTATCGATCTGCTCGGCGTGCTTGCCTGGGTTTCTGCCCAGGGGTGGGTGTCGGTGCGGGTCGGGTGGTGAGGTAGATCCCCCAGTCAGGGCTGGCGTGGCGCGCCCACTGGTTGGCGGTGTCGATGTTGATACCGAGCAGGTCGACGAGCAGGGGTGGGGGTAGCTGTGCGGCAAGGTTGATCAGTGCGGTGGCGCGGCCGTGCGCGGCTCGTGGCATCTGGTGGCGTGCGAGTTTGCGGTGTAGGGCGGCGACGTGGGTGCCGGGCAGCCCGCCGGGGAAGATCCACCGTGGTCCGGCATTGGCGGCGTTGGGGTGCCTGGCGGCGGCGGTGATTTGGGCGTGCAGCAGGCTCGCGACGGCGGGGGCGAGTCGGAGTCGGTGCTTGCCGAGTAGCAGGTAGGTGTGGGTGTCGCCGGCTGCTGCCTCGCGGAGCACCTCGGCGGTGTGGAGGCGGCTGATGCGGGCGAGGGTCATGCCGTAGAGCAGGTTGAGGCTGCTGGCGGTGCGGACGTCCAGCGGCAGGGTGGTGTCGGTGAGCGCGCGTCGTAGGTGGTGCCAGTGCTCGTCCTCGGTGAGCGCGTCGGGGTTGTGGTCTCGCTGTCGGGGCGTGATGGTGACGTCACCGACGAGGTGGCGGCGGCGGGCCCAGCGGAGGAACTCTTTGGCGAGGTAGCTGTATTCGTGTGGATGCTCGACGCGCCACCGGTCGACGTCGGCTTGGGTGAGGTCGGCCAGGGTGAGGTGGTAGCCATCGATCCAGGTGAGGAGTCGGATCGCGGCGGTGAGGCAGGCGCGTTGGTAGTGCGCGGCGCCGCCGGTGAACGGCCGTCGGGCAAGACGTTGGCGGGCGCGGCGGTGCAGGGTCCAGCGAGCCCAGGTGCGCACCAGGTGCGCGTGCGCGGCGTTGAGGGTGGTGAGTTGCTGCTCGAGCCAGGGCTCGATGCGTTCGAGCTGTTCGGCGCGGGCGGGTAGGACACCGTGCTGGACGAGCACTGCGCGGAGGCGGTGCAGGGCCTGCTGTTGCGGAAGGGCGTCGAGCAGGTCGTGGGTGAGGGGCATATTGGCGTCGACGATGGCGGTGACGAGCGCGGCGGTGGGGCCGTCGGGTCGTAGCCATCGCCAGACGGCTTCACCCGTGCCGGCGGCGAGCAGTGCTTCGGCGAGGGCCTGGCGGGCGGTGACGTCCTCGCCTTCGACGGCGATCAGTGTGTGGATGCGGGCCTGGGCCAGGCATCGGTAGCAGGTGCGGTCGACGGGGAACGAGCCGGAGGCGCCGCAGCGGCGACAGGTGTAGTCGTAGTCCAGGTCGGCGCAGCCTGCGCAAAGTCGCCTGCCGATGTGGTCGAGGCCGATGAGGATCCGGTGTTGGTGGCAGCGGGGGCATGGTTGCGGGGCGCGGCGTATGCGCTGGTAGCAGCCGCTGCAGGCGGCACCGATCGGCCATCGCACGTTGATAAGGCGGTGCCGGCCGCAGAAGGTGCAGGTCGCGGGGCGGGCGCGACACGTGTCGCAGGTAAACGCGCCGTCTGCGGCTTTGTGGCGGCTCACGGGCCGTTGCTGTCCGCAGGAGGCGCAGGGCTGGACCGGTCGGCGGTGGCAGGCGTTGCAGTAGCCGGGTTGCCCGTTGGTGGGGCGGGTGTGCCATCTGGCGATGGCGCCGCAGTGTCCGCACTTGCGCAGTGGGCGCTGGTGGCAGCTGCTGCAGACCGGGCCGTCGTCGGAGCGGGCGTGCACCGGCCGCACGCGCCCACAGCGGGCGCAGGCGAGGTGGGGTGCGGTGTAGCAGGCGCGGCAGAGCGGATCGTCGCCGCGCTGGTAAACACGGCCGACGGCTCCGCAGCGGGAGCACGACCCGGCGGGTGCGCGGTGGCAGCGCTGGCACAGCCCGGTCCCGTCTGCCTGGCGGTGGGTGATTGTCGCCTGCCGGCCGCAGCCCGCACAGGTCTCGACTGGCCGGGCAGCGGAGCGGCACGGCCGGCACAGACCGTCCGCGCGCACCGCCGGTCCCGGACGCACCAGAGCGCCGCAGGCGGAGCAGGCAACCCGCTGCCGCAGCCGCAGGCAGGTGTCACAGACCCGGCCGCCGTCGACCACGTTGCGCAACTGCGGCACGGTCGCCTGGCAGTCCAAGCAGGCCGGCAGCACGACATCAGGGAAGCCGGATTCGTGCAGCGCGTGGGCGATGTGCACCAGCGTCAAGGGCAGGTCCGACGAAGCGCTGGTAAGCACGAGGTCACGGCCTCGCAGGTAGTCGCGAAGCGGTCCAGCGGCGCGGCCGTGCCCGGCGAACCGTCGCGTCAACTGCTGTGCCGTGTCGGCCGTCAGCTCCGGGATGCGTGTGGCCAGCAGCGCGGCGACCTCGGCGAGAATGCCGTCGCTGCTGCGCCCCGCGTAGGCGATCTCAGGCTCCGTCCGGGCGGCGGATCACCGTCCGCTTCGCCGCCGACCGGGCCGGAGCAGCTGCGGTGCCGCCGCCGGCGGCCTTGCGGACTTGGGTGTTGACCGCGGTCACCTCGATCAGGTCGTTCGGTGTGACGTCGAGGATGTCGCACAATGCCGCCAGGATGTCCATGCTCAGCCGCTGCGGCGGCGTGGTCACCAACCGGTAAACCTGCTCCCTCGACAACTGAACCCCCCGCTCGGCCAGCAGCGGCACCAGCTCCGAGGTTTGGAACAGGCCCTTCTCGGCCATCCGCAGCCGCAGATGCCACACGATGCCCATCCGCTTCGTCACCCCGCCGCTCCCTCCGCCATCGGAAACCGGGCCAGCGCGGCGTCCAGCAACCGGTTGCGGAACTCGTCTGACACCGACGTGTACAGCGCCGTCACCGACGCATGAGAGTGCCCGACCTGTTGTTGCACCATCAGCGGCGGGTACCCGAACTCCAACAGGTGTGTGACGTAGGAGTGCCGCAGCGAGTGCAGGTCCAACTCCTCGGGCAGCCCCGCGTCACGCGCCGCGCGCCGGAACGCCACGTCCAGATACCCCCGCGAGATCCGACCGCGCCGTTCCGTCACGAACATCGCCGGATGCTCGCCCGGGCCGAACTGCGGCCGCAGCTCCTGCACCCACTCCCGCAGCAGGTCCACCACCCAGTCCATCTCCGGCACCGTCAACACCGTGCGTCGCCGCGCCGGCCCACCCCGCGACGCCTTGCCGTAGCGCACCTGCACCGACCCGAACCGGTCGTAGCGTGGCACGCGCGGGTTGCGCCGGAAGTCGACCACATCCAGCATCGCGGCTTCCTGCCGCCGCAACCCGAACGCGTACACCGTCTTGAGCACCACCGCGTCCCGCCACGCCGCCAACACACCCTTGCGGCCACGACCGCGAATAACCGCGACCCTGTCGTCCGCGGCGTCGAACAGCGCCTGCACCTCGTCATAGGTCAACGCCCGGCGGCCCGGGCGCCCCTCGTACTCACTCAGGTGCGCAACGGTGTTCCACTCGTGGCAGACCTGCACCGGCGGCTGCCCGAACCGGCGTACGCACTCCTCCGCCCACCCGTACCGCCGATCAGTGACGAACTCGCAGAACAGCCGCAACGTCATCTGGTACGACCGCACCGTCGAGTGCGCCAGCGGCCTGCCGCCCGACACCAGCGACGACGTGAACGCCTCCACCTCACCCGGCGTCCACTGCCACGGATACAACCCGGTGAACTCCGCGAAGCGGCGCACCAGCGCGATACGCGGCTTGATCGTCGACTCCCGCGACAACCGCGACCGCTGCTGACGCCACCAGCTCTCCAGCATGCCATCGAACACCGCACGCTGCGGATCCAACTGCACCACGCCGGCCGGCAAGACCAGGTGCACCGCACCCGGGAGATCAACGCTCCGCACGCCCACACCGTATTGCATTAGATGCAACAATGTGAAGTAAGGGGCCTTGGCCGCAGGTCGGTGCCGCCGAGCGCCTAGGGTTGGACGTAGGCAAACCGTTGCCACACAACGGTTCTCGGCCAGGCGAATGTTGCATCTGATGCAATAATGGCTACTTAACGATCCGGCGGACGGCAGCGAGGTTGTTCAGCCAGGCGGAGAGTCGGCTGATTTTGACGACGTCGCCGGTGTGGGGAGCCTGGATGAGGAGTCCTTGGCCGAGGTACATGCCGACATGGCCGGGGCGGGCGGCGCTGCCGCGGCTGCCCGGGATGAACAGCATGTCTCCCGGGCGCAGGTCGCGGTGGTCGGTGACCGCTGTGCCGGCGTGGACTTGTTCGCTGGTGGTGCGGGGGATGCCGATGCGCGCGGCGCGGTAGGCCTGTTGCATCAGCGAGGAGCAGTCGCACTGGTGTCGGGCGATGCCGGAGTGCGGGGCGGTGCAGTCCCCGCCGAAGGTGTAGGGCGAGCCGAGTTGCTGCAGGGCCCACCCGATGGCGGTGACCACCTGTGGTGGGGTGCCCGGTGGCAGGGTGAACCCTGCGGGCAGGGGAACCTGGTCGGCGCCGGGTTGGCCGTCGCCGCCGTCGAACAGGCACAGCGGGTTGGCCATCGCCTGTTCCAGGTCTGCGGCGACGGGGCCGGCGGGGGTGCCGCCGGCCAGGACGCGGACCAGGGCGATCGCGTCGTCTTCCCACTTGGCGTAGGCGCCGGGGTAGGCGGAGCGCTGCACCGCCTGCGCGGCGTCGGTCAACGCCATGGCCTGCCACCCGTCGACGGCCAGCAGTGCCTGGTAGAACTTCCCGGCCGCGTAGTCGGGGTCGTGTAGTTGTGTGGGAGTTCCCCAGCCTTGCGAGGGGCGTTGCTGGAACAGGCCGACGGAGTCGCGGTCGCCGCCGGGCAGGTTGCGCAGGGTGGATTCCTGCATCGCGGTGGCCAGGGCGATGACCCAGCCTCTCGGCGGCACCGTCAGCCGCTCGCCAACGGCGATGATCGCGGCGGCGTTGCCGGTTTGCTCGCGGTCCCACCCACCGGTGCCGGCAGCCGGCGGGGACATGTCCAGAGTGGGCAGCAGCGGCTTCCCGTCCGGGCCGACCGCGTTGTAGCAGGCGGCCGAGGCGTTGCCGCCGCCGGTGAACAGGGCGCCGATCCCGCTGGCGCAGACCACCACCAGGGCGATCACCCCGGCGGCGAGGCCGGCGAGGGCGCGGGCGCTCACCGCGGCACTCCCGCCGCACAGGGCCTGGACGATCCCTGACTGCTGCTGGCGTGGTCCAGGCAGGTGGTGAGGTGGTAGGTGGCGGTGCGGGTGCCGTCGCTGGTGTAGACGCCGATCGTGGCGGTGTCCGCCTCGATGAGGTAGACCCATTCGACGTCGAGGTGTCCGGCGTGGCACAGCGGGAACACGGTGATCGGCTCCGGCGTATCGGCCACGCCGTTGGTGCTGCTGGCCAGGGTCATGCCGATGCCCGGCACCGGCTGCTGACCGGCGAAGGCGGACGTGGTGGCGGCGGTGGTGTCGGGGTCGAGGTGCTCCCAGTCGTGGGCGAGGACCGCGCCGATCAGCGCGGCGGTGTCGTGGTGTGCGTGGCGGGCCCAGATCGCGGCCAGGGCCGGTAGCACGACGGCGGGGCGGCCGTCGAACAGGACGTACCGGGCGTGCGCGAGATGGGGCGTGTCGGGGCTGGTGGCGCCGATGTAGCAGGGGGTGCTCATGGCACGGAACTCCTTCAGACGATGAGGCGGTTGGAAATCAGGGGCCGCTGTCATGGCTGGTGCTGCTCGCCGGGGCGCGGCCAGGTGGCGGGCGTGGCGTGCCAGCCGAAGATCGGGTCAGTGGTTTCGGCTGATCCGCAGCGGTCGCAGCGGGCAGCGGTGTCGTTGCCGTAGCCGGCCATCGATGGCAGTTCGGTGGTGGTGACCTCGTTGACCGCGCCGCAGATCAGGCAGCGCAGTGACGCTCCGTCCGGCCCGTGTGTTTCGAACACCGGCTCGTCCGGGTGGGTGCGGGTCATGACGCGCCGCCTGGACGGCCGGTCGGGGTGTGGCCGGTGGTGGCGGCCAGCAGCGCGACCAGGCCGGGATGTGTGGCGGGGATGTCGGCCGGTTCGGGGATGTCGTCGACGCGGACGAGGGGGTGGTCCTCGCCGCGTAGGCGGGTGAGCTGGTAGAGGCGCCCGTCGACGTCGACGGCGTCGACTCGGTGAACCTGCCGGGGTTCCCCGTCGCTGGTGTGGATGTCGTGGTAGCAGGCAGCCCACGCCAGCAGCCGCGCGTCCGGGGCGGTGGCGCGTGCCTGGTCGATCATCGTGTCCAGGGTTTTCTGGTAGGGCGTGGGTGCCGCCCGGTGGTGCAGGCTGCCGGCAAGGCGGTGCAGCAGGGCGGGTAGACCGGCCGGATCGCGGAGCAGGTCCTCGGGGTGCAGCGGGAACTCCAGGCTGTGCATCGCGCGCCGCCTGCCTGGGCGGGCGGACGTGAGGAGCCAGTCGTGGACGAGCAGCAGTGTCGGGGGTTGGCCCCAGCCGAGGTGCTCTGCGTCGGCGTCCGCCGCGACGAGGCAATCGGTGAGGGTGTGAACAGCGTTGAAGGACAACACGGAGGTCTCCTATTTCAGGTGGAGACGCCGAACGCCCCGCGGCCGGAACGGCTGCGGGGCGTTCGGCGTGCGCGGCTCGGACGGGATGAGACTTAGCGGTGGTGGCGGTCGCGGCTGCGCACCGTCGCGGTGCGGTGGGGCAGGTACTCGCGTACCCCACCGTCGGTGGCTTTGGCCTCGTACATGGCGCTGTCGGCCTGGCTGAGCAGGTGCCGGACGGTGGTGTTGGGGTGGCGGGTGTGGGTGTAGCCGACCGAAGCCGTCACGCGCAGATCGCCGTTGACGACACGGATCGAATCGGCGGCGATGACCCGCCACGCGGCGCGGGCCGCAGCGTCGGTGTCGTCCTGGTTGCCGCGCACGAGCAGGGCGAACTCGTCGCCGGAGAGCCTCGCAATGACCCACACCGGCGCGGCGAGGCTGGCCAGGCGGCGTCCGACCTGCTGGAGCAGGTCATTGCCGACCTCGTGGCCAAGGGTGTCGTTGACGGTCTTGAACCCGTTGAGATCCAGCAACACCACCCCGACCGGGGCGTTGTCCTCTAAAGCGGCGCGCAGACGGGCGAGGAACAGCCGCCGGTTGGGCAGCCCGGTGACGTCGTCGTGGGTGGCGTCGTAGCGGGCTTCCCGCAACGCGCGCTGTTGCCGCCACAGCACCGCGGCTGCGAGGGCCAAGCCGGCGAGGATCCCGCCGGCGCAGGTGAGCATCTGTTGCACGATTTGCGACACTGATACGGCTCCTTGCTTTGGAAGGAGCACCGGGGGCGGGCGAGCAGCGACCAACTCCACGCCCGCCCCCGGGCTGTCCTACAGATCTGGGTGCCGCTACTGCGCGGCGGGGGCGAGTTGAAAGGTGGCCGGCTTCTCGACGGTCCGTACGGCCATCCCGTCGTTGACCAGCTTGTCCGCGGCGTTCACGACCGCGCCGGCGCTGGCCTTCCTGGCGTCGGTGCCGACGTTCGCGGCGTCGATGAGCTTGCACAGCTCGCTGATCTTGTAAGCCCGCTCGGGGTGCGCTTCGAGGATGTCCAGCACCGCCCCCCGCAGCGAGCCCTTCCCTCGGCGAATGCTCGCCGCTCGGCCATCCGTTCGGGTGGCCGGGGTGACCGGGTCCGCGTCCTCCGACGCTGCGGCGTGCTGCTCACCCGCCGCGTCGGACTCGGTGGCGGTCTCTGCGGTCACGCTGTCGTTGCTGGAGGCGGGTTGGGGTGCGGCGGCGGTGCCGCCGGTTGCGGCTACCTGTTCGCCATCGGCGGGCGGGCCGGGTTGCGGTGTGGGCGTCGCCTCGGGTGAGGCTGCGGTATCGGCGACCTCGGCGGGGTTGTCGTGGCAGGCCGGGGCTGCCGGTGCGTCGGGTGCGCTGTCGGGCGCTGCCGGCGGCGCCTGGTGCGTGCCGACGGTGGCGCGGCCGGCGTCGGTGAGCCGCCACACGGCGCGCTTGCTGTCGGTGTGGACACGTTCGGCCTGGCCAGTCTTTTCCCAGGCGCGCAGCTTGGCGGTGGCGGTGGAGTAGCCGAGCCCGGCCTTGTCCGCCACGGCGGCGGCGGTGTCCTCGCCGAGTTCGGCGAGCGCGGCGAGGACCTTGAACATCGCGTGGGCCGGTACGAGTTCCGGATCGTCGGTCATGGACATCCTTCCTGGTGGGTGTGTGAGGTCAGCACTGATCCACGCTTCGTTCACGGCGCTGATCAAGTGCGATGACCGAACCTCGGGACTGGTCCCCGAAATCCGGCACGGTTGACGCCGCCGCGACATGCCGACGAGAACGGCTACGCGGCGGCGGTGAGCGGCTGCTGAGCCCTCGGCGCCGGGTGGTGGCATCGCGAAGACGACCGGCCAGCGCGGTAGGTGACGGGGCCTCAGCGAGGGTGGCGAGGGGCCCGGGGCAGACGATGAGAGGTTCCTCGTTGTCGTGGTTGAGCAGTCCGGACAGGTGCCGGTAGGCCACCAACGCGGCGACCTGGGCCAAGGGCGGGAGACCGACCCAGCGGAGCAGGTTCCAACCCAGGCCCGGGTCGGCCAGGGGGCGCGGGCAGCGTTCTCGATGGCGATGAGCAGGAACAGCGGCTGCACGATCGCGGAGACGACCTTGCCGGGTTCCGGCGACCGGTCGGCCGGAGCGTTCTCGGGGGGCGATGAAGGAGTGCGCGATGGTCGCGGCGACGGACACGAGTCCGCCCAGGGGCAGGCCGATAGGCCCAGCCGCGCGAGGAACGATGCGTGGTCATGACGTCGCCTGCAGGGTCGGGGCGGGGTCGGTGAAGAGGGAGAACGCGATGACGAAGGGGCTGTTGTAGCCCTGCGTTTGCAGGTGCAGCGTGACCAGCTGCACGTCGTCCACCGAGCTGATTGGCCGGGCGGTGGGGTAGTCCAGCGCGGTGAACTGGGTCTGACCGTTGGTGGTGTGGGTGAAGGTCAGCAGGTAGCGGTACATGGGGTGTCCTATCAGGTAATGGTGCGAGGGGGTGGAAGAGGAACAGGGCGGCGTGTCTGCGGCCCGGCGGAGTGCGATTGCCCCATGCCCGGGGCGCCCGGCGTGGGGTCTGCCCGACGATGCGAGGCGCGCACGCCCTGATCGAGGGGCGTGGCGGGCATCGGTGAGCGGATCGCCGCGAGAGGGAGGTCGGCGAGGGTCAGTCCGGACGGGCTTAGTGCTCAGCCGCGGTGCGGACGAGCGAGCTTACGGACGCCGATGATCGAGCCGTCCAGGTCGCGGACGGTGTCGTGGCAGACCAGCAGGTCCTCGCGGTCGGATGCAGCCAGGCCGACGAGCGGTCGGGGGTGTCGGCCGGGAAGATCCGAACCGGGTGCGGCGTCAGGTTGACGATTTCGGCCATAACGGCGTCTCCTGTCATGGGCTGGTTGGCCGTCTGGTCCCGCTGAAGCGGTGAGACTGGCCGCGAGTCGTACGGGACGGGGCGCTGCTGTTTCGGGAGGTTCCCTTCGATGCCTCGACCCGTGCGTTCTCCGTGGAGCCTGGAGGTCCTGCGCTTAGGCGTGGGTCGCGTTGAGCAGGCGTCGCAGGCTCACCGCGACGGACCCAGCGGAAGTCCGGGCGTCCGGGTGATCGACCGTCGTGGAGACGGTGTCCGCTCCGCGTGTGCGCAGCAGTTGGTAGAAGCGGCCGTCGATGTCGCAGGCGCTGACCGCCCGGACCGGGACGCCGTCGGGGTCGACGGGCAGGCCGTGAGCGGCGGCGGCTCGGCGTCCGGCGTCGCTGGTGTCGAGCCCTTCGGCGAGGAACGCCATCGCGATCACGGGGCCGATCTGCTCACGCGTCCAAGCCCGCAGTCGTGGGAATTTGACGGTGGTCAGGGTGTCGGTGATGGCTTGCAGGCCGATCCAGTACGGCAGAGTGAAGCGGGTGCCGGGGACCGTGTGCTGCCGCCACACATCCTGGTTGATCGGAAGTTCCTCGGCGTTGATGCTGCCGACGATGGTGTGGGCGGTGCTGTCGACCAAGGCGAGCAGGGCGGGGTAGGCACCCCAGCCTTTCGTTTCGGCGAGAGCTTCGACGGCGTTCAGTGCCGTGAGGATGAGGGTGGAACGGCGTTCAGGCTGCATGGGGCTTTCCTCCACGGTCAGATGAGGGACGAGCGGTGGCGTGCTCCGAGGGCGGGCGGTCCCGCCGCAGCGGCACGCCTGCTGTCCCTCGGGTTCGAGGAGGCGGGCGTGCCGTGCGGTCGGGCGGGCGGTGGTGTCAGTTGCTGGCGCGGACGGGGCGCTGGCGGCCGACGCCGATGGTGAGCGTGTTCGGGTCGACCATGAACAGGTCGGCACCGTCGGGGAGTCCGGCCGTGATGAGGTCGACCAGCTGCGGTCCGCTGTCGCGCAGCAGTGGCAGGCCCCAGGCGTCCGTCCTGTCCGGCAGTCGGACGCCGGGCGCGGCCAGCGACCTACGGGCCTTGGCCATGGAGGGCATCGGATCGTGGAGAGCGTCGCCTCCGTTGCTGGCCAGCCACACCATTCCCCGGAATCGGAACAGTCGCAGCGCGGGCTCGGCGCTGCGGATACCGCTGGCGCCGTGACGGGTGTGCAGGTTCCGGTCGCAGAGGACGGCGTGCTGGGCGTGGGCGGCGACGGCGGGCAGGTCGAAGTACAGGAAGCGGGACATGCTGCTCCTTCCAGTTTCATGCGGGGGGTGTGGGCCCGGGCGGGCAGCACACGTGCCTCAGGTGGCGAGGCGAGGTGTGCTGCCCGGTTCCGGTGGTGTGCCGCGGGACGTTCGGGGCAGGCGGTGTGGCCCCTGGGTTGCCGGGGGCTGGTGGCCGTGCCCGGTCGTGGTTACGGCGTTTGCAGGTCGATGGCGAAGATCTGCTGGTTGTGGTGCAGGGACTGCAGGTGCCGGTACGCCTGGTGCAGGTAGGTGATCCGGTCGGCGAGAAACGCGCTGGCCGGGGACATCTGAGTGCCGTCCTCGGTGAGGAAGGCGTCGGTGCACAGCGCCCACAGGGCGCGGTAGGTGGCGTAGGCGGCGGCACCGGCCTGGAACATCTCCAGGTCGGCGGTGTCGAGGTGGCCGGCGGTGTTGGCCGCGACGTTGTGCAGGCGCATCGCCTGCACGCGGGGCTGCCGGTGGAACTCGGCGCTGGCGATGTCGAGCGGGTAGCCCGACGGGTCGCTCAGGTGCCGTTGCAGGAACACCGGCCACGGCGTGGCCGGGCGGGTGCCGGAGACGACGTGGGACCACTGTTGGTGGCGCAGCACGGCGCTGACGTGCGCGCCTTCGCGCATGCCGGTGAGGTCGAGCAGGCGGATGGGTCCGCCTGCGCAGCACTGCGGGCCGGTGTTGGCCTTCTGCCAGTCGATGAGCTGGCGGCGCTGCCACGCCCAGATGGCCGGGGACGCCCAGAGCCGGCGGCAGCTGCTGCCGGAGACGCCGAAGTGGCGCTCCAGGTTGCGCACGCCGGTGTGCAGGGTCGCGGCGAGGTCGTCGCTGACGCAGACGATCATCTGGCGGATGACGGCCTGCGGCACAACCTGGGGACGCGGGGTGCTCTGCTGGGGCGGGTTGGCTAGGGCGGTGCGACGCTGCACGCGGCTGCCGTGGCGGGTCAGCGCGGTGCCGTTGTTCTGGGACATGGAGCCTCCTCGGGGTTGGCGTCGTGTGGGCACGACGGCGGCCCGGCCCACCGGGTACGTGGGTCGGGTGATCGACGGAACAGGGAAGGTGCGGGTTGACCGTGTCCACTGGGTGCGTGGAGCGGGTCGGGGTGGCGCGGGTGGTTAGGTGCGACCTCGGGGGTCGCCGCGCGGTGTGCTGCCGACCGGCGTGAGCGGGTGGGCGGGGCGCACCGGGTGGGTGCGGCGGGGGTCCTTGAGGTGGGACCGAACCGGGTGGAGCGTTATATGGGGTTGTGTTGGTGCCGAAACGGTAGCCCTTCGCACTCACAACGCCAGCAGGCGCCGATCAGGCCGGGTAGGCGGGTTGACCTGCGGTGTGAGAGATCATCGCCGCTGCGGGCGACCCGGGTGTGAGTCGCTGTGAGTGGCGGGCCCGCCCACACCCGGCCTGGCCCGCAGTCGGTCCAGCCCCGCTGCCGGTGGCGGTGGGGTGGGGGTTGACCTGCGGTGTGAGCGGGTGTGAGCGAGCCGGCGGGGCTGCCGGTCGGTGGGTCGGTGAACGGTCAGTGGGTGAGTCGAGGTGTGACGTGTGGCGGCCAGGCGACGTCGGTGATGGGGTCGACGTCGGGTGCGGGGTCGCCGAGGTCGGCGAGATCGACCAGCCGGCGCGGGCCGTCGGTTGATCCGGCCACCAGCCAGACGGCGTCGGCGGCGCAGGCGCCGACTGGCAGGCTGTCGCGGCAGGCGGTGGCCACGGGCACGGGGGTGGGCAGTCCGGTCAGCAGCTGGTGCAGGGCTCGCTCCTGGTCGGTGTGGGGCAGCCAGAACAGCACTGGCCAGGCGGGACCGCCCATGGCGGTGTGGATCGTGTAGTTGTTGACCTTCTCCAGCAGGACGCGGGGCCGTTCGGTGCCGGTGTCGAACTCGGCGAAGAACGCGACGCGGCGGTCGCCTTCGCGGAATATGCCGTGTCCGTCCGGGCGGATCGGAGACAGCAGTGTGGTGTTGAACGCGCCGGGTTCTGCGCAGCGCTGCTCCGACCACCACCGCTGCAGCTGCGCTGGCGGATGAGTGCGTGCTCGTGCGGCCAGGTCGGTGAAGAACTGGTTCACGCCCAGCAGGTGCTCCAGGGTCCGGCTGGTGGCGAGGCGGTGCTTGCGCAGCGTCGTCTGTCCTGGTCGGGGCGGTGTTTGCTGGCGGGAGGCGGCCACGCACTCGGTGCCGGTCTGATCGAGGACGTAGTGCCACGGATACGATCCGCCGCCGGCTCGCAGCGGCCGGAAGCGGTCCACGAGGCCGAGCTGATGCAGCTTGAGCAGCCGCCGCTGAGCGAAGTCCAGCGACGTGAACAGGGCGCGGCTGATCTGGAACGTGGTGAGCACCTTGTGATCGGCGAGCCAGTCCAGCAGCAGCCGATCGCGGACGGTGAGTTGGGCCTGCAGGCGCAGGACCCGGTCGGCGCTGTTACGCATGGACACCACCCCCGCAGAGGAGACCCCTGAGGGTCTTTGGCAGCACTGCGATGTGGTCGCCGCGTCGGCGTTGTGCTGTGAGAGCGGCCCGTTCGGGCGGTCGGTTCCGGTATCCGCCTCTACACCGCCCCCGACACTGTCCCCAAGCCAGGTCGCGGCACGGACGCCAACAGCGGGATCGCTGCCACGGCGAGCAGGTGAGCGACCGGGGCGTGGTCACGCCGTCGCGGGGTCGGGCGTTCGGACGCCGGGCGGGCGGGATGTGGGATGGACGGATGTGCGGCCGGGCGGCGGCGTGGTGCTGGCTGTTGCCGGCACGCTCGACGACGAAGGCGTTGCGGGAGAAGGCGGACGGGAAGTGGCTCGGTGCGGTGGGGTGTCGCGTCGCCGAGTTGGTCGCCGCGTCCTGGACGGTGATTGACGCGACGACTGGGCGCTGCGTCAGCGGATCACAGGGTCGGTGGATGAGGTGGAGCAGCGGTTTCGGGCTGACCGTCCGGCCGGCCCATTGCTGGCGGGCCGGTGGCGGCAAGCATGGCTCGGATGGGCGGCGTTGGGGAGTTGTCGATGGCGCTGACATCAGTTGCTCCTTGGGATGTGGCTGGATGAGGACCTCGTGGGAAGGGCCTCGTTGCGGTGGGTCGGATTCGGTGCCGTGCGGAGGGGCGTCCTCGGTTGTGGTGCGGACGGTGTCGCGGGGAGCCGGCGACGACGGCGCGGGACTCGTGCCAGCTAGCCGTGTGGGCGGGCAGGGGTGTCAGGGTCGGCGAGGGGTGCGCGGCGCTGATGTGGTGTCGCGGGTGTCGCCGCCGCGTCGTCGGTTGTCGTTCTTGGGCTGGGACAGCTGCTCGACGAGGTCGTCGATGGCGCTGGTGTCCTGCGGCTCGACCTTCTTCGCGGCCGTCTGGCGGATGGTGGTGGCCGCGCCGACGACGGGTTTCGGTGGCCGGGTTTTGAGGGTGAACGCCGGGGTTTGCCGCCCGTCGGCGAGCAGGCGGGCTGCGGCGGTGTAGGCGTCGAGGTGGGTGAGGTCGTGCTCGTCGAGTTCCGGCATGGTGTGCCGGGCCAGCACGGCGGCGTCCTCCGGCGCGCACGAGAAATAGATCTTGTTGCGGGCGTTGGCCGACGCGGCGGCGAGGAGGTCTCTCGGGAACTGGGCGAGGTCTTGGTGGGACAGGACGAGGGACAGCCGGTACTTGCGGGCTTCGGCGAGCATCGTGTCCAGGCTGTTTGCCAGGGTGAGGAAATTCTGCGCCTCGTCGATGATCAGGGTGGCGTCGCGGCGCTGGTCGGGGGCGAGTCGGGCGCGGGCGGTGGTGGCCTGCCACACCTGCGCCAGGATCAGCGACCCGAGCAGTTTGCTGGTGTCCTCCCCGAGTTGCCCCTTGGGGATCCGCACCAGCAGCGCTCCACCGTCGAGGATCTTGCCGAGGTCGAAGCTCGACTTGGGGTATTGCATGGTGCGTTTGACGAAGTCGCGTAGCAGGAAGGACCGCAGCCGGGCCAGGACGGGGCCGATGACCTGGGAGCGCAGGGCGGGGTTGAGTTCGTCGTACCACTGCCAGAAGCCGCGCAGTCCTGCCGGGTCGTCGAGCTTGACGGTCATCGCGGAGCGGAACTGCGCCGAGTTGAGCAGCGGTGGGATGTGTTGCAGGGTGACGTTGGCGTGCCGGAGCAGGGTCAGGCACGCCACGCGCATGACGTCGTCCATGCGGGGGCCCCACGCTTTGGCGAAGATGTTGCCGAAGATCGACACGAGGTTGTCGACGACGAGGTCGGGGTCGTCGCCCTCGAGGGGGTTGATGGTGGGTGGGTTGGGCTGGTCGGGGTCGAACAGCACCACCCGGTCGGCGACGTCGGCGGGCAGCCGGTCGAGGATGTCCAGGACCAGGTCGCCGTGCGGGTCGATGACGACGGTGCCGCGACCGGCGGTGATGTCGTCGACGGCCATGTTGACCAGCAGTGTCGTCTTGCCGCTGCCGGTGGATCCGATGACGTGTGTGTGGTAGCGGGCGTCCGGCACGGATAGCGCCACGGTGTGGCCGTCGATCTCCGCGTCGCCGAGGACCTTCTCACCTCGGCCGCCGGCCGACACCGCGATCGGCGCGGGCATGGGCTTGGCGCGGGCCCGGTCCAGGCCGGGCACCGCCACGTCGCGGGGCAGGGCGGCCAGCGCAGCCAACTCCGGGGTGCAGGTGAGGAATCCGGCGCCGAGACGCCGTTGCGCGACAACGGCGACCGGTGATGACATGCGGGCGCGGTGGGTGAGCCGGTTGCGGCCGGAGTACACCGCGAACGTCGCGGCGATCGTGTCCGCCACCCCGCGCAGCCGCGGGCGCTGGTCGGTGTGGGCGCGGCCGGTGTCCTTGCCGACGGCGTAGCGCACGGCGGTCTCCCACAGCGGATGTGAGGTTTTGTCGAGGATCGCGCGGACATCGCGTTCCACTCCGGGGTCACGGCGGCCGTCACGTCCGGTCTGGGCGGTGCCGGAGGTGCGGCCGGGCAGGAACGCCTCGATGAGCCACAGCAGCGGCGCGGCCGGGTTGAGGGCCGGTAGAGCCGTCTTGCCGTCACGCAGGCGCCCGGCGGCGCGTCGGGCGCGCACCGCGCGGCGCACCGAGGCGGGGCGGGCGAGGATCTGCACGCAGGCGTGCTCGTCGGCGCGCAGGCTGGAGCCTGCGGACATCAGCGCGCGCAGCGGGTCATTGTCGTGGTCGGTGGCGAAGGGCAGCCACTCGGCGGCGATGGGCAGCAGGTGCCCGCCGACCGCCGTCGTGCCGGCCGGGATGGGCGGGTCGGGGTTGTCGTCGGTGGTGCAGGCGGCGCCCGGCCAGGCGGCCCGTACGGCGGCTTCGACGGCGCCGGGTGGGACGGTGCCGGGCACCCACAGGCTGATCAGCAGCTGCCGTCCGGTCCACGTGTACTGCCACACCACGTGGGGGCTGCCGTAGAGCAGCCGGCGACGACGCGAGGGGGTGAGGGTGCCGGCGAGGTTGGCCCACAGCGCGGCGCTGCTGCGCGGGTCGACCTCCGGTGGCGGGGCGACGGTGACCAGGCGGGCGCCGCCGGCGTGACGGCGGTGCCGCCACGTCGCGAGGAGGTTTTGGGCGGCGATGTAGCCGATCAGCGCGGTGGCGGCGACGGCGAGCAGCCACGGCCGCGCCGCCGCCCATCCGGCGGCGTCGAGCACCCATCGGGTGAGCCCGGCGGGCGGCGGGATGCCCGGCACGGTCGGCGCCGGGCCGGGGGTGGGCGTGTTCGCGAGCGTGGTGGGCAGGTGCGTGATGGACGGGTTCACAGGTCCTCCTCGCCGTCGAGCGCGGCCAGGTCCTGCGGCCGGGTGGTCGCCAACTGGTGTTCGGTGTCGGAGGCGATCGCCTCGAAACTCGTCCGGTTCGCGCCGGCGATGAGCAGGCCGGTGCCGACTCGGGCGGCGAGTAGCAGCCGCCGCTCGCCGGCGGTGAGGCCGAACGCGTCGCCGACGGCGTCGATGGCTTGCGGGGCCTGCTTGAGGAGCACCTGGGTGGCGGCGTTGGCGACGACGGCTTGACCGAGGTCGGTGCCCAGGACGTCGGCGACGTCCTGGGTGATCACCGCGAGCCCGGCGTGACGCTTACGCGCGGCCTTCGACATGCGAAAGAGGAACTTCGCGCCTTCGCCGTCGCGCATGAGCAGCCACGCCTCGTCGACCACGACTAGCCGCCGGGTCGCTGACCGGCCGGGGGCGTCGACCTGGCGCCAGATCGCGTCCAGCGCCAGGAGGGTGCCGACGGTGCGTAGCTCGTCGGGGAGTTGCCGCAGCGACCAGACGACCAGGTGCCCGTCGAGGCGGGTGGTGGAGGGGCCGTCGAACAGCTGCGAGAACGAGCCGTGCACCCAGGGTGCGAGGCGGGCGGCGAGTTGCCCGGCCGCCGGGTCGCTGTCGGCGTCCAGGCAGCTGGTGAGGTCGCTCAGCAGCGGGGCGGGCCGGTGGTGGGTGGCCGGGTCGGCGGTGATGCCGGCCTGCCGGTAGACGGCGAGGATCGCCCGGTCCAGCGCGGCGCGTTCGGCCGGCGGTGGTTGCTGGCCGAGTAGCACGGCGATGAGGGTGTGCAGGAACAGTCCGCGGCGGGTCAGCACGTCCGGTCGGTGGTCCCCGGCGGGCAGGTCGAGGGGGTTGATCTTCACGCCGGGGGCGCCGAGGCGCACCACGGTGCCGCCGACGGCGTCGGCGAGCCTGAGGTATTCGTCTTCGGGGTCGATGACGGCGACCTGCACCTGCTGGTAGAGGTTGCGCAGGATCTCCAGCTTGACGAAGTAGCTCTTGCCGGCGCCGGAGCGGGCGAGCACGACGGAGTTGTGGTTCTCCTGCGCCCAGCGGTCCCACCACACGATGCCCTGCGAGTCGGGGTTGACGCCGTAGAGCACGCCACCTTCGGCGGGTGGGTCGCCGGGCAGTGGTGCGGGCAGGTCGGCCGAGGCGAGGGGGAACGCGGCGGCCAGTGCCTGGGTGTCCATCGTGCGGCGCATCTGCAGCGAGTCGGTGCACAGCGGCAGGGTGGTGGTCCAGCCGGCGAGGTGGCGCCAGGTGGCGGGTTGCACCTCGATGAGTGTGGACGCGGCGGCGGCCTTCACCTGCGCGCAGGCCTGCAGGAGTTCGTCTTCGGTGCGGGCGTGCACGGTCAGGTACAGCCCGACGCGGAACAGTTTCGCCTGCCCGCGGGCGAGGCGACCGGCGAGGTCGGCGGCGTCGTCGGCCGCCGCCTCCACGTACGGGTCGGGCAGCTTGCCGGACTCGGCGCCCGCGCGGCGGCTGGACTCGAAACGGGCGCGCTGGTTCCGCAGCCGTGCCGCCGCGATCGGCGCGGGCAGCGGGTCGATGTGCAGGGCCAGATCGAGGCGACCGGGCCAGGACAGCAGCGGTTCCAGCCAGGCGTGGCCGACCTCGGCGGGGTAGCCGGTGACCACGAGGGTCGCGGCGTAGCCGTCGCCGACGCGCAGCATCCGCGGGGTCACCTCCACGGAGGCAGGAGCGACGGCGCCGGCCAGCGACGAGGGCTGGCCGGCGCTGTCGGCGGCACGGGATCGGGTGCGGCTTCTCATCGCAGTCCCTTCTTCTTGCGAACGTGGATGTCCGGGCCGGTGATGACGGCGTCGGGGGCGGCCAGCCCGCCGGGGCGGGCCGGACGGTAGGGGTCGGCGGCGGCGGCGATCGCCGCGGTGACCGCCGCGCCGTCCAGGGCGCGGGTGGTGACGCCGAGGCCGGACAGGGTCCGGGCGGTGTCGTCGGCGCGCCGCCGCGCCGCGTGCTCCCCGCGTTCGCCCGCGCTGGTGCGGGTGACGATGAGGACCTGCCGGCGCAGCGGATCCCGGCGGGTGGCGAGGTCGTCGAGGAACCGGGCGTGATCGGCTGCGGCGTCAGCCAGCGCCGGGTGCGCAAGCCCGTCCACGGCCTGCGACAGGCTGCGGGCAGCGGAGCGCAGGTCGACCGGCTGCGCCGACACGACGATCTGCGTCGGCGAGGACAGGCTGTTGAGCCACCGGCCGAACACCTCGACCAAGGCCGTCTGCTCGTCAGCAGTGCGCAGCGCCAGGTTGACGCTGGTCGCGGCGACCATCGCCGCCCGCGCGCCACCCAGCCGGATCTCCCCGCCGTCGTCAATCGCGTCGGCCGGAAGCGCCAACGGCGCAGGCACCGCCACCCTGCTCTTGGGCACCTGCACCCAGTCCGGCGTCGCCGACGTCGTGTCCGTTGTCGACAACGCGCGGGGCGCGCGGGCGTGCCGGACGGCGGCGAGCAACCACACGTCCAGCGGCAGGCCGTCGCGGCGGCCCACGGCGACGCCGAACACGAGGCCACCGATGACCACGGCGCCGCCGAGCAACACCGGGGCCGGCACGACGGAGTGCAGGCCCCGCCACGCGCCGTAGCAGGCGAGGGCGGCGACGGCGAGGATCGCGAGTTGCCGGAACGTCAGCCCGTAGGCGACCTTGTCCGGGGCGTCGACGTC
>NZ_BOOZ01000007.1 GCF_016863495.1 Micromonospora andamanensis
CCTCACCGACAGTGCTCGCGTCTGAGCCGCGCAGTTCGCGGTGGGCGGCAGTGATTGCGGTGCGTGCCTCGTCGCTG
This sequence comes from Micromonospora andamanensis, assembly GCF_016863495.1. Classification (GTDB taxonomy): domain Bacteria; phylum Actinomycetota; class Actinomycetes; order Mycobacteriales; family Micromonosporaceae; genus Micromonospora; species Micromonospora andamanensis. Next base: position 78 of record NZ_BOOZ01000007.1, read on the forward strand.
CCGGCGGCAGCCAGTGCTTCGGCCATACGTGTAAAGCACAGGGCACGAGTTCGGGTGGGTACCGAACTGGGTTCCAGCGAGCGGCGTGAGAAAGCAATCGCCGCCCGAATGTCGACGTTGTCGAGGGCGCGTTGGCTCTGCCGCATGAGGGTGTAGGCGGTGAGTGCATTGTCGTCAGCCTCGATCGCGCGGCGGTGCGATCGGTCAAGCCATGACCCGCCATCGGGCGGGGCGGTGTTGTCGGCGATCCAGCTCATGAACTCCGACCAGAGGGCGTCGACGCGTGCGAGGTGTGGTCGAACGTGGTTGCCCTGGAGTTGGTCGAGGACGTCGAGATGCTCCTGCACATGGCTCTTGAGTCGGGGCCACATCCGGGTGGGCCGAGCTATGAGTGCGTCGAGATCGCGTAGCCATGCCTCCGGATCGCGGTCGAGAAGCTCGTCATTGACGCGGATGCGGACCAACCGGTGCATAGCTGGCTGGCATACCGGACCTGTTCGGACGGCGCCTGGAGTACGTCGAGGGCTGTAGAGACCCAGGTCGGTGTCTGTGGTGACACCGAGCACTTGGCGTAGCGCGACTCGGCGTTCGCGGCTGGGCCAGCGGTGTTCTCCGCGTTCGAGTTTGCCGACCCAACGGCGGTCGACGTAGTGCGCGGTGAGGTCGCGGTCTGGGTAGAGCTGAGCCAGGGCGGTGTTGACGGCGTCGGCCAGCTCGGTCCGGGACATGCGCTGTCCGGGTCGCCGCGGTGACGGCAAGCCCGCCCGTCTTTCGGCGAGCTGCGCGTTCGGCGTGATCAGCGTGTCCGGATGATGAGGCACCGATACCCTCCCGTGGACCCAACCGGACTCAATCAAACGTGCGAACTCGCCGGGCGTCCTCAGTCGAGGCCGTAGGCATCGCTCGGCTGGCTGCTGTCAGCGTGGCATCAGGATCACCAGAGTCAAGGCGGGCCTTGAGTGGCGTCGCCGAGACCGGAAGGCCGGCCTCGGCTGCGCGGGATGCAGTGTCGCGAGTGCTCAGCTACTGCATTGGAGACGAGAAGCCGCGATCACGGACGGCCTGCGTGAAGGTATGCCATTGCTCGGGGGCGAATCGAAGTACCGGTCCGGTACTGTTCTTCGAATCGCGTACCAGGATCGGTTCGTCAGTGTCGGCGACTTCGACGCAGTTGCCATCGTCGCTGTGACTGGACTTGCGCCAGGTGAGCTGGGTACTGGGCCGGATAGTCATATCGAGGCTCCTTCGGTGGGTGCCAGACTCTCCGCCACGGCGCGGAGGAGACGGATACTTGAGTCGGGAGGCAGGGCCGCGGCCTTGAGTCGGCTGTGCAGGCCCACATAGGGGTCCAGCTCATCTGGATCGGTGTGAATCATATCGCGGGTCAGGGTGTCGACCGCGACAGCCCGTGACCCCTGCGGGTCGCGATAGCGGTAGATCGAGTACGCCGAACGGGGCGCGCTGTGACCTGTGATCGACGTGTCGGACGGCAGCACCTGGACGACCACGGATGACGGGTGATTCGTACAAACGGCGATGACGTGTCGAAGCTGCTCCGCGACGGCGGCGGGGTCAGCTGCGCGTCGCCGAATCGCGCTCTCGTCGATGACGGCTTCGTAGCGCGGCCCGCCAGCGGCGAGCACTAGGCTCTGACGGCGAGCGCGGGCGGCAACCGCGGCGGCGGGGTCGAACCCGTCGCCGTGGCGGGCCGGTTCGCTGCGGAGCCGCGCAGCGGCGTAGGCGGGAGTCTGGAGTAGGCCGGGGATCAGTGAAATGGCGAATTCGGTGATCGTCTTGGTGCCGCTTTCCAGATCCGCGTAGACGGCTTGCCGGCTCCCCATCCGTTTCGCGTCGGCTATCCACCATCCACGCGCCCAACCGTCGGCGGCGGCGTCCATAATCGCGGCCCTCCGATTCACGCCTACCGTGAGGTAGTCACAGATTCCGCTGACCAGATCGATGTCCGGGCCGAGATGGCCGTTCTCCAGCGCGCTAATCTGTTGCCTCGGAAATCCCAGCGCACGGGCGACCGACTCGCTCGTGATGTCATGCTCCTCCCGCAGTCGGCGGATTTCACGTCCGAGCCACTGTCGACGGACATAGGGACTGGGGCGGGTCAACGGCAGCCTCCAAGATCGGTCCCGAGTCCGGCCAGGCGCTCAGGGTCGGCCGGGCATTCAATGTAACCCGGGTTGAGGTAAAGATGATCTCCATGTTGTTGCTCGACCCGCATGAACACGCAGCTCAATGCCCCGTCGGACCGAAGGTCGGTACGCAAGGTCGGACCGAAGGTAGGTATTCCCAGCCGCGCCCGATTCGGTGATCGTTTATTCGCAAAGAGCTATGCCCACGTCGGGATAGGTCTGTTGCCGAAAATCCCGCAGGTGGCACGACCGATGCGGCGGCTCTTGGCGCTTGCGATGCGTGCGTGAGCCTCCGGTAGCGACCGCCCAACCACGATGTCCAGCAAGGTTGACCACCAGGAGAAGCAGAAGCACCCCGTCGAGTGCTGTTGAGGCTTAGGAGCCGCCGTGATGCCGACAACGATGCAGTCCAAGGATATGGCGATGGTCAGCGCGGTTGGTGCGGATGTGCCCTGGCTTGCTGTGTCGTTGGCCAAGGCGCTGTCGGCCCGATCAGTTGGGGCGTGGCTTGTGCCTGACGCGAGGGCTCGTGTGGGCGTTCTACTTCGGTACGCCGAGTTTGTGTTGGAGCATGCGGTGCGGTACGGCCAGGTCGACATGGCCGTAGATCGGGCGTCGTTGGCAATTTGGTTCTCCCACTCGCGGCGTCCGCCGTTGTCTGGCCAGTGGGTGTATGACCTGCGGCGACTGCTCGGAGCTAGCGCCAGCCGGTTCGCCGTGTTCCACGCTCATGTCAGTGCGGCTCAGCCGAACGTTCCGCATCACTATCTGGCGCACGTTGTGCAGGGCCACGGAGTGCGAGGCGATGTCCTCGCGGGGCGGCTGCGTGTTCTCGATGCCGCTGGGCTGCCGTCGTTTGCGGAGTTGGTCGGTGACCGGCCGCGGGAGAGCCTGCTTGCTCGGTGTGGGTACCAGCCTCGCTCGCCGGTTCTGTTGGCGCCGGGTGGTCCGGTGCTGTGGCGGATGTGGCGGTCCGTGCCTTGCGCTGCTGGAGCCGACGGAGCGGCCGTGGACGATTTGCCGCGCCGGGTCCGCCTTCACCGTCCCAGGGCTCGGCGATTACTGGCGGTGTCGGGTTCTTCCTAGCTACGTGTGCTCGCCCTGGCCCAGGGGCTTGACGCTCTTGATGTCGCCCCGGAGCCATGTGAGGACGCAGTCTTCCCAAGGAGTTATCCCTCGTGAACATGACAGAACGAATCTCGAGCGCGTTGTTGCCCGCAGAACCTTCCGGTATCGCCGTCGCGGAGTCGCGGGAGTTTGTGTGGGGTTACGCGATCCGTCGTGAGCGGCCCAACGGTGACCGCGATCTGTTCGGATTCACGCCCGACCGGGACGGTGCCAAGCGGGCGGTCGCCCGTGAGGAGAGGTATTGGTGTCGCGCTCCGGTGCGGCCGGTGGCGGTGCACGTGGTACCGACCAACGCGACCGGCATGAACCGACATCCGGTCGATGGCTGCCGTGCTGGGGCGTGCCCCATCTCGCTGGAGCGGGGGGTGGCGTGGTGAGTGCGGGGTTGCAGGTGGCGTTGGCGCGTCGGACGTTGACGCCTGCGGGGTTGTTTGTTTTTGGTGCGGCGGCGTCGGCGCCGTTGGTGGTGCTCGTCGGCGGTATTCCGGCGATTTATGCGACCACGGGCGTGGTGGCGTTGCCGCTGACGTATCTGTTAGTGGCGGCCGGGGTGGCGTTGCTGGCGGTCGGGTACACGGCGATGGCACGTCAGGTGGGTCATCCGGCGGCTTATTACGGCATCCTGGCTCGCGGTGTCGGTCCTGGTTGGGGTGTGGCGGCCGGGATGGTCGCGCTGGTTGCCTATGGCGCGATTCAGACGAGTTTGTATGGCCTGCTCGGCGGGATCCTGGCCGCGACGTTCGGTGGCTCCTGGTGGGTGTGGGCCGCTATGGCCGTCGCCCTGGTCGGGACGCTGGGGGTCAGGGCGATCGTGCTGTCCACCCGGGTGCTGGGGACGGTGTTGGCGGCCTCGCTGCTGATTGTTGTGGTGTTCGTGGTGGCCGGGGTGAGTCAGCCAGTGGCCGGTGCCGTGTCTTGGGAGGGCTTCGAGGTCTCCGGGCTGGCGGTCACCGGGATCGGTGGGGCGGTCGGGTTCATCGTGGCCTCGTTGATGGGTGTCGACGCCGCGGGCAGCTTCGCCGAGGAGGTGATCGACAAGACGGCGATCAGCCGGGCCACGATCGGCGCGGCGCTGCTGCTCGGCGGGGTGTACGCGCTGGAGGCGTGGGCGATGGGCGTGGCGAGCGGCCCGAACACCGTCGCCGAGCAGGCCGCCGATCCGGGGCTGCCGTTCGCGGTGCTGGAGCGTGCTGGCGGCTGGTGGGCCGGTGCGGCGAGTGTGCTGCTGATCTTCGCGATCCTCACCTCGATGCTGGCATTCCACAACGTCTTCGCCCGGTACGTGTTCGCGATGGCTCGTGAGCAGGTGTTGTCCGCCGGGCTGGCTCGCACCGGCAGCGGGAGGCGGGTCAGCGCGCCGCGCGGCGGGTCGGTGGCGCAGACGGTTGTAGCCGGGGTGGTGGTGGCTGGCTTCGCGGTGGCCGGCCTTGACCCGGTCGAGCAGATGTTCACCTGGTTGTCGAGCCTGGGGGCGATGGGTTTGCTGGGCCTGCTGCTGGCCGCGTCGGTGGCGGCGCTGGTCGCTCCGGCTCGGGTGCGCGGCCCGGGGGCCGGGATGTGGCAGTGGCGGTTGGCGCCGGTGCTGGGCGTCCTCGCGGGGTGTGTGCTGCTGACGCTGATGGTCGGTAACGCGGGGTCGCTACTCGGTGCCGCACCCGGGTCGCCGTACCCCTACCTGCTGCCGGCGCTACTGCTCGGCGTCGCCGTGCTAGGCGGGATGTGGGCTGGGCATCTACGGCACGCCCGGCCGGATGTCTACGCGGGCATCGGTCGCGGTACTCCATCGACACACCAAGTGCCCGACGACATCCGCATCTCGATCTGACAGGGGCGTCGATGATGACCCACGCGGCGACACCCGCCGGACACTACGGCGCCGGCCCTCAGCATCGCGGCTACGACCCGCAGCATCCCGGTCACGGCCGTGACCCGCTGCATCCCGGTCGGCGGCCGGAGCACGCGCCGCCGGTGCCGCCCGGCGGCTACGGGTCTCCTGTCCAGTACGGGCCGCGGTCCGGCTACGACTCGCCCTCCGCCGGTCACAAGCGGGTGCCGGACACTCACGGTCCTGCCTCAGCGCCGATGCCTGCACCCGTGGCCGTGCCTACACACGGCCCCGACGAGGAGGCACCGGATCCTGATCCTGCCAAATTGTGGGCGCATCTGCGCCGTCAGGTGGGCTGGCGGGCGACGCGGGCGAACCAGAGCCATATGGTCGAGGCCGACCAAGCGTATGGGACATCTAGGGCTCTCGGCCCACACGGCATTCTGTGGTTCTTCGTTTCCAAGGCGGCGGCTGAGCCGTTCGGCCTTCGGCTCCACATGGCCCACAGGCTGTGGTACAGCTCGCCCGACGCGGACAATCTCCCGACGCTGCTCGCCGAACTGGCCAAGGTCGCCGAACGCAATATCGCCAACGCGGACGCGGCCGGGCAGCGGTGGCACCCGCTGGGTCCGGATGCGGCGATGGCCAACGGCGGAGAGGTGACCCTCCCATCGAGCGCAAGCTACCTGGGTGTGGGCGTGACCACGCTCGATACCGCTGACGGCCGCTGGTACAGGCTCGCGGCCGGCTTGCGCATGCCGTCGCCTACCGGTTACAGATCGGTCTATGACCTCAAGGGCCACTGCTATGTCCTGCTGACCGACGGCACCGCTCTGCGGATCGATCGTGACCCCCACCGCCGCCTCGGCGACGACGGCATCCGCAGTAGTAAGCCCCTCGATGCCGACCGTGCCCATTGGCACAACCCCTACGCGGACTTGACCGAGCAGGGCGAGTACGGCACCCGTGAGGTGTGGCGGCGCCTGGCTGGCCTGCATTACATCCTGGCCTCACACCTGGGCGAGGGGCAGGCGCCGTGACCGACACCCAGGCCCTCGACTTGGCCGCCGCCGCTGATCTGAGCGTCAGCCCGTCGATCGACGTTACTGCGGTCCTAGACCATCTCGTCAACGACGCCGACGCCGCCGCGTTCACCGCCATCGGCTACCCGGGGGCCGTGGATGTCGACTACCGCGAGGTCATCGCGCGCCTCGGTGGCCGGCTGTGGAACAACATCGGCGATCCGTTCCTGGACGCGGGCGGGGTAGCCCATACGCGGGTGCTGGAACGGGCCGTGATCGCCTGGGTTGCCGATCTGCTGGGCATGCCCGCCGATGACCGCTGGGGCTACGTCAGCGCAGGCGGCACTGAGGGGAACCTGTCCGCCCTGCACGCCGCCTATCGCCGCTACCCGACGGCCCGGATCTACCACTCCACGGCAGCCCACTACTCCATCCCCAAAATCGTACGGCTCATCCGTGCACGCAGTGTGGCCGTCGACACTGACCCGCACGGCGAGATGGACTACGAGCACCTGGCCGCGCAGCTCCGAATCAAAGGACGACGGCGCTCGCCGGCGATCGTGATCGCCACCGCCGGCACCACCTTCCACGAAGCCGTGGATGACACCAGCCGGATCCGCACTGTCCTCGACGAGCACGGCGTCGCGGGACACGTGCACGTCGACGCCGCCCTGTCCGGTATCCCTCTCGCCCTCGACGGCCGACTACGGCTCGACGACGCCAGCGACCTCGGCAGCGTCGCGATCTCCGGGCACAAGTTCTTCGGCACGCCACGGCCGTGCGGGGTCGTCCTCATGCGCGACAGCCTCCGTACTCACGGCAGCCGCATCGCGTACACCAACACTCACGACACCACCATCGGTGGCTCTCGCTGCGGTCTGGCCGCCGCCCTGCTGTGGCACGCCATCGCCGGCTACGGCGCCGAAGGCCACCGGTGGCGCGTGAGTGAGGCCCGCAGCCTCGCCGCCTACGCCGTCGAGCAGATCAACGCCACTGGCTGGTCCGCCCGGCGTCACCCCCACGCCTTCACCGTCGTCATGCCCACCCCACCCGAGCAGGTACGTCGAAAGTGGCTCCTTGCCACCGAGCCCCCGTACAGCCGCCTCATCTGTATGCCCGGTGTCCGGAAAAACCAGATCGACGCGTTCGTCGCCGACCTTGCTGCCGCCATCACGGTGCCGATCCCGCGTCCCCGCACACCGCAGCCACCTGAGGCAGCCACCGCCTGCTGAACCTCTGCCCCGCATCGAATCATGGAGGCGACAGATGCCCACCGGCTACGTCCACCATCCGCTGTTCTACTGGCATGACACCGGTACCAGCGCCGGCGTGGTGCCGGCGGATCCGTCAGCGGGCATCCAACCGTTCACGCACGTGGAGAGCGCCGACGCCAAACGGCGAAGCCACGAGCTGATCCACACCTCGGGCCTCCTCGCAACGGTGAAAGTCATCGACCCGCGCGAGGCCACCATGGACGAGCTTCTGCGCGTGCACACCAGCGACCACATCCAGCACCTTCAGGAGCAGAGCGAGCTGCCAGGAGGAGGCGACGCTGGAGACGGCTTCTCCCCAGTGGGCCGCGGCAGCTACCGCATCGCCCGCCTCGCCGCCGGCAGCCTGGTCGAACTCGTCACCGCGGTCACGGAAGGCACGGTCAGCAACGGCTACGCGCTGCTGCGCCCACCCGGGCACCACGCCACCGCCGACCAAGGGATGGGTTTCTGTTTGATCAACAACGTGGCCATCGCCGCTCGACACGCCCAGGAGGTCCTTGGCCTGGCCAGGGTCGCGGTGGTGGACCTCGACGTACACCACGGCAACGGCACCCAGTCGATCTTCTACGGCGATCCCAGTGTGCTTACCATCTCGATTCACCAGGCCAACTGCTTCCCACCGGACTCCGGAGGGCTCGGGGACAACGGTCTTGGTGACGGCGTCGGGTACGCGCTCAACATCCCGTTGCCTGCGGGCACCGGCCACGCCGGCTACCTGCACACCATGCGCGAGGTCGTCCTTCCCGCGCTCGACCGGTTCGACCCCGACCTGATCCTGCTCTCGGCCGGCTTCGACGCCAACGTCTTCGAGCCGATGGCGAGGCAGATGCTCATCGCCGACACCTACCGGGAAATGACCCGCCTCCTGGTCGACGCCGCCGAACGGCTCTGCCACGGCCGCCTCGTCAGCGCCCATGAAGGCGGCTACAACCCGTGGTACGTGCCGTTCTGCGTCCTTGCCCACGTCGAGCAGCTGTCCGGGCACCGCACACCCGTCGTCGATCCCTACGTCGGCGTCGTCGCCGCCGATCACCTCCTGCCGCACCAACGTGAGGTCATCGAGGCCGCCGCGCAACTCGTCGCGGGAATCAAACCGGCCCCTACCAATTCCGCCGCCTGACCCAGCGCCAACCCTCGGAGTGACCATGACAACAACGACACGGCCCGCCCCACCTGGGCCGTTGCACCGGGTGCTCGACCGGGGCATCGAGAATCACCTGAGCCGGATCAACATCAACACCAACCACAAAGTGCTGGAGATCGGTGCGGGCGTCGGCACGGTCACCGCCCGCCTGGCCGGCATCGTCGGTCGCTACGGGTCGGTCAGCGCCGTGGACCGCGACGTCGAACACCTCACCCCGACCAGCATCATCGACATCCACCGGCGTGATCTGGACCGCGAACTGCTGCCCGGTACCGCAGGCTGTTACGACGTCGTCGTCGCCCGCTGGCCGAACGGCCCACTACGCGACCCGGCCGACGTACTGGAGCAGATGATCGTCCGGCTACGGCCCGGCGGCTGGCTCGTCCTGGCCGACGTCGCCGCGTCGACCCCTCCCCTGGTGTACCGGGCCCCGAACGAGGAGGCCGCCACCCTGATCTACACCGTCCTGCGGCAGGTCCACGGCATCATCGCCGGCCGCGACGGCGAGACCTGGACCGCCGACGCCGAGGCCCTGCTGCTCGACAACGGCGTGACGCGGCAGTGCGTCCACACCACCGCCGAGACCTGGACCGGGGGCGGCCCCGGATGTCACCTGCTCGCGGACATCGTCACCCATCTGCGACCGACCCTCGGCGGGTTCACCGACGCCGACGCCGACCGATTCGCCACCCTGATGGCTGACCCCCGTGTGCTCCTGCGCTCCTGGGAGACCCGCCTCATCCACGCCGAGCAGGGCGAACTGACATGACGCACCTGACGACCCTCCGCCGCCTGCTGGCCGCGCCTCTGGGCGCCCTGGTCCTCACGGCGTGCCAGCACACCAAGGCAGCCGACCAGAGATCGGACACCACGAGCACACCGGCCACCACGGGACCGGCCGGAACACCCGCAGCGGCCACTGCCACCGGACTTACCGCACAACAGCACCTGCTGCTGCTCGCCCGACACCATCGGCGCGACACCTTCCGACCCCCCCGCGCGGCCTGCCCTACAGCTACCTACACATCCAGACATGGACCCGTTCGACCAACCGCATCTCCGCAAAGACCTGCGGCGATGGCGGCACAACACGGATGGCTCCGGCCGGGAGATCACCCGCCGGGCATTGGACCTGCGGGGCGCGGATCATCATCCCGCGGCTGAGGAACGAGACCTGTTCCGCGATGCCGCACCGACCTCAATTGGACACGCCGCTTGGCGGCTACCGGCCGACCTCGACGAACCGCAGCGGGCTCGTGGCAGAGGTGACGGTCCGGATTGCCTCGGCGGCGCCGGACGAGGGTCGTGGACGCTACTGTCACCGGCGGCGGCGTGACCGCCAGGTCGTGGTGCAGCTGGGGTTTCCCGTGCGTCGGTGGGACACACGACCAGCGCCTCACCCGCGTCCGGCGCCTCATCTACCACACCCTGCTGGCTGACCCGCGACGCCACTGGACCGTGCGTGGGCTCGCAGACGCCCTCCCCGTCACCGCACACGCCCTGCGCGACAACCTCAACCTGCTAGTAGCGGAGGACATCGTGGCCCAAGTCCGGCACCAGCGCGCACTCACCGCCGTTTTCACCGAGGACGGCAAGCGGACATTCACCGCGATCGTGCGCGTGGCGGCGGAGGCAACAGAAGACCGCGCGGTGGCGTGATGTGATGCCGCCGCTGTATCCGGACCGTCACGTGGCAGGCCGCGTCATCGCAAAGCGGCGCCATGGGCAGCGGGTATTCCGCTCGCGGCCGACCTGGAGGACAAGCGGGAGGCCGACCCGGGAACAGCCAGTGGGTACCGGATTCCACAAACAAGCAAGCTTCCAGCCTCCCGGAATCGGGAGGTAGGAGGGCCAGGCCCTGCCATCGGGAGGTCTCGGCTGGGCAAGCCTGGCCAGTCCGGCCTCGGCTCGCCGACGGCACGCCTCCGCTCGGCAGGGCACGCCAAGGAAGTCCGGGACGCGACGCGAACACGCGTCGCGTCCCGGCAACCACCTCCACCCAACGGGAAGGGGACAGCCGTGGCACGGCTACCAGTAGCTCTCTTCAACTTCGAGAACGGCGGCCTCAACGGCTCCGAGTACGACTTCACGCCCATGCAACAGGCTTTCGCCGATGTCGACGAACCACCCGCCCTGATCTTGTTCTGCGAGGCGAAGAACTACCGCGACCGTGCCGGCGAGCCCAAGTACGCGGCGGCGGAAGCGCTATCGGACGCACTGGGCGTGCCGTACGTCGTCGAGCTCGGTTCGATGCGCCGCGGGCCACTACCTCCCGCAATCTTCTACGACCCGACGAAGCTGCTTCTGCGACGGTGGTGGCAGGCCGACGACCCAGGCGTCTTCGACGACCAACGCAACGTCGCGAGGTTCGCGATCCGCGACAGCGGCCCGCTCGCGACCGACCGCACAGAGTTCCTGGCATTCGTCGACCACTGGCAGCCGCTGTCCGGCGACACACGTCTCGAAGAGGCACGACGACTCAACCGGTACGGCGACCGGCAGCCGCTGCCCGTGATCGGCGGCGGTGACCTCAACGCCACCGCATCGGGCACCCACCTACCTCAACGCGACTGGATGGCCGCCCCCTTCAGCGACCGCTCACACAAAGGCATACCCGGCCCCGACGGTACGTGGGGGCCAGACACCCGCGCCCTGGACTACCTCATCGGCACCTGGGACGAACAGATCCAGACCCGGCAGGACGGATGCGGCCTCCACTCCCTCGCCGAAATGGCTTGGTGTGCCGCCCCGAGCAAACCCATCCTGCCGACGGTCAACACCGGCATCGAAACCGGCGGCGGACTCCTCATCGACTGGCTCCTGGTCAACGACGCGATGCGCGCACACGTCGTCCCAGGCAGCTACCGCGTCCACATACCTCCCGACGACCGCCCTCACCCCTCCGACCACCGCCTCGTCACCGCCACGCTCGACCTGTGACGGCGCCGTACCTGCTCATCACCGCGATGGGCCCTGGTGCTGTTCATCCGCCGCAATTCCCTGCCCGGTCAGGTGACGTGATGAGCGCGTTCGTCCGGACCGTCGCGATCTATCGGATCCGCCCGCTGTCCATGGTGCCTGCGGCTCTGGCAGTTCTTGTGATCATCGCCGTGGCGGTGTCACCGGATCCGTACCTTCATGTCACCGTCGCTCGCCGGCATCACCCGAATCCACGGACGTCGCCACACACCGACGCCGTGCGCGCCGCCCCCGGCGTCGCAGCCCTCTACCTCGGCACCAACGGGGGTGACGATGCTGCACATCCGTAACCTGACCGTCGCCTACCCGGGCGGGGCTCCGGTCCTACATGCTGTCACCCTCGACCTGCGCAGCCCTGGCGTGCACGCGCTGGTAGGCGCCAACGGGGCCGGAAAGACCACCCTGCTACACACCCTCGCCGGCCACCTCTCACCCGCCACCGGCACCGTTGTCGTCGACGACCGGGAGGTGACCGGCTGGCATCCCACCGCCGCCGCGCGAGCTGGTGTCGCACTGGTTCCCCAGGGCCGTCAGCTGTGGCCGTCGCTGACCGTCGCCGAGCACTTCGCCGCCACAAGGCCCGCCAGAGACCGCGACGAGAGGTGGACCGTCGAGGAACTCCTCGGCCTGTTCCCGCCGCTGGCCGCCCGCATGGGACACCGCGCGTACCAGCTCTCCGGCGGAGAGCAGCAGATGCTCACCATAGCCCGCGCCCTGCGCACCGCCCCCCGCCTGCTACTGGCCGACGAACCCACCGAAGGACTCGCCCCCATCGTCGCCAACCAGATCATCACGGTGCTTCGGGACCTGCCCGCCCGAGGAGTGAGCGTCCTCGCCGCGCTCCCGCACGCAGGTGTGGCCGCGATGATCGCCGACACCATGCACGTCCTCGCCTCCGGGCAACTCCTCGGCTACACCCGAACCGCCGCCACGGTCAGCGATGTGCAGCGCCAGCACCTCACCCTCACCCACCCCGGCGACGAGCGTCCGGAGCCCCAACAATGACCTCCAACCCTGCCGCACTACCAGAGCCGGACCGCCGCATCGCCATGCGAGGCCCAGCGGCGGTGGCCACCCTGCTGCTGGCCACCGCCACCAGCCTGGCGGTTATGCCTGTTTGGTCGGCACCCGTCACCACCCCGGAAGGCTGCTCGGTCCCCGCGGCACCGCAGCTTGACCTGGCCACCTCCGCCGCACGCCATGACCGGTCACCGGCCACCCCCGTGGCCTACCCGCAGCCCGCTCGCAACGTCCTGCGGGACCTCGCCGCCACCACTACCACCAGCCCGTGCGACACCATTTCGGGCCGCTACGACCTCATCCGCTACCTCCAATGGCGAGAGGACCCGTCCTGGTGGGGAAGGCTGCGAGAGGTCGTGCGGTGGCATGCCGACGACCGATCCGGCGCTCAGCTCACCACCCACCACCCGCCTGGCCCAGCGCCGGTGGGCAAGGGCTGGTGGAATGCGGGCCACATCCCCCACCACATTCCGACCGACACCATGGTCAACCCGCTGTTTCGGTTCCTCACCAGCGACCTCCTACTCCCCGACAGCCGCAGTGACGTCCACGCCGCCGAAGCCTTGCGGGCCGTCGCCGATCTGGCGACCTGGCACACCCTGCGCCGCGACGACCGCGCCGCCGTCCTGACCGTCCTGGCCCGACACGACCGGCTCGTCTACTACCCACGAGTGTCCGACCGCGCCGGCCGCGTCGGCGTCGCGATCACCGCCACCGACAACGACGGTCACCGCAGCCTGCTCATCGTGCATCCCACCACCGGCGACATCCTCGCCTACGAAACCGCCCGCCCTGACCGAGCCGGCGGTTGGCGACCCACCAGCTACCTGCTCATGCTCGGACACAGCCGCGTCAACGTCCGCTGGTGGGAGCCACCCCACCCACCGCCCCCAGCACCGCTACATCCGCAGCGAGCACGGGTCGAACTGCACGTGCCGGCCACACTCTGCCTACCCACGGCTCACGGAGATGCCCGATGACCACAACGGCACACCAGCTCCGCAACACCCCGCAGCAACTCGGCCCCTCCCGCCCTCACCAAACGCCTCACACCCACCCTGCCGGCCGAGGCCGAAACAGTCACACAACCATCAGCGCCCCTCGTCAGCGTGATCTCCCCTCCGACAGCCTCCAGCCGTTACCGTGCGGATGGATCGCCAACACAGGAGGACGCATGCGGCGGATGGTCAAGTTTCAGGAAGCGGTCGAGCGGCTACGCGAGGAAAGCCGCCATCGGGACATAGACATCTCGGATGTCGCCGCGCAGGACATCCTCGCCGACCTCGTCACCAGCACCGCCGCTGCTCTCGGCATCCGCGAAGACACCTTCGTACGTTCTCACCTTCCGAACGTCGACCTTGCCGACCTCGCGGCTCACCTCAAGCAGGCAGACGACGCGCAAAAACGCGAGTTGGCCGAAGCCTCCCCTGCCGTCGTCAGCTTAGAGAACACCGGCCGACTCATCGCATCGCTCGCCCAAGCGGTGCGGTGCGTCAGCCTCAATCACGACCAGCTCGCTCAGGGGCGCCGCGACAAGTGGACGGCTGTCGCCGTCCTCGATGACGCCAGCAACTGCCTTACTCTCCTCGGCGAAGCCGTGACCAACAGCCACACCACCGGACGTGGCACCGCCGTTTTGTGGAATGACGAAAGCGTCGTGTACGCACGGCGCGCTCTCACCCAGACCATCAGCAACATCCGCAACGGCGGCTGGACCTTCGCCCACGGCCCGCAGCTCGACGCCGACGTCGTCTCCCGCATGAACGACGACCTGAGTCTCCTTCCACCAGAGTGAACCCGCCGACTCCACGCGATACGACGACCGACTTGCCGACGATGTCACGCGGCCGGACAGTGTTGAGCAGTGCTCGGGCATGCTCACCCCGATTCGCCCGATCGTCGATTCGACAGTCTCGGCATCCCGGCCCGGGCCGGACAACGAGGGCGAGCCGCCGGTGCCGGAACCCAAGCGTTCAGTGAGGCTTCTCGATACATTGTCGGTAGAGATGGTGCCGGATCGCCGCCCTCGGAGACTGCGCTGATTCATGCTGACGACGTCACTCGGGTGGCAGCGTTCGCGGGGCCGCTCGAGTCCAGCGAATCGCTTCGAATGACGCGTCCAGGATCGGGTTGGAGGGTCTCACGATGCCGGTGCGGGCGCGGGCGGCGGTGAGGGCTGCCGTGGCGTCGGCGGTGAGGTGCGGCGAGTCGGTGTTGAGTTCGGTGAAGACTCGCCCGGAACGTTCCGCGACCGCGGCGGCGACGAGCTGTTCGAGTTCGGTGAGCGACACGACCGCGGTGGGGAACGGCATCTGACTCGTAGCCGGTGCGAACATCGAGTGGTTAGCGAGGTACAGCGGCTCCGGCACGACGATCAGGCCGCGAACCGGCCGGTCGACGGGCAGATGAGCGAACGCGGGATGACCGCCACGCCACCGCTCGTAGGTGTCTCGGAGCTGAGTGCGTGCCCGCGCGAGTCCTCCGTCCAGCATGCGGGTGTAGCTGGTGAAGTCCAGGCGTGAGGGTACGGTGGGGCGCAGGCTCTTGACCTCGATCAGGATGACCTGTTCGGGAAACACGACGAATCCGTCGATCTTCTTCGCGTTGCCGGATTCGATCTCGCCGGTGACCTTCGCGCCGATCTCGGTCAGCTCGGTGAGTTGCTCGAGCGCATACTCCTCGTTGACATGTCCGAGGTCGTCGGCGAAGGCCGGCCCGTACCGATCGCGTCCCGCGTAGTACAAGGCCGCCATGGAGAACCGGCCGACGACGAACAGTGGCTGCGGCGCCAGGCCGTTGCCGTCGGGCAGCACGACGAAAGGCCGGTCGGCCAGCGGGTTGAAGTCGTACTGACGCAGCTCCGACCGCAGGTTGCGGCCGGAGCGGGCCAAGGCGCGCAGTTGTCCGGCCGGGGCGCTCATCCGGGTGTGCCACACCCGGAGGATCTCCTCCTTGGACACCGCCGCCAGGACGGGCGCGAAGTGAGGCAGGTCGAGCCAGGCCGGGTTGAACAGTCCCGCATTGTTCATCGTCGCGGCCAGGAAGAACGGGGCGAGGGAGGTGTAGGTGCCGACGTCGACGCCGAGCAAGTCGGTGATCACCTGGTCGCTGAGGATCTGATAGCGCGGCCGCGGGAAGGACCGTGTCAGCATGGGCCTCATCCGTGCGGTGTCACCGAAGACCGGCTGCTGGTACGGGAACTGCTGGTAGCCGGCGCGCACCAAGAACCCCGTTCCGGAGCCACCGTCAGGCTGACGGGGCGCCGTCAGGGGATCCGCCAACTCGTGGACGAGCCGGTTCAGCTCCGGCAACACCTCGGCCGTGGCCCGCTGCCGGCCGGTCGCGGCCAGGCCGCCGGCGAGCGCCTCCCGGGCGACCAGGCTCACCGCCCACGGCGTGATCGGGTCGGCGGCGTTGACCAGGAAGCGAGGCGAGCGATGCCACTGGCTGGCCGACGCCGAGGCGAGCAACCGCAGCAGGCCCGTGCCCTTGAACCGGCGGACGCAGCGGACGAACTCGTCGTACCGCACACCCGTGGGCCGACCGGCAGCTGCGGACAACGCCGGGGACCGACCCGAAGCCGAGCGCCCGTTCCGCAGCCGCCGCGAAGAAGACATAACACCAGTATGGTGATACGTCACGCGAACCACCACCGTGATTCGCGGCAGCGATGGCGGCGAGCCCTGGGCCGCCCGGCGTAAGCGATGCCCGGCGCGGAGGTGCCGAGATATCGGTGCCGTGTCCTCGGGGACGCCCCGTGCAGGACGTACTCCTCCACGCCTCCGCCTGAGATAACACCGAGAGTATGGGTGACTCCACGTCTGTCCGGGCTTGCCTCTGGGGACTTCCGCCATGTCCATCCGATCGTTGGCCCGTCCCCAAAGCCCAATAGCCGGATCAGCTGCTGGCCTTCTAGACGTCACCGCTCGACCGGGAGGTTGAGGGCAGGGCTGGAGGGTGGTCTGATGGGAATCGATGTGGTTAGCATCGGCCGCACCGCTTGTTGCAGGCTGGACACGCCGCGTCATTTGCGCTCGGTCATCCTGCTTGCCGTGCGACGGACTGGGGGGTTCGGCCGGGTGACCGAGACGCACCAACAGCAGGCAGAGCCCGTACTCGGGTTACTCGCGGCGACCGCCGGGGTCGAGAGCGACCAGACCGGATTGGACACCTTCGCCCGCTATGTGTGGCAGGCCAAGCAGATCGTCCGGCAGTGGTTGACCTGCCTGGCGGAGCACGATGGCCCGCTGTTCGCGGTGTGCGAGCAGGTTGAGGATCTCGCGCTGGTCTACCCCGACAGGATTCGGTTCATCCAGCTCAAGACTCGGGACCGGGGTTCGTGGAGTGTCGCGGCGATGTGCGATCGAGGTCTGGACGCGTTGGTTCGTTCGTACAGGGCGGCCCGGAAGGCGCGGATACACGACGTTTGCACGTTTGAGTTGTGGACCGAGGGTGCGATTGCCGACAAGGCAGACACCGTTGCATTCGTGGAGGATCCAACCGCTGCGGAGAGGGAGGTGCGGGCCAAGCTTGTCGCGAGCGGGCTCGTTCGCTCGTGGGTCGATGACTTCCTTCAACGTCTGGTCGTCCGGCCTGATCAGCCGACGCGGGCGCACATCGACGCGAAGGTGATGTGGGAGCTCGGAGCGTTGTGGCCGATGTTGTCCCGGCCTGAGGTGGAGCACCTCTACGAGCGGCTGTTGATGGCGGCGACGGCGGCACAGACGGGAGGTTCCGGGCAGGCGAAATCGATTCAAGCGCACCTTGCCGCGGCATTGCCGCACGTCGGGCGCGATCTTCCAGCTCCGGATGATCCGGACGGCGCGGCAATCGAGTCGATCCGTGACCAGGTGCTCAGCCGAGGGATGCTCGGTGCCCTGACCCCGCCGCTGCCCGGTGAGTCTGTAGAGCAGCTGCTGGCACGGATGTCGGCTGGCTCCACGGCATCTCTGCTGGAGTTGAAGATGATGAGGGCGGGCGCGGGCCGTCATCTGATCGAACGGGTGCAGGAGATGCGCGCCGATATGGAGGTGCAGAGACAGCTCCTGCTCGCCAGTCGCGACAGCGCCGATGCGGATCTTGAGCGGCTTGCGACCCGCGTGTTGAGCATGGCGGAGGCGACAGCGACCCGCATCAGCCTGTCGGCTGCAAGCAGCCCGGCGGCCGCCGGTCGTCCAGCCGAGGCGATCGCGGCTGATCTGCTGGCCAGGCCCGGCGACCTGGCACACTGCGATCGGCATCCACTGTTCGACCGTGATGAGTATCTGATCCTTGGGTACCTCGGTCACCTGTCGGACGTCTGCCGATTCTCATGGCGGCCGTCATGACCTCCCAGGCAGACATTCCGGCCTCGGCCACCGGTGGAATCGGTGGGCCGTCAACTGTCCGTCCCCAGCCGTCGGCCCGGGCTCGCTTCCGTCCGTCTCGGGAGGCCGAGGCAAGACTTCTCCTCCTGATCGACGCTTTCAGCCGTAAGGGTGGGGACCAGGTCCGCTACCTCGAAGGCCGGGTCAAACTAGCCAAACTTGACTTCCTGTTGCGCTACCCGCGCCACCTGCGGCGGGTTCTGCTCGCCCAGGGCGCTCGCCCAGATCAGGTGGAAGGAATCGATCCCGATGAGGCTCCCTTGGACGCCCGCATGATGCGCTACCGCTACGGCCCGTGGGACCCGTCCTACTACGCGGTGCTGGGCTCGCTCATCGGCCGGGGACTGGTCGAGGTGACGCCCCTGGCTGGTAAGGGCTTCGGTTACCGGACCTCCGAAACAGGTGCCCGGCTCGCCTCGGATCTACGCGGTGACAGCAGTTTCACCCACATCAACCTTCGGCTACGACTACTGCGCCGATACCTCGACAAGTCCGGCAACACGCTGAAGAACTACCTCTACGACCTTCCCGAGATCGCCGACGCCACCTGGCACGAGGACCTGACGTGACGCCACCGACATCGGCCCCGCCGGCACTAGACGAGACCACGGCGCCGCGCCCCCACCGACTCGAACTGGTCAGAGTCGACCTTGTCGGCGGTGGACGCGAAGTGGGGTTCAATCCCGGCCTCAACCTGATCATCGGGGACATCACCACCGGCAAGACCACTCTCGTTCGCCTCATCCGCGCGATGCTCGGCACCATGCCAAACGGCCTGCCACCCGAGGTCGACCACCTCCAGGCAATCCGAGGGCACGTCATGCTCGGCAGCCGGGCCTGGCAGATCTACCGCCCCCGAACTACCACCGGCGACGCGCTGGTCGAAATCAGCGAAGTACACCCCGAACCGAACCGCGAAGTCGTCGCTCTTCGCCTCCCCGTAGCCAGATCTGACCGAACCTACAGCACGTTCCTCCTCGATCAGCTCCAGATTCCGGCGGTCAGCGTGCCGCAGGCGCGGACCGAACCCACCGGCACGCTGACGCCGGTCACCATGACGGACTGGCTCGGCTACTGCATCATCACCGGCGACGAACTCGACACCGAGGTCTTTGGCCACAAGCGGCAATGGCGCGACGTCAAGCGCCGCTGGGTGTTCGAACTCGCCTACGGTTACTACGAGCAGGAACTCGCGCAGCTGAACGCCGAGTTACGGCGCGTGGAGCTTCAGCTGGCTTCCCTCGAAAATGACGCCGCTATCCGTGCACGGTTCCTCGCTGACACGCCGTTCGCCGACACCGGTGTCCTGGACCTCCAACTCGCCGCCCGACTCGGCGAACTCGAACAGATCGTCACCCACCGACGAAACCTCGGTGCCGCCGCCAGCGAGGTGCCTGGAGTCCAGGAACTACGTCAGACCCTCCTGGCCACACGGACACGGCGCGCCGAGGTTACCGACCGGCTGGCTCGGCTGGAAGCCCAGATCACCGACCTGAACGACCTCCGCCGGCAACTGTCCAGCCAATCCGCCAGGCTCACCCGCGCCATCGTCGCCGACGAGTGGCTGGTCGACTTCGACTTCGTCGTGTGCCCCCGCTGCGGCAACGACATCGACGCCGCCCGAACCGACCCCCACCTGTGCTACCTCTGCCTCCAGCAGCCCCGGCCCGCACCATCACAGTCCCAACTACTCACCGAGCAAGACCGCATCGCCAGCCAGATCAGCGAAACCGACGAAGTCATCAAAAGCCGCCACCGCGCCCAGGAAAGCCTCCACCGTGAGGCCCTCCACCTCGATCAGCTCATCACCGAACTGACTGCCAACCTCGATCAGCAAACCCAGGCATTCGTATCCGACCGCGCGACGCGGATCGAGCATTACGCAGCCCGGCAGGCACAGCTCGAATCAGAAATACAGCGTCTCCGCGAGTACGCCGCACTGTTTCGCCGCCACGAGGAACAACTTGTCGGCCGCGAGACACTCGAAGCCGAACAGGAACGTCTCAGAGCACGCATCAACAGTCAGGAACTTTCCCAGATCGACGCCGAGGATAACGTCCTCGCCCTCGAACGGCGAATACTCGAATACCTTCAGGAACTACACATCCCCGACCTCGGGCAAGAACTCAGTGTAAAGATCAACCGAAAGACCTATCTACCCGAAGTGGCAGGACGCACCTTCGAGGAACTGTCCAGCCAAGGCCTCAAAACCCTGGTAAACATCGCGCACGCCCTTGCACACCACACCGTGGCAATCGACCGCGACCTCCCCCTCCCCGGCCTACTCATCCTCGACGGCCTATCCGCCAACAGCGGCCACGAGGGCTTCGACCTAGACCGCGTACGCGACGTCTACCGACTACTGAGGCAGGTCGCCGAACAGTACCGGGGCGCACTACAGGTAATCGCAATAGACAACGAACTCGCCCGCAACATCCTACTCGAATTCGTCGACCACGTCGTCCTCACACTGACACAGGAGGATCGACTCATCAGGATCCCACAAACACCATCGACAACCCTTGAATAGGGCCGAAGAGCAAGCAGCGGACCAGCGGCCACCTCCGCCGACGGCCTGCGATCACCCTCCTCAGAGGGGAATTCGTTTGTTATGTCCGACAATGCCCAGCACGCGCCAGACATGGACAGACCATCAGGAGTCCGGACGGGCATGGCGGTCACCGCGCGACCGGCCCGAGCAACGTAGGCCAGCCTGCGCTCTGAGGGAGCCGGAGCAGGCGGCGGTCGGAGCGGGCCGGGCACCCGGTCGGGCACTACGACCGCGATCGCGAGCCCGATCTGGATTCGCTGGGGTCGTCTCGGACGTTCGACCTTGCGCTGGACAGGGGTTATGTCGAGCAGACGAGCACCCCGGGAGCACCGCAGGTCCACAGTGGTCGATGCTCGTCGTGCCTCCTGGTTGCGTTTTGGCAGGTCGGTGTCCGGTAACCTGAGCGCGCGGGCCGCTAGCTCAATGGCAGAGCTGTGGACTTTTAATCCATAGGTTCAGGGTTCGAGTCCCTGGCGGCCCACTTTGTTGATCTTTCACGCGAACCGGTTGACCGCGACGCATCGTGACCCTTGGCTCGGCTCCTCGACGCGGACTGTCGCTGACCACAGCGGCGCGGTGCTGGACGGGCCGGGAAATTGTCGTACTGCGAGTCGCATGTCGACGGCAGGCAGCCGCCGCAGGGCCGGGTCCCTCGGCGGAGGGAGTGGTCCTCTACCTCATTCGTAGTGGTAGCGGCACTGCGCGATCTGCACTGTGTCGTCCGTGATCCGGTATGCGAGGCGGTGTTCCTGATCGATGCGTCTCGACCAGAATCCCGCCCAGTTGCCGCGGAGCTGCTCTGGTTTGCCGATACCTTGGTGGCCGTTGCGTCGGATGTCCTCGATCAAGGTGTTCACTCGTTTGAGCATCTGGCGGTCTCGTTGCCAGGTCAGATAGTCTTCCCAGCCTCGGCCGGCGAACTGGACCTTCACGCTGCCGGCGCCTCGCCTGCACTGGCGTCGGGGTCGATCAGGTCGTGCGTCTCCCCACCCCCGTTGCGCAGCTCTTCGACGGCTTCATTCAGCCGGCGCGCGTTGGCGGGGCTGGCCATCAGGTAGGCCGTCTCCTTCAACGACTCGTACTCGCGCAGCGAGATGATGACCGCAGCCTCCCGGCCGGAGCGGGTCACCACCACTTCCTCGGCGTCGTCCACGACGTGGTCGAGCATCTTCGCCAGGTTTTGTCGGACTTCTGAGTAGGAAACGGTCCGCATGCTGCCTCCCAATGCTACGTACAATAAATTGTACAAGCTTGCGGTACTGTGCCGTCAGATGATCCAACGGCTGGCCTTGGACCAGCGATCAGGCTCAGGAGCGGCGCGGGCGTAGTGGATAGTCTGCCGGCTATCGGCACATCGAGTCGATCAGCTCGTCAAAGCGGGGGAACTCCTCCCGCGCTGCGGAGATCACCTCATCCGCCGACAGGCGATGTGCCGGCGCCCAGCGTTCGGCGATTTCGCTGAGGCGGGTATCGGGGCGGGGCTCATGCTCGTGGTCGGGGTACTCCGTCGCCTCCCATGGGCCGAAGCCGTCGGCGAGAAGCCAGAGATAGGCCCACAAGTTCTGCGCTACGACCCCCGTCTGGCCCTCCGATCCAAGGAACACCACAGGCTGCTGCTCGATCGGCTCCCCAGAACGCACAAGCCAGAAGGCGGCGAGGCCGCCCGTGCCGTCCTGCCCGAAGACCCGGAACTCGGAACCGTCGACCTCCGCGTTGCCTGTCCAAGCCCGCCACCACTCGGCCGTCTCGTGTCCTTCCAGGAAGTGGGGGTACGGCTCAAAGTCAACGCCAGCACCATTCCGGTAGTCGAAGCCGACCCCATGAGCTTCGGACAGCGGAACCGGCATGCTACGACCATCGTGATCCACGGCAGCACCCTAGCGAGGAGGACCGACGGAACCGCCGACAGCGGCTCGGCGGTGAGCCTTCACCGATCCGGTGCACCGCCGAGCCGCTTGAGGGCGTGCGGCGTCGATCGTTTGGGCGAGGGCCGTCAGAGTGGGTCGAGGCGGCTCTTGAGTAGGCAGAACTCGTTGCCTTCCGGATCGGCGAGGACGTGCCAGGACGCATCCGCGGGTTGACCGATGTCGACGGGTACGGCCCCGGCGGCCAGCAGGCGTTCGAGTTCGGCTTCCTGATCGCGGTCGGTGGGATTGACGTCGATGTGCAGCCGGGCTTGCCCGTTCTTCGGCTCGTCGTCGCGGATGAGGAAGATGGTCGGCTGCGGGCCGCCGAACCCTTCGCGGGGGCCTATCTCGATGTAGACCTTCTCGCGGCGGTCGAGCTCCACGAAGTCCAGGACCTCGCACCAGAACCGCGCCAGCACCTCGGGGTCCCGACACTTGAGCACGAGCTCACCAATACGGCATGCCATTTGACGAAACCTACTCTCGAATTGTCTCCAAGCCCCCGCCTGGAGAGGTCGCCGGGCAGGGGCCGAGGAACTGTCACACCTTGAGGACGTCCACGTCGTACCGCGCGATCGATGCGTCGCGGGTGGCCAGGGTCAACCTCTCGGTGATCGCCTGTGCCACGAGCATGCGGTCGAACGGGTCACGGTGGTGGGGCGGCAGGCGGCCGGCGGCGATGGCGTGGGAGTGGGTCACCGGGAGCTCTCGGAAGCCCATGTCCCTGACCCGCTCCGCCAGATCAGGTGGGCCGCCAAGTTTCCCCGCGTTCTGCTTGATGGTGATTTCCCACAGGCTGACCGGGAGAGAAAGATGTCCGGCTCGTGGCGTAGCTGCTCGAGAAACTCGGCGCTGAGGGTGGCATCGCCGGTGATGGCCCAGAGCACGACATGCGTGTCGAGCAGCAGGGTCATGCGCCGATGCCGAAGTCGGCGGCGATCTCGGCGTTGGTCTGGGGGGAGTCCCAGTCACCCGAGAGGTCCAGCTGCCCGGCGAGGGAACCGATCGCGGTGCGGTTCGCCCGCCGCACCAGCGGCACCACCTTCGCCACAGGCGTGCCCGCCCGGTCGATGATGATTTCTTCGCCGCGTTCGACCCGTTCGATGATGCGCGACAGGTGGGTCTTGGCGTCATGCATGTTGTAGTGCACGGCTTCCGTCGACATCATCCGACCTCCTCGTTAGCTAACAGCTTAGCCAAATCGGTCCGAATGAGCTGGTCAGTGCTCACCGCCGGGGGCCGGGACGGCATGCTCGGCAGCTCGGCTGACCTGTTCCCAGCCTGCCCAGGTGTCCATCCGCCGACGCGAGATGTCGAACGCGAGGTCGTAGACCATGCTGCCGAGCAGGAGCCGCAGCGGCGGGTCGTCGCTGTCGACAAGTTTGAGCAGCGCCTCGGCGGCGAGCCGGGGCTCGCTGTCGATCGAGCCTTCCGCCCACTGCCGCTCGATCTCGGCCCGCAACGGCGCGTAGGCGTCGATCGGGCTGGTGGAGGTCATGCTTGTGTACAGGTCGGTCCAGTAGCCGCCAGGCTGCACGATGCTGACTTTGACGCCGAAGGCCGCCGCCTCCATCGCCAGGGACTCGCTCATTCCTTCGAGGGCGAACTTGCTCGCGCTGTACATGCCTGTGGTCGGGAAGCCGCCGAGTGCGGCGATGCTGGAGATCTGCACGATGTGGCCGGCGTGTCGGGCGCGGAGGTGCGGTAGCACGGCCTGGGTGACCCAGAGCGCCCCGAAGACGTTCACCTCGAACTGACTGCGCGCCTCAGCTTCGGTGAACTCTTCGACCATTCCCATGGACATGGTGCCGGCGTTGTTGACGACGATGTCGAGTCGCCCGAAGTGCTCGACCGCTGTGGTCACGGCGGCGAAGACCGCCGCCCGGTCGGTCACGTCGAGCCGCAGGGTGAGCAGTCGGTCGCCGTACCGCTCATCGAAGTCTTCTCGGATGGCGGTCCGCGAGGCGGCGACCACCTGGTCGCCGCCTTCGAGTGCCGCGACGGCGAACGCGCGGCCCAGGCCACGGCTGGCGCCGGTGATGAACCAGGTGCGTGGTGTGGTGCTGACGGAGCTGGGCATCTACGGGTCCCCTCCAGGTGCGAGACGGAACGGTCCGTCTCGTTTTACCCCGTGAAGGTAGCCCCTTCCCGTCCACCCGTCAAGACGATACGGTCCGTCTCGCTCTTGGTAGACTGCCCGCGTGACGGCACAACGCAGCGCGACGCCCGACCCGGCCCGCAGAAGAGAAGCCTCGCGACGGGCGATCCTCACCGCGGCGTTCGATCTCCTCCAGGAAGTCGGGTACGCCAAACTCAGCATCGAGGGCATCGCCGCCCGTGCCGGCGTCGGCAAACAGACCATCTACCGCTGGTGGCCGTCCAAGGGGACAGTCATCTTCGATGCCTTCCTCATGCTCAGTGAAGGCGCGGCGGGTGAGCCCCCGACGCTGCCCGACACCGGCGACCTGGCAGCCGACCTGAGGGCGGTGCTGCGCGCCACTGTCGTCGAGATGAACGATCCCCGGTACGACCAGCCGATGCGCGCGCTGGCCACCGAGATCGCGCACGACCCCGAGCTGGCCGCCGCCTACGTCGAACGGTTGGACGGGCCGTTGAAGGAGGCCAAGCGGGAACGGCTGCGCAGCGCGCAACGGGTCGGGCAGCTCGCCGAGGACCTCGACCTCGACGTGGCCGTGGAGATGATCTGGGGACCGGTGCTCAACCGTTGGCTGCAACGCACGGGACCGCTCACCGCCGAGTACACCGACCGGGTCGTGACCACTGCCCTGGACGGTCTACGCCCACGGCCGTCCGGCCGCTGAGCCGGGTGCCGAGCGACGCTCAGGCGGCCAGGGCGGCGTAGCGGCCGTTGCGGTCCAGCAGGCTGCGGTGGTCGCCGGCCTCGACGACCCGGCCGTGGTCGAGCACCGCGATCTGGTCGGCGTCGCGGACCGTGGACAGCCGGTGGGCGATGGTGATCGTGGTACGGCCCTCGGCGAGCACGTCGAACGCCCGCTGCACGGCCCGTTCGGTCTCCGTGTCAAGCGCGCTCGTGGCCTCGTCGAGGACCAGGATGCGCGGGTCGCGCAGCAGCGTACGGGCGATGGCCAGCCGCTGTTTCTCGCCGCCGGAGAACCGGTGGCCGCGCGAGCCGACCACCGTGTCGTACCCGTCGGGCAGCCCGGCGATCAGGTCGTGGATCTGCGCGGCGCGGGCGGCGTCCTCGATTTCCGCGTCGGTGGCGTCCGGACGGGCGTACCGGAGGTTCTCCCGGACCGTGGTGTGCAGCAGGTACGTCTCCTGGCTGACCACGCCCACGATCGCGGCCAGGTCGGCCAGGCGCAGGTCACGCAGGTCGACGCCGTCGATTGTGACGCGGCCCGCGGTGGGGTCGTACAGCCGGCTGATCAACCCGGCGAGGGTGCTCTTGCCGGAGCCGGTCTCGCCGACCAGGGCGAGGCTGGTGCCGGCGGGCACGTCGAGGGTGATGCCGGCGAGCGCGGCGGTGTCGTTGCCGGGGTAGGTGAAGGTGACGTCCGCCAGGCGCAGGTGTCCGCGTACCCGGGCGGGATCGAGCCGGACGGGCTCGGTGGGGTCGGCCACGTCGACAGGCAGGTCGAGGTACTCGAAGATCCGGGCGAACAGCGCCAGCGACGCGGCGAGTGAGACACCCACGTTGAGCAGCCCCATCAGCGGCCGGAACAAGCCGCTCTGCAGGGCGGTGAACGCGACAAGGGTGCCGATGCTCAGGGTGCCGGCGGTGCCGGGCAGCCCGGCGGCGAGGTAGATGACCGCCGGTACGGCGGCGAAGATGATGCTCATCGAGGCCATCCGCCAGCGACCGGCCAACTCGCTGCGCAGCTCCAGGTCGACAAGCCGGGTCGACGAGGCGGTGAACCTGTCGACGAGGGCGGGACCGGTGCCGAGCGTCCTGGCGAGCTGCACCCCGCTGATCGACAACCCTTCCTCGACAGTGACGTTGAGGTCGGCGAGTTCGCGCTGGCGTTGGGCGGTGATCTCGCGCCGCATCCGGGCGACGCGGCGGGTCAGCCAGATCGCCGGCGGCAGCACGACGAGCGAGACCAGGGAGAGTTGCCAGGAGAGGGCCAGCATGGCGACAGCTGTCGCGACCACTGTGGTCAGGTTGGACGCGACGGCGGTGGCGGTGGAGGTGACCACCGTCTGCATGCCACCTATGTCGTTCGTGATGCGGGACTGCACCTCTCCCGTGCGGGTACGGGTGAAGAAGCCGAGCGACTGCCGCTGGAGGTGGCGGAAGACGTCGGTCCGGAGCCGGTGCATGACCCGCTGACCGACCTGGGTGGAGATCCAGGTCTGCACGACACCGAGGGCGGCGGTCACGGCGGCCACGGCGACCATGCCGACGACCAGCCAGACCAGCAGCGTCAGGTCGCCCTCCGGCAGGGCCCTGTCGATCACCGCGCGCAGCAGGAACGGGTTGGCCATCGCGATGATCGAGGAGACCACGATGATCGCGGTGACGGCGGCGAGCGCGGGCCGGTGGGGTGTGAAGAGGCGGCCGATGCGGCGCAGCGACACCTGACGGGCCTGCGCCTTCTCCTCGGCGGTCAGGGTGCGGTGGCCGCGGTCGCGGCCCATGGGGATGGGTTCCAAGAGGCACTGCCTTTCGGTCGGGGGATCCGGGGTTCAGACTTACTGAGGTTACCTCATCATGAGGTAGCAACCGCATCAGCTGTTACCGTATTCCCGTGACCGCACCCGCCGCCGACAGCGCGGACGACGAGAGCCTGGCGGAGACGTTCTGGGCGGTGGCCTCCCGACTGCGCCGGCAGACCCGGGAGTCCCTCGCGCCGTGGGACGTCACCCCGAGCCAGTCCCGGGCGCTCGGGGTGCTGGTGCGGTACGGCGAGGTACGCCCCGGCACGCTCGCCGAGCACCTGCGCATCGCACCGCGTTCGGCCACCGAGGTCGTCGACGACCTTGAAGCCCGCGGGCTGGTGAACCGCCGACCCGACCCGGCCGACCGACGGGCCACCCTGGTCGCGCTCACCGAGGAAGGCCGCCGGGTCAGCGCCGCGATCCGGACGGCCCGCCGAGCCGAGGCGGACCGGTTCTTCGGCCACCTCGACGCCGCCGATCGGGTCGAGCTGGCCCGCATCCTGCGTACCCTCCGGTCCTGAACACCGGTACGGCCCGGCCGGACACCCGATCGCGGTTGGGGCTACGCAGCCAGCCGCCGGGTCATCCACGCCGTCATCACCGCCCGTTCCACTGAGCGCACCGCGTGACGCGGCCCGGTGAGCGACCCGGGTACGGCCCAGCACGTCCGGGTGGCAGCGCTCTCATGAGCGGCTGAGCTGGTCAGACTGTCCGCACGGGTTGCGATCGCCGAGTCCGGCCGGCACGCTGCCGTCATGTCGATCGAGCGGTTTGAATGGCAGGACGTCGATGGTGATCGCGTCGAGCCACCAGGCGTCGGGCTGCTGCGCGCGTCCGCTCGGACGGACTGGTTCGTCGACCCGGCCGGCGGCGAACCGACCGGCTCGGCGCCGCTCGTCCTGACCCCGATCGACGGCGATTTCCAGCTCAGTGCCCTGGTCGAGGCGCCGCTGGCGGAGACCTACGACGCGGTCACGCTGTTCGTTCATGGCGGAGCGACGACCTGGGCAAAGTTGGCCCTGGAGCGATCACCGGACGGTACGGACATGATCGTCACCGTGGTGACCCGCAAGGTCTCCGACGACGCCAACGGAGTCGGCGTGTCGAAGCCCGGACGGTCCTGGCTGCGGATCTCCCGCATGGGCGCGGTGTACGCGTTCCACCACTCCGACGACGGCGCGCACTGGGCGCTCACCCGGCTGTTCACGCTCGGGCCGGTGGCCGGGCACCGGGTCGGATTCAGCGTGCAGTCCCCGATGGGCGACGGGCTCAGCGCCCGCGTGACGGACATCAGGATCACCGCCACCACGCTTGCCGACGCGCGGAGCGGCTCCTGATCCGGCCGCCGGACGGCGTCGGACCGCGCTCGGTGCAGCCGCGCCCACCCGGCCCGCAGCGCCGATCGGGCCGAGCACGCTAGGCCCCGTCGTTCATCGCGGGGAGCGGTTCCAACCAGGCCAGGTGGCCGTCGGCGACCGCGATGGTCCGGCTTCCCGTCGCGTCGGTGGCGGTCAGGCCGACGCCCGGCCGGCCCGACGGTGCGACGAGGTGGTCGTCCTCCAAGGCGAGGTGCAGCAGCGGCCCGTCCGCACCGAAGACCGCCACCGCAGCGTCGAACGCCGGACGCTCCTCGGCGGATACGTGGATCCGCGTCGCGGTGTGCACGACGAGTCGCGGCAGCCCCGGTGGAAGCGTCGACGCGACCGCCGGCCCGATCTCGATGGCGTCACCGGCCACCACGCGCGGCGGATCGGTCGCCGCCTCGGCCATCGCCGCCTGCAACTGCGCCGCCTGATGCGAGTTCTCCGGCCACACGAGCGCACGCAGCCACGCCCGGTCGTCCTCGTCGGTGAGGTCCGGCGGAGCCAGGTCGATGCCGACCACGTCGGCGATGTCCGGCAACGTGTCCAGGTCGGGCAGCGGGCCGGGGTCCGGCACGTTCACTTCGATGTGGACCGCTGACCCACGGTCGCCGACGAGCCTGCCGCCCACGGTGTAGGCGTACCGGTCGGCGCGGAGGTTCAATCCGGCGCTACAGCCCACCTCGACCACGCAGACCGGTGCCGGCGTCGTACGACGCAGCAGTGCCAGCCCGAGCGGGAGCACCAGCGAGCGCTGCACGTGGTTGGTCTGGACCAGACGCGTGCCGAGCAGCGACGCGATCCGGCTGGAGTGCGCCGCGCAGAAGCGCGTGAAGGCCGGGCCGGTGTCCCCGTCGACCGGGCGGGCGTCGGCACCGACCACAGACGGGTAGTACTCGGCCAGCGGATCCGGCGTGCCGGTCAGCAGGAGGTGGTGGACCGCCCCGAAGAGCGCGAAGGTCGGCTGTTGGCCGGGACGGGTGCGGGCCGCCAGTTCGAGCAGGGATCCGTCGCCCGCCACGACCTCGAGCAGCCGGCTGTAAAGCGGAGAGCTGCCGAAGCCACGAGCCGTGCGGAACACCTCCGCGACCGCACCGATCTCCTGCATCAGATGACGGTAGCGGTGAGCGGTGGGGGTGAGCGGTGGCCGTGGTCACAAGTCACTGTGGCCGGTCGTACCGGCAGCGGTCCGGGTGGCGGATCGGCTACGCGCCTGTTCCAGGCCGTCGAAGAGCAGATCGAGGGTGAACTCGAACTCGGTCTGACTGTCGCACCAGCCCAGGGTCGGGTCGGTGGCGGCGTGCATCTCGGCGGCGACCATCGCCGCCAGGTGCGGCAACTGCTCGGCCAGCACCGCCAGGTCCGCCGCCGCGGCGTCGGTATCCGCACCGGTGGCGGGCTGGAAGACCTCCTGAGCGAAGCCGAGGGCCAGGCTGCCGAACGCGTGCAGCGCCCGGTGGGCGATCCGGTACGAGAAGCCGCAGTCGATCAGGGTGGCGAGGATGCCCTCGTAGTAGCCGTACACCCCGGCGGGAATTGTCGGACGGGAGCTGAGCAGCGCGGGTGCCCACGGGTGTCGCAGCATGACCGCACGGGCGGCGAGGAAACGCAGCCGGAGCCGGGTCCGCCAGTCTCCGCCGGCCGCGTCCGTCTCGGCCGCTGCGGCGGCTGCGACGATCTCGGCGACCACGGCATCGACGAGACCGTCGAGCAGCCCTTCCTTGCCGGGCAGGTGGTGGTAGAGGGACATCGCCTCGACGCCGAGGTCGGCGGCGAGCCGGCGCATGGTGAGCGCCGCCATCCCCTCCGCGTCCACGAGCGCGATCGCGGCGGCCAGTGCCCGGTCACGGCTCAGCGGCTCCCGGCGTTTCCTCGCTCCCATGCGGCTCCCATCTTCCCTTGACCTTACAACGTATGGTTGCCTTACGACGTAAGGCTGATCTCGCCGCCCGAGCTCTTGCGAACGAAGGAGCCACAATGCACCCGCTGATCCGCACCGCCCGGACGACCGGGCTGTTCTACCTCGGCCTCGGCATCACTGGCGCACTGGGTTTCCTGACCATCCGCCCCATGATCTTCGACGCCGGTGACGCCGACGCGACCCTCGCCAACCTGGTCGCCAACGAGTCGCTGGCGCGTCTCGGGGTGGCCCTCGAACTGCTGATCGTCCTCACCCAGACGCTCGCCGCCGTCTGGTTCCACAGGCTGTTCCGTACCGTCGACAGCACCGCCGCCGGCAGCATCGCCGCCTTCGGCATCGTCAACGCCGTGGCGATCCTCGGCAGCGCCGCCATGCTCGCGACAGCCGTCGGAGTGGCCACCGGCGGGGCCGCCGGGACCGCCGACACCGTGCAACTGCTGTATCTCGTCAGCGAGAACCTGTGGGGGGTCGGCGGGCTCTTCTTCGGCCTCTGGCTGATCCCGATGGGCTGGTGCGTGTTGCGCTCGGGTTGGCTGCCCCGGCCGCTCGGCTGGCTCCTCGTCGCCGGTGGGCTGGGCTACCTGCTCATGACCTTCGTCAGCTACCTCGCCCCCGACGCCGGGATCGTCGCCGACCTGTTGGTGGCACCCGCCACCGTGGGCGAGTTCTGGATCCTCGGCTACCTGATCATCTTCGGTGTTCGGAAGCAGGCGCTCACCGAGACCCGGCCGGCAACGCCTGCCGCACCGCTCACCACCGCGTCACCCGTCTGACCGCTCCGCCGGCCCCGGGTCGTTTCCCGCCGGGTACGCCCCAGCCCGGGGCCGGCCGCCCCGCCGTGTCGTTGATCCGGTTGTGCCCGTCACCCGCCGGTGGCCACTGTGGGTGCGTCGAGAAGTCCGGGAGGGACGCCGATGACAAGCGAACGCGAGACCGTCGAGGTCGAACCCGCCCTGTTCCAAGCCGTCTACGACTCGCCCGCTGCACTGCCCGGCCGGCACCGCTGGACCACCCCCGAGTCCGACGTACGGCGGATCGAGAAGCTGCTCAACATGCCGCCCCGCACCATCGGCGCGCCGCTGTGGGTCAGCGGCGACCAGCCGGACTGCCCGAAGTGCGGTCGCCGGATCACCTGGTACGACATCGTCGCCTCGGCCCTGAAGGGCGTGCACGACCCGATGATGATCGCGACGGTGATCCTCGGCGACCGCCGCTACGTCAACACCGGACTGCCCGCCGCCATCCAGGGCGTACGCTGCGCCGACTGCCGGTCGCCTATCGAAGGGCTCCGCAGTTTCAAGTGCCACAACTGGGCGTACGCCTTCGAGGATCTCGAGGCCGTGCGGCAGCGGATGACCGGCGGCTCGGTTCCCGGTGACCAGGGTGAGTCGGTCCACTGACACCGATGGGTCAGCGGCGGGCGGGTCGGCGGCCGGGTGGCGACTGTGGCTCGGGACCGAAGTCGGGTAGCGCCGGCATGGGCCGGGTCACCGACTGGCCGCTGGCCACCCGCAGCCGCTCACCGTGGTGCCACAGCTCGACCGCGGCGTCGTCGGCGGCGTCCGGCAGCTCGTAGCGGGCCTCGTCGGCGGTGAGCGTGACGTGCAGCCGGTGGCCGTGCCAGAGCAGGCTGAACGCGAGGCGGTCGATCCGGTCGGGCAGCCGTGGGTCGAACGACAACAGCTCCCGGTCGTCACGCAGACCGCCGAAGCCCTGCACCAGCGCCAGCCATGCCCCGCCCAGCGAGGCCAGGTGCAGCCCGTCGCCCGTCTTGTCGCCGAGATCCTCAAGATCCTGGAGCACCGACTCGGCGAACAGGTCGTACGCCAGGTCGAGGTGGCCCAGCTCGGCGGCGAGCACCCCCTGCGGGGCGGCGGACAGCGACGAGTCCCGGACCGTCCGTGCCTCGTAGTAGGCGAAGTTGGCGGCCTTCTCCTCGGCGGTGAACTCCCCCGGGCAGCGCAGCATCGCCAGCACCAGGTCGGCCTGCTTCACCACCTGGTGCCGGTACAGCTCCAGGTAGGGAAAGTGCAGCAGCAGCGGATAGTCGTCGTCGCCGGTGTCGGCGAAGTTCCACTCCGGCCGGTCGGTGAACCCGGCGGCCTGCTGGTGCACCCCGCGCTTCGGGTCGTACGGCACGGTCATCGCCTCGGCCGCGGCCCGCCAACCGGCCACCTCGGCCGGCTCCACGCCCAACCGGTCGGCCGCCTCCGGGTGCCGCTCGACGGCGTCGGCCGCGCCGCGCAGGTTCCGCCGGGCCATCAGGTTGGTGAACAGGTTGTCGTCGACGAGCGCGGCGTACTCGTCCGGGCCGGTCACCCCGACGATGTGGAAGCTGCCGTCGTCGGTGAAGTGCCCGAAGCCGTGCCACAACCGGGCGGTGGCCACCATCAGCTCCAGTCCGGGGCCGGCCAGGAAGTCCTCGTCGCCGGTGGCCGCGACGTAGCGCAGCACCGCGTCGGCGATGTCGGCGTTGACGTGCAGCCCGGCGGTGCCGGCCGGCCAGTACCCGGAACACTCCTCGCCGCCGATGGTCCGCCAGGGAAAGGTGGCGCCGGTGAGCCGCAGCTCCGCCGCGCGGTCGTACGCCTGGGACAGGTGGGCGTGCCGCCAACGCAGCGCCGATCGGGCCACCGCCGGCGCGATGTAGGTGAGCACCGGCAGCACGTAACCTTCGGTGTCCCAGAGCACGTGCCCGTCGTAGCCGTTGCCGGTGAGCCCCTTCGCAGGGATGGTCCGGTCGCCGTCCGAGCGGCCCGCCTGGATCAGGTGGAACATCGCGAACCGGATCGCCTGCTGCAATTCCTCGTCACCGTCGAGCAGCACGTCAGCGGTACGCCAGGCGCTGTCCAGGGCGGCCCGCTGCTCGGCCAGCAGCGCACCGAAGCCGTCCGTACGCGCGGCGTCCGCCTCGGCCGTCACCTGGGCGGCCAGCTCCTCGACCGAGGAGTCGGCGCCGGGTGCCCACTCGTACGCCGCGAACTTGGTCAGCCGTACCCGCTCGCCGGGTCGCAGCGTCCCGGTGAGGGTGAGCCGGATCCGGTCCGCGGTGGCGTCGGTGCCTGTGGTGATCTGCTCCGGCACCACCGGCAGGTGCGCGACCGCGACGGCGACCCGCTGCGCGCTGCGCTCGGTGCGGTGCACCAGCAGCGCGTCGGCACCGTCGACCCGGTGCAGCTCGCCGGACAGCGGTTCCTGGATAAGCGAGGCGGCCCGAGGGTCGTCCTCGCGTTCCGGGATGCGCTCGTTGGCCAGCAGGTCCGCGCAGATCCGGATCTCGACCGGCCCGTCCAGGGGCTCCACAGTCCAGTCGACCGCGGCGATCCGGCGACGGCACAGCGACACCAGTCGGGTGCTGCGTACCCGCACCCCGTCTCCGGCCGGCGAAATCCATTCGGTGTGCCGTTCGATCACCCCGGCCCGCAGGTCCAGCACCTGCTCATGGGCGAGCACCGTGCCGGTACGCAGGTCCAGCGGCTCTCCACCGACCCAGAGCCGGACGAGGGTGGCGTTCGGCGGGCTGATGACCGTGTCGCTGAGCTGCGGGAAGGCGTAGCCGTCCTCGGGGTAGCTCAACTCACGGCGTTCGTGCAGCCCGTTCAGGTAGCTGCCGGGCATGTCGACGGGCCCGCCCTCGTCGAGGGTGCCGCGCCAGCCCAGCCATCCGTTGCTCAACGCGAAGACCGACTCGGTCTCACCGAGCCGGTCCAGGTCGTCCCGGGTCCGCCGGATCCGCCACCGCTCGTCAGGCTGCGGCTCGTCCGGCTGCTGGTCGGGGGTGGGGTGCACGGTGCCTCCAGGACTGTTCGACGGTCCTGACAGTTCCCCGCCGGTCGGTTCACCACACCAGCAGCGTCGTTCACCACACCAGCAGCAACGCGCCGAGCGTGCCGAGCACCAGGTACGGCCCGAACGGCAGGTGGCTCGACAAGCGGGCCCGGCGGCTGACCAGCAGGGCCAGGGCGACCACCCCGGACAGGGTCAGCGCGAGCAGCAGCCCGAGCACCGGCACGCTCCAGCCGTACCAGCCCAGCAGTGCTCCCGCGCTCAACGCCAGCTTGGCGTCGCCGATGCCGAAGCCCCGCGTACCGAGGAGCACTGTGGTGGCGGCGAAGAAGAGCGCCAGCCCGAGCCCGGCACCGATGGCGCGCAGCCAGGGTGCCGCGCCGGCACCTGTCACCGCAGCCAGGCCGAGCAGCAGCCAGGTGCCGGCGGCGGCCGGCAGGGTCAGCCGGTCCGGCAACCGGTGCACGGCGACGTCGATGAAGAGCAACGGCAGTGCGAAGGCCAGCCACCACGCGGCGGTGACCAGCTCGACGGCGGGTGGGCGGGACAGCAGCAGCGCGGCCAGGGCGGCCAGGGCGGCCAGTTCGACGCTGGCCGGCGGGGCACCGACCCGGGCGCCGCAGCCGCCACACCGGGCGGTCGGTCCGAGCGCCGGCCAGGGGCGGTGCGGGCCGACAGACGCGCCGCAGGCGTCGCAGCCGGTCCGGCGGGCGGTTCCCGGGGGTACGGCATGCCGGGCGACCGCGTACCGCAGCAGCGGGGTGATGGGCAGCACGGCGGAGGCGCGCGGCCACGACCGGGTGATGTTCCCCGACGGTGAGGCGTCCGACGCTCCGGTTCGCTCCGGCGGTGCCGGCGCGGGCTGCCGGGTCACGCCGACCACCCCTTCACGGAGGGTAGTGTGTCCGGTCGGTTCGGGTGGCGGTCCGAACGTCCGGCGCAGGTTGTCGTACCGCCGTTCGATAGTCGGCCAGAATGCCCGGGACGGCCAGATGGAATTCCCATCAACCGCAATTGACGACCAATTGGCGCGGTTTCTGCCAGGGACGGATCGGACCGATTACCATTTCCCGCCACATTGCGACCCGCCGGTTCCGGGCCCCCATCAATCCAGGATCGCCCGCTCCGCCGCCCGCTGCCGGCCGCCGCGCACCCCGAGCCGATCATCGTCGGCAACCTACCGGTAACCATGCCGCACCACCACCATTCATAACTCAGAGTGTTCGCATGAATTGCCTCTGTTGCATCGGCCGGCGTCAGCCTATGCTCGCCCCTTGGATGTGACGCAACCCACGTCCACCACCGACGAGCAGCCAGGCCAGTGCATCAATAGGAGATCCGTAACCGTAAATGCGGCTGCGCGCGGAAACAGGGCCGGAGAGATCCGTCCGGTCGCGCCGCCGCACGCCCGGAGACGCTGGCGATGGCGTCCGCCGGTCGGCACCGAGGAGGGCACGAGGTGCAAGTACGGCAGCTGAGCCGCTGGACGGCCGGCCTGGTCGCGGTGGCCACGGTCGGCGCGAGCACCGCCTGCGGCGGCACCCAGGAAGCGTCGACCACCGCAGCGCCCGAACGGAACAGACCTGCCGGCACCGAGCGGGCCGCCGAGGAGGCGGCAGCGGAGAAGGCGGCACTGGCGGCCTACTCCGGCTACCTCAAGGCGTCCCGGGCGGCGAGCCGGCGCAGCGACCCGCAGGAGCCGGAGCTGACCCGGTTCCTCGCCGATCCGCTGCTGACCCGGGTCCGGTTCAGCCTGCGGCAGGCCCGCCAGAACGGCGCGGTGAGCGCCGGCACGCTGCGCTCCGAAGGTCCCGCGGTCATCTCGATGGACCTGGACGCCAGCCCACCCACCGTGGAGATCCAGGACTGCGTCGACGCCAGTGACTACCGGCTGGTCTACCTCGCCGACGACAAGGTCGTACCGGGTACCCGTGGCTCCCGCCACCTGGCCACCGCCACGGCGGCCCGCTATCCCGACGGTCGCTGGCGGATCAGCACCGGCGCGGCCCACCAGGACCAGCCGTGCTGACCGGGCGGGCCGCCGTCCGGCGGGCGCTGCTCGGCGGCGCTTTGGCGGTGCTGCTGGCCACCGGCGGCGTGGTTCCGGCAAGCGCCGCCGATCCCGGAGCCGAGTGTCCGCCGGCCCAGCCGAACTGCAACGTCTGGGACGACGACTCGGGCACCCCCGGTGGCGGCGGTAACGGCGGTGACAACGGCAGCGGCGGTGACAACGGCGGCGGGGGCGGCGGAGGCGTCTGCCAGTGGGAGGGCCGCACCATCCCCTGCTACGACGACGTGCTCGGCTGGTTCAACAGCGGTGACGGCTGCTACTACAAGCTTGCCGAGCCGCAGCCGGAAGCGCCAGAGGGTCAGCAGTGGTACGTACGCACCTGCTACGGCGGGGCGGTGGGCGACCAGCGGACGGTGCTGCTGGACGCGCCGCCGCAGGGCTTCGGCGCGCCGCCGGACCCGGAGGAACTGGCCCGTCGGGCGTTCGCCTCGATCACCCTGCTCGCGCCCCGCGCGGCTGTCGCGCCGCGCAAGTCCGTCGGCCCCGGGCTTGTCGGTCTGCCGGTCTGGATGTGGGCTGAACGGGGTGCCAACCAGTTCGGTCCGTTGCGCGCCTCCGCCACGGATCGCGGCCTCACCGTGACCATCCGGGCCAGGGTCAACCGGGTCGTCTGGGACATGGGCAACGGCGACACGGTCACCTGCACCGGCCCCGGCACCCGGTACCGCGCCCGAGGCCAGTACGCCGGGCAGCCCTCTCCCGACTGCGGCTACCACAGCGGCTACGCCGAGGCCGACACGTACACCGTCCGGGCGACCACGCACTGGTCGGTGCGGTGGACCAGCAACGGCGGTGACAGCGGAAGCATCGGCGGTGTCACCCGCACGACGGGTCCGGTCGATATCGAGATCAATGAGCTTCAGGTGGTGGCGCGGTGAGTGAGCCCGTCCTGTGCGTACCGCAGTCGCGAACGGAAGGTTGGTACCAGTGAGCGTGGCGACCCGGAACGGAACCTCTCCCGTGGACGCGCCGGTCGCCCCTCCCCGGGTGGTCCGCCAACGCCGGGTCCGGCCCGGCCTGCTCGGCCTCGCCGTCCTGCTGATCGCCCTCGGCGGCCTGGGTTCGGCGTTCGCGGTGACCTCGGTCCGGGCGACCGGCAGCTACCTGGCGGTGGCCCGGGCGGTCGAGGTCGGCAGCGTGGTACGCGCCGACGATCTGGTGTCGGTGCAGGTGGCCGGCGGCCAGGGGCTCGAACCGGTGCCCGCCTCGCGGATCGCCGAGGTGATCGGGATGCGGGCCGCCGTCTCCCTGGCCCCGGGCTCCCTGCTGACGATGGCTCAGCTCACCGACGACCCGCTGCTCGGCCCCGGGCAGCAGCAGCTCGCCCTCGGGCTACGCGCGGCCCAGGTGCCCGCCCCGAAGCTGCGCCCCGGTGACCAGGTGCTGCTGGTCAGCACCCCGAGCAGCGACAGCGACGGAGGTTCTTCGTCAGGTGCCACCCGGTTCACCGCTACCGTCACCGACGCCGTCTCCACCGACGGTCGGGACGAGGTCGTGGTCTACCTGGCCCTCGCCGTCCGGGACGTGCCGGCCGTGGTGGCGTTGGCCGCCCAGGATCGGATCGCGGTCGTGCTGACCAAGGCGGCCTGAGCATGGCGATCATCGCGCTGGTCTCGGCCAAGGGTTCGCCGGGGGTCACCACCACCGCGCTGGCCTGTGCGTTGAGCTGGCACCGGCGGCTGATCCTCGCCGAGTGCGACCCGGCCGGCGGCTCCGTCCTCGCCGGATACCTCGGTGGCGCGCTCGACGGGCCGCGTGGCATCGGTGAGCTGGCCGTGGGCGAGTTGCGGGACGGCAGCCTGGAGAGCGCGTTCTGGTCGCAACTTGTCGACCTCGACGCGCCCCGCCGGGAACGACTCCTGCTGCCGGGCGTGGTCGACCCCGCGCAGGCCGGCAGCGTCACGCCGCTCTGGCAGCGCTTCGCCGACTTCTTCACCGCCCTGGAACGCGGCGACCCGCCGTACGACGTGATCGTCGACTGTGGACGGCTGCACGTCACCGGCCCGCCCTGGCCGCTGCTCCGCGCCGCGTCGGTGGTGCTCGTGGTGTCCAGGGCGCAGTTGCCCGACCTGTCCGGCACCCGGGCCATGCTCCAGGCCATCGAACGGGACTTCGCCGAGCACCGGGTGCCGTCGGGCACGCTGCGTCTGCTGCTTGTCGGCGGTGGCCACGGCAGGAGCGAGGTCAGCAAGGCCCTCCAGCTACCGGTCATCGGCAGGTTGCCGCACGACCCGCGTACCGCCGAGGTGTTGAGCCTGGGTGGCACCGTGCGGGCCAGCCGGCCACTGTTGCGCGCGGCCCGCGAGTTGGAGGTGCCGATCGGCGCGCTGCTGGAACGGCGACGCGCCCGGCTCGCGTGGCCCGTCTCCCAGGGGGTGCCGGATGCGATTTGAACCTGTCTCGTCCGACCCGCGCCGGCAGCCACCGGGCGCCACCTCCACCGCGCCGCCGTTGCCGCCGGTCAACGGCTGGCACCACCAGCCGGCCGACGTGCCGGTACCCGTCGCGGTGCCGCCAGCGGCACAGCCGCCCCGGCCTCGGGTCGACTTCCAGGTGGTACGCGAACTGCGCCGGCAGCTCAGCGAGCGGCTCACCCGGTGGCAGCGCGGCCGGGAGTTCAGCGTCGCCGAGGAGGACACCGAGCGGGCCCGGCTCGCCGTCGAGCTGGTCGCCGAGTACGCCGACGCCGTGCGCCGCGCCGGCACGCCGATGGCCGCCGGCGAGGAGCGGCTGCTGCTCGACCAGGTGACCGCCGAGCTGGCCGGCCTCGGCCGACTCCAGACCCTGCTCGTCGACGACACCATCGAGGAGGTGCACATCCTCGGCTGCGACCAGGTGCGCATCACCCGCCACGGTGGCGGGGTCGACTGGGCCGATCCCATCGCCGACAGCGACGACGAGCTGGTGGAGATCCTCCAGGCGGCGGCCCGCCGGGCCGGCGCGACGGAACGCTCCCTGTCCACCTCGAAACCCACACTGGACCTGCAACTGCCCGACGGCAGCCGACTCGCCGCGGTGTTCCTGGTCAGCCACCGCCCGTACGCGGTGATCCGCAAGCACAACACCCTCGACGTGACCCTCGACGACCTGGCCGGTGGCCGGGGCGACCTGGACGAGATGATCGACCCGCTGCTGCGGGACTTCCTCCGGGCATCGATGCGGGCCGGGTTGAACATCATGGTCGCCGGGCTGGCCGGCGCCGGTAAGACGACCGTGATCCGGGCGATGATGAGCGAGATCCCGCCGGACGAGCCGTACGTGCTGCTGGAGGAGAGTCGGGAACTGCTCCCGGCCCGCCGGGGCGAGCGGCACCGGGCGGTGATGAGCTTCGAGGCCCGGGAGGGGCACGGCGAACGCGGACCCGACGGTCGACCCGCCGGCGAGGTCAGCATCGCCGACCTCATCCCGGTCTCGTTGCGGATGGGCGTGCTGCGGATCATCGTCGGCGAGGTCCGCTCCCGGGAGATCGTGCCGATGCTCCAGGCGATGACCACCAGCCGAGGGTCGATGTGCACGATCCACGCCCGTACCCCGGCCGGGGTGAGCGAGCGGATCATCGAGTTGGCGCTGGCCCACGGCCGGGAGATGACAGTCGACCAGGCCCGTCGGATGGCCGGCAACGCACTCGACCTGATCGTCTACGTCACAGTCGACGACGAGACAGGCATCGGCGGGCGCAAGCACCGCTTCGTCTCGCACGTCGAAGAGGTGCTGGGCGTCGGCGAGAGCAGCCGGATCACCACCACGCAGGTGTTCGGTCCCGGCCCCGACGGCCGGGCGGTCCCCCGGCACCTGCCGGAACGGGTCCGGGAGCAGCTGTTGCGGGTGGGCTACGACGCCCGGTTGCTGAGCCGCTGGATCGAGGCGGGGCAGGGTGCCTGGCGCCGGCCCCGGCAGACCCGACTCGGTCGGCGGTGAGCCGGTGCGTACGAACATCGAGCTGATCGCCCTGGTCTCCGGCGCGGCCTGCGTGGCCGGCCTGGTGCTGGCGGTCGTCGCGCTCGTCGGCACCCGCCGCCCGCCCGGCCGGGCACCCGGGGCGGGCCCGGGTCTCGGGCGGCTCTGGCGTGGCTCCGGCAGCACGGCCCGCGAGCAGCGGGCACACAAGTCACTGCTGGTGGGTGCGGTGGTCGCCGGTGCGCTGGCCTTCCTGCTGACCGGTCTGCCCGTGGTCGGCCTGCTGGTCGCGGTGGCGGTGCCGGGCACCCCGTGGCTGTTCTCGGTCGGCCGGGCCGAGCAGCGGGCCATCGCCCGGATCGAGGCGGTCGGCGAGTGGACCCGTCGGCTGAAGGACGTCTCCGCCACCGGGCAGGGGCTCCAGCAGGCGATCATCGGCACGGTCACCACCGCCCCGGAGGAGATCCAGGAGGAGGTACGCCTGCTCGCCGCCCGGCTCCAGGCCGGTTGGCTGGCCCGCTCCGCCCTGCTGGCCTTCGCCGACGATATCGGCGACCCGGTCTGCGACCAGGTGGTCGCGGCCCTGATCCTGCACCTCACCGACCGGGGCGAGCGCCTCGGCGACGTGCTCGGCTCGATCGCCTCGGCCGCGGCGGCCGAGGTGGCGACCCGCCGGGAGATCGAGGCCAAGCGCACCCAGCCCCGCTTCGCGGTGCGCTTCCTCACCGGCATGACGCTTGCCACCATCGCGTACGGACTGCTCAACCGCGAATACGTGCAGCCGTACGACACCCCGTTCGGGCAGGTGGTGATGGGGGTTCTCGGTGCCGCCTTCGTGGCGCTGCTGGCCTGGGTGCGGTCGATGAGCCAGCCGCCCCGACCGGCCCGGTTCCTGCCGGCCCCCGACCCGGGCGAGGTGGTGGCGTGAACCTGCATCTCACCCTCGCGGTGGTGGCCGGTGCCACGCTCGGCCTCGGCGTGTTCCTGGTGGTCCGCGAGCTGGTGCCGGCGACCCCGGCGCTCGGTCCGGCGCTGCGCCGACTGCACCAGCCGCCGGGGGCCACCCGCACCGGTCCCACCGACCGGCGGCTGGACTGGCTCACCGGGTTGGCCCGCTGGCTGCGCCCACCGCATCGGCAACTGGCCCTGCTCGACCGCACCCCCGAGCAGTACGCCCTCTCCCTGCTGCTGTCCGCCCTGATCGGACTCTCCGCTCCCGCGCTGCTCAGCGTCACCCTCTTCACCGTCGGCGTCGCGCTGCCGCTGGCCGTACCGGTGCTGGGCAGCCTCGGCCTGGCGCTGCTCTGCGCACTTGTGGCGCACCGGTCGGTGCTGGCCAAGGCCGACGCCGCGCGGGACGAGTTCCGCCAGGCCGTCTGCACCTACCTCGACCTCGTCGCGTTGCAGTTGTCCGCGGCGCACGGCCCGGTGCAGTCGCTGGAACGGGCCGCCGCGATCTGCGAGGGCTGGGTCTTCGACCGGATCTCCGAGGCACTGCGGATGGCCCAGATGCAGATGCACTCGCCCTGGGACGAGCTGCGCGATCTCGCCGACCAGATCGGCATTCCCGAGTTGGGCGATGTCGGCGCCATCATGCGTTCCTCCGGCAGTGAGGGCGCACAGGTGCACGAGACCCTGCGCAGCCGGGCCGACTCGCTGCGCGACCAGATCCGCACCGACAACCTGGCCCGGGCCGAGGGGGTGACCAGCCGGCTCGACATCCCCGGTGCGCTGCTGGTCTTCGTCCTGCTCGGCTTCGCCATCTACCCGTTCCTGGCCCGCCTCTAGACCGATCCCGAGTAAAGGAGCCCCGAATGTCCGTCCTCACCTACGTACACGTCGCGCTACGGGCGCGGCTGGCCGAACTGCGCGGCGACCGTGGCGACAGCCCGGTGCCGACCGCCGTGATCATCTTCGGCCTGGTGGCCGTGGCGATGGCGGTGACCGCCGCCGCCCTCGGTGCGGCGAACGACTGGATGGACAACATCCCCACCCACCAGGACCCCACGGACACCTGATCGATGTTCCGTCGCCTCTCCACCGGCTGGTGCCGGGTGGTCGCCGCCACCCGGCACCGCGTGCTGCCCGGCGACGGTGAGCGGGGTGGCAATCCGGTCGAGCTGGCGGTGGCACTGCCGGCGATCCTGGTGATGCTGTTCGCCTCGATCCAGGTCGCCGTCGTCTTCGTCGCCCGGTCGACAGCGCTCAACGCCGCGCAGAGCGGAGTCAACGCGGAGCGGCTCTTCGACGCACCGGCGGGTGCCGGTGAGGAGCGCGCCGCCAGGTTCCTCCGGGCCGCCGGGGACTGGCTTGTCGACTGGG
Organism: Micromonospora andamanensis; assembly: GCF_016863495.1. Lineage (GTDB taxonomy): Bacteria > Actinomycetota > Actinomycetes > Mycobacteriales > Micromonosporaceae > Micromonospora > Micromonospora andamanensis. The sequence continues at coordinate 42,437 of NZ_BOOZ01000007.1, forward strand.
ACGAGCCGGGGCCGAGCTGCGTCGTCTCGGACACCGATGTGACCTGCACCGTGACCGGCAAGGCTCTCTCGGTGGTGCCGGGGGTCAGCTTCTCCGTTCAGCAGACGGCACACGGGACGGCTGAACGATGGACCGAGCCCTCATGAGCCGGGGTTCCGTCTCGATCGAGGTGGCGGTGCTGGCACCGGCCTTCGTGGCGATGATGGTGCTGGGCGGGGTCGCCGGGCGTACCGCTGTGGCAAACGCGGCGCTGGAAGCCGCCGCGCACGACGCGGCCCGGGCCGCCTCGATCTCCCGGGACGCCCCGACTGCCCGTCGGGAGGCCCTGGCGGCGGCCCGCAGCCAGCTCGACTGGCGGGGGGTGTCCTGCTCAGGGGCCCCGCAGGTGACCTTGAGCGGCTCGGTCGACGGGCGGTCCACAAGTTTCAGGCGGGCGTTCACAAGCGACGTCGGGCAGAACGCGACGGTCACCGTCGAGATCGCCTGCACCGTCTCGTACTCCGACATCAAGCTGCCGGCACTGACCATGCCGGACGGGCAACGGATCACCGCCTCGTTCACCTCACCGCTGGACCGCTACCGGAGCCGGGGATGACGGCCGGAAGCGGCGACGCAGGTCGGGTGAGCATCTTCCTCGCCGTGGCCCTGATCGGGGTGCTCGCCATCATCGGCATGGCGTTCGACGGCGCGGGTCAGCTTCAGACGCTGCAACGCGCCGAGAACCTGGCCGCCGAGGCGGCCCGCGCGGGCGGCCAGGCCATCGACCGGGCCACCGCCATCGAGGGCGGACCGAAGCGGATCAACCGACGCGAGGCCCGCCGTGCCGTCCGGGACTACCTCGCCACCGCCGGGGCCAGCGGCCACACCGTCAACTTCCCGGTCGTCGACGGCGAAACCCTGATCCGGGTACGCGTCCAGGTCACCTACGACCGGGCGGCGCTCGGTCTGTTCGGCTTCTCAGACACCGTCACCGTCTCCGGTGAGGCGACCGCGCGGGCGCTGACCGGGGCTCCCTAGGGAAGGAAGGTAGCCATGGCCGCATCGGGTGGCACCGCCGTACGGCGGGCCGGTCGGGTGCTCAGCGGTTTCGGTGCGCTTGTCGTGCTCATCGGTCTGCTTGTCGGCGGACCGATCGCGCTGCTGGCCTTCGCCGGCAACCCGCTCCCTGACCACGTACCCACGCTCGCGGAGATCGGCACCACGCTTACCAGCCGCGACGACGGGCAACTCTTCCTGCGGGCGCTTGCCATCGCCGGCTGGTTCGGCTGGGCCACCTTCGCCCTGTCGGTGCTCGTGGAACTGGGGGCGCAGGCGTTGGACCGGCCCGCTCCCCGGTTGCCGGGCATGGGGCGGCAGCAGCGGGCCGCCGCCGCGCTCGTCGGGTCGGTCGCGCTGATCCTCGCCGCCAGCCCCGCCGCCACCGCCGCCACCACCGCGTACGGCACGACTGCGTACGGCGGAGGACCTGCGGCCACCGTCGCGTTCGCGCCGACTCCCGCGATGGCAGCTCCGGCGACCACCGGGCCAGCGGAAGCCGTGCGGGCGGATCGGCTCGGTGCCCCCGCCGACGCACAGGTCTACCGGGTCGCCAAGGGCGACTACCTGGGCGGGGTCGCCGATCGATATCTCGACGACTTCGACGACTACCACCGGTTGGCCGCGCTCAACAAGCTGCGTGACCCGGACCAGATCCACCCCGGCCAGCTCATCAAGCTTCCTGCCGAGGCGCACGACCAGGGCGCCCGGTCACACGCCACCGGCCGGCTGGTGGCACCGAAGCCCCGGCCCGCCCCCGGACCGGAGCGCACCGAGCAGAGCCGCCCGACCCCGGCCAAGCCTGGCGACTCGGTGGAACGGTCAGGTGAGGCGGTGGAACTGCCAGGTGACCCGACCAGGCGACCGGGATCGGCCACCACCGCGCCGGCCGGTCCCGCCTCGGCCAGTCCCGAAGGGCGGCAGCCGGAGCCGGCCGAGACGGCTCAGGAGCAGGCACCGGTGGTGACGGTGGGTGCGGCCCGGGCCGGCGAGCCCGACCGGGTGAACCGTCCACTCGCCGTCTCCGCCGTGCTGGCCGTGGCCAGCATCGTCGGCGCGCAGATCGGCGCGGTGCTCGGCCTGCGCCGCCGACCGGCCACCGCCCGCACCGGCACCCGCCACCACCCGCCCCTCACCATCCCCCGCGAGCTGCCCATCGGCCGGCACCGCAAGGACTGACACCCGGCGATGTGTGGCAGCCGAAGTGGCCGACACGCCGACCACTGACCACCGCCACTGCCACGAATCCGGGAGGTGGAGATCCGGGTCAGGGCAGTCGGGTCTCCAGACGGCCGTTGACGATCCGGGTCGGTAGGACCTGCTGGTCGTTGGGGGACGGGCCGTGCACCACCTCGCCGCCGTTGAGTCGGAAGGTGCTGCCATGCCACGGGCACACCACGCACGCATGCCCGTCGATCTCGCGTACCTCGCCCTCGCCGAGCGGGCCACTCTGGTGCGGGCAACGCTCCAACATGACGGTCACGTCGTCACCGTGCCGGTAGAGGATCACCGACACGTCGTCGACCTTTCGGGTGACGAGTTCCCGCTGCGGCAGGCTTGTCATCTCCGCCACCGGATGCCAGCCCTCACTGATCAGATGCAGATCGGAGACACTCACGTTCACCTGGGCACCCTGCTTGTACGCCAGGTGCCCGCCGAGATAAGCCCCGGCGCCGGCAGCGCCGAGGCCGAGCCAGCCGAGGGTACGCCCGAGTCCGTGCCGGCCGGACAGCCGCGCGGCCAGCGAAGCGCCGTAGAGCGCCAAGCCGACGGTGTTCGACGCGGCGTGCACCAGGCCGACCCGACGCTGGTCGCGGGAGAGCCCCGCCCAGTCGTTCAGCCCGGCGACCGCCGCCGGCAGCGCGCTCAGGGTGCCGACCGCGGTCAGGGTGGTCGCCGCCCTGCGCTGCCCCGGCATCAGGTCCAGCACCGCCGTGCTGATCCACGCGCCGACAGGCAGCTGCACCATCGCCGGGTGCAGCGGGTGGCCCAGCCAGACTCCGTGCAACAGGTCGCGGACCCGCTGCGGGCGCAGCACACCCTGCACCGTCTGCTGCAACCGGTCACCGAACCGGTCGAGGCCGGCGGCTTGCTCGATCTTCGTCAACAACGCTCGCACGAGCAACGACTTCCCGTGGTACGCCGTCGCAAACCGGTCGCCGGGGACGAATGGCCAGCCGGGCGACGGCGGGGCATGCTGACCGGATGACGGTACGGGTGGAACGGAACGGCCCGGTGACGACTGTGATCCTGGATCGGCCGGAGGTCCGCAACGCGGTCGACGGGCCTACCGCCCGGGCGCTCGCCGACGCCTTCCGGGCCTTCGACGCGGATCCGACGGCGGCGGTGGCGTTGCTCTGGGGCGCCGGCGGCACGTTCTGCTCGGGCGCCGACCTGAAGGCCATCGGTACGCCGAGCGGCAACCGGGTCGAGCCGGACGGGGACGGTCCGATGGGTCCGACCCGGATGGTCCTCGGCAAGCCGGTGATCGCCGCGATCTCCGGGTACGCGGTGGCCGGCGGGCTGGAGCTGGCGCTCTGGTGCGATCTGCGGGTCGCCGAGTCCGACGCGGTGCTTGGCGTCTTCTGCCGACGGTGGGGGGTGCCGCTCATCGACGGCGGGACGGTCCGGTTGCCCCGGCTGATCGGCGAGAGCCGGGCGATGGACCTGATCCTCACCGGGCGTGCGGTACCGGCCGAGGAGGCGTACGCCATGGGGTTGGTCAACCGGATGGTCGAGCCGGGCGAGTCCCGGGCGGCGGCCGAGCGGCTGGCCGCCGAGATCGCCGAGCATCCGCAGACCTGCCTGCGCAACGACCGCGCCTCGGTCCTGGCCACCGCCGCCCAACCCGAGCCGCAGGCCCTGGCCACCGAACTGACCTACGGCCTCCCCTCCCTGGCCGCCGACACCCCCGCCGGCGTCGCCCGCTTCACCACCCGCCCCACCCGCCCCAACACCCCCTGACACCCCGCCCCCCGGCCCCTCGGCCCCTCGGCCCCCCCGATCTTGCACTTCTGGTCGCTCAGATACGGCTTATGTCCGTGATGCGGGGACCGAAAGCGCAAGATCGCGGGGGTTGTGGGGATGGGGTGGGGTGCGCAGCCAGATGGCGGTGTCGGGGGGTAGCCGGTCGTCGTCGAGTGGGCCGCTGGCCAGCAGCTTCCGGGTGTGCGGTGGCAGCGGCACCGACGCGCCGGAGAGGTTGACCAGACAGGTGAAGCCGGGCTCCCGGCGGAACGCCAGTACGCCGTCGGGTGCCGGCAACCAGGTGAGCGCACCGTCGCCGAGCGCCACCTCGGTACGCCGTAACGCGATAGCCGCCCGGTACAGCTCCAGCATCGAGTGCGGGTCACCGGCCTGTGCCCGGGCCGTGCGGTCCTTCCAGTCGGCGGGTTGGGGCAGCCACGGCACGCGGCTCGCGTCGTCGGGACTGAAACCGAAGGGCGGCGCGTCGCCCGACCACGGCAGCGGTACCCGGCAGCCGTCGCGGCCCGGGTCGACCCCGCCGGAACGGAAGAACATCGGGTCCTGCCGTAGCCCGTGCGGGATGTCCTCGACCTCCCAGAGGCCGAGTTCCTCGCCCTGGTAGACGTACGCGGCGCCGGGCAGCGACAGCGACAGCAGTGCGGCGGCCCGGGCACGGCGGGTACCCAGCTCCAGGTCGGTCGGGATGCCCTCACGCTTGGCCGCGAAGCTGAACGTGGTGTCCGCCCGCCCGTACCGGGTGACGTGCCGGGTGACGTCGTGGTTCGAGAGGACCCAGGTGGCGGGTGCCCCGACCGGCGCGTGGGCGTTCAGCGTGCCGTCGATGCTCTCGCGGAGCGCTGCGGCGTCCCAGGCACAGCCAAGGAAGTCGAAGTTGAACGCGGCGTGCAGTTCGTCCGGGCGCAGGTACCTGGCGAACCGCTGCCGGTCCGGCAACCACACCTCCCCGATCAGGGCCCGGTCGCCGGGGTACGCGTCGGCGATCCGCCGCCAGTCCCGGTAGATCTCGTGTACCCCGTCGACGTCGTGGAACGGGTGCGGCCGGTCCGCCACGATCTCGGGCAGCGTGGCGTCCTTGACCAGCAGTCCGGCGGAGTCGATCCGGATGCCGTCCACGCCCCTGTCGAACCAGAACCGCAGGATGTCCTCGAACTCGGCACGTACCCGGGGGTGATCCCAGTTGAGGTCCGGCTGTTCGGGGGCGAAGAGGTGCAGGTACCAGTCGCCTGGTGTGCCGTCCGGGTTCGTGGTCCGGGTCCAGGTCGGTCCGCCGAACTCGCCCACCCAGTCGGTCGGTCGCTGGTCACCGCTCGGGCCGCACCCGGGCCGGAACCAGAACAGGTCCCGCTCGGCTGCTCCCGGGCCACCGGCCAGGGCCGCCTGGAACCACGGGTGCGCGTCGGAGCAGTGGTTCGGCACCACGTCGACGATCGTCCTGATGCCGAGGGCATGCGCCTCCGCGATCAGCGCCTCCGCCTCGGCCAGGCTGCCGAAGACGGGGTCGATGTCGCGGTGGTCGGCGACGTCGTAGCCGGCGTCGGCCATCGGGGACGGATACCAGGGGCTGAACCAGATGGCGTCGATACCGAGCGCCGACAGGTAGCTGAGCCGGGATCGGATGCCGGCGATGTCGCCGATGCCGTCACCGTCGCCGTCGGCGAAACTGCGCGGATACACCTGGTAGATCACCGCTCCCCGCCACCACGGACCACCGTCTGCTGCGGACACGCGCACCTGCTTTCTGGGTTCGGGGGTCATCCCTTGAGACCGCCCGTGGTGAGACCGGACATGATGTTCCGTTGGAAGACCAGGAAGATGACGACTGTCGGTATCGCGGCGATCACCGACGCGGCGATCACCACGTTCATCGGCGTACCGCCGGCGAAGGCGTAGATCCCCACGCTGACCGTGCGGGTCTCGGGCGACGGCATGACCAGCTTCGGCCAGAGGAAGTCCTTCCAGACCGCGGTCACCGCGAAGATCGAGACGACGCCGAGAATCGGCCGCGACATCGGCAGGACGACCGACCAGAGCGTGCGCAGCGGCGTCGCCCCGTCCATCAGGGCCGCCGCCATCAGATCCTCCGGAATCGAGTCGAAGAACCTCTTCAGCAGGAAGATGTTGAACGCGTTGGCGACCAGGGGAAGCCAGATCGCGAACGGCGAGTCGAGCAGGTTGATGTGCAGGATCGGCAGGTCGATCACGGTCACGTACTGCGGGACGATGAGGACCATCGCCGGGATCATCAGGGTCGCCAGCATCATGCCGAGGATCACGTTGCCGAGGACCGGCCGGAGCTTCGACAGGGAGTACGCCGCCGCGGTGTCGAAGACCAGTTGGAACAGCACCGCGCCGGTCGCGTAGTAGAAGGTGTTGAACAGCAGCTTGGCCAGGTCCAGGTTGTGCCAGGCATCGGCGTAGTTCTGCCACTGCGGGTCCTGTGGGATCAGCGACGGTGGGGTCTGCGCGATCTCTTGGCCGGACTTGAGCGCGCCGGTGACCATCCAGTAGAGCGGCCCGAGGAAGACGAGCGTGAACCCGATGATCACAACGGCGAGCAGCGTCCAGTAGACGGCCCTACCGCGCCCGCGCCGGAGCTGGGCCTGGGAGATGAGGGTCCGGGTTCCGGTGTCCTGTGCCACGGGTGGCCTCCTCCTAGTCCTGTTTCGCGGTGAGCCGCAGGTAGGCGGCGGAGAAGCCGGCAAGCACCACGAGCATGATCACGCCGAGTGCTGCAGCGCCGTTGAGGTCGTTCTGGAAGAACCCGTGCTGGTAGATGAGGTACGCGACCGAGGTCGCCGAGTCCTCCGCGCCCGCGCCGTTGGCCAGGATCAGCGGCTCGATGAAGAGCTGCATGGTGGCGACGATCTGGAGCATCGCCAGCAGCGCGAGAATCAGTCGGGTCTGCGGGATGGTGACGTGCCGGATCCGTCGCCAGATCCCCGCGCCGTCCAGCTCGGCCGCCTCGTACAGCTCGCCGGGGATGTTCTGCAACGCGGCCAGGTAGATCAGCACCGCGCTGCCCATGTTCATCCAGGTCGAGGCGAGCACCATCGCCGGCATCGTCATCTCCGGCGACTGCATCCACTGCGCCGTCGGTAGGCCCAGTGCCTTGAGGATCGCGTTGAACAGCCCCGCGTCGCTGGGGTCGTACGCGTAGAACTTGAACAGGAACAGCGCAGAGGCGGGGGGCAGCATCACCGGCAGATAGACCAGGATCCGGAGGTACCCCCGGGCGTGCCGGAACTCGTTGAGCAGGATCGCCACGAAGAACGGCACCGCGTACCCGAGGACGAGCGCGAGGCCTGTGAAGTAGAAGGTGTTCTGCCAGGCGGTCCAGAAGCTGGGGTCGTCGAGGATCCGGAGGTAGTTGTCCCAGCCGACCCAGGTGGTCTCACCACGCCGGGTCCGTTGGAAGCTCATGACGACGCCGCGGACCATCGGGTACCAGGAGAAGACCGCGAAGCAGAGCACCGCACCGATCAGGAACGTGTGTCCGGTGAGGTTGTCGCGTACCTTGCGGCCGAGGCTGGTCCGCCGCGCGCCGGCCGGGGGCGACGGTGTGGGGCGGTCCGCTGCTCTGACAGCCCCGGGGGCGGTGGTGATCGTCAAGACGACTCCTGTGGGTGGATGACCGGACGACGAGCGCGGTCGGGGCGGGGGCCGGATCGCCGCCCCCGCCCCAGCACTCAACGCTCGGCGGCGAGGAGCTTGTTGACCTTCTCCTCGGCGGTCTTGAGCAGCGTGTCGATGTTCGCGTCCGGGTTCGTCAGCACTCCGGACATCACCGCGTCCAGCACCGCGTAGATCGCCTGCGCGTTGCGCGGCTCACCCTTGATCGGGACCGGGTTCGCCTCGAAGTTCGCGAAGTTCGTGGTGTCGACGTTGGCGTTCGCCTTGCGCAGCTCCAGTTCCTGCCGCTGGGCCTCGCTGCCGTTCGTGAACAGCAGCGGTTGCGGCAGACCGACCGGATAGTTCTGCGGCTTGGACCGGGCGTAGTCGAGCTGCCCCTTCCCGGGCGTGAGCTTCTGGTACGCGATCCACTTGAGACCGGCGCGGACCTGCTCCGGGGTGAGGTCCTTCTTGAAGAAGTAGCCCTCACCGCCGCCGAGCGTGCCCTTGGCCGGACCGTCCTGGCCGGGCAGCGGACCCATCGCCCAGTCCTCGAACCTGCCCTGGAACTGGCTGACGATCGCCTGGGTCGCGTCCGGCGCGCCGATGAACATGCCGACCTTGCCGGCGCCCGCGTTCGTCAACAGGTCGCCCCACTGGAGCAGCTGGCGATCGCCCATGCTGTCGTCGCCGTAGCGCATGTCCCTGAGGTTCTGGAGGACCTGCCGGCCCAGGGCGTTGTTGAAGTCGGCCTTGCTGCCGTCGGCGGTCAGCACCTGGCCGCCCTGCGCGTAGGGCAGGGCGGTGAAGTGCCAGCCGCCGGTGTTGCCGGCGCTGTACTCCGCGTAGCCGGCGATGCCGTCGCCGAGCGCGGCGATCTTCTTGGCCGCGTCCCGGACCTCCGTCCACGTCTTCGGCGGGTTGTTCACGTCGAGACCCGCCCGCTGGAACAGCACCTTGTTGTAGACCAGGCCCATCGAGTAGTTCTTCACCGGCACGGCGTAGAGCTTCCCGTCGTCGGAGAAGACCTCCTTGAGCGCCGGATCCACGCTGTCCCAGGTGGGGATCGTGTCCTTGCTGGCGTACTCGGTGATGTCCATCGCCTGGCCGGAGTCGAGCACCTGCTGGAGATCGGTCATGTACCCGTAGAAGACGTCGGTCACGGTGCCGCCGGCCAGCCGGGCGGTGAAGTCCGGTGGGTTGTTGCACTGCTCGCCGACGCTCACGCTCTTGACGACGATGTCGGGGTTGAGCCGCTGGAACTCGGCGACGTCGGCGTTCCAGTTCTGCAGCAGCTCTTTCTGGGCGCCGACCGGCTGGCAGTCGACGGTGATGGTGACCTTGCCGCTCGCGTCGCCGCTGGCGTCGTCGCTCTTGGTGGAGCAGGCCGCGAGGCCGAGCCCCAGACCGGCGACGAGCGTCAACGCCGCTGCCTTCCGGTACTGCGGTACGGACATCTGTCCATCCCTTCGGGAACGGGTGTCTAGGTGAAGTCGGTGATCGGCGGTCGGTGTCCTCCGCCGCGATGCCCTGCTACTTGTCGGTGGCCGCGTTCTGCCCTGACCCTCCGTTACCTCAAGGAGGCCAGGTGTGAGTGGAGTCACTGTAACGACGGCGACTCAATCCAGCAAGCTTTAGATTTTTTCTTGCAAGTAAGCGACTGGGCATCGTCAGATAACGACCGGAGGAGGGTTCCGCCACCGATGGGCCTGAGTGGACGTCGCGCGGGCGCACGGCCACGACGAAACGGCCGCCGACCGCGGGCAGCGGTCGACGGCCGGAAACGCCAGGTCAGTGCGACGAGAGGGGGCGGCCCATCAGGGCGGCGGCTGCGGTACGGAGCTGTCGGATCCGCAGCCGGTCGTTGCCGCCGGACGTCAGCGGCGCGGCGTGGGCGCGGTGGAGCCGCGCACCACCAGTTCGGGCTCGAAGAGCAGCTCGTCGGTGAGCACACCGCCGCCCTCGATCTGGGTGACAAGCAGGTCCACGGCCGCCTGCCCCATCGTCTCGATCGGCTGCCGGACCGTGGTCAGCGGCGGATCGGTGCAGGTCATGAACGCGGAGTCGTCATAGCCGACCACCGAGACGTCGTCGGGCACCGAACGGCCGAGCCGGCGCACCGCGCGGATGGCACCCAGGGCCAGCACGTCACTGGCGCAGATGATCCCGGTGACCCCCCGCTCGACAAGCTTGGTCGCCGCGACCCGGGCGCCCTCCATCGAGAAGCTGGAACGCTCCACCCACTCGGTCCCGTCGACCCAGCCGGCAACCCGGTGCATAGCGTTCACCTTCCGCCGCGACGGCACGTGGTCCTCGGGCCCGAGCACCAGGCCGATCCGCTCATGCCCCAGCGAGCGCAGGTGACCGTACGCCTGCTCCACCGCTACCGCGTCGTCGGTGGAGACCCGGGGGAAGCCGAGTTCGTCGACTCCCGCGTTGACCAGCACCACCGGCAGCCCACGGTCGGTCAGCCGGCGGTAGTGCTCGTGCGACGCGTCGGCAAGCGCGTACGACCCACCGGCGAAGATGACGCCGGAGACCTGGTGGTCCAGCAGCATCTCGACGTACGCGGACTCGGAGACGCCACCTATGGTGCGGGCGCACAGCGCCGGGGTGAAGCCGCGTTGGGCCAGCGAGCCGGTGACCACCTCGGCGAGCGCCGGGAAGATCGGATTCTGCAGCTCGGGCAGCACCAGCCCGACCAGCCGGGCGCGTTCGCCGCGCAGCTTGCTCGGTCGCTCGTAGCCGAGCACGTCCAGGGCGGTGAGCACCGCCGTCCGGGTCGCCTCGGCCACACCGTCGCGGCCGTTGAGCACCCGACTCACTGTGGCCTCGCTGACACCCGCCTTGCGGGCGACCTCGGTCAGTCGTTTTGTCACGGCCGCAATCCTACGCCGCAACGCTGCAAAAACAGAACAGCATCCTGTCGTCGCGTGACGCCTTCTTGTCAGTCACCGGCCCAGATTGTGCAGCGCGTCCGAGATTGCCCGGTGAAAGGTGGGGTAGGCGTAGATCATGTGCCGGAGCTGGGTCAGCGGGACGGCCGCGTGCACGGCCACGACCAGAGCTGACAGCACCTCGCCGCCGGCCGGGCCGGCCGAGGTGGCCCCGATCAGCACCCCCTGGTCGGCGTCGGCGACGAGCTTGATGAAGCCGACCTCGTCGGTGCGGTGGATCCAGCCTCGGGTCGACGACGCCAGCCGGGTGAAGCCGACCTGCACGTTGATCCCGCGTTCCCGGGCCTGCTGCTCGGTGAGGCCGACCGCGCCGATCTCCGGATCGGTGAAGGTGACCCGGGGCAGCGCCCGGTAGTCCGCGCGCAGTACCGATCCTGCCGAACCGGCCGATCCGGTCGCGGACAACGAGCTTGCCGCGCCGACCGCGCCACCGACCACGCTGGCCGTACCACTCGGGTCCGCACCGCCCTGCGCGCGTCGTACGTGGTCGAGCACGTCGGCGACCACGATGGCGGCCTGGTACATCGCGACGTGAGTGAACGCACCCTCGCCTGTCACGTCGCCGACCGCCCAGATCCCGTCGGTGACGTGCAGCCTGTCGTTCACCTGCAGGTACCGCCCGCTCGCGTCGACGTCGACCGTGTCCAGCCCCAGCTCGTCGAGGTGGGCGCGGCGGCCGGTCACCACCAGCAGCCGCTCGGCGGTGAACTCCTGACCTTCGGTGCCGCGCAGGGTGAAGCCTGCGGGACCGTGCTCGACCCGGGCGGCCCTGACCCCGGTGTGGATCTCCACCCCGTCGGCCCGCAACGCGGCGGCGGCAGCCTCGGACGACTCCGGCTCCTCGACGGCAAGGACCCGGTCGAGCGCCTCGACCACTGTGACCCGGACGCCGAAGCGGGCGAACACCTGGGCCAGTTCCAGCCCGATCGCTCCACCACCCAGCACCAGCAGCGAGGCGGGCAGTTCCTCGACCTCGATGGCCGCCCGGTTGGTCCAGTACGGGGTCTCCGCCAGCCCGTCCACCGGCGGCACCGACGGGCGGGTGCCGGTGCCCAGCACGATGCCGTGGCGGGCCTGGAAGACCTGGTCGCCGACCCGTACCCGGCCCGGACCGTCGATCCGGCCGCTGCCGCGTAGGAAACGCCCACCCTTGTCGGTGAACCGCTGCACCGCCACCCGGTCGTCCCAGTCGTCGGTGGCTTCCGCGCGGATCCGCTTCGCCACCGGCGCCCAGTCCGGGGTGACCTGCGCGGTGCCGCCGAGACCGTCGACCCGGCGGGCCTCGGCGACCGCGTTCGCCGCCCGGATCATCATCTTGCTCGGGATACAGCCCCAGTACGGGCACTCCCCGCCGACCAGGTCGCGTTCGACACCGACCACTGTGAGCCCAGCCTCCGCGAGCCGGCCGGCCACCTCCTCACCGCCGACGCCGAGCCCGATCACCACCACGTCCACATGTTCCGGCTCCGCCATGTCGCCAGCATCGCGCACCGGTCCGTCCTCGGCCACCCGGCACGCGGATCAGCTCAGCGCAACCAGACCGGGGTGTCGCCCGGTGGTTCCAGCGGTGGCGGATAGTCGAGCGTGCGGCGCAGCGCCTCCGGCAGCCGCCACGGCTGGTGCACCGCACCGCCTCCCACCGACGCCAGTTCAGGCACCCAGCGCCGCACGTACGCCCCGTCGGGGTCGTACCGCTCGGCCTGCCGCACCGGGTTGAAACCCCGGTACGGCCTGGTGTCGTTGCCGGTGCCGGCGACCCACTGCCAGTTGCCCGAGTTGTCGGCGATGTCGCCGTCGAGCAGCCACCGGAAGTAGACCGCCTGCCCGTCCCGCCAGTCCAGCCCGAGGGTCTTCGTCAGATAGCCGGCGGTGATCAGTCGGGCCCGGTTGTGCAACCAACCCTGCGCCCGGAGCTGACGCATGCCGGCGTCGACGATCGGCAGACCGGTACGACCCTCGGCCCAGGCGGTGAGGGCCTGCTCGTCGTAGCGCCAGTGCTCGGTCGCGCGGCGCCGGTACGCCTTGCGGGGCAGCTCGGGGAAGGCGGCGGTCACCTGGTGGTAGAAGTCCCGCCAGCAGAGCTGACGGACGAACGGGGACTCCCGGTCGTCGATGGTGTTGGCCACGGTCAGCGGCGAGAGGCAGCCGAAGCGCAGGTACGGACTGAGCCGGGAGGTGGCGTCGCCGGCCATGTCGTCGTGACGGTCGCCGTAGCGCACGACGTCGGGCAGCCACCGGGCCAACCGCTGCCGTGCCTCGTCCTCCCCGCCGGTCACCACATCCGGCGAGTCGCCCGCCGGCAGCGCGGGGAAGCGCCCGACCGGCACCCCGGCCGGCAGCACCACTGTGGTCGGCGCCGACAGTTCCTCCCGCCACCGCCTGGCGCTCCACGCCCGGTGGTACGGACTGAACACCCGATAGTGGTCACCACCACCCGGGGTCAGCTCCCCCGGCTCGACCACCGTCAGGCCGGGGAAGAACCGCAGGTGCAGCCGATGCCTGTCACACTCGGCCCGCAGGCGTTGCGCCCGGTGGGCCGCGTACCGGGAGACGTCGGCGGAGAGCGCGACGGCCTCGGCACCCACCTCACCGGCCAGCCGGATCGTCTCGGCCACCGGGTCGCCGTGCCGCAGCACCAGGTCACCGCCGAGCCCGCGCAGCGCCGCGCGGAGCGCGGCGAGGCTCTGGTGCAGGAAGCGGGTGCGGTTCGGCGACAGCTCCGCGAGCGTCGGGTCCAGCACGTAGAGCGGCACCACGCGGTCGAAGGCGGCGCAGCTGGTCGCCAGCGCCGGGTGGTCGTGCACCCGCAGGTCGCGGGTGAACAGCACGACAGCGGTACGCCCGCTCACCGCACCGGCGGTCCGGGCACGGCGACCGGGCTGCCGGCCGGGGTCAGCAGGGCACGGGTGGCCACGCCCAGCCGGCGTCGCTGCGGCACCGTGGCGCGGCGGGCGAAGACGTCGTAGTCCTGCGCGGCCACCTCGTCCAGGATCCCGCCGTAGAGCAGGTACGCGGTGCGGATGCAGGCCTGCGAGGCACCGTCGAGCAGGACCACGCCCGGCGCCGCGGCGAGGTAGTGCGCCTGGGCGCGGGTCACCTCGTACCGGATCAGCTCACGCACCGGCCCGCTGGCCCGCCCGGCGGCGTGACAGGCGAACAGGTCCTCCCGCGTCACGCCGAAGGCGGCCAGGTCCTCGTCGGGCAGGTACGTCCGCCCCCGGGCCAGGTCCTCGCCGACGTCCCGGATGAAGTTGGTCAGCTGGAACGCGAAGCCGAGCTGCCGGGCCGGCTCGCGGGCCGCCGCCGGAGCGGAGCTGCCCAGGATGGGCAGCATCATCGTGCCGATGACCGCCGCCGATCCCTCCATGTAGTCCAGCAGGTGATCGTAGGTGCGGTAGGAGGTGACGGTCAGGTCCATCGCCATGCTCTTGAGGAACGAGGCGAAGTCCTCCCGGTCGAGGTCGAACACGGCGATGGTGTGCAGCACCGCGGGCAGCAGCGGGTCGCGCACCGGCGCACCGTGCAGCCCGGCGACGAACCGTCCACCCCAGTCGTCCAACCGGGCCGCGCGCTCGGCCGGAGGCAGGGCGTCGGTCTGATCGACGATCTCGTCGGCGTAGCGGGTGAACCCATATAAAGCGTGCACATGCCGCCGTTTCCATGCGGGCAGCAGCCGGGTGGCGAGATAGTAGGTGCGGCCATGACGTTTGTGCAGCTCACGGCATCTGTCGTAGGCAGCGGCGAGATCCAGGTCCACCGGCCCCTCCTCTGATTCGACGCACCAATCGACGCAACTTGAGACCTTAGGGTACGCTCGGCGGCATGGCCAGCGACGGACCAACGGGTAACCTCCTTCGCGTGGTGCCTGAGCAGCCGGTCGGTGGAGACGACCCGATCGCTGCCGTACTGGCCGCCTACACGCGTGACATCGTCACGGCCGTCGACAACACGCTTGCCGAGTTCCTGACCGCCGAGGTCGACGCCCTATCCGCTATCGACCCCGCGATGGGCGGCTTCGCCGCCATCGCCCGCGACTGTGTCCTCTCCGGCGGCAAGCGGGTCCGGCCCACATTCGCCTACTGGGGCTGGCGTGGCGCGGTCGGTGGCGACATGCCCGTCACCCCGGTGCTGCCCGCACTTGCCACCCTGGAGTTGCTGCACACCTTCGCGCTCGTGCACGACGACGTGATGGACGCCTCCGCCACCCGACGCGGCCGACCCACCGCGCACGTGGCGGTGGCCACCCAGCACGCCGCAGCGGGCCGCAACGGCGACTCCGGGCGCTTCGGCGAGGCGGTCGCCGTGCTCATCGGCGACCTCTGCATGGTCTGGGCCGACCAACTGCTGGCCCTCGCCGAGCTGCCGGCGGACCGGCTGCTCCAGGTGCGACACGGCTACGACCGGATGCGGGTGGAGACGGTCGCCGGGCAGTACCTCGACGTCCTCGGCGAGACCGACCCGGACAGCTGGTCGGTGGACCGGGCGCTCCGGGTGGCCCGGTACAAGACCGCCAGCTACACCGTGCAACGACCACTGCTCTTCGGTGCCAGTCTGGCCGGCATCGGCGGGGACAGCACGCTGGACGCCGCGTACTCCCGCTACGGTCTCGCCGTCGGCGAGGCCTTTCAGCTCTGCGACGACCTGCTCGGCGTCTTCGGCGACCCGACCACCACCGGCAAGCCGGCCGGCGACGACCTGCGAACGGGCAAACCGACAGCGCTGCTCGTACTGGCCCGGGAGTTGGCCACCCCGACGCAGTTGCGAGCACTCGACGGCGTCGGCCGGCCGGCCGACGCGCCGGAGATCGCCCGGCTCGCCGAGGTGGTGGTCGACACCGGCGCCGTACGACGGATCGAGCGGATGATCGACGAACGGGTCGAGGAGGCGCTGGCCGCGCTCGACGCGGTAGCCATCGACGAGACCGCCCGCACCGCGCTTGTCGGCCTCGCGACCGCCGCCACCCACCGGAGGGCATGATGGGCTCCCTGCACAGCGAGCGTCGGGAAACTCCCGAGGTTTCCCGGTCTCCAGAGAGGTGGTCATCGGTGCGGACCGTTGACGGGCGTACTGATCAGGTGGTCGTCGTCGGGGCCGGCCTCGGCGGCCTGGCCTGCGCGCTGCACCTGGCGGGCAGTGGACGCCAGGTGACAGTGCTGGAACGCGAGGCGGTGCCGGGCGGGCGGGCCGGTCGACTCAGCGTCGACGGCTACGAGTTCGACACCGGCCCCACGGTGCTCACCATGCCCGACCTGATCGCCGAGGCGCTCGCAGCGGTCGGCGAGGAGCTGACCGACTGGCTCGATCTGATGCCGCTCGACCCGGCCTACCGCGCCTACTACCCGGACGGCTCCACGCTCGACGTGCTCACCGACACCACTGCGATGGCGGCGGAGATCTCCCGGGTCTGCGGGCCCCGGGAGGCCGACGGCTACCTGCGGTTCGTCGACTTCGCCCGAAACCTGTGGCGACTGGAGCGGGCCGACTTCATCGAGCGCAATCTCGACGCCCCCACCGACCTGCTCACCGGCAACCTGCTCAAACTCGTCGCCACGGGTGCCTTCCGTCGACTCCAGACCAAGATCGATCAGTTCTTCCGGGACCCGCGCACCCGACGGATCTTCTCCTTCCAGGCGATGTACGCCGGCCTCGCCCCACACGACGCGCTGGCCATCTACGCCGTCATCGCGTACCTCGACTCGGTGGCCGGGGTCTTCTTCCCGCGCGGCGGCATCCACGCGGTCTCCCGGGGGCTGGCCGGCGCCGCCGAGAAGCACGGCGTACGGATCCGGTACGGCACCACCGTCACCCGGGTGGAGACCGCGAACGGTCGAGCCACAGGTGTGGTGACAGCTGACGGGGAGTTCGTCCCCGCCGACGCCGTGGTGCTCAACCCCGACCTTCCGGTGGCCTACCGCGACCTGCTGCCGCCGACCCGGCAGCGCCGGCTCACCTACTCGCCCTCGTGTGTCGTGCTGCACGTCGGCTCGACCCAGGGCTACGGGCGCATCGCCCATCACAACATCCACTTCGGGCGGGCCTGGCAGGGCACCTTCGACGAGGTCATCAGGCGGGGAAACCTGATGTCCGATCCGTCCCTGCTGGTCACCAACCCGAGCCGGACGGACCCGTCGGTGGCCCCCAGTGGCCGGCACACCTACTACGTGCTGGCTCCGGTGCCGAACCTCGACCGGGCACCGTTCGACTGGCGCGGCGACCTCACCGCCCGCTACACCGACCAGCTCATCACCACCCTGGAGGAGCGCGGCTACGTCGGCTTCGGCGCGGGCGTGGAGGTGCTGCGGGCGATCACTCCGGCGGAATGGGCCGAGCAGGGCATGGCTGCCGGTACGCCGTTCGCCTCCGCGCACACGCTGTTCCAGACGGGCCCGTTCCGGCCGTCGAACCTGCACCGCTCGCTGTCCAACGTGGTGTTCGTCGGCTCGGGCACCCAACCCGGCGTCGGCGTACCGATGGTGCTCATCTCCGGCAAGCTAGCCGCCGCCCGGATCACCGGGGAGCAGCGGTGATCCCGAGCAGCCAGGCGGTGCCGGGCCGCGCGCTCGGGAACGGTGGGTGGCGCTGATGCCGCAGTCCCGGGAGAGCCACCTCGTCGAGCTGGTCGACGACGCCGGCCAGCCCGTCGGGGAGGCCACTGTGGCCGCCGCCCACCAGCCGCCCGGTCAGTTGCACCGGGCGTTCTCCGTGATGCTCGTGGCGCCCGACGGCCGGGTGCTGCTCCAGCGACGGGCCGCGACGAAAACCCGCTTCCCGTTGCGCTGGGCGAACTCCTGCTGCGGCCACCCCAAGCCCGGTGAGGCCCTGGCCGAGGCCGCCAACCGGCGGCTGTCGGAGGAACTGGGCGCCGGACCGGTACCGCTGAGCGAGGTCGGCGTCTACGTCTACCGGGCCGAGGATCCGGCCACCGGGCGGGTCGAGGTCGAGTACGACCACGTCCTGCGCGGCGCGTTTCCCACCGACGGGCCACTACGCCCGGAGCCGGCCGAGGTGGCGGAGCTGCGCTGGGTCGAGCCGACCCAGCTGGCCGCCGCGCTGCACCACGACCCCGACGCCTACGCACCGTGGCTGGGTGGCGTACTGGATCGGCTGCTGCAACCCGCGAAACCGCCCGGCCGGCCGACCGACGACGCGCCGGAGCGGCCGGGTGGCCGATGAGGCGCTGAGCGCGGGCGTCGTCGCCCAGCGCCTGGGGGTCGCGGTGACCACGCTGCGCACCTGGCACCAGCGGTACGGCCTCGGGCCCAGCCAGCACACTCCGGGCCACCACCGGCGCTACACCCCGGCCGACCTGGCCCGGCTCGAGGTGATGCGGCGGCTCACCGCCGACGGGGTCAGCCCCGCCGAGGCGGCCAGATGGGCCCGCCAGGCACCCGACGCCCTGGCGTCCGTCGGCGTCTCCGCCGGCAAGCGCAGAAGACGGGACGGCGGTGGTACGACCATCCCGGTCGGCCGGGCCGGTCCGGCGGCCCGGGGGCTGGCCCGGGCGGCGATGCGACTGGACGCCGAGGCCATCAGTGAGACGATCTCCCGCGCCATCGCCGCCGACGGTGTGGTCACGACCTGGGACCGGCTGTTGCGCCCGCTGCTCGTCGGTATCGGCGAGCGGCACGTCGCCACCGGCGCGCTTATCGAGGTCGAACACCTGGTGTCCCGCTGCGTCTCGGCGGCGTTGGGCGCGGTGGCGTCCGCCGGCCCCGCTGCCGGGCCACCGCGCGTCCTGCTCTCCTGCGCCGACGAGGAGCAGCACAGCCTGCCGCTGGAGGCGCTGGCCGCGGCGCTGGCCGAGGCCGGCGTCGGCTACCGGATGCTCGGTGCCCGGGTGCCGGTGACGGCGCTGCTCGCTGCGATCGACCGGACCGGACCGGCTGCCGTGGTGCTCTGGTCGCAGACTCGGGCCACCGCCGACCCGGCCCAGCTCACCGCCCTGCTCTCCGCGCCGAGCCGGCCGCTGCTGGTGCTCGCGGCCGGGCCGGGCTGGCCGGCCCGGAATCTGCCGGCCGGGGTGGTCCGTCCGACGGACCTGACCGAGGCGGTCTCGCTCACCGTCGCCGTGCATGACTCCCTGAATCGTCCGGCCGCTTCCTGACCCGCAGTGGGTCCACCCAAATCGGGTGAACTAGCGTCGGGGGGGTCCGCGAACCCCGAACCCCCTCTCGGAAGCGAACGATGCGTCACCGTGTCCTGCTGGTTGTCCTGGTTGTCCTGCTCGTCGCCGGCTGCGGCGACCGTGGTGACAACAGCCCGGAGGCCACCGCCCCGTCCAGCCCGCCTCCCTCGGCCGCCCTTCCGCCGGAGGCGAGCCCGTCGCCGACCCGCACCGTGCCGCCGAAGCCGGCACTACGACCGCTGCCGACGAAGCTGCCGGCCGGTCTGGTCCGTACCACAGGCACCAGGAAGGTGGCCCTCACCTTCGACGACGGACCCGACCCGGCCTGGACGCCGAAGGTGCTCGACCGGTTGAAGGCGGCCAAGGTGAAAGCCACCTTCTGCGTGGTGGGTACCCAGGTCCGCAAGCACCCGGGCCTGCTGCGGCGGATCGTCCGGGAGGGGCACCAGCTCTGCAACCACAGCTGGAACCACGATCTCGACCTGGCCCGGCGGCCGGTCCCCGAGATCCGCGCCGACCTGGTTCGCACCAACCGGGAGATCCGGCGGGCGGTACCCGACGCGAAGGTGCCGTTCTACCGCCAGCCCGGGGGCCGGTGGACCGCCGAGGTGGTGAAGGTCGCCAAGCAGCTCGACATGCGCTCCTTGCACTGGACCGTCGACCCGCAGGACTGGGCGAAGCCGACCGCGGCCACCATCGAGAAGCGGGTGAAACGGTCAGCCCGTCCCGGTGCCGTGGTCCTGCTGCACGACGGGGGCGGCAACCGCTCGGCCACCCTCGCGGCCTGCGCCAAGGTGATCAGCGGTCTGAAGCGCGACCACGGCGTCGCGCGGCTCACCTAGACCACCTCCGAGCTGGTGTTTTCCGGGGCGTTGTGGCTGCCGCCATACCGGTTTGGTCGACCGGTACGCCATCACGTATGCTTTCGAAGCCTCCGGCGGGGCCGGATGGGAGCAAGTCCGTTCAACGTTGCGAGTGTGCAATGATGGCGGGGCCGCCCTCATCGTCTAGCGGCCCAGGACGCCGCCCTTTCAAGGCGGTAGCACGGGTTCGAATCCCGTTGGGGGCACGCTCCGGCTCAGGCCGGAGGCAACACCAGCAAGGTCCTGTGGAGCAGTTGGAGTGCTCGCCGCCCTGTCAAGGCGGAGGTCGCGGGTTCAAGTCCCGTCAGGACCGCAAGCGCTGACGCCGCGCCCCTCGCGCGGCGTTCTGCGTATCGGGGCATGCGACCCGTCCCAGCGGCGATCCCGCAGGTTGGGTAGCATGAGCCGAGCACCACGGCCAGGTAGCTCAGTTGGTACGAGCGTCCGACTGAAAATCGGAAGGTCGGCGGTTCGACCCCGCCCCTGGCCACATAGCCTTTCGCCGGGCTACTGCAACGCCGATCAGCGGAAACGCCGGTCGGCGTTTTGCTTTGCGTCAACGCCGGAGCAGGAAGAACCATCCCACAGCTGTCACGAGAAGCAGCAGCGCCAGTGCGAACAGAACCCGTCCACCCACGACGGGCACGGCGACGAGTGACGGCACCTGCTGGACGAACAGGCTCGCACCGAGCAGCGCGAGGAAGCCACCACGCCGGAGCGGCTCGGACCGCTGGCTCTCGGTCAGGCGCGCAACCCGCACCCAGACGGTGGGGAACCGCCGCGTCACCGCGACCCGTACGCCGAGTACGACCACGACAAGGCTGAGGACCACGCTGACGAGTCGCAGGGCGACCCATACCGGGTCCGGGTCATCCACGGTCACGCGACCAATCATTCACCTGAGGTCAATGCCCGGCCCCAAAGCTTGCATCCGGTACCTGGGTACAGGCTTACCGTCGGGATATGAGAGACCAGGACATCATCACCGGAGAGGCCGGTGCGGGGTGGGTGCCGGATGTCTGCACCCTGCCGACGGCGGACAGACCGCTTCGGCTCGCCGAGTTCGACAGGTTCTTCGCCGACGCCGTACGCGCTGCGCAGCGGGTGTCAGCCCAGCATCTGCGGCTGTGGCTCGACAACGCGACACAGGTGGAGGAGACGGCCCGCGAGCTGACCGCTCGCGAGTCGTCGTGCTGCTCGTTCTTCGCCTTCGACCTGTCCCGACCCGATCCGGACTCGCTGACCTTGGATGTACGGGTGCCAGCGGGGCACGTCGACGTGCTCGACGCGCTCGCCGAAACGGCTGCCGCCGTCCGGCGACAGCGATGACGTCGTCCGGGCTACGCAGTGGGGAGCTGGCTGACGCGGCCGGCGTCAACCAGCAGACCCTGCGTTACTACGAACGGCGTGGGCTGCTCGCCTCCCCGCAGCGGTCGCCGGGTGGGCACCGGATCTATCCGGCCGAAACGGTCACCCTGCTACGGATCATCAAGACGGCGCAGCGTCTCGGTTTCACCCTCAACGAGGTCGCCGACCTGCTCGACGCCGGCCGCCACCGCCACGGCCGCCGACCCGACAGCGGGTTGCAAGCCCGCGCCAGGGACAAACTCGCCGAGATCGAGCAGAAGCTGACGGACCTCACGGTCATCCGCGACACCCTGCGCGCAGCCATCTCCGCCGGCTGTGACGACCTGGTCTCCTGCGCTGACAGCCCCTGCTGCCCACTGCCCTTCGCTGAACTCGCCCAAAGGAACGACAATGCCGGACACTGAGCCCCTGCCGACCTGGCCCGGCCTGCATGTGCGCCCCGCCGCCGACCTCAGGGTCCGTCGGGCCGCGAGGAGAGGTCGAACGGGATCTCCTGCCGACGGGGTGCGTCGCCTGCTGCCGTCCGGTCTGACCGGCCTCGCGGCAGCCGCCTGTGCCGACGGATGCTCCGGCGGTAGCTGCTCCTGCGGCACCCCGAGCGGGGCGCGGACGTGAGCATCCCGGTCGTCACCCCGCAACGGCGGGCGGCGCTGTATCGATCGAAGTCCGCCAGTACGTCGATCATCAGGCGGGACAGACATCGGGGAAAGCTGCACACCCGGGCATGAGCCGGTATGGTCCGGGCCTATGGGACAGGGGATGGCCGATCCTACCGACATCCAGCAGGATCTTGAGCGGTTCGCACTCCGCAGCACCCTTCGTGTGCCCACCTCCGCGGATCGGGCGTACGAGGTCTTCACCGGTCGGCTCGCCGACTGGTGGGTGATGGAGTACACCTGGTCGGGCCCGGGCGTCCTGGCGGAGCTGGGCATGGAGCGCCGCCCCGGCGGGATGCTCTACGAGGTCGGGCCATACGGCTTCCGCAATGACTGGGGGCGGGTGCTGACCTGGGATCCGCCCCGCCGTCTGGTGTTCACCTGGCAGATCGGCGCGGACCGCGCTCCGGTGCCCGACCCGGCGCAGGCCAGCGAGGTCGAGGTGCTCTTCACGCCTGCCGACTCCGGCACCCTCGTCGAGGTGACGCACCGGCACTTCGATCGGCACGGCGAGGCCGCCGAGGGCTACCGACGTGCCCTGACCGCCGGCTGGCACGAGTTGCTTTCCCGCTATGCGACGGCACTTATCCACTCGCCGGCATGAGCGCCGGGCCGGGCGCGTTGACTCGAACGGTCAGGCGGCCCGATGCCGCAGCGTCGCCACTGTCGAGCCGGCCAGGGTGAGCAGACACTCCGGCAGCAGCCCGTCGGCCGCCGCCGCGCCGAACAGCGCCCGAGCGGTGTCGAGGTCGCCGTTTGCGTACGCGCTGACGAAGCGGGCCACCCACCGGGCGTCGTACCCGGCCTGGTCGATGCCGGGGAAATCCAGGGCGCAGACCCCGGGCGGCACCGGATCTCCGACCATCGTCGCGGCCAGGCACCAGGCCACGTCGTACGCGCCGGCCAGGCCGGCCCGGTCGACCACCTCGTCGAAGGTCCCCACCACGGCATCGGAGTCACCATCGAGGGCCGAGCTGAGAATGGCAGCGGCATCCTCGAACATCTGCTGTGGCGAGTCGGTCACGGACCGCACAGTACGGGTGCCAGTCAAGGAGCCCACCGTGGTTACTCTCCGTACATGGCGAGGGCGACCTGCGGATAGGCCGGCCTCCACGGTCCCGCCGCCCGTCACGGCACGCTAGTCTGCGCAGCGGACCTTCGCCCGAGGAAGGACGACCATGCACATGTCACGCGGCTCGCGGACGGCCATCCTGGCTGTCTGCGCCACGGTCCTGCTCGCCACCAGCGCCTGCGGGGATGACCAGCCCGAGGAGGCGACCGCCCAACAGGTGCGCCTCTACGGCACGGACGGCAACATGCTCAACTCGTACCCTGAGGAGTTGAAGGATCGCGCCGGCCTGGTCGACGGGATGAAGGGCACCACCCCCCTCACGCCACTGCCGGACAACTTCAAGAACCGGCTACGGTCCGTGGACCCGAGGTTGACCGACTACCTCTACTCCGCCGAGGCGTACGACGCGGTGGCGATCAGCGCCCTCGCGGCGCAGCTCGCCGGGTCGACCGACCCCGCGGCCATCGCCAAGCAGATCGTCGGCGTCACCAACGAAGGCACCGGCTGCACCTCGGTGGCCCAGTGTCTGCGGCTGGCCCGCCAGGGCACCGACATCGAGTACCGCAGCGTGTCGATCACCCGGGCCGGGTTCACGGACGCGGGCGAGCCGGCCACCGCCAGTTACGCCACCCTGCACTTCGACGGTCAGCAGCTCAACGACGCCAAGACCGAGTTCGTCGGCGCCGGTGACGAGTCGACGGCCAGCAGTAAGGCACCGCCGAAGGGCAAGCGGCAGAACGGCACCTTCCCCGACCCGGAGAGCGGAGCCCCGCTGGTTCTGGGCGGTCTGCTGCCCAAGACCGGCGACCTGGCCATCGCCAACCCGCCGATCGCGGCCGGTGCGGCGCTGGCACTCAAGGAGATCAACGCGGCCGGCGGGGTGCTCGGCGAGGACGTGGTGTGGATCGACGGCGACGACGGCACCAGTCCGGCAGTGGCCAAGGCGACTGTGGCGAGCCACATCGACGCCGGCGTGCACGTGATCATCGGTGCCGGCGGCTCGGGCATCTCCGCGGCCGTACTGCCCGACGTGGTGGACGCCGGCCTGATCCTGTTCTCGCCGTCGAACACGGCGGCCGACCTGACCGACGCCGACGACAAGGGCCTTTACTTCCGCACCGCCCCGCCGGACAGCCTCCAGGGGCGGGCGCTGGCCGACGTGATCCTCCGGGACGGCCCGCAGAAGATCGCCATCGTGGCGCGTGAGGACTCCTACGGCAAGGGGCTCCGCGAGGTCGTCCGGGCCGAGCTGGAACGGGCCGGATTCGGCGGCGACCGGGTGAAGCTGCTCGGCTACGAGCCCGGCGAGGACGCCGAGGCCGCCCCGATCAACTTTGGTGAGGGCGCCAAGCAGATCAAGGAGTTCGGGGCCGACGCGGTGCTGATCATCGGATTCAGTGAGTCAGCCGCGGTGATCCGGGCGCTCGCCGACGCCGAGGTACCGCTGGCCGCACTGGCCTCCTGATCCGGCAGACGCCGACGGCCGCACCGCGCACGGTGCGGCCGTCGCTGTTTCCGGCGTCCTAGCGCCCGCGCCGCCGTTCGAGGAACTCGGTCATCCGGCGCTGCTTCTCCTCGTCGGTGAAGAGCACCGCCTGGCTCACCAGGTCAAGCTGCGGATGCGCGGCGGCCGGGGCGTCGACGGCGAGCTTGGTCAACCGCAGCGCCAACGCCGAACCCTTGGCCATCTCGTCGATCAGAGCGTGCGCCGCCGGCAACAGCTCGTCCGGGGTGGCCACCACCCGGTTCACCAGGCCGATCCGCAGCGCCTCGGCCGCGTCCACCCGCCGGCCGGTGAACAGCAGCTCCTTGGCCAGCGCCTCGCCCACGAGAGCCGGCAGCCGGTGGGTGGCACCGGCACCGGCCAGGATGCCGAGCCGCACCTCCGGCTGGCCGAAAACCGCCCGCTCCGAGCAGACCCGAAGATCGCAGGCGTACGCCAGTTCGGCGCCGCCGCCGAGGGCCGGACCGTCGATCGCCGCCACGGTCGGCATCGGCAGCGCCCGGATCCGGGCGAAGGCCGCCGAGTTGATCGCGGCCAGGGCGTCCAGCCGGCCGCGTTCCCGCAACTGGGCGATGTCCGCCCCGCCGGCGAAGATCCCGTCGGTGCCGCCGGTCAGCAGCAGCATCCGGGGGTGCGCCTCCAACTCGGCGCACACCTCGTGCAGGGCCGCGATCAGGTCGGTGTCGATGGCGTTGCGTTTCTCCGGCCGGTCCAGCGTGACCACCATCCGGTCCGGCTGTTCCTCGACCCGCAGTCCACTCACCGGGTCACCTCCGGTGGTGCGCCCGCATCGTCAGGGGTCGGCCCCGCAGCGCTGCCGGCGGCCGTGAGCGGCTCGCTGCCGCCCGAGCGCGTACCGTCGCTCCACAGGTAGAAGCCCTGCCCGGACTTCTTGCCCAGCCGGCCGGCAGCGACAAGTTCCACGAGCAGCGGCGGCGGGGCGAACCGGTCACCGTACGCGGCCTGCAAGGTACGTGCGATGTCCAGGCGTACGTCCAGGCCGACCAGGTCGGTCAGCTCCAGCGGGCCGACGGGGTGCCGGTAGCCGAGCACCATCGCCTTGTCGATGTCGGCGGGGCTGGCGACCCCGTCGGCGACCATCCGGATCGCCTCCAGCCCGAGCGTCACGCCCAGTCGGGACGTGGCGAAACCCGGCATGTCGCGTACCACGACGGGGTCCTTGCCCAGCCGACCGGCGAGCGTGACTGCCGCGTCCGTGGTCTCCGGCGCGGTGGCCGGCCCGACCACGATCTCCAACAGCGCCATCGCCCAGACCGGATTGAAGAAGTGCAGTCCGCAGAACCGCTCCGGCCGGGCCAGCTCCGCTGCGAGGTCGGCGATCGGGATGCTTGAGGTGTTGCTGCCCAGCAGCGCCGGGCCCAGCGCCTCGGCCTCGGCGAGCACGGCCCGCTTGAGGTCGGGCCGTTCGGGTACCGCCTCCACGATCACGTCAGGTGCCGGGGCGACCTCGGCGAGCCCCGCCCGCAGGGTGATCCGTGCCCGGTCGGCGGCGGCCTGTTCGGCGCTGAGCCGGCCACGCCGTACGGCCCGCTCCCAGAGTTCGGTGAGCCGCCCTACCGCCGCCTCGCCGCGCTCCCGGTCCACCTCGACAAGTTCCACGGCGTGACCGCTGCCGGCCGCCACGTACGCGATGCCCAGACCCATCGTGCCGGCACCGACCACCACGAACCGTTCAGTCATCGCGACACCACCGCACAGTGAGAATCGGCCTCTCGCAGACGTCTCCGGCGCGCGGGGTCGCCGCCACGCCGGGTGTCAGCCCGTACGCTCCGCTCAGTCATGCTGCGACCCTATGCAGCGCCGGCCCCGGTCCCATGCGTGGGGGCGGACAGGATCGGGTACAGACCGCCGACAACCGAGGGAAGGACGAGCAGATGAGCCAGGCACCGGAGACCGTGGACGGCGCGGGCGCCGAGGGAACCGTCGAGACGCGCGGTGACGAGCGCGTCGAGCTGCTGCGTGCCGACACCAACAACGACGGCCGTACCGACGTGTGGGTGGTCGACACCGACGGAGACGGTAAGGCCGACCTGTTCCAGTTCGACACCGACGGGGACGGCAAGGTGGACGTCACGATGGTCGACATCGACGAGGACGGCCAGCCCGACGAGGTGGTCGACGGCGACGGTGGCCTCCCCCCGGAGCAGCTTCCGCCGACCATCCAGGTCTGAGCGACCGCACCACCGGGCCCCCTGCTGACGCCTCCGGGCGCCGCAGGGGGCCCGGTCGTCAACTGCCCCTCGACCACGCCGGCTCAGCCCGGTCAGCCGGTCAGCCGGTCAGCCGCAGGGTGGCCAGATAGTACGGTGCGTCGCGGTCGTCCACGTCGGCCAGCTGCCAGGGGGAGCCGTGCACCAGCTCGGCGAGTTCCCCGGGTGAGCAGACCAGGTAATCGAACCACTGTGTGCCCAGCTCGCGGTAGCGCAGCCGCAGCCGCAGCTGCCCGCCCAGGCGGCCCCGTCGCCGATTGTTCTCGTGGTACGAGGTGTGCACCGGATCCCGGGTGCCGTACGGGTCGGTGCCGTGGGCGATCACCTGCGCACCGGGGCGGGCCATGGCCGCCAGCGCGGCGAGGAAGACCGGAGCCCGTTCCCGGCCCTCGATCAGGCCCAGGTTGTTGCCGAGCAGCAGGAAGGTGTCGTACCGCCGCCCGCTCGCACCGGCGTACTCGTCGACTGTGGCGTGCACCAGGTCGCGTACGCCCCGGCGACGGCACACCTGCAACGCGCCGGCCGAGGTGTCCAGCCCGGTGACGGGTACGCCCCGTTCCTGGAGCAGCAACGCGATCCGGCCGCCGCCGACGCCGACATCCAGGGTCGCGCCGCGTACCCGGTCGACGGCCCGATGGTCGTGCGGCTGCCAGTCCTGCGGCGGGTCGAGATAGTGCGCGGCCGGCGCGCCGTTGACCAGCCCGTCGTCCCGCTCGATGATCTCGATGACCGGGCGGGGCAGGCGTCCACCGGCAAGCGGCCGGGGACCGATCCCGGTCGAGACGGCAAGCGCGTCGCGCAGCATCTCACCGAAGACGTCACCGATCCGTGGTTCCCCCGTCACGCGCTTAACGCTATCCGGCCGGTCAGTCGGCCGCAGCGCCCGTATCCTGGCGGCGTGACCATGTTGGACCGCCTATCCGCGGAGAAGTACATCCTCCTGACGACGTTTCGCAAGGACGGCCGTGCGGTGCCGACCCCGGTGTGGGCGGTCCGCGACGGCGAGGCCCTGGCGGTGTGGTCGGCGGCCGACGCCGGCAAGGTGAAGCGGATCCGCCGCAGCGGCACCGTCACGGTGGCCCCCTGTGACGTGCGGGGCCGGCCGCACGGCGAGGCGGTGCCGGCCCGGGCGAGCCTCTACGACGCCGGCGCGACAAACCGCATCCGTGGCCTGATCAAGCAGAAGTACCGGGTGATCGGCCGGCTGACCCTGCTGGGCAGCCGGCTGCGCCGGGGCGAGGGCGGCACCGTGGGCATCCGGGTCGAGTTGACCGAGTGACACTCTGATCCGCTTCCGGAGCCTCGCCGGGGCATGGCGAAGGGCGGCGGAACGAGCCCGCCGCCCTTCGTGAAACGCTGCTATCCGACCGGTGGTCAGTCCCCCTGGCGCTGCTGCGGAATCTGCCCCTGCAGCAGTGCCCTGACCTCAGACTCGCGGTATCGGCGGTGCCCGCCAAGGGTCCGGATGGCGCTCAGCTTGCCAGCCTTAGCCCAACGGGTCACCGTCTTCGGGTCGACACGGAACATCGACGCCACCTCGGCCGGTGTGAGTAGCGGCTCTGGTTCGTGCGTTCGCGATGCCATCGGTCACTCCTCCACATGTATAGACATCGGCCGGGGTCCCGCCGGCCGACGCGTCTCCCATGGTCCGGCTAGTCCCCGATGTCCGACATGGGCCGAACGGCCGAACGTCCCTAGACGGACGGATGAACCATGCCCGATTTATACGACTTTTACACGCCAGAAAGTAACTTATTCGGACTCATGATCACGGTTCGTGATGCATCAACTACGAAGCAGCCTCGTGTTGGCGACTGAAATTAGGACATTAGCGTCCTAGTTGCAACGCTCCAGAAGTTGCACCGCGCGCCACCGGGCCACCAGCTTGTCGTACGCCGCCGAGGCCTCCTCCGCCTCGCCCCGGGACAGCCCGGCCAACCCGGCCGCGACAAGTTCCGGCGAGTCGTCCTCGGCCAGTGTCTCGTCCGAGAGCAGCTCGACCAGCCCGCCATAGTCCAGTTCCACGACCGAACGCGGGTGGAACTCCTCAAGCCAGCGGGCGGCCTCCTCGACCGCCTCCGTGATCGGCGCGTCGCCCACCGACTTGCGGAGCACCGCGAGTGCCCGGGACGAACGACGACGCGCCTTGGAGATCTCCGTCCGGAAGCGCAGCGAGCGACGGTCGGGGACGGTCACGTGGTTGCGTTCCTGCGGTTCGAAGAGCACGAACCAGCGCAGTGGCACGCCCCAGGTCGCGATCTGCTCGTGCACCCGGGGCACCCCGTGCTCCAGCACCCGGGCGCCGCTGCGCCAGTCCTCCACCACCGCCTTGGCCTGCCCGGCCAGCACCGGCGGCACGAAGGCGTCGGCCAGCACCGGAGGTACGCCGTCCCGCGCGCTCAACGCCGCCTCGGCCACCCGGATGCGCAGGTTCCACGGGCACACCAGCAGGGTCTCGTCGGTCTCCAGCACGTACGCCTCGTCCGGCAGGTCGGGCAGCCGCGTCCAACCGGCGCCGAGCGCCTCGATCACTGTGGTCCGCTGCCGGCCCGGCCCCTCGACCGGCGCGACGGCCCGCCCCTGCTCGACGTAGCGACGCCAGTAGGACTGGCGATCCCGGTCGAAGGCGGTCAGCGGCTCGTACACGCGCAGGTATGAAGCGAAGAGCGACGGCACGGCGCGATCCTCCCACGAACGGCAAGCCGAGCGTTGCTCGGCGTCACCGCGCGACACGACGCGGCGCAGGACCAACCCGGGCAAAGCCTCGCCACGCCGCCTACTGCGGGCCGGGGCGGACCGCCCGCTGGGCGGGACGACGACTACTCGGGAGAGCGGCGCGGCGCGCGCCGATACTAGGCTCGCAGCACCGGCAGCATCCCCGCCGACGTTGACCAGGTCCGCGCCTCACAAGGGCGCCCGCCGACACAGGAGCCAGTCATGGGCGTATTCGCCACCACGGACGACCCGGAGTCCACGGGTCACGAGCAGGTCGTGTTCTGCCAGGACAAGCAGACCGGCCTGAAGGCGATCATCGGCATCTACTCCACAGCGCTGGGTCCCGCACTCGGTGGCACCCGCTTCTACCCGTACGACAGCGAGGCCGCCGCCCTCGCCGACGTGCTCGACCTCTCCCGCGGCATGGCGTACAAGAACGCCCTCGCCGGCCTCGATCTGGGCGGCGGCAAGGCGGTCATCTGGGGCGACCCCGAGCAGATCAAGAGCGAGGCGCTGCTGCGCGCCTACGGCCGCTTCGTGCAGTCGCTGGGCGGCCGGTACTACACCGCCTGCGATGTCGGCACCTACGTGCCGGACATGGACGTGATCGCCCGGGAGACCCGCTACGTCACCGGCCGCAGCGTCGAGCACGGCGGGGCGGGCGACTCCTCGATCCTCACCGCCTGGGGCGTCTTCCAGGGCATGCGGGCGGCGGCCGAGCACGTCTGGGGCGTACCGACCCTGCACGGCCGACGGGTGGGCGTCGCCGGGCTGGGCAAGGTCGGCAAGTACCTCGTCGGTCACCTGGTGGAGGACGGGGCCGAGGTGGTCGCCACCGACGTCAGCTCACGGGCGCTGGACTGGGCCCGCACCACGCACCCCGAGGTCCACCTCGTCGACGACGTCTCCGCGCTCGTCGCCGCCGACATCGACGTGTACGCCCCGTGCGCCCTCGGCGGCGCCCTGGACGATGACACGGTGGCGGCGCTGCGGGCCAAGGTGGTCGCCGGGGCGGCCAACAACCAGCTCGCCCACTCCGGCGTGGAGAAGCTGCTCGCCGACCGGGGCATCCTCTACGCCCCCGATTACGTGGTGAACGCCGGCGGTGTGATCCAGGTCGCGGACGAGATCGAGGGCTTCGACTTCGAGCGGGCCAAGCTGCGCGCCACCCGGATCTACGACACCACGAAGGAAATCCTCCGGCTCGCCGACACCGACGGCGTACCGCCGGCCGTGGCGGCCGACCGGCTGGCCGAGCGACGGATGGCTGAGATCGGCCGGCTGCGCGCGATCCACCTGCGCTGACGACGCGCCGTCGGGGGGCGGGCCGCTGGTCCCACCCCCGACGGCCCTGGGCGGCTAAGCTGAAGATACGACGCGTTCGTGGAGATTTGCCCCATGTCAGGACCGTTCCCGGCATCACCCCCTTACCGGGTACACTGGGTGACGACCTGACAACCGCAACGCGCGGCCATGGTCATAGGTAACCCGAGGTGCCGAACGGTGGCATCCCCATGTACCGTAAGAGCCACGAGAGATGCCTGACGTCATCGGGGCCCGCCTTCGGGCTGCCCCGCATTCTGTGCGAGGGGGTCGAGCCATGGGGCGCGGCCGTGCTAAGGCCAAGCAGACAAAGGTGGCCCGGGAGCTGAAGTACCACTCCCCGAACACCGACCTCGCCGCCTTGCAGCGAGAACTCGGCGGCAGCGGCAAGTCGGACCGCAACTTCGACGACGACTACAAAGAGTACGTCGACGATGACGAGGACCACTCCGACGACGACCCGGACAACTGGGTCCGTCCGACCCGCTGACCCCCGGTCACATCTGAGCACGCGGTGACTGCCCGCGTGCTCACGCATGTGCCCGCTACGCAGCGGCATGCAGCACCCGACGAGTCGAGGGCCCACCACGGCCGGACGATGCTCCGGCGGCGTGGCGGGCCCTCGACACCGACTGGTCAGCGGGGACGGTTGTTCCAGTTGTAGAAGGTCGGGATGTTCTCGAAGTGGTTCCAGGCGCAGACCGCACTGGCCCCGTCGCCACCCGCCACCTCCGCCCGTAGTTGACGCGCGACCTCGGCCTCGTGGAGCAGGGCGTTGAGCCCGGCGGCGGCCTCCCGCACCCGGTCGGCGACCCGGTCGGGCTCGTCTCCCGTCACGGTCTCAGGCTCCCGGTGACTGGTGATCTCGGGCATGCTCCAACACTCCCTCCAGTAGGCGGATCTTGCTGTTGCGGCAGTGCTCGGTCTCCGTACCGTCAAAACGCCCCAGCTCGAAGTAGCGGTTGGCCGCGTGGCCGCCGCCACAGAAACCGAAATACGGGCAGGAGGAGCGACACGCCTCCACACCGTCGATGAACTCGCCGACCCAGGGTGTGCGCCCCGCGCCGGCCAGGATGGTGTGCAACGGGGTGGTGAGCACGCTTCCGCTTGTGAAGTCGCCGTAGCGGGGGTCGGTGAAGCCGGCCAGCTCGGGCGAGAGCACCACGACCGAGCCGTCGTACGCCACAGTCGGTATCGGGTCGAGCCGGCGGGGCAGCAGGTCGTCAGCGGTACCGTCGAGCACCGCGGCGGCGTACCGCAACGACCACTCCACCTCCCGCAGGTGAATCCGGGGATTTCGCCGCCAGGCCGCGACCAGCTCGGCCCAGAACCCGGTCACCGCCGGGGCCTCGTGGGCGTTGTCCCGGGTGTTGACTCCCTCGGTCTCCTCGATGTTGACGCCGAGCACCTCACACCCGAGTTCGAGGAAGTAGTCGTACAGCTCGGTGGCCCGACCGGGAGACGGATCGTTTACCACCGCGAGCGCCGAGAACGGCAGGCCGTGCCGACGCAGCGCGGCCACCCCGCGGACGATCCGGTCGTACGCCGGCCGGTGTGCCCGGGTGACCCGCTCGCCGTTGCGTTCCCGCGGCCCGTCCACGCTCACGCTGACGCGCATCTGATGCTCGGCGAAGAACTCGCACCAGGCGTCGTCGATCAGGGTGGCGTTGGTCTGGACGTGGTGCTCCACCTCGGGCCCGAAGGGCGCCATCAGCGCCGCCAGCCGCTCCCGGCCGGCGGCCAGCGGCTCCCCGCCGTGCCAGACCACGGAGAACCTGTCGGTGGCCGCCCACTGGTTCACCGAGGCGGCCACCGCCTCGGCCACCGCCACCGGCATCTGCCGGTCCGCCGCCCGAAATGGCAGATAGCAGTACGCGCAGTCGAGATTGCAGAGGGTGGTTGGCTGCATCACGACGTACGACGGGACGGTGGCCAGGCCCCGCATC
The DNA here is from genome assembly GCF_016863495.1 of Micromonospora andamanensis. Taxonomy (GTDB): domain Bacteria; phylum Actinomycetota; class Actinomycetes; order Mycobacteriales; family Micromonosporaceae; genus Micromonospora; species Micromonospora andamanensis. Next base: position 74,829 of record NZ_BOOZ01000007.1, read on the forward strand.
CCGCCCAATGACCGTCCCCGCGCAGCCATCGCCCTCCTCCGTAGCGGTCTTGGGCTGCCGGGCGCGACCCGGCATGGGCGCGCCCCACAGCTTTCGAGGGTGCCCTTCAGGCTAGGCGGCGACGGCCACTCGGGTGAAGCCCTGATCAGGTGGTCGGACAATCACCGAGAAGTGATCATCCCCGGGTGTGCTGGCCGACCATCCGCACCTCACCGGTGCCCTCGATGATCTCGCCGACCTGCCAGGCGTCGACGCCACGGCCGGTGAGCGTGGCCAGCGCGCGGTCGGCGTCCTCCGCAGACACGATGGCGAACATGCCCACGCCCATGTTGAACGTCGCTTCCATCTCCGGGTCCTCGATCCGGCCCTTGGACTGGATCAGGTCGAAGACCGGCTGCGGCTTCCACGTCGACCGGTTGACCACGGCGTCCACGTGCTCCGGCAGGATCCGCACCAGGTTGCCGGGGATGCCGCCCCCGGTGACGTGGGCCAGCGCCCGCACGTCGGCCTCCGCGATCAGCTTGAGGCAGTCCTGCGCGTAGATCTTGGTGGGGGTGAGCAGCTCCTCGCCGAGGGTGCGCTGGCGGCCGAAGTCGTCGATCACCACGTCCAGGCGCATCCGGCCGGCACCGAGCAGCACGTGCCGGACCAGGGAGTATCCGTTCGAGTGCAGGCCGGACGACCGCATCGCGATCACCACGTCGCCCACCTCGACCCGCTCGGAGCTGAGGATCTCGCTCTCCTCCACCACACCGACACCGGTGGCGGAGATGTCGTACTCGTCGGGGCGCAGCACGCCCGGGTGCTCGGCGGTCTCCCCGCCGAGCAGCGCGCAACCCGCGTACCGGCAGCCGTCGGCGATGCCGGCGCCGATCTCGGCGACCTTGTCCGGTACCACCTCGCCGGTGGCGATGTAGTCCAGCAGGAACAGCGGCTCCGCGCCGCAGGCGACCAGGTCGTCGACGACCATCGCGACCAGGTCGATGCCGACCGTGTCGTGGATGTTCATCTGCTGGGCGATCACCAGCTTGGTGCCGACGCCGTCGGTGGAGGAGGCCAGGATCGGGTGCTTGTACTTCGTGGTGTCCAGCCGGAACAGGCCGGCGAAGCCGCCGAGGTCACCCATCACCTCCGGCCGGCGGGTCTGCTTCACCTTCGACTTGAGCAGTTCCACGGCACGGTCACCCGCCTCGATGGACACCCCGGCGTCCGCGTACGAGACCGAGCGTTTGCGCGCCGGGCGGCCGGAACCGGCCGTCCAGGGCTGACGGTCCCCGCCAGCGCCGCTCGGGCTGCTTCCTGCGCCGCTGCGCTCGGACACGTGCGTCACGGTTCTCCCCTTTGTGGTTCTCGGCTGCCGCGTCGACGGTGACCGGCGCCGCAGCCGGGTGGTGCTACGGGCGGTGTGTGGTCGCCGACGGTTCGAGGTCGCCGAAACTGCCGTCGATTGGCGGTACGAGTTGCTCGGCGGGCTCGATGTCGTCGGCCGTACGGTTGGCGACCCGACGGCCGATCCCTTCGAGCACGTGCTTGCCGATCAGATTGCCGACCGGCAGTTCGATCGGGTACTCCCCGTCGAAACAGGCCCGGCAGAGCCGGGTCTTCGGCTGCTCGGTAGCGGCGATCAGGCCGGACAACGAGACGTAGCCCAGCGTGTCCGCGCCGATAGACCGCCGGATGCCGTCGTTGTCGAGGCCGTTGGCGAGCAGTTCGGCGCGGGTGGCGAAGTCGATGCCGTAGAAGCACGGCCAGGAGACCGGCGGCGAGGAGATGCGTACGTGCACCTCCACCGCACCGGCCTCGCGCAGCATCCGGACGATCGCGCGCTGGGTGTTGCCGCGGACGATGGAGTCGTCGACCACGACCAGGCGCTTGCCCCGTACGTTCTGCCGCAGCGGATTGAGTTTGAGCCGGATGCCGAGCTGACGCAGCGTCTGCGACGGCTGGATGAAGGTACGTCCCACGTACGGGTTCTTCATCAGGCCGGCGCCGTAGGTGATGCCTGACTCCTCGGCGTAGCCGATCGCCGCCGGCGTGCCGGACTCGGGCACCGGGATCACCAGGTCGGCCTCGACCGGGTGCTCCTTGGCCAGTTGACGCCCGATCTGCACCCGGGCGGCGTGCACGTTCCGGCCGGCGATCGTGGCGTCCGGCCGAGCGATGTAGACGTACTCGAAGAGACAACCCTTGGGCTCGGGTGCGGCGAACCTGGTGGACCGCAGCCCCTCCGCGTCGATCGCGATCAGCTCGCCCGGCTCCACCTCGCGGACCACGCTGGCACCGACGATGTCCAGCGCGGCGGTTTCACTCGCCACCACCCAGCCGCGCTCCAGTCGGCCCAGCACCAGCGGTCGCACCCCGTGCGGGTCGCGCGCGGCGTAGAGGGTCGACTCGTCCATGAAGACGAAGCTGAACGCGCCTCGCAGGTGGGGCAGCACCTCCAGCGCGGCGGCCTCGACGGAGAGATCCGGCCGGCTGGCCAGCAGCATGGTGACAAGCGAGGTGTCGTTGGTCGAACCGTCGGCGCCCTGGCCGCGCTCGGCCGCCTCACGCTGCAACTCGGCAGTGTTCACCAGGTTTCCGTTGTGGGCCAGCGCGATCGTCGTGCCCGACGTGGTCGCCCGGATGGTCGGCTGGGCGTTCTCCCAGGTCGACGCGCCGGTCGTGGAGTAACGCGCGTGCCCGATCGCGACGTGCCCGCGCAGGCTGGCCAGGGTCGGCTCGTCGAAGACCTGGGCCACCAGACCGAGATCCTTGTAGACCACCACGCCAGAGCCGTCGCTCACCGCGATGCCGGCCGCCTCCTGGCCCCGGTGCTGCAACGCGTACAGCCCGAAGTAGGTCAGGTTGGCGACCTCCTCGCCGGGGGCCCAGACGCCGAAGACACCGCAGGCGTCCTGGGGGCCGGGTCGTTGGGGATCAAGGTCGTGGCTCAGCCGGCCGTCGCCTCGGGGCACCTGCCGCTCCCTCTTGCTGGTCTGGACTGGCCTGGCGGAACCACGGGGGTCGCTCCGCACTCCTCGGCCGGGACCACACTGTCGTCGCCTGACAGTGTACGCGAATCCATGTCGCCACATACAGTCACACTGTCACTGCCTTGTGTCATCCTGCCCCAGCCGTCACTCCAGTTCGAGCGGCAGATACGCGGACAGGTCCGCACGCGCTCCGCTCGCCGTTACGCGACCCTCCGTGACCGCCCGCGCCCAGTCGAGTCGCCCCGTGGCCAAGCCAAGCCAGGTTTCCGGATCCATCTCCACCGTGTTCGGCGGAGTACCGCGGGTGTGTCGCGGCCCCGGAACACACTGAACTGCACCGTAAGGTGGGACTCGCACCTCCACCGATCGGCCGGGGGCGCGGTCCGCGAGGAGGGCCAACAAGGCCCTGACCGCCTCGCGGAGCACCGACCGTTCGGGTGTACGCCCCTCATCGAGCGCCGACAACGCCGCCACTACCGAGGCGGACTTAATGTACGGAGAGGACACGACGGGACGATACGGCGTGATCGCGCCGGCCGTCACGCTGGCCCTGGGTCGCGCCGATCCGGCCAGACAAGGCATAGTTGCCGACGGCGTATTCGTACCGTGATGTTCCCCGGCCCGGCACCCGTCGGTCAGGGGAGGTCAGTCCGGAAGGCGGTGGACGTGTCAACACACCGACGAGCCTGGCACAAGCGGGCCGGTGTGGTTGTGGCGCTGATGATCGGTGCCCTGCTCGCCGTCCCAGCAACACCCGCCTTCGCCGCCACCGTCAACGTCGTGCCTGGCTCGGTGACCGTCAACGCGGGCAGCGACGCCACGGTGACCGTGCAGGTGACTCCGGGTGAGAATGACACCAGCGCCGAGATCAGCCTGACCGGCCTCCCGTCTGGAGTGAGCTGCGCCAGGGGCTGCGGAAGCATCCAGTTCAACGGCCCCGCACCGAGGACGCAGCTGCTGACGCTGCGGGCGAACGACAACGCCCGGAACGGCTCCACCGGCGTGACCGTTCAGGTACAGCCGGACAGCTCCGACCCCGCGACCGCAAACCTCCAACTCACCGTCCGTGGCGAGCAGGCTCCGCCGCCGCCGCCGTCGTCGCAGGCGCCGCAGACGGTGCGGTCGATCTCCGGCAAGGTCGTCGACCAGGGTGGCGAGGCGGTGGCCGGCGCGTACGTCCTGCTCAAGGACAGTGCCGGCAAGCAGCGGGACACCACCACCAACGGCGACGGCAACTTCCGGTTCACCGGCAGCAGCGACAACCCGATCGCGCCCGGACGGATCGACATCGGCGCCAGCGCCGACGGTAAGAACGCCGTGGCGAGCTTCACCGCAAACGCCGGGCAGAGCATCACCGGACGACGGATCACCCTCCCGATCGCGGCCGCCTCGGAGAGCCCGAGCGCCAGCCCGTCGGCAAGCGAGTCGGCGGTGCCGACCGAGGATCCGTTCGAAGAGGAACTCGGCGAGGAGGAGACCCCCGCCGAGAGCGCCGCCGCCCAGGCCCCGGCCTCCAACGAGGACTCCGGCGGCTTCGGCAACTGGCTGCTCATTCTGCTGGGCGGTCTGTTCGTGGCCGTCGGTGTCGGCACGATCGTGCTGCTCTGGATGAAGCGCAAGGAGAACGAGGACGGCGAGCCCGACGGTGACGCTCCCGCCGGTGCTCCGGCCGGCGCGGTCCCGGCGGCCCGCGGCTCCTTCGCCGGTGCGGACGACCAGACCAGGGTGGTGAACCGGGTGGGCGCCGCGCCGGACCCGACAATGGTCGGTGGCCCCGGACTGGCAAACGCGCCGACGATGATGCACCAGCCGGTCGTGGACGACGTCCCGCCGGACCCGTACGGCGCTGCACCGCAGCCCTACGGCGCGGCGAGCGGTCCGGGCGGCTGGTCGGGCGGCGGCTACGGTGACGAGCCTGGCGGTTACGGTGCGCCCGGCTACGGCAACGCCCCCTCGTCGGGCGGCGGCTACGGCAACCCCACCCCGTCCTCGGGCGGCGGCTACGGCAACAGCCCGTCCTCCGGCAGTGGCTACGGCAGCCGCGACTACGGTGCCGGCAACGCCGGCCCGGACTACCCTCCGGCGGGTGGCGCTGCCGGCTACGGCGAGCGGTACGACGAGCCGACCGGCCGCTACAAGGGCGAGGAGACGGCCTACCCGGCCCCCGCCGACCCGTACGCCACGGGCATGTACCAGCCGGAGGCCGGTCAGGGCTACGGCCAGCCCGAGCCTGGTGCCTACGGGCGTGGCGAGACCGGCGGTTACGGGCGTGGCGAGGCCGGCGGCGACTACGGCCGCAACGAGCCCGCCGGTGGCTACGGCCAGAGCGACCCGACCCGGGGCTACGGCCAGGGTGAGCCGGGTGGCTACGGCCAGAGCGACGCGACTCGCGGTTACGGCGAGGGTGAGCCGGGCGGCGGCTACGGCCAGGGCGACCCGGGCCGTGGCTACGCTGCGGGACAGCCCGGTGGCGGCTACGGCGCGGCACCCAACGGCGGGTACGACCAGCCGGCCGGGGGTTACGGCCAGGAAGCCGGGCACCAGCGCGGCGGCTACGACAACACCAGCTACGACAGCGGCTACGACCAGGGCGGCTACGGCGGCGGCCAGGCCGGCGGTGGATACGGCCAGAGCGGTTACGGAAGCGGCCAGGCCGGTGGCGGGTACGGCCAGGAGCCGCCAGCCGGCGGCGGATACGGCCAGGAGCCGCCGGCCGGTGGCGGATACGGTCAGGAGCCGCCCCGCCAGCGCGGCGGCTACGAACAGGGCGGCTACGGCCAGGGCGGCGGATACGGTGACCCGGCACAGGCTGGCCGGGCCCGACCCGACGCCACGCCCCAGGATCGCAGCGGCCGTCGCCTGGACTGGCTTGACGACTAGGCCACCGGCAGGCTCGGCACCGGCACGAGGCGACAGTGCCGACCCCAGACCACGTTGGACGTAGAAGGTCAGGTCACTCGGACGTGATGATGTCCGAGTGACCTGACCTTCGTGTGCGGCAGCTCGGGTCGCTCCCACCCACCGACAGCGGTCAGGCTGCGGAGAAGACGCCCTGACGCAGCAGCGGGACCACGTTGGAGGTGCCGAGGCGGACGGCGATCTCGACGTCCTCGGCGAAGCCACCCTCGATCAGCTCACGACCGGAGACACAGCCCCGGATCGCCGCCGGCACGTCCGGAGTGCTGGCCAGCGCGGCCAGCGCCATGGCCGCCTCCACGGAGAGCCCGCCCGGCGCGCCCGACAGGGCGTCGAGCACGCTCGCCGCGCCGAGCTGGTCCTCCACCGACGGGCGCAACGACCCGTCCGGCCACCGTTCACCTGCGGCCACCACACCTATCGCGGCGGCGTTCGAGCCGTACCCCTGGCTGGTCAGCCAGCGCCCGACGGCGCGGGCGTTGCGCAGGTTGGCCGCGACCACCGGTAGCCCGGTGGCGCTGGCGGCGGCGCTGATGGCCGAACCGTTCGGCGACGGCAGCACCAGATCGGGCACCACGGGCGCCCGGCTCAGCGCGGCCGGCGACAGCGACCACGGATGTTCGCGGGTGACCTGCCGGCGGCCGGTCGCGGCCACCGCGCCGACCCGGCGCGCGTAGTCGGCGGCCTGTTCGCCCCAGGGGAACGGATGCACGCGCATCCCCCGCCCCACCGCCACCTCGACGGTGGTGGTGAACGACAGGACGTCCACCACCACAAGTGCCGCGCAGACCCGACCGAGTTCGGCCGCGCCCGCCAGACCCCAGTCGAACCGGACCCCCGACCCGGGTTGGGCGAACACGGCCGCGGCCAGCGCCTCAGCGCTCGTCGGGCGCAGGGGGCTGCTCGGTGTCACCGTGCTGCGGAGCGTCCGCCCCGGATTCTTCCTGGCTGGCTGCCGGGTCGACCGCCTCGGCCGGCGGCTGGGCCGCCGTGACGCGACCGGTACGCACCGGTGGGGTGGCCCGCTCAGCCGGTCGGTCGGCCGGCTCGTCGGTCGGATCGGCAGCGGCCGGCGCGGACGCGGCTTCGACCGGCTCCGGACCGGACCGATCCGGGCTGGACGGTGTCGGCCCGTCCTGCGGGCGATCGGTGGCCTCGGCCGGTGCGGCCTGCTCCAGGCCGGAGCTGGTCGCCTCCGCTGGCGATCCGGCGCTTGACGGCGCGTCGACGTCGGCCGGCCCGTCGATGACGACCTCGGCAACCGCCGGTGCGGTCACCTCGAACGGCTGCACGCCGCCGAACAGGGCCGGCAGCGTGCCGGTGTACGCCTCGCGCAGCTCGTCCAGACCGATCCGGAACTGGCCGTGCACCTCAAGCGCACCGGCCGTCGGGTCGGTGACGCCGATCAGCTCCCACGGCACGCCGTGCTCGCCGCAGAGCGCGGTGAACGCCTTCTCGTGCCCGCGCGGCACCGAGACGAGCACCCGGCCGGCGGACTCGCTGAACAGGAAGACGAACGGCATCGAGTTGCCCTCGAAGCGCTCCGGCACCGCGATCCGGGCTCCCACACCGTGCCGCAGGCAGGACTCCACGAGGCTCTGCGCGAGACCGCCGTCGGAGAGGTCGTGCGCGGAGCTGAGGTGACCGACCCGGGCCGCGTCGGCCAACAGGCCGGCGAGCTGCTTCTCGCGGGCCAGGTCGACGTGCGGGGGTACGCCACCGAGGTGCTGGTGGGTGACCCAGGCCCACTCCGAGCCGGAGAGTTCCACGTGCGTCTCGCCGAGCAGGAAGAGCTGATCGTGATCGGCACCGGCCCGCGGAACGAAGCCGGAGGCCACCCGGTCGGCCACGTTCTCCAGCACGCCGAGCACGCCGACGACAGGCGTCGGGTGGATGGCCGCCGCCCCGGTCTGGTTGTAGAAGCTGACGTTGCCGCCGGTCACCGGGATGCCCAGCTCGGCGCAGCCGTCGGCCAGGCCGCGTACGGCCTCGGCGAACTGCCACATCACGCCCGGGTCCTCCGGCGAGCCGAAGTTCAGGCAGTCGGTGACCGCGATGGGTGTCGCACCGGTCACCGACACGTTCCGGTACGCCTCGGCCAGCGCCAGCTTGGCACCCTGGTACGGGTCGAGGCGGGCGTACCGGCCGTTGCCGTCCACGGACAGCGCCACGCCCAGCCCGGTGCGCTCGTCGATGCGGATCACGCCCGAGTCCTCCGGCTGGGCGAGCACCGTGTTGCCCAGCACGTATCGGTCGTACTGCTCGGTCACCCAGGTCTTGTCGCAGAGGTTGGGCGAGGCGATCATGCGAAGCACGGTGTCGCGCAGCGTGTCCGGGTCGCTCGGCCGGGGCAGCGTCTCCGCCCGGTCGGCCTGGAGCAGGATCAGGTCCGCCGGCTCCCGCATCGGGCGGGCGTAGACCGGCCCGTCGTCCACGAGCGACCCCGGCGGTACGTCCACCACCAGGTGGTCCCGCCAGGTGATGAGCAGTCGGCCCGGTGAGCCGTCCGGCTCGGGCGCGGTGACCTCGCCGATCGCGGTGGCCCAGACGCCCCACTTCTCGGCGGTCTTGAGCACCGCCTCCAGCTTCTCCGGAGCGACGACGAGCAGCATCCGCTCCTGGGACTCGCTGGCCAGGATCTCGTGCGGCTCCATCGAGGGCTCGCGCAGCGGCACCCGCTCCAGCCACACCCGCATGCCGGTGCCGGCGGAAGCCGCCGTCTCGGTCAGGGCGCAGGTCAGGCCGGCGCCGCCGAGGTCCTGGATGCCGACGACCAGCTCGGCGTCGTACAGCTCCAGGCACGCCTCGATCAGCAGCTTCTCCATGAACGGGTCGCCCACCTGCACGGACGGGCGGCGCTGCTCGCTGCCCTCGGTGAAGGTGGCGCTGGCCAGCACCGACACTCCGCCGATGCCGTCCCGGCCGGTCTTGGCTCCCATCAGCACCACCACGTTGCCGGGACCGGTGGCGTCCTTCTTCTGCAGCCGGTCGACCGGCAGCACGCCCAGGCAGAGCGCGTTCACCAGCGGGTTGCCCTGGTAGCAGGGGTCGAAGACGACCTCGCCACCGATGTTGGGCAGGCCGAGGCAGTTGCCGTAGCCGCCGACACCGGCGACCACGCCGGGCAGCACCCGGGCGGTGTCGGGGTGGTCAGCGGCGCCGAAACGCAGCGGGTCCATCACCGCCACCGGGCGGGCACCCATGGCCAGGATGTCGCGGACGATGCCGCCGACACCCGTGGCCGCGCCCTGGTACGGCTCGACGAAGCTCGGGTGGTTGTGCGACTCGACCTTGAAGGTGACGGCGAGTTCGTCGGAGATCCGCACGACGCCGGCGTTCTCCCCGATGCCGGCCAGCAGCCGGTCGCTCGGCGGGGCCTTCTCGCCGAACTGCCGCAGGTGCACCTTGCTGGACTTGTAGGAGCAGTGCTCGCTCCACATGATCGAGTACATCGCCAGCTCGGACTGGGTCGGCCGGCGGCCCAGGATGTGCCGGATGCGGTCGTACTCGTCGTCCCGGAGCCCCAGCTCGGCGTACGGCTGGAGCTCCTCGGGGGTGCTGGCGGCGCGCGGCACGGTGTCCGTCCCGTCAGCCCAGTCGGTGGCCTCCGAGACGGCGGCGTGCCGGGCCGGGGCTGCCGGCGGAGCGGCGGCCGGTTGCGGCTGCGCCGGGACCGCCTCCGGGTTCTCCCGTACCGGGTCCGGATGCGTGGTCATGACGTCTCCTTGTTGCGCTCGCCGCCCGACGGGCGGGTGAGCCGACCGATGATCCCGCCGCGGACGGTCACGCCGGCGCCCCCACCAGGTGCTTCAGCACCGAGGTGAAGAAGCCGAGGCCGTCGAGGGAGGGGCCGGTGAGCGCCTCCACCGCGTGCTCGGGATGCGGCATGATGCCGACCACGTTGCCGGCCTGGTTGGTGATCGCGGCGATGTCGCGTTGCGATCCGTTGGGGTTGCCGCCGACGTAGCGGGCGACGACCCGGCCCTCGGCCTCCAACTGGTCAAGCGTCGCCGGGTCGGCGACGTAGCAGCCCTCACCGTTCTTGACCGGGATCAGCACCTCCTGGCCCGGCTGGAACGTGTTGGTCCAGGCGGTGCCGGTCGACTCGATGCGCAGGATCTGGTCACGGTTGCGGAAGTGCAGGTGCTGGTTGCGGGTCAGGGCCCCGGGCAGCAGGTGCGCCTCGCAGAGGATCTGGAAGCCGTTGCAGATGCCCAGCACGGGCAGGCCCGCGCCAGCGGCGTCGATGATCTTCTCCATCACCGGCGCGAACCGGGCGATGGCACCGCAGCGCAGGTAGTCGCCGTAGGAGAAGCCGCCGGGCAGGACCACCGCGTCCACCCCGTGCAACTCCGCCTCACCGTGCCAGAGACGGACCGGTTCGGCGCCGGCGATCCGTACGGCCCGGGCCGCGTCCCCGTCGTCGAGCGAGCCGGGGAACGTCACCACACCGACCCGGGCGGTCACGACCGGGCTTCCGCGGATTCGTCGGCCTCGACCAGACGGACCGTGAAGTCCTCGATGACCGGGTTGGCGAGCAGCTTGTCGGCGATCTCCCGGGCCCGGTCCAGGTCCGGTTCACCGGTAAAGTCGATCTCGATCCGCCTGCCGATCCGTACCGAGGCGACGTCGTTGACGCCGAGCCGGGGCAGCGCGTTTGCGACGGCCTGGCCCTGAGGATCGAGGATCTCGGGCTTGAGCATGACGTCGACGACGACGCGAGGCACTGGGCACTCCTGACTGTGTACGCAGTTGGGTGCCGACCCACAACGGGCGAGCGCAGCCAGCCTACCTGGCAGATGCCGCACCAGCCGCACCGGCCGGACGCCGTCAGGGTGCCCCTGAACCCTACCCACACCTACCGATCGGGACCGATACGGGTTCGTTGCGATAGCGATACGGCTTCGTTGCCAGTTCCCCGGCCGGTCGGCCGTCGGCTGGATCGACCCCCGGCGGCAGGGTCGCCGACAGCCGCCACCAGTCGCGTGACACCCGGTGGCGGGAAACCCCACTGTTACATCGCTTTGTTTCAATGAACCTCTTGTGAAACACCTCACCGGGCCCTACGGTACATCGTCAGACGTCGATTTATCGACGGCTCCGGTGGCGGATCACCCCCGTCCGCCACCCAGGCCGGCCCGGTGAACCCGGGCCCTGTGAAACCCCGAAGGAGCCCCACCGATGCGCATCCGATCCCTGATCGCGGTCTTCGCCACAGCCATGGCCGGCGTGCTCGGCGCCAGCTCCGGCGCCGTCGCCTCACCCGTCGCCCCGTACATCATCGGTGGCGGCACCGTCTCCTCGGCGCCGTGGGCCGCCGCGGTCTTCAGCAACGGCTCGTTCACCTGCTCCGGCACGATCATCGCCCCGCAGTGGGTGCTCACCGCGCGGCACTGCCTCGGCGGCTCGATGTCGGTACGGGTCGGCAGCGTCTACCGCTCCTCCGGCGGCGTCACCCGCACGGTAAGCGCCACCTACGGCCAGTACGACGTGGCCCTGATGCGCCTGTCCAGCTCGGTGAGCACCAGCTACGTCACGCTGGCCTCCAGCAACCCGCCGGTCAACTCGACAAACTCGATCTACGGCTGGGGCATGACCTGCTACAGCGGCTGCTCGGCGTCGAGTCAGCTCAAGACCGCGAGCGTCCGGGTCACCAGCACGAACGTGAGCGACGCGTACGGCGGGCAGGCGATCCGCAGCACCCGGATCAACGGCAACGCCTGGCGCGGCGACTCGGGCGGCCCGCAGTTCTACAACGGTCAGCAGGTCGGCGTGGCCTCCACCGCCGACGGCCAGAGCATCCAGAACTACGGCAGCGTCGCGTACAACCGTGCGTGGATCCGCTCCGTTTCCGGCGTCTGACGGTTAGCGCCCGTGGCGGCGCGGATGGTGGGCCCTGCGCCCACCGTCCGCGCCGCGCGGTTTTTCAGCATCCGAGCAGGTGAACAAGGCTCACGATGCGCCGCACCCGCACCTGCCAGCATCGGAAACGTGCTGGTTGTGACGACGGATCTACTTCCCGGCTACGAGATCCGCCAGATCCTCGGCGAGGTGGTCTCCTCCATGGCCAGGACCCGCAACCCGTACCGCGAGGGCGTGAAGAACCTCCGTGGTGGCGCGTACGACCCGATGGCGCCGGACAACCTCACCCGCTGGCGCACCGACTCGGTCGCCCGCCTCGGCGAGGAGGCCCGGCGGCTCGGCGCGAACGCGGTGGTCGGGATGCGGTTCGACAGCCGCGACTGTGGCGAGATGTGGATGGAGATCTGCGCCTACGGCACCGCCGTGATCGTGGTGCCCAAGGTCCCCGACGTCATGCCCCCCGACCAGCCCCTGGTCGCCGCCGAAACGGCCCAGGAACCAGCCTTCGCCGAGACCCCCGGCGCCATCGCCGAACCAGCGAGCGCCCCCACCCTCGGCACCGCCGCCGAAACCCCCACCCGCGACTAACCCCCACTCCCACTCCCACTCCTACCCGCTTCATCTCGTTGATCATGAAGTTGTTGCCTTCCCGCCCGGGGCGCGGCGTGACAACAACTTCATGATCAGCGAGGGATGCCCGGGGGTGGGTGGGGTGGGTTTAGAGGATGGGGGGTGGGGAGTAGGTGGCGGCTTGGGGGTGGGACTGGACGATTTTGGTGATTCTTGCGGTTACCGACTGGATCTGGGCGGGGGCGGCGCCTACGAAGGCGGCGCGGTCGGCTACCAGGGCGTCGATCTCGGGGCGGGTGAGGGTGAGGCGGGTGTCGGCGGCCAGGCGGTCGAAGAGGTCGTTGTCGGGGGTGGCCTTCTCGCGCATGGCCAGGGCGACCGCGACGGCGTGCTCCTTGATCGCCTCGTGCGCGGTCTCCCGGCCGACCCCCCGACGCACGGCCGCCACCAGGATCTTGGTGGTGGCCAGGAACGGCAGGAACCGCTCCAGCTCCCGGTTGATCACCGCCGGGTACGCGCCGAACTCGTCAAGCACGGTGAGGAACGTCTGGAACAGCCCGTCGGCGGCGAAGAAGGCGTCCGGCAGGGCGACCCGGCGCACCACCGAGCAGGAGACGTCCCCCTCGTTCCACTGGTCGCCGGCCAGCTCGCCGACCATCGACAGGTAGCCCCGGATGATCACCGCGAAGCCGTTCACCCGCTCCGACGAGCGGGTGTTCATCTTGTGCGGCATCGCGCTGGAGCCGACCTGGCCCGGCTTGAAGCCCTCGGTGACCAGTTCCTGACCGACCATCAGCCGGATCGTGGTGGCCAGCGACGACGGTGCCGCAGCCACCTGCGCCAGCGCGGAGAGCACGTCGAAGTCGAGCGACCGGGGGTACACCTGCCCCACGCTGTCCAGCACCCGGTTGAAACCGAGGTGCTCGGCGACCCGCCGCTCCAGCTCGGCCACCTTCTCGGCGTCACCGTCGAAGAGGTCGAGCTGGTCGGCGGCGGTACCCACCGGGCCCTTGATGCCCCGCAGCGGGTACCGAGCGATCAGGTCCTCCAGCCGCTCGTACGCGATCAACAGCTCCTCGGCGGCCGACGCAAAGCGCTTGCCCAGCGTGGTGGCCTGCGCCGCCACGTTGTGCGACCGGCCGGCCATCACCACGTCGGCGTACTCGTGGGCGTGCCAGGCGAGCCGGGCCAGCGTTGCCACCACCCGGTCCCGGATCAGCTCCAGCGAGCGGCGCACCTGGAGCTGCTCGACGTTCTCGGTGAGGTCCCGGGAGGTCATCCCCTTGTGCACGTGCTCGTGCCCGGCGAGCGCGCTGAACTCCTCGATGCGGGCCTTCACGTCGTGCCGGGTCACCCGCTCCCGCTCCGCGATCGAAGCCAGGTCGACGTCGTCCAGCACCCGCTCGTACGCCTCGACCACCCCGGCCGGCACCGGGACACCCAGATCCCGTTGCGCCCGCAGCACCGCCAGCCAGAGCCGCCGTTCCAGCCGGACCTTCTCCTCCGGCGACCAGAGGTTGACCAGCTCGGGCGAGGCGTACCGATTGGCAAGCACGTTCGGAATCATCGTCACCCCACCATTCTCGCGGTATCGCGGCGCAGCTACCCGCGCGGGTCCGGCCGGATATACTACTTTCGCAAGTCGTATATAGGGGGGTGCTCGATGACCAAGATCCTGGTGGACGTCGACGACGAGGCACTGGCCGACGCGGCCGCTGCGTTCGGCACCAAAACCAAGAAGGACACTGTCAACGTCGCCCTGCGTGAGGCGGCGGCACGAATGCGCCGCGCCCGGGCGCTCGCCGAACTGAGCGACCGGGCCGAGGCGGGCGATTTCGACGAACTCTTGGAGAAGACGACCTACCGCCCATGAGCTACGCGGAGTATCTCGTCGACACCAGTGCGCTCGTCCGGCTGCTGCGGGATCCGGCAGTACGTGCCCGCTGGGAGCAGCCGCTCGTCGCCGGCCTGCTCGCCGTCTGTCCACTTGTCGAGTTGGAGTTCCTCTACTCGGCCCGCTCGGCCAGCGACCGCGCCCGGCTGGTGGAGTTACTCCGTACCGTGTTCAGCTGGGTGCCAGTGTCGGAACGCGGCTACGAACGAGCGGCCGAGATCCAGAGCGAGTTGACCGACCGGGGCACCCATCGCTCAGCTGGAGCAGTCGACCTGCTGATCGCCGCGACCGCCGAATATCACGGCCTGTCCCTGCTGCACTACGACCGCGACTACGACCAGATCGCGAACGTGACAGGCCAGCCGATGCGGTGGTTGGCCCCTGCAGGCACCCTCAAGTAGTAGCCGACGTCGATCGGATCAGCGGTCGAGGATGGCGGTTACGCCTTGGCCGCCGGCGGCGCAGATGGAGATCAGGCCGCGTCCGGTGCCCTTGGCGGCGAGCAGTTTGGCCAGGGTGGCGACGATCCGGCCGCCGGTGGCGGCGAACGGGTGACCGGCGGCCAGCGAGGAGCCGTTCACGTTGAGCTTGTCGGGGTCGATCGCGCCGAGGGGGGCGTCCAGACCGAGGCGGTCCTTGCAGAACTCCGGCGATTCCCAGGCTGCCAGGGTCGCCAGCACCTGGGAGGCGAACGCCTCGTGGATCTCGTAGTAGTCGAAGTCCTGAAGGGTGAGCCCGGCCCGGGCCAGCAGCCGGGGCACCGCGTACGCGGGCGCCATCAGCAGCCCCTCGTCGCCGTGCACGAAGTCCACGGCGCCCGTCTCCGACCAGGAGAACCAGGCAAGCACCGGCAGGTTGTGCTCGCGCGCCCACTCTTCGCTGGCCAGCAGCACGGTGGAGGCGCCGTCGGTCAACGGCGACGAGTTGCCAGCGGTCATGGTGGCCCGTTCGGCGTCCGGTCCCTTGGCACCGAAGACCGGCCGCAGCGAACCCAGCTTTTCCAGTGTGGTGTCGGGCCGCAGGTTCTGATCGCGGGTCAGCCCCAGGTAGGGAGTCATCAGGTCGTCGAAGAAACCCGTGTCGTACGCGGCGGCGAGCCGCTGGTGCGAGCGCAGGGCCAGTTCGTCCTGCGCCTGCCTGTCAATGTTCCAGTGCAGCGCGGTCCGCGCGGCGTGCTCGCCCATGGACAGACCGGTCCGCGGCTCGGCGTTGCGGGGGATCTCCGGCTTGAACGGCTGGGCCGGGCGCAGTTTCGCGGCGATCCGGAGTCGCTCGCCGAGGGTGCGGGCGGAGTTGAGCTTGAGCAGCGTGCGGCGCATGTCCTCGTTGACCGCGAGCGGGGCGTCCGAGGTGGTGTCGACGCCACCGGCGATGCCGACGTCGAGCTGCCCGAGGGCGATCTTGTTGGCGACCAGGATCACCGCCTCCAGGCCGGTGCCGCAGGCCTGCTGGATGTCGTACGCCGGGGTGTGCGGGTCGAGCTTCGAGCCGAGCACCACCTCGCGGGTGAGGTTGAAGTCCTTCGAGTGCTTGAGCACCGCCCCGGCGACGACCTCACCGATCCGCTGCCCGGCCAGGCCGAATCGGGCGATCAGCCCGTCCAGCGCGGCGCCGAGCATGTCGGCGTTGGAGGCGCTGGCGTAGCGCGAGTTGGAGCGGGCGAAGGGGATCCGGTTGCCGCCGATGATTGCGACCCGTCGAACGTTCTGCACGATCCGTCTCCTCGAAAGTGTTGCCCGCACCTTGACGCGGCCGGCGACTGGGCCGGCCGTGCCGCCACCGCCCTACTGCCGGTCTCTCTTACTCGCCAGTAGGCTACGCCTATGACCGACAGGTATGCGAGCTTCGTCCAGTCGGGCGCCGGGCGGGCGCTGGTCAAGCGTCTCGGGCTGCCTGATCCGCCGCGACTGCGCCGGCACACCCCCGGCGAGCCGATCCTGCCCGGGCTGGTCCTGCTCGGCGCCGCTGCCGGCGGTCGGCTCACCGAGCCGGTCAGCAAGGCCCTGGCCGCCGCCGGGCTCGCCCTGCGGGATCCGGCCACCGCCGTGCCCGATCCGGCAACCGGTCGTACGCCGGAGAGCGCCGCCCTCGTCTTCGACGCTACCGGCATCACCGACTCGTCCCAGCTGCGCCAGCTCTACGACTTCTTCCACCCGCAGGCCCGGGCGGTGCGGCCCAGCGGCCGGGTGATCGTGCTGGGCACGCCGCCGGCCGAGTGCGGTACGCCCCGCGAGGCGACCGCCCAGCGGGCTCTGGAAGGGCTGACCCGCAGCATCGGCAAGGAGTTCGGCCGGGGCACCACCGCGCAACTGGTCTACGTGACGCGGGAGGCCGACGCCGGCACCTGGACCAGCCTGGAGGCGACCCTGCGGTTCCTGCTGTCGGGCCGTTCCGCGTACGTCTCCGGGCAGGTGATCCGGGTGGGTGCCGGCCAGGCGACCGCACCGGCCGACTGGGACCGCCCGCTCGACGGGCAGGTGGTGCTGGTCACGGGTGCGGCCCGGGGCATCGGCGCGGCCCTGGCCCGGGTGCTGGCCCGCGACGGCGCGACGGTTGTGGCACTCGACATCCCGGCCGCCGGGGACGAGCTGGCCGCTGTCGCGAACGAGATCGGTGGCAGCGCCGTGCAGCTCGACCTGACCGCCGCCGACGCGCCGGCCCGGCTCGCCGAGCATCTGGCCAGCCGGCACGGCCGGGTGGACGTGGTGGTGCACAACGCCGGCATCACCCGGGACAAGACCCTCGGCCGGATGGACGCCGACCGGTGGGACCAGGTAATCGACGTCAACCTGTCCAGCCAGGAGCGGATCAACGACCTGCTGCTGGAGCGCGGGTTGATCCCGTCCGGCGGCCGGATCGTCGGTGTCTCCTCGATCGCCGGGATCGCCGGCAACCGGGGCCAGACCAACTACGCCACGAGCAAGGCCGGGGTCATCGGACTTGTCGATTCGCTCGCCCCGGCGTTGCGGGAACGGCAGATCAGCGTGAACGCGGTGGCACCCGGGTTCATCGAGACCCGGCTGACCGCCCGCATTCCAATGGTGCTGCGGGAAGCCGGTCGCCGGATGAACAGCCTCTCGCAGGGCGGGCTGCCGGTGGACGTCGCGGAGACCATCGGCTGGCTGGCCTGGCCGGCGTCCGGCGCGGTGAGCGGCAACGTGGTCCGGGTCTGCGGCCAGAGCCTGCTGGGGGCGTGATGGCCAGGCGCAGACGCGGCGACGAACCGGCTGACGACCTGTCGGTCGGCGAGCTGATTGACGGGCCGACCGAGATCCTGACCCCGCAGATCCGGGCCGCCGCGCTCGCCGGCCCGTCAGGCAGCGGTGGAGACCTGGAGGCTACCCACGATCTGTCCGGCCTCGCCCCGGCTGGCGGTGGCTCCGACCCGTCGGCGGTGGAACCGACGGGGACGAGCCAGGCCGGCACGCGCGCGGCCGGCACTGCGACCGGGCCCGGGGACCCGGCGGCGCGGGCCCGGGTGGAACTCTCCCGGCTGCCGGCGGCCGGTCCGCTGTACCGGCGGGCGCTGCTGAACGCGCTGCCGGGGCTCGGCGGCCGGCGTGGTGCCGGGGTACCGGCGGTGGAACTGGCGGTGACCGGAGTGCCTGTTGACCCGGAGCGGCTGGCCGACTACGACCGGGTCTGCGGGTTCCGCCTGGCCGACCGGCTGCCGGCGACCTTTCCGCACGTCATGGGCTTTCCGCTGGCGCTGCGCCTGATCACCGCGCCGGAGTTCCCGATCCCGCTGACCGGGGTGGTGCACGTCGGCAACCGGATCACTGTGCGTCGGCCGGTCACCGTCACCGACCGGCTGGACTTCGCCACCTGGGCGGAGAACCTGCGCCCGCACGACCGGGGGCGGCAGGTGGACGTCGTACTCGTCGGGTCGGTGGACGGCGAGGAGGTGTGGCGCGGCGTCTCGACGTACCTCGGCCGGCAGCGCACCCCGGGTGGCGGTGAGCGGCGCGACCACGGTGAGCGACAGGCACCGCCGGCCGCCACCGCCCGCTGGCCTGTCACCCCCCGGGTCGGTACGGACTACGCGCGGGTCTCCGGCGACCACAACCCGATCCACACCTCGCGGTTGGGGGCGCGGCTGCTCGGCTTCCCCCAGCCCATCGCACATGGCATGTGGAGCAAGGCACGGTGTCTCGCGGCGTTGGAGAGCCGGCTGCCCGAGGCGTACACGGTGGACGTGGCGTTCAAGCTGCCCGTGCCGTTGCCCGGCACTGTGGCGTTCAGCGCCACGGCGCTCGCCCCGGGCTGGGATTTCAGCCTGCACGACAGGCGTGGCCGCCCGCATCTGGTGGGCACCATCCGCTGAGCGGGGCCGGGTACTTGCCCGGCCCCCCTTTTTCCGCTAGGTTCTTCTCAGGTAGAGATATTCTCTAAGTGAGAGTGATTGAGCGTGAACGAGCAGGACTTCCTCGCCACCTACGACCCGAGCGCCTACCCGGCGGTTGCGGTCACCGTCGACATCGTCGCCCTGACCATTCGTGACGGTGCACTGCACCTGCTGCTGATCCGCCGCGGCGAACAGCCGTACGCCGGCCGCTGGGCACTTCCCGGCGGGTTCGTCCGGCCCGACGAGGACCTGGCCGTCGCCGCCCGGCGGGAGCTGGCCGAGGAGACCGGCCTCGACGGCGAGCCGCTCCGCCGGGTCCATGTCGAGCAGCTCGCCTCCTACGGCGCACCCGACCGGGACCCCCGGATGCGGATCGTCTCGATCGCCCATCTCGCCTTCGCCCCCGACCTGCCGGACGCGACGGCCGGCACCGACGCCGACGAGGCGGCCTGGGTGCCGGTCACCGAGCTGACCAACCGTCAGCTCGCCTTCGACCACGACCGGATCGTCTCCGACGGGCTGGAGCGGGCCCGCTCAAAGCTGGAGTACACCCCGCTGGCCACTCGATTCCTCGCACCCGAGTTCACCATCGGGGAGCTGCGGGCCGTCTACGAGACGGTCTGGGGCCACCAGCTGCACGCCGGCAACTTCCACCGCAAGGTGCTCTCGGTGCCAGGGTTCGTGGAGAGCACCGGCGCCAGCACCGAACGCGGCGGCGCCCGGGGTGGCCCGCGCGCCCGGCTCTACCGGGCCGGGGACGCGCGACTGCTGCACCCGGCGCTGCTGCGCCCGGCGCGCGAGGAGACGGTGCGATGACGACCGACGAGGCGATCCGCCTGGTCACCGCCGCCCGCGACGACGACGAGCTGTTCGGCGACGACGCACCGGAGCGGCGCTACCGGGAACTCGTCGTTGCCCTGCACCCGGACCGGCTCGGTTGGGTCGGCCCGGGAATCCGGGCCGCCGCAAGCGACGCCTTCCTCCGGGTCACCACCCGTTGGCGCGCCCGCCGGGCGACCGTGTTGCGCGGCTACCGGTGCGGCCGGCCCGCGTACTCCGGTGACCTCGCCGACCTGTACGACGTCGGCGCGGACCGGCTGCTCAAGCTGCCCCGCGACGCGGCCGACAACGATCTGATGGCCCGCGAGCAACGCGCCCTGCGCAGGCTCGCCGAGCGGGGCGACCCGCGCTGGCTACCGTACGTTCCCCGGCTGATCGACAGCTTCACCCACCGCGACGCCGGCACCGGGGCGGAACGCCGGATCACCGTGCTCGGCACCGCGCCCGGGCTGCACAGCCTGGTCGAGGTACGGCGGGCCTATCCGGACGGACTGGACGCCCGTGACGTGGCCTGGATGTGGCGACGGCTCCTGGTCGCCCTCGGCCTCGCCCACCGGGCCGGCCTGGTGCACGGCGCGGTGCTGCCGTCGCACGTGCTCATCGACCCCGACGCCCACGGCCTGGTGCTCGTCGACTGGTGCTTCTCCACCGAGCCCGGCGGCACCGTCCCGGCGATGGTGCCCGACCACGACACCTGGTACCCGCCCGAGGTCCTCGACCGTGGCCCCTGCGGGCCGGGCACCGACATCTTCATGGTTACCCGCTGCATGACCTGGCTGATGAACCGCGAGGCCCCACGCCGGCTGCTGGACTTCGCGCAGGGCTGCCGGCAGCGGTTCCTGCGGGCCCGCCCCGACGACGCCTGGCTGCTGCTGCGCGAACTGGACGAGGTGCTGCACCGGCTCTACGGGCCGCGCACCTTCCGGCCCTTCACCCTCAACCCCTAAGGAGGCTGCCATGGGCAGCGGAGCATGGTCCACAGATGTGTACGACGCCGCCGACCGGTACCGCCGGGCCACCGGCACCAGCGCCTTCTCGTACAGCGACAGCGGGGCGCGGGTGGTGCACCCCGCACTGGACCCGCGTGGCGCGGTACGGGAGAGCCGGGACAGCGCGGAACACCCGCAGTCGACCCCCGTCGCGGTCCTGTTCGACGTGACCGGCTCGATGGGGCACGTGCCCCGCGTCCTCCAGGCCAAGCTGCCGCAGCTGCTGGGTCTGCTGCTGCGCCAGGGATACGCCCGCGACCCACAGATCATGTTCGGCGCGATCGGCGACGCCACCTGTGACCGGGTGCCGTTGCAGGTGGGGCAGTTCGAATCCGACAACCGGATGGACGACGACCTCGGCCGGATCGTGCTGGAGGGTGGCGGCGGCGGCCAGATGCGGGAGTCGTACGAGCTGGCGCTGTACTTCATGGCCCGGCGCACGGTCACCGACAGCTGGGAGAAGCGTGGCCGGCGCGGCTACCTGTTCGTGATCGGCGACGAACTGGCGTACCCGCAGGTGAAGTCGGGCGAGGTGGCCCGACTCATCGACGACGACCTGCGCGAGGACGTGCCGGTGCGGCAGATCGTCGACGAGGTCACCCGCCGGTGGGACACCTACTACCTGCTCCCCGCCGGCAGCCACTACTCGGGCAACCGGCGGGTGCTGGACTTCTGGCGTGGCCTGCTCGGCCAGAACGCCCTGGAGCTGGACGACCTCGGTGCGGTCTGCGAGACCATCGCGCTCACCGTCGGTCTCGGCGAGCAGGCCATCGACCTCGACCAGGGTCTGCGGGACCTGGACCGGGCCGGCTCGGCGGCCACCGGCACCGTGTCGAAGGCGCTCGCCCGGTTCCACGGGAGATCGCGGGCCGAGGTGTCGGAGCTGCCGGCCAACCGCACCACGGGACGCGGAGTGATCCGGCTGTGACCCGGCCGGCGGCGGGTGTGGTGCCGGGCGGCACGGTGACCGGCGGTCCGGCGGCGAGGGGGCCGCGCGGACAGCACATGATCGTGGTCGACCTCGGGTACGGCGACGCGGGCAAGGGCACCGTCGTGGACTGGCTCTGCGCGACCCGACAGGTACGGACTGTGGTGCGGTTCAACGGGGGTGCGCAGGCGGCACACAACGTCGTGCTGCGCGACGGCCGGCACCACACGTTCGCCCAGTTCGGGGCCGGCACCTTCCGCCCCGGAGTGTGCACCCACCTGTCCCGGCACGTGGTGGTGGACCCGCTCGCGCTGGCCGCCGAGGCGGACCACCTCGCCGCCGTCGGGGTGCCCGACGCGTTCGACAGGCTGACCGTGGACGGGGAGGCGCTGCTGGCCACCCCGTACCACCGGGCCGCGAACCGGGCCCGGGAGCTGGCCCGTGGAGCCGACCGGCACGGTTCCTGCGGGCTGGGGGTGGGTGAGGCCGTCGCGTACGGTCTCACCCACCCCGACCAGGCGCCCCGGGTGGCGGACTGCCGCAGCCCGGAGCTGCTGCGCCGCCGGCTGACCGCGCTGCGGGACCGGCTCAGCGCCGAACTCGGCCCGCTGGACGCCCCGCCGGTCGCCGACTGTCTGCCCGCCTACCTGGCGTTCGCCGAACGGGTGACGATCGTCGACCCGGGCTGGCTCTCCGGGGAGCTCCGGGCCGGGACGTGCGTCTTCGAGGGCGCCCAGGGGGTGCTGCTGGACGAGTGGCACGGCTTTCACCCGTACACGACCTGGAGCACCACGACCACCGCGAACGCCGAGGCGCTGCTGGCCGAGGCAGGGTTGGCCGGTTCGGCAACCCGGATCGGTGTGCTGCGTACGGTCACCACCCGACACGGGCCGGGACCGCTGGTGACCGAGGATCCGACGCTCGGGCTGACCGAACCGCACAACGGGACGAATCCGTGGCAGGGTCGCTTCCGGTTCGGCCACTTCGACGCCGTCGCCCACGCGTACGCGCTGGCGGTCAACGGTGGGGTCGACGGCCTGGCGCTTACCCACCTGGATCTCGTGGGTCAGGGGCTCGACCTGCGGATCTGCCGCCGCTACACAGACCTGGACGGGCTGGTGCCGGGCCCTCCCGGCGACCTCGACCGGCAGGCCGCGCTCACCGCACGCCTGCTGCGGACCAGACCCGTCTACGACTCCCCTCCGCCGGCCGACTGGCCCACGGCGGTGGAGCAGGCGCTCGGCGTGCCGGTGGTGCTCACCTCCCACGGACCGACGGCGGAGGACAAGCGGGTGCGGAAGGTTCTGCTCGACACCGAAGGCGGTACGGCCACCCGGTTGACCGTGACAACGGGTTGAAGGCCCCATTAGCGGTGATCCGTCCGTCCCGCCCCGATGCGACCGCCCGGCGGCGAGCATGAAGCCATGGAGGCCGCGCTCGACCTGCTCCGGCACACGCTCACCTCGCCGTGGGTCTATCTGCTGCTGTTCGGACTCACCGCGATCGACGCGTTCTTCCCGCTGGTACCGGCCGAGGCGGCGGTCATCACCGTCACCGTCCTCGCCACCGGCGGTGAACCGAATCTGGTGGTGGTGATCGTGGCGACAATGCTCGGTGCCGTACTCGGCGACCATGTCTCCTACGCCATCGGGCGCGGCGGCGGCTCGCGTCGCCTGGACCGTTCGCCGGAGGACAGCCGACGCCGCGCCGGCGGGCAGTGGGCGCGGCGGGCGGTGTGCCGGCACGGCGGCGTCATCCTGACCTCCGCCCGGTACCTGCCCGGCGGGCGGACGGCTGTCACCCTGACCATGGGGGCGGTGCGTTACCCGCTGCGCCCGTTTCTGCTCTACGACCTGATCGGCGCCGGGACCTGGGCGCTCTACTGCGTACTGCTCGGGACCTTCGGTGGGCTGGCCTTCGAGCGTGAACCGATCTACGGAATCCTGGCCGGGATCGGCCTGTCGATCGCGGTGACCCTGCTGGTGCAGCTGGTACGCGGACTGCGGCGTCGCGCCCATCGCCGGGCCGCCCGACGCTGAACGTTTCCGCACCGATCAGGGCAGCTCGGCATCGTGGACCAGGATCGCCAACTGCACCCGGTTCCCGGCGCCGACCTTCGTCATCGCCCGGCTCACGTGCCCTTTGACAGTGGCCTCGCTCATCAGTAGTTGACGAGCAATCTGGGCGTTCGCGCATCCCCGCCCCACCGCACGCGCGATCTCCAACTCCCGTGCGGTCAGGCACTGGAGTTGACGCCGGGCCGTGTGACGTCGGGCCGGGCCGCGCTCCGCGAAGGAAGCGATCAGGCGTCGGGTCACGGCGGGCGCGAGCATGGCGTCACCGCTGGCCACGGCGCGTACGGCGGCGGTCAGGTCGGCCGGTGCGGTGTCCTTGAGCAGGAAGCCGACCGCACCGGCACGCAGGGCGTGGTGTACGTACGCGTCCCGGTCGAACGTCGTCAGCATGATCACTCTCGCCCCGGCGGCGACGATGTCCGGCGCGGCGGCGAGGCCGTTCATGCCCGGCATACGGACATCCAACAGGACCACGTCCGGTCGGAGCCGCCGCACCTCGGCGCCGGCCGCAGCGCCGTCCGCGGCCTCGCCCACCACCGTGATGTCGCCGGCCGCTTCGAGGATCAACCGCAGGCCGGACCGGATCAACTGCTCGTCGTCGACGACCAGAACTCGAATCACTCCGGCTCCTCCGTCGGAAGCAGCGCTCGGACCAGGAAGCCCCCGCCGTACGGTCCGGCGGTGAGCCGCCCGCCGAGCAGTTCCACACGCTCCCGCAGACCGATCAGGCCCAACCCGGCACCGGGCAGCGCCGACCCGCCGATCGCCGGCCCGTTGCGCACCCCGACCTCGACCCCGCTGGAGAGGTACCGCAGGCTGACAGTGGTGTCCGCATCGGGCGCGTGCTTCCGTACGTTCGTCAGCGCCTCCCGTACCACCCGGTGCACCGTCCGCCCGACCGTGGCCGGCAGGGGTCGGGGGATCCCCTCGTCATGCCGGTCGACCCGCAGGCCGGCGGTACGCGACTCCTGGATCAGGACATCCACCTCCGACAATCCGGGCGGCGGTACGGGTCCGGCCGCTCCACGCAGCACGCCTAGTACCTCGCGCAGGTCGGCGAGGGCCTGCCGACCAGTCGATCGGATCAGCGACGCGGTCTCCACCGCCGCCGAGTCGGCGGATGTCACCTCCAACGCGCCCGCGTGCACCACCATCAGCGACACCCGGTGGGCGACCACGTCATGCATCTCCCGGGCGATCCGGGCCCGTTCCTCAGCGCGGGCCTGCTCCACGCGGGCCAGCTGTTCACGTTCCAACTGCTCAGCCCGGTCGCGCAACGCGCCGACGGTGTCCCGCCGGGCCCGCGTCCAGAGCCCGATCACCAGTGGCAGCAGCACCAGCCAGGCGAAGAGCGTCAGCACATTGCCCGGCGTGGCGATGGTGATCTGCCGGTGCCCGCCAGCCGCCCACCCCACCAGCACACCGATGGCCGTCACCAGCACCGCACCGGCCAGGTAGGCGACGATCCGCCGACGGCCCCGCAGCCACAGCCCGGCCAGGAGGGACGCCGCCGCCGGTATCGGCCAGGCGGCAAGCAGCGGCCAACCGACGGCAGCCACGGCGAACAGCGGCCAGCGGCGTACCCGCGCCAGCGCCACAGCAGTTCCGGAGGCGACGACGACGGCGAGGACCACCGCCCGGGGGAGAGGTGACGCCACTCCGGCCGCGCCGTTCGCGGACATCCAGACCCCGACCGACACCAGTACGGCCAGCACCGGCAGCGCGATCCGCCGGAGCGGTGTCCGGACTTCGACGATCGCCATCGTTGCAGGCTAGTGGCGTCCGGGCCGGTCGGACCGCCGCCGACGGCCAGAGGGG
The DNA here is from genome assembly GCF_016863495.1 of Micromonospora andamanensis. GTDB lineage: Bacteria > Actinomycetota > Actinomycetes > Mycobacteriales > Micromonosporaceae > Micromonospora > Micromonospora andamanensis. Next base: position 100,041 of record NZ_BOOZ01000007.1, read on the forward strand.
GGACACTTCCGGGCGGCCGACCCGCCCTTCTCGGGGTTGGCCCGGAGCCCGAGTCAGGGCTGACCACAACTTAGGTAGCGGGACGGTCATGACTATCGGTCGATGGCCGGAACCTACGCGGGGACCAGCATCGGAAGCATGCAACTGGTGCTCGACCTGCTCCACGAGACGATGTCCTCGCCCTGGGTCTACCTGGCGCTCTTCGCGGTCGCGGTGGTTGACGGGTTCTTCCCGGTGGTGCCGAGCGAAACCGCTGTCATCACCGCCGGGGTCTTCGCGGCGACCGGACAGCCGGCGCTGCCGCTGGTGATCGTGGCGGCGGCGGCCGGCGCCCTGGTCGGTGACCACATGTCGTACGCCATCGGCCGACGCGGTGGCGGACGCCTGCTCACCCGTCTACCGGCACAGGGGCGGCGCCGTGCGGTGTACGCCTGGGCCAGCCGGGGCATCGCCCTACGCGGCGGTCTGATCCTGGCCGTGGCGCGATACGTACCGGGTGGTCGGACGGCTGTCACCATGACCATGGGGGCGACCCGGTTTCCCCGGTCACGGTTCCTGATGTTCGATGCACTGGCCGCCGGCACCTGGGGGATCTATTCGGCGCTTGTCGGTTATCTGGGCGGGCTCGCGTTCGAACAGGACCCGCTGCGCGGGCTGCTACTTGGGCTCGGCCTCGCGCTGAGCGTCACGGTGATCGTGGAGACGGCTCGCTGGGCGCACCGACGAGCACGCCCGCTGCCGGCGATGGTGGAGCCCGGTGCCGAGGTTCCATCGGCGATGCGTGACTGCGATCGCGTTCCCGGCGCTGGGCCGCCCCCTACTCCTGAGGCGGGTGCCAGGTGACGCCGTGCAGGAGTTGCCCGGCGCCGAGCCAGGCCACGTTCATCATCCGGGTGGCGGTCTTCTCCGGGTCGGCTTCCGGATGGTCGGCCAGCCAGTCGGCAAGCGACTCGCTCGCACCGACCAACGCGTACGCGACAACCTCCAGCTCGGTGTCGGCCACCTCACGGCCTCCGGCGCGCAGCGCGTGGTCGAACATCCCGGCGACCACCTCCACCAGCCGGGCCCGCATCACGGCCAGCTCACCCGCGAACGGCTGCTGGGCGCGGGCCTGCCGGTAGAGCACCGCCCAGCCGTCCCGGTGCGCGCCGACGAAGCCGAAGAAGGCCCGCAACCCGCGCCAGAGTCGCTCGTCGGCCGGCAGGTCCGGAGCGGCGGCACCGGCGATGGCCTCCATCATCCGGGTGCCCTCGCGGTGCAGACACGCGACGAAGAGTTCCTCCTTGGTGCCCAGGTACGCGTACACCATGGGCTTGGAGATGCCGGCCACCTCGGCGATCTCGTCCATGCTCGCGCCGTGGTACCCGCGCCGGGAGAAGACCCGCACCGCGGAGTCGAGCATCTGCTGCTCCCGTACGGCACGAGGGAGGCGTTTGAAGGCAGGGCCGGTGGACACCTTGCGAGCATACCTACCCATGCGTAAGGTTACGCACGAGTAGCCAACAGCCGAGAGGTGCCTTTCCATGACTGACTTCGACCCGGCCAACTTCGCGAACGTCGGCCCGAAAGAGTTCGCCCAGCTCGTCAAGAACACCCCGGAGAGCAAGCTGGCCGAGGTGATGTCCGGCGACCTGCGCGGCAAGATCCTCGGCGAGGTCTTCGGGCGGATGCCGCAGCTGTTCCGCGCCGACCGGGCCGGCTCCACAAACGCGGTCATCCACTGGAACATCACGGGCGCCCCCGACGGCGGCACCGACACCTACGAGGTGGTCATCGCTGACGGCACCTGCACTGTCAACGAGACCCCGCAGCACGACCCCCGGCTGAGCCTGACCCTCGGCCCGGTCGAGTTCCTGAAGATCGTCTCCGGCAGCGCCAACCCGGTCATGATGTTCATGACCGGCAAGCTCAAGGCAAAGGGTGACCTGGGCCTGGCCGCCAACATCGCGAACCTCTTCGACATCCCCAAGGCCTGACATGGTCGAGTTCTCGCTCGACCTGAACGAGGAACAGCGGGATCTACGGGACTGGGTGCACGGCTTCGCCAGCGAGGTCGTGCGCCCAGCCGCGGCCGAGTGGGACGCCCGCGAGGAAACCCCGTGGCCGGTCATCCAGGAGGCGGCGAAGGTCGGGCTCTACGGCTTCGAGTTCCTCGCCACCTGCTGGGCCGACCCCACCGGGCTGTCGCTGCCGATCGCCAGCGAAGAACTGTTCTGGGGCGATGCCGGCATCGGGTTGAGCATCTTCGGCACCTCCCTCGCGGTCGCCGCCATCTATGGCGCGGGCACCCCGGATCAGCTCGTCGAATGGGTACCGCAGTGCTTCGGTGACGCCGACTCCCCGGCCGTCGCCGCCTTCTGCACCTCCGAGCCGGAGGCCGGTTCGGACGTCGCCGCCATGCGCACCCGGGCCAGCTACGACGAAGCCACAGACGAGTGGGTGCTGCGCGGGCAGAAGGCGTACGCCACGAACGGCGGGATCGCCGGCGTGCACGTGGTGACCGCCTCGGTCGAGCCGGATCTGGGCTCGCGGGGACAGGCCGCGTTCGTCGTACCGCCGGGCACGGCCGGGCTCAGCGCCACCCGCAAGCTGCGCAAGCTCGGCCTGCGCGCCTCGCACACCGCCGACGTCTTCCTCGACGACGTCCGGGTGCCCGGCCGCTGCCTGCTCGGCGGCAAGGAGGCGCTCGACGAACGCCTCGCCCGCGCCCGCTCCGGGCAACGCGCCTCCGGCCAGGCCGCGATGCGTACGTTCGAGCTGTCCCGACCCACAGTCGGCGCCCAGGCGCTCGGCGTGGCCCGGGCCGCCTACGAGTACGCGCTGGACTACGCGAAGGAGCGGGTCCAGTTCGGTCGTCCGATCATCACCAACCAGGCTGTCGCGTTCGCCCTCGCCGACATGAGGATGGAGATCGACGCCGCCCGGCTGCTGGTCTGGCGAGCCTCCTGGATGGGCCGCAACAACCGACCGTTCAGCGCCGGTGAGGGCTCGATGTCCAAGCTCAAGGCCGGCGAGGTGGCCGTGTCGGTGACCGAGAAGGCGGTCCAGTTGCTCGGTGGCGCGGGGTTCCTGCGGGACCACCCGGTCGAGCGCTGGTACCGCGACGCCAAGATCTACACCATCTTCGAGGGCACCTCGGAGATCCAGCGGCTGGTCATCTCCCGGGCGATCTCCGGGATGCAGATCCGCTGACCGCCAGGAGGTACGCGGGCATGGACCTGCCGTTCATCGTCACCACGCTGACTCGGCGGGGCCTGCTCGCCCCGGGCCGCCCGATCCGCGTCGCATCCCAGCTCAGCGCGCTGCGGAAATGGGGCTGGAGCCTCGCCGGTGAGCTGCGCCAGGCGGCGGCCCGGGACCCGGGCCGGGTCGCGGTCATCGACGACCAGGGCACCGAGCTGACGTACGCCGAACTGCTCGACAGGTCCATGCGGCTGGCCCGCGCACTGCGTGCCGGACTCGGCGTCCAGGCCGGCGACCGGGTCGCCGTGCTCTGCCGCAACCATCCGGGGCTGATCGAGACCATCGTCGCCGCCACGCTGCTGGGCGCCGACGCCGTACTTGTCAACACCGGCCTCTCCCCGGCGCAGCTGGCCACCGTGGCGGAGGAGCAGCGGCTACGCGTCCTGGTGCACGACGACGAGTTCACCGAACGGACCCTCGGGCTGCCGGCGGAGCTGCACCGCCTCGACGAGCAGGACCGGGCGGAACTGATCGCCACAGCCCTCCCCGGCGAGCTCCGCCCGCCCGAGCGGGACGGCCGGATCATCGTGCTCACCTCCGGCACCACAGGTGTGCCCAAGGGCGCCCGGCGACCCACCCCGAACGGCTTCGGCCCGCTGGTGTCCATAATTGACCGGATCCCGCTGCACGTGCGGGACCGGGTGCTGATCGCCGCCCCGATTTTCCACACCTGGGGGTACGCGGCACTACAGGTCTGTTTCGCCCTGCGGGCCACGATCGTGCTGCACCGTCGCTTCGATCCGGTCGCCACCCTGGACGCCCTGGTGCGGCACCGCTGTCAGGCCCTGTTCGCGGTGCCGGTGATGCTGCAACGGTTGATGGAAATGCCGCCGCCGGAGCCTCGGCCGCCGCTGAAGGTGGTCGCGGTGAGCGGCTCGGCGCTGCCCGGCGGCCTCCCGTCGGCGTTCATGGACACCTACGGCGACGTGCTGTACAACCTGTACGGCTCGACCGAGGCATCCTGGGCCTCCATCGCCACCCCCGCCGACCTGCGACAAGCGCCCACCACGGCGGGCAGACCGCCGTACGGTACCCGACTGGAGATCGTCGATGACGACGGTAAGCAGGTGCCCGGCGGCCGGGTCGGGCGGATCCTGGTCGGCAACGAGATGCTCTTCGAGGGCTACACCTCGGGCCCGGACCGGGACCGGCACGACGGCCTGCTGGACACCGGCGACCTGGGTCGGGTCAACGCCGACGGACTGCTCTTCGTGGACGGCCGCGCCGACGACATGATCGTCTCCGGCGGGGAGAACGTCTTCCCCGCCGAGGTGGAACAACTGCTCACCCAACTCCCCCAGGTACGCGAGGCCGCCGTCATCGGCGTACCCGACCCCGACTACGGCCAGCGGCTCGCCGCCTTCCTCGCCCTGTACCCCGGCGAGACCCTCGACACCGAGGCGGTCCGGGAGTACGTCCGGCACTATCTGGCCCGCTTCTCGGTGCCCCGCGACGTCGTCTTCGTCAAGTACCTGCCCCGTAACGCCACAGGCAAGGTGCTCACCCGCGAACTACGCCGCTACTACGGCTGACATCCGGCGCCGGCTCAGGGGTGGAGGGTGAGGCCGGGTTCCTGGGCGAGCGCAGCCAACTGCTCCAGGCTGAGCAGCGGCGGCTCCACCCGCTTGGTCGGCCGGCCGGCCTTCCGTTCCCGCAGTTCCAGATTGGTGCCGAGCACGCTGACGGTCGTCCCGTCCGCGCGCCGCAGCTGCGCCGATCGCTGCTCGTGACCGAACTCGCCGACCCGACTGAGCCCGGAGACGAGGACACTGCCGTCGGCCAGCCGGGTGCTGGTGCAGTCCCGGTGGACGGAGCGGTCCACGCATGGGACCGGTAGATCGGTTCGGGTCGGCTGGACGGTCACCACGAGGTAGTTCGTCAGCCCGCGCCCGCTCAGCACCGCGTATGCCCGGTAATCCTGATTCGTCGGGTCGTAGGCGAACTGGATGAGGTCGCAGTCGCGGGGCACCCAGCCCCCCTGCGCCGTCACGTCCGCCGGCAGCCGGGTCTTCAGCATCGGCCGCAGGACCCCGGTCAGCCTCGCCACTGCGTCCTCCGGCGCTTCGGTGGGGCGTGGGCGCACCGTGTCGTACGACTCCGGGCTTGGTAGGCCCGGATCCTCCGGCACGGCACAGAGCGCCGGAGGCAGGGAAGCGGCTGACATCGCGGGCTGTGGACGACTCAGGCCGGGGCCAGGACCAGCAAGCAACGTCGGCGCGAGCGCCACCGCTGCGACAAGCACCGCGCTGCCGGCCATCAGCCGGACGCGACGGCGACGCAGCCGCTCACCGGCGATGAGCGCCTCCACGTCGATCCGGCTCGGCGCCGGCGCACCGGCCGCGGCGTGCAGTTTTCGGGACAGCTCATCCATGAACAGGCACCTCCTCGTCGCCGACCGCGGTGCCGACGAGCCGCCCCCGCAGCGTCTCGATGGCCCGGGCGGCCTGGCTCTTCACTGTTCCCGGGGTACAGCCGAGTTCCCGGGCGGTCTCCTCCACCGACAGGTCGCAGAAGTAGCGGAGCACCAGGACTGCGCGGCGGCGCGGCGGCAACTCGGCGAGCAGGGCGAGGATGGCCAGCCGGTCAGCCGTGCCCTCGACGGCCGGGTTGACCGCCCGATCCGGTACTTCGGACCAGGCGTCCTCCCGCCGCCACGGCCGGCGGCGTTCGTCCAGCCAGACCCGCAGCAGGGTACGCCGCACGTACGCGTCGGGATTGTCCATCGCGGACACCCTTCGCCAGTGCCGCAGCAGCTTGACCAACGCCGTCGACACCAGGTCGTCGGCGGTGTGCCAGTCACCGCACAGCAGGTACGCGGTACGCCGCAGCGGATCCAGCCGCGCCGCGACGTACTCGCGGTAACCCTCGTAGTCCACCGGCAACCCGGCCACCTCCTCGCCTCACCACTCAAACGGAGGCCGTCAGGTGTGAGGTTGCCCGCCTACCGAACCGGCCGGTCACCGGTGACGCTCTGACGGGGATCGAGACCTGCCCCTACGGGCGTCTCCTCAGGGGATGGTCGGGTGGATTCCGGATACCTCCCACCCAGGTGGCTCGGCAGGCTCCCCCCATGAAACTCACCAGACGCATTCTCGTCGCCGGGTTCACCGTCGGCGCACTGCTGGCCGGTACCCTGGCCGCGCCCGCCAGCGCTGCTCACCGCGACTGCCCGACCGGCATGCTCGACCCCACGAACGTGATCACAGCGGTCGGCGAGATTCCTGACCCCCAGCTCACCACCACCAGCGCCCAACTGCGGATCACCACCCCGACCGGCTGCTTCAAGGACACCTTCGGCGTACGCGACCTGCGCTCCTCGGCACCGGTACCGCCGGACGCCCGGATCCGGATCGGCAGCGTCACAAAGGTCTTCACCGCCGTCGTGGTCTACCAGCTGGTGGCGGAGGGCCAGTTGTCCCTCGACGAGCCGGTACGCCCGTACCTACCGGACCTGATCCCGGCCGACTGGCCGACGGTGACCGTACGGCAGTTGCTCGCCCACACAAGTGGTCTACCCAGCCCGGTCCTGCCCGATGGACTGGACTGGCAACTCCAGCACCGCTTCGACCGCTGGACTCCCGAGCAGATCGTGCGCACGGCGCTGACGAACCCGCCCGACTACACCCCAGGCGACGCCCAGCGCTACACGAACATGGGCTACATCGTCGCCGGCATCCTGATCGAGCGGGTGACCGGCTCGTCGTACTCGGAGCAGATGCGGCAGCGGATCTTCCGGCCGCTCGGATTACGCGACACGTACGCCCCGGGCGTCGCGACCGGGATACGTGGCCCGCACGTGCGGGGCTACCAGCAGGTGAACCGCGGCGGCCTGATCGAACTTGTGGACGCGACGCGCTGGAGTCAGACCTTCACACCTGCCTCGGGTGACCTGATCTCGACCGTCGCCGACCTCGACCGCTTCACTGCCGCCCTGTTCGGCGGCCGGCTGCTCGCCCCCGCGCAGCAACGTGAGCTGTTCACCCACCCCTGGGCGGGGGCGGAGTACAGCAACGGTGGCCTCTCCTCGATCCGCCTGCCCGACGGCCGGGTGTTCTGGGGCAAGTCCGGCGCACGCTACGGCTACCAGGCGGCCGTCGGCGCCCTCGACGACGGCGGCCTGCGATTCGTCTTCGCCGCCGGCCCGACAGACGCCAAGGCCGAGGGACAGTCGGCGCTTGTCCAACGGGTGCTGGCCGCGGTCCTGGCGCTCGCCTGAGCCAGAGGCGTACAGCGGTAAGGAAGGGTCCCTGCTGACGCCGCCGGCACAGCAGGGACCCTTCCCTCGCCTTGGTGCTCAGCGTTCGGTGGCGCGGCCGATGGCGGCGGCGACTCCGCCGACCCGGTCGGCGAGCAGGCCGAGCGCGCCGACCGCCCGGTCGACCGGATCGTCACCGGCCCCGCCGAGCGCCCGGGAGCGCTGGAATGCCTCCTTCACCTCGGCCCAGCGGGCGGCCTGTTCCGGGGTGAGCCGGCCGCGCAGCTCGGCGAGCTTGAGCAGGTTGGCCTCCGCGCCGGCCGCGAGGGTCTGCGCCTCACCCAGGTAGTGGTCGTCGATCACCGCCTCCAGCTCCTCGTCGGTGAGCACCGGGACGATCCGCTCGGCCAGTTTGTTCATGTTCCGGTACGACCCCTGGAGCTGGAACGGTGGTTCGGTGCGGGCGTCGTCGGACTGCGCAGCCGAGGCGATGTACGCCTGGTTGTTGGCCAGCACCACCTGCTGCACTCGCAGCAGCTTGCGCAGCACCGAGACGACCTGCTCCAGCTCCACCGGCTGGTACGGGTGGGACAGCTGGTCGGCACGGACCGTGTCGTCGCCACGGGCCATCCGCACCAGCAGCTCCAGGTCGGCGCGGTCCCGACCGGAGAGCGGTGCCAGCAACGGGTTCGCGGTAAGCGCGTTCTCGACGTAGCTGAGCGCGAAGACCTCCTCGCGGCCGGAGAGCACGTCGCCGAGGTTCCACACGTCGGCCCGGTTGGCGAGCATGTCCGGCACCCGGAATCGCTTCCCCGACTCGGTGTACGGGTTGCCCGCCATGCAGACCGCGAACCGCTTGCCGCGCAGGTCGTAGGTGCGGGTGCGGCCCTCCCAGACGCCCTCCATCCGGCGCTGCCCGTCGCAGAGCGAGATGAACTTCTGCAACAGCTCCGGGTTGGTGTGCTGGATGTCGTCCAGGTAGAGCAGCACGTTGCTGCCCAGCTCCAGGGCGAAGGAGATCTTCTCGACCTCCTGCCGGGCGGTGGCGTCGGGCGCCTCCGCCGGGTCCAGCGAGGTGACCTTGGTGCCCAGGGCCGGCCCGTTGACTTTGACGAAGACCAGGCCGAGCCGACTGGCCACGTACTCCATCAGGGTGGTCTTGCCGTAGCCGGGCGGCGAGATCAGCAACAGCAGGCCGGACTGGTCGACCCGCTTGCCGTCGCCTGTCGCGCCGAGCTGCCGGGCCAGGTTGTCGCCGATCAGCGGCAGGTACACCTCGTCGAGCAGCCGGTTACGGACGAAGGCGTTCATCACCTTCGGTCGGTATTCGTCCAGCCGCAGCCGCTCCCGCTCGACCTCCACCAGCTCGTTGCGTCGCCGCTGGTAGTCCCGGTACGCCGGCACCAGCTCGGCGCGGAACGTACGGGTCCGGGCCAGCGTCTCGTCCAGCCGCACGTCGAGGGTGGAGCCCTCAATGCGCGGGTGTGCGCCGAGCAGACCGCCCACCGTCTCCGTCATCGTCGCCGCGCTGTTCTCCCGGGCCAGGTCGGGGCCGCACAGCTCGACGGCGACCGCCTCCGGCAGGTCGTACCCGGACAGGCCAGCCTCGTCGGTGGCCAGGAAGGCGGTCAGCCACGCCTCGATGAGCTGGTGGCGGCCGGCCAGGTCGGCACCGAGCGCCCGCAGGTCGTCGTCGAACTCGCGGGACGAGCGGGACTGCGGGCCGCCGAGCGCCCGACGGAACCGGTCCAGCAGGGTACGCGCGCCGCTGCCGGTGACGAACCGGACCGGCGGTGCGGCGAGTTCGGCGAACAGGTACTCGCCGGCGAGCGCGGTGCCGGCGGGCGGTACCGGCAGTCCGGCGTCGCGCAGGAACATTTCGATCGCCTCGGCCAGTTGGCCGCAGAGCAGATCGGCGGCGTCCTCGCCGTCGGGACGGCCGAACCGCGCCCGGGCCCGGGCCAGCGAGGCGGCGCGCGCGGACCAGGTCAACCGGGTGGGCTCGTCGGTGGCGAACCGCCAGAAGAGTTGGGCGGCGGCGCGGTCGGCCGGCGGGTAGCGCAACAGTCCCGCTCCGGCGTGCAGGCGCAGCAGCACCCGCAGGATCTCGGCGGCGTCGTGGTCATGCACGCCGCGCTCGTATCCCTCGTCGTATCGGCTCTCGGCGACCCTTCGGACCAGGTTCCGCAGCCCGTCGGCGTCGACCGCCGCCGCGTGCAGCGCGTCCAGGTCGAGCCCGTCGCGGCCGGCCTCGGCGGCGGCCAGGATCGCGGTGGCCAGGTACTCGGACCGGTACACCTGCGCCGACTCGGAGACCAGCAGTTGGTCCCAGAACCGCCGGGTCTGCTGGAACTCCTCATCGCGTACCGGGGCGCGGTAGTCGGTGCCGGTCACCGCCACCACCATCCGGCCCTCAGCCGGCACCACCGCCACGTCGATCGGTTGGGTGTTCACCGCGAAGCGGTGCCGCCCAAACCGGATCGTCTCGCCGCCGTCGGCGTACAGGTCGAGGCGGTCGCGCAGGCCACGCCCGGCCTCCTGGCGGGCGGCCCGGACCCGGCCGTCCAGCTCCTCGGCCCGCACCGCGTCGCCGAGGGTACGCAGCTCCTCGACCACCGTACGCAGCTTGTCCACCATCGGATCGGCGGCGAAATAGGTATTGATCTCGTCCAGCGAGCCGAGGGTGCCGGCCCGCCGGTGCACGCTCACCAGGATCCGTTCGGCGGAGGCTACGAGCCGGTCGGCCCGGCGGGCCCGCTCGTCCAGCAGTGCCTGCTTGCGCGAGGAGAACGCCTCGTAGATGTCGGTCCGCCGGGTGGCCAGCTCGGCGAGGAAGTCGTCGAACTCGCCGAACCGGGACTCCAGCTCCTCCACCCGCAGCAGCAACCGGCCCAGTTGCTCATCGCAGCGCTCGGCGGTGTCCGCAGCCGCCAGCGCGCCTGTCACCGCCTGCCCGAGCAGGGCGAACTCGGCGGCGAAGCCGGCCCGGCCCTCCGCGGCGGCCAGTTCCCGGCGGCGCTTGTCCAGCACCGCGCGAGCCCGGTTGACCGCGCCCAGGACCTCACCGACGCGCCGCAGGATGCCGGTGCGGACTGTCGCGTCGGCGATGTCCAGCCCACCGACCACGTCGGTGATGGTCTGAAGTCCATCGGTACGGGCGGCCAACTCGTCGCGGACGGTGCCCGCCTCGGCCACGGTGCCGATCTCGGCGGCCTTCGTGGCGAGCCGTTCCACCTCCTGCTGGTATCCGCCGAACGCCTCGTCGCGGCGCAGGAACTCGACAGCCCGACGGCCGGCCGCCGCCAGTTCCTCGTCCAGCCGCCCGGCCAGCTCGTCGATCCGGTCGTGGTCGACGTACCGCAGCTCACGCAGCGAATCCAGGTGCCCGCGCGCCCGGCGCAGGCCACCGAGCTGGGCGACCCAGTCGTCGGCGGTCAGCGGCGCCTCGCCCCGGGCCCGCCGGGCCAGCGAGGCGATCTGCTCGGCGCTGGAGTCCAGCTCGGCGCGGGCCCGCTCGGTGAGCGTCCGGACCTTCTCGTGTTCCTCCAGCACCCCTGCGGCGGTGCGACGCAGGCCGTTCAGCGGCGTGGCCAGGTCACCGAGTTCGTCCTCGCCGAGCCAGTGGTAGTGGTCGACGATCCGGGCGCAGGCGGCGATGAGCGCCTCGTAGACCCCGGCGGTGGCGGTCCCGTCGACCATTCTGGCCGCCGAGAGGCAGTCCGAGATGCCGCGTACCAGGTCGGCGTTGCCGACCCGCTCCAGCGGTCCGGTGCCGGCCGGCTGCGCCGCCGCGTACGCGTCCGAGACGTACGGTGTCTGCCAGACCTGCATCGGGTGCACCCGGGTCGGTTCCTCGGACACCGCCCGGAACACCACGAACGTGCCGTCGTCGAACAGCGAGAAGCCGTGGCACGGGATCGGTGCGGAGACCTCCTTGCGGATCGCGTTGTACGGCAGCAGCAGGGTCCGGCCATCGGCTCGGGCATGGAAGACGTAGAGCACGTCCTCACCGTTGGGCGAGCGCACCACCCGCTCGAACTCCAGGTCGGCGACGTCGGTGTCGAACGTCCGGGTGACGCCGGTGGCCAGGTGGTACCCGCCCGGGAAGATGATGCCGTGGTCCTCGGGGAGCCGCTGGCAGGCGACGCCGATGCCGTCGAGCCGGACCACCTCCCGGGTGAGCGTGTTGAACACCAGGTGCCGCCACTGCGTCTCCTTGTACGGCCGCAGCCGCAGCAGGATCAGCGGCCCCACCCGGGCCCAGTGCACGTCGGCGTCGGCGAGGCTCTGCAACGGCTCGTCCACCGGTTCGCTGTAGATGCCCTCGCCGACCTCGGTGTTGTTCTCCACCTTCACGGTGAGCGTGCCGCCGACCGTCTCCACGAAGACCTGACCGTCGATGGAGATGTGCGGATGCCGACCGAGGACGTGGTCCTCGCGGGTCGTCTCGGTCCACTCGAAGTCGTGCGAGGGCGGGAAGACGTGGTCCCGCTCACCTCGACTGTCCAGGTAGGTGGGTGTGCCGTCGACGTCGATCCGCCACCGCAGCACCCGGATGTCCTCGGTCCGCGGCCCGGTCTGGAACACCGCCAGCAGCCGGCCGTCGACCCGACGCAGTTGCAGCAGCCGGGCCTGCCGGTAGTAGCGGTACAGCTCACTGAAGTCCCTGACGAACTGCGGGTCGCGGAGCAGGCCGGGCAGCTCGTCGTGGCCCGCTTCGTCGAACCGGAACCCGCCCGCCGCCGCCCCATCGTCCCGACTCTCGCCGGGTTTCCCGGGCTTGCCGGGCTCCCGGGTGAACCGGTGCAGGGAGAAGACGTCGTCGACGGAGGTCTCCGGCTTCAACCCGATGAAGACGTTGTACCCGAACAGCATCAGCCCGCCCACCGAGACGATGTCCCGGGGTACGCAGTTGTGTTCGGTACGGATCCGCTCGGTGCTCAGCAGCCGCAGCTCGGTGCTGCCGAAGACCTCCAGCCGCCGGGCGTTGAGCGCCTCCGCCCGCCGGGCCAGTTCGCCAGCCTGGGTGGCGAGTCGCCGACGCAGCACCTCGTAGCTGCCGTCGTCCAGCCCGGGCCGGGTACCGGCGTCCGCCGCTGGCGGCCCGGTGGGGTCCGGTGCGGCCGGGGCCGGTCCGACGTCGCCGGGCGTACGCCCGACAGCGGCCGGACCGGCGGTCGGCTCACTCACCGGCGCGCTGCCGTGGGCCGGCCAGGGCGGCGACCGGGGTCTCCGCCACTCCGAGGCGCTGGGCGGCCTTCAGCAACTCCTGGAGCTTGCCCTTGTCCGCACCGCCGGAGCGCATCTGCTGCATCAGGAACGCCGACAGGGTGAGGTTCTGCACGTCCGCGCTGTCGATCGAGCCGACCATGCGGGCCAGGTCGTCGGTGAAGCTGGCGGTGCCGTCCAGCCACGGCTGGGTCAGGTTCTTCGCCACGTCGGAGTGGGCCACGAAACCGTCCACACTCTTGCCGTACGAGATCGAGCTGAGCAGCCTGTCGAAGAAGATGCTGTCGCCGCCGACGATGTCGATGTTCGCCTTCTCCAGACCGGTGGCTACCAGCTTGGCCTGCGCCTCGGCGACCTGACGCTGGGTGTCCAGCCCGGCCAGCCGGACCTCCTTCTCCAGTTCCAGGCGCAGTCGGTACTCCTCGTGCTCCCGGGTCGCGTCGTCAAGCGCGGCCATCGCGGCGGCCTTCTCGGTGAGACCTTCGGCCTCGCCCTTCAGCTTCTCGCGCACCGCCTCGGCGGCAGCCACTGCCTTCTCCCGCTCGACCGCGGCCTCGGCCCGTCCGACCTTCTCAATCGCCTCGGCGCTGCGCTCCTGGACCTGCACGTCGGCCAGACCGGCCGCTGCCGCCTCGGCCTGGACACCTTCGGCCAGCCGGATCTTCGCGCGGGTGTCCAGCTCGGCGGCCTGCTGCCGGGCCTCGGCCAGCACCAGTTCCTCGCGGGCCTTGTGCTTCGCCGCCGCCTCGGCGGCCTCCGCCGCCTTGATGTCCTTGACCAGGCTTTCCTGTGCCTCGGCCTCGGCCTGGATGACGAGCGCCTGGCGGGTCCGCTCGGCCTCCTCGACCACCCGCAGTCGCTTGATGTTCTCCTCCTGCTCGGCCACGGTCTTCTCCACCGCGATCCGCTCCCGGATCACCTCGGCGATGGCCCGCTTCTCGGCCTCGACCTCCTTGTCCTTGGCGATCGTGCTCAGCTCGGTCTCCCGGTCCCGGCCGATCACCTCCAGCAGGCGGTCCTTCTCGATCCGCTCGGTCTCGATGGCGATGACCCGCTCGCGGTTCTTCTCGGCGACCGCGATCTCCCGGGCCCGGTTCTCGTGCTGGACGCCCAACTGCTCGTCGGTACGGATGTTCGCGGTCTCCGCCCGCAGCCGCTCCTCCGCGCGTACCCGGGTGACCTCGGCCTCCTCGCGCGCCCGTACCGTCTCGATCTCGCGGCGCTGCTTGGCCTCGGCGTCCGCCTGCCGGCGCTCCAGTTCCAGGATCGCCTCCCGGGCGTCGACGTTCTGCCGGGTGATCTCCTTCTCCTCGCTGCGGCGGAACTCGTTGGTCCGCACGTGCTCCAGGGCGGTCAGCTCGGTGATCTTCCGGATGCCCTGGGCGTCGAGGATGTTCTTCGGGTCGAGCTGCGCCATCGGCGTCTGCTCCAGGAAGTCGATCGCCGCGTCCTCCAGGCTGTAGCCGTTGAGGTCGGTGCCGATCACCCGGATGATCTGATCGCGGAACTCGTCGCGTTTGGTGTAGAGGTCGACGAAGTCGAGCTGCTTGCCGACCGTCTTGAGCGCCTCGGAGAACTTCGCGTTGAACAGCTCCTGGAGCGTCTCCCGGTCGCTGGCCCGGGCGGTGCCGATCGCCTGCGCCACCTTGATGACGTCCTCGACTGTCTTGTTCACCCGGACGAAGAAGGTGATCCGGATGTCGGCGCGGATGTTGTCGCGACAGATCAGACCCTCGTTACCGGTCCGTTCGATGTCGATGGTCTTGACCGAGATGTCCATGATCTCGGCCTTGTGCAGCACGGGCAGCACGACCGCGCCGGTGAAGGTCACATCGACCCGCCGGACCTTGGAGACGATCAGGGCCTTGCCCTGCTCGACCTTGCGGAACAGTCGGCTGACCATGAACACCACGCCGAGCGCGACGAGCAGGACGACGGCGAGGAGTACACCTATACCAGTGGTGATGACATCCATGGCTGGGGCGCGCGGGCGATGACGACCGGCCGACGGGCCGGGCGGACGCCGCGCATCCTCCTTTCGGGGCGGCTCAGGGGCGGCATGGGGCGGACCGGCGGAAGGGGGTCGACCGGCTGCCCTCGACGGGTCGGGGGTGGGTTATTCGGGGATGTGTCTCATCGGGTCGAAGGCGGGTCCGGCGGGCATCACCCAGAAGAACTCGCCGTCGGTGTCGTAGTCGTAGATCAGCGCGGAGCTGCCGGCCGCCATCCGCTCGTCGCCCGGCTGCCGGATCTGCACCACCGCCGACGAACCATCGGCCGCGGTCACCTCGGCCTGGCCGAAGTCGGCGGTGACCGTACCGGTGCGTACGACGCAGAGGCGACCGACGAAGGAATGCCGGGTGGCGTCCGTCTCGGTCGGGAAAAGTCGACCCAGCGGGACCGCGATCAGGCGGGTCACCACCCAGGCGCAGACCGCGGCGGCCAGCAGGACGCCCACCGAGACGGCGATCCGGGTGCCGGAGCCGAGGCCGAGGCCGTCGAGCAGGGCGGTGCCGGCGAGGCTGACGAACCAGGCCACCGCCACGAGCAGGGAGAAGATGACGGCGCTCGGCACGCCACCCAGGCCGAGGCCGGCCAGTACGGTGCCCGGTACGCCGTCGACGTCGAGGTCGTCGCCGAGATCCAGCACGCCTGTCAATACCAGCAGCCAGTAACCGACGACGACAACCAGGAGGAAGCTGAACAGCACCGTCGGGAAGCTGAGCGCCGCGCCGAGAAAGTTGGTCACCGCGTCCTCCTCCCCGTCCCGGTGGGTCCTGACCAGCCACCGGCACGATGATCGTGACACGGGGTGTCAACGACCGGCGGTGGCCGATCGGCTGATCCAGGCGGCCTGACCGGTCAAGGTCAACGGAGATTGGCTTCGATGAGCGCGTCAAGCGTCGACGACCGGATTTCAGCCTCGGCCGCCGTGACCGCCATGAACCAGCTGCGCCCGTCCGGCGCCCAGGCCGAGAGGTACGCCGTGGAGGTGGCCGGTTCATCCGTGGCCAGCACCTCAGCGCGGGTCGACACGGTCACCTCACGGGGCGTACCGGGCAGGCCCAGCGGCGCCTCGAAGTCGAACACCACCACCAGCCGGGCCACCGGGCCGGTCCCCTCGTACGCCGACCGGGTGCCCGTCGGCACCACCTCCGGCCGAGCCATCCGCAACACCGCCTCGGTGGCGTCGACAGGTCGCAGATCGGGCGGCAGGCCCCGCAGCTCGGGCACGACCGGGCTGGCAGGTGGCCCGGCGACGGGAGGTGACGGTGTGCCGTGCCGGGCGGTCGCGGCCATGAAGACCGCCAACCCGACAACCGCGCACGAGGCGAGCGCGGCGGTGGTGGCCCGTACCTTCCGGCGGCGACGCAGGCGGGCCCGCACCGCCGGCACCGGGTCCCGGGCGGGCGGACCAGGGTCGGCGGTCCAGATCTCCCGCAGCGCGTCCCGGATGTCGGTCATCCCGCCACCTCCGATTCCGCGCGTACCCGGGTGGGCGGCAAACCGGCCCGTACGGTGCCGAGGGCGCGGTCGCGCAGCGATCGGACGGTCGCCGGTCGACGCCCGACCGCTGCCGCTATCGACTCGTCGTCCAGGTCGTCGAGATAGGTCATGACCAGCACCACCCGCTGCAACGGAGGAAGCCCGGCGAGCAGTCCGCGCAGTTGACTGTCGTCCTCCCGGCCCACCTCGCCGCCAGCCACCACCGGCGCGGTTGCCGCGACCTGCCGGGCCCGGCGGAGGATCGCCCGCAGCGGGCTCGTGTGCAGTCGGACCATCGTGACCTTGGCGTACCCGAGTGGGCCACGCCCGTCCAAGAGGCGATCCCAGGCGGTGGCCATCCGCACGTAGGTCTGCAGGAGGAGTTCCTCGGCGTGATCCGGATCGGCGGTGACCGCACGTGCGTACCGACGCAGCACCGGTGCGGAATCGCGTACGAACGTCTCGAACTCGTAAGCGTCCATCCCACCTCCTCACCGGTAAATAACGCCACCACCGGTGCGCCGAGTTGCAGTGCCGCCCCCGCGGTTTCGCCGACGGGCGGTACGACTCGCGACAGTGCGGGGATGAGCACCATCAGTGCCGAGTCGACAGTCCTGGCGGTCTGCCTTCTCGACCTGGGCAGACGGTAGCAACGTTCAGGCCCGGTCCATCACCCCGAGAGGCATACGCGTCAATGTCGGCATGCGCCCCCTATGGCGCACAGCACGGCCACCCCGCCGAATCGTGGTGAAGCAACACCAAAGTGGACAGTCGGCCGGGGTGCCGCCAGCGGCCGGAGAGCGTCCCCCGTGGACCTGGTCAGACGGGCAGGGCGATCTGGCCGTCGATCGCGGCGGCGGCGATGTCCCGCCGGTGATGCGAACCGGACAGGGTGATGCCGCGTACCACCTGGTAGGCGGCGTCCCGGGCGGCGGCCAGGTCCGGGCCGGTGGCCGTACCGCAGAGGACCCGACCGCCAGCGGAGAGCAGGGCGCCGTCGGCGGCCCGGCGGGCGGTGCCGGCGTGGATCACGCCCGGCTGCTCCCCCCCGGTGATCACGTCACCGGTACGTGGACCGGCCGGATAGCCCTCGGCCGCGACCACCACCGTCACGGCGGCACCGGAACGCCAGCGCAGCGGCGGATGGTCGGCCAGCGTGCCGGTGGCTGCGGCGTGCAGCAGCCCACCCAGCGGCGTCTCCAGCAGCGCGAGCACCACCTGGGTCTCGGGATCGCCGAAGCGGGCGTTGAACTCGATCACCCGAGGGCCGTCGGCGGTGATCGCCAGCCCGACGTAGAGCAGGCCGGAGAAGGGTGCACCCCGGCGGCGCATCTCGGTGAGCGTGGGGTGCACCACGTCACGCATGACCTCGTCCACCAGATCGGCAGGCGCCCACGGCAACGGCGCGTACGCCCCCATGCCGCCGGTGTTCGGACCGCTGTCGCCGTCACCGACCCGCTTGAAGTCCTGCGCCGGCAGCAAGGGCACCGCCGTCTCGCCGTCGGTCACCACGAACAGCGAGACCTCGGGACCGGCGAGATACTCCTCGATCACCACCCGGCCGCACTCGCGCGCGTGCGCCTCGGCAGTGGCGCGATCGTCGGTGACCACCACGCCCTTGCCGGCGGCGAGCCCGTCGTTCTTCACCACGTACGGCGGGTCGAACCGGTCCAGCGCGGCGGCCGTGCTCGCCTCGTCGGAGCAGGTGTACGCGCGTGCCGTGGGGACGCCTGCGGCGGTCATCACCTCCTTGGCGAAGGTCTTGGAGCCTTCCAGCCCGGCCGCCTCGGCCGACGGCCCGAAGACCGCGATGCCCTTGGCCCGGACCGCGTCGGCCACCCCGGCAACAAGCGGTGCCTCCGGCCCGACCACGACCAGGTCCGCGCCCACCTCGACGGCGAGCCCCGCCACCGCCACCGGATCGACCGGATCGACAGCCCGCAGCTCAGCCACCGCCGCGATCCCCGGATTACCGGGCGCCGCGATCAGCGCCTCAACGGACGGATCATCGGCCAACCCCAGCGCGAGCGCATGCTCCCGCCCTCCACCACCAAGCAAAAGAACCCGCACGCCGAGCAATCCTACCGACCCCCATTCTCAACCCCGTTGATCATGAAGTTATTGCTCCCGACACGCCGTAGGGCGGGCAACAACTTCATGATCGGTCACGACTGACGGCTACCTGCATCGCTTGTCGAACGGTCCAGGGGATGTAGTCGGGGTGGAGTGTGTCGGCCCAGGTGAAGCGAAGGACCGCCCAGCCTGCGTTGAGCAGCCGGTTCTGCCTACGGCGGTCAGCGAAGACAGCACCGGGGACATCGTGTGCCCCCTTCCCGTCGGCCTCCGCGATGATCCGGTGCCGCCGCCAACCCAGGTCACCGATGGCCAGCAGATAACCATCGTGGTCTCGTACTTCCATCTGGAGGACATCGGGCGGGACCCTGCCGTCAACACACCGCAACCGGGTACGCGTCTCCAGCGGAGACTGTGCCCGGCAATCCGCCTCGGTCAGGTAACCACGGGCCGCCACCGCCCCGCGCCGTCCCCGGATGAGGCGATGAACGTCTGACAGATCCGCATCTCTGACCAATCCCCGGTTCAGCGCTGAGTCGACGAGGCACACCGCCGGATAGCGGGTCAGCCTCAGGATGAGATCGGCGACGGTGCGTACCGGCTTCGTGGCGGGGATCCCGTTGACCGCCCCGATCTCTGTCGGCTTGATCGCGAGTTGGTGCAGCGTGACCCGAGGATCGGTCGGTCTCGTCGGTCTCGCGGCGACACCCGGAACCGAAACATGGATCTCTTCCGACCTGCGGACCCCTGCGATGTCGTGCAACTCGGCGGCCGTCGCCAGCACCGCGGCGGCATCGGGGCCGAATGACGCCACCGCCGCCCTGATCCGCGCCCGACGTGGCACTCCCTCGTGCAGCTCAGCATCCACCAGGTAGACACCTCTGGCGACCACGCGCCACCGGCCCGCACGGCAGAGACGCTGCACCTCGTGCACTGTCAGACCGGCGGCACGCGCCTGAGCCAGCGTGATCACCGAGTCCTGTGTGGCCGCCACCCGTCGCACCACAGTCAACGCATCCACCCAACTGACTGTCCCGGGCCGCGGTGATCGACTAAACCCCCTGTGGAAAACCAACCCCCACCTGTGGATAACTCCACCGACCCGAAGCGTTGATCATGAAGTTATTGCTCCGGACACGCCGTAGGGGTGACAACAACTTCATGATCAACGCGGGAGGTCAGGGGGGTGGGGGTGGGTGGGTGGGGGGTGGGGGTTTAGGGGAGGAGGGGGTGGCGGGTTACGTTTTCTTCGCGGCCGGGGCCTACGCCTACGACGCTGACGCGGGTGCCGCAGAGTTGTTCGATGCGGGCGATGTAGCTGCGGGCGTTCTCGGGGAGATCGTCCTCGGTGCGCGCCTTGGTGATGTCCTCCCACCAGCCGGGGTGCTCTTCGTAGACCGGAACGGCGTGGTGGAAGTCGGTCTGGGTCATCGGCATGTCGTCGACCCGCTTGCCGTTGATCTCGTAGCCGACGCAGATGGGCACGGTGGGCAGACCGGTGAGCACGTCCAGCTTGGTGATCACCAGATCGGTGACACCGTTGAGGCGGCAGGCGTACCGGGCGACGACCGCGTCGAACCAGCCGCACCGGCGCTCCCGGCCGGTGGTGGTGCCGTACTCGTGGCCGACCTTGCGCAGGTGCTGGCCGTTGTCGTCGAACAGCTCGGTCGGGAACGGTCCGGAACCGACCCGCGTGGTGTACGCCTTGCTCACCGCGATCACCTTCGTGATCGCGGTCGGCGGGATGCCGGTGCCCACGCACGCCCCGCCGGCCGTCGGGTTCGACGAGGTGACGAAGGGGTAGGTGCCGTGGTCCATGTCGAGCATGGTGGCCTGGGCACCCTCCAGCAGCACCGTGTCGCCACGGTCCAGGGCGTCCCAGAGCATCGCCCGGGTCTCCGCGATGTACGGCCGCAGCCGCTCCGCGTACTCCAGGTACTCCTCGATTGTGGCGTCGAGGTCGATCGCCTTGCGGTTGTAGACCTTGAACAGCACCTGGTTCTTCTCGCGCAGTGCGAGCTCCAGCTTCTTGCGCAGGATGCCCGGGTCGAGCAGATCCTGCACCCGGATGCCCATCCGGGCGACCTTGTCGCCGTACGCGGGGCCGATGCCGCGTCCCGTGGTGCCGATCCGCGAGCTGCCGAGGTAACGCTCGACCACCCGGTCCAGGGCCCGGTGGTGCGGCATGATCAGATGCGCGTCGCCGGAGATCCGCAGCCGGGACACGTCGACACCCCGCTCGGCCAGACCGTCGATCTCGCTGAGCAGCACCTTCGGGTCGACCACCACGCCGTTGCCGATGACGATCACGGCGTTCGGGGAGAGCGCGCCCGACGGCATCAGGTGCAGCGCGTACTTCTGCCCGTCCGGGGTGATCACGGTGTGGCCCGCGTTGTTGCCACCCGAGAAGCGGACGACGTAGTCGACCCGCTCACCCAGCTGGTCGGTAACCTTGCCCTTGCCCTCGTCGCCCCACTGAGCGCCGATGAGCACGATCGCTGGCATCTTCTCGCCTCCAGAAGGCTCGGGTGCCAGATGGCGACCGGTCAGCGAGCCCGGGGTGTCAGGTTAACAAGTAGTGACGGCACGGCCGGCAGGGGTCGCGTCGGGAACAGCAGGAGGAGCTACCCGTGTACGACGTGGTGCTGCTCACCCTCGGCTCCGAGCGGGACGCTCCGGGAGCCGGGTGTGGCAGCGGCGGAGCCTGCTGTGGTGGTGGCACCGACACCGCAACGGATCGCGAGGAACGCTGCGAGACCCCGCGCGTACCGGTACTGACCTGCGCCGATGCGCTGACGGCCCGGGGCGCCAGGGTCGAGACGGTGACCGCCCGGTCGGACGCCGAGATCGACGAGGTGCTGGCCCGGCTGGACGGGCCGCCGCGCCCCGACGGCCTCACCTGGCCGGACGCCGATGCCAAGACCCGGCTCGTGGTCGCCGTGGCCGGTGACGCACAGTTGCGCGCCGTGCTACGCCGGATGGTCCGGCGGTACGCGCCGCCGCCCAGTCGTCGCCCGGACGACCTGGCTGGCAACCGGACCGTGCCGGACCTGCCACCGGTAGGCGTACTGCCGCTCGATCCGGCCCGCAGCACCACGCACCGCGACCTCGCCGCGCAGCTCGGGCTGCCCCGCGATCCGGTGGCGGTGGCCGGTGCGGTGCTGGACGGCACGCCGCGCCGGCTCGATCTGCTGCGTCATGACGGCGGTTCGGTGACGTTGGACGGCGCGCTGCTCGGCGCGGCCGGCGACGACGGCACCCCACTGCCCTGGCGTGGTCGGGTGGAGGTGGACGACGCCGTGCTGTCGCACGGCGACGAACCGCTGCTGGCCTGCGCGATCGGCAACGCGGGTGGGTACGCCCGGCTCGACGACGTGACGTTGCTCGCCGGGCCGGACCCGACCGACGGGCTTGTCGAGGTGGCGGTGGCCGTACCGGTGGTCACCCGGTCGCGGTTGGGCCGCCGCCGGGTACGCCTGGAGGTCCGGCGGGCCCGGGGCCGGGCCGCGTCGGTGCTGCCTCGGGACGAGGCGACGCTGCCGTACCTGGACGACGGTGTGGCGGGACAGCTGACGCGCAAGCGGTCCTGGTGGACCGAGCCGGGTGCCTGGGCGGTCTGGACGCCCTGACCTGACCCGGTCGGCGCACCGCAGGCCGGGGTCGGCCACTGGGCCTATCCTCGTCAGGAGGAATGGGGAGGACACCGTGGTGGACGACAACGCCGACCGGGTGCACGTGCCCGGTCAGCACGGGATGCCGGAACGGGACATCGAACCACTCTGGCCACCGGAGCAGCTCGACAGCTTCGGCGCGCCCGCGTGGGATGCTCCGCCACCGGCGCCGCCGGCCGTGCCGCCTCCACCGGCGCATCCGTCGCCCGGGCAACCGACCGCCCCGCCCCCGCACCCGGGGCCGCCCCCCACCGCAACGGGGCCGACGCAGCCGCCGGGCCGGCCGGCACACGCGCCCGGTACGCCTCCGTCGCCCGCGGACTACCCGTCGTTGACGAACGGTGCGCCGACCGCCACCGGCTGGGAACCGGCACCGCGCCCCGGGCCCGGCCAGGTCGACCTGGATCTGCCGTTCACCCTCGACCCCTCCACCGCCCTGACACCCGCCCGCGACGGTGGGCCTGTCGACTCGGCAGCCCAGGGCCCGGCGGACGAGCCGACGGCCGCCGCCGACGACGAGGCCGACAACGGTGCGCCCCCGTCGGTGGCTCGACCGGCCGAATCGCCGTGGGCGCATCCGCCGCAGCGTTCCGGTGAGCTGGCCGCGCCCGCCGACACGTCGGCCGGCGCCTCCCGGCCCACCTGGGCCGGGCCGGCTCAACCGCTACCACCGATTCCGCAGCCGCTGCCGCCCCAGCAACCCGACCCGTTCCCCTTCGCCGCACCGCCGACGCCGCAGCACGGCAGCGCCCCAGTACCACCGCACGGCAGCGCCCCCATGCCACCGCACGGCAGCGCGCCAGTGCCACAACCGGGCGCGCCGCTGCCGCCCGTGTCACCCGAGGCCGGTACGCCGCCCGCGTCACCGCCGCCCGGTCCGCTACCGGCGGATGCCGGGCCGGCCGCACCGCCCGAGCCGATGCCCGTTCAGCCGCCGTACCCGGCAGCGCCGCCCGGTCCGTTCCCGCCGCAGCCGGCCTGGAACCCCGCGCCCTGGCAGCAGGGCCCGCCGCCGGTGGCACCGCCGGCACCCCAGCCCTACCCGCCGACGAACACCGCCTCGCGGGTGCCGTCGGCGTACGCGGAGCCGGCCTGGACCCCGGAAGCAGGTGCCGCGCCCACCGCCGAGGACTTCGCCCGCCGTCGCCAGGTACGCCCGGCCGACCCGGTCGCGACGACCGGGCTTCGTGCCGTGGTCAACAAGACGGGCCTGGTCAAGCTCCCGCCGGGGCGCCACGAGCTGGAGCGCAAGCGGGACATCGAGATGGTGCGTCGCAACTTCGGTGGGCTGCGGCAGGTGACGGTGGTCAACCCGAAAGGCGGTGCCGGCAAGACGGTCGCCATCCTGCTGCTCGCGATGACCTTCGGTCAGAATCGCGGCGGATACGTGCTGGCCTGGGACAACAACGAGACCCAGGGCACCCTCGGCATGCGCGCCCAGCAGGACTTCCACTCGCGTACGGTGCGGGACCTGCTCCGGGATCTCGGTCAGTTCCACGGTGCCCAGGGGCGGGTCGGCGACCTGTCCCAGTACGTCCGTTCGCAGGGCGAGGGGATGTTCGACGTGCTCGCCTCCGACGAGTCGGCCACCGGCGGTGAGATGCTCACCGCCGCCGCCTTCGGCGAGATCCGCGAGGTGGTCAGCCGGTTCTACAAGTTGATCTTCGTGGACACCGGTAACAACGTCCGGGCGCAGAACTGGCAGGCCGCCATGGACGCCACCGACCAGCTGGTGGTCACCATGTCCGCCCGTAACGACTCGGCCGAGACAGCCGCCCGGATGCTGGACCACCTGGAGCAGAGTGGGCGGCAACGGCTGGTCCGGCAGGCGGTCACAGTGGTCTCCATGCCGCCGTCCCGCAAGGAGATCGACCTGCCCGCGATCCAGGAGCACTTCGCCGCCCGTACCCGGGCGGTGCTGCTGGCCCCGTACGAGCGGCTCATCGACACCGGCGAACCGCTCCGGTACGCGCAGCTCTCGGCGGCCACCCGGGACGCCTGGCTCAAGATCGCCGCCTCGGTGGCCGAGGGCCTGTAGCGACGGTCTGTCGGCGCGCCGTCGATCCGAGGGTCGACGGCGCGCCCGCAGGTCGGCCAGATGTCAGTTACTGGCCAGGGCGTCAGCGGCGGCCGGGTCGCAGTCGCGGAGGAACTGGGCGCAGCGGGCCGCCTCGTCCGCCTCGCCTATCGCGTCCGCCGCCCGGGACAGCACGTACAGGCAGCGCAGGAAGCCACGGTTCGGCTCGTGCGACCACGGCACCGGCCCATGCCCCTTCCACCCGCTGCGCCGCAGCTGGTCGAGACCCCGGTGGTAGCCGGTGCGGGCGTACGCGTACGCCGGCACGACCTGGCCCTGCGCGAACGCCCGGGCGGCGAGCGCCGCCCACGCCCCGCTGTGCGTCGGGTACCGGGCCGCCACCTCGGCGAACGCCTCGTCGGTGCCGGCCTGCTCAGCTGCGACGAGCGCGGAGTCGGCCTCGACGTGCGCAGGCAGGAGCGTGGCGGGCGGCTCAGGTAGGAGGTTCTGCATCGCCCCATTCAACCCGCTTCGCACGGCAGCCCGCGAGGGGGTCCGGGGAGCCGGTCGGCTGAACGGCCGAGAGGTCTGTCACGCCTGCGGCCCATGCCGGCGTCGGGTCGGATCCATTACAACTATGGATCCGGAGCCTCCCCAGGAACCGGAAGTGCGGGAGCCCGGCCAGGCCGCCGGGCTCCCGTCCCATGACCGGTGATGTCCGGGGTGACGTCCAGGGCGTCGCGCCGGCCCGGCAGGATGACCCGATGCCGACTCCACCCCCCGCGGACGTCATCGAGCCGCACACCTGGACAGACGAGATCCAGACCCGGGCGGAGTTCGACAGGCGGCTGGCCACCGGCAGCCTGGTCGGACTCACCGTGCAGGGGCTCCGACTGGATCTGGAGCCGGTCCCCGACCTAACCGAGGTCGAGGTGACCGGGACGCTCTTCGTCGGCTGCCGCTTTGCCGCCCGGCAGGTCGGCGCCGACCTGGTCCGCCGGGGCGCCAACGTGGTGCCCCCATTCTCCGGGCTGCCGTACCCGACCCAGCCGTCCCACCTCTACACCCCTGAGGAACTCGCCGCCGGCTTCGCCGAGGGCGGCTTCGCGGCGATGTACGACACCCGGGTGTACGCGCACTTCCGCGCGCACGGCGGGGCGTTGCCCGATGTTCGGGAGGCGCTCGGCCAGCGGCTGCACGACCACGGGGTGGACAACGCGCTCGCCGACGCCACCCGCGCCTGGCTGACCGCCCACGGGCCGCAGTCGGTGGTCGGGGTGATGGGTGGGCACGCGGTCCGTCGCGGCAGTGAGCCGTACCGGATGGCCGCGGTGCTGGGTCGGGAACTCGCGCGGGCACACCGGCTGGTGGTGACCGGGGGCGGCCCGGGGGTGATGGAGGCCGCAAACCTGGGTGCGTACCTGTCGACCCGACCGGACGAGGACCTCACCGCAGCCGTCGACCTGCTCGCGACCGCGCCGGACTACACCGATCACGACCGCTACACGGCGGCGGCGCTACGGGTACGGGAGCTTTTCGGGCGGTCGGTCACGCCCCCGGTCAACGGCACCGAGCCGGTGACCGCCTATCGGGCGGACTCGGCCGCGTTGACCACGGGTGACCTGGACTGGGCCGGCTGCGGTGGGCTCGCCGTGCCGACCTGGCTGTACGGGCACGAACCGGCGAACCTGTTCGCGGGCCGGATCGCCAAGTACTTCTCCAACGCGATCCGGGAGGACACCATCCTGCGGTTGGCCCGGGGCGGCATCGTCTTCGCCCCCGGCCGGGCGGGGACCGTGCAGGAGGTGTTCCAGGCGGCCACCAAGACCTACTACGGTACCGACGGGGTCAGCGGCGCCTACGTCTTCCTGGACCGTGCGTACTGGACTACGGAACTGCCTGTGGAGTCGCTGCTGCGCCCACTGCTCGCCACCTCCCCCTTCGGTGACCTGTCCGGCACCGTGCACCTGACCGACGACGTGCACGAGGCCGTCCGCCTGCTCACCAGGTGAACGACGGCGGCCGGCCCCGCGTACGGGACCGGCCGCCGTCAGCACGACGTCAGGACGTCACTTGGTCATCGTGGTGCCGGTGGAGCGCAGGTGCTCGCAGGCCTCGGCCACCCGGGCGGCCATGCCGGCCTCGGCGGCCTTGCCCCACACCCGGGGGTCGTACATCTTCTTGTTGCCGACCTCACCGTCGACCTTGAGCACGCCGTCGTAGTTGCGGAACATGTGGTCGGCGACCGGGCGGGAGAAGGTGTACTGGGTGTCGGTGTCGATGTTCATCTTCACCACGCCGTAGTCCAGCGCCTCGCGGATCTCCGAGAGCAGCGAGCCGGAACCACCGTGGAAGACCAGGCTCAGCGGCTTCTCCTTGCCGTGCTTGGCGCCCACCGCCTCCTGGATCTGGTTGAGGATCTCCGGGCGGAGCTTGACGTTGCCCGGCTTGTAGACGCCGTGCACGTTGCCGAAGGTCAGCGCCGCCATGTAGCGGCCCTTCTCGCCCAGGCCGAGCGCCTCGACCATGGCCAGGCCGTCCTCGACCGTGGTGTAGAGCTTGTCGTTTATGGCGTTCTCGACGCCGTCCTCCTCGCCACCGACGACGCCGACCTCGATCTCCAGGACGATCTTGCCCTTGGCTGCCTCGTCGAGCAGCTGGGCCGCGATCTCCAGGTTCTCCGCCACCGGCACGGCCGAGCCGTCCCACATGTGCGACTGGAACAGCGGCTCCTGGCCGGCCTTCACCCGCTCCTGGGAGATGGCCATCAGCGGCCGGACGAACTTGTCCAGCTTGTCCTTGGGGCAGTGGTCGGTGTGCAGGGCGATGTTCACCGGGTACTTCTTGGCCACCTCGTGCGCGTACGCGGCGAACGCCACAGCGCCGGTGACCATGTCCTTGACCGAGGGGCCCGAGAGGTACTCCGCGCCACCGGTGGAGACCTGGATGATGCCGTCGCTCTCCGCGTCGGCGAAGCCCTTGAGCGCCGCGTTCAGCGTCTGCGAGGACGTCACGTTGATCGCCGGGTACGCGTACCGGCCGGCCTTGGCGCGATCCAGCATCTCGGCGTAAGCCTCGGGGGAAGCGATGGGCATGTCGAACGCTCCTTACTTGCCGCTGTCGGCCGTACGGCCGCTGTTCTCCGTAGGGGCCCGGCCGTGCGGCCACCTGTCCTACCTTGGGGGCCGGCCGTGCGGCCGCCTGTCCTACCTTGGGGGCCGGCCGTGCGGCCGCCTGTCCCACCTTGCTGCGCCGGACCGCGCTGTCCTCCGCGGGAAGTATCCCGTAGCGGAACCGGCCGGGCACAACCGGGCCGGTTCACCGCCGGTCCGCTGGATCCGGCACCGCCACGCTGATCAGCCAGGTGACCACCGCCATCACGATGGCCCCCCAGAAGGCGGCCCAGAAGCCGTCCACCTGGAACGGCAGATCGAGCGCTCGGGCGATCCGGTCGGTCAACAGGAACAACAGGGCGTTGACCACGAGTGCGAACAGGCCGAGGGTCAGCAGGTAGAAGACGCAGCCCACGACCTTGATGACCGGCTTGAGCACCGCGTTGACCAGGCCGAAGATCAGCGCCACGACGATCAGGGTGAACGCGGTGTCGTAACCGGTCCGCCCGGTCACCTCGACGCCGGGCACGATGAGCGTGGTGATCCACAGTGCGATGGCGGTCGCCGCCAGCCGGATGAGGAAACCCACGGCACCATCCTGGCACCGGCGACAGTCGCCGGTGGGTCGATTCGGCCGACTCGGGTGCGCCCTCGGCGTACCCTCAGCGGCTCGGTGGCCGGCCGGTTCCCAGCACTGCGCCGACACACCCCGTACGGTGGGTGGGTATCCCGTCCACCGACATCCCGGAGGCATCGAATGGGCCAGCCCGACGAGGACTTCGCCCCCGGCGACCACCTCAGCCCGGAGGAGCGCGACCTGGAGACCGAGCCGGCCGACGCCGTGGAGCAGGCCGCCGTGGTCGACCCGAGCCAGGTCGAGGTCGAGCCGCACCGCGGCCTGGAGGTCGACGACTGGGACGCCATGGAGCAGGCCCGCGTGGTCGGTGCCGACGAGGACGACTACCGCTGATCAACCTTTCGGCCGGACTTTGCCCGGGACTGTCGGTACGGGCAGCGAGGATCTTAAGGATTCCTTAGCATCCGGGGGCTTCACCTGCACCCCTCACGGGAGGACCCCCCTCAATGCTCACCCACTCCACCCGGCGCCGGCTGGCCGGGTTGGGCGTGGCCGGCGCGCTCATCGCCGCCGTCGCCGCCCCTGCCACCCCTGCCTCGGCCGACGAAGCCGAAATCTCGCTGGGCGTCTACTTCGGCGACAACACCCTTGCCGCCGGCTCGCCCGGGAAGATCGACAGTCCGATCCTGTTCGCTTCCTCCACGGTGGTGGTGCACGACCTCACCGTGCGCTACGACTTCACCGACCTCGCGGGTAAGGCCACCGTGACGTCGGAGTACGACTCCAGCTACTGCTCGACGCCCGAGCCGAACGTCCTGCTCTGCACGGATCCGTTCGAGGTCGAGCTGTACGAGGGCGGCTTCGGCGGCCGCTACTCGGTGGTCATCGCGCCCACCGCGGACGCGAAGGACGGCGACGAGGGCACCGTCAAGGTGAGCCTCAGCGCCACCGGCTACGCGCCGGTGACCCACGAGGCGCGGGTACGGATCGGCGAGGGCGTGGACCTGGCCGCTGGCCCGGAGACGGAGCGCTCCGGCAAGCCGGGCTCGGCGTTCACCATGCCGCTGCGGGTCGGCAACCCGGGCGACACGGTCGCGAAGGGCGCCGTGGCCGTGTTCTACAACGACTACGGAATTCAGCCCGCCAAGCAGTACGCCAACTGCACCTATGAGGGCACCTTCCTGCGCGCTTGCCACTTCGACCGCCCGCTGGAGCCGCGTACCAGCTACGTCACCACCCTCGCCTACCGGATCGCCAAGGACGCGTTCGCGCCGGGCTTCGACTACGGCGAGATCCTCTGGATGACTCCGGCGGAATTCGAGGACTACGAGGCGTACGTGAAGAGCCGGGGTGCCACCACCGGCAAGCCGGGCACCGGCGGAAGGCTGGGGCTGGACGAGGCCGGCCCGAGCATCGCGGCGCGGAGCTTTCAGGCGGACACCCAGCCGGACAACAACTGGTCGAGCCTGGCGGTGACGGTCACCGGGAAGAACAGCACCGACCTGGCGGCGGTCGGCGACGAGGTCTCCGGTGCGAAGGGCGACGAGGTGGTGGCCACCGTCGGCTTCCGCAACAACGGCCCGGCCACCCTGGACTACGGCCGTTCCGGTTCCTCGGTCACCCACATGCAGGTCGGAATTCCGAACGGCACCACTGCGGTCAAGGTGCCCGAAAACTGCTCCCCGGTGCGCGGCGAGAACGAGTGGGGCGAGCCGGGCGAGCCGGGCGCCCGCCTGTACCGCTGCTACACCAGCTGGTTCATCAAGGCAGGTGACGAGGAGATCGTCGAGTTCGGGCTCCGGATCGACAAGGTTGTCGCGAACGCCACAGGCGATGTCAAGGTCAACGTCGCCTGCCAGTGCGACGGCGGCTTCTACGCCGACCTGAAGCCGGCGAACGACATCGCCAAGCTCGTCGTGAACCCGAGCGGCGGCCAGGGCGGCGACGGCGGTGACGGCGGCGAGTTGCCGATCACCGGCGCCAACACTGCGCTGATCGCTGGCGTCGGCGGCGTGCTGCTCGCCGCCGGTGCGGCCGGCTTCGTACTGGCCCGCCGCCGCCGTACCCACTTCACCGCGTAGTCCCGAACACCCGAACCGAAAGCACCACAGGTGCCCCGCCGACCACCCTCGGCGGGGCACCCCCCTTTCCACCCCCACCGCCGTCACCCCGGCCACCTCCCACGGTCGCCGCCACCGTCCCCGCACCCGCCGCCCAGCCCACCCCACCAACCCTCGCCGCCGCTGAAAGCCGGCACTGCCGCGGGAAGCTGGACACCGGCGGTTTGCGGGGCAGCCCCACCCGCGCAGGGATCAAGCCTGACCGCCCGGAGCGGGTGGGGCTGCCCCGCAAACCCCACCGCAACCACCGAAGAACCCACCGCAACCACCGAAAAACCGGACGGCACAAGATCGAGAGAGCTGACACCATGGGCGGGTGCTGCTCACCCTCACCACCACGCACCAGCCGGCGACGGACCTCGGTCACCTGCTGATCAAGCACCCTGACCGGGTGCAGACCTTCGACGTGCCCGTGGGCACCGCGCACGTCTTCTACCCGGAGGCCGACGAGCAGCGCTGCACGGCTGCGCTGCTGCTCGACGTCGATCCGGTGAAGCTGGCCGCCGCCCGGGGTCGCGGCCGGAAGTCGACAGCGACCCCGGAGAGTTTCACCCTCGGGCGGTACGTCAACGACCGGCCGTACGCCGCGTCCAGCCTGCTCGCCTCGGCGCTGTCGAAGGTGTATCGCTCCGCGCTGCGCGGTGCGTCAAAGGAACGTCCCGAGCTGGCTGCCCGGGCCATCCCGCTGGAGGTCCGGGTTCCGGTGCTGCGCTGCCGTGGTGGTGCCGACGTCGCCACCCGGGTGTTCGGGCCGCTCGGCTGGGCGGTCACCGCCACCGCCATCCCGCTTGACGAGTTGCACCCGCAGTGGGGTGACAGCCGCTACGTGGACCTGACCCTCACCGGCACGCTGCGGGTGGCGGACGCGCTCAACCACCTCTACGTGCTGCTGCCCGTGCTGGACGACGCGAAGCACTACTGGGTGGCCCCGGACGAGGTAGACAAGCTGCTGCGGGCCGGCGCGGGCTGGTTGGCTGACCATCCCGAGCGCGGACTGATCATCCGCCGTTACCTGGCCCACCGGCGGGCGTTGGCGGGTCAGGCACTGGAGCGGCTGGACGCCCAACGACCCACCGACGAGCCGACCGCCGACGACGCGGTGGCGGACGCGGTGCCGGACGGATCGGTGCCCCGGGCCCCGCTGGCGGCCCTGCGCCGGGACGCGGTGCACGCCGCACTCGTCGCCGCCGGTGCCCACCGGGTACTGGATCTGGGCTGCGGCGGGGGCGCGCTGCTGGCCACGCTGATCGGTGATCGCCGGTTCACCGAGATCGTCGGTACCGACGTCTCCACCCAGGCCCTCACCCTGGCCGCCCGGCGGCTGCGGTTGGACCGGTTGCCGGAACGTCAACGCACCCGCGTGATGCTCCGGCAGTCCGCGCTCACCTACCGCGACGAGCAGCTGCGCGGGTACGACGCGGCGGTGCTGATGGAGGTCATCGAGCACGTCGACCCGCCCCGGCTGCCGGCGCTTGAGGATGCCGTCTTCGGCTTCGCCCGGCCGACGACGGTCGTGGTGACCACGCCGAACGTGGAGCACAACGTGCGCTTCGAGGGGTTGCCTGCGGGCGCGCTCCGGCACGCCGACCACCGGTTCGAGTGGACCCGCGCCGAATTCGCCGAATGGGTACGGCGGGTGGGCGCCACGTACGGCTACTCGGCGGTGGTGCACGGCGTCGGTACGGACGACCCGGAGGTCGGAGCACCCACCCAACTGGCCGTGTTCACCCGTGCGGAGGCACCGCGATGACCGTCCTCGACATTCCCGAGCTGGCCCTGGTGGCACTTGTCGGGATCTCCGGCTCCGGCAAGTCGACATTCGCCGGCCGACACTTCACGCCGAGCCAGGTCCTCTCCTCCGACGCCTTCCGGGCGATGGTCGCCGACGACGAGAACGACCAGTCGGCTTCGGCGGAGGCTTTCGACGCGCTGCACTACGTGGCGGGCAAGCGGCTGCGCGCTGGCCGGCTCACCGTTGTCGACGCGACGAATCTCCAGCCTCACGCCCGAGCCGCCCTGATCAGGCTCGCCCGCGAACACGACGTGCTGCCGGTGGCGATCGTCCTGGACGTGCCCGAGGACCTGGCCTGGGCACGGACCGAGGCCCGGTCCGACCGCACCTTCGGCCGGCAGGTGCTGGGCCGGATGTCCCGGGACCTGCGGCGTAGCTACGCCCAGCTGGCGCGGGAGGGTTTCCGAAAGGTGCACGTGCTGCGCGGTGTCGACGAGATCGAGGCCGCCGAGATCCACTACGAACGGCTGTTCAACGACCGGCGCGAGCTGACCGGCCCGTTCGACATCGTCGGTGACGTGCACGGCTGCCGGGCCGAACTTGAGACGCTGTTGACCCGGCTGGGTTGGCGGTTGCACCACGACGACGCGGGCCGGGCGGTCGACGCGACACATCCGTCGGGGCGTACCGCCGTGTTCGTCGGTGACCTGGTGGACCGCGGCCCGGACTCCCCCGGGGTGCTCCGCCTGGTGCGGGGCATGGTCACCGCCGGGCACGCGCTCTGCGTGGCCGGCAACCACGAGCAGAAGCTGCTGCGCAAACTGCGCGGCCGCAACGTCAAGGTGGCCCACGGACTGGCCGAGACGTTGGCGCAGCTGGACGCGGAGCCGACCGAGTTCACCGCCGAGGTGGCCACCTTCGTCGACGGACTGATCAGCCATTACGTGCTTGACGGCGGCCGGCTGGTGGTGGCGCACGCCGGGTTGAAGGAGGAGTACCAGGGCCGGGCGTCGGGGCGGGTCCGCGCCTTCGCGTTGTACGGCGAAACCACAGGCGAGACCGACGAGTACGGCCTGCCGGTGCGCTATCCGTGGGCCCGGGAGTACCGAGGCTCGGCGATGGTCGTCTACGGCCACACCCCCACGCCGGAGCCGGACTGGGTCAACAACACCATCTGCATCGACACCGGCTGCGTCTTCGGTGGTCGGCTCACCGCGCTGCGCTACCCGGAGCGGGAACTCGTCTCGGTGCCGGCGGAGCGCGAGTGGTACGCCCCGGTCCGGCCGCTGACCGCCGCGCCGGCCCGGCCCGACGAGGTGCTGGAGCTGACCGACGTGACGGGCCGGCGGCACGTGGAGCACGCGTACGGTTCGCTGACCGTGCCGGCGGAGAACGCCGCCGCGGCGTTGGAGGTGATGAGCCGCTTCGCGGTCGACCCGCGCCGGCTGGTGTGGCTGCCGCCGACCATGGCGCCCTGCTCGACGTCAACGTTGGACGGTTACCTGGAGCATCCGGCGGAGGCATTCGCCGACTACCGGGCGGCCGGCGTGGACCGGGTCGTCTGCGAGGAGAAGCACATGGGCTCGCGGGCCGTGGTGCTTGTCTGCCGGGAGCCGGACGGTGGCCCGTTCGGGCCCGGCGGCGGGGTGGTGCACACCCGCACCGGCCGCCCGTTCTTCGGCGACCCGCTCGACACCGAGCTGCTGGCCCGGGTACGCGCGGCGGTGACAGCTGCTGGGCTCTGGGACGAGTTGGCCACCGACTGGCTGCTGCTCGACTGCGAGCTGCTGCCGTGGTCGGCGAAGGCCGCCGGGCTGATCCGCGAGCAGTACGCCGGGGTCGGTGCGGCCGGCCGGGCCGGCCTGCCGGCGGCCCTGGCGGCGCTTGACTCGGCGATCGGTCGCGGGCTGGACGTGACCGATCTGCGGGACCGCACCGCTCGCCGTCTTCACGATGTCTCGGCCTACACCGCGGCGTACCGGGCGTACGTGGGACCTACCGACGGGCTGCGCGGGGTGCGGCTCGCGCCGTTCGCGGTGCTCGCCGGGGCGAAGGCCAGCTACGGGGACCGCGATCACGGCTGGCATCTGGCGTTTGCCGACCGGCTCTGCGCGGCCGACCCGGAGTTCTTCACGCCCACCCGGCGTCGGGTCGTCGAACTGTCCGACACCGAGTCGGTGCGGGAGGCGACCGACTGGTGGCTGACCCTGACCGGGGCCGGCGGTGAGGGCATGGTCGTCAAACCGTACGCGGGCCCGGCCGCCCGTGGTGAGCGTGGCTCGCTGCTCCAGCCGGGGATCAAGTGCCGGGGCCGGGAGTACCTGCGGATCATCTACGGTCCGGAGTACACCGAGCCGGAGCAGCTCGCTGCGCTGCGACGCCGGTCTCTGGGTCGCAAGCGGGGCCTGGCGCTGCGCGAACACGCGCTCGGTCTGGCTGCCCTGGACGCCCTGGTCGAGGGTGCCCCGCTCTGGCGTCGCCACGAGTTGGTCTTCGCGATCCTGGCCTGTGAGTCCGAACCTGTCGACCCGCGTTTGTGACCTGGCCGGTCCGGTGGCGTCCACCCCGGTAGCCTGGGCGGCCGTGGCGGACGCCACCGGGGCCGGAGATCGAGCAATTCACGGAACGGAATCTTCATGGCATTTGGTGAACGGGTAGGCCACGTCCTGCGCGGCGCGGCCATCGGCGTGGCCGAGGCTGTGCCAGGGGTCAGCGGCGGGACGATCGCGCTGGTGACAGGCGTCTACGAGCGGGTCATCGCGTCCGCCGGGCATCTGGTTAACACGGTGCGGTACACGGCGTCCGACGTCCCGCGCGGGCGTGGTTGGACGCGGGCGGGGCACCAGCTACGGCAGGTGCACTGGGAGGTGGTGATCCCGCTGCTGATCGGTATGCTGCCCGGCCTGCTGATCGCGGCGAAGCTGCTCGAACCGCTGCTTGCCGACCATCCGGAGCAGACCAGAGGACTCTTCCTCGGGCTGGTCCTCGCCTCGGTGCTGGTGCCGATCTCAATGGTCGGCAAGCCCTGGCGGGGGCTGGAGGTGTTCGCTCTGGTGATCGCCGGGGTCGCGGCGTTCGTGCTGACCGGGTTGCCGCAGGCGTCCCTCGAACCGCATCCGCTGGTCGTACTTGTCGCGGCGGCGGTGGCGGTCTGCGCCCTGGTGCTGCCCGGGATCTCCGGGTCGTTTCTGCTGCTGACCGTCGGTCTGTACGAGCCGACCATCAGCGCCGTGAACGACCGTGACTTCGGCTACCTGGCGGTCTTCGCCACGGGCATGGTCATCGGCCTGGCGCTCTTCGTCAAGCTGCTTCAGTGGCTGCTCGAACGGCATCGCCGGATGACCCTGGCGGTGATGGCCGGCGTCATCCTGGGCAGTCTGCGGGCGCTCTGGCCGTGGCAGTCCGAGGATCGCGCCCTGCACGCACCGGGAGACCACGTCCCGTCCATTGTGGCGCTGTTCCTGGTCGGCGTTGCCGTGGTCACGGCAATGATCATCGCCGAGCGTCGCCGGCTGCGCCGGGCCGCCCGGGACCTCACCGAGGAGACGTACGAGACGCCGCACGTCCGCTGACGCCCACCGCTTGGTGGCTGCCCGGGGTTGGGCGGCCACCAAGCGGTTCCGGTTCAGCGAGCCTTTTTGGTGGCCCGCTTACGCGGCGGGGTCAGCAGGTCGGCGATCGTGGCGATCGCGCTCGGGACCAACCGGTAGTAGGCCCACACACCGCGCTTCTCCCGCTCCAGCAAGCCGGCCTCGGTGAGGATTCGGAGGTGGTGGCTGACCGTCGGCTGGGAGAGGCCGAGCGGCGCGG
The DNA here is from genome assembly GCF_016863495.1 of Micromonospora andamanensis. Taxonomy (GTDB): domain Bacteria; phylum Actinomycetota; class Actinomycetes; order Mycobacteriales; family Micromonosporaceae; genus Micromonospora; species Micromonospora andamanensis. Next base: position 135,307 of record NZ_BOOZ01000007.1, read on the forward strand.
TGAGATCACACACGCACGCTTCGCCCTCGGGGGCCGACTGGATCAGGCTGAGCAGCCGCAGCCGAGCGGGGTCGGCAAGGGCCTTGAGGACCCCCGCCAGCCGCTCGGCGTCGGCGCGTTCGATCGGCTCGCCGGCAAGCGGCGAGATCTGAGGCATAGTCATTTCGGCCAACGCAGTTCCCACGTATTCCATCCTTCCACCAGCAGCATCGATCCGCCTGCATATCAGCAGATCCGAATCGGCAGACTTTTACGCCACAAGGCCGAGGTCAGCCAACGTATAGGCCGCCCGATAGGGCAATCCGGCGGCTCGCACCGCGTCGCCGGCACCACGATCAACGATAACCGCCACCCCCACGACCTCGGCCCCGGCCTCGCGAAGCGCTTCGACAGCGGTCAACACACTTTCCCCGGTGGTGGAGGTGTCCTCCACCGCCAGCACTCGACGACCCGCCACGTCGGGCCCTTCGATCCGACGTTGCAGCCCGTGCGCCTTGCCCGCCTTGCGGACCACGAACGCGTCCAGGGGACGCCCGCCGGCGTGCAGCATCGCGAAGGCGATCGGGTCGGCCCCCAGGGTCAGGCCACCGACCGCGTCGTACGACCAGTCGGCGGTCAGCTCCCGCATCACCCGTCCCACCAACGGTGCCGCCCGGTGATGCAGCGTGACGCGACGCAGATCTACATACCAGTCAGCCTCCCGCCCTGAGGAGAGCACCACCCGGCCATGGACCACAGCCAGGTCGGAGATGAATTTACGCAGGTCGTCGTGGTCCCCCATGGCGATAGAGGGTACTGCGCAAGTCTGTGTGCCACGTGTGCGGGCCACCCCGGTCAACCCTTCCGAGGGACCGATGAGTGGCAATGTCCGGTTACGCTACGTCGATCATGCTGACGGATCGAGTGATGTCACGATCACCGGTGCACGGTGGACCGCCCCGCCGCCGGTCAACGACGATCACGGCCGATGCGCCCGCGGGTGTCCCGGGAGACCACCTCGAGCAGCCGGCGCGGCGCGTGCCGTAATCCCGCCACAGCCAGCTTGTACTTCCAGGAGGGAACGCTCACCGACCTGCCTTTGTGCAGGTCACGCAGGGCCTCGTCGACGACATTCGACGCGTCCAGCCACATCCACTCGGGGGTTTTCGACATGTCGATGCCGGCTCGCTTGTGGAATTCGGTGCGGGTGTAACCGGGGCAGAGCGCCATCACGCGTACACCGAAAGGGCGGGCCGACTGTCCGACGGACTCGCTGAAGTTGGTGACCCACGCCTTGCTCGCCGAGTACGTCGATCCCGGCATCACCGCGCCGAAACCCGCTACGGAAGAGACATTAATCACTGCCCCACTGCGCCGCTCGGTCATCGTGGCCAGCGCGGCGAGGGTCAGCCGCAGCACCGCGTGCACGTTCAGTCGCAGCAGTCGGGTCTCCTCCTGGACCGACGACCGGAGGAACGGCTTGTTCAGGCTGATGCCTGCGTTGTTGACCAGAAGTTCGACGGGCGGCCCGTCGGCCAGCCGTCGTTCCACAGCGGCACAACCGTCGTCGGTGGACAGATCTGCGGTGATGGTCTCGGTTTCCACACCGTGTCGGCCGGTCAACTCGGCGGCCTGACCGGCCAGCCGGGTCGCGTCCCGGGCGACAAGCACCAGATGCCATCCGTCGGCGGCAAGCCGGGTCGCGAACGCGGCCCCGATACCGGCCGTCGCCCCGGTGATCAGTGCCCATCGGTCGCTCGTCGTCCGGTCGGGCGTCACGCGCTTCATCACCTCGGCGGGTACGGGGGCGACGTCGGCGCCCCGGGCGGCGGGTAGGGCTGGTACGGCGGTGTCGCCTGCGGGTTCCCGAACGGTGGGGTGGGTGGCTGGTACGGGGAGGCCTGTGGCCGGGGTGCCGGCCGACGCCGGAACCAGGCGTTGGCCGCGGGCAGGGCCAGCAGCACGGCTACCACAAGGTAACCGAGCACCTGGGCGATCGAAAGAGCGGCGGTGAGCGGAATCCACCAGGACGGATGGGCATCCGGGACCAGCGCGAGCAACTCGGCGGTCTCCCGGTCGTCGCCGAATTCCAGGGGCGTCGCCAGCTGCAGGACAAGGGTGGCGACACCACCACACCCGCAGCACACGCCCAGCCCGGCCACCACCCAGGTCGCCACCCTGGCGAAAGGCTGGCCGGCGGCCAGGCCCAGCGCCAGGCCGACGAGGAGCAGCCCGGCGACAATGCTCAGCACCGCCGACACCACGACTGAGGCGCGCAGCAGCGCCACCACCGCGTCGACCTGACCGGGGTCGGCCCCGGCGCCGGCCGCCGTGCGGAACCGGTCCACCGTGCCGCCGACGGACGCGAGGCCGGCCAGCGCGTACGCGAGCGCACCGAGCGCCATCACCGCGAGCGTCACCACGGCCAGCACGACCACGGCCGGCCGACGAGCCGGTGCCTGTTCGGGGTACGACACGACGAGTCCCTCCGGTAGGCGTTCGGAAGCAACCTACTCGGAGGGACCGTCGCGGTCGTGCCTTACGCGTGTGTCGACGTCCTGAGGCGAGCCGAGGCGGAGCTCGGGCGACGGCCGGTCAGGGACATCGACACCCGGACCACCTGACCGAAGGTCAGCCGGGGCGGTCCGTCGGCGGCTGCGTACCGGGCTGGTCCGGGCCGTCGGCGGGCTGGCCGCCCTGGTCGCCGGCCGGAGGCTGGCTGCCGGTGGCCGGGTAGCCGGGCTCGGCCGGTGAGGTGCCCGGGTAGCCCGGGGCCGGCGGGTAGCCGGGCTGGCTCGGGTAGGCACCGCCGGGCGTCGGCGGCTCCCACTGCTGCGTCGGCTTGCGGAAGAACTCGTTGGCCTTCGGTAGGGCCAGCAGGATCAGGGCCGCCAGCAGCGAGATGAGGCTGATCACCCCGAGCAGGATGCTGACCGGCGTGGTCCAGCTCGGCAGCGCCTCCTCCAGCCGACGCTGGATCTCCTCGCCACTGGGCATGTCACCGCTGCTGTCGCCGGGCGCGCTGAAGTTGCCGGCGAACCCGCTGAGCAGACTGAAACCGGTGCAGCAGAAGAGGATGCCACCGACGATCCAGGTGGCGATCCGGGAGCCGTTCTTGCCGCGCAGGTTCATCAGCCCGAGGCCGAACAGCGCGAACGCCACCACCAGCAGGAAGATGGCCGTACCGACGCCGATCACGACAGTGATGTCGGCGACGTTCTGCGCCCCCTCGACTGTGGAATCCCGGTAGGCCTCCTCCATCACCTCGCGGACGGTGCCGATGGTGGCCAACGAGATGATCACGCTGATCAGCTGACAGATCGCGAACAGCAACAGCAGGTAGGTGGATATCGTCACCACGCCCGGTCGCGACCGGGTCGAGGTGTTCTGAGGATCGGCCATTTCTCTCCCTTCCTGGAACGCGCTTCACCGTATCGGCAACGGGCCATTCCGGCACGACGCGACGCCGAGCGGTGGGCACGTCACCGGCCGCCCAGCCGGCCGGCATCGATCGGACGGGCCGGTGTCCCCGCTCAGGACCCGCTCTGCGGGTGGACTGTCACCTCGTCACTGTCCAGCCGCTCGCCACGGGCCATCTCCCAGCCCGCCTCGCCGTACGCCTCGAAGGTGAGCCGCGCGCCGCCCGGGGCGCGGTAGTCGTGGTAGCGCATGGTGCCGCTCGGTGTCAGCTCGGTGGCTCCGGACGCGGTGTACCGGGCCTGACCGGATTCGTGCCAGCTGTAGCGTCGGCCGCCGGACTCCACCACCGGCGCGCCCGGCGTGACCGAGGCGTCGCGTGGTGCCGACTCCCACATCACCAGCTCGAATGCGGGACTCTCCGCCACCGAGAGTCGGCGTCGACCGCCGTGCTCGTCGAGGTCGTCGAGGAGGTGCTCGGCCCACCGCCACTCGCCTTCGACCAGCCGGATGGAGCCCCGGACGGAGTACGTGTCGTCCCCGATCTCGACGAGGTCGCCGACCTCGATGCGGCGCGGGTCGCGGCGCTGCTCACCGCCGTACCGCTGCTGCCGACCTGTCGGCGCTCCTGGCCGGTTGCGCCACCGGCGCAGCGCGTACCCGGCGACGACCACCCCGACCAGGCAGCCGACCGCCAGGTACGCCGATGTCCCGTCCACCCGGTCACCTCCCGAGACAGTTAAGCGGGGACGCCGACCATGATCCGGGCATGTGGTGCCTCCCGCCAACCGGCTACCTGTCGACCTGGTCCGGCCCGCCGGGGGCGGCAGCGCCCGGTTCGCCGCCACCGAAGGCGGCGGTGTCGCCGCCCGAAGCGGTAGGGCCGTCCGTCCCGGACGGGGCAGCCGGTGCCTGCGGTGTCTCCGGGACGGTCGGCGAGGCCGCCTGGTACGGCAGATACCCGGCCGGATCCGGGCCGCCCACGGCACCGGGAACGGGATACCCGGGCACCGCATACCCCGCACCGGGCACGCCATACCCGGGCGGCACCGGATAGCCGGCCGGCGGCGGATAACCAGGCGGAAACCCGGGCTGCGGTGGGTACCCCGGCGGCACCGGGTAGCCGGGAGTCATCGGATAGCCGAGCGGCGCGGGGTAGGCGGGATAGCCCATCGGCACGGGATAGCCGACCAGGTGGGCGTTCGGGATGTCGCCCCCGGCCGGCGGCCAGCCCGCCGGCGGCTCGGCACGAGGCACGAACCACCTGTGCGCCGGCGGCAACGCCAGCAGCAGCACCACCGCCGCCGTGAGCAGGAACACCAGCAGCACGCCGAGGCCCGCCAGCGGGAAGAGCAGGTCGAACGGGCTCGGCTGGCCGTAGAGCGCCTCGGCGAAGTCCGACTCCTGCCAGAAGTCGTCGCCCGGTGGCGGCACGTCCTCCGGGTAGGTCTCGTCGACGTACGGTTCGTCGACATACGGTGCGTCGGACACCGCGACCGCCAGACCGAACGGGATCATGAACGCGCCGATGCATCCCTGGACGGCGCAGAGCAGCAGTTGCAGGCCACCGGCCACGAAGACCATCGTCCGGGCGGTGTTGCTGCCCGCGCGTACCCGGGGCGCGGTCAGGCCCAGCCAGAGCGCCAGCAGCAGGGCGGGCACCCCGAGCACCGCCGTCATCGTGAGGCTGCTCCAGCGTTCCGCGCGTACCTCGCCCGGGTCCGCGTCGGGCACCCGCCGCACGGCGCGGTCGATCGCGGCATCCCACTGAACCGCCTCGATCACCAGCAGGGCGATCAGGCCGAGCAGGATCAGCACGGTGGCGAGTTGCAACCAGAAGGCCACGGTGACGGTGCCGGGGCGGGGCGGACGGGGCGGGGGCACGGCTGCCGGTGCTTCGGCGGTCGCGGTCATACCGCGGACGGTACGGGCCGACCGCAAGCCCCGGCAGCACCGTTCAGGTGGACCCGAACGGCGTACGGATCATGCGTCGCCGAGCCGCTCGGCGGCGTACTCCCCGACGGTGGTGCTGCCCATCACGCAGCCCGTCATGGTGTTCAGTTCGGCCTCATCCCCGCGCAGCGTCGTCCAGGCCGCCCGCCCGACCGCCGGATCGAGCCGCTCCAGCAGGGTCGCGGCGTACACCCGACCTGCGGGGGCACCACTGCTGAGCAACCGGTCGAGCAGGTCGCGTACCTCCTCGGGGTGGTCGGCCACGGCCGCCGCGACGCGTTGGTACGCCTCGGTCTCGGGCAGCAGCGTGCCCGCGATCCCGACCCCGCCGAACGCCAGCGTGTTGGCCCGGCCGAGGTCCGCGACGGCCCTCGCCAGCTCCGACTCCTTCTTGCGCCGTATCCCGAACATGTCTCCATCCTCGCCCCGGGCGTCCGCCGCCGCCCGTCGGAGGCGGCGGACGCCCGGGCCGGCGCGGCTCAGCCGGAGGTGACCGACAGGCCGTCCTTGCTCTCCCGGAGGTCGACCCGGACCGTGTCGCCGTCGCGGACCTCACCGGCGAGCAGGGCCCGCGCCAACTGGTCGCCGATCGCCGACTGGACCAGGCGACGCAGCGGGCGGGCACCGTAGATCGGGTCGTACCCGTGCTCGGCGAGCCAGCCGCGGGCGTCCTCGGTGACGGCGAGCGTCAACCGGCGGTCCGCGAGACGCCGGCCCAGCCGCGCCAACTGGATGTCCACGATGGCCCGCAGGTCGTCACCGTGCAGGGCGGCGAAGACCACGATGTCGTCGAGCCGGTTGAGGAACTCCGGCTTGAAGTGCGACCGGACCACCGCCAGGACACCCTCGCGGCGCTGCTCTTCGGCGAGGGTCAGATCACTGATCACCGCCGAGCCGAGGTTCGAGGTGAGGATCAAGATGGCGTTGCGGAAGTCGACGGTACGCCCCTGGCCGTCGGTGAGCCGACCGTCGTCGAGCACCTGGAGGAGGATGTCGAAGACGTCCGGGTGAGCCTTCTCCACCTCGTCCAGCAGGATCACCGAGTACGGCCGGCGCCGCACCGCCTCGGTGAGCTGGCCACCCTCCTCGTAACCGACGTAGCCGGGTGGGGCACCGACCAGGCGGGCCACCGAGTGCTTCTCGCCGTACTCGCTCATGTCGATGCGGACCATCGCCCGCTCGTCGTCGAAGAGGAACTCGGCAAGCGCCTTGGCCAGCTCGGTCTTGCCGACACCAGTCGGCCCGAGGAAGAGAAAGCTGCCGGTCGGGCGGTCCGGGTCGGCGACTCCGGCACGCGCCCGGCGTACCGCGTCGGAGACCGCGGCGACCGCCTCGGTCTGGCCGACCACCCGCCCGCGCAGCGACTCCTCCATCCGCAGCAGCTTGGCGGTCTCACCCTCCAGCAGCCGGCCGGCGGGAATGCCGGTCCAGGAGGCGACCACCGCGGCGATGTCGTCCGCGCCGACCTCCTCCTTGAGCATCGCGCCGGCGGACTGGAGCCGGGCCAGTTCCTCCTCGGCGGTGGCCAGTTCGGCCTTCAGCGCGGGGATCCGGCCGTACCGCAGCTCGGCGGCGCGTTCCAGCTCGCCGTCGCGCTCGGCCCGCTCGGCCTCGCCACCGAGCCGCTCCAGTTCCTCCTTGGCGGTGGAGAGCTTGGTGATGTGGCTCTTCTCCAACTGCCAACGCTCGGAGAGGGCGGTGAGCTGCTCACGCTTGTCGGCCAGTTCCTTGCGTAGCCGTTCCAGGCGTTCGGCGGACGCCGCGTCCGGCTCCTTGGCCAGCGCCATCTCCTCGATCTCCAGCCGGCGCACCGCCCGCTCGATCTCGTCCACCTCGACCGGCCGCGAGTCAATCTCCATGCGCAGCCGGGACGCGGACTCGTCGACCAGGTCGATCGCCTTGTCCGGCAGGAACCTGTCGGTGATGTACCTGTCGGAGAGGGTGGCGGCGGCGACCAGGGCGGCATCGGTGATGCGTACGCCGTGGTGCACCTCGTAGCGTTCCTTGAGCCCGCGCAGGATGCCTATGGTGTCCTCCACGGTGGGCTCACCGACGAGCACCGGCTGGAAGCGCCGCTCCAGTGCCGGGTCCTTCTCGATGTGCTCGCGGTACTCGTCGAGCGTGGTCGCACCGACCATGCGCAGCTCACCACGGGCCAGCATCGGCTTGAGCATGTTGCCGGCGTCCATCGAGCCCTCGCCCTTGCCGGCACCCACGACCGTGTGCAGCTCGTCGAGGAAGGTGATGACCTGCCCGTCCGAATTCTTGATCTCCTCCAGGACGGACTTCAACCGCTCCTCGAACTGGCCCCGGTACTGGGCACCCGCCACCATCGCGCCGAGGTCCAGCGAGACCAGCTTCTTGTCGCGCAGCGACTCCGGCACGTCACCGGTCACGATGCGCTGGGCCAGGCCCTCGACGATGGCGGTCTTGCCGACGCCCGGCTCGCCGATCAGCACCGGGTTGTTCTTGGTACGGCGGGACAACACCTGGATCACCCGGCGGATCTCGGAGTCCCGGCCGATGACCGGGTCGATCTTGCCGTCCCGCGCGCTCGCGGTCAGGTCCACGCCGTACTTGGTGAGCGCCTGGTAGGTCTGCTCCGGATCGGCGGTGGTCACCCGGCGGTCCCCGCCGCGCACCGTCGGGAAGGCCGCCACCAGGCTCTCCTCGGTGGCACCGGCGGCCTTGAGCGCGGCGGACACGGGTCCGCCGACCCGGGCCAGCCCGGCGAGCAGGTGCTCGGTGGAGGTGTACTCGTCGCCCAACGGGCGGGCGATCTGCTCGGCGGCACCGATGGCGTTGACGAACTCGCGGGCCAGGGTCGGCTCGGCGATGCTGGAGCCACGGGCAGCGGGCAGCGCGTCGACCGCCCGCTGGGTGGCCCGGCGCAGCTCGGCCGGGTCGGCCCCGACGGCGCGCAACAGGCCGGCAGCGGTGGAGCCCTCGGTGTCCAGTAGCGACAACAGCAGGTGCCAGGGCTCAACCGTGGCGTGGCCCCGCTGGTTCGCCAGGGCGACAGCGCCGGTGATGGTCTCGCGGCTCTTGGTGGTGAGGCGTTCGGTGTTCATGGGCTCCCCTGGATCGGTGTGTCCACTGGTACCGACAGAACCAGAGTTGAGCCTATTCCACTCAACCTCTGCCATGTGATCTACAGCACACTCACCGCAGTCGCGGCGAGTCGGAACTACCCAACCAAGTAGATAATCTATATATCGAGTTCGGTTCTTAGATAGTTTCTGGAGAGCGGGAACGCGATGCGGAGCTTCGCTGATCTGGACCACAGCATCGGTCACGTGCCGGGCACGATCGTGGCCGCCCTTCGTACCGTGGACGTGGGGCGCGGATCCGAGGCGCTGTATCGGGATCAACTGCCCGGTCTACTCAGCCATCTGGCCAACCGGGCACGGGTGACCAGCATCACGGCGTCGTCCGCGATCGAGGGCATCGTCGTCGCCGACCACGCCAGGGCGGATCGCATCCTGGCCGGACGGGTCACCAACCTCAGGAACCGCAGCGAACAGGAACTCGCTGGCTATCGCGACGCGCAGGACTACCTCTTCCAACAGCCGTGGCAGCCGCTGAACCCAGGACTCCTGCTCCATCTGCACAAGCTGCTGTTCATGCATACAGCGAGCCAGGGCGGTCGGTTCAAGAGCGAAGACAACCTGGTCGTGGATCGCGCGCCGAGCGGCGAGCTAACCGTCCGGTTCCGAACCGTACGCGCCTCGGAAACACAGTTCTTCGTGGCCGAACTGATCGACCGCTACCTCGCTGAGATGGCGACGGACCGCCATCATCCGGTCCTCCTGGTCGGGCTGTTCGCCCTCGACCTACTCGTGGTCCACCCGTTTGAGGACGGCAACGGCAGGGTGACTCGGGCCGTCACGAACGCTCTTTTAATGGAAGCGGGCTACTCGGTCTCGCGCTACATCAGCCTTGAGCAGCAGATCGCCGCGAGCGCGGACGACTACTACCAGGCCCTGCTGGACTCCACCCACGGTTGGCATGACGGGCGGGCCAACCCCTGGCCATGGCTCAGCTACTTCGTGGACATCCTGGCCACCGCGTACCGCACCTTCGCCGAACGTGCCGCCTACGACCGGGCGGACGGTTCCAAGCAGGAGCGGGTACGCGACTACGTGCTCAATCACGCGCCGGACACCTTCCGGATGGCGGACATCCGCACGGCACTTCCGGGCATCAGCGACCCCACAATCCGCGTCGTGCTGGACCGCCTGCGGCGGGCGGGCAGCATCGCCTCGGAGGGTCTGGGCAGGGCCGCGTCATGGCGACGCATGCCCACTGATCATTTCAGTCGCCCACCAGGTTGATCGCGACCCAGCTTCGCTCGGCGTACTGACCGGTGCCGAGCAGGACGCCCTGCGGCCCCACCGCGAACAGCGTGCCGTCGGGCAGCAGTCGGAGGGAGTGCTCGGCGGTGACCGGCCAGGGCAGGTCCAGGTACCGGCCGCCGACGACGGCACCCGCGCCGCGTGGACTGATCACCGCCGCCGTGCTGCCACCCAGCGGCACCACCCGCCCTGACTCCGGGTGGCCCTCGGCGTACACCCTGAACCAGTTGCTACTGCCGGTGCTGCGCCACAGTGCCGGGAAGCCCGTCCGGTCGGGCCGCTCGCCGATCAGCCACCACTCGTCGGGGCGCAGCAGCAATCGGAGCACGCCCACCTCGCCGTCGGCCGACAGCGGTTCCCCCGAACGCCAACTCCGCCCCTCGTCCCAGGACTCCGCGACGCGCGGCCTGCCGTCACCGGACAGCCCGGTCGCCACCAGCGGCGCGTGGAACTCGGTCCCGTCCGGTTTCCGGATCAGCGTGTCAGCGACGGCGACCGTGTGTATCGCGGACAGCGGCGGCTGGGTGGGCAGTGGGCGCAGCCGGCGACCGTCCCACCGACCCGCTTTGCCCGATTCCTCGATGACCTGGAACCGTCCCTGAGTCGCCTGCCAACTGGCCGGAGCCGCTTCACCTGGACTGTGCCGGAAGGTCTCGCCGCCGTTCGTCGACGTCCACCAGCCGTGCGGCTCGGCCCAGAGGGCGAGCACCTCGACGGTGGCGTACAACTGCTGGTTCTCCGCCACCGGTTTCGGGTGGCGCAGCGACTGCCAGGACCGGCCTCCGTCGCCTGTCGACCAGAGCAGGGCGGGGCAGTCAGACCCACCGGGTGGGCGGCCGTCACAGGCGGCGAAGAGGGCGTACCCGCGTTCGGCGTCGACGAATTCGACGTACGGCTGGTCGTACCGCTCGGCAACGGCGAGGCGGGTGGTCCGGGTCTCCGCGACGGTCCTCGGGACCGGCGGCGGGGAGGCGCTGTCCGACAGCGTCGGCTCGGGTGCCGGCGCGGTCCGACGCACGTCGCCTATCGAACAGCCGGCAAGAGCCACCACCAGCGCTAACAGGGACAGCGAGCGGAGCTGACGCATGGTCATCCGGCCTCCGTCGCGAGAGTAGCCTGAGCGCGTGCGAGTACGTGTCGAACAGACGGCCTTACCAGGGATCGGCGTACGTCATGACATGATGACGGAATCCGGCCGGCGGTTGGGGGTCGTCTCCCATCGCAGCGGTCGCCGCGACCTCGTCCTGTACGACGCAGACGACCCGGACGGCTGCTCGGCCGACATCCCCTTGACCGACGACGAGGCGGAGGCGCTCGCCGACATCCTCGGTGCGTCACTGATCCTCGGGCAGCTCTCCGGGCTGCGCGAGCAGGCCGCCGGGCTGCTCACCGAGCAGATCCCCGTTCCGGCCGCCTCCGCCTACGTCAACCGGCCGCTGGGCGACGCGAAGGTACGCACCCGGACGAGCGCCTCGATCGTGGCGATCCTGCGCGCCGGAGAGGTGATCGTTTCACCGGGGCCCAGCTTCCGACTCGAAGCCGGCGACGTGCTCGTCATCGTCGGCAACCGGCAGGGCCTGGACGGCGCCAGCGCGATCTTCGCAGCCGACGATCCCGCCGGCTGAGGCCCCGATGCACGACTTCAGCAACCTGCTGGTCCAGGTCGGCGCACTGCTGCTCCTGCTCGGGCTGCTCGGCCGGGTCGGTCGCCGGGTCGGACTCTCCCCGATCCCGCTGTACCTGCTCGCGGGACTCGCCTTCGGCCACGGCGGGATCCTGGAGCTGAACGCCGGCGAGGAGTTCTTCGCCATCGGCGCCGAGATCGGCGTGATCCTGCTGCTGCTCATGCTCGGGCTGGAATACTCCGCCGACGAACTCATCGGCAATCTGCGAGCGGCCGCACCTGCCGGTCTGCTCGACGCGGTGCTGAACGCGCTGCCCGGCGCCGCGTTCGCGCTGCTGCTCGGTTGGGGCTGGACGGCCGCAGTGGTGCTCGCCGGCATCACCTGGGTCTCCTCCTCCGGGGTGATCGCCAAGGTGCTGTCCGACCTGGGCCGGCTCGGCAACCGGGAGACCCCGGTGATCCTCTCCGTGCTGGTGGTCGAGGACCTGGCCATGGCCTTCTACCTGCCGGTGGTGACCGCGCTGCTCGCCGGCGTCGGGGTGGTGAAGGGTGGCGTGGCGCTCGGGGTGGCGGTGCTCACGGTGATCGTGGTGCTTGTCGTCGCGCTCCGCTTCGGCAACCTCGTCTCCCGGACGATGACAGCCGACAATCCCGAGGCGCTGCTGCTCGGCGTGCTTGGGCTCACCCTCCTGGTCGCCGGGTTGGCCGCGAAGTTGCAGGTGTCGGCGGCGGTGGGCGCGTTCCTGGTCGGCATCGCGCTCTCCGGGCCGGTCGCCCACCACGCCACCGAGTTGCTGACGCCCGTGCGTGACCTCTTCGCCGCCGTGTTCTTCGTCTTCTTCGGGCTCGCCACCGACCCGGGGCACATTCCGCCGGTGCTGCTGCCCGCGCTGCTGCTCGCGGCGGTCACCATGGCCACCAAGACGCTTACCGGCTATCTGGCCGCCCGACGGGCCGGCATCGCCGAACCGGGGCGCTGGCGTGCCGGCCTGGCGCTGGTGGCGCGGGGCGAGTTCTCCATAGTCATCGCCGGGATCGCGGTGGCCTCCGGCATCGTCGCGCCGAAGCTGGCGGCGCTCGCCGCGACGTACGTCCTGATCACGGTCGTCACCGGGCCCATGCTGGCCCGGCTGCCCGACCTCGCCTGGTTCAAGGGGTGGCTACGGACGCGGGCGGCGGCCCAGCGGGCCCGGATTGCCGCCGCTTCGAACCGGACGTGAGCCTCGGACCTGCCGATTCGACCGGCCGGAGGACCCTCGCCGACCAAGAGATGCCGAATTGCTTCCCGTAGGGTCTACCGGTACTCACCGGTACCGCGTTAACGTGTCGCCCCAGCAGCCAGGGTTCGCGGTGGGCGTACGGCCCCCGCGGGCGAGAGCGGAAGGTTGGCCGGTGAGCGTGCAGGAGTCAGCGTTCCACGGCTTCGCCAACCCCGTCGACCCGACCCCGGCGGAGTTGCGAGCGTGGGCTTATCACCCGGATTCGGTCCCGTTGACGTCGATGCCGCCCGACTGGGACCTGCTGGTCTCCGGTGACCGGCTGGTGACGACGCTGTTCGATCTCGCCATGGACACCCGTTGTCCGGCTCGTCGGTTCGCGCTGCACTGCCTCTACATCTACGCCGCCGACGGTATCCGGACGAACTTCCGGGCCCACCCGAAGCGTCGCTTTCGCAAGCTCGTCGACCAGGCCGAGCGCAACGGTGACGAGATGATGCGCACCTGGGCGCACAACAGTCGGGTACTGCTGACCCGGCCGGAGTTGTTCGTGTACCGGGAATGGTGCGAGGGCGGCCTGGTGCGGGAGAACCGCCGGCTCTGAGCAGCCGAACGGGCCGGGACCCCCCGTGGCTCCCGGCCCGCACGTCGGCGGCTCGTCAGCGCGACCCGCCCCGCTCGCGACGGTGCTGGTCGCTGCGCACCTGGCCGGCACCACGACCGACCCGTGGGCTGTCCGTGGCGACCTGATCGCCCCGGCCGCTGAACCGACCGGCCTTGATCTGGTCCGAGAACCGCCCCTTGGTGAGCCGGTCGAACCGCTGCCGGACGTTCTCAGCCAGGTCGTCGAGGCGGTGCTCCGTCTCCTCGGCCACCTTTCTCGCCGATTCCGTCATGGCTCCCCCCGCCAGATCGGAGTCCGGATTGAGATGGTTTAGACCTGATTACTGAAGGCTAATCGAGACAACCCGTCCACCGCTCGGGTTTGCCGAAATGCGAGCGGACCAGACGCCGGAAGCAGGAAGGGGTGTGGCCCCAACTCTCGGGGCCACACCCACATGTCACCGCGGCGCGTCAGCGCCCGGGGCTACGCCGGGGCCGCCAGACCACCAGGGCGGTCGAGGTCTGGCTGGTCGGGACGAGATCACGGCCGGGAAAGCGGGCCAGCGACTCCAGCTCGGCCATCCGGCGGTACGCGGCGTCGAGTTCCGCCTCCAACTGGGCGACCCGCTGCTGCGCCTGCTCCAACAGTCGCTCCAGCCCGATGATCCGCTTGATCCCGGCGAGGTTCACGCCGTCGTCCTGGCTGAGCCGCTGCACCTCGCGCAGCAGCACCACATCCCGGACGCTGTACCGCCGCCCACCACCGGCCGCCCGACCGGCCTGCACCAGGCCGAGCCGGTCGTACTGGCGCAGCGTCTGCGGATGCATGCCCGCCATCCGCGCCGCAACCGAGATCATCAGCACCTTGGCCTCGTATGCCGGGTCATCCGAGCCGACGAACCCGTCCATCCCGCTCACCTCCGCACCGCAACACGATCAACCGAATCGACGCACCCGCGCGTCGAGATGTTCCCGGGCCGCCGGCGAGGTCTGCTCGGCGAACGTCTCCAGAGCTGCCCGTGCCTCGTCCGAGATCCTCGCCGGTACCACCACGTCGAGAGTGACCAGCAGATCACCGCTCTGTCCGTCCCGGCGGCTGACGCCCTTGCCCCGGGCCCGCAGGATGCGGCCGCTGGGCGTACCAGGCGGCACCCGCAGGGTCACCGCGCCGTCCAGGGTCGGTACCCGCAGATCGGTGCCGAGGACGGCTTCCGCGAACGTGATCGGAACAGTCAGGGTGAGGTCGTCGCCGGTGCGCCCGAAGACCTCGTCCGGCCGGACCTTCACGTGCACGAACAGATCACCCGCCGGACCGCCGCGCTCGCCCGGCTCGCCTCGGCCGGCCAGCCGGATCCGCTGGCCGTCGGCCACCCCGGCGGGGAAGCGGACGTTGAGCGTACGGGTCTTGGTGACTCCGCCGGTGCCCTGGCACTCCGGACACTTCTCGTCGACCACCGTGCCCACGCCCTGACAGTTGCGGCAGGGCTCGGAGAAGCTGAACGCCCCCTGGTTCCGGTTGGTGACCCCGGCGCCGTGGCAGACCGGGCAGGTGCGGGGCGCCGTCCCGGGCTTGGCGCCGTTGCCGTGACAGGTGTCGCAGACACCCGGTGCCCGCAGCGTCAGCGGCAGGGTCACGCCGCGTACCGCGTCGTCGAAGTCGAGCGCCACCTCTGTCTCGACATCGCGTCCCCGGGCCGGACCAGGCGCGCCGCCGGCCCCTCCGCCACCCGAGAAGATCGAGCTGAACAGGTCGGAGATGTTGCCACCGGCGAACCGGCCGCCACCTGACTGCGCACCGCCGAACAGGTCGGAGACGTCGAACGGGACGCCGCCCGGCTGGCCGGCCTGGCGGGCCCCGCGCCGGAACGCGCCGGAGCCGAACAGCGAGCGCATCTCGTCGTACTCGCGGCGCTTCGCGTCGTCGCCGAGCACCGCGTACGCCTCGGACACCGCCTTGAAGCGTTCCTCGGCCTTGGCGTCGCCGGGATTGTGGTCCGGGTGCGACTCGCGGGCCAGCTTGCGGTACGCCTTCTTGATCTCATCAGCCGGAGCGGTCTTCGCCACGCCCAGGACCGCGTAGTAGTCCTTCTCGATCCAGTCCTTCGAACTCACCCGTACACCTCCTCCCCACCTCCGGGCCCGGTCCGCCCCGCCCACCGGGTCTCGGCGAGCGGGGCGGCCAGGTCACCGTCACGCACTATTCCGGATCGGCCACCGCGACCATCGCGGGCCGCAGCAGTCGCTCACCGATCTGGTAGCCCCGACGCATCACCTGCACGCAGGTCGGCTCGGTCACGTCGGCCGAGGTCTGGTGGGCCACCGCCTCGTGCCGCGTCGGGTCGAACGGGTCGCCCTGCTCGCCGAACGGGGTCAGCCCGAACTTGCCCAACGCGGTGACGAGCTGCTCGGCCACCGAACCGAACGGGCCGACCAGGTCACCGTGCTCCCGGGCGCGGTCGAGATCGTCCAGGATCGGCAGCAGCGCGGCGAGCACGGAGCCGGTCGCCTGCTCGGTGACCAGGCCACGGTCGCGCTCGACCCGCTTGCGGTAGTTGGCGTACTCGGCGGACACCCGCTGCACGTCGCGGGTGCGCTCGTCCAGCTCGGCCCGGAGTGCCTCCAGCTCGGCACCCAGCCCGCCGGCAGCCGGCTCGGACGGCTCGCCGACCGGCTGGGCCGGCGCGTCCACGACCGGCGGACCTTCGGTGGACGCGTCGCTGAGCGCGCTCGCCTCGACCTCGATCGAGTCGACCACGACCTCGGCCTCCTCGACCAGGCCCTCCGCCGGCACGTCCGGACCGGCGTCCGCCGCCGTGCCGTCGGGCTCGCGGATCTGACTGATCTTGCGGTTGTTTCGGATGACGACCCGCGGCGCGTCGCCGGTGGCCGGCTCGGACGCCGAGCCACCCGGCACCGACCCGGTGTCACCCGGGTCGGCGGCTCGTGGCTTCTCCGTCATACGACTACCTCATCCCTCTGCCGGTGAGCTCGGGTGGCCAGGACCGTCACTTCTTGTCCTCGTCCACGATCTCCGCGTCGACCACGTCATCCGCGCCGGGCCGCGCGCCGCCGGTCTGCCCGCCGCCGGTCGCGCCGGCACCACCTGCCGTACCGGCACCAGCCTCGCCGCCCTCCTGGGGCTGCTCGGCCTGCTGGGCGTAGAGCAGCGAGCCCGCCTCTTGGGAGACCTGCGCGAGCCGCTCGTGCGCCGACTTGATCTTCTCGATGTCGCTGCCACCGAGAGCGCCGCGCAGCTCACCGAGGGCCTCGTTGAGCTTCTCGCGGTTCTCCGCGGGGAGCTTCTCACCGTTCTCGGCGAGGAACTTCTCGGTCTGCCACTGCAGGGCCTCGGCCACGTTGCGGGTCTCGGCCTCCTCGCGGCGGCGCTTGTCCTCCTCCGCGTGCTCCTCGGCGTCCCGGCGCATCCGCTCGATGTCGTCCTTCGGCAGCGAGGAGCCGCCGGTGATGGTCATCTTCTGTTCCTTGCCGGTGCCCAGGTCCTTGGCGTGGACGTTGACGATGCCGTTCGCGTCGATGTCGAAGGTGACCTCGATCTGCGGCACGCCGCGCGGGGCCGGCGGGAGGCCGGTCAGCTCGAAGGTGCCGAGCTTCTTGTTGTACGCGGCGATCTCACGCTCACCCTGGAAGACCTGGATCAGCACCGACGGCTGGTTGTCGTCGGCGGTGGTGAACACCTCGGAGCGCTTGGTCGGGATCGTGGTGTTGCGCTCGATGAGCTTGGTGAAGATGCCGCCCTTGGTCTCGATGCCCAGGCTCAGCGGCGTCACGTCGAGCAGCAGAACGTCCTTGACCTCGCCCTTGAGCACACCGGCCTGAAGGGCGGCGCCCACGGCGACGACCTCGTCCGGGTTGACGCCCTTGTTGGGCTCGCGACCGGTGAGCTGCTTGACCAGGTCGGTCACCGCCGGCATCCGGGTCGAGCCACCGACCAGGATCACGTGCTCGACGTCGGAGACCTTGATCCCGGCGTCCTTCACGGCCTGCTCGAACGGGCCCTTGCAGCGGTCCAGCAGATCCTGGGTCATCCGCTGGAACTCGGCCCGGCTGAGCGTCACGTCCAGGTGCAGCGGACCGGCGGCACCGGCGGTGATGTACGGCAGGTTGATGTTGCTGGTGGTGGCGGCGGACAGCTCGATCTTGGCCTTCTCGGCGGCCTCCTTGAGGCGCTGCATCGCCATCTTGTCCTGCGACAGATCGATGCCGTGCTCGCCCCGGAAGGTCTTCACCAGGTGGTCGATGATCCGCTGGTCCCAGTCGTCGCCGCCGAGCAGGTTGTCACCGCTCGTCGACTTGACCTCGATGACGCCCTCGGCCAGCTCCAGCAGCGACACGTCGAAGGTGCCGCCGCCAAGGTCGAAGACCAGGACGGTCTGCTCCTTGGAGCCCTTGTCGAGCCCGTACGCCAGCGCGGCCGCGGTCGGCTCGTTCACGATCCGCAGCACGTTGAAGCCGGCGATCTCACCGGCCTCCTTGGTGGCCTGACGCTGGCCGTCGTTGAAGTAGGCCGGGACGGTGATCACCGCGTCGGTGATCTGCTCGCCCAGGTACGCCTCGGCGTCCCGCTTGAGCTTCATCAACGTCCGGGCCGAGATCTCCTGCGGGGTGTACTTCTTGCCGTCGATGTCGACGGACCAGTTGGTGCCGATCTCCCGCTTGACCGAACGGATCGTCCGGTCCGGGTTCGTCACCGCCTGGCGCTTGGCGACCTCACCGACGAGCACCTCGCCGTTACGGGCGAACGCGACGATCGACGGGGTCGTCCGCGAGCCCTCAGCGTTGGCGATGACGGTGGGCTCACCGCCCTCCAGAACGCTGACGCAGGAGTTCGTCGTGCCGAGGTCGATACCGACCGCACGTGCCATCTTCGCTTCCTCGCTTCGTTACGTTGAGCAGGTGACGGGCCCTCCCGTCGCGCTGAGCGGCGGTTGCCGCCCCCAGCGCCCCCACCTCAAGTTGAGTGAACTTGACTCAATAGTGCCACGCCTCCGGCAATCGTCAAGTCAGGGTTGAGTCGGATCGGCGCAACTCGTCAGTCCTACTGACCGGTTGTCTTACCTTGTGTCGGTCGGGCACGCTTTAGCGGTGACGACGCACGGCGATTCCGCCTCACTGTCCGGCGCGCCCGCCGTCGCAGCCCGCACCGGGTCCACCGGCGCCGGGGAGGACCGGCCCGCGGCCACCGGGGACGACACCCTGCCAGACGCCCTGACCGGCCTGCGTGCCGCGATCGGTGAGGCCCGGTTCCCACTGGCCCTGCCCTCGGCCGAGCCGGCCGCGCGTAACGTCGCCGCCCTCGCCGACCAGCTCGACGACTACCTGCTGCCCCGCCTGGCCCGCCTCGACGCACCGCTGCTCGTGGTGGTCGGCGGCTCCACCGGCGCCGGCAAGTCGACACTGGTCAACAGCCTGGTGCAGGCCCGGGTCAGCGCTGCCGGGGTGCTGCGGCCCACCACCCGGTCCCCGGTGCTGGTCTGCAACCCGGCCGACTCGGCCTGGTTCCGCCGTGGGGAGCTGCTGCCCGGCCTGACCCGCACCAACCAGCCCGGCGACGATCCCCGCACCCTGCACCTGGTCACCGCCCCGGCGCTGCCACCGGGGCTGGCCTTCCTGGACGCCCCCGACATCGACTCGGTGGTCGACGCCAACCGGGCACTGGCCAACCAACTGCTCGCCGCCGCCGACCTCTGGCTCTTCGTCACAACCGCCGCCCGTTACGCCGACGCCGTCCCCTGGGAGTTGCTGCACGGCGCGCGGTCCAGAGGTGCGGTGCTCGCCCTGGTGCTCAACCGGGTGCCGGCGGAGGCGACCGACGAGGTGGCCACCCACCTCGCCGAGATGCTCGCCGAGCAGGGTCTCGACTCGGCGCCACTGTTCGTGCTCCCGGAGACCTGGGTCGACGGGCAGGGCCTGCTACCGGGCCGGAGCACCGCGCCGCTGGCGGACTGGTTCGCCCGGCTCGCCGCCGACGCGGACGCCCGCTCGGCGGTGGTCCGCCAGACGCTTGGCGGCGCGCTGGCCCTCCTGCACCCCACAGTCGAGAGCCTGGCCGCCGCCGTCGACGAGCAGGTCGCCGCCGCCGACGCGATGGACGACCGGGTACGTGCGGCGTACCGGGCCGCGAACCGGACCGTCGAGCAGGGGTTGCGTGACGGTCGGCTGCTCCGGGGCGAGGTGCTCGCCAGGTGGCAGGAGTTCATCGGCACCAGCGACATCTTCCGCACCCTCGAGGCGCGGATCGGCCGACTGCGGGACCGGGTCATGGCCGCCTTCTCCCGCCGTCCGGCCCCCGCCGCCGAGCTGCGGGACGCGATCGAGTCGCAACTCGTCACCCTGCTGCGGGGCGTGGCCGCCGAGGCGGCCGAGCACGCGTACACCGGATGGAAGGCGCACCCGGCCGGCGCGGCCCTGCTCGAACCCGATCTCGCCCACCACTCCGCCGACCTGCCGCAGCGCGCCGAGCGGCTGGTCCGGGACTGGCAGCGCGGCGTGCTGGAGCTGGTCCGGGCCGAGGGTGGCGACCGACGCTTCGTGGCGCGGACGGCGGCGTACGCGGTGAACGCCACAGGGCTGGCCGTGATGATCGCGGTCTTCGCCTCCACCGCCTTCATCCCGACCGGGCTGGAGGTCGCCACCGGAGCCGGCACCACCCTCGCCGGACAGGCGGTCCTCCAGGCGATCTTCGGCGATCAGGCAGTGCGCACGCTTGCCCGCAAGGCCCGGGAGGATCTGCTGGAGCGGGTGACCGTGTTGCTGGACGAGGAGGCGACCCGCTATCTCGCGCGGACCCGGCAGGCCCGACCGGTGGCCCGCAGCGCGACGGCGCTGCGCCAGGCGGCCGAACGGGTGGAGGCGGCCCGGCTGCGCAGCGGCTTCGCCGACGCCGCACCCGTGCTCAGTGTCCAGCCGGCCGGCGGCGACGCCCCGGTGACCGATGGGGAGCGGCAGTGACAGGCATGGGCGGGCGCCTCCGTGAGGCGTTGCGGATCGCCGACGGGCGGGTGGACGCCGACCAGCTGGTCGCCAGGCTGGAGGCGGTACGACGGTTCCTCGGCATCGTCGACGGGCACCTGCCGGACACTCCGCTGGTGCCGGCACGCACCCTTGTCGAACGGGCCGGCACCCGGCTGGCGCTGTCGCGCGATCACACAGTTGTGGCGTTGGCGGGCGCGACCGGCAGCGGCAAGTCGAGTCTGTTCAATGCGATGGCCCGGATGGATCTCTCACCCGTCGGGGTACGCCGGCCCACCACAGGTGTCACCCACGCCTGCGTATGGGGCCCGCTCGACGGTGGCACCCGGCTGCTCGACTGGCTCGGCGTGCTCCCCCGCCACCGGTTCGTGCGGGAGAGTCTGCTCGACGGCGACGACGAGTCGACGCTGCACGGGCTGATCCTGCTCGACCTGCCCGACTTCGACTCCGTCCAGCACTCGCACCGGCTGGAGGTGGACCGCCTGCTCGGCCTCGTCGACCTGGTGGTGTGGGTGGTCGACCCGCAGAAGTACGCCGACCGGGTGATGCACCGCAGCTACCTCCGCGAGTTCCGCAGGCACCGGGACGTGACAGTGGTCGTGCTCAACCAGACCGACCGGCTGCCCCCCACCGAGGTACCCCGGGTGCTGGCCGACCTGCGCCGCCTGCTCGACGCCGACGGCCTGGACGGGGTGCCCCTGCTGGCCACAAGCGTCGCCGATCCGGACGGCCCGGAGCGGTTGCGGTCCGCGTTGGAGCGCACCGTCGCCGAACGACAGGCCGCGCTGCGCCGTCTCTCCGGTGACGTGGACGCCGTCGTCGCCGCGCTCGACGACATGGTCGGTTCACCCCGCACCGCGCTCGCCGCAGACGATCCGGCGGTCGCCGCGCTGGACCGCGCCCTCTGCGCGGCAGCCGGAGTGCCGACCGTGGTGGCGGCCGTCGAGCAGGCGTACCGGCATCGCGCCGCAGCGGCCACCGGCTGGCCGTTGCTGCGGCTCTGGCGGCGGCTGCGGGCCGACCCGCTGCGCCGGCTGCACCTGCCCGACCGACGGATCGGCGGCGATCCGGAGGAGAGCCTGGTGGCCGCCACCTCCGTACCGGAGCCCAGCGCGGCCGACAAGTCCGCGCTGGCGCTGGCCCTGCGGACGGTGGCCGAGCGGGCCGGGGCCGGGCTGCCGAATGCCTGGCCCGACGCGATGGCCGCGGCGGCCCGGTCCCGCCTCGGCGACCTGCCGGACGCCCTGGACGAGGCGCTCGCCGGCACCGACCTCGGGATGAGCCGCCCCCGCACCTGGTGGCGGCTGGTGGGCGGGGTGCAGTGGCTGGTGACGCTCGCCGCGGTGGCCGGGCTGGCCTGGCTGGCCCTCGGTTACGCGGTGCGCGCGCTGGGGTTGCCGGAGCTACGACATCCGATGGTCGGTGAGGTGCCGGTGCCGACCCTGTTGCTGCTCGGTGGACTGCTGGCCGGGCTGCTCGTCGCCGCCCTGACCCGCCCGTTGGTGAGGTGGGCCGCCCGCCGGGCCCGCCAGCGGGCGGAGGCGCGGCTGATCCGGGCCGTGGCCAGCGTCGGCGAACAGCATGTGCTGGAGCCGGTACGTAACGTGATCGCCGCCCACGCCGACGCACGCACCGTCCTTGAGGTCGCCCGACATCGCTGACCCGGCCTGTGAACGTTCCTGGACGCCGCACGATCGGCGTAGGGTCGGGTCATGGCCACGCCACAGACCCCTTACGACGCGGTGCTGCACGCCGCACGCGACGTGACCAAGCTCGACTCGGCCTTCGACGCGGAGATGCTCGGTGCCGCGCTGCTGGGCAGCGTGTACGAGGTCGCCGAGACGGACCGGGAGGCCGCGGTACGGGACTTCGTGGCCGGCTTCCTCGCCGCCACCTCGCGACGGCGGGCGGTCGCGGCGACCACTGTCCGGGCCGTCTTCGCCGCCCTGGTGCCTGACGCGGCCGGCGCGGACCGGGTCCGGCCCGGCGCGACCGCACCGGCCTGGTCCGGGCAACTCGGCAAGGTACACCTCACCGGCACCTGGGCGTACGGCGACGTGTACGGCGACCAGACCTCCTACCTGGCCACCTTCGCCTATGACGACGCCAGCGGAGGGCCGGAGCACGCCCTCGTGGCCCTGATCGACCACAACATCGGCATCACCAAGGACGTTTTCGTCGGCGGTCCGGCGGACCGGATCCTGGAGCAGGTCCGGCAGTTGTGCGCCGAGGACGAGTTGACCTGGTTCCGGGAGGAGAGCCCGACCCGGATGCGCGACCAGGTGAGCCGACACCTGGCCGTCACCGACCATCTGGGCCAGCTACCCGGTGCCGCCTCGCTGGCCACCGACCGGGCGCTCGTCGGGGCCCGCCTGGCGGTCCTACCGGCCGCGACCGCGCCACCGCCCCGGCAGGCCGACGACCCGTTGCCCGACGCTGCACGGGCCGCCGAGATCCGCCGCTTCCTGGCCTCACCGGACGCCGCGCGGGCTGGACTGGACGCCGTCGACGGCGCCGAACTGGCCTCGCTGCACTTCTGTCTGGGCCTGCTGCTGGATCACGCGGCCACCTTCCCCGACGCCGATCCGCTGCGGTGGAGTCCGACAGTCGCCGGTCTCTTCCTGCTGGACTGGGTGCACCGCCGGGCCGTGCTCGACATGGACGACGCGGCGATGCTGCCCCGGGTGCTGCGCGCCTGGGCCGGGTACGCGGCCCGCCGGCGTGGGCTGCCTGACTCGGCCGGCACCGCGACGGACAGCGCGATCGAGGAAATGGTGCCGGAGTTCGTCCGGCTCTACGCCACGGGCGAGCGGCGCAGCCCGGCTACCGCCGCGGTGGCCCAGTTGATGGCGGACGGCATCGACCCGGACGACCCGGCGGCCCTGGACGCCTGGATCGAGGCCAACCGGCACCGCCTCGCCGACGACGGCTGAGCCGCACGTCACCGGACCGTCGACCCGGCGGCGGATCGGCACCTGTCGCGCCGGCGGATCCGGGCCCGGGATCGGGCGCTGCCCTTGCGTTCCGCCGTGCCGGGCAGCACCGGTTCGGTGAACGCCATTGACGGCGAGGAGTCCGACGTGGGCTCGTCCGGGTCGACCGACGGACCAGCCGAAGCGCTCGGCGAGGCGGAGGCGGACGGCTCGCCCGAGGGGTTCGGGTCCGAGGTCGGCGGCGGATCACTCGACGCGCTCGGATCGACGGAAGCGGAGGGATCGCTCGACGGGCCCGGGTCCGAGGTCGGCGGCGGATCACTCGACGCGCTCGGATCGACCGGGTCACTCGGATCGGCCGACGCGGTAGGTGGGTCCGGATCGCCTGTCGGGGAGGGCGAAGCGCTCGGCGGGGCCGGTGAGGGCGATGGCGTACGGGTCGGAGTGGGTGCCGGGCGCGGGGCCGGCGTGTTCGTGGGCGGCCGGGGAGCCGGTACGGTCGCCGGTGCGCCGGGGCGGCGGGCCGGCGCATGCTCGACAGGCTTGCCGGCGGTCGCCAACCGTGACGTAGGCACCAGCGGGCTGACCGGCGGTGCCGCGGGCTCGACCGACGGCACCGCGGTGACGGCGGCCGTCGGAGCACTTGTGGGTGGCGGCAGGACCACCACCGGTCCGATGGAGGGCGTCGGGATGAACGGCGTGCCGCCGTCCGGCAGCGCGGTGCTGCCGACCGTCGCGGAGCCGGTGCTGATCGCGGCGAGGACCGGCATCGAGGCGGTGCCGGCGAGCAGCGCCACGGTCAGCAGATAGCCCCGGGTGGGCCCGGCGTTGGGCGCGGCCCGGTGCGCACCGACCACCCGGCGGTAGCCGGACGCCCGGTGCCGGCCGAGGATCGGCGTCCCGGGACCTTCACCTGGTTCGGACACCACGCACTCCTCGTCGTCGCCCCTGGTCAGGGTCGCCCGACGGCAACCCCGCCGGGCCGGCGGAAGCTGGTTCCGGCCCGTGCGATCAGCCTGGGCCAGTAACTCTGAGTCAGCCAACCCCGCACAGCGTGTCGACACGCGTATCTGGCCGAATGGTGACGAACCACCACCGGATCGGTCGCGCGTCGTTCGACCCGACACTCCGGCACTTCGGGTAACGAAGCGGGCCGGCCAGCGGATGCGGGGCGGGCGGGGTGTGGGACGCCTCACCTCTGATGCGAAACTGGAGCCACGGCGGCAGCGCAGCCGCGACCTCCGCGCACCCACGCGGTAGGCGCGACTGGGCGTCGGCGCTCCCGAACCGGGTTCGGCCATGAATCCGGCTCAGGCCGCGCGGCAACCCCCACCGGGGTCAGGCGCGGTCGCCAGGAACCGGTCCCGGCACCAGCCGGGATCGGGCGCACGAGTCGCGCGGCCGGGTGACCCCCCGGTGCCGACGCAGACACGACAGGGAGAGACGGATGGCAAAGGGCGACCCCGGGGGCCCCACGCGCGGCCGGCGCGCCGCGCCCCGATCCAGGAAAGCCACGACCGGCGATCCGGAGCTGGTGCAGCTGCTCACCCCCGAAGGTGAGCGGATCGAGAGCGTGACCGGCCCGGACGGCACCGAGTACCGCGTCGACTTCACCGACGAGGAGTACCGCGGTCTCTACCGCGACCTGGTGCTGGTCCGGAAGCTGGACGCCGAGGCGACGGCCCTGCAACGGCAGGGTGAGCTGGGCATCTGGGCGAGCCTGCTCGGCCAGGAGGCGGCGCAGGTCGGTTCCGGCCGGGCCCTGCGTACGCAGGACATGGCGTTCCCCACCTACCGCGAGCACGGCGTGCTCTACTGCCGTGGCATCGACCCGATCATGCCGTTGGGCCTGTTCCGCGGGGTCGACCAGGGCGGCTGGGACCCTAACGAGTTCAAGTTCAACATGTACACGATCGTGATCGGGGCGCAGACCCTGCACGCGACCGGTTACGCCATGGGCGTCGCGATGGACGGCAAGACCGGCACCGACGACGGCGAGGCGGTGATCGCCTACTTCGGCGACGGCGCCACCAGCCAGGGTGACGTCAACGAGGCGTTCGTCTGGGCCGGTGTGTTCAACTCCCCGTTGGTGTTCTTCTGCCAGAACAACCAGTACGCCATCTCCGAGCCGCTGGAGCGGCAGACCCGCATCCCGCTCTACCGGCGGGCGGCCGGCTTCGGCTTCCCGGGCATCCGGGTCGACGGCAACGACGTGCTTGCCACGTACGCGGTGACCCGGCACGCGCTGGACAACGCCCGGCACGGGCAGGGCCCGAGCCTGATCGAGGCGTACACGTACCGGATGGGCGCGCACACCACCTCCGACGACCCGACCCGCTACCGGATCGCCAGCGAGGTCGAGGCGTGGCAGGCCAAGGACCCGATCGCCCGGATGAAGGCGTTCCTGGACCGGGAGAAGGTCGCCGACGCCGGCTTCTTCACCGAGGTCGACGAGCAGGCCCGCCGCGAGGCGGTCGACCTGCGTGAGCGGGTGCTCGCGATGCCGAACCCGGAGCCGGGCACCATGTTCGACCACGTCTACCCCAACGGGTCGCCGCTGCTCGACGAGCAGCGCGCACAGTTCAGCAGGTACTTCGAGTCGTTCGAGGGGAGCGCGCACTGATGGCCACGGAGACGCTCACCCTCGGCAAGGCCCTCAACGTGGGCCTGCGCAAGGCACTGGAGAACGACCCGAAGGTCGTCATCATGGGCGAGGACGTCGGCAAGCTCGGCGGCGTCTTTCGGATCACCGACGGGTTGCAGAAGGACTTCGGCGACCAGCGCGTGATCGACACCCCGCTCGCCGAGTCCGGCATCATCGGCACCGCTGTCGGTCTGGCCATCCGGGGCTACCGGCCGGTCTGCGAGATCCAGTTCGACGGTTTCGTCTACCCGGCGTACGACCAGATCGTGTCGCAGGTGGCGAAGATGCACTACCGGTCGCGGGGCAAGCTCAACATCCCGATGGTGATCCGGATCCCGTTCGGCGGCGGCATCGGCGCTGTGGAGCACCACTCGGAGTCGCCCGAGGCGTACTTCGCGCACACCGCCGGGCTCAAGGTGGTCTCCTGCGCCAACCCGCAGGACGCCTACGTGATGATCCAGCAGGCCATCGCCTCGGACGATCCGATCGTGTTCCTGGAGCCGAAGCGGCGTTACTGGGAGAAGGGGCCCGTCGACCTGGACGCCCCGCTGTCCGGGGCGTACCCGCTGCACTCGGCCCGGGTGGCGCGGGCCGGCACCGACGCCACCCTGCTCGCGTACGGCCCGATGGTGCGTACCTGCCTCGACGCGGCGACCGCCGCCGCCGAGGACGGGCGGGACCTGGAGGTCATCGACCTGCGCACGCTCTCCCCGCTGGACCTCGGCGTGGTGTACGAGTCGGTGCGCCGTACCGGTCGCGCGGTCGTGGTGCACGAGGCACCGTCGAACGTGGGTCTCGGCGCGGAGGTCGCCGCCCGGATCACCGAGGAGTGCTTCTACTCCCTGGAGTCGCCGGTGCTGCGGGTGGCGGGCTTCGACACCCCCTACCCGGCGGCCCGGGTGGAGGAGGAGTACCTTCCCGACCTCGACCGGGTGCTCGACGCCGTCGACCGCACCTTCGGCTGGTGAGCGGCATGTCGCGGATCAAGGAGTTCAACCTGCCCGACCTGGGCGAGGGCCTGACCGAGGGTGAGATCCTCGCCTGGCTGGTCAAGGTGGGCGACACGATCGAGTTGAACCAGCCGATCGTCGAGGTGGAGACGGCCAAGGCGGCCGTGGAGATCCCGGCGAAGTGGGCCGGCCAGGTCCAGGCGATCTTCCACCCGGAGGGCACCACAGTCGAGGTCGGTACCCCGATCATCGCGATCGACACCGACCCGGGCGCGGGCCCGGTCGAGCAGTCGACCACCGGTGCGCCCGCCGCCGACCTGCCCACCCCGTCGGCGGCGTCATTGGCCGCCGTCGAGGTCGCGCCGGCCGAGGGTGCGGTCGAGCCCGGCCTCATCGGCGGTCCCGCCCCGGGCGGCCGTACCGCCGTTCTGGTCGGTTACGGGCCGCGCACCACGGCGGCCAAGCGTCGCCCCCGCAAGGCCACCGGGCCGGCCGGCAACACGGCCGTACCGACGGCGCCGGTCCAGCCGACGCCAGCACGGATCGCTGCGGCACCGGTCACCCCTACGCCTGCGCCTGCGCCTGCGCCTGCGCCTGCGCCTGCGCCTGCGGTGAACGGCAACGGGCGGGCCGGCGGACCGGTGCTGGCCAAGCCGCCGGTCCGCAAGCTCGCCAAGGACCTCGGGGTCGACCTGGCCACACTCATCGGGTCCGGGCCATCGGGCTCGATCACCCGCGAGGACGTACAGCGGGCGGCGGCGGCCCCGGCGGCGGCCGAGCCGCTGACGGTCACCACAGTGGCCACCTCGGCCGCGAGCTTCGGAGCGGACCGCGAGCAGCGCATCCCGGTCAAGGGGGTACGCAGGCTCACCGCGGAGAACATGTCCCGCTCGGCCTTCACCGCCCCGCACGTCACCGAGTTCCTGACCGTGGACGTGACCCGGGCGATGAAGGCGCTGGACCGGCTGCGCGAGCGGCGGGAGTGGCGCGACGTACGGGTCTCGCCGTTGCTGCTGGTCGCCAAGGCGGTGCTGCTGGCGGTCCGGCGACACCCGATGGTCAACTCCAGCTGGGCCGGCGACGAGATCGTCGTCAAGGAGTACGTCAACCTCGGCATCGCGGCGGCCACCGAGCGCGGCCTGATCGTGCCGAACATCAAGGACGCCGGCCGGTTGACCCTGCGCGAGCTGGCCGACGCGATGACCGACCTGGTGCAGACCGCCAAGGCCGGCAGGACCTCGCCGGCCGACATGTCCGGCGGCACGCTGACGATCACAAACGTCGGGGTGTTCGGGGTGGACACCGGTACGCCGATCCTGCCCCCGGGTGAGTCCGCGATCCTGGCCTTCGGTGCGGTACGCGAACAGCCGTGGGTCCACAAGGGCAAGGTCAAGCCGCGCCTGGTCACCACGCTCGGTCTCTCCTTCGACCACCGGATCATCGACGGTGAGCTGGGGTCGAAGTTCCTCCGCGACATCGGCGACTTCCTCGCCGACCCGGAGGCGGCGTTGCTCGCCTGGACCTGATCCGCGACGACGGCGACGGCCGGTGTGCCAAGGGTTGACGCCCGGCACACCGGCCGTTTGCCGTTCGGCGAAGAATGAGTCGACACACGGGGTCGGTTACCTAAGATTCTTAGGCTGGTGGCTCAGCTCACCTTATAATCGCTGGCAATCCATGCAGCACTGCGCTTCAATGGAGGGGACGACGGGACGACAACCGAATAGCCCAGGAGGAGAGACACCATGAGCATGATCGAGCGAATCCGCAACCGCCGCGACGCCAGCCGCCGCGCCCGCGCCATCGAGCGGGCACTGCGCTCCGCCAGTTCGCCTGCGGTCCGCGACGAGATCCTCGCCATCGCCCAGCGTCACATGCACTGACGCCACACGACGTTATCCGCCTCCTCCAGATCGACGACCCGCCCGGGCAACCCGGGCGGGTCGTCGGCGTTACGACCGGCCCCTGACACCGGGATACCGCCCCGCCGCAGCGCCCGGTACGGTGGGGCTCGGTCGTCGTCCGCGCTCGGAGGCAGGCCGAGG
This sequence comes from Micromonospora andamanensis, assembly GCF_016863495.1. Lineage (GTDB taxonomy): Bacteria > Actinomycetota > Actinomycetes > Mycobacteriales > Micromonosporaceae > Micromonospora > Micromonospora andamanensis. Next base: position 164,017 of record NZ_BOOZ01000007.1, read on the forward strand.
CGATAGAAGCACCTCGACACCGCCCGGCGACGGACAGTGACGATTGAAGCTCCCCGGAAGCCCACCAGCGGCTACCGGGATACGGTGCGGGGAGCCGGCACGGCCGGTACGCCGGCACCGCCGGCTGCCCTGCCGAGACCATCGGCGACGGCGGCCGACATGTGATGGAGGAGGCGCACGCATGACGTCCGAGGGCCCGCACCGCCCCGGCCAGGAGCCGGACGAGGTGCCGCCGGGCGGCGGCGGACCGGCGCCGTACGGCGACCGACCGGCTCAGCCGGACAACGGGTACGGCGCATCCGCCCCTGACCTCGGTTGGGCTCCCCCGCCACCCGCCCGCCCGGATCCGTCCGCGCCAGCCTGGGCGAACCAGCAGGGCAACGCGTGGGGCAGCGCCCAGGCGACCCGGCAGGCGGAAGCCGCGACGCCCGGCAGTTGGGACCAGCCCGCCGGTAACCAGCCGGCCTGGGCGTCCCAGGGGGACCAGCCGCAGCAGCCCGCGCCGGGATGGGCGCCGGCCGGACCGCCCACATCGGATCAGCCTGCCTGGGCCAACGGTGCTCAGACCGGGCCGGCCTGGGCCACCGATCCACCCAATGGGGACACCGCGCGGCCGGCCGACTGGACGCCGGCCCAGCCGGCCACGAGTCAACCCGACTGGGCCGCCAACCAACCGGCCGCGAGCCAGCCCGACTGGGCCGGAGGGCAGCCCGCCCCCGCCCAGTCGAACGTGGCGGCATCCGGTGGATGGTCCGCCGGTCAGCAGCCGGACTGGGCCCAGGCACCCCGTACCGACGACCCGGCTCCGGGCTGGGCTTCGACCGCAGGGCAACCCGAGCCGGCCCAGCCGGCCTGGGCGCAGACCGACCAGCCGCCACCCGCGCGCGAGCCGGCAGCTCGGGCCAGTGCACAGGTACCGGCCCCCGACGCCGGCCAGCAGCGGCCTGCCGACGGGTCGTCCCGTGCCGAGGCATGGCCGACCGAGCAGCCGGAACAGCCCGGCTGGGCGACCGGCCAGCGGCGGGAGTCTGCCGCTGGTGCCTGGGCCAACGAGCAGGCCGTGGAGGGCTGGCACGCGGGCGGTGACCGGCCGGGGCAGCCGGACTGGGCCACGCCGCCACGGGAGGAGCCGACCGGCTGGGCCGGCGGGAATCCGGCGGCCGGACCGCCGCCGTCCTGGAGCCCGTCAGCCGAACCGCTCCCGTCGCGTACCGCCGCCGACCGATCCCCCTCGCCCGACATCCAGCCGTGGGCGGCCGGTGAGGCGTGGGGCCAGGCAGCGGCGGAACCGGCCGCACCTCGGCCCAACCCGGAGCCCGACGCGGCTCGGTCCGATGACGCCCCGGCCTACCAGCCCGCACCAGCGCCGGGCATCTCCCCGGCCAACATGGTGCCGCTGCCGCCGCAGGAGCAGCGGGTGCCGGGCGCCAGCCTGGCCGCCACACCCCCCGCCGACTTCGCCCCCACGCCGTTCACCGACGACCAGGCCGGATCAGCCGGTCGCCCGGTCGCCGACCAGCCGGCCGGCGGCATGGCCTGGGGCCAGCCCGACCCCCGGCACGACGATCCGCAGCCACCGGCCATCCCGGCACCGCGCACCTCACCGGAGGCCGAGGGCCGGGTCACTCCGCCAGCCGGCGGCGGGGTCGCGGCGAGCGCCTCCGTACCGCTGTCCAGTCGGGTCATGCCCCCGGCCGACCACCCGGTTCGTCCGGCCGGCTCGCCCACGCCACAACCCCGGGTGTACGGCCGACCGGCCCGGCCCGAGAACACCGAGGAGCCGGCCCAGGAGCACGGCGAGCAGCCGCTGGTGCCCCGCTTCGACCAGAGCCCGGGTCGGTTCGACTTCGACCAGGCTGCGGAACGCGGCGATCAGGGTCCGGAACGGTTCGAGCAGGCCCCGGAGCCCCGCTTCGACCCGCCGATGGGCGGGCCGAACGCCTTCGCGGGCCCAGCCGCCCCGGCTTCGCCGGCCGCCCCGCCCGCCTTCCCGCCGGGGATGCCGTCCTTCATGGACGCACCACCGACCAACCGGCCGGTCAACGGGGTACGACCGCACGCCGAACCGGAACGCCCCGCCGATCCGTTCGGCGGTGGGCCGCGTGACCCGTTCGGCGGGCCGGGCGGCGACCCGTTCGGCGGGCCGTCCGACCGCCCGGGCGGTGCCTACGGTTCTCCCGTCCGCTCCGAGCCGGGCAGCGAGCACAATTCGGCGTTCCCCCCGCCACCGCAGTCCGCGCCACCGTGGAGCCCCGGCCCGGGCAGTGGGTCGGGCGAGTCGGAGCAGGGCCGCTTCGACGCGTTCAAGCCGGTCGCCGAGCCCGCTCCGGAAACCCCGACCCCGAAGGTACGCAACGGGCGGGTACTCGCCGCGGTGCTTGTCGCCGCGGTGCTGATCCTGGCCATCCCGCTCGGCCTGCTGATGCTCCTCGGCATGATCGGTGGGTCGGACGACGCGAACGCCTTCGACCCGCCTGTCGGTTCCTGCGTCAAGCGCTCCGGCACCACCGCGGTGGCCGCCGAGTGCACCGAGCCGGAAGCCTTCAGCGTGGTGTCCAAGGTCGAGTCGAAGGACAAGTGCCCCGACCCGGCCATGCCGCACGTCGATCTCCGTGGTGCCACCGCCAACCCGGTGCTCTGCCTCAAGGAGGCGACCGGCGGCTGATCTGCCGCACAGTCGACGGCGGGGTCACGGGCAACCGTGGCCCCGCCGCGTGCTACCCGTCCGACTCCAACAGGAGTCGGCAACTCCCGGCCCGGCAGGCCGCCGGCTCGGCAGCGTTCGCGGTTTGCGGCATGTCGCGCTGTCCCGGGCCCGGTAACGGCCAGGATCCCGCAAACCGTGGCCGACCGCCCGGCCTCCCCCTTCGCGCCGGCTGGCATCTGCCGGTAAGGCACGATGGGGTCATGAGCGCACGCGTACGGGCTCCCGAGCTTCGGGGTCGGGCCTGGTTGAACACCGGCGGGCGAGAGCTGACCCTCGCCGACCTGCGGGGCAAGATCGTCATAGCGGACTTCTGGACCTTCTGCTGCATCAACTGCCTGCACGTGCTTGACGAGTTGCGTCCCCTTGAGCAGAAGTACGCCGATGTCCTCGTGGTGATCGGCGTGCACTCGCCGAAGTTCGAGCACGAGAAGGACCCGGACGCGCTGGCCGCCGCCGTGGAGCGGTACGGCGTACACCACCCGGTGCTGGACGACCCAGAGCTGGACATGTGGCAGCAGTACGCGGCCCGGGCCTGGCCGACCCTCGCGGTGATCGACCCGGAGGGGTACGTGGTGGCCACCATGGCGGGTGAGGGGCATGCCGACGGGCTGGCCCGGCTCGTCGACGACCTGATCGCCACCCACGAGACCAAGGGCACGCTGCACCGGGGAGACGGTCCGTACGTGCCGGCCGCCGAGCCGGACACCACCCTCCGCTTCCCGGGTAAGGCGGTGGCCCTGCCCGACGGCGGCCTGCTGGTCTCCGACTCGGCGCGGCACCGCCTGGTCGAGCTGGGCACCGACGGGGAGACAGTCGTCCGGGCCATCGGCACCGGCGAGCGGGGCCGGACCGACGGCGCCGCCGGGGCCGCGACCTTCTCCGAGCCGCAGGGGCTGTGTCTGCTTCCGCAGCAGGTGGCCGAGGTCTGCGGCTACGATCTGGTGGTCGCCGACACCGTCAACCACCTGCTGCGGGGCGTACGGCTGGCCACCGGCGAGGTGCTCACCGTCGCCGGCACCGGGCGGCAGTGGCGGTCGACTGTCGACGACCACGCGCACGACGCCCTCTCGGTCGACCTCTCCTCGCCCTGGGACCTCGCCTGGTACGACGGCAAGGTCGTCATCGCCATGGCCGGCATCCACCAGCTCTGGTGGTTCGACCCGATCAAGCGCACCGCCGGCATGTACGCCGGCACCACTGTGGAGGCGCTGCGTGACGGGCCGCTGGATGAGGCGTGGCTGGCCCAGCCGTCCGGGCTCGCCGTCTCCACCGACGGCCGCCGGCTCTGGGTCGCCGACAGCGAGACCAGCGCCATCCGGTACGTCGAGAACGGCGTCCTGGGTACCGTAGTGGGTCAGGGCCTGTTCGACTTCGGCCACGTGGACGGCCCGGCGGCGCAGGCCCTGCTCCAGCATCCGCTCGGCGTCTGCGCCCTGCCCGACGGCTCGGTCCTGATCGCCGACACGTACAACGGCGCGGTCCGCCGGTACGACCCTGCCAGCGATCGAGTGGCCACCGTCGCCACCGGTCTGGCCGAGCCGAGTGACCTGGTGCTCACCGCCGACGGCGCGGTGCTGGTGGTGGAGTCGGCGGCGCACCGGGTCACCCGGCTGGCGCCGGGTGCGCTCTCGGCGGCCGGTGCGGAAACCGTCGACGGTCCCCGGCACCGTACCGAGCGCAAGCCGATGGACCTGGCCTCGGGCGAGGTCGTGCTGGATGTCGTCTTCACCCCGGCCCCCGGGCAGAAGCTGGACGACACCTTCGGACCGTCCACCCGGCTCGTCGTCTCGGCGTCGCCGCCGGAGCTGCTGGTCGAGGGTGCGGGCACCGGTACGGAGCTGACCCGCCGCCTGGTGATCGACGCTTCGGTACCCGACGGGGTGCTTCAGGTGACCGCGCAGGCAGCGACCTGTGACGCCGATGTGGAACACGCGGCCTGCCACCTGACCCGGCAGGACTGGGGCGTACCGGTGCGGGTGGTCGACGGCGGTGCCGGCCGACTGCCGTTGGTCCTGCGGGGCATGGACGCCGGCTGAGGTCGCGGGTTCAGCTGAACGGGGTGGGGGTGACCCCGGCGTCGACGAGGGCGGCGCGGACGAGTTCCGCGGCGGCCACCGCGCCGGGGCTGTCGCCGTGCAGGCACACCGACTCCACGGTGCACGGGACCGTCGTGCCGTCGACTGTCACCACGACCCGTTCGGTGGCCATCCGCACCGCCCGGCGGGCCACCTCCTGCGGGTCGGTGACCAAGGCGTCAGGCGAGCTGCGTGGTACCAGACGCCCGTTGGGCAGGTAGTTCCGGTCGGCGAACCCCTCGGCGACCACCCGGATGCCGGCGCCCTGCGCGAGCTGGGCCAGCACCGACCCGGGTGGGCAGAGGACCGGCAGCTCCGCGTCATAGTCCTCGAGCGCGGCCAGCAGGGCCGCTGCCGGCATCTCCTCGCTGGCCGCCGCGTGGTAGAGCGCTCCGTGCGGCTTGAGGTAGCGGACCCGGGTGCGGTACGCCCGGCAGAACGCGTTGAGCGCGCCGAGCTGGTAGAGCACCTCGTCGCGCAGGTCCGCGAACTCGTACTCGATGTGCCGTCGGCCGAAGCCGGCGAGGTCCCGGTATCCGACCTGGGCTCCAACGGCGACTCCCCGCTCCGCGGCGGCGGCGCAGACCCGGCGCATCGTGGCCGGGTCCCCGGCGTGGAAGCCGCAGGCGACGTTGGCGGAGGTGACCAGGTTCAGCAGGGCCTGGTCGTCGCCGAGACGCCAGATGCCGAAACCCTCGCCGAGGTCAGCGTTGAGGTCCATGAAACCTCACCGTAGTGCCTGGACGGGCCTGCGCGAGTGGGGTCACGTCGTCCACCACCGCGATGACCGGGTATCCGCCGGTGGTGGGATGGTCGGCGAGGAAGACGAGTGGTTGACCGTCGGCCGGCACCTGGACCGCGCCGAGGACGAGTCCCTCGCTCGGCAGTTCCCCGGCCACCGCGCGGGGGAGCGGCGCGCCGCTCAGTCGCGCGCCGACCCGGTTGCTCAGCGGACTCACCTGGTACGCCGTGCCGAGCAACAGGTCCACTGCCGCCGGGGTGAACCAGTCGTGCCGGGGGCCCAACCGCACGGTCAGCCGCAGGTCCGTCGGGAGCGGCCCGGGCACTGTGACGTCGACCGGGGCGGGCGGGCCGGTGGGGGTGCCGAGTGGCAGCAGGTCGCCGTCGCGCAGCGGGGCCGGCCCGATCCCGGCGAGGGTGTCGGTGGAGCGGCTGCCCAGCACCTGTGGGACGGCTATCCCACCGGCCACCGCGAGCCAGCAGCGCAGGCCCCGTCGGGCGGGACCGATGCGGAGCACCGCCCCGCCCGGTACGGCCAGCGGACGGCCGGTGTCGCCGGGGCGGTGACCGATCCGCACGTCGGCCTCGGCGCCCACCACTGCGACGGTTGTGGCCCGGGTGGGGCGCAGCTCGCAGCCGGTCAGGGTGATCTCCAGGCCGGCCGCGGGTTCCACGTTGCCGACCAGGCGGTTGGCCAGTCGCAGCGCCGCCGGGTCGAGTGCACCGGAACGGGGTACGCCGAGGTGCGCCCAGCCGGGTCGGCCGAGGTCCTGCACGGTGGTAAGCGCTCCGGCCCGGAGCACCTCGACGGTGCCGCTCACCGGTCCACCAGCCGGACCCGGGTGCCGGGGCTGAGCAGGGCCGGTGGGTCAGCCGTCGTGTCGAACAGGGTCAGTTCGGTCCGTCCGACCAGCAGCCAGCCGCCGGGGGACGCGGTGGGGTAGATCCCGGCGTACCGGCCGGCCAGGGCGACCGACCCGGCCGGCACCCGGGTACGGGGCGTGGCCAGCCGGGGCACTGCCAGCTCGGCGGGCAGCCCGGTGAGGTACCCGAAGCCGGGCGCGAAGCCGCAGAACGCGACCTGGAACTCGGTGTGGCGCAGGCGCCGCACGACGCCCGGCACGTCGGTGCGCCAGCGGTCGGCCACCCGGGGGAGGTCGTCCCCGTTGTAGGTCACGGGTATCTCGACGAGGCGGCCGGGTGTGGCGGTGGGCTCGGCGGCGACGGTGTCGGCGGGGAGTGCGGTGGCCGTCCAGGTGGCGATCCGGGCGGCGGTGGCCGGCGGATCGGGCACGCCGTCGAGCAGCACTGTGGCGGCGGCGGGGACGATCTCGACGGCGGACAGTTCACCCAACTCGCGACGCCGCCACAGCTCCGCCCGCCAGGCTTCGACATCGGCGGCCACGTCGGTTTCCCGCCGGGACGGGCCAGCGGGATCGGTGGCCTCCGCAGGGGCGAGGTCGAGCAGGAGAGCGTGCCTGCCGACCGGTCTGATCCGCATGTCCGCCATCCTCCCGGAACTGCTGACGCCTGCGCGTCGTCCGCTCGTCGGAGAGCGTGACCAGTTGCACTACCCGAAAGTAACCTACGCTGCCGTAACCTAAGGACGTGACCACCTCAGCACGCCCCCGGCTCAAGCCGGTCGACATCGGGAAACCCCGGATGCGCGGCTGGCTGCACACGTACGCGTTCTTCGTCGCCCTGGTCTGCGGCATCGTGCTCTGCTCGATAGCCGCCACCCGTCCGGGCTGGACCCCCCTGGTCAGCTCCGCCGTCTACAGCTTCACCGTCTGCGGTCTCTTCGGCACCAGCGCGCTGTACCACCGTCGGGTCTGGTCAACGCGCGGCTACGCGGTCATGCGCCGGATGGACCACTCGATGATCTTCCTGTTCATCGCTGGCACGTACACACCGTTCTGCCTGCTGTTGCTGGAGGCCCGGGCCGCCATCATGATGCTGTCGATCGTCTGGGGCGGGGCCCTGGGCGGCGTGGCGCTCAAACTGATCTGGCCGCACGCCAACCGTTGGATCTCCGCGCCGCTGTACCTCGCGCTGGGCTGGGTGTCCGTGGCGATGCTGCCCGACATCCTCCACCAGGGTGGAGTCACGGCCCTGGTGCTGCTCGCCGTGGGCGGCGGGATCTACACCGTGGGCGCGGTCTTCTACGCGTTGCGCCGCCCCAACCCGTGGCCCACCGTCTTCGGCCACCACGAGTTCTTCCACGCCTGCACGCTTGTCGCCGCGATCTGCCACCACATCGCCATCTACTTTGCACTTTTCGCCTGACCCTGTACGACGACAGTGGGGGTGGTGAGCCTCGTCGCTCACCACCCCCACCGGGATCAGGGTCAGATCGTGGGGCCGGGCCGGCGCACCTCGCGGTACTCCTGGACCACCCGGTCCTGCTGGACCGGCACGGCGTGTTCGGCCACCACCCGCTCCTCGCGCACCGGTGCTGCGACGACGGTACGCCGGCGCGAGTTCCAGAAGTAGAGGGTCACGATCAGCCCGGCGACACCGGCGAGCATCAGCACCCAGCCGACGACGCTAAGGTTGAGCCAGCCCAGGTCCGCCTCCACGGCGAACGCGAAGATCGCACCCAGCGCGATCAGGAAAATACTGCCACCGATGCCCATCTCGTCGTCTCCTTGGCTATCGAAGCTGGCATTCCACTCCGCCGCGGCCACGGATGAGGTTGCGGCACCGACCGACTTACCCCGGCAGGGAGATCGCCAATCGGGCAAGCTGGAGACATGACGGACAGCCCGCACCACGAGCGGACACTTGTGCTGCTGCGACATGCCAAGGCCGAACAGCCCACCTCGGACCGTCCGGACGTCGAACGCCCACTGGCCACCCGCGGTCGTGCCGACGCGGCGGCGGCAGGGGCATGGCTGGCCCGGCACGGGCTGCTGCCGGACGTGGTGCTCTGCTCGGCGGCGGTACGCACCAGACAGACGTGGCACGCCGTGCAGTTGGGGATCACCGGTTCACCACCGGAGAGTGGCCCCGCAGGTCCGGCTCCGGCGGTCAGCTACGAACCGGACGCCTACGAGGCTCATCCCGAGGACCTGCTGCACCTGATCCGGCAGGTGCAGCCGACCACGGCGACGGTCCTGCTGATCGCCCACAACCCCGGCATCTCGCTGCTGTCCGAACTACTCGATCCGGTCCGGGCGGACCCGGAAGGACTGCGTACCGGCGGTCTGGTGGTGCACCGGACGGCCGCGCCGTGGGCCGAACTGGGCCGCGGTACGGCCGGGATAGCGACCCGGCACACCGCACGCGGTTAGGCCCTGTGTCGAAGTCCTCGGTCGAGCCGAGGCGGAGTCCAGGCGGCGGTCCGGCAAGGCGGGGATTGGTCCGGATACCGGTGTTGTATCCGGACCAATCCCTAACGCGGCCGGTCGTCGCCTGGGCCCGCCGCAGGCCGGCCAGGGACTTCGACACAGGGCCTATACCGGCGTGCGGTGTGGGCGCTTCGCTCAGCTCGGTGGCGCGGTCGGCGGCGGTGGATCGGGGGGTGGCGGCATCATCGCGGTCGGGTGCGAGAGCCGGTTCTCCTCCACGATCAGGGTCCGGGCCCGCTTCCGGCGGTCCTGCCAGAACCAGAGCGTGGTGAGCAGCACGGCCAGCCCGGCCAGGATGAAGACCCAACCGACCGCCCGCAAGTCGATCCACCACACGTTGGCCCGGATGGCGAAGGTCAGGATCGCGCCGATCGCGATCAGGAAGATCCCACTACCAATGCCCATGTGCGCGGCACTCCCCCGTGCGGTTGCTCTGGGCGTACTCGGACTGGTCCGCACCGCATACCCACCCACCCCCCACTTACCCCACCCACCCCCGCACCCCCCACAGACAGGTGTTGATCATGAGGTTAGCGGCGATGTTGATCTCTTAACCGCCGCTAACCTCATGATCAACGAGGCGGGGTGGGGGGTGGGGGTGGGGGTGGGGTTTAGAAGGCCTCTTCTGGGAGGTCCATGATGTCCAGGTCGGTGCCTTCGATGATGCGGCGGTCGGCGCCGATGCGGGGCAGCACCTCGCGGGCGAAGAACCGGGCAGCGGCCACCTTTCCGGTGTAGAACGCCTTGTCCGTCGCCGTCACCTCACCGGCGAGCGCCTTCAGCGCCACGTCGGCCTGCTTCTGCAGCAGCCAGCCGACGACCAGGTCGCCGAGCGCCAGCAGGAACCGCCGGCTGCCGAGCCCGACCTTGTACAGCGCCCGGGTGTCCCCACCCTGCGCCTCACCCAACCAGCCGGTCATCACGCCGAGGATGTTCTGGATCTCGGCAAGCGCCTTGCCGAGCGCCTGACGCTCCTCCTTGAGCTGGCCGTTGCCCGCCTCGGTGGCGATGAACTCCTGGATCTCGCCGGCCACGGCCATCAGTGCCTTGCCGTTGTCGCGGACGATCTTCCGGAAGATCAGGTCGAGGCTCTGGATCGCGGTGGTGCCCTCGTACAGCGTGTCGATCTTGGCGTCCCGGACGTACTGCTCCAGCGGGTAGTCCTGGAGGAAGCCGGAGCCACCGAAGATCTGCAACGACTCGTGCCCGAGCAGCTCGTACGCCCGCTCCGAGCCGACGCCCTTCACCAGCGGCAGCAGCAGATCGTTCACCCGCTTGGCCAGCTTGATGGCCTTCTCGTCACCGGCCGCCTCGGCGATGGCGACCTTGTCCTGCCAGCTGGCGGTGTAGCAGACCAGCGCCCGCAGGCCCTCGGCGTACGACTTCTGGAGCAGCAGCGAACGCCGGACGTCCGGGTGGTGGGTGATGGTGACCCGCGGGGCGGTCTTGTCGGTCGACTGGACCAGGTCGGCGCCCTGCACCCGGTTCTTGGCGTACTCCAGCGCGTTGAGGTAGCCGGTGGACAGGGTGGCGATGGCCTTGGTACCGACAAGCATCCGGGCATACTCAATGATCATGAACATCTGGCGGATGCCGTCGTGCTTGTCGCCCATCAGCCAACCCCTGGCCGGTACGCCGTGCTCGCCGAAGGTCAGCTCGCAGGTGTTGGAGACCTTGAGGCCCATCTTGTGCTCGACGTTTGTGGCGTACACGCCGTTGCGCTCGCCCAGTTCGCCGGTGGTCTCGTCGAAGTGGTACTTCGGGACGACGAACAGCGACAGGCCCTTGGTGCCGGGGCCACCCACACCCTCCACACCGACCGGACGGGCCAGGACGTAGTGGACGATGTTGTCGCTCAGGTCGTGCTCACCGGAGGTGATGAAACGCTTGACGCCCTCGATGTGCCACGAGCCGTCCGGCTGGGGGATGGCACGGGCCCGGCCGGCGCCCACGTCCGAGCCGGCGTCCGGCTCGGTGAGCACCATTGTGGAGCCCCACTGCTTGTCGATGAAGAGCTTGGCCCACTTCTTCTGCTGCTCGGTGCCCTCGACGTGCAGCACGTGCGCGAAGGAGGGGCCGGAGGCGTACATCCAGATCGGCGCGTTCGAGCCGAGCACCAGCTCGGCGAGCGCCCACCACAGCGCCCGGGGGGCGTTGGTGCCGTCCAGGTCCGACGGCAGGTCCAGGCGCCAGAACTCGGACTCCATGAAGGCCCGGTACGACTTCTTGAACGACTCCGGCAGCGGCGCGGCGTGCGTGGTCGGGTCGAAGACCGGCGGGTTGCGGTCGCTGTCCTGGTAACTGGCGGCCAGGTCCTGCCGAGCCAGCCGGTCGACCTCGGCGAGGAAGCTCCGCGCGGTGTCGACGTCGAGGTCGGAGTACGGCTCCTGGCCGAACGCCCGGTCCGCTCCGAACACCTCGAACAGGTTGAATTCGAGGTCCCGAAGGTTGCTCTTGTAGTGGGTCATGTCGCTGGCCCCGCTTCCGGACAGGTGTTACCGATCAGTAACCCCGACTCTATTACTCGCGGGTAGGCAGCGACAACCCGGTTCCGACAGTGACAGGCATTACACACCTGCCGTTCAGGTTCCCGCCACCCCGTGACCGCCGGTCCCGACCCGCCACGCAGGGCCTTTCACCCCTCGGCCGCGCCGACCTCCCAGCTCGGCACCGCCGCCGACGCGTCGCCAGGTGAGCCCGTGTACTCCATCAGCACCAGCGCGATGTCGTCGTCGAGGCGGCCGTGCACCCACTCGACGAGGGCGGTCTCCAACGAGGCGAGGCCATCACCTACCGTGCCGTGGCCGAGCAACCGCCAGGCCCGGTCCGCGGTGGGGAAGAACTCACCGTCCCGACGCGCCTCGCCCAGCCCGTCGGTGAACAGCAGTAACCGGTCGCCCGGCTCCAGCCGTTCCACCCGTGGCCTGACCACGGGCATGAAGCCCAGCGGAGGCGCCGGTGCCGGCGGTTCAAGCGAGATCACCGCGCCACGACGCAGCAGCAGCGGCGCGGGATGCCCGCAGTTGACGATGGTCAGCGTGCCACCGCGTTCCTCGACCAGCGCGGCGGTGACGAAGTCCTCGTCGCCCACGTTGCGCGCCACCGCCCGGTCCAGATCCGTCACCACGGCCCGCAGATCGGCCCGCTCGTACGCCACGTGCCGGTACGAGCCGAGCACGATGCTCGCCAGCCGCACCGCCTCCAGGCCCTTCCCGCGTACGTCACCGATGATCATCCGGACGCCGTACGGAGTCTCGATCGCCTCGTAGAGGTCGCCGCCGATCTCTGCCGTGGCTGTCGACGATATGTACCTGCCGGCCACCGAGAGGGCGCCCAACCGAGGGCCGAGCGGACGCAGCACCGCCTGCTGAGCCACCGTGGCCAGCTTCGACAACTCGGCGATCTGCTCCGCCTGCCGCTGCCGTACCGCCGCCACCGCACCCGCGATGCCGGTGCCCAACGCGATGCCCGCCACGGCGAGGGCCGTGGACAGCGAGACCGTCCGTTCGGCCAGGGCGAAGGTCGCCCCCAGCACGGTGGCGGCAGCACCGACGCCGAGCACGATCCGCCACGAGGCGAGGGCGGCGGCCAGGAACGGTGCGGCAACCATCAGCGCGATGTAGTTCGCCGTACGCCCGTCCGCCAGCTCGACCGCCGAGACGATTGCGAGCAGGACGAAGGCCGCGCCGAGGCCGGCGCGGGATCCGGGGCTCAGCGGGCCGCGGCCCGGCTGGAGGAGTTGCGTACGTACATCCGACAGCATGCCCGATGTACGTGAGCGAAAGAATGAGCCTGGCCCCTCAAACGAGATGGTTCTGGCCGTGAGGATCCAGCGCCGGAGCCGATCGCGGCGGTCCACCGCCTCAGCCGAGCACCTCGTAGCGGACCTCGATGTGACCGAGGTCGAGCGACGCGATCTCGGCGAACGCGCCCCGCGCCAGGTCCAGGCAACGGCCCTCGATGAACGGACCACGGTCGTTGATCCGGACGGTCACCGACTTGCCGTTGGCCGGGTTGGTCACCCGCACCTTGGTGTCGAAGGGCAGGGTCTTGTGGGCGGCCGTCAACCCCTCGGGGTTGAACGTCTCGCCGTTGGCGGTCATCTGGCCCTGCCAGTAGAAGGAGGCACCGCAGGAGCCGGTGTCGACCACCGGACGGGCCGTCGTCTTCTTTGCCGTCGGCTTCGGCGTCGGGCGGGCCGTACGCTGCTTGCTCCGCGACGGCGCCTGCGCGGTGCGGCTCGGCGTCGGACTCGCCGTCGGACTCGGTGCGGCACTGGCGCTGGCGCTCGGCGACGCGCTCGGCGAGCTGGTCTCGGGGGCGCTCGTCTCGGTGGAGGGCGACAGGTCGATCGCGGCCGGTCGGACCGGCTCCGCCTCGGCAGTCAACCGGACAGCGCCGACGGTGCCGCCGACGGCCAGCGCGACAGCCAGCACGGCGCTGGCCGTGAGACCGGCCGGCGAGGTGATCCTGCGGGTACGGGAGTGCTTACCAGTCACCGGCCCGGTCCTTTCTCAGCGGGTCAAACCGGGTCGGACCATAACGAGAGAAGCACTTCCGAAGTCAACGTGATCATGTTGCTATGCCCGTAATTGCGGTGATACGTGAAGCCGATCATCCGATCCGTGGTGGGCCGGGCGGGCCGGTGCCCGGCAACCGCCTGGCGCAGGATGGTGACATGCCCGCTGAGCTGAAAGAACGCCTTGTCGAGCTGTTCGGCTGGGTCGACCCCGGACCGGGTGCCAGCCACCTGGTCAGCGACACCTCCGGGTGGTGGCGGGATCCGGCCACGCTCGCCGCACTGGGGCCCGCGCTTGTCGCGCCGTTCCGGGCGGCCCGGCCCACGGTGGTGGTGTCTCCGGCGGTCACCGGGTTCCTCCTCGGTCCCCTGGCGGCCACCGCCCTCGGCGTGGGATTCGTGGCAGCGCACAAGCCGGGTGACGGGCGGCTGCCCGCTGGCTCGCTGACCTGGGCACAGAGCCCTCCCGACTTCCGCGGCCGACGGGTCGACCTCGCGGTGCGGGACCGGCACCTGGGTCCAGGTGACCGGGTGCTGGTGGTGGACGACTGGGTGGACACCGCCGCCCAGGTACGCGCCCTCTACGAGATCTGCGCCGCCCGAGGAGCCGAACCGGTAGGCACCGCCGCCGTGATCTCCACCTGCCCGCCACCGGCGGCCACCGACCTACGCATCACAGCCCTCCTCACCAACCCCGACCTCCCCGACTCACCCCGTTGATCATGGAGTTGTTGTCGCGCACATCGGCGGGTCGCGACTACAACTTCATGGTCAACGGGGAGGAAGGGGGTTGGGGGTCAGCGGACGAAGTCTTCGACGACGGTGCAGACCTGGCCGAGTGCCTCGGCGGAGCGGGCCAGCGGGCCGGGGACCATCAGCGCGTGGTCGGCGCCGGGGATCTCCAACACGTGCGGGGTGAGCCGCCGGGCGACTCCGCCGTCCCAGGACGAGTCGGCCGTACCACCGACCAGGATGAACGGCGCGGTGGCCCCGCGCAGCGCGTCCACCACGTCGCCCCGGTGCAGCAGCGGGGTGAGCCAGACGGCAGGCAGTCCCCGGCCGGCCGCGAGCGGTGCGGCGAGGGTGCCGAGCGACTTGCCGACCAGCAGATCCGTCCGCTCGTTCAGGGTCGGGGCGACCTGGTCACACACCCACCTGCCGATGGTGTCGATGTCGAAGTGTTCCGGCACCTGCCAGGAGATCCCGTGCAGCCCGAAGCCGACCCGGCGCAGCGCCTCGCCCAGGTAGAGAAAGAGGGGGTACCGGGTGTCGTACCCGCGTCCCGGGATGAGCACCGCACGTCGGTCCGCCATGGACATCTCCTTGTCGTCGGCCATCGACCGTACCCCCATTCAGTCCCCGCCGGGACGGCTGAAGCCTCGCCTCATGCCCGCGAGCGGGCGGTAGCCTCGGCAGAATGTGGCCACGGATCGGCGGACTCCGCGCGCTAGCCCTCGGCACTCCCGGTGAGCTACGCACACGCCTGAACACCCTCGTGCTGGCCGGCGTGAAGACCGCCACCGCCGGCCTGCTCACCGAGTACGCCGAGGAGGGCGAGGAATTTGAGCACGTCGGCGAGCGGCTGGCCCTCGTCGACGACGCGGACGCGCTGGTGGGCGTCGTTGAGGTGACCGGCATCGAGGTGACCCGGTTCGCCGAGGTGCCGTGGGACTTCGCCCGTGCCGAGGGCGAGGGCGACCGCTCGATCGAGGAGTGGCGGGCCGGCCACGCCGCCTATTGGGCTCGCGTCGGCACCCCGGTCACCGACGACAGCGAGATCGCCTGCGTACGCTTCCGCCTGGTGTCCGCCGGGGTCGGCGGCGTCATCACCGGCGACCTGGGCACCTGAGCCGATCCGGCCGGCCGGCGGCCCCGACAGACCGTGGGCCGGCTGGCTGTCGCAGGGTCAGCCGCGCAACTCGGGCAGCAGACGGGTGGCAACCTCCGCCAGGACCGCCTCGTCACCGGCGTACCAGCTGCTCTCCCGCGGCCAGTGCGTGATCACGTCGGTGAATCCGAGCTTCGCCGCCCGCTCCACCTGATCGGCGAAGAACTGCGCGCTGCTCAACGAGAAGACGGGAGCCGAGTCCAGCGAAAGGTAGCGGTCCAGGCTGGCCGGGTCACGCCCCTGCGCTGCCAGCGTCGCGTCGAGCCGGGTGGTCAGCTCGGCCACCCCGGTCCACCAGTCGTTCAGCTCATCGACGGCGGGCCCGGTGGTCACCCAGCCCTGCCCGAAGCGGGCCGCGATCCCCATCGACCGGGGTCCGTTGGCGGCCACCACGAACGGCACCCGAGGTTCCTGCACGCAGCCCGGATTGTTCCGTGCGTCGACCGCCGCGAACCATTCGCCGCGCCAGGTGGTGCCGTCCTGCCGCAGGATGGCGTCGAGTAACTCGGTGAACTCGGCGAACCGGTCCACCCGCTGCCGTGGCGGCAGTGTCTCACCGCCGAGGACCGTGGCGTCGAACCCGATGCCGCCCGCGCCGAGGCCGAGCAGCGCCCGCCCGTCGGAGATGTCATCCAGCGCGGTCACCTGCCGGGCGAAGGCTGCCGGATGCCGGAAGTTGGGCGAGGCGACGAGGGTGCCGAGGCGGATCCGGGAGGTCACCGTCGCGGCGGCGGTCAACGTCGTCATCGAGTCGAACCAGGGGCCGTCCACGAGATCACGCCAGCCCAGATGGTCATACGTCCAGGCGTGGTCGAAACCCCACCCGTCGACCCGCTGCCACCGGTGCTGTGCCACCGACCAACGCTGGTCAGGCAGGACCACGATGCCAATCCTCATGATCACCAGCGTACGGGGGCCGCGGTCGACAGGGAGCCCGGCCCGAGGTGTCGTCCCTCGGACCGGGCCCGTGGTGCATCAGCGGGCGTGTCACGCCCGACGCGCTCACATGAGGGCTTCGACCGCCGCCGGTGCCCGGGTCAGCTGCACAGTGGTCGCCGGGATCTCCACCTGCACGGTCTCACCCGGGTAGTTCGGGTCGTTCGCCCAGGCGTTGCCGGTGACCTCGACCTTCCCCCGCTGGAACGGGGTGGTGCCGGTCGGGTCCGCCGTGGCGGACCACTGCGCCGTCTCACCGCTTACGCAGTCGACCCGGCCACTGAACGGGCCACGGATGATGACCTTGTTCTTGACCTGCGTCACCAGACCGCTGAGCTGCACAGTCGTGTCCGCGTTGCAGACCACCGTGCCGCTCACCGTGGCCTTGCCGTTCAACTTGCTGAAGACCCCGTCCGCAGCCGGCGTGACGGTGAACTCCAGCGGGGCCGGCGGCGGCGGATTGCCGATCACCACCCGCCCGCGCAGGGCCGGGGTGCCGCCCTCGCAGTGCTGCTCGAAGGTGGCGTCGAGGCGCTCCACGTAGCCGTGCGGGCCGAAGGCCACATCGGCGACCACGAACGATCCCGTGATCGTGTTGCAGCCCCGGCCGTTGCCGCTGATGTCGATGCCGGCACCCGCGCCGCTGAACGGCGCGCGGGTGGCGTCGGGGTAACTGCCGACGGCGAGCTGCTGCCCGGCCGGTGCCTTCAGGTCCATCGACCACCAGTCACCGTTCCTGCCGTTGATCGACAGGTAGACGCCGCGAAGCTGGTCGTCGGCGCGGATCGACAGCTGGTCGCCGGCGCCGGCGTCGTAGCTGTAGGTGGCGCCTCCGGTGATGTAATCGCCAGGATCACCGGTCATCGTGAAGGTGCCGGCGGTCACCGGCTCCGCCTGGGCTGCGGTCGCCCCCGTGAGCAGGCCGGTCGCGGTGACGACGCCCGCGAGGAGCGTCGCCGCGATGGTCCTGCTTGTCCGCATGGTCATGGATGCCTCTTTCTCCAGGGAATAGGCGTTCCTCGCTGGAGAGCCTAGAAACGGCGGGCCCGGCACATGACCCCAAGGGTCAAAGTGGACAGTTGGTTCTCTTCGCCGGTTCGGCGCCAATCCGACGCCAGACCACCGGCCGACGTGGGCCAGGAGAACGGGATGCCGGTGGGCAACATGACCGCCGATCATGAACGGCACCGGCGGCGCCTCCGAATGGGCCGCGCGGCGCTCGGGGCGGCCGAACGTCGAAGGCCCCGGTGGACATGTGTCCTGACCAGGGCCTTCGGATCCGAGCGGGTGACGGGAATCGAACCCGCACTGTCAGCTTGGGAAGCTGATGTTCTGCCATTGAACTACACCCGCAGGCGAAATCACTCTACCCGAGCCACCCACGCTGATGCATCCAGGGCTCCACCCCCGCGCGCTGCGCGTCGCGGTCGGTCCGAGACAGCAGGATCCCCGAAGTTGCTGCGTCGCGCCGGGCCGGAGGCAGCAACATCCCCGAAACTGCGCGGATCTTGGGCTCCGGGCGAGGGCGGGCGGACCGGCAAGAAGTTTCATCGCCGCAACATATGGCCATGTTCAAATCTGTCTATGGGTTGTAACGTCTGCCCCACGTTTTCCGCACGGCGCGACACAACCCCCGGTCGCGTCGCCAGAAAGAGGTGGGCTTATGGGACTGCGTCCCGTCCTGCTGAACCGGCGCATGGCCGGCATCGCATCGACGTCATTCGCCCTGGTGCTCGGCGTGGCCACGGTCGGCCTACTGCCGGCCGCCACCACGACCGCGAGCCCCGTGGCGGCCGCCGTCACCGCCGACGAGGTGTGTGCGGATCCGACGGGCACCCTGGCCCGGGCCAAGGGTGGCAGTGCCGTCGAGCACGATCCGAACCAGCTGACCCTCGCCCAGGTGCACCAGCGTGAGGCGGAGTTCGCCGACATCCTGCAGGAGCGAGCCAAGCGAGTCGGTCAGCGTACGCTGACCACCCAGGCAGCGGCGGCCTCGGTCACCATCCCGGTGGTGGTGCACGTGATCCGCCGGGACACGACCCGGGCCGGCGGGAACATCCCCGACTCGATGATCCAGTCGCAGATCAACGTGCTGAACCAGTCGTTCAGCGGCGCGACGGGTGGCGCCGCCACCGCCTTCGCGTTCCAGTTGCAGAGCATCAACCGGGTGACGAACTCGTCGTGGTACCCGATCCGGCAGGGCTCGACGGCCGAGCGGCAGATGAAGACCCAGCTGCGACAGGGCAACAAGTCGACGCTGAACATCTACCTCGGCGCGCTCAGCAACAACCTGCTCGGCTGGGCGACCTTCCCGCAGAACAGCCTGAACGTGATGGACGGCGTGGTCGTGCTCAGCGAATCGCTGCCCGGCGGCACCGCCACCAACTACAACCAGGGCGACACCGGTACCCACGAGGTCGGCCACTGGCTGAACCTGTACCACACCTTCCAGGGCGGCTGCTCGGGCAGCGGCGACCAGGTCGGGGACACCCCCGCCGAGGCCTCACCGGCCAGCGGCTGCCCGACCGGCCGGGACACCTGCTCCAGCTCGGGCCTGGACCCGATCACCAACTTCATGGACTACTCGTACGACGGCTGCATGTACCAGTTCACCGCAGGCCAGGCCACCCGCATGATCAACGCCTGGAACGCCTACCGCGCGGCATAGTGCGTTCGCGCTGACGCGTACCGCCGGTGCCGGCTCCGTGGGACGGAGCCGGCACCTGTGCGTCCGAGCTCAGGCGGCGCGGCGGTGATGCCGCCCGGCGCGGGCCGGCAGCGGGCGGGTGGCCTGAGGTGTCGCGGCGGCCGGATCGAGCCAGACCTGCACGGCCGGCCGGGACGCCAGCTCGCTCGGCCCGGCGACCGACTGCTCGCGTCGGGCCAGCATCGCGACGTCGACGGTGAACTCGAAGAGACACCAGTCGGCGTGCGGCGCGGCCCGGGCCGCCAACGCCAGCCGGGCGACTGTGGCGTCGTCCGTCACGGGGCGGGCCCGCCCGGCGACGTAGGCCTCGTCGTCAGTCTCCTCCGGCGGGAAGGAGTGCAGCGCGTAACGGCCGTCGCGTTCCAGGTCGCGCCGCTTCGGTGAGTCGATCACGAAGCAGTAGAGACCGTCGTCGGTGATCACCGGGGAGACCGGGTGCACCCGGGGCCCGCCGTCGGCGCGGACCGTGGCCAGGTAGCCGAAGCCCGGGCCGTACTGCTGCATGAGAAGGCGGATCCCGTCGGCGAGTCGAGGCTCGTCAGCGGCGAATTCGGACCAGGAAGCCATGCTGACATCCTATCGAACACACGTTCGAAGCGGGTAGCCCGACACGCCTGTCACAAACCGGCAGCTATGGTGTGGCGATGCTGCTCTCCGACCGCGACCTGGTCTCCGAGATCAAGGCGGGCACCCTGGCGCTCGATCCCTTCGAGCCCACCCTGGTGCAGCCCTCCAGCATCGACGTACGTCTGGACAAACTGTTCCGGGTCTTCAACAACCACCTTTACACCCACATCGACCCGGCCACCCGGCAGGACGACCTCACGTCGGCCGTGGAGGTGCCCGACGGCCAGGCCTTCGTGCTGCACCCGGGCGAGTTCGTGCTCGCCTCCACGCTTGAGGTCATCTCGCTGGGCGACCAACTCGCCGGCCGGCTGGAAGGCAAGTCCAGCCTGGGACGACTCGGCCTGCTCACCCACTCCACCGCCGGGTTCATCGACCCCGGCTTCTCCGGTCACGTCACCCTGGAGCTGTCCAACGTGGCCAACCTGCCGATCACCCTCTGGCCGGGCATGAAGATCGGCCAGCTCTGCATCTTCCGGCTCTCCTCGCCGGCCGAGCACCCGTACGGATCGGCCGTCTACGGCTCCCGCTACCAGGGTCAGCGCGGCCCGACGCCGAGCCGCGCCTGGCAGAGCTGGCGCACCTGGCCCACCCGCTGACATCGCGGAGGGCAACGGAGATCGGGCTCGGTGCGGTGGCCGAACAGCCACCGCACCTGACACAGCGCTAGCCGGGCCGGCCGAAGCTGTGCACCGGGCTGCTGTCGATCCGCTTCATCTTGACCGGCTGACCCGCCCGGGAGGCGTGCACCACCCAGCCGCCGCCGACGTACATGCCGACGTGGTGCAGATCCCGGTAGTAGAAGACGAGGTCACCTGGGCGCAGCGCGCTGCGGCTCACCGACGCGGTGACCCGACGCTGCCGCGCCGCGTTGTGCGGTAGCGAGACACCCGCCCGCGACCACGCGGCCAGCATCAGCCCGGAACAGTCGTACGCGTTCGGCCCCTCGGCGCCCCAGGAGTACGGCTTGCCGATCTGGGCGCAGGCAAAGGTGACAGCCTCACCGGCCGGTCCGCCGGGATAGCTGGCCGGGCAGGGGGCCGGCCGCAGCGACCCACCACCCCCGCTGCCGTACGCCCGGAGCCGGAGCCGCTGCAACCTGTCTATCTCGGCGTCGATCTGACGGCGCTTCTCCGCGAGCTCGGCCTCGGTGCGGGTGAGCTGGCCGATGGTGCGGTCCAGCCCGGCCTTGGCGGCGAAGAGTTCGTCGCGCAGGTCGCTCGCGTGCCGTACGTCCCGCTGCTGGAACCGGGCGTAACGGTCGAGCAGGCCGAGTTGCTCGACGACCTCGCTCGGCGACCGGCTGCCGAGCAGCGTGTTGACCGCCCGCACCTGCTCACCCTTGTACGCGCTGGCCGCGAGCTTGCCCACCCGGTCCAACGCCTCGTCCACCTGGCGTTGCAACGGGGTGATCCGGGCGGCCAGCGCATCCGCCTCCCGCCGCTTGCCGGCCAGATCCTGCCGAGTGGCGTTGTGCTGTTCGATGACGGGTTCGAGCCGGTTCCAGTCCTCGTCGATGCGGCGCTCGATGTCGGCGACCGTCGGGTCGGCCCAGGCCGCCGCCACGCTGCCGGTGAGCAGCACGGCGGTCGCGGTCAGGGCGGCAGGTATGCAGCGGTACCAGCGGAAGCGCGGCGCGCCCGTCGGTCGGCCGGGCATCCCCGGCCGCGGTGACGGTGGCCGCGGGGCATGGTGTGCCACCGGGCTCAGTACTCCCTCTCTCCGGACCGCCTACCGGGCTGGAGGGACGGGCAACAGGAGTGGTGTGTGCGGTGTGGCCCGCTCCACCTGCCTGTTGCCGGTCTCTCTCGGCTGACGGGTTCGGGCGGGAGGGGACGCCCTACCGCGACGACTCGCGGATTCACCCCGGGCACCTGGGCACCCGGCTCGCTCGTGAGCGACTCGGCGGTGTCGGACCGTTACCGCCCGGGTGGGCGGAGCTGTCAGCGGGCCGACGATTGCCCAGCGTAGGGACGATCGGCGTCGATACGCAACACAACCGCACCATCACTGTGGGTGCTGACATCCGACAATGGCGAAGGCCCCCGTCAACTTGACCGGGGGCCTTCGGGCGTTCCTGCGCGTCCGCTCAGCGGACGCTTGTGGTGACTCAGCCGGGTCGGCGGAAGCCGGCGACCGGCATTGTCGTGATCGGCGAGACGTTCACCGGCTTACCGGCCCGAGCCGCGTGCACCATCTGGTTGTTACCCAGGTAGATGCCGACGTGACTCACGTCGCTGCGGAAGAAGACCAGGTCACCTGGGCGGGCATCGGACCGGGAGACGGCCTTGCCCTCGTTCCACTGGGCGCCCGTGAAGTGGGTCAGGTAGATGCCGGCGGCCTTGTAGGCGTACTGGGTCAGCCCGGAGCAGTCGAACGAGTTCGGCCCGGTGGCACCCCAGACGTACGGCTTGCCGACCTGTGCGCAGGCCGTCTTGATGGCGGTGCGGGCAGCCGCGCTTACCACGTCCTTGATGGTCGGGCAGTTGGTCGTCTTCACCACGGTCACCGGCAGCGACTTCTCCAGCCGCTTGATCTCGGCGTCGATCTGCTTCTTCTTCGCCGCCAGCTGCTTTTCCTTCGCCTCCTGGTCGGCGATCAGACCGTCGAGCTTGGCCTTCTGGTCGTCGTACTTCTTGCGGATCTTCATGACGCCCTCGAGCTCGCGGCGCTCCTGCGAAGCGAGCCGGTCGAGCAGGGCCATCTGCTCACCGATCTCGTCGGGCTTCGAGTTGAGCAGCACGACGCCGATCTCCTGGGAGGGGCCGGTGATGTAGTAGCGGGAGGCGAGGTCGGCCACCCGGTTCATCGCCAGCTCGGTCTCCAGAGCCAGCGGCTGGATCTTCTTCTCCAGGCTCTTCGCCTTCTGCCGGTTGACCTTCAGCTGAGCGCGCACCTTGTTGTACTGCTCGATTGTGGGTTCCAGCTTCTGCCACTGCTTGTCGATCTGCGCCTCGATCTCCTCGACCGAGGGAGCGGCGTACGCGGGGGCGGCGAGCAGGCCGGCACCGACGGCAGCGGCAGCGACGAGGACGACCAACCCACGCGCGGCCCTGCGTAGGCCGCCCGCACGGGATCGTCCCGGTGCGTGACGATGGAGGGGCATGGTTGCCACCGGGGGCGTCTCCTTTGCAACCGACCACCGGGCGTCCCGCGAGCGGGTTAGAGGCGGGATCAGACGACCCACGGCGGTCGGTGCCTCACATTAGGGAAGGCACGGTGGGGAAATCAAGGCGACCAACGGCTCATTCACCTTTGCGCGACGGTACGCACACAAAGGGTGTCGATCAATTCGTTACAGTTATCTACGTCAATAAGGAAACAGGGCGGGGCGACACCTGTGAAGGTGCCGCCCCGCCCGGTGCGTACGCGCCGGTCAGCCGACCACGGACGGGCTCTCCTCGGCGCCACCGACCCGCTCGGGCTTGACCGACCGGAGCAGCACACTTGCCACGTCGATGACCTCGACCTGCTCTCCGGCGCCCTTACCGTTCACCCCGTCGGTGAGCATCGTCGAACAGAACGGACAGCCGACGGCGACCGTCCTGGCCCCGGTGGACATGGCCTCCTCGACCCGGTCCACATTGATCCGCTTGCCGATCCGCTCCTCCATCCACATCCGGGCGCCACCGGCACCGCAGCAGAAGGAGCGCTCGCTGTTACGCGGCATCTCGGTCAGCTCACCCTCGATCGCGCTGCCGAGCACCTCACGTGGCGGGGCGAAGACCCGGTTGTGCCGCCCGAGGTAACACGGGTCGTGGTAGGTCACGCCGCCGTCGACCGGCTGCACCGGGGTGAGCTTGCCGGTGGCGACCAGATGGGCCAGCAACTGGGTGTGGTGCACCACCTCGAACTCACCGCCAAGCTGGCCGTACTCGTTGCCCAGCGTGTTGAAGCAGTGCGGGCAGGTCGCGACGATCTTCCGCTTGGCCTTCTCCCGACCCTCGAACGCCTCGTTCAGGGTCTCGACGTTCTGCTGGGCGAGCATCTGGAAGACGAACTCGTTGCCGATCCGCCGGGCCGGGTCGCCGGAGCAGGTCTCCCCCTCGCCGAGGATGGCGAAGGAGACACCCGCCTCGTTGAGCAGGGTCGCGACGGCCCGGGTGGTCTTCTTCGCCCGGTCCTCGAACGCACCGGCGCAGCCCACCCAGAAGAGGTACTCGAAGTCCTCCACCTCACCGACCCGGGGCACCTCGAAGTCGAGGCCCTTGGTCCAATCCTCCCGGGTGTTCTGCGGCGCCCCCCACGGGTTGCCCTTGTTCTCCAGGTTGCGCAGCATCACGCCGGCCTCGGAGGGGAAGCTGGACTCGATGAGCACCTGGTAGCGGCGCATGTCGACGATGTGGTCGACGTGCTCGATGTCCACCGGGCACTGCTCCACGCAGGCGCCGCAGGTGGTGCAGGACCAGAGCACGTCGGGGTCGATGACGCCGCCGGCCTCGGCGTCGCCGATCAGCGGTTTCTCCGCCTCGGCGAGGGCCAGCACGTCGACGTGCGCGAGTTGCGCGGCGGTGGCCTTCTCCTCACCGGTGAGATCCTTGCCACCACCGGCCAGCAGGTAGGGCGCCTTGGCGTACGCGTGGTCGCGCAGGCTGAGCACCAGCAGCTTCGGCGACAGCGGCTTTCCGGTGTTCCACGCCGGGCACTGCGACTGGCAGCGACCGCACTCGGTGCAGGTGCTGAAGTCCAGCAGCCCCTTCCAGGTGAACTGCTCGACCTGGGCGACGCCGAACTGGTCCTTCTCCGGGTCGGCCTCCTCGAAGTCGAGCGGCTTACCGTCGCTCATCATCGGCCGCAGCGCGCCGAGGCCGGAGCCGGCGGCACCCGGCTGGCGCTTGAAGAAGATGTTGGGGAAGGCGAGGAAGCGGTGCCAGGCGACGCCCATCGTCACGTTCAACGAGATCACGATGACCCAGGCCATCGAAATCGAGATCTTGATGAGCGCGGCGACGCTGACGCCGGACTCCCAGCCCGGCAGCAGGGCACCGACCGCGTGACTGAGCGGGGTGGCCCAGGTGGGGTACTCGAAGTGGTCGGTGGCCACCTTGAAGCCACGGATCACGAAGCCCATGACCAGTACCGCGAGGACGACGGCCTCGACGAAGTAGCCCTGCCACATGGTGGAGCCGGTGAACCGCGACCGGCGTCCCGCCCGGTTCGGCCGGTTCGCCAGCCGGATCGCGATCAGGACGGCGATGCCGATGACGCCCAGAATTCCGATCCACTCGGTGACCAGCCCGTAGAGCGTCCAGGAACCGATGATCGGCAGCCCGCCGGTCGGCGACACCACCTCGAAGTACGCCTCAAGCACCAGCAGCGACAGCACGACGAAACCGACCATCACGAACCAGTGCGCCGCGCCCACCACGCTCCAGCGGAGCATCCGGGTGTGCCCGGCGGTCTCCGCCAGCATTGTCCTGGTGCGGCTGGCCTTGTCGCCGGAGCGGGTCGGATCGGGCTGACCCAACCGGATCACGGCCACCATCTTCGAGACCGCGCGTACCGCTAGCCACACCGCAACGGCGGTGATGGCGGCCGCGAGGATCGTGGTGACGATCTGGACGCTGCCCATCGAGTTGGCCTCCCGGTCTGCTGCCTGTCGAGCGGCTCGGCGACCGGGGCGTCGGTGCGATCGCGGACCCGACGCCGCCGCACCTCAACCTGATCGGTCGATGACCTCGCTCCGCTCGGTCATGCAGTGCAGCCTACGCGCAAGGTTACCCAGCAGTAACGTGAGTCATCTCGCACTCGGGGCCACGCTGCCCTGCGCACACCATAGGAGGCCGGCGGCTCCGCCGCGCGGGCGGGCGGGCCGCCGGGTGGAGCCGGACAGTCACCGGGCAAACGGGCTGCGGATCAGCGCCAGCGGGAGAGCACGATCAACGAGGCGACCATCGCGCCGAAACCGACAGCCAGGTTCCAGTACCCCAGCTCCATGACCGGGTACTCCTGCTCGGAGAGGTAGTAGACCACCAGCCAGCCGATCCCGAAGACGATCAGCGACACCGCCAGAACCGGCAGCCACATCGGGCTGGGCTTGTTGGTGGCCGCGGTCGTCGCCGTGGGGCGGACGTCCGTAGGCGGGGTGTACACCTTCTTCTTGCGGACCTGAGACTTGGGCACGGCGCTCTCCAGAGGGGTTACGACCTCGTCCGGCCTGACAACCGGGCGCGAGGGCGACGGTCCATGGCCAATAATGTTCGACAGCTAGCGTAGTCCGGAAGACCCGTCCGATCCACGAATGAGGCGAGACCGGTACCGGGCAGCACCGGAAAACAGATCAGGACGGCTGCCGCTCCGGCCCGCACCGGGCGGCGTCGGAGCACAACGATGAGGGGGTTGTCGGTGGAGTACACGTCCGGCGCGGCGTCGTGGCAGAAGGCGCTGCGACGACTCGTCGCCGGGCTGCTGCCCGGACGGCCACGTCAACGCCGACCGTTCTGGTCGGTCGGCGTACCGCTTATCGCCCTCGCGGCGGGTCTGCTCTTCACCACCACTGCCACCACGGCGGGCGGCACCGCCCTGCGCGAGGACCGTCGGCCCCAGCTGACCGAGCTGATCGAGGATCGCCGCGCGCAGGTGGCGGCGAACGAGGACCGGGCCGCCGCCCTCCGCGGGGAGCTGGAGAGCCGGACGGCAGTCCTCGCCAACTCCGACGGCCCGATCCGGGAACAGCAGCAACGGGCCGACGCCAGCCGGGCCGACGCCGGCTTCACCGCGCTCGCCGGTCCCGGCCTGACCGTCGAGCTCAACGACGCGCCACAGCTCAGGAATCTGCCCGAAGGGGCCACCAACGACGACCTGGTCGTCCACCAGGGCGACGTACAGGCGGTGGTCAACGCGCTCTGGGCCGGCGGCGCCGAGGCGATGTCAATCATGAACGTGCGCGTGCTGGCCACCAGCGCGGTACGCTGCGTGGGTAACACCCTGCTGCTGCATGGGCGGGTGTACTCCCCGCCTTTCAAGATCGTCGCAATTGGCGACCCCGCCGCACTCCGGCAGGCCCTCGCCGTTTCCGAGGGAGTCCGGTGGTTCAGGGACGCGGTCGACAACTACCAGCTCGGCTACTCAGAGACCCCCGGCACCGTCACGGTGCCCGCCTTCGAGGACTCCACCACCCTGCGTT
The DNA here is from genome assembly GCF_016863495.1 of Micromonospora andamanensis. GTDB lineage: Bacteria > Actinomycetota > Actinomycetes > Mycobacteriales > Micromonosporaceae > Micromonospora > Micromonospora andamanensis. The sequence goes on from NZ_BOOZ01000007.1 coordinate 190,690, forward strand.
CGGCGACGGTACCGGCGGTGCCACAGTGAGCCCACGGTGAGCCCGCACTCCGACGGTCGGCACCGCGACCAGACCGACGAGCCGACCGCCTTCCTGCCCAAGGTCGATAGGCCAGAATCCACGAGCGCCCGGACCGCAGGGGCCTGGCCCGACCCGGTGCTGCCCACACGGTCCGGGCCCTCCCAGGCACCGCACGATCCGCCGCAGGCCGCAGCTCCGCGCCCGACCGACCAGGCACCTGCCGGTGGTCGGGCACCGGACGGCCAGCGGCCGACCAACTCCGGCCGCTTCGACGGCGCCGCCGAGGCCAGCTCGCCCGCCGGTTCCGGCCGGTGGGACACGCCACCGGCAGCGGATCCGACTCCTCGGACCACTGCCGCGCCCGCCGCACCGAGCGGCTGGAACGCGGCCCCGGGACCGGAGCGGGCCGGCACTCCGCCGGTCGACCGCCGGGCTGCCAGCGGCCAGGAGCAGCCGATCGCACCCGCCGGGCGGTGGGACACCGCGTCGCCCACGGACCACCGGGCGAACCAGTGGGACGCTCCGGCGAGCACCGGTCGTACCGCCAACCAGTGGGACCCGGCACCCGGCACGCCGCGCGCGGCGGACCTCAGCCGCCAGGCGAACCAGTGGGATGCCGCGCCCGAGCCGGGTCGTGGCGCCGCCGGCCAGCAGCAGAGCGCGGGGAACAACGACCAGTGGCACGGCGTACCCCTGCCGTCGGGTCAGCCGGACATTCCGGTGGGGCCCACGCCGTGGCGTGGCGCATTCCAGCCTTCCCGGGGCGCGGGCGACACCGCACAGCCGGGCAACGCTCAGCCCGGCAGCGCGGACGCCGGTCACGCCGGACCCGGTGACCCGGGCGTCACAAGGGCCCCGGGTCAGCCCGGGCGGACCGCCCCGGCCGACCCCGCCGCCCGGCTGGGCACCGGCGCGGCGAACGGCACTCCGCCGCCCTGGCCCGGTGCCCAGCCGTCCGGTCCGACCGGCGCTGCGCCGGCGAGCAGCGGCACGACCTGGCCCAACGGTCAGCCCACGAAGCCACCCGCCGGGGCCGCCCAACCCGCCGCCCTGCGGCCGGCGATGCCGCCGCCCGGTCAGTCGGCGCAGCCCTCGCAACCGCCACCGCAGTTCGGGGCACCCTACGGCGAGCCCGCGCCACGTCCCGGCTCCGGGTCGGCCGGCCCCGCCGCGCCGACACCGCAGGCACCACGTACCGGGTCCGGGCAGCCTGCTACCGCGGCGCCGGCACCGCACCCGCCGCGTCCCGATTCCGGGCAGGTCGGCCCCGCAGCGGCGGGGCCGTACGCACCGCACCTCGGGCCGGCGAGCACCAGCGGCCCGGCAGCGCAGCCGGCACCTCCCGGAAGGTCGGGCCCGAACGGTCCGGCAGCCCAGCCGCCACATCTCGGCCAAGCGGGCCAGGACGGGCGGACGTTGCCCGCGAAACCCGCACCCGGCCAGGGCGACTGGGCCGGTGAGGGGCCGACCGCGTTGATTCCAAAGGTCGGTGACCTGGCCGGCCCGGCGGCCGGCAGCCGTGGGACGGAGCCGGCCAGGGCGAGCCAGGCCACGAACGGGCAGCCCGGGACCGGCCCGGCCACGGACCGTCCGGTCACCCCGGCCGGTCCCGCCCCGGGGCAGCAGGCCCGCCCGACAGCCGTCGACCAGCCGACGGCACCGGGGCAGCCGGCTGCGCCGAGCCGAGCGGCCGACCCGGGTGCCACAGCGGTCATTCCGGCGGTCACCGGGGCCCGATCGAGTGGTTCGCCGGTGCTTGACTCGACCGCCCTGATGGGTGCCGTACCTCGGCCGCCAAAGGTCGACGAGCCGTCCGACGGCGCCGACCAGCCCGCCGAGGCACCGAAGCCGCGGCGCGGCGACCGGGTGGTGCAGTTGCGCCCGCACCAGACGGGTGAGGGCTACAAGAGCGTCTACTCGGAGCTGACCCGTCCGTCGTTGTGGTCCCGGGTACGCACGGGTCTCCGGTTCAGCGGCGAGCTGCTGATCACGTTCGGTCTGGTCGTGCTGCTCTTCGCCGGCTACGAGATCTGGGGCAAGTCGGCGATCGTGGACGCGCACCAGGGCGAGCTGAGCGAGCAACTGGCCCAGGCGTGGGCACCCGAACCGGCGACGGACCCGACGGTTTCGGCGTCAGCCAGCCCGTCCGCCAAGCCGAAGCCTGCGGTACAGGGCACGCCGATCGCCGGCCTCTACATTCCGAAGTTCGACAAGGAATGGATCGTGGTCGAGGGCGTCGGCCAGAAGGACATCCGGTACGCGCCGGGCCACTACCCGGACAGCGCCGGGCCGGGCCAGGTGGGCAACTTCTCCGTGGCCGGGCACCGTAACCGGGCGACCTTCTGGCGGCTGGACGAACTCCGCGAGGGTGACCCGATCCTGGTCGAGGGCCGCAACGACTGGTACGTCTACCAGGTCACCGAGAGCCTGATCGTCAAGCCGACGCAGGTCGAGGTGGTGGCCCCGGTGCCGGGCCGGCCGGGCGAGAAACCGACGAAGCGGATGCTGACCCTGACCACCTGCAACCCGAAGTTCGACAACTACGAACGGTTGATCATTCACGCCGAGTTGACGCGTACCCAGCCGAAGGCCGAGGGACGCCCGGCGGAACTGGGGACCTGACGATGTACGCCTGGATCTGGCGCAAGCTGCCCTTCGGGCTGCCCGGCAAGCTCGCCGGCAGCCTGCTGCTGGCCACCACGATGGTGGCGCTGCTGTGGTACGTGGTCTTCCCCTGGGCGGAACCACTGCTCCCCTTCGACGACGTGCAGGTGACCCAGGAGGACTCCGGCGTGCCGGGCGCGCCGGACGGTGACCTCGGCCCCGGGGACGAGGGCGCGGTCGACGACGCCCCACCGGGCGACGAGCACGAGCTGCCGTACGACACCGACCGGAACAACACCCCGCCGCCCGACGAGGACGAGTGAGCCCGATGCGCGTCCTGGTGATCGACAACTACGACTCGTTCGTCTTCAACCTGGTGCAGTACCTCGGCCAGCTCGGCGTGGAGTGCGAGGTACGACGCAACGACGAGATCGAGGTGGCCGAGGTCGGTCGGGTCGGCGCGGCAGGCGTCCTGCTCTCGCCGGGGCCGGGCACGCCCGACCGGGCCGGCATCTGCCTCGACGTGATCCGCGAGTACGCCGGCAGACTGCCGATCTTCGGGGTCTGCCTGGGTCACCAGGCCATCGGTGAGGCGTTCGGGGCGACTGTCACCCGCGCCCCGGAGCTGCTGCACGGCAAGACCTCGGAGGTCCGCCACGACGGCACCGGCGTCCTCGCCGGGCTGCCCGACCCCTTCACGGCGACCCGCTACCACTCCCTCGCCGTGCTGCGGGAAACCCTGCCGGCCGAGCTGGAGGTGACCGGCTGGACCGCCTCCGGGATCGTGATGGCGATGCGGCACCGCACCCTGCCGATCGAGGGCGTCCAGTTCCACCCCGAGTCGGTGCTAACCGAGGGCGGTCACCTGATGCTGGCCAACTGGCTCGCCGCCTGCGGCCACCCCGAAGCGCTGGAGCGCGCCCCGGAACTGGCCGCCGAGGTCGACGCCCGCCGCCGCGCCGCCTTCGCCACCACCTGAGGTCAGGGTCTCGACGTCGGCACGTCGGTCCCCGAGCCGTCAGGAGCGTCACCGTCGCCGGCGGCACGCCGACAGCCGTGGGGCGCTGCGGCGGCCCCCGGCGAGGAGGTCACCGACCCGAGCGTCGGGCCGGACCGAAGCCCTGGGTGGTCAGCGGGCCAGCGCGTCGGAGATGGCGGGGTCGGCAGGTGAGCTGACGGCCGGTGGCCTGTCGCGGACGGCGTCCCAGGCCGCCTTGCCGCTGGCCAGGTAGTCCCGAGCGGCCTTGCGTACCAGCAGGCCGGTGCCGCAGCCCGAGCAGCGGGCGGTCACCCCGTCGGCGTCGATCCCGACGTGCCGGCAGAGCGTCACCGCCCGGGACAGGTGGTAGGACTGGGTGACGATCAGGGCACGCTCGATCCCGTACACCTGGCGGGCCCGTAGGCAGCTGTCGTACGTGTCCAGCCCGTGCGGATCGGCGACCACGCGCTGCGGCTCGACGCCGAGCTGCTCGGTCAGGTGAGCGGCCATGATCGCCGGTTCGTCGCCGGACTCGCCCGCACCGTCACCCGAGACGAGCACCACCCGGGCCCGCCCGCTGCGGACCAGCTCGGCGGCGGTCTCCAGCCGGCCGGACAGCCGGACGCCCGGCTGCCGACCGTCCTCGGTCACGGCGGTGCCCAGGACGATCACGACGTCGGCGGCCGGTGCCTCGGCTGCCGCGTGGACATGGCCGCGCGCACCAGTTGTCGTCCAGACCCAGGGCAGGCTGGCGAGCAGCAGTGCGACGAGCGCCGGCACGGCCAGCCGGAGCAGGCGTCGCCGCCGACGCCGTGCCAGGTCGATCGGCGGGGTCGGCCGCGTCACTCCTCGCCGATGCGGAACGGGCTGAAGGACGGCAGGATCCCGCCACCGTCGCCGCCCCCGCCGTCGTCGTCACCATCCGGCGGCGGGGTGGTCGGCGGCGCGCTTGTCGGCGGCGACTGGGACGGCGGGTCCGGGTCCTCCGGCTCCTCGACCGACACAATGATCTTCACCGTGCTGCCCTTGGTGCGCTCGGTGTTGGCGTTCGGACTCTGGTCGACCACCCGCCCGGCCTGGTCAGCGGGGACCTCCGGACCCAGATCGGTGTCGACCTCGAAGCCGGCGCGCTCCAACGTCCGCTTCGCCTCGGCCTGGGGAAGGCCGACCACCGATGGCACCGCCACGACGTTGCCCCGGGAGACGGTGAGGATGACCTCAGTGCCCTCCGCGACCTTCTCACCCGATGGCGGGTCGACCTTCAACACCTGACCCTTGGGGGCCGAATTGTTGGCTTCCTCGGTCTTGACGGTGAGGTTGAGTTCCTTGAGCCGTTCCTCGGCGGCTTCCCGAGTGCCGCCGATGAGATTGTTCGGAATGGTCACCTCGGGCTTGCCGCCGCAGATCCGTACGGTCACTGTGCTGTTCGGCGCCACCCGCTCGCCGGGGGCTGGGGACTGGCTGGTGACCGTCCCCTCCTTGCAGTCCGAGGTGAACTCCGGCTCACCGCGTGCCGGGACGAAGCCGTCCCGCTCGATCTGGGCGAACGCGTCGGCCTGGCTCAACCCGGTGACAGTCGGCACCGGAGCGTCCTGCGGGTCGTCCCGCTGGTTCAGCAGCAGCGCGGCGACCAGGGCGATCACCGCGAGCACGCCGAGCGCGGCGAACGTCGCGATCAGCCAGGACGACGCCTTGCGCTGGCGCGGGTCGCCCACCCGGGCGGGGATCTGCCGGGTCTGCGTCGCACCCCCCGACGGGTATCCCGGACGACCAGCCGCGGCCATCGCCACGGTCTCGTCCTCGCGCATCACCGGGGTCGCCATCACCGGCCGGCCGGCAGCCGCGCGGAGCAGGTCCGCCCGCATCTCCCCGGCGCTCTGGTAGCGGTTCAGCGGGTTCTTCGACAGTGCCTTGAGCACTATCGCGTCGACAGCCGGGTTGACGTCCGGGTTCAGGTCGCTCGGGGTCGGCGGCGCTTCCCGCACGTGCTGGTACGCGACACTCACCGGGCTGTCGCCGACGAACGGCGGATGCCCGCAGACCAGCTCGAAGAGCACACATCCGGCGGCGTAGACATCGGAGCGGGCGTCGACCGCCTCGCCACGGGCCTGTTCCGGGGAAAGGTACTGCGCGGTGCCGATGACCGCGCTCGTCTGCGTCATCGTGGTGGCACCGCTGGCCAACGCCCGGGCGATGCCGAAGTCCATCACCTTGACCTGGCCGGTCTGGGTGAGCATCACGTTGCCCGGCTTGATGTCGCGGTGGATGATGCCGTGCCGGTGGCTGAAGTCGAGAGCGGCGCAGATGTCGGCGGAGATCTCCAGCGCCCGCCGGGGTTGCAGCCGTCCCTCGGCGCCGAGCACCTCCTTCAGCGTGCGCCCGTTCACGAACTCCATCACGATGAACGGCAGCGTCTCGCCGGTCGGCGCCTGCTCCTCGCCGGTGTCGTAGACGGCGACGATGGCGGGGTGGTTGAGGGAGGCCGCGTTCTGCGCCTCCCGCCGGAAACGCATCTGGAAGGTGGCGTCCCGGGCCAGGTCGGTGCGGAGCATCTTGATCGCGACGTCCCGACCAAGCCGCAGGTCACGACCGCGATGCACCTCGGCCATGCCGCCGTACCCGAGCAGCTCGCCGACCTGGTACCTGCCACCGAGCAGGCGGGCCTGCGCTGTCATCGCGTCTGTCGTCCTTCGCTCGTCGTCGTCTCGTCGCCGCCCGGTCGGGGCTGATCCAGTCGACGGTACGCCGTACCGGCCGGATCGTCTCGCCCGTCGGGCCGCAGCGCGTCGGACGTCACCGTTCGCACGGAAACGCCACCCGGCGTACCTGCGCTGAGGTTGTTCCGCAGTTGGTAGGAAATCACGCCGGAGCAGATGAGGACCAGTGCGCCAAGCATGATGGCCAGGAAGACCATCCCGGATCGTGACCGTCGGGGCACCGGGCGTGACGGTCCGGGCTGCGGAGCGTACCCGGGTGGGACGGTTGCCGCGCCACGCGGATAGCCGGTGACGGCCGGCGCCACAGTGGTGGGACGGTGCGGGGCCATCGGCGGCCGGGCCTGCGGGTGGGCCGGCGGCGGCCGGTGCCCCACGGCCTGCGGGTGCGCGGGGGCCGGTGAGTGCGGGGCCGCGACCGGACGCGGTGGCTGCGGCGGCGGGACCTGTGCCCGGCCCGGAGCCGGCGAGGCCGGCGCGGCGGAGATCGGTGCGGCCTGACCGCCCGCCCGGGCCTGCCGGGACAGTGCCGTCTTCAACTGTCGCGCCACGCCGGCTAGCGCGGCGGCGCTCGGCCAGCGCTCCTTCGGGTCCTTCGCCAACGCCCGCTCGACGAGCGCGCGAACCTGGGGCGGGATGTCGGAGGGCAACGGCCGGGGCGTCTCCCGGACGTGCCGCATCGCGATGTCGAGGGGGTTGTCCCCCTCGAACGGTCGCCGGCCGGCGAGGCACTGGTAGGCCACCACACCCAGCGCGTAGACGTCGGAGGCGGGGGTGGCGACCTGGCCGGTGGCCTGCTCCGGCGAGATGTAGGACGCGGTGCCGAGCACCGATCCGGCCGCGGTGAGCTGCCCGACCAGGTCCGACCGGGCGATGCCGAAGTCGGTGAGCACGAGCGTGCCGTTGGGGCGGACCAGCAGGTTCCCGGGCTTCACGTCCCGGTGCACGATGCCCTTCACGTGTGCGGCGTGCAGCGCGTCAGCGGCCTGGGCGACGAGCGCCATGGTCCGCGCCGGGGTGAGCCGGCCGACCCGGCTCAGCGTGGCCGAGAGCGGGTCACCCTCGACGTACTCCATCACCAGGAAGGCGATGTGCTGGTCGTTGCCGAAGTCGTAGACGTCGACCACGCCCGGGTGGTTGATCGTCGCCATGGTGCGGGCCTCGCCACGGAACCGCTCGGCGAACCCGGGCTCGTCGAGCAACGCCGGGAGCAGACTCTTGACCGCCACCGTACGACCGAGCACCTGGTCGGTGCCGCGCCAGACATCGCCCATGCCACCGCTGGCGATCCGCTCGTCGAGCCGGTATCGGTTACCGAGCTGCACCCCCGGGCTGAGCATGTCAGCGCCCCCCGGGTTCGGCGATGGCGGCTCGCATGATCTGACCGGCGATCCGGGCGGCCTCGGCGCTGCCGCCGCTGCCGGCCTCCTCCAGGACGACGCAGACGGCGGAGACCGGCTTGCCCTCGGAGTCGAGGGCGAACCCGATGAACCAGCCGTGGTCGGGGCGGTCCGGCGCGGACTGTGCGGTGCCGGTCTTGCCGCCGACGGTGTAGCCGTTGATCCGGGCGTTGCGGCCGGTGCCGTTCTGCACCACGCTCACCATCATCTCCCGCAGGTCGGCGGCGACCTGGCCACTCACCGGCCGGCGCAGCTCACGCGGGTTGGCGGTGTCGTAGACGGTGGTGCGGTCCGGTGCGAGGAGCTGACGCACCAGGTACGGCCGCATCTGGCTGCCGCCGTTGGCCACCGCAGCGGCGATCATGGCGCCCTGCAACGGGGTCATCCGTACGTCACGCTGGCCGATCGAGGACTGGGCCAGCGCCGCCGGGTCGGGGCCACCGTCCGGGTTCTCCATGCTGCCGGTGCGGCTGGCCGCCACGCCCAGGCCACTCTCGCCGAGCCGGCCGACGGTGAGGTCCTCCTGCTCGAACCCGAACTGCCGGGCCTTCTCCTTGAGCACGTCCGGGCCGAGCTGGCCGCCGAGCTTGGCGAACCCGGTGTTGCAGGATTCGGTGACCGCGTTCATCAGGGTCACCTGTGACTCGGGGCAGATCGACGGCGCCGCGTTGCGGATCGGCTCGCCGGAGGTGGGCGGGGTGTAGCTCGACCCGGCCGGGATGTTCGTCTCCTTGGTGATGCCGTTCTCCAGCGCCGCCGCGGCCACCACGATCTTGAAGGTGGAGCCGGGCGGCAGCACCTCGCCGAGCGCCCGGTTCCGCAGCGGCCGTCCCGCGTCCTGCTCCAGCTTGTTGTACGCGCTCGTCGCCTCGTTGCTGTTGTGGCTGGCCAGCGGGTTCGGATCGAAGCTGGGGATGGAGACAAGAGCCTGCACCGCCCCGGTGGCCGGGTCGATGGCGATCGCCGCGCCCTTTGTCGCTCCGTTGTTGTTGCCGCGCAGTTCGTCGTACGCGGTGTCCTGGGCCCGCTTCGAGAGGGTCAGCAGCACGTTGCCGCCGGCTGTGGTGTCGCCGGTGACCATGTCCCGCAGCCGGTTCACGATGAGCTGGTCGCTGGTGCCGGCGAGGAAGTCGTTCTCGGCGCGCTCCAGACCGGTGGCGGAGCCGTTCACCGGCTCGTACCCGAGCACGTGGGCGTACTTCGCCCCGCCCGGGTAGGTGCGCAGGTACTTCAGCTCGCCGTCGGTCTCCTTGCTGACCGCCAGGGCGGTGCCACCGGCCTCGATGTTGCCGCGCTTGCGGTCGTACTTGGCGACCTGGACCCGACCGTTGTAGTCGCTGGTGCGGTACTCGTCGGCCTTGTACGCCTGAATCCAGTTGAGGTTCGCGAAGAGCAGGCCGAACAGGACGATCACGACGACGCCGACCCGACGCAGAGGTGCGTTCACGGCTTGATCACCTCCGTGGGGGCACCGTGCAGTTGCTCGGGTGGTCCGGAGGGCCGGGTCACCTTGCCACCGGCGCCGTCAACCGGGCGGCGGCCGGCGTCGGAGACGCGCAGCAGCACAGCGATGAGCAGCCAGTTCGCCATCAGCGAGGAGCCACCTGCGGAGAGGAACGGCGTGGTCTGACCGGTGAGCGGGATGAGCTTGCTGATCCCGCCGACGATCACGAAGACCTGGAGCGCGAGGGTGAAGGCCAGGCCACCGGCGAGCAGCTTGCCGAACGAGTCCCGGACCGCCAGGGCGGCCCGCAGGCCCCGCTCGACGATGAGCAGGTAGATCACCAGTAGCGCGGAGAGGCCGAAGAGGCCGATCTCCTCGCCGATGCCGGCGAAGATGAAGTCGTTCTGCACCTCCGGCAGCAGCAGCGGCTGACCGCCGCCCGGCCCAGCACCGAACAGCCCGCCGGAGCCGAGGGCGAGCAGCCCCTGGACCAGTTGGTAACCGTCGTCGTACGGCTCGGCGAAGGGGTCGAGCCAGATCTCCGCCCGCAGGTAGAAGTTCGCGAACGGGCCGCCCACCGCCTCGCCGAGCACGTACGCGAGGTAGGCGCCGCCGAAGAAGAGGACCAGACCGATGAGCAGCCAGCTGACCCGTTCGGTGGCGATGTAGACGGTGGCCACGAACATGCCGAAATAGAGCAGCGAGGTGCCCAGGTCCTTCTCGAAGACGAGAACCAGCAGGCTGATCACCCAGACGACGAGCACCGGGCCGAGGTCGCGCCCGCGCGGGAAGTCGATGCCGAGGAACCGGTGACTCGCCAGTGACAGCACCTCGCGCTTGCGCACCAGGTAGTAGGCGAAGAAGACGAGCAGCGCGAGCTTGGCGAACTCACCCGGCTGGATCGAGAAGCTGCCGATGCGTACCCAGAGCTTCGCACCGTTGATCTCGGAGATGCTGGCCGGCAGCACCGCCGGCAGCATGACCAGGACGATGCCCGCCAGCCCCAGGGTGTACGCGTACCGGGAGATCGACCTGTGGTCGCGCATCAGCGCCAGCAGCCCGGCGGCGAGGACCACCGAGATCAGCGTCCAGGCGAGCTGCCGACCGCCGATGCCGGCGAAGATGGCCAGGTCCGCTCGTTCCTCGGGAGCCGCGTTGGCGAGGTCGAGCCGACGCAGGAAGCCGACGCCCAGGCCGTTGAGCAGGGCCACCGCCGGCAGCAGCGCCGGGTCGGCGAAGGGTGCCAGGAACCGGATCACCAGGTGCATGCCGAGGAACACCGCGGTGAGCGTGGCGGCCGGCACCCAGAAGCCCGGGGTGACCGTGTCGAGCACGTTCGCCTCGACCATCGCCCCGTACGCGGCGACAAGCGCCATCGCCAGCAGTAGCAGCGAGAGCTCGGCGTTGCGCCGGGACCGGGCCATGCGTACGCCGGGTCGCTCGCCCGCGGTCGCGGGCGAGGATGCCGGGGTGGCCGGTGCGGTCACGATCGTCCTCGGGTCGGAGCGGGTGCCTACTCGGGCGACCGGCAGGACGCCGGATCGACAGTGGGCGTGAAGGTGTCGACGGGCGGCGCGTCGGGGGTGCTGTCCGGTGCTGCGGCGGAGCTGCCGGCGGGCGTACCGCTCGGCGTGGCCGTCGCTCCACCCCGCGGTGACGGAGAGCTGCTGCCCACCTGGCTCGGTGAACCGGACGGGAGGCTCGGCGTCGGGGACGGCGAACCCGCCACCGAGGGGGTCGGGCTCGGCGTCGGCGGACAGACAGGCTTGAGGTTCACGTTTGTCGGGCTGTCCATCGTCAGCTCCGCCAGCCGCCGTTCCGCGTCCGGCTCGCTCTTGGCCGGGATGCCCTGCTTGACCTGCTCCTGCGCGGCCAGGGTGAGGTCGTCCAGCTGCGCGTTGCTCTCCGAGTGCACGCTGGAGAGATCCATTCCGGCGATCTGACCCTGGATGCCACGGAACACCGCCACCTGGCCGTTCTCCGTAGCTCCGACGTAGTACTGGCGCTGGGTGTAGCTCCAGCCGGCGAACACACCGCCACCGGCGATCACCATCAGGGCTGTCGTCATCGCCAGCGCACGCAGCGGACGGCGACGTGCCTCGGGTTCCTCGTCGTTGTTCGCGGACTCGTCGGGGGTCGGGGGCCGGGGCGCGGAGAGCGCCGAGGCACGAGCCGCCGGGGTGGAGACGTCCGCCGAGGTGGCCATCCCCCGGTCCCGGGCCGCCGCACCGCCGACGATCGGCGCCGCCTCGACGATGTCCCGGTCGGTGGCGTCGGCGATGATCACAGTGATGTTGTCCGGACCGCCACCGCGCAGGGCTAGCTGGACGAGACGCTCGACGCACTGCTGCGGGTCGGCGTACTCCCGCATGGTCTCGCCGATGGTCTCCGCGCTGACCACACCGGAGAGCCCGTCGGAACAGATCAGGTACCTGTCACCTGGAAGCACCTGTCGGACCGAGTACTCCGGGTCGATGTCGCGGCCGTCCAGGGCCCGGGTGAGCAACGAGCGCTGCGGGTGGCTGCTCGCCTCCTCCGGGCTGATCCGGCCCTCGTCGACGAGCATCTGGACGTACGTGTCGTCCTTGGTGATCTGCGCGAACTCACCGTCGCGCAGGAGATAGGCCCGCGAGTCGCCGATGTGGACCATGCCCAGCTTGCTGCCGGAGAAGAGGGTCGCGGTAAGCGTGGTGCCCATCCCCTCCAACTGAGGGTTGGCCTCCACGGTCTCGCGGAGTTGCTGGTTGGCGGTGCCCACGGCGGAGCGGAGCGCGTCGACAAGGGCGTCACCCGGGACGTCCTCGTCCAGTGGCGCCATGGCACCGATGACGATGTTGCTGGCGACGTCACCGGCGGCCATGCCGCCCATGCCGTCGGCAACGGCGAGTAGCCGCGGCCCGGCGTAGACGGAGTCCTGATTACCGTCTCGGATCAGACCGCGGTCGCTGTGGGCCGCATAGCGCAGGGTCAGAGTCATGGCCGTAATTCGAGAGAGGTGCGGCCGATCCGGATCGGCACGCCGAGGGGGACGGGGGTCGGTCCGGTGACCTTAGCGCGATCCAGGTACGTCCCGTTAGTCGAACCGAGGTCCTCGACGAACCACTGCCCGTCACGCGGCACCAGCCGGGCGTGTCGCGCGGACGCGTAATCGTCGGTGATGACGAGGGTGGAGTCCTCGGCACGACCGATCGTTATCTGCGCCTCACCCAACGTGATCCGGGTACCGGCCAACTGACCCGCGGTCACCACCAACTGGTGCGCCGCCCGGCCCCGCTTCACCTTCGCCGGCTTCGCCGTCGCCTGACCTGTCGACGCGCCCACCGTCCGGGGCGCGGCCACCAGTCGACCCGAACGGGCCCCCGCGAAGAGGTCCCGACGGATGACACCGACCACCGTGAACACGAAGATCCACAGCAGGATGAGGAATCCGAACCGGGCAACGGTGATGACGAGTTCCGGCAAGGCGGATCAGCCGTCCACGCGGAAGGTCAGGGTGGTCGTACCGAGCTGGATCATGTCACCGGGGTTCAACGCCACGGCCGAGACCCGCTGGCCGTTGACCATGGTGCCGTTTGTCGAGCCGAGATCGGTGAGCACGACCTGCCCACCGTCGAAGTCCAGCCGGGCGTGTCGCCGGGAGATGCCGACGTCCGGCAGGCGCAGGTTGGCCTGGTCGCCACGACCGATCACGGTCGAGCCCATCTGCAACGGGTAGGTGCGACCGTCGCCGGAGACCAGCCGGATGTTGCGGCCACCGCCGTGCCCCGGCGGCGGGCCGTAGCCACCACCCTGGTCATACGACGGATAGCCGGGCGGGCCGGCGTCGTATCCGGACGGACCGGCGTCGTAGCCGGGCGCCGAAACCGGGGCGACCTCGCCACCGGTGTAGACCTCCGCGGTGACCCGGAACATACCGGTGTCCAGTCCTTCACCGCGCTCGATCTCGACGATCACGTCTCCGTAGACCGTCCAGGCCTGCTCGCCGATGAACTCCGCCTGCGACTGGGCCAGTTCCTGGGCCAGCGCGGCGGCGTACGGCGCCAGCCGACTGTGGTCGTACGGGGAGAGATCGATCACGTAGCGGTTGGGCACCAACGTGCGCCCACCAGCCAGGATGGCCTTGTGTGCCTCGGCCTCCCGCTGCATGGCGTTGAGGATCTCCACGGGGTGGACCACCCCTTTGAAGACCTTGGCGAAGGCCCCTTCGACCAGGCCTTCCAGACGCTTCTCGAAGCGTTGCAGCACGCTCACCGGCTCCTCCTCGGGTCCCGAGGACATGATGGTATCCGTCCAGAGCGCACGCAGCTCACACGCCGCTCGGCCAGCAGGCCACGGCCCGTTCGGACGGCCTCTGATTGTCGTGCTACTCTTTCGTCCGCCACGAACGGTAACCGCTGCGAGCAGCGAAAGCCATTCGCGGCAGCAGACCAAGGTCACGTAGCATGGTCGAGGCTCGCCGGTCACCGGCAGCGCCCGGTCCAGGCCACGTATTTCCGAGGTCGGGCCACGGGGAAGTGGCGGAATGGCAGACGCGCACGGTTCAGGTCCGTGTGTCCGAAAGGACGTGGGGGTTCAACTCCCCCCTTCCCCACCACAGACGAGGGCTCCGCAGATGCGGGGCCCTCGCTCCGTATCGGGGCGTGCCGGACGTCACGCTATGCTCCGATGGTTTCTGCCTCCGACGCACCAGGAGTGGCGTGTGAGTGTCGCATTCGTGACCGGGTCGGGCGGGCTGATCGGCTCCGAGGCGGTCCGGCACTTCGCCGGCCTCGGTCTCGACGTCGTCGGCATCGACAACGACATGCGGCAGGAGTTCTTCGGCGAGGAGGCGTCCACCGCCTGGAACGTCCGCCGGCTGACCGACGAGCTGGGTGCGGCGTACTCCCACCACAGCATCGACATCCGGGACCGGGCGGCGCTCGGCGCGCTGTTCGGCAGGTACGGCCGGGACGTGGCTGTGGTGATCCACACTGCCGCGCAGCCCTCGCACGACTGGGCGGTACGCGATCCGTTCACCGACTTCGACGTGAACGCCGCCGGCACGCTCAACGTGTTGCAGAACGTCCGGGAACACTGCATCGACGCCCCGGTCATCCACTGCTCCACCAACAAGGTGTACGGCGACCGGCCGAACAGCCTGCCCCTGGTGGAGCTGGAGACCCGCTGGGAGATCGAGCCGGGTCACCCGTACGAGCAGGGCATCCGCGAGGACATGTCGATCGACGCCTGCCTGCACTCGATCTTCGGGGCCTCGAAGGTCGCGGCGGACGTCATGGTGCAGGAGTACGGCCGCTACTTCGGCATGAAGACGGCGTGCTTCCGGGGCGGGACGCTGACCGGGCCGGCGCACTCGGCGACCGAGTTGCACGGCTTCCTCGGCTACGTGATGCGGGCGAACATGGAGCGCCGCACCTACAAGATCTTCGGCTACCAGGGCAAGCAGGTCCGCGACGCCATCCACAGCTCGGATGTGGTCTCCGCGTTCGAGGCGTTCTTCCGCAGTCCCCGCTCGGCCGCCGTCTACAACCTCGGTGGCGGCCGGCACTCGAACACCTCCAACCGGGAGGCGTTCATGCTGGCCGAGCGGATCACCGGCCAGGAGATGATCACCGAATACGTCGAGGCCAACCGGATCGGCGACCACAAGTGGTGGATCGGTTCCAACGAGGCGTTCCAGGCCGACTACCCGGACTGGAAGCAGGTGTACGACGTACCCATGATCATGCGAGAGATCTACGAGGCCAACGTGGACAAGTGGGTGCCGGGAGCATGACCAAGAAGAACGTGCTCGGTGTCCTGGTCGACGCGACCAACTACGCCGAGGCCACCGAGCAGGTGGTGGCCGCCGCGCAGGAACGCCGGCCGCTGGCGCTGACCGCGCTGGCCGTGCACGGCGTGATGACCGGGGTGCTGGATCCGGCGCACAACGCCCGGCTCAACTCCTTCGACGTGGTGACCCCGGACGGGCAGCCGGTGCGCTGGGCGCTGAACCTGCTGCACGGTGCCGGGCTCACCGATCGCGTCTACGGACCGACCCTGACCCTGCACGTGCTCTCCCGCTTCGCCGACGAGGGACTGCCGGTCTACCTGTACGGCTCGACCGAGGAGACGCTCGCCCGGTTGATTCCGGCGCTGGAGCGGATGTTCCCGGCGCTCAAGATCGCCGGAGTGGAGGCGTCCAAGTTCCGCGGCGTGCAGCCGGGTGAGGACGTCGACATCGCCGAGCGGATCAGGGCCAGCGGCGCCCGGCTGGTCCTGGTCGGGCTCGGCTGCCCCCGGCAGGAGATCTTCACGTACGCGATGCGTCCGCTGCTGGACATGCCGATGATGGCGGTCGGCGCGGCGTTCGACTATCACGCGGGGCTGCTGCGTCAGCCGCCGCCGTGGATGCAGCGCGCCGGGCTGGAGTGGTTCTGGCGCCTCGGCCTGGAGCCCAAGCGGCTGTGGCGGCGCTACGTGATCCTGAATCCCGCGTACCTGGGTCGGATGTTCGCCCAGAAGACCGGGCTGTGGAAGGCCCGGCCGCCCGCGCCGGCCACCGAACGCCCGACCGAGTTCGCGGTCTGACCCGACCCGACGAACGGGCCCCGGCACAGTGCCGGGGCCCGTCCGCTGTCCGGGCGTCAGAGCGTCAACGTCCAGGTGTTGATGTAGCCGGTGTCACCGCCGTAGACGTCGCGGACCTGGAGGCGCCAGGTGCCGTTCGCCGCCTCGCTTGACAGGTTCACCGTGTACGTGGTGTTCACGTTGTCCGTGCCGTCGAAGATGCTGCTGTTCTTCAGTCGGTAGGACGAGCCGTCCGGGGCGAGCAGGTCGATGACCAGGTCGCCACGGTAGGTGTGCACGATGTTCACCGCCACCGTCGAGCTCGACGAGGCGTTCCGGTTGCAGCCGGAGATCGTGATCGAGCTGGTCACCGCCGAGCCCGAGTCCGGGATCGGCACGTCGGTGCCGTTGGTCCCGGAGCAGCCGCCGCCGCTGCCGCCGGTCACCGTCAGCGAGTACGTCGCGCTTCTGGTGCCGGAGGCCGCGGTGCCGGTGACGGTCACGCTGTACGTGCCGGCCGGCGTGCTGGCCGAGGTGCTGATGGTCAGCGTGGCCGATCCACCGGAGGTGACGGTGGCCGGGCTGAACGAGGCGGTCGCCCCGGACGGCAGGCCGCTGGCGGAGAGGCCCACCGACTGGGCGGAGCCGTTCGTGGTCGCGGTGGACACGGTGGTGCTCGCCGAGCTACCCGCCGCGACCGAGCCGGAGGTCGGCGACACCGAGACCGAGAAGTCGTTCGTCGGCGGCGGGGTGCTGCCGTTGACCACGTAGAGCAACTGGTTCGGGGTTCCCGTGCCGACGTTCGAGATCACGTTCGGGGTGGAGTTGTTGACCAGGTAGTCCCGGACCTGCTGGGGCGTCCAGGACGGGTTGGCCGAGAGCACCAGCGCCGCCACCCCGGCGACGTGCGGCGAGGCCATCGAGGTGCCGCTGATGGTGTTCGTCGCGGTGTCGCTCGTGTGCCAGCCGGAGGTGATGCTCACCCCCGGGGCGAGGATGTCCACACAGGTGCCGAAGTTGGAGAAGCTCGCGGCGGCGTCGTTGCTCTGGGTGGCACCGACGGTGATCGCTGCCGCGGCCCGGGCCGGCGAGTAGTTGCAGGCGTTCTGCCGCTGGCCGAGGGCGTTGCCGTTACCGGCGGCCACCGCGTACGTGATGCCGGAGTTGATGGAGTTGATGACCGCGTTGTCGACTGAGGTGTTGGCGCCACCGCCGAGACTCATGTTGGCCACGGCCGGCTTCACCGCGTTGGCGGTGACCCAGTCGATACCGGCGATCACGCCGGCGTTGGTGCCGCTGCCGGAGCAGTTGAGCACCTTCACCGCCACCAGGCGGGTCGCCTTGGCCACGCCGTACGCCGAGCCGCCGACGGTGCCCGCCACGTGCGTGCCGTGACCGTTGCAGTCGGTGTTGTTGGAGTCGACGGTGTTCGTGCCCCAGGTGGCCCGCCCACCGAAGTCCGAGTGGGTGGTCCGGATGCCGGTGTCGATGACGTACGAGGTCACGTTCGTGGCCGTGTTGGGGTACGTGTACGAGTTGTTGAGCGGCAGGTTCCGCTGGTCGATCCGGTCCAGGCCCCAGGACGGGGGGTTCGTCTGGGTGCCGGCGATGGAGACGACGTGGTTCTGTTCGACGTACGCGACAGCGGGGTCCGCCGCGATCCGCGCCGCGGCCCGCGCGCTGACCCGCAGCTCGGCGCCGCGGACGGCCGCGCTGTAGGTCCGGGCCGTCGCACCCCCGTGCCGGCGCAGCAGCCGGTCCACGGAGGAGCCGACCGTCGTACGGCTCACCTCGCTGTCCTTGAACACGACGATGTAGCTGCCTTCGACGGCTGTCGCGCCGCCGGCGCTTCGGACGGTGCCCACCGGCTCGGCCGCCATGGCCGGGGTGGCCGCCGCCACCATGGCCAGCGCGGCCAGCCCGACGAACACGGATCTCTGTGGAAGAGCCATCTTCCTACCTCCCTCCGACCGGCATCGACCGTCGACCTGCTCGTGGCAGATTGATCGATGAATGCCGATCAAGGTGAGGGTAGTTGGCTGCGTGCGGACAGTTAAACATGTCGGATCCCTCATAACACTGGCGAGATGGTTCCCCTACGGGGGACGGGTGCGGGACGAACAGGGGGTGGGCCCGGATTCGGCGAGCCGGAAATCGGGCAAGGCTGATGGACATGCAGAGCCATCTCGCCCTCCTGCTTCCGGTCATCGCCGTCTGGTGGACCGCCGGCTATCTCG
Organism: Micromonospora andamanensis; assembly: GCF_016863495.1. Lineage (GTDB taxonomy): Bacteria > Actinomycetota > Actinomycetes > Mycobacteriales > Micromonosporaceae > Micromonospora > Micromonospora andamanensis. The sequence continues at coordinate 208,635 of NZ_BOOZ01000007.1, forward strand.
CGGACGGGCTGCCCCGCCTGAACCACGCTCGCGAGCTGCGCCGGCACACCGGCTGGCTGCTCGCGCTGACGCTGACCGGGCTCGGTCTGACGGTGGCCCTGCCGGTCGCCGGGCTGGCCACCGTCGGGCCGACCCTGGCGGATCGCGCCGCCGACGGGCTGGCGCTCGCTGCCCTCCCCGCCCTGCTGGTGGCCGCCTGCACGGTGCGCCGGTTGCGCCGGCTGTGGGCCGGAGCCGGCGCGTTGGCCGCCGCCCCCGGAACGCCGGCCCCGCACGGACTGCGGGCCGCCGCCGCGCACCCGCTGCTCGGACTGCCGTTGCAGGTGACCGGGTTGGCGCTGCTGCCGGCCGTGGTCGCGGCGAGCGGTGCCGGCCAGTTCCTCGGGCCCGCGGCGACCGGGCCGGCCATCACCGTCGCGGCACTGGCCGTCGCGGTGATCGGGGTACGCCACGCGTTGCGCCACAACCGGCTCGCCGAACGCGCAATGCCGGAACGGTTGTCGTCACCGCGCCCGGCCGGCGCCCTGCACGTATAGCAGTTCCAGGATCGCCCTGGTCGCCTCGAACCAGCGGTCGAGCCAGCCGGGTGGTGGCACGCTGCCCCTGGGTGGCAGCTCCATCAGCAGGCCGCGCAGCAGCGGATGGTCCACGAGGGAGCCCTCGTCCACGGCCGACCAGCCGGTGGCCGGGAAGGACGGCTCGGTGAGCGGATTCGGGTCGAGTGACGGCAAGGTGAGCGGCGACGGCGAGTCCGTCGCCGGCTGGGTCTCCCGGCCGGCGTGCTCGGTCTCCGCCGACACCACCTCGGTCAGCACGGTGTCCCGCCGGGCTCCGCGGTACTTGCCGCCGAACCGTTCCGGCTTTCCCGGTCCGTTCGTGAGGTTTTCCGACCCGATACTCGTCATCCGTCTCGCCTGCCTCACTCGGTTACCCGCCCTGCCGGGGGGATGTCGACCAGCGCGTACCGAGAGGTACAACGAGACGGGCACGATGTGGCGACGGCAACCGGCGGATTGCGAGCGGGTGACGACAGCAGGATCCCCGTCCGGCCAGTGGCCGGACGGGGATCCGTCGTCACCGTCCCCGGGTGTCAGGCCCGGGGGAACGCGCCGTCCCTGGTGCTGGCGACGAAAGCGTGCCAGTCACCCGGTGCGAAGACCAGGGCCGGTCCGGCCTTGTCCTTCGAGTCTCGGACGCCGACCGCCCCGGTCACGTACGCCACCTCCACACAGTTGTCACAGTTCGGTCCGCTCTTCGAACTCTTGAACCATGTCGCCTGCGTCAGGTTCACGGAGAATCCTTGCGTCGCCACTTCCACAACGGCTCCTCTGCCAGTCTCGCGATGTACTCGACGGACTCCTCCGGACGCTTGGCCGCTGCTCGAATGTGATCGAAGATGAAGCTGTACTTCTGTAGTTCGTCGCTCTTCTCCAGGAAGAGCCCACCCGTGGCGTTCTCCGCGTACACGACATCCGGATCACCGGCTTCGGGGAAGCTGAGGATCGTGAAGGTGCCATCCATGCCGGCGTGCGCTCCCACCTCGAACGGCAGGACCTGAAGCGTCACGTTCGGCAGTTGTGCCACCTCCACCAACCGTAGGAGCTGGTCACGCATGACCGCGTCCCCGCCCACCGGACGGCTCAACACCGCCTCATCGAGCACCACCCACAGATCGACCGGATCATCCTGGGTCAACAACGACTGACGGCCGAGTCGGACACGCACTCTTTGCTGTACCTGTTCCGGGCTGAAATCGGGGCGGGCCGCACGGATCATCGCGCTGGCGTAGTCCTCGGTCTCCAGCAGTCCCGGCACCACCTGCTGCTCGTACGCCCGAATCGAGCTGGCCGCCGCCTCCAGGCCCACGTACGCACCGACCAGGACCGTGCTGTAGGGATGCCACCAGCCCTTCTGCCGCGCCTCGCGGGCGATCTGGACCAGCTCGTCGCTCTCGGCGCCGACCACCCCGTAGATGCGGAGCATGTCCCGCACGTCCCGGGGAGTCGCAGTGGTGTGCCCCGTCTCGATACGCGAGATCTTGGAGGCCGAGCACTCCAACTGCTCCGCCACGGCCTCGATGGTGATGCCGGCTGCCTCGCGCTGGCGGCGCAGTTCCGCGCCGAGCCGGCGCCGCCGGATGGTCGGGCTGCGCCGCTCGCTCACCGTGTCACCTCTCCGCTTCGACGCGCCACTCTCACCGCCCGCCCACGGCGCGATCGTTCCGGCGAACGTACGCGGCGTGGGTGGTGCCGGTCCTCGGCCGGCCGCGGCGGCGAAGCCGGCTCTCAGTGTGCCGCCCGGGTGGCGGCGCGTTCAAGCGCCGTTTCGCGCGAGCCGCTCACGTATCGGCAAAAGTCGACGTGCAACTTGCATGACGCACGCTCCTGATGCACTCTGTCCGTATGACCCGGGTTACTGACCGTCTCCGATCCGTCTCCACGAGTGATCAAGCTCGTGGAGCAGTGGATCGCCGGGTAGGAGCTCCGCCACCAGCAGCTCCGTATTGACGGACCACGACACCGGCCCCGGCCCCCGAGACACGACCTCGTCGCCGGAGCCGACAAACCCCACCCTTAGCCGGCCTTCCCCGCCGGCCGACCCTTCCAGGAGCCCATGTGCTTCCCCGCTCCGGTGACGTACTGCACGTGACACGCGCGGCGAGTGTCCAGTTCCTCAGGCCCATTCTGTTCCGGGTGATCCGGGTGCTCGACCGGCCCACCTACGACGGCTGGCTCTGGCTCGAAGGCTACGAGTTGAACGCGGCGGGGGACGCGGTCAACCGTCGGTCGATCTTCGTCCAACGGGCCGGTCTACAGCAGGTCGAGGCCGCACCGCAGCCACGCCCACACACCGTACGTTCAGCCCGCCGGCCGACCGTACGAACTCCGGTTCGGGTGCGCTGAGCACTCCGAACGGCCACCTGCGTTCGAGTTGAAAAGGATTCGGGGGGCATGCCGGCGACATAGAATCGGTATGCCCACCCCGGCATGTCTCCACCCCGCGCCTCCCGGACCCCGAACCTGGGATGGCCATGGTCAATATGTCCGCGCGGGAGCCACAGCGGTCCCGCATCGCCTACGCCTTCGGACTCCTGGCGCTTCTCGGCGCCGTCACCACCGTGGTGGTGCTGGGCCGCGATCCCGCCCTGTCGTCCACCCGGCTGGCCGAGCCGGTGCCGGCTCCGGAGATCACAGTGGTGGAGAGTGAACCGGTCGAGCCGGACGCCCAGTCGGGCGGCATGTGGGACGCCTTCGGGACGGAGGGCCTGTTCGACGAACCGACGGCCGGTCCGGTGGAGTCCCCCGGCGACGCCGGGCAGTCCACGTACCCGACCGACCAGGACGTGCCCGCCCGGGCCGCGGGTGATCACGGCCGGGAGGAACTCAGCCGCTCCCTGTTCTGGTCGGGCGTGTTCGGGCTGGCGATCTCCCTCGCTGGTCTCGGACTGGTCGGTACGAGACGCCGCATGTGGTGACCCGGCGATCAGTCGGTGGGGCTCGCCGTGACGGTTGGCTCGGTGGTCGGCTCACCAGTCGTCGGTGACGGACTCGGACTGGCCTCGGCGACCACCAACCGCACCTCGTCGCCCGCCGCCACCAGTTCGCCGGCCTCCGGGTCGGTCTCGATGACGGTCCCCGGCGGCTGATCCGACGGGCGGTACTCCACCTGATAGCCGAGGTCGAGGCCGTCCAGTGCCGCCCGCGCGGCGGCCTCCGGCAGACCGACGAGCGGCGGTACCGGCACCTGGGCCGGGGCGGCACTCGTCGTCGGTGGTGGTGACGGGGACGTGGTGGTCGGCGACGGTGACGCCGTGGTGCGTGGGGCCCCGGTGGTGGGCGAGGGCGACACCGGTGCCGGCCCGTCGCCGTCGAGCCCCTGGCTGGCCAGCCAGAACCCGCCCCCGATCAGGGCGAGCAGAAGCAGCAGCAGGATGCCCCAGAGGATCGGTAGCCACCACGGTCGACCGGGCCGCTCGTCGGCGTACCAGTCGCCGCCGGCCAGCTCGCGGTCCACACCCGGCCGCACCGAGGGCACCTCCGCCCGCCCGGACCAGGCCGCCGCCCCGGCACGCTGCGGCGGCGGCAGCGGCGCTGTGGCATCGGCCGGCACCGCCGGCCCACCGGCCGCCCGATCCATCGGCGCCGTCTCATCGGGAGCGCGTCCGATCGGCGCCGTCTCATCGGGCGTACGCCCCAGCGGCGCCGTCTCGTCGGGAGCGCGCCCCAGCGGCGCGGTCTCGTCAGGTGCCCGTGCCGGGCCGTCGGGTGCACGCCCGAGCGGCGCGGTCTCGTCCGGGGTACCGCCGGACGGCGGGATCGCTCGGGTCCGGTCGTCCGGTTGCCCGTCGCTCGGCTCCTGGCGGTCGTCGCTCATGGCACGTCCTTTCCGCCGACCGGGCGGGCAACAGGCCCTTCGACGGTCAACCTAGCGGTTCTGCCGCCCACCGGCCGGTATCAGCGTGTCGGGTGCGCGTCACGGCGCTGGAGCGCTCGCGTCCGCGCTCGGTGGCGTGCCGCACCAGAGCTGGACCACGTCGTTCCACCTGCCGACCGTCCCGCCCACCGGTCGTTGCGAGCTGACCGTGCCGGACCGCCCGTTGGGGTATCGGGGCGAGAAACCGTCGTCGACGAGTTCCGCCCCCGCCTCGTTGCACGTCTCACCGGTCAGGTCCGGCACCTCGTTCGGCGGTGCGGCCCCCGCCACGCTGACCTTGACAGTGACGCCGCGCCGCACCGGCGTACCCGGGGCCGGATCGGTGCTGCTCACGCTGGAACTGTCACCGCTGCCGAAGACGAGTTGCCAGCCCAGGCCCAGGTCCCGCAGTTCCTCCCTGGCCTCCTCGAAGTCCATGCCGACCAGGTCGGGGACGGTGAGCCCGGTCGGCCGGGACGGGCTGGGGCTGGTGCTCGGGGTGGCCGGGGCGGTGGTCGTCGGCCGCTCCCGTGGCGGCGACGTCCGGACGGCGGGGGTCGGGGTGGGGGTGCCGGTCGCGCCGGATGCCACCGGGTCCGGTCCCACCTGGTCGCCGGCGAGCACCCAGCCACCGGCGGCACCGATGATCGCGAGCAGTACGGCGGCGGCACCGCCGCTGATGATCAGCCTCTTCCGATCGGGGGCGGTGTCACCGCGCCCCGACCGTCCGTCCGTGGTTCCGTCAGTCATCCCGCTCACCGCCTCATCACCCGCGACCGTAAGCGACCCGGGCCAAGCACTGTCCGTAACCTTTGCCTGCTGCTGCCGCGCACGACTCGCCGCACCGACCACAGGACGTTACGCTGCCCGGCATGGCCAGACAGGGCTGGGGAGGATCGATCGCCACCGCGGCCGGCGTGGCAGCCGGTGCCGGGGCCGCCCAACTGGGTTTCGGGTACGGCCTGGGCATTCTCAACTGGGCACCGACCGAGGCGAACGCCGGCACGGCAGCCTGGGTGGCCAGCCTGATCTGGGCCACCTGGATCGCGGCCACGTCGACCATCTTCGGTGCGGTCTGTGCGCAGCGGCTGCACGACCGACGCCGAGCCGCGCCGCCGTCCGACGCCGCAGCGGAGGTGAGCGGGGCAGCGCCGTCCGAGGCCCCGGTTCCCGCCGCCGGTGAGCCGCAGCCGGCCCCGGTTCCCGCCGGCGGTGAGCCGCGGCCGGCGCTGGTCAAGCAGGCCGGTGGCGGGCTCTGGGGTGTCGCGCTGGCCGTGGCGGCCGGCCTGGGTGCGCTGATCACGGTATTGCTTGTCGCCGTGCCGGCACGGGTCGCGGTGGTGCCGGACACGCCGTCCCCCCGGGACATGGCCGCCGGGTACGCGGTTGTCGGCGTGCTGATCGGGACGCTCGTGGCGGTCTGGGCGCTGCGGTGCCGCGCCGCCGCCACGAACGTCATCGCCACCGCCGGCTGGCTGTGGCTGCTCGCGGTCATCGCTGTTGTCGACTCGGTGCTCGCCGGGCGCGGGTTGACCACCGCGCAACTCGGTATCTGGCAACTCAGCTCTGGCAGCGACCAGTTCTGGGTCCGGGACTACTTCTACTGGCCAGGTGCGGTCCTGTCGCTCGGTTCGGCGCTGGTGATCGGCGCGCTGGCCGCGCGCAGCGGCGTACGCGCGACCGACCGGCGGGTCGGTGCCACCGCCTCAGGCGCCGCCGGACCGCTGCTGGTGGCCATCGCCTACTTCCTCGCCGTGCCGAGGCTCACCGCGATCAGCCCGGAACAGGTCTCCGCCCACCTCATCGCCCCGTACGCGGTGATCGTCGGCATCGGCGGCTCGGTTCTGGTGGCGGCACTCGCCCAACGATCGGCCCGGCTCGCGGGAAGCCGGTCGAGCAGTCCCGGCACTACCCCTGTGGTGCCCCGGCAACGGCTCGGCGACGAGGACCGACTCCCGCGCGGGTCCGAGCCGGACACCGAGCGGCCCGCGCCCGGTGCCGAGCGGTCCACGCCGACTGCCGAGCGGCTCGACGAGACGAAAACCGGCGAAGTGACGGAGGCCCGGAAGGAAGCCGCCCCGGAACCCGCCGCACCGAAGCCGGCAGCAGTCAAGCCCGCAGCGCCCAAACCCGCAGCACCGAAGCCCTCAGCACCTGAGCCGAGGGGATCGGCGGAGGCAGCCGGGAAGACCGGTACCTCGGTCTCCGAGGTACCGGCCGGCAGCGAGGAGACGCCCGAGAGCGGGGGCCGCCGCGTCCGGCCACCGCGACGGGGCCGCTAGTACGCCTGGATCTCGGTGGGGGACGGCCCTCCGAAGGGCGATCTCCTATCCGGATCTGGAGACTGCCGGACCGCTCAGTCGAGCGGCCAGGTGTGCACCGGCTCGTTCGTGTACTGCAACTCCGCGTAGCGCTGGAGCATGTGGTGCAGGGCGGCCCGACGGTCCAGACCCAGGTGCCGCTCGGCGGCCCACACCGTGGCGGTCTGCCAGACCGCACCGTTGCGGCCGGTACGACAGCGTTGCTCGATGATGCCGAGCAGCCGGTCCCGGTCGGCGGGGGCGACGCCGAAGCCGTCCAGGCCGGCCGCGGCGAGCGGCAACAGCGTGTCGAGCACCAGCGTGGTCACCTGAACATCGCCCAGCTGCGGCCAGTGCAGGACCGCGTCCATGCCCCGTCGGGCAGCCGCGTGGAAGTTCTCCTCGGCCGAGCTGAAGGTGAGCTGACTCCAGATCGGCCGGTCCGCCTCGGCCATGCCCCGCACCAGTCCGAAGTAGAAGGCGGCGTTGGCGAGCATGTCGACGACTGTCGGCCCGGCCGGCAGGACCCGGTTCTCCACCCGCAGGTGCGGGCGGCCGTTCATGATGTCGTACACGGGTCGGTTCCACCGGTAGACGGTGCCGTTGTGCAGCCGCAGCTCGGCCAGCTCGGGGACACCGCCGGAGTGCAGGACCTCCACCGGGTCCTCGCTCTCGCAGATCGGCAGCAGGGGCGGGAAGTAGCGGACGTTCTCCTCGAACAGGTCGAAGATCGACGTGATCCACCGCTCACCGAACCAGACCCGGGGCCGTACGCCCTGGGCCTTCAACTCGTCCGGCCGGGTGTCGGTGGCCTGTTCGAACAGCGCGATGCGGGTCTCCGCCCAGAGTTGGCGGTCGTACAGGAAGGGTGAGTTGGCACCCACCGCCACCTGGGCGGCGGCTATCGCCTGCGAGGCGTTCCAGTAGTCGGCGAAGCTGTCCGGCGCCACCTGGAGGTGGAACTGGAGGCTGGTGCAGGCCGCCTCCGGCGCGATCGAGTCGTTGTGCGTACGCAGTCGCTCGACACCGCGGATGTCGAGCTCGATGTCCTCGCCGCGGGCGCCGACGATCTGGTCGTTGAGCACCCGGTACCGCTCGTTCGTGGAGAGGTTGTCCGCCACCAGGTGTCGCTCGTTGAGCGTGGGCAGGATGCCGACCAGGACGATCCGGGTGTCCGACCGCGCCGCGCGCTCGTTGGCCCGGTTGAGGCTGGCGCACAGGTCGCGTTCGTAGTCTGCGAAACCGTTGCCGGAGATGAGTCGCGGGTTGGCGTTCAGTTCCAGGTTGAACTGCCCCAGCTCGGTCTGGAACAGCGGGTCGGCGATCGCGGCGAGGATCTCTTCGTTGCGCATGGCCGGTTCGGCAGCCGGGTCGACCAGGTTCAGCTCGATCTCCAGACCGGTCATCGGCCGGTCGGCGTCGAAACCGAAGTCGTCGAGCATCAGCGCGAACACGTCCAGACAGCGGCGGACCTTCTGCCGGTAGCGGACCCGATCCTCACGGGAGAAGGCGGCTCGATCGACGTCCCTGCCCATGTTTCCTCCCGGCGCGCGACGCCACGGAGCGGTGCCGCCCCGGAGCGCACTGTGAACCATACTCGGTGGAAGCGCCGAGCCCAGCCGCCCCGAAGATCGGTCCATTGGCGCAGTCCACCCCGCCGATGAGGTCGATCGCGTCGGCCTTGCCTGGTCGGTCGCTCCCGCCCGATTACCTACCCAGCCGGGCCGCCGGACCCGCAGTGACCACCGGCGAACAAGTTGTGACAATTCGCACCGGCGGGCGGGTCGGGTGGGAGCAGACCCCGGACAGCCGACAGGCCCGCGCGGTGCGGGCGCGGGCCTGTCGGGGCGTACGGATCAGGACTGCCGGATGGCTTCGCCCTCGATCTCAATCTTGACCTTCTTGCCGACCAGGACACCACCCGACTCCAGGGCGACGTTCCAGGTCAGACCGAAGTCCTCACGGTCGATCTCGGTGCTCGCCGAGAAACCGAAGATGTCCTGGCCGAAGGGGCTGCGGCCGACACCCTCGAACTCGACCTTGAGGTCGACCGGACGGGTCACGTCCTTGATGGTCAGCTCACCGGTCAGGACAAACTCGTTGCCCTCCTGCGACTTCACACCGGTGCTTCGGTACTCCAGCGTGGCGAACTTCTCCGCGTCGAGGAACTCCGGGCTGCGCAGGTGCGCGTCCCGGTCCGCCTGGGCGGTGTTGATGCTGGCGGCCTGGATGGTGGCGGAGACCGTGGACTCCAGCGGCTCCTCGGCGATGGTGATGGTGGCGCTGGCGTCGGCGAACTCGCCGCGCACCTTACTCACCATCATGTGCCGGGCGACGAAGCCGACTCGCTTGTGCGCCGCATCCAGCAGGTAGGTACCGGCCGCCGGGATGGTGAGGCCGTTCCACTCGCGGGTAACCGGCTCGGTGCTGCTGGTCATGAGAAACTGCCCTCCGGGAGAGATTGTTTAGTAGCACAACGTCTGCGTCAGCAACTATAGCCTCAGCAATATTCCTGCTGTCAAGTATTGGTACGATGGGCTGGTGAAAGCGAACGCGTTCGATGATCCTCGAATCACGGCCGTCGGCCTGCTCTTCGAGGTGCACGCCGGGCTGGCCGCCCGATTCGCCGCCCAGCTGGAGGAACACGGTCTGTCACCTGTCGAGTTCGAGGTGCTGACCAGACTCACCAGGTCACCTGACAATCAACTGCGGATGACCGATCTTGCCGCCCAGACCTCACTTTCCACCAGTGGGGTGACCCGCGTGGTGGACCGGATGGAACGTGACGGGTTCATCACCCGCCGCGCCTGCCCCTCCGACCGCCGCAGTTCGTACGCGGTCGTGACACCCGCTGGCCTGCGCCGACTCGACGAGAGCCTGCCCGGGCACCTTCAGCTCATCGAGGACTGGTTCACCGGGCAGCTCGATCCGGCCGCGCTTGGCGCGCTGCTCGACGGCTTGCGTCGGGTCCGCGACGCCGTGCATCCCTGCGCCACCGCGGGCAGCGGTCCCGCCGGTGCGGCAGGTGCCGACTGCGACACGGACGAGGTAGGGCACAGCGATGATCCGGACCGTTGATCCGACACCCCTTAACGGGCTGCGGACCGTGGGTGTGCACGGGACAGCCCAGCGTCACGCGACCGGCAGAAAGACCGGCAGAACCACAGGGTCAATGGTCGATAGCGCACCAAACCCGACAGACGGCCTCGTTGCTCCTGGCTAATCTCGCTGAGGCGGGGGCAACGGGGGGCAACGGCGCGGGCGATGAGCGAGGGGTGGCAACAGGGGGCTTCCTCGCCCGCGCCGCCCCCGTCCCCGCCACCTGTCGACCCGGATCGCCTCACTTCCCGGTCCGGGTCACCGAGAGCACGTAGAGCAGTTCCTCCTCGTGTTTGAGCAGTCGGATGCCACCCTCCCGGCAGGCCAGGTCCAGGCGATCAAGGACCGTCGGGTCGGACGTGCTCGCCGCGAGCCCCACAAGTGCCTCCACCACTGTGCGTCGGTCCCGACCGGTCTCGTCCGGCTCCGTCGCAGCCGCGAACCATTCCGCTGCCACCTCCCGGTCCCCCCGGTGCAGCGCCAGGTGGCCCTCGATCAACGCGCCCGTGCCGTCTACCGGACGCAGTTCGGCGAGCACCTCGGCGGCCTCGACCGCCCGACCGGCCTGCGCGAGCGCCAGACCCAGCGTGCCCAGCACCTGTCGCCGACCACGCGGCGTGCCCAGATCGCTGAGCGCCGTCAACACCGAGCGCGCCTCGTCGACCGCATCGGCGTACCGGCCTTCAAGACGGAACACCTCCGCGACGGCGCCCCGGGCCAGCACCCGCAGCCGCTGCTCCGCGCACTGCCCACCGAGCCGGTCCACCACAGCCAGGCGACGTCGCGCCGCCGCCAGGTCACCGAGTCTGATCTCGTGCCACGCCAGCTGATGCTGTGCCACGGCCGTCTGGCGGGTCAGGCCATGCTCGGTGGCCAGGCTGAGCACCGCCTCCGCCTGCTCCCGTGCCTGCCCCGGTCGCCCGGTCGCGGCCAGCAGGACGCCCAGCACCGTCCGCGCCTCCAACTCGCCCGGCACGTCACCGAGCCGGCGGAACTCCGCAAGCGCCGCGCGAGCCGTGGGCAGTTCCGTTGCGGACGCACCGTGCTCCCCGGCGAGCATCGCCACACCTACCGCGGCCCACGCGCGCAGGGCCGGGTCGGCATCGGCGGTACGCGGGTCGGCCAGCAGGCGCAGCAGCCACTGCCGGCCCACCACGTCCCGCCCACGTGACCGCCACCATCGGGGCAGACTCACCGCGAGGCGTAACGCGGTCAACGGGTCGTCGACCGCCGCGTAGCCGAGCGCCGAGCTGATGTCGCCGGTGACCTCGTCGAGGCGGTGCGCCGCGGCACCGGCACCGGGTCCGGTCAACCCCGCCGCGGTCCGCTCCACCAGCCGGGTCACCAGCCGGGCGTGCCGACGTCGGATCACCGTCGTCTCGCCGGCACCGGACGCCTGCTCGGCAGCGTAGTCCCGGACCGCGTCGACGAGCCGGAACCGGAACGAGCCACCACCTCGGACGCTCAGCAGCCCGAGATCGAGGAAGCGGTTCAACAGCGGAACCGGATCGACGCCGGTACCGGCGAGCATTTCCTCGGCCAACTCCACCGACCACCGGTTGCCGAAGGCGGCGAGCCGGCGCAGCGCGGCCCGCTCCTCGACGGCGAGCAGCCGGTAACTGGTGGCCACCGCGTCACGCAGTGTCTCCGCCACCGCCGTGCGGGCCTCGTCGCCCCGTGGCCGCGTCTCCCACCCGCTGTGCGTGGCGACCGAGGTGTCCAGATCCAGCACCCGGTCGCCGTACCTGTCGAGCAGTTCGGTGAGGTCGAGCAGCCGGCCACGCGCCGCCATCAGTTCGATGGCCAGCGGCAGCCCACCGAGCCGGCGCACCAGTGCGGCGAGCGCCGGCAGCTCGGCGTCGGTAGGCGGTTCCCGCCGGACCTGGGCCAGCCGCGAGGTGAACAGGGTGACCGCCGGATAGCTGGCCAGGGTGGCCGGATCGGTGTCGCCAGGTGGTGGCACCTCCAACGGCGACACGGGCCGCACCCACTCACCCGGCAGCCCGACCGGATGCCGGCCGGTGACGAGCACCCGCAGCGACGGCACCGCGCCGACGAGCCGGTGCAGGGTGCCGGCCACCGGGTCGGGCGCCCGTTCCACGGCGTCCACGAGCAGCAGTGCCCGCCGGTCACCGAGCCGCGCGGCCAACTCGGTTTCCCGGGCCACGCCGAAGACGGTCATCGTGGCGGCCAGCACGTCGGCCGCGTCCGAACCGGCACCGACCAGCACGCCCGCGACACCACCGGTGTGGGCGGGCGCGGCGGCGTGCACCGCCGCCAACGCCAACGCCGTCTTGCCGACGCCGGCCAACCCCACCAGGCTCACCACCCGGGGACCACGCGGATCGTTCAACAGGCTGGCCAGTTCGGTGACGTCGCGCTCCCGGCCGATCAGTTCCGGCGGTGGCGGCAGCCCCAGTTGGGTACCGATCTCGGGTTGTGCGGTCGACGGGCCGGCACCCCGGGCGGCGGCCAGGAACGCCGTCCGGGTGGGGCCGGTCAGTCCGAGCGCCTGGGCAAGCAGTTCCACAGTGGTGCGCTGCGGCCGGGTGGAGCGCCCGCGTTCCAGGTCACGGACCGTCCGTACGCCGATGCCGGCACGGGCCGCCAGCTCAGCCTGGGTGGTGCCGGCAGCCTGCCGATGGGCCCGCAGCAGCTCCGGCAGACCGGCGTGCGGCGGACCGGATTGACGATCATGACCGGGAGCCATGGGCACGGACAATACGGGCCAGGCCCGACATCGGACACGGGATCGTCGGCCACCCGACGGTGCCGCGCCGAAAGCCGACAACCACCGGCCGGACGGCCAGCCGTCGATGATGCCGGGGAGCAGTTCCTGGCCGGCGCCGGCTACCGACCCGGCCGGCTCACATCCCCAGGTCGCGGGCGATGATCATGCGCTGCACCTCGGAGGTGCCCTCACCGATCTCCAGGATCTTGGAGTCCCGCCAGAACCGGGCCACCGGATACTCGTTCATGAAGCCGTACCCGCCGTGGATCTGGGTCGCCTCCCGGGCGTTGTCCACCGCGATCGTGCTGGCGTGCAGCTTGGCGATCGCCGCCTGCCGCTTGAACGGCTCGCCGGCCAGCATCCGGGCGGCGGCGTCGTAGTAGGCGAGCCGCGCGGTGTACGCCTTCGCCTCCATGTCCGCGATCTTGAACTGAATCGCCTGGTAGTTGCCGATCGGCTGACCGAAGGCGTGCCGCTCCTTCGCGTACTTGACCGACTCGTCGACGCAGCCCTGGGCGAGGCCCACGGCCAGCGCGGCGATGGCGATCCGACCCTCGTCGAGGATGCGCAGGAACTGGGCGAAGCCCCGGCCGCGCTCGCCGAGCAGGTTCTCCGCCGGCACCCGGCAGTCGTCGAAGGTCAGCTCGTGCGTGTCCGAGGCGGTCCAGCCCACCTTGGAGTAGCCGGGCGCGACGGTGAAGCCGGGCGTCCCGCTGGGCACGATGATCGAGGACAACTCCTTCGTGCCGTCCGGCCGGGTGCCGGTGACGGCTGTGACGGTGACCAGCGCGGTGATGTCGGTGCCGGAGTTGGTGATGAACGCCTTCGAGCCGTTGATGACCCATTCGCCTGTCGCGTCGTCGAGCACCGCCCGGGTCTCGGTGCCACCGGCGTCCGAGCCGAAGCCCGGCTCGGTCAGCCCGAAGCCGGCCAACGCCTCACCACTGAGCAGTCGCGGCAGCCACCGCGCCTTCTGCTCGTCGGTGCCGAACCGGTAGATCGGCATCGCGCCCAGCGAGACCGCCGCCTCCAGGGTGATCGCCACGCTGGAGTCGACCCGGGCCAGTTCCTCCAGGGCCAGGCAGAGGGCGAAGTAGTCGCCGCCCATGCCGCCGTGCTCCTCGGCGAAGGGCAGGCCGAACAGGCCCATCTTGCCCATCTGGCGGATGATCTCGTACGGGAAGGTGTGCTGCTCGTAGTGCTCGGCGATGACCGGCGCGACGACCTCGCGGGCGAAGTCCCGCACGCTGTCGCGCAGCGCCTCGTGCTCCTCGGTGAGCCGGAAGTCCATCGGGTTCCTCCTGTGTGGACGGCCCGCCGGGCGCTCGTGACGCCGGAGCGGGATCGTGCTGGTGCCGGACGGACGACTCAGACCGGGGTGACGCCGTGCCGTCGTCGGGAGAAGTGCCGCTGCTTGCCCCGGGCGGCGGCGAACCGCCGCACCAGTTCGGTACGCAGCTCGTGCGGCTCGACGATCGCGTCGACCACAAGTTCGCTGGCCAGCCGCACGACGTCGATGTCCCGCTCGTACTCCTCGCGCCGGGCGGCGACGAACGCGGCCCGCTCGGCCTCGTCCTCGATCGCGGCGATCTTGTTGGCGTAGACGGCGTTCACCGCGGCCTCCGCGCCCATCACCGCGATCTTCGCGGTGGGCAGCGCGATCGTGGCGTCCGGCTCGAAGCCCGGCCCGGCCATCGCGTAGAGCCCGGCGCCGTACGCCTTCCGCACCACCACGCAGATCTTGGGTACGGTCGCCTCGGAGATCGCGGTGATCATCTTCGCGCCGTGCCGGATGATGCCCTGCTTCTCCACAGCGCTGCCGACCATGAACCCGGGCACGTCGCTCAGGAACAGCAGCGGCACGTTGAACGCGTCGCAGAGCTGCACGAAACGGGTCGCCTTGTCGGCCGAGTCGACGAAGAGCACCCCACCCTTGAACATCGAGTTGTTGCCGACCACGCCGACGACCTCGCCGTTGAGCCGGCCGAAGCCGATGGTCAGCTCCTTGGCCCAGAGTGCCTGGATCTCGAAGAAGCTCTCCTCGTCGAGCAGGCCCTTGACGTACCGCCGCATGTCGAACGCCTGGCGCTCGCTCGCCGGCACCAGCGCGGCGAGGTCGGCCTTGGCCGGCGCCTCGGCGGCCTGGGCGGTGGGAGGCTGCTGGGACCAGTTCGCCGGCAGGTACGACAGGTAGCGCTTGACCACGTCGAGCGCCTCGGCCTCGGACTTGCAGAGGAAGTGCCCGACGCCGGACTCGGCGCAGTGCACCCGTGCCCCACCCATCGCTTCGAGGGTGGTCTTCTCGCCGGTGACCATCTCGACCATCCGGTCCGACCCCAGATACATGCTGGCGTTGCCTTCGACCATGGCGACCACGTCGCAGAACGCCGGAATGTACGCCCCGCCGGCCGCGCTCGGCCCGAACAGCGCGCAGACCTGCGGGATCGAGCCGGAGGCGCGTACCTGATTCCAAAAGATCTTGCCGGCGCCGCGCCGGCCGGGGAACAGCTCGACCTGGTCGGTGATCCGGGCCCCGGCCGAGTCGACCAGGTAGACCATCGGGACACCCGTGTCGTACGCCCGCTCGATGATCCGGATGATCTTCTCTACGGTGCGGGCACCCCAGCTACCGGCCTTGACCGTGGAGTCGTTTGCCATCAGGCAGACCTGGCGACCGTCGATGGTGGCGGTACCGGTGACCACGCCGTCGGCCGGCAGTCCCTCGGCGAGGGCGTTGGCGTAGAGGCCGTCCTCGACGAAGCTGCCCTCGTCGACGAGCAGCGCGACCCGCTCCCGGGCGAACAGTTTGCCCTTCGCCGCATTCGCCGCGTGGTACTTCTCCGCGCCGCCGGCCCGGACCCGCTTGCGCAGCTGCTCCAGCGCCTCACCGTCGAGCGTCACGCCGCCCCCTCGCCGCCTTCCCGCCGCCGCCACTCCGGCACGGGGACCAACCAGCCTGAACGATCGTTAGGTTATCGCATCGCGGCCCGCACCGGCGACTCCCCGCCCGGAGCGCCTGATCTGGGCACCGTCCCGAGGAGCGGATATTGATCGATCCGCGGCAGGTGGACCGATATCCTGACCGCCGATCTCCGCGAATGAGGAACAGATGGATGAGTTCGCCTACCGCGACGGTTCACTGCACTGCGAAGGGGTGCCGCTGACCTCGGTGGCCGAGCAGTTCGGCACACCCACGTACGTGTACTCCGCGAGCACCCTGATCGATCACTACCGCCGCTTCGCGAAGGCGTTCGACGCGATCAATCCGTTGATCTGTTTCTCGGCGAAGGCGTTGAGCAACGTGCACCTGCTCCGGCTGCTCGGCCGGGAGGGAGCCGGCGTCGACGCGGTCAGCGGCGGTGAGCTGCATCGGGCGATGCTGGCCGGGATCGACCCGGAGCGCACGGTGCTGGCGGGGGTGGGCAAGTCGGAGACCGAGCTTCGGGAGGCGGTCCGCCGCGACATCCGGTGCGTGAACGTCGAGTCCGAGGCCGAGGTGGAGCTGCTCGCCCGGATCGCCCGGCAGGAGGGCAGGCGGCCCCGGCTGGCGATCCGGGTCAACCCGGACGTCGCACCGGACGAGCGCACCCCGGCACGTACCACCACCGGCACCCGGGGTGGGAAGTTCGGCGTGGACATCGACCGCGCGGCGATGCTCTTCACCCGCGCCGCCGCCGACGAGGCGCTGCGGGTCGAGGGTTTCCACGTGCACCTCGGCAGCCCGATCTTCGACCCGCAGGTGTATGCCACAGCCATCGACCGCCTGCTCGCCCTGGTGGCGTCGCTGGAGCAGGCCGGACACCGGATCACCACGCTGAACCTCGGCGGCGGCTTCCCCGCCGAGTACCTCGACCGCACCGCGCCGAGCTGGGACGACTTCGCCGAGGTCATCATCGCCCGGATGGCCGGCTTCACCAACCGTGGCGGGCAGGTGATCTTCGAGCCGGGCCGCACGATCGCCGCGAACGCCGGTGTCCTGATCAGCACCGTCCGGTACCTCAAGCAGGCCGGCGAGCGGCAGCTCGCGGTGCTCGACGCCGGCATGACTCACCTGGCCCGGGCGGCGTTGTACGACAGCTACCACTTCATCTGGCCGCTCCAGCCCCCGGCGGAGGCGACACCTGTCTCCCGGGACGTGTCGGGGCTGACCGGGCTGACCGACTACGACGTGGTGGGCCCGATCTGCGAGTCGAGCGATTACCTGGCACGAGCCCGGTCGCTGCCCGAGCTGGCGGCCGGCGCCCACCTGGCGATCT
Organism: Micromonospora andamanensis; assembly: GCF_016863495.1. Classification (GTDB taxonomy): domain Bacteria; phylum Actinomycetota; class Actinomycetes; order Mycobacteriales; family Micromonosporaceae; genus Micromonospora; species Micromonospora andamanensis. The sequence continues at coordinate 225,434 of NZ_BOOZ01000007.1, forward strand.
TCACCGCCGGGGCCTACGGCATGACGATGACGAGCAACTACAACAGTCAGCAGCGGCCCGCCGAGGTGCTCGTCCAGGGCGACCAGGTACGGCTGATCCGGCGGCGGGAGACCTACGACGACCTGGTGGCCCTGGAACTGCTGGACGAGGTCGACGGCCGGTAGCCGGGCCGCGCCCAGCCGACCCGGTCTCCGCGGCCAGCCGGACAGCGCCGTGTCCGGGTCAGGCGGAGAGCGCGGTGAGGCGGGATCGCGGCCCGGCGCGCAGCACCCCGGAGGGAAGGCTGCGGCCGGTCAGCTCCTCGGCCAGCTCGGCCACCTCGATCAGGGCGTCCAGGTCGATCCCGGTGTCGATGCCCATGTCGTGCAGCATGTGCACCGCCTCCTCGGTGGCCAGGTTCCCGCTGGCCCCGGGCGCGTACGGGCAGCCGCCGAGACCGCCGACACTCGCGTCGAACTCGGTCACCCCGAGTTCCAGCGCGGTCAGCAGGTTGGCCAGCGCGGTACCCCGGGTGTTGTGGAAGTGCAGCAGCACCGGCACCTCCGCGTTGCGGTCGCGTACCGCGGTGAGCAGGTCACGGACGCGTCGGGGCGTACCCATGCCAGTCGTGTCGCCGAACGCGACGCGGTCGGCGCCGTCGCGGACCACCCGGTCCACGATGGCGGCCACCCGCGCCGGATCGGTGTCGCCCTCGTACGGGCAGCCGAAGCTGGTCGCGACAATCACCTCGGCGCTGGCACCGGCGCCGTGCAACAGGTCGATCAACTCGGCGATGTCGTCGAGTGACTCGTCGGTGGAGCGGTTGACGTTGCGCCGGTTGTGCGTGTCGCTTGCCGAGACGACCACCTCGATCTCGGTGAAGCCGGCGGCCAGGGCCCGCTGCGCGCCGCGCGTGTTCGGCACCAGCGCCGAGTAACGCACCCCGTCGACCCGCTGCGCCCGTCGCCACACCTCGTCGGCGTCGGCCATCTGCGGAATCGCCCTGGGGTGCACGAACGACACCGCCTCGATCCGTCGTACCCCCGTGCGCGAGAGCGCGTCGAGCAGCCGCACCTTGGCGTCGGTGGGGATCGGTGCCTCGTTCTGCAACCCGTCGCGCGGCCCGACCTCACGAATGGACACGTACCCCGCCATCTCCACCACCCACCCAACTGTGACACGTACCTGTCGCCAACACCCCAGCATGTCACACCCCACCCCCACCCCACCTCCCCCGGCGACCATGAAGTTGTTGCCGCGACACGCCGGAGCGGACGACAACAACTTCATGATCAACGAGGAAAGAGGGGGAGGGGACGGTCAGCGGAGGCGGGAGACGATGCCTGTGTCGTAGTTGCCGGAGAGGAATTCCTGGTTCTCCAGGAGGTCGGTGAAGAAGGGGAGGTTGTTCTTGGGGCCGGACAGGTGGAAGGCGGCTACTGCGGTGCGGGCGCGGGCGATGGCCTCGGTTCGGTCTGCGCCGTGCACGATCAGCTTCGCCATCAGGCTGTCGTAGAACGGGGTGACGGTGTTCCCCTCGACGTAGCCGGAGTCGACGCGTACCCCGTCGCCGGTCGGCTCCACCCAGGTCTTGATCGTTCCGGGGCCGGGCAGGAACCGTTTCGGGTCCTCGGCGTTGACCCGCAGCTCGATGGCGTGGCCACGCGGGGTCAGCGCCTCCGGGTCGAAGGTCGGCGGCAGGCCGACGGCCACCCGCAGTTGCTCCTCCACCAGGTCGATGCCGTACACCAGTTCGGTCACCGGGTGCTCCACCTGGAGCCGGGTGTTCATCTCCAGGAAGAAGAACTCCCCGGAGGCCGGATCGAGCAGGCACTCGACAGTGCCCGCGTTGCGGTAGTCGACCGCCTCGCCCGCCCGCACGGCGGCGGCCAGCAGACGGGCGCGCAGTTCCGGCGAGACCGCCGGGGAGGGCGACTCCTCCACCAGCTTCTGGTTGCGCCGCTGCACCGAGCACTCCCGCTCGCCAAGCGCCAGCACCCGGCCGTCGGCCAGGCCGAGGATCTGCACCTCGACGTGCCGCACCCGGGGGAAGTAGCGCTCCAGCAGCACCGAGCCGTCGCCGAACATCCGCTCCGCGAAAGCCCGCACCTTGTCGTACTCGGTGCGCAGCGCGGCCTCGTCGACAGCCACGCCCATGCCCATGCCCCCGCCACCGGCGGCGGCCTTCACCATCACCGGATAGCCGATCCCGGCCGCCGCCGCGACCGCCGCCGCCAGGTCCGCCGCCGGCTCGGTGGTCCCGGCCGCCACCGGCACGCCGGCCGCCGCCATCAGGTTCCGCGCATTGATCTTGTCGCCCATCGCGCTTATCGCGTCCGCGCCGGGCCCGACCCAGATCAGGCCGCTGGCCTCGACGGTACGGGCGAAGTCGGCGTTCTCCGACAGGAAGCCGTAACCGGGGTGGATCGCCTGCGCACCTGTCGACCGGGCGGCGGCGAGGATCGCCTCGGTGTTGCGGTAGCTCTGCGCCGGGTTGGCCGGGCCGACGCAGACGGCCTCGTCGGCCTCGGCGACGAACGGCAGGTCGGCGTCGGCCTCCGAGTGCACCGCGATCGCCCGCACCCCGAGCCGCCGGGCGGTACGGATGATCCGGCGGGCGATCTCGCCCCGGTTGGCGACCAGCAGCGACTCGATCATGGTTCCTCCGAGCGTTCCATCTTGTGGGACGCGGGCTAGCCAATCACGTCGTACCGGACCCGAGAAAGACCCCCTGCCGTCGGCTCAACCTGAGCAGCGCCACCAGCCTGACGCTCGTGGCGACGGTCAGGCGGGCTGGGTGGGGGCGAGCAGCGCGGCAAGCGTGGCGGCCCGCAGCAGCTCGGCCCGCCGCCTGTGGTCGACCTCGCCGCCGAGGAACGGGGTGGAGTTCATCAGGCCGAACGCGGCGTGTGCCAGCACCCGCGCCTCACCGTCGGGCAGCCCCGGGTGCAGGGCGGTCAGCACGGTGACCCACTCCTCGACGTAGAGCCGCTGGAGTCGGCGGATGCGCCGCCGGGGCTCCTCCGGCATCCGGTCCAGCTCGTGCAGGTGCAGTGCGATGACTGCCGGGTTGGCGAGCGCGAAGTCGACGTGGAAGTCGATGAGCGACTCCAGGGCGGCGCGCGGGTCGCCGGGATGGGCGCCGGAGCGCTGCTGGCCGCCGTCGAGCAGCCCCTCGCTGACCGGCGTCAGCGCGGCGACGAGCATCGCCTCCTTGCCGGCGAAGTGGTGGTAGAGCGCCGGGCCGGTGACACCGGCAGCCGCGCCGATGTCGTCCATCGATACGCCGTGGTAGCCCCGGGAGGCGAACAGACCCACCGCGATCTCGAGAATCTCGTCCTTGCGGGATCGGCGTCGTCCCGCCCCCGTGGCCCCGCCGTTCGCGCCGCGGGCCTGCTGCTCCACCGTCACCGGGCCAGCGTAGACCCGGGTGTCGACAGCGCGGGTCCGTGGTTACCCGTCAGTCCGATTGCCGGGAACTGTGACTCACATCGGGCGCTGGTTGAGGCCGGAGAGCCGCAGCGCGATCCGGTGCCGTACCGGCGGCAGCACCGAGATCAGGCGCAACAGCACGTCCCGGGCCGGCCGGGCGGCCGGCGGCACGGTGGCCAGGCGGGTCAGCCGGTCGGCAAACCCGGCCACCTCGTGGGCGAGCGGGCGACGTCGGGCCGCGTACTCGTCCAGTCGGGTCTCGGCGGCCCCGGCGAACACGTCGGCGAGGGTGTCACCGAGGTCGACGGCGTCGCTGATGCCGAGGTTCATGCCCTGCCCGCCGGCCGGGCTGTGCACGTGTCCGGCGTCGCCGGCCAGCAGCACCGGCCCGGAGCGGAACGTCCCGGCGACCCGGCGGTGCAACCGGAACCGCGAGGACCAGAGCACCTCGCGCACCTGGTCCGGCCGCTGCCGCGGGCCACGCTCGTCGAGCAGTCGTTGCAGGTAGGCCGCGTCCGGCTCGGCCGGCGGATCGGTGACGGTGGCGACCAGGCGTACCCGCCCGTCGGGCAGCGGCGCCCAGACCAGTGGCCCACCCCGGGCGAGGAAGATCGACGCGCCGTCGCGCGGCAGGCCGCTGTCCACGCGTACGTCGGCAAGCACGAACGACTCCTCGGAGCCCGCCGGCCCGGTGAACGTGATGCCGGCCAGCTCACGGACTGTGCTGTTGATGCCGTCGGCACCTGTCACCCACCGGGCGCGCACGGTCGTGCCGTCGAAGTCAGCCACCGCGCCCTCGCCGTCGAGGTGCAGGCCGGTGAGTCGGTACGGGCGCAGCACCCGTACCCCGGCGTCGGCCAGCCGGTCGGTGAGCACCTCCTCGGTCACCGACTGGGAGACCATCAGCGCGTACCGGTGGTGGCTGGGCAGCCCGCCGAACGGCACTGTGACGAGCACCCGGTCCCGGTCGCGGACGCTGAACCGGGCCGACCGCAGCCCTCGGGCCACAAGCGCCTCGCCGACTCCGATCCGGTCGAGCACCTCAAGGGTGTACGCGTGCACGACAGCGGCCCGCGAGGTCACCGCAGGTGTCTCCCGCTTGTCGACAACTGTCACCTCGACCCCGCGCCGGGCCAGGGTGAGTGCGGCGGTGAGCCCGGTCGGGCCCGCGCCGACGACCAGGACGTCCGTACGTTCGGGCAGCATGACGACCTCCTCGGAGGGGATGCCAACAAGTGTTGGCCAACGCTTGTTGGCAACGTTAGGCCGCCCCGGACTGGTAAGTCAACAGCCGTTGGCATACGGTCGGTCACATGACGGAGGGCGTACCCGGACCGGCTCAGCAACCGCCCACGGAGCCGGCCGGCATCGGCGGACACCGCGACGCGGATCCGCCGCCGGGCGGCGGGGGCCCCAGCACGGACCCGGCGGGCGGCGGAGGACGCGAGGCGGCGCCGGCAGCGGCGGGCGGCGGAGGACGCGAGGCGGCGCCGGCAGCGGCAGGCGGCGGACGACGCAGCTCCGAGGCGACCCGCGCGGCCATCCTGCGCGCCGCCCGCGACCGCTTCGCCGCCGACGGGTACGACCGGGCGACGATCCGGGCCATCGCCGCGGAAGCGCGGATCGACCCGTCGATGGTGATGCGGTACTACGGCAGCAAGGAGAACCTGTTCGCCACGGCTGCCGAGTTCGACCTGCGGTTGCCCGACCTGAGCGACGTACCGGCCGATCGCCTCGGCACGGCGCTGGTCAGCTACTTCTTCACCAGGTGGGAAGGGGACTCCACCCTGCCCGCGCTGCTGCGCACGGCGAGTACGAACCCGAGCGGGGCGGAGCGGGTCCGCGAAATCTTCGCCATCCAGCTCGGCACGACGGTCCGCCAGGTGGTCGCCGACCCCGACGAGGCCCCACGGCGCGCCGGCCTGGTTGCCAGCCAACTCCTCGGCGTAGCCCTGACCCGCTACGTCCTGCGCCTACCCCCGGTTGTCGACATCTCCCCCGCCGAGCTGATCGACTGGCTGGCCCCCACCATCCAGCGCTACCTACGCGCCCCCGCCCCCCACTGACCCCACTGACCCCACTGCGTTGATCATGAGGTTAGCGGCGTAGTTGATCTCATTTCCGCCGCTAACCTCATGATCAACATGGTGTCATCTGGGGTTGGGGCCCTTGACGACGGGGGCGCGGACGAGGTTGCCCCACTCGGTCCAGGAGCCGTCGTAGTTGCGTACCTTCGGGTAGCCGAGCAGGTGCCGCAGCACGAACCAGGTGTGACTTGAGCGTTCGCCGATGCGGCAGTACGCGATCACGTCGTCGTCAGGCGTCAGGCCGAGTTGGTCGGCGTAGATGGCCCGCAGCTCGTCGGCCGACTTGAAGGTGCCGTCGTCGTTGGCGGCGGACTTCCACGGCTTGCTCACCGCGCCCGGGATGTGACCGCCACGCAGCGCGCCCTCCTGCGGGTAGTCGGGCATGTGCAGCATCTCGCCTGTGTACTCACCGGGCGACCGCACGTCGACAAGCGGGCGGCCGGCGTCGACGTGCGCCGACACCTCCTCGCGGAACGCCCGCACCGGCGCGTCGTCGCGCTGCGGTACCGGATAGTCGGCCCGGGGTCGGGTCGGCTTGTCGCGGGTCAACTCCCGCCCTTCGGCGATCCACTTCTGCCGGCCGCCGTCGAGCAGCCGGACGTCCTGGTGACCGAAGAGCGTGAAGACCCAGAGGGCGTACGCGGCCCACCAGTTGAAGTTGTCGCCGTAGAAGACGACAGTGTCGTCACGGCCGATGCCCTTGGCGGCACAGAGTTCGGCGAACCGTTCGGCGTCCAGGTAGTCCCGGGTCACCTGGTCGTTCAGCTCCAGATGCCAGTCGACCTTGACGGCACCGGGGATGTGGCCACTGTCGTAGAGCAGGACGTCCTCGTCGGACTCGACGACCACGAGACCGTCGTCGCCCAGATGCTCGGCCAGCCAGTCGGTGGTGACCAGTCGCTGCGGGTCCGCGTACGACTGAAGTCGGGGATCGGGATCGTTCGGCACAGACATGGTCCCCAAAGTACGCCGGGCTTCGCTCGGCCATCGCAATTCGGGTGCAGCGGATCTGGTCCGCCAGGCGTGACACTCCTGACTGCCACCGAACACGAGGACCGCCATGACCGCAGCGCCACCAGGGGCCGACCCACCACCTGTGGAATTCAGCGAGTTCTACCAGGCGCACTTCCAGCGGGTGGCGGTGCAGCTCTACGCGTACCTCGGTGATCACGCCGAGGCACAGGACCTCACCCAGGAGGCGTTCTGCCGGACCCTTGAGCGCTGGGACCGGATCAGCGGGTACGACGACCCGTCGGCGTTCGTCCGCCGGGTGGCCTGGAACCTGGCCACCAGCCGGCTCCGCCGGGTCCGTACCGCCGTGCGTCACCTGGCTCGGCAGCGGGAGGAGCACGTGCCCGGTCCGAACCCGGACCGGGTGGTGCTGCTCAAGGCGCTCACCATCCTGCCCGCCGCCCAACGACCCGCCCGAACCGACCCCGTCACCTGGCGGTCAGGTGCTCGAGCGGAAGGTGAACCCGGTGGGGGTCGCTGGCAGGTTGGCCGAACTGCGTTTCGTCGACGCCCGGCACGGCTGGGCCCTCTTCGACACCTGCGACCCCGACGACAGCGACCGGACCGACTGCCGGCTCGACCTCGCACGTACCGTCGACGGGGGTGTGACCTGGCAGCGGACGCCACTGCCGGGCACGGCCAACAAACCCCGACCGGCGGGAAGGTACTACCTGCTGCCGGTGGACGGCCGGAACCTCACCGTGGGCGTACCCGACGGCTACCTGGTCACTACCGACGGCGGTGCCTCCTTCAGCGAGCATCCTCGGGAAGCCCCACCGGAGGTCACCAAGCTCAGCGTGGCCACCCGGCGCGGGTACCTGCTCCAATGTCCGGGAAGCGGCAAACTGATCGAAATAGATTGCGCCGAATGGGAACTCGGCCGGATCGGTGCGGCAACAGTGCCGACCCAACCCCCGGTGACCCTGAGCGATGAGGCCGACAAGGATCTGATCGACGGCGGAGACGGTCGGATCTGGGTGACGATCCGAAACGGTGGCCGGCTGACCGTCGCGGTGAGCGACGACGACGGCGCGACATGGCGGAAACTGCCAGCCGTTGCGGGTGCCGCCCGGTTGCTTGTCTCACCCGACGGTCGGGACGTGTGGCTGATCAACATGAGCCACGACAACTTCGACATCTCGTCCACGAATCGGGTGTGGCGGTTGGTAGGCGACCGGTGGCAGGAGCTGACGCAACTGCCACCCGACACGAACTCGGTAGGCGCGGTCAACGGTGGCCTGCTGGTGGTCACCAATCCGTGGGGCAACGTCGGCTACTGGACGGGTGACCGCTACCTCGACGCACCCGAACTCCGCCGCCTCGCCAACGGCGAGCACCCCCCGACGGTCCAGGTCCTCTCCGACGACACGATCGTCGTCACCACCCCGACCGACACCACCCTCGGCACCGGCCCCACCCAAACCAGAACCTGGACCCGCCACCTCCACTGACCCCACCCCACCCCACCCCACCCCACCCCCGCCCCACCCCCGCCCCTGCCCCGCCCCGTTGATCATGAAGTTATTGCCCTAGTTGATCTCCAAATCGGGCAATAACTTCATGATCAACGAAGTGAACGGGGGGTGCGTGGGTGGGTGGGTGGGGTGGGGTGGGTTAGTCGGTTAGGGGGGTGAGGGTGGGGCGTTTGGCGGTGCGGGTGTCGCCGGAGGAGCGGCCGGTGAGGCGGCGCTTGATCCAGGGGGCCAGGTGTTGACCGGCCCAGCGGAGGTCGGCGGTGCGGGCGGAGAGCCAGGGGGTGGGCTCCGGGTTCGGCGGGACCAGCAGCCACTCCTCGTCGCAGCCGACGCCGAGCGCGGTGAGCACCTGGCCGGCGACGCGGCGGTGCCCGGCCGGGGACAGGTGCAGCCGGTCGGTGCTCCAGAGCAACGGGTTCAGGTACGTGTCGTCGGCGTACAGGTCGACAAGGATCGCGCCGTGCCGCTCGGCGGTCTCCCCGACGGCACGGTTGAGCAGGGCGACCCGGGGCGCGATCAGCCGTTGGCCGGGCAGCCGTGCCATCACGTCGGCGAACCGGAACAACAGCACGTCGGCACCGCCGCTGCGCAGCCGGCCGACCACCTCGTCGAAACGGCTGACCAGGGCGTCCGGGTCGAAGCTGCGACGCAGCACGTCGTTGCCACCTGCCGCGAAGCTGATCAGGTCGGGCTTCATCGCCAGCGCCGCCGGTGCCTGCTCGGCCACCACACTCGGGAAGGTCCGCCCCCGGATGGCCAGGTTGGCGTACGCGAAATCGGGGCCGACCTCGGCGGCGAGCCGGGTGGCCACCAGATCCGCCCAACCCCGGAAGCTGCCGTCCGGGTACGCGTCGTCAAGACCCTCGGTGAAGCTGTCCCCGACCGCGACGTAACTGCGCCAGCGCACGCTCACTCCTCCGACCTGCGAGTAGGGAAGGAACCCCTGCCTACCACCGGAAGTTTTGCATCGGCCACCCGTGTGGCGGTGCCCCGAGCGGGGGAACGTGGCGGACGTCATCGACACTGCACGGGTGATGGTGTCCATCCCCGCCGGGCTGGTGCAGCTCTCCGACCGACGGACCGAGCGTCGGTGGTCGGTCGAGGTCGAGGCGTACCAGCTCGCCGCCTTCCCGGTCACCCAGGCCGAGTACGCGCAGGTCACCGGCGAGCGTCCCAGCGCCTCCCCGGGTGACCGGCGGCCGGTCGAGAGCGTCTCCTGGCGGGACGCGATCCGGTTCTGCAACGCCCGCTCGGCGCGGGAAGGGCTGCGGCCGGCGTACCGGGTCGACGGTGAACGCGTCGACTGGGACGGCTCCGCCGACGGCTACCGGCTGCCCACCGAGGCCGAGTGGGAGTACGCCTGCCGGGCCGGCACGACCGGCCCCCGGTACGGGCCACTCGACGAGATCGCCTGGTACCGCGACAACTCCGGCGGACACCTCCACGAGGTCGGTGGCCGGCAACCCAACACCTGGGGCCTGTACGACATGTTGGGCAACGTGTGGGACTGGTGCTGGGACATCTACGACGCGGAGGTCTACGGCAGCTACCGGGTGCTCCGGGGCGGCGGATGGTTCGACGAGCACTGGAGTTGCCGCGCCTCGGTACGCCGCCGCAGCCATCCGACCTTCACCGTCGACGACGTGGGCTTCCGGGTGGCGCGCTCCGGCTGAGCGGGGGGCACCGCAGTCGGCCGGTCGCGAGTAGTGTCCTGAACCACACGCCCCGTTCATGCTCCGTACACCTGAAGGATTCTGCTGTGGCCGTTGGTCGTCGCTGGCTGTCGCTGACAGCCGCTGCCGCGCTGGTTCTCGTTGGCGGGATCGCTCTCCCCGCCGGTCCCGCCTCGGCGGTCGACCCGGATCCGAAGTTCACGTTCGAGTTGACCGGTACGACGATTCCTGTCGGGTTCACCAGGAAGACGCTCCACCTGAAGGTCACCAATCTGACCGATGAGACCCCGAGTGTGATCGAGTATCGCGTCCGGCCCGACGAAGTGGCCTGGCAGGACAGAGCCTGGTTCCTCTGGGGGCAGGGTGGTGCTTCCGGCGAGTGTGACGGCGACTCTGCTGGTTGGTACTGCCGCGCCGGCGCCGGCACGTCCACGGGTCCGGAGCTGCTGCCGGCACCCGGCGGCACTGTGGACTACCCCATCTCCGTAAGCACCGGATCAGTAAAGGAGCCCTTCGAGGGCAAGATCCAGATCGAGGCCTACATGATCTGGGGCGAGGACGGGGAGCGGGTCACCGAGACCAGAGAGTTCACTGTCACGCTCGTCGACGATGCCGAAGCCGACCTGTCGGTGGTGGCGCCGGACGTCAAGCAGTCGGTGCGCGTCGGTGCCGGCGGCCGGCTGGAAACCACCGGGACGTTGAACCCGGGAGAGACGGGCGCGGTGCGGTACCGGATCGCCAACCATGGTGTGAAGGCGGTAAGCGGTGTCACCGTCACCCTGGGCCTGCCTGAGGGCGTGACCTTCACCCAGCCGCCGCAGGAGTGCGCAGTCGGCGACGACGGACGGTCGGCGGTCTGCACCTACGATTCGCTCGCGCTCGTACCGCCCGGCGAGAACAGCGAGCCGGACGACGACGTCCACTCCGCTGTCGAGTTGTACAACCTGGTGACGGTGCCTGCCGACAGCAAGGCCCCTGTCACTCTGGCCGGCGGGACCGTGCAGGTCGAGGGCCTGACCGACGGCATCAGCGCCCGCTCCGCCCCGGAGCGGACCGTGCTGCCGGCGAACGCCGTAGCCGTACCGGCGGCCGACGTCGACGCCAGCGACAACCAGGACGGGTACGCCGTCGTGGTCGCCGCGAAGAAGGACGACGACAACGGTGGCGGTGGTGGCCTGCCGGTCACCGGGCCGCAGGCCGGGCTGATCGCCGGAGCCGGTCTCGCCATGGTCGCGGCGGGCATCGTGCTGCTGCTCGCCCGACGCCGCCGATCGGTCGCGTTCGTCTCCGGCGACGACACCACCGCTTCCTGATCCTTCCGCCGACCGGCCCCGCCCGGGGCCGGTCGGCGCAGAACCGGGCCGGTGAGCGCAGAGCCGGGCCGCTACCGTGCCCGCCGACCTCAATCCGGCAGACACCGCCCCGCCGGCCCTGGTACAGCGGCGCAGGGCCGATTCCGGGCCGGTCAGTTGGTACGGCAACGGCCGGTGCAGGCGGGCGGCAGGGCGACAGCCGGCCGACGGTACGGGCCCCAGGCCACGAACCGCTGGAACAGTTCGCGCGGGGTCGGGCCGCCCTCCGGGTCGAGCCGGAACAGGTCATGGGTCGCCTCGTAGTAGAGCCCGGACAGGTAGACCGCCAGGTCCAGCCAACGGTTGTCGTACTCGACGCGGAGCAGCAGCCGGGCCTCGGCGCACGGCCAGGACAGCCCGCAGGCGCGGCACAACCAGAGCGGGCGTAGCGGCAGATGCTGCGGCCCGTCCAGCGGGCGCCGCCGGGGCCGATCGGCCGCCGGGCCGCGGCGCGGCACGGGCATTCGGTTCGGGTCGGGCATCTCCACCTCCTGCGGCGAATGGGAAGGGGCCGCCCCGACACGGGGGATAGCGGGGCGGCCCCGGCGCAGTCCCACCCCGTCCCCGATGGATGGGAGCAGGACCGCCAGTGACAGTGTGGTGACCAGGCGACTACTGTCGGAAGGCACCGCCGCCGGTCGTGGTGCGATCGCCCCCCGGCGGGGAAGCCCGTCCGAGCAGCCGATCGATCGTGGAGGCACTGTGGAATCCGAGCCGACCGCCGAACTGATCCGGGCGCAGTTGCGTCGGCTGCGGCTGGCCGCCGACCTGACCCAGGAGGATTTCGGCAGGCAGGTGCACTTCTCCGGCTCACAGATCTCCGCGATCGAGTTGGGGCAACGCCCGTTCGACAGGCTCTTCCTCAAGCGGGCCGACGAGGTGCTGAACAGCGACGGCCTGCTGCTGGGCCTGCTGCGCATCGCCGAGCTGCACGGCCAACCGCACTTCCTGCGCCCCTGGCTGGACGCCGAGCGCAGTGCCACGCAGTTGCGCTGCTACCACCCGACGCTGGTCCCGGGTCTGCTCCAGACCGAGCACTACGCCCGCGCGGTGATCCGCGCCGACGACATGCTCAGCGACGACGAGGTGGAGCGGCGGCTGGCGGTGCGAATGGACCGGCAGGCGATCCTGACCCGGCCGGATCCGCCGATCCTGATCGCGGTGATCGAGGAGGCCACGCTGCGCCGGGCCGACGAGAGCTTCCGGGGCATCATGACGCAGCAGATCGGGCACCTGCTCGACTGCGTGAAGCGCGGCGGCGTGCTGATTCACGTCATTTCGGCCGAGGTCAGCGTGCATGTTGGGCTCGACGGCCCGTTCGCCCTGGCCCGGGGGGCCGACGGCGACTGGGTCGGCTACCTGGAGAATCACGTCGGCGGCGCGACGATCGACAGGGCCGACGAACTCGCTACCCTGCATGCGAGGTGGGAGGGGATCCGCAGCGTCGCCCTCCCCAAGGGACAGTCCGAGCTGCTGATGAAGGAAGTGATGGAGTCGTGGTCCACGATCTGACCGGCGCGACCTGGCGCAAGTCCACCCGCAGCGGCAGCAGCGAGTGCGTCGAGGTGGCCGACAACCTGTCCGGCGTGGTCGGCGTACGCGACAGCAAGGACGCCACCGGCCCGGTGCTCACCTTCACCCCCACCGCCTGGCGTCACTTCGTCGCCAACACCAAGCGCGGCTGACCCGCACACTGAGCAGAGTTGAGACATGGTTCCGGTGTGATCGGCACCGGAACGCCGAGGTGGGCGTCCGGCGCTCTCCGGTTGCGGCATCTGGGGGCTTCCCAGCCGCCGGAGGCCGCATGATGCCGCAACCGGAGTGGATCAGCGGCGTCGCCGCAACCGGGCGGACCACCGAGCGCTGGTCCGGCGGGATGGGTGGTCAGGCAACTTCTTCTGCGAGTACTGCCACCCGCAGATCCGCCACACGCTCAACCGCAAGCACCTCACGCGAGGTCAACAGCCGCCACCCGGTCAGCGGGAGGCGACGGCGAGTACCGCGTCGGCGAAAGCCTGCGGTGCCTCCTGTGGCAGGTTGTGCCCCACCCCGCCGCTCACCGTGCGGTGTTCGTACGGGCCGGTGAACTGCTTGGCGTACACCTGGGGTGGCAGGTGGGGTGCGCCGTTGGCGTCCCCCTCCAGGGTGATCGTCGGCACGGTGATCGGCGGTTTGCCGGCCAGCCGCTCCTCCAGGTCCGCGTACTGCGGCTCCCCGTCGGCGAGGCCCAGCCGCCACCTGTAGTTGTGGATGACGATGTCGACGTGGTCCGGGTTGTCGAACGCCGTCGCGCTGCGCTCGAATGTCGCGTCGTCAAAGTCCCACTTCGGCGAGGCCGTCTGCCAGATCAGTCTGGCGAAGTCGCGGGTGTTCCGCGCGTAGCCCTCCCGACCGCGTTCGGTGGCGAAGTAGTACTGGTACCACCAGGCGTGCTCGGCCACCGGGGGCAGCGGCACCCGGCCCGCCGCCTGGCCGTCGATCAGGTAGCCGCTCACCGCGACCAGGCCCCGGCAACGGTCGGGCCAGAGCGCGGCGACGATGCCGGCGCTACGGGCACCCCAGTCGAACCCGGCAAGCGTCGCCCGCTCGATTCCCAGCGAGTCGAGGAACGCGACGGTGTCGACAGCGAGGGCGGCCGGCTCGGCGTTGCGCACCGCGTCGGCGGACCGGAACCGGGTGGTGCCGTGGCCGCGCGCGTACGGCAGGAGCACCCGGTGGCCGGCGCTGGTGAGCAGCGGCACGACCTCGGCAAAGCTGTGGATGTCGTACGGCCAGCCGTGCAGCAGCAGCACCGCCGGCCCGTCCGGCGGACCGGCGTCGACGTAACCCACATCGAGTACGCCAACCTCCACCTTCCGCACATCAGCAAACAACGCCCCCACCCCCACCTCAGACGGCGACCCCCACCAGTACCCGAATCTAGAACGTCGCGACGGTCACCGAGACTCCTTCCGCAGATCTTGGTGCGGGGACGCCCTGGAAGGGCGCTACCGCACCAAGATCCTCCTCAGGGACGCACGCGGGAGAGGGCCCAGGCGATCACGCCTGAGACGACGCCGACGATGACGCCGGTGAAGAGGCTGCTGATCGCGGCGAAGAACCGCACGATGACTTCCTGCGTTCCCGGCGCGAGATCTGCCAGGTTGCCGCCGAGGATGGGCTGCTCGTCGAAGGCCACCTGCCAGAGCAGCTGGTGGGTGACTGCCAGCAGGACGCCGTACAGCAGACCGACGACGAGCAGGGTCAGGAACGGGTTGGGTACCCGCTTCACCAGCGCCACTGTGATCCACACGATCGGCGGTACGACCACCAGCAGCAGGTTGACGAAGGTGCGCTCGTGTACCAGGTCCAGGTCGTGCAGCACGACCCGGGGCAGTCCGAGCAGTGCCAGCCCGAGCAGGGTGAGCAACGGAAGCCCGAGAGCCGGGCGTGCTGACGTGTTCATGCCGGCAACGCTAGGAACGATCGGCGGCCACGCCATCCGCTCACGGACCCGCTCGAAGTACGTCGGCAGGCGACTGCCGGTGTCGCCTGCCGACGACTCCGGCCGGCCTGAGCTCGCCGTACGCTGAAAATCGTGGCCGGCCAGTCGACGCAGCGGAGGGTACGTCCCTGGGTCACCGACGTGCTCCTCGGCGTGGGCGTCGCGGTCACCGTGTCGATAGTCATCAGCGCGAACGAGGGTGGCCGGCACGGGCCGGACCGGGTCGCGTACCTGTGGGCGGTAGGCCTGGGCGCGTTGATGCTGGTGCGGCGGCGCTACCCGGTGCTGGTGCTGGCCGTCAGCGTGCTCGGCCTGTTCGCCTACTACGCCGCCGGCCACCCGGCCATCGGCCTGGCGGTGCCGGTGGCCGCCGCCCTGTTCTCCGCAGCCGAACACGGCCGGATCACCGCCTCGATCGTCGCCGCCGTGCTGGTGATCATGGTCTCGGTGGTCTTCCGGCTCGCCGAGGGGCAGGATTTCTCCTTCGTCGTCGGCTACGAACTGGCCGGACACGTCCTGCTGATGGGTGCGGCCATCGCCCTCGGCGACAGCCTGCGGTCCCGGCGGACCGCGCAGGCGGACGCCCGACGGATCGCCGAGCTGACCGAGGCCCGGTACCGGCAGGAGGCACAGGCCCGGCTGCGGGACGAACGAATGGCCATCGCCCGGGACCTGCACGACTCCCTCGGCCACACCACCTCGGTGATCGCACTGCACGCCGACGTAGCCCGGGAGGCACTGGGCCGTGACGAGGCCGCCGCCCGGTCGGCGCTGGAGCTGATCCGGTCCACCGCCCGCCGCAGCATGGACGACCTGCGGCGGACGGTGACGCTGCTGCGGTCACCTGGCGACCCGCCACGCACCGTCGTCTCGCTGGCCAACCTCGACGCGGTCACCCGGGCCGCCTCCGCCGCCGGATTCGACGTCGACGTGCGGGTGGCCGTCGACACGCCCCTGCCGGCACCCGTGGAGGCCGCCGCGTTCCGGATCGTGCAGGAGGCGGTCACGAACGTGGTCCGGCACTCCGCCGGTAGCCGCGTCGAGATCCACGCCGAACAGCACGCCGGTCAGCTCACCGTCACCGTCGCCGACACCGGCTCCGAGGGCCCGCAGGCGGCGGTCCGGTCCGGGCACGGCATCGCCGGCATGCGGGAACGGGCCAAGAGCCTCGGTGGCACGCTCACCGCCGGGCACCGGCAGACGGGTTTCGTGGTACGCGCGGTACTACCCCTGGAGCCGGTATGACAAGCGTGCTTGTGGTCGACGACCAGGATCTCGTCCGAGCCGGGATCCGTACCCTGCTGGCGGCCGACCCGCAGCTCTCAGTGGTCGGTGAGGCCGCCGACGGCCGATCCGGTCTGCGCCTGGCCCGCCAGTTGCGGCCGGACGTCGTACTCATGGACATCCGGATGCCGGTGATGGACGGCCTGGCCGCCACCGCGGCGATCCGCGCCGACGACGCCCTCGCCGCCACCCGGGTGCTGATCCTCACCACCTTCGACGACGACGCGGACATCATCGAGGCGGTCGCCCTCGGTGCCGCCGGCTACCTGCTCAAGGACACCCCCTCCGACGACCTCCGGCGGGCTGTGCACACGGCTGCGGCCGGCGGAAACCTGCTCTCACCCACTGTCGCCCGCCGGGTCATGGAACGGCTCGCCGCCGCGCCGAAGCAGCCGCCGCCCGATCCTCGGCTCGCCGTGCTCACCGACCGGGAACGTGCCGTGCTGACCCGGGTGGGGCTGGGCGAGACGAACGACGAGATCGGCCGCGCGCTCTTCATCAGCCCGGCCACCGCCCGCACGTACGTCAGCCGCCTGCTCACCAAACTGAACGCCCGCGACCGCACCGCCCTCGCCGTCATAGCCCACCGCGCCGGCCTCACCACCCCCGACCCGTAACCCCCACCACCACCCCGTCCCGCATCCACGCCAGGCCCCACCCCCGCGGTGGGGTGGAGAAAGGGGTCGTTGGGGTGGGGATTGAGGTTTTAGGGTGCGGGGGTGATGTTGCGGATGTCTACGTCGTTGATCCGGACCCTGCGGGAGGATCCGGCGGACGCGGAGGTGCCGAGTCATCGGCTGTTGCTGCGGGCCGGGTACATCCGGCGGGCCGCGCCGGGCGGCTACACCTGGCTGCCGCTGGGCAGGCTGGTGCTGGACCGGGTCACCGAGATCGTGCGGGCCGGGATGACCGCGATCGGCGACCAGGAGGTGCACTTTCCGGCGCTGCTGCCGGCCGAGCCGTACCGCACCAGCGGACGGTGGACCGAGTACGGCGACGACATCTTCACCCTGGCCGACCGGCGCGGTGCCGAGCACCTGCTGGCACCGACCCACGAGGAGTTGGCCGCGCTGCTGGTCAAGGATCTGTTCACCTCGTACCGGGACTTCCCGGTGACGCTGTTCCAGATCCAGACCAAGTTCCGCGACGAGGCCCGCCCGCGCGCCGGCCTGCTCCGGGGGCGTGAGTTCCTGATGAAGGACGCGTACTCCTTCGACCTGGACGACGAGGGCCTGCGGGCCGCGTACGCCCGGCACCGCGCGGCGTACCAGGAGATCTTCGACCGGCTCGGCCTGGACTACACGGTGGTGCACGCGATGTCGGGCGCGATGGGCGGCTCCGCCTCGGAGGAGTTCCTGGCCACCACGCCGGTCGGCGAGGACACCTACGTCGGCTGCACCGACTGCGACCACGCGGCAAACACCGAGGCGGTGACCACGCCCGCCCCGGCGGCCGGCGACCCGCAGGCGCAGCCGCTCACCGAGGTGCACGACACCCCCGAGACGCCGACGATCGCCAGCCTGATCGCGCTGGCGAACGACCGCCGGCTGGCCGGCCGGGACGACTGGTCGGCCGCCGACACGCTCAAGAACGTCGTGCTGACGGTACGCCGACCGGGCGTCGAGGCACCCGAACTGCTTGTGGTCGGGGTGCCCGGCGATCGGGAGGTCGACCTGAAGCGGCTGGCCGCCGCGCTGGCACCGGCCACCGTGGACGTCTTCGACGCCTGGGACGAGCATCCCGAGCTGGTCCGGGGCTACCTGGGGCCGCAGATCTTCGACAAGCTCGGGGTCCGCTACCTGGTCGACCCCCGCGTCGTGCCGGGTACCGCCTGGCTGACCGGCGCGAACGAGGCTGGCCGGCACGCCACGAACGTGGTGTGCGGCCGGGACTTCACCCCCGACGGCACTGTCGAGGCCGCCGAGGTGCGCCCCGGTGACCCCTGTCCGGCCTGCGCCACCGGTCGGTTGACCATGCGCCGGGGCATCGAGATCGGGCACATCTTCCAGCTCGGTCGCCGCTACACCGACGCCTTCGCCGTGGACGTCCTCGGTCCGCAGGGCAAACCGGTCCGGCCCACCATGGGCTGTTACGGGATCGGGGTGTCCCGGGCGGTGGCGGCGATCGCCGAACAGCACCACGACGAGCGGGGACTGGTGTGGCCGGCGTCTGTCGCGCCGTGCGACGTACACCTGGTGGCCGCCGGCAAGGGTCCGCAGCTCGACGCGGCGCTCGACCTCGGTGCCCGGCTCGCCGACGCGGGCCTGCGGGTGCTTGTGGACGACCGGACCACCGTCTCCGCCGGGGTGAAGTTCACCGACGCCGAGCTGATCGGCATCCCGCGCACCGTCGTGGTCGGACGCCGCCTGACCGACGGGTACGTCGAGCTGCGCGACCGGGCGACCGGGGAACGCGCCGAGCTGCCGGTGGCGGACCTGGTGGAGAAACTGTCGAGCGGGTAGGGCGGAACATGGTGTAGCCGTCAGGTGACGGGGTACCGCAGTCTGATCGGCTCGACGTTTCTCTGGAGGGGCTCTCATGACCGGTTACCGGGTCGCAGACGTGATGACCAGGCAGGTGATCTACCTGCCTGCGGAGACCACCCTCGACGAGGCGGCCAGGGTGATGAAGGAGGCCGACATCGGCGACGTCGTCGTCACCGACGGCGCGAACCTGGCCGGCATCCTGACCGACCGCGACATCGTGGTACGCGCGGTGGCGGAGAACGCCAACGCCAACACCACCACCATCGGTTCGATAGTCACCCGCGAGGTCGTCATGATCGAGCAGTTCTGCACGGCGGGTGAGGCCGCGTCGCTGATGCGTGAGCGTGGCATCCGGCGCGTACTCGTCTGCGACAACGAGCGGAAGCTGGTCGGGATCGTCTCCCTCGGTGACCTCGCCATGCAGCTCGACCCCACGTCGGCCCTCAGCGAGATCAGCGAGCAGTCACCCACTGTGTGAGGCGGCGTCCCCGGCCCGGACGCCTCCGGTCCGGGGCACCGGCCGACACGTCGACCCCGCGGCGACGGCGGTAGCCTGGCCGAATGCCCGAGATGCCGAGCAAGCTGGCCGAGATCGTCGACGAGTTCGCCGGGGCACCCCGTGATCTGGTGCTGGAGATGCTGTTGGAGTACTCCGACGCCGTGCCGCCGCTGCCCGCCGGGCACCCCGGACACGAGAGCATGGAACAGGTCGTGGAGTGCCAGACCCCGTTCTTCCTGCGCGCCGAGGTGACGCCCGAGGGCACCGTCGCCACCCTGTTCGACTGCCCACCTGAGGCACCCACCACGCGGGCGTTCGCCGGCATCCTCGCCGAGGGGTTGGCCGGCGCCACCCCGGAACAGGTCCTCGCCGTCCCGGACGACCTCTACCAACGGATGGGCCTGGCGCAGGCGATCAGTCCGCTGCGGGTGCGCGGTGGCACCGCCATCCTCGCCCGGCTCAAGCGGCAGGTCCGCGAGCAGACCGCCTGACCCGGGCAGTGACCTGGGCGGCAGTCGGGAACAGACCTGCCGGCCAGCGGGTTGTCCCCGGTCATGGAGATCGACATCTACGCTGACGTGGTCTGCCCCTGGTGCTGGATCGGCCGCCGCCGATTCACCGAGGCGCTCGCGTCGTACGACGGCAAGGTGACAGTCCGGCACCGGCCCTTCCAGTTGGACCCGTCGCCGGTTCCGTCGCCGCGCCCGACGCTCGACGTGCTGGCCGAGAAGTTCGGCGGCCAGGAGCAGGCCCGGCAAATGGTCGCCCGGGTCGTCGAGGTCGGCGCGAGCGTCGGTCTGGACCTGCGCTACGACCGGGCGATCGCCGCCAACACCTTCGACGCGCACCGGCTGACCACCTGGGCCGGTCAGCGGGACCGCGACGGCGAGATGGTCGAGGCGCTGCACCGGGCCCACTTCACCGACGGCGTCGACATCGGCTCCCGGGAGGCGCTGGCCGGGGTCGCCGCCACCGTCGGGCTGGACGGCGACGAGGCCCGCCACTTCCTCGACTCCGACGCAGGGGTGGCCGAGTTGAGGGCCGAGCTGGCCGCCGCCCGGCAGCTCGGGGTGACGAGCGTGCCCACCTTCGTACTCGCCGGCAGGTACGCGGTCGCCGGGGCGCAGGAACCGGCCACCCTGCTGGCCGCCCTCACCGAGGTCGAGCAGCGGGAGGCCGCCGCACACTGACGTCCGGCCATCGACGCCGTTGATGTTTCACGTGCAACGACATCGACGTCTGTCGACGGTCAGACCGGCCTGGCCAGGTCTTCCACCACCCGCGCGCCGGGCAGTGCGGCCAGCGCCGGGCCCGGCAGCGCGATCTTGCTGTGCCGTACGCCCGACCCGATCACCACGTAGGGCATGGCCACCACCCGCGCGTCGACAAGGATCGGCCACTGCAACGGCAGCCCGATCGGCGTGATCCCGCCGTACTCCATGCCTGTCAGCTCGACCGCGTCCGCCATCGGCGCGAAGCTCGCCTTGCGTACGTCAAGCGCCCGGCGGGCCACCCCGTTCACGTCGGCCCGGGTGGTGGCCAGCACCAGGCAGGCCGCGTACCGGGTCACCCCCTCGCGCTTACCTGCCACCACCACGCAGTTGGCCGACTCGTCCAGCCCGACGTCGTACGCGGCACAGAACGCCGCGGTGTCGGCGAGGTCGGCGTCGATCGGCGCGACAAGCACCGCGTCGACGTCCACCGGAGAGCCGGCCGGCCACTGGGCGAGCGCGGCGGCGACCGGCGGAGCCAGCAGGTCGGTACGGGTGCGAGCGGGCTCGGTCTTCAGCGTTCCCATCACGCCTGTGATAGTCGCATCCTGAGTCGGCGACGCGGGCAGGGACCGCCCGGTGTACGTGCCGGTCAGCCGCCGTTGGTCAGGAAGCCGTGCCGTTCCAGCATCGCCCGGTCCCGGGAGGCGGCCATCTCCTCCGCCCGGGCGGCCTGGACGCGGCGCACCTCGATGTCCTCCAGGGCGTGCCGCACCGCGAGCCGGATCACCCCGTACAGGAAGACGAACCCGCAGACGTACAGCAGACTTGTGATGACGAACGTGAGCATGGCTCGACGGTAGGGCGAACGTGAACCCGAACAGGTGTCAACGAACCGGCGTTCGCCCGTACGTGTCGGACAGGTAGTCGGCCCAGGTCCGCCGGCCCGCCGGTCGGGCTTCGGTGACCAGGCCACCCGACCGCAGCTCCCGGCCGAGTCGACCGGGGAACCGGATCGGCAGCAGTGGACGGCGGGATCCGCGCGCCTGCCGCCAGGCCCGTACCGCCGCGTCGAAGCGCTGCACCTCGGGGCCGCCGTACTCCACGATGCCGCCGCGCGCTCCGGCCTGGAGCAGCTCGATCAGCTTGTCCGCCACCTCGCCGGCGTCGACCGGCTGGGCCAGCACCGCCCGGTCACCGACGACCGGGCCGAGCTTGCTGGACAGGCGCAGCAGCTCGTCGATGAACGGGAAGAACTGGGTGGCCCGCAACACCGTCCACGGCACCTCGCCGTTGGCGATCACCTGCTCGGCGGCGAGCTTGTGCCGGTAGTAGGAGTAGGGCACCCGGTCCACGCCGACGATCGAGACGTACACCAGGTGCGTCACTCCGGCGGCGGCTGCGGCGGCGACCAGGCGGCGGGTGCCGAGCACGTCGATCTGGTGGGTCCGCCTGGTAGGCGAGGACGCCAGGTGCAGCACCGCGTCCACGTCGGTCACCGCCGAGGCGAGCCCCTCGCCGGTGGCGAGGTCCGCCACCACCCACCGGACCCCCGATCCGGTACGCGGCCGGCGGCTGGTGGCCCGTACCTCGAACCCCGCGTCGACCAGCCGGGGCAGCACCTCGCGGCCCAGCGTGCCACCCGCGCCGGTGACAAGTACGCGCATGTCAACCTCCCTCGTCGCCTGTCCGCTCGACGGAACGAGCCGGCCACGACGTGACCGGCTGTGAGCGGACTCACTTCGCCAGGTCGAGCACCGTGATCACCGCGAAGAGCGCGATGACCGCCTCACTGACCAGCCAGGAGTGGCTGTCCGCCCAGTCCCGGATACGCGGCAGCACCACCGCTGCCCGACGACCGAGCAGCAGCAACGCCAGCAGCGGGAGAGCGAGCAGGACCAGGGTGAGCAGCACGAAGGGCAGCAGATGCCACCACGGCAGGTCGTGCCGGGCGGCGCTGGCCCCGACGGTGGCCATGGTCAGGTCGTCGGAGGGCATGCCCAGGAACAGCAGCAGGCCCACCTTCAGCGCGTACCCGGGGCTGGCGTGCTGGAGCTGGCCCATCCACCGTGGCGGCCCCGAGTGCCGGCGTAGGAACACCACCACAGCCAGTACCGCGAGCAGCGCCAGGACGAACCAGTCGAGCCACCGTTCGACGGTGCCCCGCCCCGTACCGGAGAAATTGAGCTTGAACAGGTGGACCGCCAGCCACGCCACCGTCGTACCGCCGAAGACGACGATCGCCGCGCCCGCCAGGTATCCCAGCGAGGCGGCCCGTGGCCGGTCGGACGAGGCGAAGAAGACCGCCGCCACCAGTTGGGTGCCGGCGACCATCACCACGGCCAGCGGCAGCAGCGTCAGGAAGGTCATCGCCAGCTCATCCTGCCGGCTGCCCCGACCGCGCACTGCCGCTTCGGCAATCCACCCGCCACCCGGCGCTGCTCGGCGCCACCCCGGCCCGGTCAGACCGACGCGGTACCCGGCGTGGGCACGACCCGACCGGCGAGCAGGGCCCCGACCAGCGCCAGCCCGGCCGCGACGGCGAGGGTGACCCCGTAGTCGAACCGCCCCGGTGCCACCCCTGCGGCGAGTACCGCACCGGTGAGCGCCAGCACCGTCGCCGCCGCCAACGAGTCGCACAGTTGCAGGGAAGAGCTGTTACGCCCCTGCTCGCCGGCTCCCGACAACTCCAGGGTGAGCGCCGACAGCGACGGATAGAGCAGGCCCATGCCGAGCCCGGCGACCGCCCAGCCGACAACGCCCACCCACACCGGCACTGCCGGAAACACGCAAACCCCCACCACAGCGGTACCGACAGTGATGCAGCTGAGGCCCGCCCTCGGCAACGTGCTCCGGGACCGGGGCGAACTGATCCGCCCCTGCACCCAGGAGCCGAGCGACCAGGAGAGCGCGCCGGTGGTCAGCACCAGCCCCGCAGCCGTGGGCGTGAACCCCCGCTCACGCGACAGCATCAACGGGATCACCACCTCGGCACCCACGAACGCGGCCGAGGCCAACCCGCGCAGGCCGACCACTGTCGGCAGGCCGCGAGCAGCCCGCAGGAACCCCGCCGGTAGCAGTCGCGGAACGCAGATCAGCAGGCCGGCCAGGGCCAGCCCGACAAGCGTCACGGCGGCGACGCCGCGCTGCTGACCCCCGATGTGCAGCAGTGCGGCGCTCACCCCCGCCCCACACGCCCAACCGATCCGGGCCAACGCCCCGACGGACCAGCGGCTCGCACCGACCGCGCCCATCGACCGCAAGCCCGGATGGATCAGCAGCCCCGCCGGCACCGCCACCGCCGGCACCGCCAGGAACACCCACCGCCAACCGACGTGCTCCACGACCAACCCCGCCACCACCGGCCCGACAAGCGACGGAACCACCCAGGCCGCGGCGAACGCGGCGAAGATCCGGCGGTGCAGCCGTTCCGGGTACGCCTGCGCGACGATCACGTACAGCGCCACCGACAGCAGACCCGAGCCGAAGCCCTGCACGATCCGACCCACCACGAGCGTTGCCATGGTGGTGGCGGCCCCGGCCAGCAGCAACCCGGCGACGAACCCGGCGAGACCGGACCACATCGACGCCCGCGGCCCCCGGGCGTCACACCAGATGCCGGAGAGCACCATCGCCACCACGCCGGCCGCGAAGGGACCACCGAACGCGATCCCGTACAGCGCCAGGCCGTCGAGCGCACGGGCGACAGTGGGCATGGCGGTGCCGACCGCCAACGCCTCGAACGCCAGCAACGAGACGAGCGCCACGCTGCCCACTGTCATCGCCCGCAGCCGAGGGGCGAACAACGACTCGGCGCGTACCGGAGACGGGGCGATCAGCATGGGGCAAGCCTCGGACCTCAACCCATCTTCAAGTCAAGGGTGACGCGGCTTACCTCAGGCGGACTCCAACGCCTCACCCAGCCCCTTGGCCAGGCCGGACAAATGCTGGTCGGCCAGCAGATGCCCGGCCGTGATCACCAGCGCCAGGGGCCACTCGATCACCTGGAGCACGGTCAGCACCCCGATACCTGCGTAGTACGTGAGCTTGTCCGGCGGCGGCACCGCCACCTCCCCCAGCCACGGCACATTCACCCGGCGGGTGAACATCTGCAACGACTCCCGGGTCCCACTGAGCTGTCGTGTCAGCGCACTCATCTCGCCTCCCCCCGTACCGATGTCGCCCACCTCGAATTCCTCCACCGCCACCGTCCATGCCCACCCGAGCGGGAAACTTTCCCCTGCTCCGGGGGGCATAAGGGACGTCCGGCCGGGAAGCCAGGCCGCCGGGCACGAACGGTAGGAGGCAACATGCGGTTTGACGCCGTCGGAGTACCTCCGGTGGTGGAAGCCGCCTCCCGCAGCGTCGGTGCCGTCGCGACCCGGCTCGCCCGAGCGGCCGGGCTGACCAGCCGGCGGGTGTGGTCCCGCCCCGGCCGGCACCACATCGAGGTCCACGGCGTCTGCCAGGACGGCGGCGACACCCTCGCCCGCCAGGTCGAGACGGCGCTGGAAAGAATGCCGGGAGTCAACTGGGCCCGGGTCAACGCCCCGTCCGGCCGGGTGGTGGTCGCCGTCGACACACCGGGCCCCAAGGTCCGCGAACTGGTCGCCACAATCGCCCGGGTCGAACGCACCTGCCCGCACGAACCCGATCCGGAGATCCCGCCGCCGCACCCACCCGAGGAAGGACCGCGCACCCCACGTACCCTCGGCGCGCTCGCCTCCGACGCGCTCGGCCTGACCATCTCCGCGGCCACCCGGATCCTGCCCGTCACGCCGGTCCCCGGTGAGGTCTCCGGACTGCTCAGCGCCATCGACCTGCACCCGAAACTGCACGCCCTCGCCGGTCTGGGACTGCGCCGCGACCCACGCGCCGAGCTTCTCTTCCCACTCGCCGAGGCGGTGGTGCAGGGCCTCACCGGCGGCTGGACGGGGATAGTGCTCGACGGCGCCCAGCGGATCGTGCAGTGGGGCGAAGGGCTGGCCCAGCTACGAGCCTGGGAAAAGGCCGAACCCCGGCTCACCGGCGAACCGGATCGCGCCGTCGCCCGTACCCCCACCGACGACCGTCCCTGCCCGAAACCCGACGGCTCCGTCGAGCGGTACATCAACCGGATGCTCGCCGGCGGCGCTGCCGCCTTCGCCGCGGCGACGCCCGTGGTCGGCCCGAAACGGGCCGCCGCCCTGGGCCTGTCCGCGCTGCCCAAGGCACCGGGCAGCGGACGCGAGGGGTACGCGGCCCAACTCGGCCGGATCCTGGCTCGCCGCGGCGTCATCGCGATGGACCGCAGCGTGCTCCGCGAACTCGACCGCATCGACACGCTGGTGCTGGACGCCCGGATCCTCGGCTCCGACCGGGGTGTCCTGGCCGACCTGGCCCCGCTGCCCGGCGTCGACACGTCCCGAGTGGCCGCCCAGGCGTTCACCCTCTTCGAACCGACCGCACCTGACGACGTACGCCACCTGGACGGTTGGCGGCTCGGCCCGCTTGACCGCCTCGACGTGCGGGACCCTGGCGACACCGACGACAGCCGGCGGCTACGCGAACGCGGCGGCACCCTGCTCGGCCTGGCCCAGGCCGACGCCCTCACGGCCGTGCTGCGGGTCGAACCGGAGCCGGCACCCGGCGTCGAAGCCCTGCCGGCCGTCGCCCGGCAGGCCGGCCTGCGACTCGTCGTGGCCGGCGGTGACCCGGACCGGCACGCCACCGCCGACGCACTGGTACCCGGCGGCGACCACCTCACCGAGTCGGTACGCACCCTGCAACGTGAGGGCGCTGTGGTGATGCTCGTCTCCGGCGACCGGCCCGCGCTCGCCGCGGCGGACTGTGGACTGGGCCTCGCCGACCCGGATGACTCCCCACCGTGGGGGGCACACCTGCTTGTCGGTACCGACCTGCGGGTCGTCGCCCTGATCATCGAAGCGGCCGGGGTGGCCCGGCGGATGACCGCACAGAACCTGCGCATCGGACTGGCCGGCACCGGCCTCGGCGCACTCGGTGCCTTCACCGCCGACCCGGCCCTGCTCCCCGGCCGTACGCTCGCCTCGGTGAACGGTGCGGCGGCACTGGCCTTCGCCCACGGCGTCTGGCGGGCCGGTCGGCTGACCGTGGGGACCAGCGCACCCGCGCCCGCGATCACCGCCTGGCACCTGATGCCGGTGCCCACAGTCATCGACCAGCTCGGCACGGACCGCGACGGGCTGACCGAGACCGAGGCCCAACGACGACAGGCCAACCGCCCAGGGGAGGCAACCGGCCCCGGTGGGCTGCTCCGCGCCTTCGTCGACGAACTCGCCAACCCGCTCACCCCGGTGCTCGCCGCCGGGGCGGTGCTCTCCGCAAGCTTCGGTTCGCTCGTCGACGCCGCCCTGGTCGGCGGGGTCGTCGGAGCGTCCGCGCTGGTAGGAGCGGTACACCAGCGCAACACCGAGAAGTCGCTCGCCGAGTTGCTGTCCCGTTCGGCGGTGA
The DNA here is from genome assembly GCF_016863495.1 of Micromonospora andamanensis. Classification (GTDB taxonomy): domain Bacteria; phylum Actinomycetota; class Actinomycetes; order Mycobacteriales; family Micromonosporaceae; genus Micromonospora; species Micromonospora andamanensis. The sequence goes on from NZ_BOOZ01000007.1 coordinate 251,878, forward strand.
CCGCCCGGGTCCGCCGCGACGGCGTCGAACGGGTGGTACCCGCCGACGACCTCGTACCCGGCGACGTGATCGTGCTCGAATCCGGCGACGCCGTACCCGCCGACTGCCGGGTGCTGACCTCCATCGGGTTGGAGGCCGACGAATCCTCCCTGACCGGCGAGTCGCTGCCGGTCACCAAGACCGACAAGCCGGTTGTCGCCGCCGCAGTGGCCGAACGCTCCTCCATGGTCTACGAGGGAACCAGCATCGCCGCCGGCCGGGGCGACGCAGTGGTCGTGGCCACCGGCACCGACACCGAGGCCGGACGCAGTCTCGCCCTGGCCGGGCAGGCACCACCGGTAAGCGGAGTCGAGGCCCGCCTGGGCAAACTGACCCGCACCGCGATCCCGATGGCCGCCGGATCGGCGATCGCGGTGGCCGGCGCCGGGCTGCTGCGGGGCGTACCCCTGGCCCAGACCGCCGCGACCGCCGCGAACCTGGCCGTCGCCTCAGTGCCCGAGGGGCTGCCGTTCCTGGTCAGCGCCGCCCAGTTGGCCGCCGCCCGACGGCTCGCCGAGCACGGCGCGCTGGTCCGCAACCCGCGCACCATCGAGGCACTTGGCCGGGTCGACGTGCTCTGCTTCGACAAGACCGGCACCCTCACCGAGGGGCACCTGATGCTCGCCGGAGTGGGTGACGCCGACTCGTACGCCCCACTTGAACAGCTCGACGACCGGTTGCGACGCACCCTGGCCGCGGCGTTGCGCGCCACCCCGGCCGCCGAGGACCCCGAGGAACTCTCCATGCAGACCGACCGGGCGGTACTGCGGGGTGCCCGCGCCGCCGGTGTCACCGAAGACGACGGGGCGCCCGGTTGGCGGGCCGCCGGTGGTCTGCCGTTCGAACCGTCGCGCGGGTACCACGCAAGCGTCGGCGAGACCGGCGGTGGATTGCTGCTCAGCGTGAAGGGCGCGCCAGAGGCGGTGCTGCCCCGCTGCGCCGCCCAACGCATCGGCGCCCGGGACGAGCCGCTCGACGACGCGGGCCGGGCCGAACTGCACAGGCTGCTCGGCGAGCGGGCCGGCGCGGGGCACCGGATCCTCGCCGTCGCCGAGTGCACGGTCGCCGACCCGGACATCACCGACGACGGCGTACGGGGCCTGGTCTTCACCGGCTTCCTGGCCATCGCCGACGGGGTACGCGCCAGCGCCGCGCCAGCCGTCCGCCGGATCCGCCAGGCTGGTGTGCACACCATCATGATCACGGGGGATCACCCGGCAACCGCCGAGGCGATCGCCGCCACCATCAGCGACGGAGACGCCCAGCGGGTGGTCACCGCCACCGAACTCGACACACTCGACGACAACGCCCTCGCCGAACGACTGGCCGGCACCGACGTGGTGGCCCGCTGCACTCCGGCCCACAAGGTCCGCATCATCCAGGCACTCCAGAAATGCGGACGCACCGTCGCGATGACCGGCGACGGCGCCAACGACGCCCCCGCCATCCGGCTGGCCGACGTGGGCATCGCCCTCGGCCAACGGGGCACCCCGGCGGCCCGCGCCGCAGCCGACCTGGTGGTCACCGACGACCGGCTGGAGACCATCATCGCCACCCTCGTCGAAGGTCGGGCGATGTGGTCCTCGGTCCGCCACGCGCTGAGCATCCTCGTCGGCGGCAACCTCGGCGAGATCGCGTTCAGCGTGCTGACCGCCGCCGCCACCGGCCGGGCCGCGCTCAACGGACGCCAGCTGCTGCTCGTCAACCTGCTCACCGACATGGCACCCGCGCTGGCCATCGCCGTACGGCCACCCGGCGGCGACCACGCCGACGGGCTGCTCCGCGAGGGCCCGGACAGCTCACTCGGCCAGACCATGACCCGCGAGATCGGGCTGCGCGCCGCCGCCACCACGCTCGGCGCGACCACCGGCTGGATGCTGGCCCGCTACACCGGCACCCGACGACGCGCCGGCACCGTCGCCCTGGTCTCCCTGGTCGGTACGCAACTCGGCCAGACCGTGCTGGCCGGCGGCACCAGGCCGACCGTGCTCGCCGCCACCGCCGCGTCCTTCGGCGTACTCGCCGTGGTCGTGCAGACCCCCGGACTGAGTCAATTCTTCGGCTGCACCCCGCTGGGACCTGTCGGCTGGACCATCGCCACCGGATCCGCACTCGGCGCCACCCTCGCCAACGGCGCCCTCACCCAACTCGTCGCAGGCTTCCCACAGACCGACGACGAACCGGTCGAAGGCGAACACACCGACGGTGAGCAGGCCGGCGGTGGACAGGCCGGCGGTGGACAGGGGGCCGACGACGAGCCGGCCGGCGCGGGCTCGGCCGGCCCAGGCTCAGACCGACCACGCGACCCTGCACACCGTGCGTAGCCGTTGCTGCCGCAGCGGCCCGTCCGGCGTCAGATGGCGGGGTCCCAGGTGGCGGCGGCGCGGCGCAGCCGGTCGTTGACGGCCCGCCCCAGACCGGTGTCAGGTACCGGCTCCGCGACGATCTCGGCCACCCCGACGGCGTCCAGTCGATGCAACGCGTCGAAGAGCCGGGCCGCCGCCTCGGTCAGATCACCGGAGCCGGAGAGCACCTCCACCGCCGCCCAGTCACCCGCCGGCCGGTCCCGGAACGCCAGATACCCACGCCCCGGCCCGCCGGCACCAGCCGACTCGGCGCTCGACACCAGCCGCAACGGCGTACGCGGTGCGTAGTGCGCGGCCAACGTGCCCGGCGCGACCGGCTGCCCCGAGCTACCCGGCCGCACCGTCACCGGCCCGATGACCTTCTCCAACTCCTCCACCGGCAACGCACCGAGCCGCAACACCACCGGATGGTCGCCCCGGGCGTCCACAATCGTCGACTCGATCCCACACCGGCTCGGTCCACCGTCGAGCACCACGTCCACGGCCGCACCCAGCCCGCGCACCACATGCTCCGCACGGGTGGGACTGAGCTGGCCGAACCGGTTCGCGCTCGGCGCCGCCAGCGGAACCCCGGCAGCGGCGATCAACCGTCGAGCGTGCTCGTGATCCGGCACCCGCACCGCCATGCTGTCGAGCCCGGAGGTGACGATCGGCGGGATCTCGTCCGGACGGTCCACGATGAGGGTCAGCGGCCCCGGCCAGAACCGGGCCGCCAGCGCCGCAACGGCCGGCCCCACCGCGCCCACGAGCGGTTCCAGATCCGCCGCGTCGGCAAGATGGGTGATCAGCGGATCGAAGCTCGGCCGCTGCTTCGCCTCGAAGATCCGGGCCGCCGCCCGGGCGTCCAACGCGTTCGCGCCAAGCCCGTAAACGGTCTCCGTCGGAAAGGCCACCAACCCACCCGTACGCAGCACGGCAGCCGCCTCGCCGAGGTCACCGTCGGCAGGCAGGACACGAGGAGATCCGATGCTCACACCTTCGACGCTAGCCTGCGGCTGACGCCCCGCCCGACGCACCCCGAGACAGCAAGGAAAGTGCTGGTGGAGCCCAGGGGACTCGAACCCCTAACCCCTGCCTTGCAAAGGCAGTGCTCTGCCAGTTGAGCTAGGGCCCCTTAGCGGCGTTACCGCCGCAGGTCGGCAACGAACGCCGTCAGCGCAGGTCCGGCGAGGTGGTCGCCTCGTGCCAGAGGGCGCGCTCGTCGTTGGCTTCCTTGACCTTCTTGGCCACCACCGCGGCCACGCCGACGACACCGACCAGGATCAACAGCTTCTTGAACATCGGGGCTGCCCCTTACGCTCGACGTGCCGTCGGACCATGTGCGGTGGGGCTAGCTGGAATCGAACCAGCGACCTCAGAGTTATCAGCTCTGCGCTCTAACCGACTGAGCTATAGCCCCGCGTAGCGACGAGCAAGGTTAACCCATCCGCCCAGCGGCTCCCAAATCGGGGCCAGGCCCGCCAGCCACCCTCCATCGCCCCCTGAACCTACCCGAGCACGAGGACCCGGTACACCGGGTTAATCGTTCGCACGACCTCCGGCGCACCCTCCGCAGAATGCGGCATCCCGCGAAGACCTGGCCGCCGGGGACCCCCCAATGCGGCATCCGGGGCTAACCCAGCCGCCGGAAGCCCCAACATGCGGCATCCCGCGCGAAACCCAGAAACGCCGGCCCGCGCCACCGGTGAGGGCGGCGCGGGCCGGCGTCGGAGATCGGGTCAGTCCCGCTCGGCGAGGGTCAGCTCGATGCCGCCCACCAGGTCGGCGCAGACGTTGTAGACGAACGCCCCGAGGGTGGCAAGCGCGGTGAACAGCACCACGTTGACCAGGCCGATCAACGCCGAACTGAAGATCACACCACGGGCGGTGATCTGGAAACCTTCGGTGCCCTGCCCACCGCCCGCGTTGACCAGGTCACCGAGGCTGTCGTTCACGCTGGCGAACACGCCCATCGCGTCCAACGCCAGGTACAGCACCGAGGTCGCCACGACGATGACGATGAACAGCACCACCGACACCGCGAAGGCGAACTTCATCACCGACCACGGGTCGATCCGCTTGAGGTTCAGCCGAGCCCGACGCGGTCCGCGCGAGGCAGCCGAGCTGACCGAGGTACGCGCCGCGCGTACCGCCTCACCGACCCGCGCGGCGCCCACCGCCGTGCTGACCCCCGGAGGCAGACCACCGCCGCTGGCCGGCCGGCCGAGCCCGAGCGGCCGGGTGGTGTCCGGCTTCGGACCGGCCCCGGTCACCCGGGGCTGGGTGCCCGTCGTTCCGGTGCTGGCCGTCGGCAGGACCCCGGTGCTGGTCGTCGGCAGAACCCCTGTCGTACCCCCGAAAGGCTTGCCCGCAGCGGCAGCCGGCGACGGTGACGGCTTGCCGACGGAGGTCGTGGAGACGTCCGTGGTGCTGCCGTCCTCGGTCACCTTCGCCTCGGTGGCGTCGCCCTCCGACTCGTCCGTCGGCTTGTCGGGTGGCGGAGCCATACCGGGAGCCCGGGTGAATTTCGGGGCAGGCGCGTCGGCGGGGACGGTGGCCCGGCCCACGGCCGCGCGGCCGGTCGATGGCGTGCCGCTCTTCGCGGCTTCCTCGTCGACCGGGTTGGCCGAGGTCCCCGCGTTCCCCGACTTCGCCTGTGTCTCCGTCATTCAACTAGTCCTGTTCGTCAGGCTCGTCGGCATTGCGAGCAATCGCCACGATAGTCACGCCGTCCGGAAGGTCCATCAGCTTGACCCCCATTGTGTTCCGGTCACGCGTACGGCGTACAGGCTTCACCGGAGTCCGGATGACGCCACCGTTACTGGTGATAGCGAACAGCTCATCGTCCGGGTCGATCACGACAGCGCCGACCAGACCACCGCGTCGCTCGGTGATCTTCGCAGTCAGCACACCCTTACCTCCCCGGCCCTGCACCGGGTATTCCTCGATCGGCGTACGTTTCGCGTACCCGCCGTTCGTGGCCACCAGGACGTCCAGACCTTCCCGGACGACCTCCATGGCCAACAGCTCATCTTCCTCGCTGAAGCGCATGCCGATCACGCCGGAGGTGGCCCGACCCATCGGGCGTAGCGCCTCGTCCGTGGCGTTGAACCGGATCGCCTGGGCGTTCTTGGAAACCAGCAGCAGGTCATCGGTGGGGCCAGCGAGCGCAGCACCGACCAGCTCGTCCTCATCGCGCAGGTTGATCGCGATGATGCCGCCGGACCGGTTGGAGTCGAACTCCTCAAGCCGCGTCTTCTTCACCAGGCCGTTCTTCGTCGCCAGGACCAGGTAGGGAGCCACCTGGTAATTCGGGATCTCGATGATCTGTGCGATCTGCTCATCCGGTTGGAAGGCGAGCAGGTTGGCCACGTGCTGGCCCTTGGCCACCCTACTGGCCTCCGGAAGCTCGTACGCCTTGGCCCGGTACACCCGACCCTTGTTCGTGAAGAACAGCATCCAGTCGTGCGTCGAGCAGACGAAGAAGTGGCTGACGATGTCGTCCTGCCGCAGCGTGGCGCCGCTGACACCCTTGCCCCCCCGCCGCTGGGAACGATAGAGATCAACCTTGGTCCGCTTGGCGTACCCGGTCCGGGTGATCGTGACGACCACGTCCTCCCGCGCGATGAGGTCCTCCATCGAGACCTCGCCGTCGAACGGGATGATCTTCGTACGTCGCTCGTCGCCCCACTTGGCGACGATCTCCCCCAGCTCCTCCGAGACGATCCGCCGCTGCCGCTCCGGCTTGGCCAGGATGTCCTTGAGGTCGGCGATCTCGACTTCCAGCTTGGCCAGGTCGTCGAGGATCCGCTGCCGCTCCAGCGCGGCGAGCCGGCGCAGCTGCATGTCCAGGATCGCGGTGGCCTGGATCTCGTCGATCTCCAGCAGCCGGATCAGCCCCTGCCGGGCGTCCTCCACCGTGGGCGAGCGCCGGATCAGGGCGATCACCTCGTCGAGCGCGTCCAGCGCCTTGGACAGGCCGCGCAGGATGTGCGCCCGCTCCTCCGCCTTACGCAGCCGGAACGCCGTCCGCCGCCGGATCACCTCGATCTGGTGCTCGACGTAGTAGCGGATGAACTGCGCCAGGTTCAGCGTGCGCGGCACCCCGTCGACGAGCGCCAGCATGTTCGCGCCGAACGTCTCCTGAAGCTGGGTGTGCTTGTAGAGGTTGTTCAGCACCACCTTCGCGACCGCGTCGCGCTTCAGCACCAGCACGATCCGCATGCCGGTACGCCCGGAGGACTCGTCGCGGATGTCCGCGATCCCGGCGAGCTTGCCCTCCTTGATCAGCTCCGCGATCCGCTCGGCCAGGTTGTCCGGGTTCACCTGGTACGGCAGCTCGCTGACCACGAGCGCCGGGCGACCCCGCTTGTCCTCCTCCACCTCGACCACGGCGCGCATCCGGATCGAGCCACGGCCCGTGCGGTACGCGTCCTGGATGGCGGACTGGCCGACGATCAGACCGTGGGTGGGGAAGTCCGGACCCTTGACGATCTCCAACAGCGCTTCGAGGGTGTCGGCCTCGTCGGCCTCCGGGTGCTCCAGGCACCACTGCACCGCCGCGCCGATCTCCCGCAGGTTGTGCGGCGGGATCTTGGTGGCCATGCCGACCGCGATGCCCTCGGATCCGTTGATCAGCAGGTTCGGGATCCGCGACGGCAGGATGGTGGGCTCCTTGGCCCGGCCGTCGTAGTTGTCCTGCAGGTCGACGGTGTCCTCGTCGATGTCCCGCAGCATCTCCATCGCCAGCGGGTCGAGCTTGCACTCGGTGTTGTGGCTGACGAAACCGTCGGAGACGAACGAGTGGTCGTCGGTGTCGACCCGGATGCTGTAGACCGGCTGCACACCCGCGTCCGCGACCTCGGCCACCTCGGCGTAGTAGAAACGCCCGTCGACGAGCGGCTCGACCACGTCGAGCACCTCGGTGTTGGTGATCCGGGCGGCGATCTCGTCGCGGTCCCGCTCCCACCGCTCGACCCGGTCCACGTTGTGCCGGCGCAGCCAGTCGCGCTCGGTCCACCGGCTCGTGCCGTGTTCGCGGATGAAGTCACCGACCAGCGGCACATGGTCGCTGGAGAGCGCGGTGCTGCTCGCCGGCACCGAGGCCAGCTCCGCCTCCAGCTTGGCCTGCTTACGGCCGAGGAAGCCGACCTGGGCGGCGAAGACCCGCGCGTCCCGGCGGTTGGTGACGACGACGTTGATCTCGCCGTTGTCGTACCGGCACTGCCGGCTGATCACGCCGAACTCCAGCAGCAGTTGCTGGACCTCGCGGGCGAGTCGCTCGCTGCGGGTGGAGTAGCTGATCTGGATGGTGTTGCGCGGCAGCAGCGAGGAGGAGCCGTCGCCCTCGAAGATCGCCTGGAGGAAGGCCCGTTTGATGGCGGCCGGCCCCTGCCAGACGAACTCCGGCACGAACTTCGCCGCGCTCCGCGCCCCGACCAGCTCGCCAAGGATCGACTTCGCAAAATCGGAGGTCCAGCCACGCAGCTTGTGCAGCGTCTTGCCGGTAATGGTTGTCTCGGTGCCGACCCAGCGTCGGCCACCTACAGCTAGATCGTAGGCAGCCAGGACGCGTACGAAGAACTCACGGTCGCAGTTGTCGAAGCCGACTCGATCAGCGGAGGTCCAGCCCTCACTGACGAAGGCACCCGCAAGCACAGCCGCCTCGACGTGCTCCAGCATCGGGTAGCCGATCTCGTCCGGCACGCTGCGCTGAAGGACCACCCGGTCGCCCGGGGAGATCTCGGCGAGCAGCTTCCAGAGCAGGGTCGGCACGCCGGCCACGTCCACCAGGCAGAGCACCGGGTGGTTGTGGGTGCCGGTCAGCTCGTACCCCTCGCGGGTGCGCAGCCGCAGCGTCGGGTGCTCGCCGGAGTGGAAGAACTTCGAGGCGTGGACCAGGTCGCCGTTGCGGTCGCGGACCTTGAGGTCCACGTCGGTCTCACTCTCCGGCGCAGCGCCAGGCACCACATCGCCGATCCGTACACTGCCACTGACACCACGAATGCGGACATTTGCCGTGACGCAGTACCTCATGGCCGCAGCCGGATCATTTCCGGGCGAGCCGAAGTTGCCGTTGCCGTCGACCAGGGGGTAGCGCAGCGACCAGGGCTGGGCCATCCGGACCAGGGCGTCGTAGATGGCCGAGTCGCCGTGCGGGTGGAACTGGCCCATCACGTCGCCGACGACCCGGGAGCACTTCACGTAGCCACGGTCCGGCCGGTAGCCGGAGTCGAACATGGCGTAGAGGATCTTGCGGTGGACCGGCTTGAGCCCGTCCCGGACATCCGGCAGCGCCCGCCCGACGATGACGCTCATCGCGTAGTCGAGGTAGGAGCGCTGCATCTCCACCTCGAGCCCGACGGGCTCGATCCGGTCGTGCGAGACGACGGCGGCCAGCGCCTCGGGGACCTCGGGCTCGTTAGGTGTGGACTCGGGGGAATCGGTCACTGTTAACCCTTATCAGACTTAGTGTCGCTTTTGTGCTGTGGATAACGGCTGTGGATACCGGCCAAGTTGTGGATAACTCTGTGGACCGGCAGCCGGGCCGCTCGTCGAGGCCCGGCTGCCGTACCCGTCAGATGTCCAGGAAGCGAACGTCCTTGGCGTTGCGCTGGATGAACGAGCGGCGCGCCTCCACGTCCTCACCCATCAACACGCTGAACAGCTCGTCGGCGGTTGCCGCGTCGTCCAGGGTCACCTGGCGCAGCGTACGGGTGGCCGGGTTCATCGTGGTCTCCCACAACTCGGGGTAGTTCATCTCGCCGAGACCCTTGAACCGCTGAATGTCGTCGGGCTTGGCGTTCGCCTTCTTCTGCTGGCGCAGCGCGATCAGCCCGTCACGTTCCCGGTCGGAGTACGCGTACTGCGCGTCGTCGCCCTTCTTGTTCCACTTGATCTTGTAGAGCGGCGGGGCGGCCAGGTAGACGTGACCCAACTCGACGAGCGGGCGCATGAAGCGGAACAGCAGGGTGAGCAGTAGCGTCTGGATGTGCTGGCCGTCGACGTCGGCGTCGGCCATCAGCACGATCTTGTGGTACCGCAGCTTCTCGATGTCGAAGTCGTCGTGGATGCCGGTGCCCAGCGCGGTGATCAGCGCCTGCACCTCGTTGTTCTTCAGCACCCGGTCGATCCGGGCCTTCTCCACGTTGAGGATCTTGCCGCGAATCGGCAGGATCGCCTGGGTACGCGGGTCACGGCCCTGCTTGGCCGAGCCGCCTGCCGAGTCACCCTCGACGATGAACACCTCGGACTCGCGCGGATCGGTGGACTGGCAGTCGGCCAGCTTGCCCGGCATCGAGCCGGATTCCAGCAGAGACTTGCGCCGGGCCAGCTTGCGGGCCTGCTGGGCGGCGATCCGGGCGCGGGCCGCCTGGGACGCCTTGGTGATGATGATCTTCGCCTCGGCGGGGTTGCGGTCCAGCCAGTCGACAAGTCGGTCGTTGCAGACCCGCTGGACGAAGCTCTTCACCGGCGTGTTGCCCAGCTTGGTCTTGGTCTGCCCCTCGAACTGCGGGTTCGTCAGCTTGACCGAGATGATCGCGGCCAGGCCCTCGCGGATGTCCTCACCGGAGAGCTTCTCGTCACCCTTGAGCAGCTTCTTGTCCGCGCCGTAGCGGTTGACGACGCTTGTCAAGGCGGCCCGGAAGCCCTCCTCGTGGGTGCCGCCCTCGTGGGTGTTGATGTTGTTGGCGAAGGTGTAGACCGACTCGCCGTACGACTCGTTCCACTGCATGGCGATCTCGAGCGCCATGCCCTCCTCCTCGGCACCGAACTCGATCACCGTCTTGTGGATCGGGGTCTTCGAGGCGTTGAGGTGGCGGACGAAGTCGGCGATACCGCCGTCGTACTTGAAGGTGACCTCGCGCAGCTTGCCTTCCTCGCCCTCCGCGACCCGCTCGTCCAGCAGGTGGATGGTGAGGCCACGGGTCAGGAAGGCCATCTCCTGGAGCCGGCGGTAGATCGTCTGGAAGTCGAAGTCGACGGTCTCGAAGACGTCCGGGTCGGGCCAGAAGGAGACGGCCGAGCCGGTGCGGTCGGTGGTCTCGCCCTTCAGCAGCTCGGTCGGCTTGGAGTGGTGGTACTCCTGCCGCCAGACGAAGCCGGTCTTGTGGATCTCCACAGCCATCTTGGTGGAGAGGGCGTTCACCACGCTGACGCCGACGCCGTGCAGGCCGCCGGAGACCGCGTACGCCTTGCCGTCGAACTTGCCGCCCGCGTGCAGGACGGTCAGGGCCACCTCGACGCCCGGCTTCTTGAGCTTGGGGTGCAGGTCGACCGGGAAGCCGCGGCCGTTGTCGGTGACCCGGACGCCGCCGTCGGCGAGCAGCACCACGTCGATGGTGTCGCAGTGGCCGGCCAGCGCCTCGTCCACCGCGTTGTCGACGACCTCCCACACGAGGTGGTGCAGGCCGCGTTCGCCGGTGGACCCGATGTACATGCCGGGCCGCTTGCGGACCGCCTCCAGCCCTTCGAGGACGGTGATCGACTCGGCGCCGTACTGCTGATTTTCCTGCGCTGCCACCCTCGGCCACTTTCTCGCGCCCGGCGCGCCGTGGGGCACGTCGAACGCGGGTTCGGCGGACAGACGCGACGTCGGCACGCGGACCGGCACCGGGGACAATTCCGGGGTACGGGTCGAACGCGCCGGTCGCCGCGGTTGCCCGCGGATCGCGATCGGCTCGACCCGAGTCGGACGGATGATCGCGGGCCCGCACCGGGCCCGTGACCCGTCACTCCGCACCGGGTCTTCGTCTCACGCCAATCTTACTGTGCGCGGGCGATAGAACCACCACTCGGCACCCCTTCGCAGCGGCTCAGATCTCCGTAGCGGGCCGAATCGTGCTGTCCGCGACTCCCCCTACACGCCACGGCATGATCAACGAATCTGCCGCGTGACGACGCGCCCGACTCAGACGGTGAGAGGTGGGCGGTACCGTCCGGTACGGGCCGGGACGGGCGATCCGTGACTCTCGGGTTGCCGTACCGGCCTTGATCTTTCAACGTTGGAACCGGACGATCGACCCGATCCACTCGCCCGTGCCTTGAGAGGTGACACCAGATGGGGCTGGACAACGTCGCGGTTCAGTGGCCGCGGACCGGCCGCTTCTACGACCCGGTCGCACCGGCCGAGTTCGTCGACTTCGGCGACATCGTCGACGTGCCGGGGATCTCGGCACCGACCGCCGCGCTCGCCGAGCTGATCGCGAAGACAGGCTCGGTCCGAGCCACCGCGTACACGGAAGTGGTGGATCTGATCCTCGGACTCGATGGTGTGCTCTACGCCACAGACGCCGCCGCCGAGGACGAGGACCCGGTGATCGATCCGGACGGGTGCGGTTGGATCGCGGGCGGCATCGAACGGTTCGTCGCCGCACACCGGCCGCACGGCGAGGCGGTCACCTTCGAGTCGGTGGGTACGGTGCTGCGTTCGCTGCTGGCCGACGGCCGCCTGGCGGAGCAGCAGCTACGTTGGCTGGACAGCCGGCTCGACGCGCTGCTCGACGACAGTGGCGCCGCGCCGCAGTGGACCTTCACCTGCGCGGAGCTGAGCGTGCTGGCCGCCTTCTACAGGCGGTGCGCCGACAACGGCTTCGCCATCTACGCCGAGTCGGCGGCCCCGCGCCGAGCGGCCCAGACGTAGCCACGGTTCCGGGACGCCGCCCCCGCGGTCAGCCGTAGGTGTCGCGGGGGCCCCGGCCGCGTACCCGGCGTGGCCCACGTGACCAGGACGGGGCGGCCGGGCCGTGGATGTGCAGTTTGCGGACCACGTTTTGGCCGACCTCGCGGGCGATCTGCTGCAACAGCGAACCGGCGAGCAGCCGTAGCTGCGTCGCCCAGGCCGTGGAGCGGGCCTCGACTGTCAGTTCGCCGTTCTCCAGCTTCACCGGTCGGCTGTGCTGGGCGACCTCCGAGCCGACCACCCGTTCCCAGGCGCCGAAGACGGTGGCCTCGGCGGCCGGCTGTTGCCAGCCACGGGCCTTCACCAGCCGGTTGAGCACCGCGCCGAGCGGCTGCGGGTCACGCGGGTCCGGGCCGGGACCGGAGTAGCCGCGCAGCCGTCGCTCGCCGTCGCCACCCCCGGTCGCGGTGCGGCGGGGTCGGCCGGCGGCCTGCCGCCGCGCCTTCGCCGCGTCGAGGACCGCGCGTGCCAGTTGCGGGCCGGAGACGTCCTCGCCGTCGCCGGTCACCGGCGCGGTGCCGCCGGCCTCCGCCGTGGGCGCTGCGGCTGGCGGCTCCGCCGGGCGGCCGGCGGGCTTGTCGGTTCGGCCGCCGTCGCCAGTGCCACCCTTCCTGGCGGTACGCGCACCGCGTCCCGCAGCCGAGCCACGCGGCTGCCGCTGGGGTGCGCTGTCCGGCGGTTCCGGGTCAGTCGGCACGACGCACCGCCCCCTCCGTCACCTCGTAGCGGGTGCCGCGCAGCGCGGCTGGCACGTCGTCGGCGACCGCGCAGGTCACCAGGAGCTGACTGGCGCCGCTCACCAGTTCGGCGAGCCGGTCGCGTCGACCGGCGTCCAGTTCGGCGAAGACGTCGTCGAGCACCAGCACCGGTTCGATGCCGTCGTCGCGCAGCAGGTCGTAGCCGGCCAGCCGGAGCGCGAGCGCGTACGACCAGGATTCGCCGTGGCTGGCGTAGCCCTTGGCCGGTAGCGGGCCGAGGGTGAGGGTGAGGTCGTCGCGGTGTGGGCCAACCAGGGTGGTGCCCCGTTCGATTTCGGCGGAGCGGGACTCCTCAAGCGCGGTGGTGAGCACCGTCGCGAGGGTTTCGCGGTCGGTGGTGGGCTCGGTCAGGTCCACCGACGGTCGGTACGCGATTCCCGCCGCGCCCCGGCCGGCGGCCACCGCGTCGTACGCCTTCGTCACATGCGGCGCCAGGGCGGCGACCAGTTCCAGCCGTCCGGCGAGCAGTTCGGCGCCGTGCCGGGCCAGGTGGGTGTCCCAGACGGCGAGGGTGGACAGGTCCCCGCCCCGTGAGCCGCCGGTCTTGCGGGCGAGGTACGCGGTGCGCAGCAGCGCGTTGCGTTGCTTGACCACCCGCTCGTAGTCGGCGCGCACCCCGGCGTAGCGGGGTTGGCGCAGCACCAGCAGGTCGTCTAGGTAGCGGCGGCGTTCGGCCGGGTCGCCCCGGACCAGTTCGAGATCCTCCGGGGCGAAGAGCACCAGCCGCAGCGCGCCCAGCACGTCCCGAGCCCGGCGGGCCGGGGAGCGGCCGAGGCGCGCCCGGTTGGCCTTGCCCGGGACGATCTCCAGCTCCACCAGGAGTTCGCGGCCGTCGTGCACCACGGCGCAGCGGATCACCGCTGCGGTGGCGCCCATCCGGACCAGCGGGGCGTCGGTGGCGACCCGGTGGGAGTCGAGGGTCGCGACGTAGCCGAGCGCCTCGACCAGGTTGGTCTTGCCGACGCCGTTGGCGCCGATCAGGACGTTCGGGCCCGGTTCGAGGTCGATGCCGATCCGCTCGTAGGAGCGGAAGTCGACAAGTTCGAGCCGGCGGACGTACACGGGGTCGCGGTGCCGGTCAGGGCTTGCGTACGGCGTGTCCGCCGAACTGCTGGCGCAGCGCGGAGACGGCCTTGAGTGCCGGGGAGTCGTCCTGCCGGGAGGCGAACCTGGCGAACAGCGAGGCGGTGATGACGTTGAGCGGCACGGCGAGACGGACCGCCTCGTCCACCGTCCAGCGTCCCTCGCCGGTGTCCTCGGTGTAGTCGCTGAGCTGGGTCAGCTCCGGGTCCTCGTCGAGGGCCCGGTCGAGCAGGTCGAGTAGCCAGGAGCGGACCACTGTGCCCTCGCGCCAGGACTTGAACACGCCGGGCACGTTCGTCACCAGCTCGGAGGCGGTCATCAGCTCGTAGCCTTCGGCGTAGGCGTGCATCAGGCCGTACTCGATGCCGTTGTGCACCATCTTGGCGTAGTGGCCGGCGCCGACGGGCCCGGCGTGCACGAAGCCGAACTCGCCTTCGGGCTTGAGCGCGTCGAAGATCGGCATCAGCCGGTCGACGTGTTCCTGGGCGCCGCCGACCATCAGGCCGTAGCCGTTCTGCCGGCCCCACACCCCGCCGGAGACCCCGACGTCGACGTAGCCGATGCCGCGTTCGTGCAGCCGTTCGGCGCGGGGCGCGTCCTCGCTGAACCGCGAGTTGCCGCCGTCGATGATCAGATCGCCGTCGCCGAGCACGGCGGCGACCTCGTCGATCGTGGCGTCGGTGACGGCGGCGGGCACCATCACCCACACCGCCCGTGGGGCGTCCAGCTTCTCGGCCAGTTCAGCCATGCTGGCGACGTCGCTGCGCTCCAGGTTGTGGTCCAGACCGACGACCTCGTGACCGGCGGTGCGCAGCCGTTCGCGCATGTTGCCGCCCATCCGGCCGAGTCCTACCAGGCCGAGCTGCATCTCTGGTGACCTTTCGTGGGTGCGGTACGTGCGCTGCCGGGTCAGCGGGACACGCGGATCGGCATGATGAGGTACCGGTACCCACCGATGAGCTCGCCATCCTCGCCGGCGGGGGAAATCACCGCGGGCTTGAAGGCGTCGACGAAGTGCAGTACGGCGAACTGGGTGCCGAGGTTGGACAGTCCGTCGATGAGGTACTGCGGGTTGAACCCGATGGTCAGTGGCTCACCGGTGAAGCTGGCCTCCATGGCCTCGCTGGCCCGGGCCTCCTCGGTGCCACCGGCCTCCACCACCAGTCCGTCGGCGCTGAAGCTGAGTAGTACGGGGGTGGCGCGCTCGGCAACCAGGGCGACCCGCTTGACCACCTCAATGAGGGTGCTGACCGGTACCCGGGCCTCGGCGTTGTGGCTGGCCGGGAAGAGCGATCGGACCGGCGGGTAGTTGGCGCCGTCGAGCAGTCGGCTGGTGGTGCGTCGGGTGCCACCGGAGAAACCGATCATGCCTTCGCCGGCGGCGCCCTGGGACAGGGCCAGCACGACCTGGCCGCCGAGGGGGCCGAGGGTCTTGGCGGTGTCGTTGAGCGTCCGGGCGGGGACCAGCGCGTTGAGGCTGATCTCCGGGTCGTCGGGGTTCCACTCCATCTCGCGCAGGGCCAGCCGGTACCTGTCGGTGGCGAGCATGGCCAGGTTGCCGCCGGAGAGTTCGACGCGTACGCCTGTCATCATCGGCAGCGTCTCGTCCCGGCTGGCGGCGACGGCCACCTGTGCCACCGCTGCGGCGAACGCGGCGGCGTCGACAGTGCCGGCGCTGGCCGGCATCTCGGGCAGCGTGGGGTAGTCCTCCACCGGCATGGTGGGCAGGGTGAACCGGGCGCTGCCACAGACCAGTTCGAGGTGCGCGCCGACTGCGGCGATGTCGACGGGCTTTGCCGGCAGCGCCTTGGTGATCTCGGCCAGCAGCCGACCGGAGACCAGCGCGGCGCCGTCGGCGTCGCCCTGCACCTCCACGGTGACCTGGCTGCTGACCTCGTAGTCGAAGCCGGAGACCTGCAGGCTGCCGTCGGTGACCCGGAGCAGCACCCCGGCCAGCACCGGTACGGACGGCCGGTTGGGCAGGCTCTTGGCGGTCCAGGCCACGGCTTCGGCGAGCGCGTCGCGCTCCACTCGGAATTTCATAACTGCCTCCGCGTCGACGTCGACGTCGTCAACTCTCTCATGCCGGACGCTGCCCACCGAACCGCCTGGCGTGCGGGTACCCCTCGCACCTTAGGGCGCGAGCGTATCGGCTGTGTGCCCGACCCCGTGCATCGTGTCGCTGCTGACGGGTCTGTCCGGCAGCTGTCCAACGATCCACAGGAAGTCCAACGGTGATGATTGGTTTTTGATTCTTCTAGAAGAGATAACTCATCGTCTTCATCGCACCTGTGCAAACTGTGGAGAACTTGAGTATGGGCAGGTCAGACAGGTTATGCACAGGTGGGTTCGCTGTGGATGAGTGGGGGTGGAACCCGGTCGGCGGTCCACAGGCGGTCGCCGTGCACACGGTTGTCCACCGTCGTCCACCGGTTGTCCACCGGTAATCCACCGACTTTCTCCCCAGACCTGTGGATCGTCGATGGCGTCTCGTCGACCGTCATCCCCAGAACCTTCAACAGCTTCCCCACAGGCGGTCGGCGATCGGTGGACAGCGGCTGCGGTTGTCCCCAGGCGTCCACAGGGGTCCACAAGGTTGTCCCCAGGGTTTCTCCACAGCCTGTGGGTAACCGGGTGTTGACGGGACGTGTTCATCCACCGTCGGTGGACAACGAGCTGTGGACAACGAATGGCAGGCGGTGTGGACACGCCTTCGATGGTGTGGCCTATACCTCGTTGAGGGTCAACCAGCCGGGTGTGAAAAAGGGCCCGACCGTGACCGGTCGGACCCTCGCCGTGACCGGCGGTGGGCGTACTCCTCAGGTGTTCTGCTTGATCCGGTTGGTCAGTTCGGCGATCTGGTTGTAGAGCGAGCGCCGTTCGGCCATCTGTTGGCGGATCTTGCGGTCGGCGTGCATCACGGTGGTGTGGTCGCGGCCGCCGAACGCCTGGCCGATCCGGGGCAGCGACAGGTCGGTCAGCTCGCGACAGAGGTACATGGCGACCTGGCGGGCGTTCACGAGCACCCGCGACCGGGAGTGCCCGCGCAGGTCCTCCAGGCTCACCCCGAAGTAGTCGGCGGTGGAGACCATGATTTGGTCGGCGGTGATCTCCGGCCCGGCGCCGTCCGGGATGAAGTCCCGGAGCACCTCCTCGGCCAGCGACAGCTCCACGTTCGACCTCGTCAGGCTGGCGAACGCGGTGACCCGGATCAGCGCCCCCTCCAGTTCCCGGATCGAGTTCGAGACCCGGGAGGCGATGAACTCCAGCACGTCCGGTGGGGCGTACAGCCGCTCCTGCGCTGCCTTCTTCTGCAGGATCGCGATCCGGGTCTCCAGGTCCGGCGGCTGGATGTCGGCGAGCAGACCCCACTCGAAGCGGGTCCGCAGCCGGTCCTCCAGGGTCGCCAGCTGTTTGGGCGAACGGTCGGACGTGATCACGATCTGTTTGTTGGCGTTGTGCAGCGTGTTGAAGGTGTGGAAGAACTCCTCCTGGGTCCGCTCGCGGTTCTCCAGGAACTGGATGTCGTCGATCAGCAGGATGTCGACGTCGCGGTAGCGGCGCTGGAAGGCGCTCGTCTTGTCGTCCCGGAGCGAGTTGATGAAGTCGTTCGTGAACTCCTCGGTCGAGACGTACCGGACCGAGCGGGCGTTACCCAGTGTCGTGGCGTAGTGGCCGATGGCGTGCAGCAGGTGGGTCTTGCCCAGCCCGGAGCTGCCGTAGATGAACAGCGGGTTGTACGCCTTCGCCGGGGACTCGGCCACCGCCACGGACGCGGCGTGCGCGAAACGGTTGGACGAGCCGATGACGAACGTCTCGAACATGTACTTCGGGTTGAGCCGGTTGCCGCCGCTGTCCGCACCGGTCGGCAGCCGCCGATCGTCCCGGCCGGCCGGTCGCTGGTCCGGCCCGCTGCGGCCGGGGCCACTGTCGGTGCCCCCGTCCGTCGGTATCGCCCGGATCACGTGCTGATCGCGGGGCGAGACGCCGGGCTCGTCGCCGTAGCGGGACGCGAAACCGCGCGGGTTGGCGGTCGGTCGGTCCAGGTGCCCGGCCTGTTCGGTGAAGCCCAACCGCTCCTGCGCCCGCCCTGCGGCGCTCTCCGCCGGCCGGACGGGCTCGCCGAACCCGGCACCGAAGAGGGTGTCCTGACCGTCGGAGGCACCGGGACCGGTACGGGCACCGTCCTGGACCGGTGAGGTGTCAGGTGGTGGGGGGCGGTCGAAGCGACCGGGGTGCGGCTGCTCGGGAATCAGCGGGAGTTGCCGCCCGCCCTCGGCTCCGGGCGCGGGACCTGTCGACCGACCGTCGGCCTCACCGGGACCGTGGTCGACGGAATCCGATTCGGGCGTGCTGCGGTAGACGGTGCCGGTGGTCCGTCCGTCCTCGGGTACCCGGACGGTGACGGCTACCTGGATCGGTCGGCCCAGCCGGCGGGTGAGCGCCTCGGTGATGGCCGGGCGCAGTCGGGACTCGATCACGTCCCGGGTGAAGGCGTCCGGCACGGAGAGCAGGACGGTGTCCTCGACTATCGCCCGCAGTCGGGTCAGCCGCAGGTACGCCCGCTGCTGCGCGGAAATGATCTCGTCGGCGAGTTCGTCGGTCGTCGCCGTCCACACCGCGGCAAGGTCGGTCGTACCGGCCACCGTCGTGCCACCCCCTCGCCTCTGCTCCCGGACGCCGCCGTCTCCCGGTGGCCCCGTACCGGCGGGCGAGTTGACGCCACCCACCCGATTGCCGCACCCGGTCGTTCTCCACAAGTTATCCACAGCCTGTGTACCGACCGATTGTGGCCGCCCGCCGGGCGCGGGTCGGACCTGCCCCCTGCCGTGGCTGGGCACTGAAGCGGGGTTCACCGTGCCGAACGATTCACTACCGTGTCCGGTCTTGCCTGCCGGCGACATCGGCGAAACTCCGACGCTGACCGCAATCGGGCACGGTAACAGCGTTGTCGGCGCGTCTTCAACCGCCGACGCGCCTCGCTCCTGTCGGCATCCGTGAAAACCACCGCTTCGGTCGCCTTTCGCCGCAGCTCACCGCCGAAGTAGCCGGGTTTGACGCTGATTGCGCCCCGACCTAGGCTGGAGGGGCTGCTCTCACGCCCTCTGCTAGGGTGATGGGTGCTCGCTGCCCACGGTCGCGCACCGCACAACACGGGGTCACGCACCGCCGGGCAGCACCGATCGGGGCCACCGCAGCGGCGGCCCGGACCACCACGACCCGGCGATCCACTCGTCCGGGGCGTCCGACAACGGAGAGCCTGACGTGAGCAAGCGCACCTATCAGCCGAACAACCGCCGGCGCGCGAAGACCCACGGCTTCCGGCTGCGCATGCGCACCCGGGCCGGTCGCGCCATCATCTCGACCCGTCGCGCCAAGGGCCGCGCCCGCCTGTCGGCCTGAGGCCGGTCAGGTCCGCTCCGGAGGACGTGGCTCGTGCTCGCGGCCGACCACCGACTGCGGCGCAGCAGCGACTTCGCCGCAGCGGTTCGCGGTGGCCGTCGAGCCGGTCGCGGCGCACTGGTCGTCCATCTGACCGTGCCGGGCACAGCCGGATCCGACAACACAGCGCCGAAGCCGGCGCGGGACAACGCGGAGGCAATCTCCCCGCAGCTGTCCCGCGCCGGCTTCGTGGTTTCCAAGGCGGTCGGGCCGGCGGTGGTGCGGAACCGGGTCCGCCGTCGGTTGCGGCACCTGACCCGGGAGCGCCTCGTCGACCTGCCGGCCGGAAGCACCCTCGTCGTACGCGCCCTGCCGGCCGCGGCTGACGCCACCTATCAGCGGCTCGGCACCGACCTGGATGCGGCGCTCGCCGCCGCCCGGTCCGGCCGGGGTCGGCGGCCCCGATGAGCGCCGAGCAGACCCCGTCCCGCCCGGCTACCCCGGGTGCCCGGGTGCTGACCCTGCCCATCATCGCGTACCGTCGGTGGATAAGTCCGGCGTTGCCGGCCCGCTGTCGGTTCTACCCGTCGTGCAGTGCCTACGCCCTGGAGGCGGTGGCCCGGCATGGCGCGCTCCGGGGAGCCGGTCTGACGGTCCGGCGACTGTCGCGCTGCCACCCATTCCATCCTGGTGGATACGACCCGGTTCCGGAGCCGGGCGGCCGCCGACCTGCCGACGTGACTGGAGCCTGAGAATTGAGTCTCGACTGGATCTACTACGCGATCTCGTGGATCCTGCTGGCCTGGCATTCGGCCTGGGACGCCATCGGCATTCCGGACTCCGCGGTCCTCGGCACCAACTGGGCATGGATCCTGGCCATCGTCTTCCTGGTGGTGACGGTCCGGGTCATCCTGTTCCCGGTCTTCGTCAAGCAGATCAAGTCGCAGCGGGCGATGCAGGCGCTCCAGCCGCAGGTGAAGGCCCTCCAGGAGAAGCACAAGGGTGACCGGGAGACGCTCCAGAAGGAGATGATGGAGCTCTACCGGAAGGAAAAGGCCAACCCGCTCATGGGCTGCCTTCCGATGTTCCTCCAGATCCCGGTCTTCCTCGGCCTCTTCCACGTCCTGCGCCGCCTCAACCCGGACCCGGCGAAGAACAACAAGGACATCTACGGCTGGACCGTCGACCAGTTCAACAGCGCCTCCGACGCGACTCTGTTCACCGCCCCGATCGCCAGCAAGTTCGGCTCGACCGCGGCGGAGCTGGCGCAGCTCGGTGCCAACGGCACCGTCGTGAAGATCATGGCCGGTGTCCTGGTGCTGGTGATGATGGGTACCACGTACCTCACCAGCCGCCAGATGATCCTCAAGACGGGCTGGGCGGAAGACCCGCAGCAGCGCATGATCCAGCGTCTGATGCTCTACGGCATCCCGCTGTCGCTGCTGGTCTCCGGTGCCATCTTCCCGATCGGTGTGATCATCTACTGGGTCACCAACAACCTGTTCACCCTCGGGCAGCAGCAGTGGGTACTGCGCAAGTTCCCGCCGCCGGTGACCGCCACCAGCGCAAAGCCGGGTGCCTCCGCCCGTAACGGGGCACAGCCGGCGAAGTCCGGCGGGCTCTTCGGCCGCAGCAAGCCGGCTGCCGTGCCGCCGCCCCCGGCCGCGCCGAAGATCGCCGGCCCGAAGCCGGGTGCCAAGCCGGTCAACCCGAAGAAGGGCCGCCCCGCCAAGCGGCAGGGCTGAATCGTCCGGGCCGCCGCCGGGAGACCGGCGGCGGCCCGTTGCGCGCCGTGCGGCCGCCGTCAGGCCGGCGCCGGAGCGCGAAGCGCCACGCGTGCGGTGGCGGACGGGCGAGACTGCCCTACAGACGTGCCCGTGGGCACCGGCGACGTCCCGCCGGCCGCGGGAAACCAGCGGACCCGAGGTCCGGCCGAGCGAGTACGGAGATGACACCGTGACCGACACCAGCATCCCCCGCGCCGAACAGCCCCTGGACGACGAGGAGCCGACCACGGCGGCTCCGGTCGTGGGCGAGCCGGAGGAAACCGACGCCGAGGCACCGAGCAAGGCTGCCGGCGAAGGCGACCTGTTCCGGCAGAGCGAGATCGCGGCCGACTACGTGGAGGGGCTGCTCGACATCCTCGACTACGACGGAGACATCGACGAGCTGGTGTCGGGTGGCCGGCCGGTGGTCGAGGTCGTCGGCGGTCGCCTGCAGAACCTCGTCGGCCAGCGCGGTGCCACCCTCGAAGCACTTCAGGAACTGGCCCGGCTCGCGGTGTTCCGGCAGACCGGTTCGCCGAGCCGGCTGCTGCTCGACGTGGGCGGGTACCGGGCCAACCGGCGTAAGGAACTGGCGGCGGTCGCCCGTAACGCCGTCGAGAAGGTCAAGGAGCACGGTGAGGCGGTGCGGCTGGAGCCGATGTCCGCCTTCGAGCGCAAGTGCGTCCACGATGTCGTCAACGCGATCGACGGCGTGGAGAGCGAGTCCGAGGGCGTCGAGCCCAGCCGGCGCATCGTCGTCCGTCCCGCGGACTGACGGGTGACTCAAGACGACGCCAGAGGCGTTGCCGCGTCCGGCCCGGGTGGTACGCCGCCCGGGCCGCCGGCTGTTGCGCCTCAGCCCTCCGTGGCGGTGCTGCCGCCCGAACTGGCCGGAGCGGCACGCCGGCTCTTCGGTGAACGCCTCGATGTCGCGGCTGCCTACGCCGAACTGCTCGCCACCGACGGAGTGGTACGAGGACTCATCGGTCCACGCGAGGCACCCCGGATCTGGGATCGCCACCTGCTGAACTGCGCGACGGTGGCCGAACTGATCCCTTCGGGCGCGTCCGTACTGGATGTGGGATCGGGTGCCGGGCTGCCCGGCCTGGTGCTCGCCATCGCCCGGCCCGACCTGGCGGTGACGCTCGTCGAACCGCTGGCCCGCCGTACCGTCTTCCTGGAGGAGGCGGTGGCGGAACTCGGTCTCGCCGACTCCGTACGGGTGTTCCGCGGTAGAGCCGAGGAGGCGGCGGAGTCGGAGGCCGTGCCCGGCGACGTGGTCACCGCCCGCGCGGTGGCACCGCTGGACCGACTGGCGGGCTGGTGTCTGCCGCTGACCGGGACCGGCGGTCGACTCCTCGCGTTGAAGGGTGCGTCGGCGGCGGAGGAGATTGCGGAGCACGCCGAGGCGGTGCACCGCCTCGGTGGTGGTCGACCGGTGCTGCACCGGTGCGGCGAGGGGATCGTGGATCCACCGACCACCGTGGTCGAGATCGTCCGGGAGCGTACCGTCGGGCCGGCGCGTCGGACGTCGTCCAGGAAGTCACGGTCACGGCGGCGGTAGGGCTGCCGGTCCGGCTGCTGCTTCGCTTGTCGCTCGCGCGGCTGAACCGGTCGTACGCCGCGCCATTCTGCGTGCCCGCAGCGGTGTCGGCCTGTTGTCCGTGCGCGCCGCGACCGGCAGGTTACGAACCCGACGTGGACCGGCCGCGCCCATGCGCCGTAGGCTGGCCGCGCGTCGATAGTGTGGAGCGGGCGGCGATGGATCTCCCTCCGGGGCCTGACCGCTCCCGCCGGGCGGTACCTCTGCGGAGAGAGCGCGAGTGGCCCGGTTGGACGGGTGCGGACCGACCATCCGAAGCGGGCAGGGATGACAGGTGCATGACGACGGCAGGTACGACGATCCGCGCGTGACCGGGTCCGCTGGTGACCCTGTTTCACGTGAAACCGAATATCCGAACTGGCGGCCCTCCGAGGTGCCGCAGAGCCCACCGGAACCCGGTCGGAACGCACCGACGTCGGGTGTCCCGTGGTCGGCGACCGGAGAGGGGCGCGATGGCGCGGATGCGAGTGGCCGGCCGGTCAACGCGTCACCCGACGCGCGGGTGATTCCGATCCGCCGGAACCCGTCCGCCTCCGCTCGGCTCGAAGCGGCGGCGGCGCACCCCCCGACCTCCGGGACGGTGCCGGACCCTCGACCGGCTTCCGACACGCCCGCGCCTGCGGCCGCGTCGTATGCGTCAGCCGTAACCGAGGCCGCGTACGTTTCACGTGAAACCCCGACGCGCGAAGAGGATGACCCACCGTTGGCTATGGAGGCGATGCGCGCCGTGCAGATCCTGAATCCCAGTGGCGAGGTGACAATGCCTCGGCCGGACCGGACCCGGGTCATGTGCGTCGCGAACCAGAAGGGCGGCGTGGGTAAGACCACCACAACCGTGAACCTCGCGGTGGCGCTGGCCCTGCACGGCAACCGGGTGCTGGTGGTCGACCTCGACCCGCAGGGGAACGCCTCGACCGGTCTGAACGTGCCGCACCACACAGGCGTGCCGGACGTCTACGACTGTTTGATCAACAGTGTCCCGCTGGAGGACGTGACCCAGGCGGTCGAGGGCATCCCGAACCTCTGGTGCGTCCCGGCCACCATCGACCTTGCCGGTGCCGAGATCGAGTTGGTGTCCGTGGTGGCCCGCGAGTCGCGGCTGGACCGGGCCATCACCGCGTACCCGGGGCACTTCGACTACGTCTTCATCGACTGCCCGCCGTCTCTCGGCCTGTTGACGGTCAACGCGCTGGTGGCCGCGCAGGAGGTGCTCATTCCCATCCAGTGCGAGTACTACGCGCTCGAAGGGCTCAACCAGCTCATCAACAACATCAATCTGGTTCGTCAGCACCTGAACCCGCGGCTTGAGGTCTCCACGATCCTGCTCACCATGTACGACCGCCGTACCCGGCTCGCCGACGCGGTCGAGCAGGACGTCCGGAACCACTTCGGAGACAAGGTGCTCCAAGCGGTGATCCCGCGTAACGTGCGGGTCTCCGAGGCACCCAGCTACGGCCAGTCGGTGATGACCTACGATCCCGGTTCTCGGGGTGCGACGAGCTACTTCGAGGCCGCGCAGGAGATCGCCGAGCGGGGCGTCAAGGAGCCGGTGAGCCGGAATGCGTAGTGGGGACGAGGCGCTGGGAGGCGTGGCATGAAGAACCGTCCACGGGGCGGTCTGGGACGGGGCCTGGGGGCGCTCATTCCGACCGGGCCAGCGCCGGACGCCGGCGTCGGCGTCGGCGTCGGCGCGCCCTCGACGGGGGCGAGCGGATCGCCGACCGTCGCGGCACCTGCCGCCATGCCGGTGTCGACCCAGACGATCGAGCCTGAGTCGACGCTGAGCCCGGTGCCCGGTGCGCGCTTCGCGGAGATCCCGGTCGACTCGATCGTGCCCAACCCCAAGCAGCCTCGCCAGGTATTCGACGAGGAGGCCCTGGAGGAACTGAAGACCTCCATCCAGGAGGTCGGCTTTCTTCAGCCGATCGTGGTGCGACAGCTCGACGGCGAGAAGTTCGAACTCGTCATGGGTGAGCGCCGGTGGCGAGCCGCGCAGGCGGTGGGCCGGGAGAACATCCCGGCGATCGTGCGGGACACCCGAGACGACGCCATGCTGCGAGACGCGCTGCTGGAGAACATCCACCGGGCGAACCTCAACCCGCTGGAAGAGGCGGCCGCCTATCAGCAGCTGCTGGAGGAGTTCGGGGCCACCCACGAGGAACTCGCCAGGCGCATCGGTCGCAGCCGACCGCAGATCTCGAACACCATCCGGCTGATGAACCTGCCGGCGCCGGTGCAGCGACGCGTGGCTGCCGGTGTGCTCTCCGCCGGCCATGCACGGGCCCTGCTGAGCCTTGAGGATGCGGAGACGCAGGAGCAGCTGGCGTTGCGGATCGTCGCCGAGGGCCTGTCGGTCCGGGCGACCGAGGAGATCGTCGCACTCGCGCTCAGCGACGGACCGGGAAAGAAGGAGTCGGCGAAGCGCCGCCCCAAGCCGCACGCGCCGGCGCTCACCGATCTGGCCGACCGCCTCTCCGACCGGTTCGACACCCGCGTGAAGGTCGACATCGGGCGGAGCAAGGGCAAAATCACAATCGAGTTCGCGACCGTCGACGACCTGGAGCGGATCGTCGGCATCATCGGAGTAGAACCCGAAGATCCGGGAGACTGAGCTACAGAACCGACCGGGCCGTCTCGTCCATGGTGGCGAGGCGGCCCTTGTCGTCCGGGTAGCTCGCAGCAGATCAGCACGGCAGGGTGCCAGCGGCCCGGCCCTCGCGGGCCTGAGGCGCACCGCTCGCCGCGTGCCCTGAGGCGCTCCACCGTCCCCGGCGACGCACGGTCGCGGTCAGCTTTGGGACGGGCCCCAGGTTCGGACCGGCGGCACCTCGGGGGCGTTCCTGAGCCAGGACCCTCACGGGTTGCGGTATGTCGGCCTGTCCGGCCATCGCCATGGCACGACATGCCGCAAACCCGTGACCGGCACCCCGGGTCCGGCGGCGAATCGCGGCCGGTTGTCGGAATCGAGTTGCGCGGGCTAGCGCAGATGCCGGGCGAAGAACCTGGCCGAGTCCTCCCCAGCAAACTGGGGGACGCCTGTGTGTCCGCCCATGTTGGCGTGCAGTGTCTTCTCCTTGGAACCGAAGGCGTCGAACAGGTCCAGGGCCGCCTGCCGATCGTTCCCTTCGTCATCCCACTGCAGTAGGACATGCAGCGGAATGGTGACCTGTCGGGCCTGCTCGAACATGACACGCGGCACGAAGCTGCCGGCGAAGAAGCCGGCGGCCACGATGCGCGGCTCGACCACCGCAAGCCGAATGCCGACGGAGATCACTCCCCCCGAGTACCCGACCGGGCCACCGATTTCGGGCAGCGACAGAAGGGCGTCCAAGGCGACCTGAAGTTCCGGAACCGCCTTGTCGACGAGGGGAAGGACGAGGGCGTCGATGATCTCGTCGCTGACCGGCTCGCCGGCCTCCGTGACCCGGCGCAGGTCGGCGCGGGCCTGCTCGGCGGCGACCCAAGGTGGCCGGTCACCGCTGCCGGGAAGCTCGATGGTGGCCGCAGCGAAGCCCTCCGCCGCGACGTGTCGGGCCCGCGCCACCACGCGGGGGTACATCGTGCGTAGTCCGAGCGGAGGGTGGCCGAGCAGGATCAGCGGGACCGGTGCCGATGCGGAGGCGGGCGTCCACAGGATGCCGGGGATCTCGGCGAGGGTGAATTCGCGTTGGAGGACGCCGTCGTCGAGGCGCTGCTCAGTGGTGAATCGCATGGTCGTGCCTTTCGGGAGTGCTCGTGTGGACGGCGCTCCCGGACGACCTATCGCCCGACCGTGACCCCAGAGGGGAGCACCCATGTCGAAACGTTCACGGGTACCACCTCCTCGGTCTCTCGCACGGCCTCGGGAAAACTAGCAGCGGGCCGCCGTGATCCGCCAACGTGTTTCTGAGGCAGGCGCCGTGGCCGGATGCCACGGACAGGCCGCACGCGGTCGGGTGTGATGTGCGCTCACTGGTCACACCCGACGACGGGGCCGGTGTTTCACGTGAAACGCGACAGAGTGCTGAGCGCGGCCGAGGTTCAACGCCTCAGCCGGCCGCTCGGGAGCGGTGACGAGGGTGGGCATGAGGTGACGACGCCGTCATGCGCCGACGCGGGCGGAAGTAGCAAGTCGTTTCACGTGAAACCGCGGGGCGTTGCCGGTGAGGTGTACGACGCGCGGCCGGGTCACTCGGTGTCGATCCGGCTGCTGATGTTATCCACACCGGTTGTCCACAGGCTTGCGGTGTTTCACGTGAAACATTGGCCGAAAACCCTTGTCGAGCCGGGATCGCGGTACGAATCCAGCAACCCGCCAGCCTGTGGATAACCCTGGGGAGAACTCGCCGGGGCTCGTCGTCCCGCCATACGAACCTTCCGGAGAGCTGAACCCGATTCGGGTAGGGACAGCGGTCCAGGACTCGGTTAGGGTCAGCGTCGTGCAAGACACCCCTCCCGCAATCCCGGACTTCACCCAGTGGCCGTCCTTCCCCTTCGAGGGTGACCTCCGGGTCAAGCCCCTCGCCGATCCGGTCGCAGTCGAGCCGCCCCGCAAGGGGGAGGCTCACCGAGAATGCACCGCCTGCCTGGCACCCGACGAGGCCTACATCTGGGTCGGTGAACGGTGGCGCGTCCGGGCCATGGATCGACCGACCGGCCTACCCATGGTCCTCATCCTGGAGTCACGGTCACACCTAGATCTTGGCGACCTGCCGAACCTGCTCGCCGCCGAGCTGGGCGTGATGACGGTACGTCTCGAACGGGCCATCCGATCGCTGGACGGGGTGGCCCGCGTGCACGTCAACCGGTGGGGCGACGGGTCCGCCCATCTCCACATGTGGTTCCTCGCTCGGCCCTACGGTCGACTCCAACTCCGTGGGACCTTCCTGTCGCTCTGGGACTCGATTCTGCCGCCGATCTCCGAGGAGCAGTGGCGGGAGAACCTCGCCCTCGTTGCGGCCTGGCTGGCCGAGTTTGGCGGGCGACCGCTCGCTGAGCCGCCCCGAATCCAGTGGCAGGCGCCGTCCAGCCTGGCTGCGCAGGCGGCCTCGCCGGCTGAGGTGAAGCCGGCAGAAGGCGGGTCGCTCCTGGACGCCATCGGCGAGACAGCGGAACCGCCTGACGCCCCGGGTGTGGGCCCAGAGTCGTCAGACGGAACAACCCTGGAAGCGTCGGACGGAAGGAGTCCGGAGCCGGCGAGTGACTCGGCGCCTGAGCAGACGACGGGGGCGGCACCGCAGCGGCAGACCGCAGTGGACACGGCCGAGCAGGCTCCGCCTGAGCCGACGGGCCAGCCGACTCCCCGCGCAACGGGCCGGCAGGCCGAGGCCGTCGACAGCGGTTCGTCAGCCGAGACCGCCGAACCCCAGGCAACGGCCGAGAGCGCCGGAAGCGCCGAGATGGCCGAGAGCGCCGAAGCAGCCGAGAGTACCGAGGCCACCGGAAGCGCCGGGACCGTCGAGGTAGTCGGAAAGGCCGAGGCGACCGGAAGTAGCGGGGCCACCGAAGGTGCGCCGAAGGGGGAGGCGGCAGCGGCGGATCAGGCGCGAGCGGGGACTCCGGACACGGGCCGTGCCGCGCCGTCGGTGGGCTGAGCTCCAGGAGTTGGTCAGCAACAAGCCTGCGGTCCCACGGCACGCCCTGGCGCACGTCGACATGTGGACCAGGGCTGACCGTGACCAGATCCGCCCACGCTCCAGCTGGTAGCCGGTAGCGGTCGATGAGCGCTCGCGATGCTGTCCGTTGTTCGCCCGGGAAGGCAGGGTCTCAGGCGGGTTCCGCCGGACGTCGTGTCCGGGTGGGATGTCAGCGGGCGGCGGCGCGGGCGACCAGGT
Source organism: Micromonospora andamanensis (assembly GCF_016863495.1). GTDB lineage: Bacteria > Actinomycetota > Actinomycetes > Mycobacteriales > Micromonosporaceae > Micromonospora > Micromonospora andamanensis. Next base: position 280,349 of record NZ_BOOZ01000007.1, read on the forward strand.
TGCCGATCATGCGGCCGAAGTCGAGACCGGCGGCCTGTACGGCGAGCGGCAGCAGCGACGTCTCGGTCATGCCTGGAGAGACGTTGACCTCGAGTACGTGTGGCTGGCCGGCCGAGTCGACGATCAGATCGACCCGGCTGAGGTCACGCAGACCGAGGGCGGTGTGTGCGGCCAGGGCGACCTGTGCCACCGATTCGGCGACTGAGGGCTCCAGCCGGGCCGGGGTGTGCCAGGTGGTCCGGCCGGCGGTGTAGCGGGCCGCGTAGTCGTACACCCCGTTGCGGGGCACGATCTCCACGGCCGGGAGCGCCTGCGGGCCGTCGCCCAGGTCGACGACGGAGACCGCCACGTCCATGCCGGGAACGTACCGCTCGACGAGCGCCGTCGAGTCGTACGCGAAACAACCCACCATGGCAGCCGGCAGCGACGCCGCGTCCCGGACCACGGCGGCGCCCAGGCCGGAACCGCCCTGGGCGGGCTTCACCATGAGCGGCAGCCCCAACCGGTCGACGATGCGGTCCAGCACCGCCACCGCGCCGAGTTCGCTGAACCGGTCGTGCGGCAGGGCGACCCAGTCCGGGGTGGCAATGCCGGCCTCCCGCAGCACGGCCTTCGCCGACGGCTTGTCCCAGGCGAGGCGGGAAGCCCTAGCGTCGCAGCCGACGTACGGGACACCGCAGAGGTCCAGGACACCACGCAGCGAGCCGTCCTCGCCTGTGGCGCCGTGCAGGGCGATCACCACGGCGTCCGGTGGGTCCGCGGTCAGCGCCGGCAGCAGAGCGACGTCGGCGTCGCGCAGCTCGGCCTGCATTCCGACGGCGCGCAGCGCGTCCAGTACCCGGCGGCCCGAGCGCAGCGACACGTCACGCTCGTAGGACAGACCACCGGCGAGGACGAGCACGTGGAGATCGGTGGTCTCGGGGCCCGACACGGCGGGTTCTTCAGTAGCGGTGACACCCATGCCGGGCATCATGCCAAGTCTGGTCCCGGTGCGTCCCAGCCGGCCCGGCGTTGCCGGGCATCGGACCCGCTGACCGCGCCGAATACCCGGCGCATGGCGATGTCCTGCTCCATCACACTGGCCAGCCGACGGACGCCCTCGCGGATCCGTTCCGGGGACGGGAACGAGAAGTTGAGCCGCATGTGGCAGTTGCCGCTGCCGTCGGCGTAGAAGCCGGTGCCGGGCACGTAGGCGACCCGCGCGGCGATGGCACGGGGCATCATCGCCTTTGAGTCGAGCCCGTCGGGCAGCGTGGCCCAGACGAACAGCCCCCCGCCGGGCACGGTCCAGCGGGTGCCGGCCGGCATCAGGTCATCCAGCGCGGCGAGCATCGCGTCCCGCCGCTCCCGGTAGACCTCCCGGTAGACCTTGAGCTGCTCGCGCCAGGGCATCGTGCCGAGGTACGTGCTGACGGCGGCCTGCGCGTACGCGCTGGGGCAGAGGATCTGTGCCTCACTGGCGATCACCAGCTTGTCGCGTACCGCGTGCGGCGCGAGGATCCAGCCGACCCGCAGCCCAGGGGCGAACGTCTTGGAGAACGTGCTGAGGTAGAAGACGCCGTCCCGGCGCCGTGCCCGCAATGGCGCGGGCGCCTCGCTCTCGAAGCCCAACTGGCCGTACGGGTCGTCCTCGACCACCAGCAGCCCGGCGCGCTCGCAGATGTCGAGGACCTGTTCCCGCCGCTGCTCGGTGAGGGTCACGCCTGTCGGGTTCTGGAAGGTGGGGATGGTGTAGAGGAACTTGACCCGGCGTCCGGCCCGGGCCTGCTCCGCGATGGCGAGCTCCAGCGCGGCCGGGATCAGACCGTCGTCGTCCATCGGCACGTGTACGACCTGCGCCTGGGCGGCCTGGAACACCCCGAGTGCGCCGACATAGGTCGGCCCCTCGGCGAGCACCACGTCACCCGGGTCCAGGAAGAGGCGGGCCACCAGGTCGAGCGCCTGCTGCCCACCCACTGTCACCACCACGTCCTCCGGCGAGGCACCGCAGGCGGCGTCGATGCCGGAGAGGGCCATCACCTCACAGATCCGCTCGCGCAGTTCCAGGGTGCCCTGACCGATGCCGTACTGCAGGGTGGTGCTGCCATGTTCGGCGCCGAGCCGGCCGAGCATCTCCCCGACGGCGTCCAGCGGCAGCGCGGCGATGTACGGGGCGCCCCCGGCGAGTGAGACGACCTCCGGTCGGCTGGCCACCGCGAACAGGGCCCGGATCTCCGACGCGGTCATCCCCCGGACCCGGCGGGCGTACCTGTCGGTGTAGTCGTCGAGTGTCGTGCCGGTCATCACATCACCCCGATGGCTGCTCGGACGGCTCCGGTCCCGGATACCCCGGACAACGGCGACCATGGCGGTACGGCGCGCCGAGTGTCGATCCTAGCCGCCGTACGTCGTCCGACGCTCCCTCGATTATTCGGGCGTCCACATGCCGGACCGGCGGCCCACGCCCCTGAGGTGGACGTTCACGCTTAGTCTCCCCTGTCGGCGATCGGCGGCGTACGATCGCTCGTCGGGGGCAGGAACACGGCGGTGCCGTCCGGGCCGCTGCGGCGGCGGTGCCGTCCGGGCCGGTCCCACCGCCGAGCCTAGTGTGGGGAAGCGCCAATGTCGCGACGTCTGGTCAGCCTGACCCTGGACACCCTGGAGGACCTGCCCCGTCCCTGCCGGCAGTGCGTCTACTGGGAGCTTGATCCGGTTTCCGCGGACCGTGCCTGCGCCGCAGGCGACCCTGGGCTGGAGAAGGAGGCGTGGGTCTCGCAGACCCTCCTCGAATGGGGTTCCTGCGGCAAGTTGATCTACGTGGACGGCATGCCGGCCGGCTTCGTCATGTACGCCCCGCCGGCCTACGTCCCCCGCTCGATGGCCTTTCCGACCTCCCCGGTCTCCGCCGACGCGGCGCTGCTGATGACCGCGAACGTGGTACCCGCGTTCTCCGGAGGTGGCCTCGGCCGGATGCTGGTGCAGGGGGTGGCCCGCGATCTGACCAAGCGCGGGATCAAGGCGATCGAGGCGTTCGGCGACGCGAAGTTCGGCGACTCCGCCGATCCGGGCGGAGCGTGCGTGGCACCTGCCGACTTCTTCCTCTCGGTGGGCTTCAAGACGGTACGTCCGCATCCGCGCTTTCCGCGACTGCGGTTGGAACTGCGGACGGCGTTGAGCTGGAAGTCCGACGTCGAGTACGCGCTGGAGAAGCTGCTGGGCTCGATGAGCCCCGAGTCGCTGCTGCGTCCGGTCCGACCGACGCCCGCGACGCGTTCCACGGCCGGCTGACAGCGTCGGGCAGACCGCGACCCGAGGCCGTGGCCGGTGTTGGACCGCTGGACGCCGACGCTCAGTCGACCACAGTGCCGGCGGCGACAGCCGCCCGCAGTTGGCTGACGTCGATCGAGCCGGTGGGGACGTCCTGTTCGATCGGCAGATACATCCGCTGCACCGCGGCCACCATCGCCTCGACCAGCTTGTCCCGGAACCGGGGGGTGATAAGCCGTTCCCGGTCGGTGGACGAGGTGAGGTATCCGACCTCGACGCGTACCGCGGGCATCCGGGTGATCCGCAGCAGGTCCCATGCCTTGGCGTGGGTGCGGCAGTCCCGCAGCCCGGTGCGTGCGACGATCTCCCGCTGCACCAGCCCGGCCAGCCGTTCACCGGTCGCCGAGGTGACTCCGTTGTCGGTGCCGTAGTGGTAGGTGGCGACGCCTTCGGCCATCGGGTTGGCGTGGCCGTCGGTGTGCAGCGAGATGAACACGTCCGCGCCGAGTGAGTTGGCCAGTTGCGCCCGGTCGATGTCCGGCAGACAGGTCTCCGGCGACGGTCCTCGGGTGAGCTGCACCCGCACGCCGGACGCGGCGAGGCGTCCCTCCAACCGGCTGGCCAGATCGTGCATCAGATCCGCCTCGACCCAGCGCAGCGGGCCGTCCACCACCACCACGCCCGGATCCGTCCCGCCGTGGCCCGGGTCGATCACCACGGTCCGCCCGACCAGGGTCGGGCCGGACTGTCGGATGGCGTCGGACTCGCGCAACCACTGCGGCCGTCCGCCGACCACTTTTCGGCCCAGTCGACGCAGCGCGCTCATGGTGTGCGGGCCGCAGGTGCCGTCCGGGACCAGTCCCACCTCACGCTGGAACTGCGCCACCGCCCGGGACGTACGGATGCCGTAGATGGCGTCGGCGCGGCCGGTGTCGTACCCCATTTCCAGCAGCCGTTCCTGCAACGAACGGACGTCCTCGCCGGTGAGCGGAACCGGCACCGCGTGGTAGAGGGTGCGGGCACCCAGCCGCCAGCGGGCGGCGTCGAGCGCCCGCCAGGTCTCGGCGCCGACCCGGCCGTCCACGCTGAGCCCTCGCGACTGCTGGAAAGCGCGGACCGCCCGTTCGGTCGCTGGATCGAACTCGTCGCTGTGCGGGCCGGTCGCCTTCGACAGCAGGTCGAGGCCGGTCAACACCGCACGGATCTCGGTCACTGCGGGTCCCCGGTCACCGGGACGGATCGGACGCACGCACGACCCCCTCTGCACGGTGGTGGCTGCCGGGCCCCGCCGACGGCGGGTGGGTGCCGTCCGCGGGGACCAGGTGCTCACCGGCGTCCGGCGGCCCCGGTTCGAGGTTATGCGCTGGGCGATCCGCAGGGGTGGTGGGCGGCGAAAAACGCGTCGACCCCGGGCCAGGTCCACCGGCCCGGGGTCGACGTCGACGTCGTTGCTGGGGTCAGAGCGCCGATTCGATCAGCTTGACCAGTTCGCCCTTGGGCTTGGCCCCGGCGATCGACTGCACCGGCTCACCGTTCTTGAACACGGTGAGGGTCGGCACCGACATCACGCGGTAGGCCCGGGCGGTCTCCGGGTTCTCGTCGATGTTGAGCTTGACGATGCTGACCTGGTCGCCCATCTCGCCGGCGATCTCCTCCAGCAGCGGCGAGACCTTACGGCACGGCCCGCACCACTCGGCCCAGAAATCCACCAGGACCGGCTTGTCGGACTTCAGCACGTCTGCGGCGAAGCTCGCGTCGGTGACCGACTTGGTTGTTCCCACTGTTGACCCCTCCTCCTCAGATGTGTCTCGTCAGTCCTTGGGCAGCGTTGCGATGAAGCGTTCCGCGTCCAGGGCGGCCGCGCAGCCGGTCCCGGCCGCGGTGATCGCCTGTCGGTACGTGTGGTCGACCAGGTCACCGGCGGCGAAGACACCGGGAATGCTGGTCCGGGTGCTGGGGGCCTGCACCTTGACGTACCCCTCGTCGTCCATTTCCACCTGCCCGCGGAACAGTTCGCTGCGCGGGTCGTGGCCGATCGCCACGAACACGCCTGTGACGTCGAGCACCTTGGCCTCGCCGGTGTGAACGTTGCGTACCCGTACGCCGGAGACCTTGCCGTCCGCGCCGAGCACCTCCTCCACCACGGTGTTCCACTCGACCTTGATCTTGTCGTTGCTCAACGCCCGCTCAGCCATGATCTTGCTCGCCCGGAACGAGTCCCGGCGGTGGAGGATCGTCACCGAGTCGGCGAAGCGGGTGAGGAAGCTGGCCTCCTCCATCGCCGAGTCACCACCACCGACGACCACGATGTGCTGGTTGCGGAAGAAGAAGCCGTCACAGGTGGCGCAGGAGGAGACGCCGTGGCCGAGATACTCCTGCTCACCGGGTACGCCGAGGGGCCGCCAGGCGGAACCCGTGGACAGGATCACGGCCCGGGCACGGTACGCGGTCTCGCCGACCCAGACGGTGCTGACCGCGCCGGGGTGACCGGTGTCGGTCAACTCGACCCGGGTGACGTCGTCGGTCAGAAACTCCGCGCCGAACCGCTCGGCCTGCTTACGCATGTTGTCCATCAGCTCGGGACCGAGGATGCCGTCCGCGAAACCGGGGAAATTCTCCACCTCGGTGGTGGTCATCAGCGCACCGCCGGACTGCACGCCCTCGATGACCAGAGGCTTGAGGTTGGCACGTGCCGCGTAGACCGCCGCCGTGTAACCGGCCGGCCCGGAGCCGATGATGACCAGGTTGCGGACCTCGTCCACTGCCGTCTCCCAATCGTGTTGACTGTCGTCACCGGCGTACGGGCCGATGCCGATCCGAGTGCCGACGCGGCGGCAACTGATGTGCAGAACGTCATCGTACGAAGCGGGAATTCCCGAGCCGGTCACTCGGTGGGTCAGGTCACGTGGACGGTCAAACGTCCGGCGACCGCGGGAATCACCCTACCCGCGTACGGTAGCGGGCGTCCGAGCCGGACCCGGGTACACCACACTCCGGACCGCTGACCCACGCCCAGCTCGTGCCGGCGGCATCGGTGAACTGGAGGACCAACGCCGGGAGCCCCTGGAAACGGGCGTAGTCGATGACGTCGAAGACCAGCGGTCCCACGCTGTGCTCCGCGCTGATCTCCGCGAGGCAGGCGCTCAACGCCGTCTGGTCGCCGAGCCGGTTCAGATCTCCCGGGGCGGGCAGGCGCTCCTGGTTCTGCGTGCCGACCTCAGGATCACCACTGCTGGAGAACTGCCTGACGCTCGGCGTCACGCGGGTCAGCGCCTCCGGCGTGTAGTCGGTGTCGCTGCGTTGCGGGGGACCGACGACCCGGTACGGGGTGCTGGCCGCCGCGGAGGCACGTTCGGGTGCCGTTGTGGTGCCGGCCTGCCCCGCCGAGTCCTGCGGATACGCGTGCGGTACCGCCGGACTGGCGGCCCGATCGCTCAGGGCGGTGTCCGTGGCCCGCTCGCCGCCCTGGTGCGACTGGGACAGTTGGAGCGCGCCCAACCCGACCACCGCGGCGGCGGCGAGCGCGACCGGCCCGGCCACCCGGGCCCAGCGGCGCCGTCGCGGACCGGGCCGTGACGACGCGGTCCGGTCCTGTCCCGGCCGGAGCGGACCTCCCGGACGCCGGGGACCGCCCAGCGGCTGGGTCGGTACGAGTGCCGTCTTCCCGCCTGTCGACTCCGACCCGACGTCGGCGCCTTCCTCGTCGGCTGCCGGATCGTCGGCGGCCACCGGGCCCCGGGTGGCCGACCTCGCGACCTCCGGGTCTTCGGTCGCCGCCGAGACCGGCGCGACCTCGACAGTGGGTACGGCGAGCGGAACTGCGGCGGCGAGGGCGGCGCTGATCCGGTCCGTGATCTCCGGCGGCAGTTCGAGTGTCGGCTCACCCCACCCGGCCAGTTCGGCCCGGACGTTGTCGACGGCCGAGGCCAACCGGGCGTGGGCGTGGGCCCAGGCCGGATCCTGCGCGACCAACCGGGTGATCTCAGCGTGCTCGGCGGTGCCGTCCAGCGCGCCGCCGAGGTAGTCGGCGAGCAGGTCGTGGTCGACCTCGCTGAACTCCCCGGTGCTCACGCTTCCTCCTGCTGTCTGGCGGCCGGCCGGGACCGCCCCGACCCTGATCGGACGCCGGATGGCGCTTGCGGGTTCCCGCCGGTGACCTCCGGCACGTTCGGACTGGACCCGGCCGTCGGCCCGTTGCCGGGCCTGAGGTGGCCGAGCATGACCGCGAGCCGGGCACGGCCCCGGGCGCAGCGACTCTTGACGGTTCCCTCGGCGACTCCGAGGATCCGCGCGACCTCGGCGACCGGATAGCCCTGCACGTCCACCAGGACGAGTGCGGCCCGCTGCTCCAGCGGCAACGCGGCCAGGGCGTCCCGGATGACCATCGCGGTGTCGTGGTCGCGTACCGGGGCGGCGGGCTCCACACCGCCGGTGGCGGGACCGTCGTCGGGGTTGTGCTGCCCGTCGGGCAACGGCACCGTCGGGTGGGCCTGCCGGCGGCGGATCCGGTCGAGGCATGCGTTGACCACGATCCGGTGCAGCCAGGTGGTGACCGCCGAGTCGCCTCGGAACCGGCCGGCCGCGCGATGCGCGGACAGCAGTGCGTCCTGGAGGGCGTCCGCGGCCTCCTCACGGTCGCCGAGCGTACGCAGGGCGACCGCCCAGAGCCGGTCCCGGTGACGGCGGAACAGCTCGGCGAAGGCGTCCCGATCGCCGGCGACGTGGGCACGCAGCAGATCGAGGTCGCTTACCGTGTCGTCCACGGAGGCGGCGCCCATCTGGTTGCGGCCGGCGTCGCGTACCTCCATCACCCGACCCGGTGGCTGCCGCCGTGCTGGTTTCTCATGACCCCTGGACCGTGATCTCCTGCACCCCGACCTTGTAGCCGCCACCGTTCGAGGGCAGCTCCGTGATCCAGAACAGCAGGTAGCGGTACTTCTTGTCGGCGTCGAAGCCGTCGAAGGTCATCGTGGTGCCGTCGTGTGCCTCGAACGGCTGCCCGATCTTGTTCTTCAGGTACGCCGTGAGGACCTGATCGTCACCTGAGCTGGACGACGGGGCGTCGACGGTGCCGGTGAGCAGTTCCGCTGAGGCGCCCCGGTCGGAGAGGTTGACCTGCACGGACTTGACGGTCCGCTCGGCGCCGAGGTCGATCCAGACGCCCATGCCCCGCTTGAGGTTGCCGAAGTTGCTGCGGTTGTACGTCTCGGTGGACCAGCCCTCGTCCTGGTCGCCGTCGAAGACCTTCTCGGCGTCGCGTACCTCGGTCCGGTCGTTGCTGTCCGGGTCGATGATCCGAGCATTGCTGATCTTGAGGTTACGCACCGCGGGCGCTGCCGGCTCCTCGCTCACCGGCGCGCTCGAAGACGGCGCCGCGACCGGGTTCGTCTGCGGATCGGCGTTGTCGTCGCCGAGCGTGCTGATTCCGATGAGCAGCCCGATCAGGGCCACCGTCAGCAGCCCGGCGATCCCCAGGGCGACCTTGCGCCCACCGGCCGCGGCCAGCGGTGACGGCTCCTCGCCGGTCTCGCCGGCGAACCGCAGCGGGCCGCTGTTGTCGAGGTAGTCGTCGTCGGGCACGTCGAGCCGGGCCAGCTCCGCGGTGAGGACGTCCGACGGAGGCGGTGCGATCTCGGCGTCGAGCAGATCCATTGTCAGGTCGTCCAGGTAGGCCGGCACACCGGCCCGGACCTGACGTGGCGCCGCGACCGACCCGTTGGCGTCGCGTACCGCGTCGGGAATGGCCGCCCGACCGTGCCCGGCGGTGGCACCCCGCAGCGGCGCCTCGGCGTGCGGCCAGTAGCCGGTCATCGCGAAGTAGAGGATGCCGCCGACGGCCCGGACGTCGCTCTCCTGGCTGTCGTCACCATCGGTGCGGGCGTCCGCGAGCACCACCCGGCCGTCATCACTGATCATCACCGTGCCGGGGTGCACGTTGCCGTGCACCATGCCGGTGGCGTGCACGGCGGCCAGGGCGCTGGCGACGGAGTTACCGACGGCGGTCGCGCGAGCGGCGTCCAGCGGCCCGCCCGCGACCAGGTCCCGCAGGGACTGACCGTCGACCCACTCGCGCACCACGTAGGCCCGCTCGGCCTCGTCGATGGCGTCGTACACGCCTACCAGGTTGGGGTGGACGACCCGGCTGGCGGCGACCGCAGCCTGCAGCATCTCGGTGGCGGACTCGCCGCCCGGGTAGCGCATGACGACCGCGACGGGCCGGCGCAGCACGACGTCGACCCCGCGCCAGACCAGCCGGCCCGCGCTGTCGTTGTTGATGTGCTCGACCAGTTCGTAACGTTCGGCGAGGATCTCACCGGCCGTCGGAGCACCGAAGGTCATGACCGGCGGAGTGGTCTCGTCCGCGTCCTGACCCTCGCCGACCTGGGTCACCCGTCCTCCCTCGGTGATCGTGTCGATCGATGGACCCGCGCTGCTGGGCATCTGCTTCCCGCTCCGCCTTCGTCTGGTACCGGCCGGCCGGTCGCAGCACGGTGCCGCGCGCCGGTGTCTGCCGTACCCGTCGAGTGCGACCTTACCCGGGATGACCCGATCCCCGACATGTCATCTTCCCGCCGTCCGGTGACGGTGGCGTCAGCAGTCGGTGGACTCGTCCCGTTACCACCGTTGTCGGCCCCGTTGCTGGTACATGTACCAGCCAATCTAGAGGTTGACCACAACCGGCTCCGGCTGGGGCGGAACCGGTCGCATCCGCAGGTTCGGCAGCGTCCGATTCCCCGTCAAACGGCCGGGCATGCTCGACCTTCCGGTTGGTTATCCACAGGCCGATCCGCCAGTTGAGCGGCGGCGCGCGGAGTTATCCACAGGCGCATCCCCAGCCTGGTGATCCGCTGTCACTCTGGGTGCACGTCGATCGGTGCGGGTTCAGCGACCGAGTCGACGACGGACCATCCTGACCACCTCGGTGATCTCGGAGATCCGCAGCACGGTCGCCAGGCCGAGGTAGGTACCGCCGATCACCGCGCCACCGACCACCAGCTGCACCATCGCCTCCAACCAGCTCGGCGTGTCGCCGCCGGGCAGCAGGACGACCACCAGCAGGCCGACGAGCGCGGCACCGACCGCCGCGACGGTCACCCGGCCGAGGGTACGCAGGATCGCGCCCAGCCCGATCCGACCCACCCGGGGGCGCAGCAGCCAGGCCGAGGCGATGGCGGCGGCCAGGTAGGAGACGGTATTGCCGATCATCATCCCGGCACCCGCGAAGCTCGGCGAGAAGACCAGGAAGAGCGCGATCTGCACGCCGACCCGCAGCGCCACCACCGGAATGTTGATCAGTGCCGGCATCCGGGTGTCCGGCAGCGCGTAGAAGGCGAAGGTGAAGAGCTGACTGATCGCGAACGGGACCAGTCCGATCGCGGCGACCAGCAGCACCGTCGACGTGGCTACCGCGTTGTCAGCGGTGAAGGCCCCGTAGCGGAAGACCACCACCGAGATCGGGGTGGCCAACACCGCGTAGCAGACCGCGATCGGGGCGAGCACGGCGCTGACGGTCCGCGTACCCCGGCTCAGGTCGCTCGTGAAGTCGCGGAATCGGCCGTCGGCCGCAGCCGCGCTCATCCGGGGCAGCAGTGCCGTGATGATCGAGACGGCGATGATGCCGTGCGCCATCATCAGCAACAGGAAGACGTTGTTGTAGATCAGCAGGCCGGCGTTCTCCTCGCCAGCCGCGCGGGTGAGCAGGTTGACCACCACGAAGAGTCCGAGCTGGTTGACAGCCACGTAGCAGAACATCCAGCCGCCGAGTCGAGCCAGCTCGCTCAGCCCGAGCTGCCGGAAGTCGAACCGCAGCTTCCACCGGAAGCCGACCTTGCGCAGCGCCGGCAGCAGGCCGGCGGCCTGCACCGCCACGCCGAGCAGCGTCCCCCCACCGATCAGCAGAACCTGGTTCAGCCCCACGTCGGCGGGCTGCCGGGCCTGGGCGCCGAAGACGACGATGTACGTGCCGAAGGTGGCGATAGCAACCAGATTGTTCAGGATGGGCGCCCACATCGGTGCCGCGAAGTGGCCCCGGGTGTTCAGGATGGCCGCGATCAGCGCGCTGATGCCGGTGAAGAAGAGCATCGGCAGCATCAGGTACGACAGCTTGGTGACCAGGCCGGTGTAGTTGTCGTCCTTGCCGCTGGCGTAGAGGCTGGTGAGCACCGGTGCCGCGATCACCGCGATGAGCACGGTCGCGGCGAGGGCGACCACCGCCAGGGTCAACAGCCGCTGCGCGTACGCCTGGCCCCGGTCCGAGTCCAGCTTGCTCCGGCGGACCAGCACCGGGATGAGCACGCTCGTCAGGATGCCGCCGAGCAGGAACTCGTACACCTGCTGCGGCAGGAACATGGCGGTGGTGAAGACGTTGCCGATCAGGTTGCCGAGCGCCGCGCCGATCATGAGGTTGCGGAGGAAACCCGTACCCCGGCTTACCAGGCTGCCGACCGCCATGATCGCGCTGTTGGCGGCGACGCTGCTCTCCGCCACCTGCTCCTGGGGCGGCGCGACCGCCTCGGCCGCCGGCTGGTTCAACGGCTCGGCGGAGATGAACGTGGCACCGTCACCGGGCCGGCCGCCGGCCGCGCCGCCCTGCTGGGCGTTCGCGCTGCGGTAGAGCCCGCCGCTCATCTGTTGCCTCCAAGGGGTAAGCCGGAGCCGGCACCGGCCCACACGCCACAGACCTTAGTCAACAGCCGTCCGTTACCCGCGCCCGGCGGAGGAGATGCGGCTCAGGACCGATAGGCTGCGGATCCGATGTCCGAAGCCGCCGCATCCCACGCCACCGACCGCCGCGATCTCACCGCCGCGCAGCGCAACGCCGTCGCCGAACTGCTCCGGGTCTCTCCGGTGGCCGACGAGCTGGGCCGCCGGTTCGCCGCCGCCGGTCACGAACTGCACCTCGTGGGCGGTTCGGTACGCGACGCCCTGCTTGGCCGGCTCGGTGAGGACCTCGACTTCTGCACCGACGCGCACCCCGACCAGACGCTCGACATCGTGCGGGGCTGGGCGGAGGCGATCTGGGAGACCGGCCGCGAGTTCGGCACCATCGGCTGCCAGCGGGGCGGTCTGCGCCTGGAGATCACCACCTTCCGGGCCGAGTCGTACGACCAGGTCAGCCGCAACCCGGTGGTCGCCTACGGGACCAGCCTCGTCGAGGATCTGCGACGGCGGGACTTCACAGTCAACGCGATGGCGGTGAGCGTCCCCGAGCACCGGTTCACCGACCCGTACGGCGGCCTGGCCGACCTGGCCGCGAAGATCGTGCGTACCCCGGGCACGCCCGCCGAGTCGTTCAGTGACGACCCGCTGCGGATGCTGCGGGCCGCCCGTTTCGCGGCGCAGTTGCGCTTCGCGGTCCACCCGGACGTGCGGGCGGCCATGACAAGCATGTCGACCGACCTGGACCGGATCACCGCCGAACGGATCCGCGACGAGTTCACGAAGCTGCTCTGCGGCGCGGACCCGATATCCGGCCTGCGGCTGCTCGTCGACACCGGGCTGGCCGAGCGCTTCCTGCCCGAGCTGACCGGGCTCAAGCTCGAGATCGACGAGCACGCCCAGCACAAGGACGTCTACGAGCACACCCTCACGGTGGTCCGCAACGCCGTCTCGTACGAGGAGGACGGAGCGGACTTCATCCTCCGGATGGCCGCGCTGATGCACGACGTGGGCAAGCCGGCGACGAAGGCGATCGGCCCGGACGGGCGAGTCAGCTTCCACCACCATGAGGTGGTCGGTGCGCGGCTGACCAAGATGCGGATGAAGGCGCTGCGCTATCCGAAGGACGTCACCGCGAAGGTCACCGCACTTGTCGCGCTGCACCTCCGCTTCTACGGGTACGGACGGGGCGAGTGGACCGACTCGGCAGTGCGCCGGTACGTCACCGACGCCGGTGACCTGCTGCCCCGGCTGCACAAGCTGACCCGGTCGGACTGCACCACCCGCAACCGGCGCAAGGCGGCCCAACTGGCGGCGGACTACGACGCGCTGGAGGAGCGGATCGCCCGCATCGCCGCCGAGGAGGACCTTGCCCGGGTCCGGCCCGACCTCGACGGCAACGCGATCATGGAGCTGCTGGGTGTGCCACCCGGTCCGGTGGTAGGACGGGCCTGGAAGTACCTGAAGGACCTGCGGCTGGAGCGTGGACCGTTGGATCGCGACACGGCCGAGGTGGAGTTGCTGCGCTGGGCCCGCGAAGAGGGCATCGTCAGCTGACCGCAGCCTGATCGGCGAGGGCCCTCCACTGCGGATGACGCAGGCCGTGACGGTCGATACGACGAGACGCTTACGTTTCGACCGAAAGGTTGACGCGGCTCTCTCGATGCTCATTCATGATGTTGGAACGTTCGCAGTCCGCTGCTCGGCAGCCGGAGCCGGACGATTCAATGTTTGTCCGACCGTCCATCGGACACGGTCGACGACCGACGGGGGTAACACCTAGTGAAACGCCGTGGCGTACTGCGCCGCTCGGCGGCGGCGGGGCTCGCCCTCGCCACCGCCTCGTCCATCATCGGCGTCGTCTCCGGCGGTGCCGCGACGGCAGCCCCATCCGACCAGGCCCGGCCCGAGGTGCTCGGCACCACGGCCGCCGGCATCGTGCCGGACCGCTACATCGTCGTACTCAAGGACCGTGGGGCCACCTACAGCTCGATCCGGGCGACCGCCTCGGCGCTGACCCGCGCCAACGGTGGTGCCGTCCGGATGGTGTTCGGCAACGCCCTGACCGGCTACTCGGCCAGTATGAACAAGCGGCAGGCGGAGAAGTTGGCCGCCAACCCCGCCGTCGCGTACGTCGAGCAGGTCCGGCGACTGTCGGCCAACGCGACCCAGAGCAGCCCGCCGTCCTGGGGCCTCGACCGCCTCGACCAGGCTTCGGCGAAGCTGAACAAGACCTACAAGTACCCGAACACCGGCAGCAAGGTCACCGCGTACATCCTGGACACCGGCATCAACGTCAAGCACCAGGACTTCGGCGGGCGGGCCAGCATGGGCTACGACGCCATTGAGCCGCCGCCGGCCGAGCCGACCGACCCGGGGGCGGTGCAGGCAAACGCGAACGGGGACTGCAACGGCCACGGCACGCACGTCGCCGGCACCGTCGGCGGCGCGAAGTACGGCGTAGCCAAGGGCGTCAAGCTGGTCGGCGTACGGGTGCTCGACTGCGAGGGCTACGGCACCACCGAGCAGGTTCTCGCCGGCATCAACTGGGTGACCACCAACGCCAAGAAGCCGGCAGTGGCAAACGTGAGCCTCGGCGACGTCACGGCCATCCCGTCCATCGACGAGGCGGTGAAGCGCTCCATCACCTCCGGCGTCACCTACGCGATCGCCGCCGGCAACGCGTGGATGGACGCCTGCAAGGCGTCGCCGGCGCGGGTACCGGATGCGATCACCGTGGGTGCGACCGACCGGGTCGACATGCGCGCCTGGTTCTCCAACTACGGCAAGTGCGTCGACGTGTTCGCCCCCGGGGTGAGCATCGTGTCGGCCCGGCACGACAGCAACACCGGCAGCGTGGGATACAGCGGTACCTCGATGGCGGCCCCGCACGTGGCGGGCGCGGCGGCGCTGCTGCTGCACAGCAACCCCACCTGGAAGCCGAAGCAGGTGCGTGACCGGATCGTCACTACCGGCATCGCCGGCGTGGTCTACGACACCAAGGGGTCGATGGACCGGCTGCTGACCGTGGGTTCGGTGACCCCGGTCCGCAACTCGTACGGCTTCAAGGCACTGTCGAACGGCAGGTACGTCACCGCTGCCAGCACCACCAAGGCACTTGTCAACAACGGCAAGAGCATGGGTACCGCGCAGCGGTTCGACATCGTCAACGCCGGTGACGGCCTGGTCGCGCTGCGCTCGAAGCAGACCGGCCGCTACGTGGTGGCTCCGAGCAAGGGCACCAAGCCGCTTATCGCCAGCCACAAGACGATCGTCACCCCGGCCAAGTTCACGATCGTGAACCACACCGACGGCAAGGTCAGCCTCAAGGCCAAGACCAACGGGAAGTACGTGACGGCGTCGAAGACGGGTACCTCGGTGCTCCGGGCGAACCGGACAAGCATCGGCACCAACGAGAAGTTCACCCTCGAGGCACCGGCGCCGGTGATCAGCATCAGGTCCAAGGCCAACAGCAAGTACGTGGTGGCCGCGAGCAGCACCAAGCCGCTTGTCGCCAGCAGCAAGACCGTCACCAAGTCGGCGAAGTTCCAGATCGTCAACCGGGGCGACGGCTTCTTCGGCCTCAAGGCGCTGTCCAACGGCCGGTACGTGACGGCGGCGAGCCAGGGCACCAAGCCGCTGATCGCCAGCAGCAAGACGCTCGGACTCTGGCAGACCTTCGACTTCGTCGACTACAACGGCGACGGAACCGTCTTCTTCCGGGCCAGCGACGACCAGGCGGTCTCCGCCGGGGCGTCCGGCACCAGCAAGCTCATCTCGAACAAGACGATCAGGTGGACGGCCTTCGAACTGGGGCTGGGCAAGGGCGAGAAGTTCACCGTCTCCGCCGCCTGATCAGTACGCGACCGATCCGGTGCCCGCCGGAGCTCCCGACAGCTTGGGACGCTCCGGCGGGCTTCGGCCGTTCCGGGGACCGTACGCCACCTGACCCCGGGCTGCTGTCGGGTGGACAATGGCGGGATGCGTTGGACGGTGCTCGACTCGCCGATCGGTGAGTTCTCCGTGGCCACCGACGGGGACAGCGTCTGCGGGACGCACTTCGGCCCGGTTGCCGAGGGGACCACCGAGCCGGCCGACGAGACCTCCCGGCGGGCGGTGACGGAACTGCGGGCGTACTTCGCCGGGGAACTCACCGACTTCGGTGTGTCGGTGACCGTGCCGCGCGGCTCCGAATTCGAGCGGGCGGTGTGGCGGGAGATGACCCTCATCCCGTACGGCGAGACACTGACCTACGGTGAGGTCGCCCGGCGGGTCGGTGATCCCGGAGCGGCCCGGGCGGTCGGCGTGGCCTGCAACCGCAACCCGATTCCGGTGATCGTGCCGTGTCACCGCATCATCGGGGCCGGCGGGAAGCTTGTCGGCTTCGGTGGCGGCCTGGACCGCAAGGTCAAACTGCTGGAGCTGGAAGCCCGGGTGGCGCTGCAACGCGCCTGGTCCTGATCAGTCGGTCACGACGTGCGGCAGGTCGGGCGGTCAGACCGGCGGTTGGGCGCGACATGCCGTACGTCGCGACGTCCACCGCGTACCTGATGACGCCGGCCTGCGCAGAGACGGCGAGGGCCGGGTCCGCATGGACCCGGCCCTCGCCGGTGTTGCTGATGGTCAGCGCGTCAGCGCTCGATCTCGCCGGCGATGTACGCCTCGACGGCGGCGTGCGCGTCGTGGTCGGCGTACTGCACGGGCGGGGACTTCATGAAGTACGACGAGGCCGACAGGATCGGGCCGCCGATCTTCCGGTCCAGGGCGATCTTCGCGGCCCGGACGGCGTCGATGATGACACCTGCCGAGTTCGGCGAGTCCCACACCTCGAGCTTCAGCTCGGCGTTGAGCGGCGTGTCACCGAACGAGCGGCCCTCCAGGCGGATGTACGCCCACTTGCGGTCGTCCAGCCACGGCACGTGGTCGGACGGGCCGATGTGCACGTCGCTCTTGGCCATCTCGTGCGGCACCTGGGAGGTCACCGACTGGGTCTTCGAGATCTTCTTCGAGACCAGGCGGTTGCGCTCCAGCATGTTCATGAAGTCCATGTTGCCGCCGAAGTTGAGCTGGTACGTACGCAGCAGCTCGACGCCCCGGTCCTCGAAGAGCTTCGCGAGCGCGCGGTGCACGATGGTGGCGCCGACCTGGCTCTTGATGTCGTCACCGACGATCGGCAGGCCCGCGTCGGTGAACTTCTGCGCCCACTCCGGGTCGGAGGCGATGAAGACCGGCAGGGCGTTGACGAACGCGCAGCCGGCGTCGATCGCGGCCTGGGCGTAGAACTTGTCGGCCTGCTCCGAGCCCACCGGCAGATACGAGACGACCACGTCGACCTGCGCGTCGCGCAGCGCCTTGGCCACGTCGACGGGCGTGGCGTCCGACTCCTCGACGATCTCGCGGTAGTACTGGCCGAGGCCGTCGAAGGTCGGGCCGCGCTGCACGGTGACGCCGGTCGGCGGCACGTCGCAGAGCTTGATGGTGTTGTTCTCGCTGGCGACGATCGCCTCCGCGAGGTCCATGCCCACCTTCTTGGCGTCGACATCGAACGCCGCGACGAACTGCACGTCAGAGACGTGGTAGTCGCCGAAGGTGACGTGCATGAGACCCGGGACGCGGTCGTTCGGGTCGGCGTTCCGGTAGTACTCGACGCCCTGTACCAGGGACGAGGCGCAGTTACCCACACCGACGATGGCGACGCGGACGGAGCCCATCGCGTGTGCCTCCTTCTTCTCTGTCACGGCCGCTCTGTCCTGGTCTCACCAGGCGGAGGCGGGCTGTTGTCTTCTCGTGGGCCGCCGGCCGTCCCGTCGTTCGGGACCGTCGGGGCACGGCCGGAGCGCTCGTTTGCGATGAGCTCCTCCAGCCAGCGGACCTCACGCTCACAGGCCTCCAGGCCGTGGCGTTGCAGCTCCAGGGTGTACGCGTCGAGGCGCTCGGCCGCCCGGCCCAGCATGTCGCGAAGCCCTTCGCGACGTTCCTCGATCGTGCGGCGGCGACCTTCCAGGATTCGAAGTCGGGTCGCCCGGTCGGTTCGGGAAAAGAACGCGAAGTGCACACCGAAGCCGGTGTCGCCGTAGGTCTCCGGCCCGGTCTGTGCGATGAGCTGGGCGAAGCGCTCTTTTCCTTCCGCGGTGATTTCGTAGACCACCCGACCTCGTCGGCTGGTCAGCGCGGGAACCTCCTCGGCGGTGGCGGGTGTCTCGTCGGCCTCAGTGATCCATCCCGCCGCCTGGAGCCGGCGCAGGGTCGGATAGAGCGAGCCGTAACTGATGGCGGCGCGGATCGCCCCGAGCTTGGCGGTGAGCTCCTTGCGCAGCTCATAGCCGTGCATCGGAGCCTCCTGCAACAGGCCGAGGATGGCGAGTTCGAGCACCGGCCACCCTCCCTTTACCCTGTGCGTGGAGCGCTAACCGCCACGATGTATCGGGCCGATACATCGCACCGTAGCGTCTCGTTCCAGTCTGGGCAAACCCCCGTTCTGATGTCCTGCGGTCACGGATCGTCACGGTGGTCGCCTCGTCAGAAGAGACCGCGTACCCTTTCCCGCATGCGTACGCAGCGCCAGGTCGTCGACTACTCGCTTCGAAAGCGAGCGGCGCTGCGTGAGCTCCTCGCTGGCCGCGTCGGCACCTATGACCTGTGCGACGCGTCGCCCTACCTGAAGAACGCCGCTCGGTTCCACGGCGAGGCCACCGACGAGCGGTGCCCGATCTGCCGCAGCGAGAACCTGACGCTCGTCCACTACATTTACGGGGACGAACTCAAGCAGTCTGCCGGCCAAGCCCGTAATGTGGCTGAGCTGACCATGTTGGCAATGACGCTGCGTGAGTTCCAGGTCTTCGTGGTGGAGGTGTGCCTCGGCTGTGACTGGAACCATCTCGTCGAGCAGTACCTGCTCGGGCGGGACGGTCTGACCGGTGTCGCCGACGGCGACCCGGAGCATGGTGAGGCGAGCGGCATGACCGCCGACGGAACGGCTGTCCGGCGAAGGCGAGAGGCGCAACGGTGATACGAGCTCGATCGGCCGGCCCCGGTCGCGTGCCACGCGGCTGGGGTGACCGACGGCTTGTAGGTCTGAATGGTCCGATTGATGCGGATCTGACGCCGCGACCACGGCACCCCCATGCCGTGCTCGCGGGTGTCCTAACTCACGGCAAACCGGTGGCGGTGCGAACGCGCCCCACCGCGACGGCAGGGTGTGAGGAATGAACTCGTACGGCGATCCCAGCTCCTCGCGCGGCCGGGCCTGGATTCCGGGCCAGGACGAACCGGGGCAGGCGGACGACGCGTACCGCCGCCCGGGTGGTGAACCGCGCGGAGTCCACTGGTCAACCGGTCCGGAGGTCTCCGGTCCGTCGGCCCGTGCCTCGGTCGGCGGACGTGCCTCGGTCGGCGGCTCGGCGAGTGTTCCGCCGCGTGGCGGGTCCACCGGCGCGGCACCTGTCGGCCGGGCCGGCCCGGGCCGTGCCTCCGTGCCGGGTGCCCCCGGTCGCGCTTCGGTGCCGGTGTCGCCGGCTGGGCCGGGTCGCGCCTCGGTGCCGGTCTCGCCCGCACCAGGCCGCGCCGGCCGGGCTTCGGTGCCGGTGTCGCCGGCCGCCCCGGGTCGTGCCTCCGTCGGTGCTGCCGCTGTCGGCGCGGCGTCGGCCGGTCGGGCGAGCGTCGGTTCGGCGTCCGTCGGCGGTGTCGGCGGTCGGGCCGCGGTGGCCCGGGCAAGCGTCGGTGGCCCCGGCGGGCCGGGCGGTCCCGGTGGACCGGGTGGACCGACCGGGCCCGGTCGCGGTGGCCGTGACCCGGGTGCGGTGGCCCGAGCCCGCAAACGCAAGCGGATGAACATGCTGATCGCCGGCTTCGCGGTGTTCATCATGCTGGCCGGTATCGGCGTGGTCGGGTTCACCTACTACTCGACGAACGTGGTGCTGCCCAAGGAGATCCCGCTGCCGCTGTCCACCACTGTCTACGCCAAGGACGGCAAGACGGTGGTGGCCAAGCTCGGCAACGAGAACCGCACCTTCGTCACCATCGACAGCATCCCGCAACACGTGCAGGACGCTGTCGCCGCCGCCGAGGACCGCAACTTCTACCGGCACTCGGGCGTCGACTACAAGGGCATCGCCCGGGCCGCCTGGAACAACCTCTCCGGCGGCGACAAGCAGGGCGCCTCGACCATCACCCAGCAGTACGCCCGTAACGCCTACGAGAACCTCCAGGACGACAGCTACGCGCGGAAGGTGAAGGAGGCGATCCTCGCCTCGAAGCTGAACGACAACTTCACCAAGAAGCAGATCATGGAGAACTATCTCAACGTGATCTACTTCGGTCGCGGTGCGTACGGCATCGAGGCGGCGGCCCAGACGTACTTCAACACCACCACCAAGAAGCTCACCCCGGCCCAGGGGGCGGTGCTCGCCGCGCTGATCAAGCAGCCCGTCGCCAGCGCCACCCACAAGGGCTTCGACCCGGAGACCAACGAGGTCGACGCGAAGTCCCGGTGGGAGTACGTCATCAACGGGATGGTCGAGGAGGGTTGGCTGGGCGTCCCGGGCAAGCCGGAGCGGCCGACCGAGTACCCGAAGGTCGAGAAGTCGAAGAAGAACAACGGCTTCGGTGTCGCCTCCCCGCGCGGCAACGTCATCAACTACGTCCGGCAGGAGATGGAGCAGTGGGGTCTCTGCTCCAACTACGGTGCCGAGGGCAAGCCCAACTGCGTCGACGAGTTGCGCGAGGGCGGCTACCGGATCACCACCACCATCGACCCGAAGATGCAGAAGGCGCTGGAGGAGGCGGCCCAGCCGGACCGCAAGGGCTCGGTGATCAAGGGACACCCCAAGAATCTGATGGCGGCTGTGGTCTCCGTCGACCCGAAGACCGG
Organism: Micromonospora andamanensis; assembly: GCF_016863495.1. Classification (GTDB taxonomy): domain Bacteria; phylum Actinomycetota; class Actinomycetes; order Mycobacteriales; family Micromonosporaceae; genus Micromonospora; species Micromonospora andamanensis. The sequence goes on from NZ_BOOZ01000007.1 coordinate 301,122, forward strand.
CCGGGTGCTCGCCTACTACGGCGGTGACAGCGGCGCCGACTTCGACTACGCCGGCCTCAACACCGACCAGAACGGCAATCTCGTCGGCGGCCACCCGCCAGGCTCGTCGTTCAAGGTCTACACCCTGGCTGCGGCGATCGACGCCGGCATCTCGGTGAAGTCGCACTGGGACGCCACCCCGTTCACGCCCGACGACTACGCCAACAAGATCCAGAATGCGGGCCGGAACGCCAGCTGCGCCAAGTGGTGCACCTTGCAGGAGTCGACGGTTCAGTCGTACAACGTGCCGTTCTTCCACGTGACCGAGGACATCGGTCCGGACAAGGTCCTCGACATGGCCCGCCGGGCCGGCATCCGCACCATGTGGGACGACAAGCAGAAGGCGTACGACCTGACGAAGGAGAAGCCCGAGAAGCTCGCGCCGAGCAAGTTCGACCGGGTGATCGGCTACGGCCAGTACCCGGTCACCGTGCTGGACCATGCCACCGGCCTGGCCACTCTCGCGAACAAGGGCAAGTACAACAAGGCGCACTTCGTCCGGACGGTGGAGAAGCAGAACAAGGCCACCGGCAAGTGGGACAAGGTGCCCGGCACCGGCGAGAAGCTCAAGCCGCAGCAGGTGATCCGACCGGAGGTCGCTGACGAGGTGACAGCGGTGCTCAAGGAGATCCCGGGCAAGAGCAACGCCAGCCTGGTGAACCGGCAGGCTGCCGGCAAGACCGGAACCTGGGAGTACAACAACACCGACAAGAACGCCCATGCCTGGATGGTCGGCTACGACGAGAACCTGGCCACCGCCGTCTGGATCGGCAGCCGCGACTCGAAGAAGCCGGCGATCGTGGACAGGAACGGCGACAACGTCGGCGGTAGCACAATCCCCGCCGCGTTGTGGAAGCGCTACATGGACGATGCGCTGAAGGGCTACGACCCATCCAACCTGCCCGACGTCACAGGGGTTGGCGATCAGGACGCCGGCAACGGCGACGAGCCCGCCCCGCCACCGCCCCCGCCGGGCGCCGGCAACCAGCAGAACTGCAACCCGGTCGACCTCCTCTGCCAGCTCGGCGGTGGGAACAACGGCGGCAACAACGGTGGACCCGGCGGTGACAACAACGGCGGCAACAATCCGGGTGGCCCACCTGGAAATGATCAAGGTCCGGGTGGCGAAGGCGGCGGTCTGCTACCGACAAGAACGCCGACCCGGGACTAGGACCTAGCTCCCACTGACGCTGCGGGCGGCCGGAGAACCTTCTCCGGCCGCCCGCTGTTGGTGTGCCGGGGAAGAGGTATCTGCGGTTTGAGGTAGGGGCGCGACCCTGACTGGACTCGTGACCGGCCCGTCGTCGAGGATCACCTGGGCGTTGATGGTGCCGTGATGGCGCGGTGATGGCGAACGTGAATACCTTGTCGCCCAACACCGGCTCATCAAGGGGACCGTATGCGACGACTACTACTCATCTCCGGACTTGTCTCGATCCTCGCGCTGGGTTGGAGCGCGGCTCCCGCCTCAGCCCAGGCAGCACGCGACCCGGCCGTCCTGGAGGCCGAGGCGGTGATCGCGGCTGGCGACGGGATCAGACTCGATGCGGTCACGCTTGCCAACACCGGCTGCGGATCTTCATGCGACAACAGGGATCCGAACACCTTCAAGATTTACTACGACGGCACCAGGTACTACACCTGTGCCGAGGATGCGATCACGCCGAAGCTGTCCAGCGGGTATGTGTACCGAGTGTCGAGTCCAGCAGGCAGCGTCGAACTGCGGTACAGCCCGCGATGCCGCACCGCCTGGGCGAGGACCAGCGCCGGATGGACGGCGTTCAAGGTGGTCAGCCGACACTTGAACGGCAACCACCGTAAGACGATCGAGGGCTATTCCGAGTACGGCGGCGTCTGGACCGACATGGTCAACGACGCCAACCTTGAGGCCAGCGCCTGTTACTGGCCGGCCAGTGGCACCGACTGGCACTGCACCCGCTGGTACTGACCGCTCGACCTGCCCGGCCAGCGAACCGGCGGTGAAGGCAGCGGCTCGCTGGCACCGACAACGACCTACCGCGATCAGTGCAGCTCGGGGATCGGAACCTGTCCGGTCCCCGGGCTGCACTGGTTGTGCCGGATCGAGCCGCTCAAGCGACCGGTCCGGTCAGTACTTGCTCGTCCACCAGGTGGAGGGACCGGCGCTGGCTTCCGCCCGAGCGAGCAGGTTGGCATCGTTGACCATCTGGGTGTAGAAGGCACCGGCAAAGCCGCTGTACGAGGTGCGGACCCGCCCGTCGAGGTAGTAGCTGCGTACCGTCGGGTAGTAGAAGTCGGAACCCACCCGCGCCCATGCGGTCCGGCACCGGGGGCTGTAGCGCAGTTCCAGGGAGATTCCGTTGTTGTTCGACGCGACAGTTTGTGCGTCGTCCGAGCAGTAGTGGTAACAGGTCGAACACCCGCTGTGGTAGATCTTGAACGTCGCGGGGTTCTTGCCGTCGCAGGTCGCGCCGCAGCCGGCGGACATTAGCTCGACCTCCGGGATCATCGTGGCTTTCGTCGGGTCGAGATCCTCGGCCTTGACTGTGGTTTCCGCAACTGCGGTTTCCGCTGCGGCAGGGGCTGGCGCAGCGACGGCTGCCTGCGGAGCGGCCAGGCCGGCGGCGAAGCAGAGTGCCAGCGTGGCGGCCAGCCGGGCGCTTCTTCTCTGGAACAAGGCGGTCCTCCAACTCGGATCGGATGCCGCGATGATTTCGATGCTTCCCACTGACACGTCATCGTCGGATCACCGTGGCCGCGCCCCGCCGGGAGGGCTCTGGTGGCACGGCCATCGGCCCACGGCGAGCAACCGCACGCGCAGTCCGGAGGCCGGGTGGGGGTCGGGATGTCCCGACCCCCACCCGGCCGCGAATGCCTCAGTCGGTGGTGACGAGCCTCAGCCGATCGCGATGGTCCTTATCCCGGGCTTGCGTAGCAGGCGGTGGTACAGATCCTCGACCACCGGTCCGGCGCTGATCCCCATCTCCCGGGCCAGCCGGGCACGCAAGCCACTGAGTACGCCCAGCGCCTCAGCCGTGCGGGAGCCGGCGTCCATGGCCTCCGCGAGCCGGCAGTGCAGACCTTCGTGGTAGGGATAGCTGCCGATCCAGCTACGCAGATCAGCTGTCAACAGCCGGTGTCTGTTGAGACTGAATTCCAGATCAACCAACGTCTCGATCGCCTTCAGGTGGTACTCCTTCCACCGCAGGGCCTCCATCTGAAGTCTGGCTGATTCGACGTCCTCCACAGGGGACCCACGCCATAGTTCGAGCCCTGACCGCAAAAGGCTGACAGCCTTTTCCGTGTGGTTGGAATTCACCGCGAAGGCTGCCTCGGTGCAGACTTTGCGGAACTTGAGTCCGTCGACCTGGTCGTCTGTCACGTGCAGCGTGTAGTGGTTTCCGTTGCGGTTGATTCGGGGTGCCTCGATGCCAAATCTGGCTCTCAGACTGCCCAGCCGATTCTGTACCTGCTGACGTGCGGTGACCGGTGGGTCGTCGTCCCACACCACATCGATCAACAAATCGATGTGGACGGGACGATTGGAGTTCAGGAGCAAGGTCGCCAGAATCTTGCGGTCCCGAGTCCCCGGAATATCAATTCCGGAAGAACCCACTTTCACGGTCACCGGGCCTAAAAAATTGAGTTCCAATTCACTACCCCCGTGCCTTCTTTCCGCCCACCTTCGTCGGGCAGTGCCCATGCTAGCGTAATATTCATGCGTGTCAAGACCCAGCTAACAGGGCAAACGTTTTGTATAGTTGTTCTAATTGGACTCCTTAATCGCCTCGGAAGATATGCAATGAGCACCTCATCGCATTATTTTGTACGACCTGGGCGATTGTTTCCGGGGGCGGTCTGCGATCGTCTCAGTGGTCGCCCTGCTCATCACCCCGGCGGTCCTGTTCCTCGTGCTCTGAACTCCGGTACTGGTCGCCGCCGGCCGTCGGCTCGTCAGTTGCGGCATGTCGGGGTTTGCGGTGCCAGGGATACCGCGACATGCCGCAGCCCGCGAGCGGCGGACGCCGGTTCCCGAGCGCCGGTCGCCGATGCCTCGGTGTCCGAAGTGCCCACGACACAGGCGACAGCGCCTCGGGGATTCGCTGTGGTTTCGGCTTCAACGCGGTCGCCGGATGCGGCAGGATGCACGGTCATGAGCACGAAGTCGACGCCCGGCATCGATGGACCTGATGTCCCCGATCACCCGTCCCGCTCCGACGGCTTCGTCCGGGGGCTTTCCGGACTGATCGGTGGTCCGCTCGGTGACCACGCGGTCGCCCGGGGTCGGCCGGTCGGCGCGGAGCGTCGCTTCTGGACGGCGGTGCGGATCGTCCTGGCGCTGACCTGCCTCACGCTGGCCCTGCACTGGGTACAGAAGTCACCCTGCCAGGACGGCGCGTGGGCGAACAACGAGCAGTACACCCGCTTCTGCTACACCGACGTCCTGGCGCTCTACTACGCCGAGCGGCTCAACGAGGGTGCTGTGCCCTACCGGGATCACCCGGTGGAGTACCCGGTACTCACCGGGTACTTCATGGGAGCGCTCGGGTTGCCTGTCCACTCGGCCGGCGCTGAGAACCCGGACATGAACCAGGGCCAGTGGTTCTACAACCTCAACGCCCTCGTGCTCGGCGCGCTGGCGGTGGTCACCGTCGCGGTGATTCTGGCGCTGCGCCGCCGGCGACCGTGGGACGCCGCGCTCTTCGCGCTCGCTCCCGCGCTGCTGCTCACCGCCACCGTCAACTGGGACTTCCTGGCCATCGGCCTTGCCGCACTCGGCCTGCTGGCCTGGGCGCGCTCCGGGCCGGGCCCGAAGGGGACACTGCTTGTCGCGCTCTCCGGAGTGCTGCTCGGGCTCGGTGGCGCGGCGAAGATGTGGCCGCTGTTCATTCTCGGGCCGATCCTGGTGCTCGCGTTACGTGCCAACCGGATCCGGGCCGCGCTGCTGTCCATCGTCACGGCAGCGGTGACCGTGGTGCTGGTGAACCTGCCGGTGGCGATTCCGTACCGGGACAACTGGAACCGGTTCTTCGAGCTGAACACCACACGTCCCATCGACTGGGGCACCTTCTGGTACATCGGCCGCTACCTGGACGGGAAGTTCGGTGACCCGGCAAGTGTCGGACCGTTCCAGTGGCTCGACGGCAACATCCCCACCTTGAATCACCTGTCGTACGCCCTGTTCGGGCTGGCCTGCCTTGGTATCGGCGCACTGGCGTTGCTGGCGCCGCGACGTCCCCGGCTGGCCCAGCTCGCCTTCCTGGTGGTGGCCGCCTTCCTGATCTTCAGCAAGGTCTGGTCGCAGCAGTTCGTACTCTGGCTGCTGCCGCTCGTGGTGCTTGCCCGGCCCAAGTGGGGGGCGTTCCTCGTCTGGCAGGTCGCCGAGGTCTGCTACTTCATCGCCTTCTACGGCCAACTGCTCGGCGCGTCGACAGGCACACCTGTCTTCCCGGAGGGCGTCTTCGTGCTGGCCGCGAGCCTGCGCCTGGCCGCCGTGATGGCACTCGTCGTCCTGGTCGTACGCGAGATCATGAACCCGGAGCAGGACGCGGTACGCCGCACCTACGTCGACGATCCGGACGGTGGCCTGCTCGACGGCGCCCCCGACGCTCCCTGGTTGGACCGATGGCGAAGCCGCCGTTCGACGGTTGAGCAGCCCCCGACGCCGGTAGCCACCACCACGTGACCACAACCGGCACGCTCAGAGGCGGAAGACGACGACGTCGTCGATCTCCTCACGGGTGATGCCGAGTCCGTCGACAGGCGCGTCGACGCTCACCTCCCACGGGGTGCCGGCGATCTTGTTGCGCAGCACCAGGACGTTGTGCACGCGCAGCGTGCGCAGGTAGTCGACGCTCGTCTGGTCGGGGAAGGTCATGGCGACCCGGCGTACGTCGTTGAGTTGGCGCGGGGTGAAACCGCTGCCGCCGTTGACGATGTCCTGGAACCGGGTGGTCGACCAGAGCATCACCGGCTGGTCATGGTTCTGCCCGCTGGGCAGGACGAGCAGCGGACCGTCGATCGAACGCATCGCCGCCGGCTGCGTCGGCACCACCGGATGGGGTGTGGTGTTGGTGCCCTCGGCGATGACAAGCAGCAGCGGTACCAGGGTGGCCAGGCGCAGCCAGGGGCTCGGCCAGGACGGAATCCGTTCGGCGGAGATTTCCCGGACCCGCTCGGCGTACGCGCTTACCGCCCCGGCCGCGAGCAGACCGAGCAGCAACGTGGCCCACAACATCAACCGGCCCGGTGTCCGGATGCCACTCCAGCCGGGCAAATGGTCGAAGAGTGGTACGTAGGTGAAGCGACCACCGAACAGCTCGGTGCCCATCGACAGGGCCATCGCGACAAGCACCCCGGCGAACAGCAGGAGCCGTTGGCGGACCTTCCAGACGGAGAAGAACAAGCCCCCGAGGGCCAGCGCGTACAGCACGAAGCCGGGCAGCAGCGTCATCTCCGGATGCCACGGCAACAGCGACCGGGCGCCCTCATGCAGGCCACCCCAGAGACGGGACTCGGCCGGGGCGGTGACGAAACCAGTCGCGGGCGGCGAGAAGACGGCGATGTCGTCGATCGTCCGCTCCGCGTTCGGATGCAGCTGCGCGACAGTGAAGTACGGGATGGCCATCAGGGCGCCCACCCCGGCGAAGATCAGCCCGCCGATCAGGTCTGCCACGAGAAGCCGCTGGCCGAAGGGGCGCTTGACCCGCCAGAAGATCCGCTTCACGTACCAGATGACGGCGGCCACCAGAACGATGCCGGCGAGCGCGTACGCGAACGGCAGACCGATACCGAACCCGAGGCTGAGCTGCCAGGCGGCCACCAGCCAGCCGGCGTACACCCAACCCTCGTGCCGACGCTCGGGCCGGTAGCCGTGCCGGAGCGACCAGCCGTGCCCTCGGGCCAGCATGGCCAGCGCCAGCGGAATGCCGCCGTTGGAGACCACGTGCAGGTGACCGGCCTGGGCAAGCAGCCACGGCGCGTAGGTGTAGGTGACACCGGCCACCGCGGAACCGATCCGGCTCGCGCCGAGCTGCCGGGCCAGCACGTACGCGCCGAAGGTGGCGAGGGCGTGCGCCAGCACGAACATGATGTTGTAGCGAACGAGGGCGGCCTCGGGGCCGCTACCGATCATTCCGGCCGGCGCGTACCCGAGCAGGGTGTCGGAGAAGGCGAAGCTCCACCGCTCGGGAAAGAACGCGTTGGCGTGCCACAGTTGGGCCGGCTCGGTCAGCAGGATGTGCCCGGACCAGGCCATCTGCCAGGCCTGGAGGCTCGGGTCCCAGTAGTCCTGCGGCAGCGTGTGTGCCGGGTAACGCAGTGTCGGCCAGGTCATCAGCACGGCCAGCGCCAGTGACCCGACGGCGGCCAACGTCCACTCGTGGATCAGGAGCCGGCCGAACCACCGGCCCAGGCGCCCGTACCAGGACGGGACCGGCTCGGGCGCGGGCCCGAAGGCGGACCATCGATCCGGCTTGCTGCCATCCTCTACCTGGCCGGCGCTGTCCGGCTTGCCGCTGCCGGCCTCGCCGGGCCTGTCGCCGCCGGCCTGCCCGGAGGGGCTGCGCTCGCCGGCGGGCTTGTCCGTGTCCCCGCCCGCGTCCTTGTCGGCGACCTTGGTCTTGTCGTCGGACTTACCCTCGTCGTCGGACTTGCTGCTGTCGGCCTTGCTGCCTGCGGCAGTGTCCTTGGCTGCGGCGGTCTTGTCTGCGACCGCGCCGCCAGCGGGCCCGTTCCTGCCCGCAGCATCGCTGCCCGCGGTGGTCCTGCCGTTCTCGTCCTTGCGGGCAGCGGTCGTCGCTGCGGCGGTATCCGTCGCTGTGCCTGCCGGCTTTCCCGGAGCATGGTCGGTGCCGGTGCTCTTCTCCGCCGGGCGAACCGCGTCGGCCGGACCGTTCGTGGTGGCCACGCCCGGGTCAGCCTTGTCCGAGGCGTTCGACCGGACCTCGTCGGCAGCGTCGCCCCGGCGCTCCGGGGCAGTGTCGGCGAGCGCCGACCCGTCGGTGGCTCGGCCGCGTGAGGTCGGCCTGCGGCCGCCGGGGGCGGACTGATCCGTGGTCATCGTGCCCCGGTCTCCCCGTCGAGCTGTCCGCGCAGGTAGGCGATGTCGCCGCCCTGCCCCTCGGCACCTCCGGGCGTCTCGACGATGACAGGTGCGCCAGCCGCGCGGATCACCGCGACCACGAGGTCCGGGTCGATGGTGCCGGCCGACAGGTTGTCGTGACGATCCCGACCCGACCCGAACCCGTCCTTGGAGTTGTTGGCGTGCACCAGGTCGATCCGACCGGTGATCGCCTTTACCCGATCGACCAGGCCGAGCAGTTCCTCCCCGCCGGCGTGGGCGTGGCAGGTGTCCAGGCAGAAACCGACCTCGTGGTCGCCTACCGCGTCCCAGAGCCGGGCGAGCGCATCCAGCCGTCGCGCGCAGGCGTTCTCACCGCCGGCGGTGTTCTCGATCAGAATCGGCAGCCCGAGGCCGCCGGACTCGGCGGCGTACGACAGTGCCTTGCGCCAGTTGTCGAACCCGGTCGCCGGGTCGTCACCGGCGTTGACGTGCCCGCCGTGAACCACAAGGCCCTTCGCGCCGATCGCGGTGGCCGCTTTCGCGTGCGCGAGCAGCAGCTTGCGGCTGGGGATCCGGATGCGGTTGTTGCCGGTGGCGACATTTATGACGTACGGCGCGTGCACGTAGACGTCGACGTCGGCGCTGCTCAGCGTTTCCGCGTCGGCGCGCGGCTGCGGAGTCTTCCAACCTTGGGGGTCGGAGAGGAAGAACTGCACGGCGTCCGCCGCTCGGGCGGTCGCCTCCGCCAGCGGGTCGGTCGGATCGACGTGGGCTCCGATACGCATGCAGGCGAGCCTACGTCCCGCCCCCGACGGCCGGGGCGACGCCCACTACCTGGTCGCGTCACCCTCGCCGACGGTAGTCGTTGATGCCAATGGATCCTCCGGTCAAGGCGACGCGGCCGGAACCGAGTAGTAATTTGTCGTTAATTCCGGGATTTGCCCCATGAAGCACAGCTTCCGCGATAACGTCAGGTAACAACGTGATAAAGCTCCGCGGGGCGTCTCCGGTCCAACCTCATCGGTGTGGTCGTTCCTCCCCAGGTCCCACCCAAGGAATGCGGACCAGGCGCCCCGCGGCCCCGTGGCCGGGGGTCCGTGCCGACAGCGACGTCGGCCGGGCCCCCGGTTCGCTGTGCCCCGTCACCTCGGTGATGGTGATCGTCCGGGCCGGGTATCCTGGTCCGGTTGTCCGTCCCCGGCCGGGTTCCCCTGGCACGGAGCGGGCCACGACGCACGACCTCCTGCCACGGAAGGACCGTGGCCGCATAGCCCACAGGAGGTGAGCACGTCTTGCGTCATTACGAGATCATGGTGATCCTCGACCCCAGCCTCGAGGAGCGCACCGTCGCCCCGTCGCTCGACACGTACCTGAACGTGATCAGGACCGCGGGTGGCTCGGTGGAGAAGACCGATGTGTGGGGCCGTCGTCGCCTCGCGTACGAGATCAACAAGAAGGCCGAGGGCATCTACGCCGTCGTCGACCTCCAAGCGACGCCGGAGGCGGTGGCCGAGCTGGACCGCCAGCTGCGGCTCAACGAGTCCGTGCTGCGTACGAAGGTCATCCGGCCGGAAATGCGCTAGCAAACCCACCCCGGCCCCACCCGGATCAGCCTCACCGTCGCTGTCAGAGGGTTCTGAGAACCTGTACGGCGAACGGATGAGCGCGCGAGGAGTTGGTCATGGCAGGAGACACCACCATCACGGTCATCGGCAACCTGACCGATGACCCCGAGTTGCGGTTCACCCCCTCCGGTGCCGCGGTCGCCAAGTTCCGGGTCGCCTCGACGCCCCGGTTCATGGACAAGGCATCCGGCGAGTGGAAGGACGGCGAGCCGCTGTTCCTTTCGTGCACCGTCTGGCGGCAGGCCGCGGAGCACGTGGCGGAGTCGCTCCAGCGCGGTGCCCGCGTGATCGTCTCGGGTCGGCTGCGTCAGCGGTCGTACGAGACCCGCGAGGGTGAGAAGCGCACCGTCATCGAGCTGGAGGTCGACGAGATCGGCCCGTCACTGCGCTACGCCACGGCGAAGGTGCAGAAGATGTCCCGGTCCGGCGGCGGTGGCGGCGGCTTCGGTAGTGGTGGCGGTGGTGGCCAGGGCGGCGGAGGCAACTTCGACGACCCCTGGGCTTCGGCCGCACCGGCCCCCTCCCGTTCGGGTGGCGGCAACTTCGACGAGGAGCCTCCGTTCTAATGGCGCCGAGCGCCCGTGATCGTAAACCAGGAGCAAGAGCAATGGCGAAGGCTGCGGCACTGCGCAAGCCGAAGAAGAAGGTGAACCCGCTAGACAAGGACGGGATCACCTACATCGATTACAAGGACACCGCGCTGCTGCGCAAGTTCATCTCCGACCGCGGCAAGATCCGCGCTCGGCGGGTGACCGGCGTCACCTCGCAGCAGCAGCGGCAGATCGCCCGTGCGGTCAAGAACGCCCGTGAGATGGCGCTCCTGCCGTACACCGCGACGGCCCGCTGAGAAAGGCACCGATATGAAGATCATCCTGACTCAGGAGGTGTCCGGGCTCGGTGCCCCGGGCGACATCGTGGAGGTCAAGAACGGCTACGGCCGTAACTACCTGCTCCCGCAGGGCTTCGCGATCGCCTGGACCAAGGGCGCGGAGAAGCAGGTCACGCTCATCAAGCGGGCCCGTTCGGCCCGCGAGATCCGCGACCTGGACCACGCCAACGAGGTGAAGGCACAGCTCGAAGCACTGAAGGTGACCCTCAAGGCTCGTGCCGGCGAAGGTGGTCGGCTCTTCGGCTCGGTCACCCCGGCCGAGATCGTCGACGCCGTCAAGGCGGCCGGCGGCCCGGCTCTCGACCGGCGGCGGCTGGAGGTCACCGGCCACATCAAGTCGATCGGGTCGCACCCCGTGCGGATCAAGCTGCACCCCGAGGTGACCGCCTCGTTCAACCTCAACGTCGTGCAGGGCTGAGTGTCCGGCTGACGAACGACACAGGGCCCGCACCGTCCACCGGTGCGGGCCCTGTTCGTGTGTGTCGAGTTTCCCGGTCAACCGATGGGCTGGCCGGTCACCGCGCTGATCATCACTGTGGAGAGACCGCCACCGACCACGGCGGCGGCGAGCGCCACGGTGGTCGGGCGCCAGGTCGTACCCACCCGGCGCAGCAGCGTCGCGATCGCCAGGCTGCTGGCCAGCGCCAGACCGAAGCGTGGCATCCCGCCCACCATCGCCCCGAACGCGCGCGCCCGAGGCGACTCACAGCCACCGCCACTGATGTCGGTCACGCACCCCACAGGTGGCGTCCCGTCCAGGGTCAGCAGCCAGACGAAGACCACTACCGCCGGCAGGACGTAACAGGCCGCGGTGTAGAGCAGGGGCAGCCAGGGGCCGCCCGGATCGGGGTCGAGCAGGTCGTCTTCCAGTCGGCGGTTCCAACTCGCGTTGCCCACCGACTCGATGCGCCGTCGTACCGCCGCGATGCCGACCGGCCGCGCCTGCGGGACTGCCGCCGCACGACGCCTGGGGGCCGGGCGGGGACGCGGTGCCGTGTAACCCACCACCGGCGACCGGGGCGCCGACGCGGAAGCATCCACCCAACGCGGATCGTCGCCGGCCAGTCGGGTGCCAGGCCAGAAGGTCTCCTGCGGTGGCTCCGGCTCAGGCTCAGGTCGGGCGCTCCACGACCCCTGCTGCGCACCGGGTGCGCCGCCCGAGCGGGGTCGCGCTGTCCGATCCCAGCGGTCCGGCTCGGAGTAGTCGTCCCACCGGTTGCGATCCCACTGCCGCTCCCGCCGGTCCAGCTCGGGATCGCGGTCCCACTGGCCCGTGCTGTCCGGCTCCAACCACTGGTCCGTCGCGGGTGACTGAAGCCACTGGCTCGTACTGTCGGCGTCCCAGGGGTCGGCCGGGCCGGACTCGGCACGACGGTCCAGACCTGCGGGTTGCTGCCAGGCGTGCAGACCGGAGGCATCCCACGGATCCACCGCCTGTCGTCGCGGCGCCGGCTCAGCCGCCCGCTCCCACGGTTCCGCCGCCCGTTCCCACGGATCCACGGCCGGGCCCGGTGCCGGCTCAGCCGCCCGGCGTCGACGTCGAGGTGTGGGGTCGGCGGCCGGCTCGGCGTCGGGCTTCTGCTGGTCGTCCTCTGCCAGGCCGGACCAGGTCACCTGGCGTTGGCGGGACTGCGCTCGACGTGGTCGGCTCTGCGGCGCCACACCCGAGACCGGATCGTCCTCCTCGGCCCGGCGGCTGCCGACGTACCCCTCCTCCTGTGGACGGTCGAAGGTCCACTCGCGGGTGTGGTCGGACTGCGGTGCCACTGCTGGTGACGGGGCGATGGCGCGGGGCGACGCCGCACGCCAGTCCGTCTCATCGGCTCGCCGGCTCCGGGCAGCCCGCGACGAACGCCCGCCGCCGTCTCCGTAACGCGGCCGGTCGTCATAGTCATCCTCGTCCGGCGCGGCGTGCCGACCGCCACCGTCGACGCTGCTGACACCCGACTCCAGTGCCCAGCGCGGCAGATAGGGCTCGGCCGGCTCGTCCTGCCCGCGCTCGATCGCCCGTCGACGGCTCGGAGTGCGATAACGCTCCACCGCCGAGTCGTAACGCCCGGCCCGTGAATCCTCGACGGGCTCGGCCCACGAAGCGGTCGGTCGCCGCTCGCGCGGACCGTCCTCCCCGCTTGCCCAGTCCCGGTAACTCACGGCCGGAGCGTGACCCTTCTCAACCGAAAGTGCAATCCGCTGTCCAGGTGTAGCCGTAGGCCACCGATCTTACGGGAGGTTCAGGACAAAGCCCTACCCGGAAATTCTCTCCACAGGCTGGGGAAAGAGTTCATGCAGGTCAGAGCCTTCTCGCCGAGAATTCCCCATCTGTTATCCACACCCTGTGCACACGCTGCGCACACGGTTGTGCACCTGCGTCCACAGGTTGTCCCGAGGCTCGTCCACCGCCATGGTTGAGCGGCTGACCTCGGAGTCCGTATGGTTGCCACCGACCTGCCGCCCCGATGGCCCCCGATCGACGCGGCCGGTCGACGTTGTCGCACCCGGGCGGTAAGCCTGGAACCGATCCGACGCAGTGGAGGGGGGCCCGGTGTCGGTCACCGACGACAGGCGGACGGAGTCGTTCCAGAGCGGTGGGCAGCAGTCCGCCGACATGCCACGCGACGGTCAGTTCGACAAGACGCCACCCCAGGACGTGGCCGCGGAGCAGTGCGTCCTGGGCGGCATGCTGCTCTCCAAGGACGCCATCGCCGACGTCGTCGAGATCCTCAAGACCAACGACTTCTACCGGCCGATCCACGCCACCGTCTTCGACACCATTCTGGAGATCTACGGCAGGGGTGAGCCGGCCGACGCCATCACCGTCGCTGCGGCACTCGCCGACTCCGGCGACCTGGCCCGCGTGGGTGGCGCCCCCTACCTGCACACGCTCATCGCGAGCGTGCCTACCGCCGCGAACGCCGCCTACTACGCCCGCATCGTCAGCGAACGCGCGGTGCTCCGGCGTCTGGTCGAGGCCGGAACCCGGATCGTCCAGCTCGGCTACGGCACCGCGAACGGCGGCAGCCGGGACGTGGACGACATCGTCGATTTGGCTCAGCAGGCCGTCTACGACGTGACCGAGCGCCGGGTCAGCGAGGACTTCGCGGTGCTGGCCGACATGCTGCAACCGACACTCGACGAGATCGAGGCGGTCGGCGCCCAGGGCGGCGTGATGACCGGCGTGCCGACCGGCTTCACCGACCTGGACCGCCTGCTCAACGGGTTGCATGCTGGTCAGTTGATCATTGTGGCGGGGCGACCTGGCCTGGGAAAGGCGCTCGCGCTCGACACACCCCTGCCGACTCCGGCCGGCTGGACGACGATGGGCGAGGTGCGGGTAGGCGCGCAGCTGATCGGTGCGGATGGCCGCCCTACCACCGTCACGCACGCCTACCAGGTGCGCCACGACCGCCCCTGCTACGAGGTCGAGTTCTCCGACGGTTCAGTCATCGTCGCCGATGCCGAGCACCTGTGGACGACGACCACCCGGGCCTCACGCCGCCAACAAAATGAGCGCCGGCCGCGCTACCAGTGGGATGCTTCGGCACGTGCGAAGGCGGCAGCCGTACACCGGGCCGTCACCGCCACTCCCGATCGGCTTGTCACTTACCGAGAAGCCGTGGAGATCGCCGGGGCCCAGTTCCGGAACATCCTGCACGTCGTGGCGGCCAAGGTCGGCAACGCCGGCACTGTCGAACGTCAGTACTCCCGGAACGGCAGGCCCTGGCGTCGGACGGTGGACGCCTACAGCGCCCATGCCCTGTTCGACGCCCACCTGAGCCGGGTGAGTCGGCTCATGAACAGCAATACGACCGTGGCACACCCTCGGGCCGTCACTACCGAACACATCGCCGCGACACTGCGGCATCCGGCTGACGGGCGCGCAAACCACGCGGTGACCAATGCTCAACCGCTGTCCCTTCCTGCCCGCGAGGACCTGCCGATCCCCCCGTACACGCTTGGCGTGTGGCTGGGCGACGGGCACTCGGCAGGTGCCCGGTTCACGTCGGCGGATCCGGAGATCGCACAGTACGTCGCAGCCGATGGCTTCATCGTCGCCCGGGAAAGCGGCACCTACTCCTACGGCATCAAGCTGCCGCCGCGGGCACCACTCGACGATCGTCGCTGCATCGTCTGCGGCGTCATCTTCACCCCACGCGCGTCTGCGGTGAGAACCTGCGGAAGGACGTGTGGCGCCAGGTCGAGAGGCATGGTCGAGGCTGCCGACCGCGAGGGTTGCAAGACCTGCGGCACGACGACGAAGTCGAGCTGGAACGGTGCCCGTCACTGCACGTCGTGTCGCCGGTTGAGTGGCTCGTTCACCGGGCTGCTTCGAGCCGCCGGTGTCCTCAACGACAAGCACATCCCGCAGCCTTACCTCCGAGCGTCGGAGGAGCAGCGACGGGAGTTGCTGGCCGGACTGCTCGACACCGACGGTACCGCCGCGCCAGCCGGACACATCCAATACACCACCGCCTCGGAGCGGATAGCCGAGGATGTGTACGAGCTCGTCGTCAGCCTGGGTTACCGATGCTCGATCTACCGAAAGCGAGTCAACGGCCGCACTCCCGAAAGCTCTACGGCTTTCACACTGAGCTTCTCCACCTCGGACGAGGTGTTCCGGTTGACCAGGAAGCGGGAGTCGCACGCCACGCGCCGGCACGCGGTCGGCCGCGCGGGTACCCGATCCCGCTACATCGTGGATGTGCGACCGGTGCCGAGTGTCCCCGTGCGGTGCGTCACGGTCGACAATGAGGATCACCTGTACCTTGCCGGTCGGTCGATGATTCCCACGCACAACAGCACTGCAAGCATGGACTTCGCGCGGAACGCTGCGATTCGTGCCAACCAGGCGGCGGCGATCTTCTCGCTGGAAATGAGCAAGGTCGAGATCGTCATGCGGCTGCTCTCGGCCGAGGCCCGGGTGCCACTGCACGTGCTGCGAAGCGGGCAACTGTCCGACGACGACTGGACCAAGCTGGCCCGATGCATGGGTGAGATCAGCGAGGCGCCGCTGTTCGTGGACGACACGCCCAGCATGAACCTGATGGAGATCCGGGCGAAGGCCCGTCGGCTCAAGCAGCGGCATGACCTCAAGTTGATTGTGGTCGACTATCTCCAGCTGATGACCTCGCCGAAGCGTACGGAGAGCCGGCAGCAGGAGGTCGCGGACCTGTCCCGGGGCCTGAAGCTGTTGGCCAAGGAGGTGGAGTGTCCGGTCATCGCGGTCAGCCAGCTGAACCGTGGCCCGGAACAACGCACCGATAAGCGTCCACAATTGTCTGATTTGCGGGAGTCTGGCTCTATCGAACAAGATGCGGACGTTGTCATACTTCTGCATCGCGACGACTACTACGACAAGGAGTCACCCCGCGCCGGGGAGGCGGATTTCATAATCGCTAAACACAGAAATGGCCCGACTGACACTGTGACGGTCGCCGCCCAGCTGCACCTGTCGCGCTTCGTCGACATGGCAATCGTCTGACCTGGCCCAACCGAGTCCGACGGGCACAGCCGAGGCTCACCGGCTCAGCCGAGCACCGGGAAACGGGCTGCGGACCCGCCGAGAGCACGCCGCTCCGGTTCGCCGAGGGGTACTCGCCCGGTGGCCTTCAGCAGGTAGTCGTGGTCGTTCCAGCCGGCCGGTCGGGTGGCGGCAGCGCCGAGCAGGGCGTCCACTGTGGCTGTCGCGATCCGGGTCGCGGCCGGACCAGGTAGGGATGCGCCCGGCAGGTCCAGGACCAGGTCGAGATGATGGACCACGGCCTCGGTGGTGAGCGTGTCCAGCAGATCGGCTACCCGCAGCACGTGACCCTGGGTGGTGACGAAGCTTGTCGGATCGGCGCTGCCGGCGGCGCGTACCGCGGCCGGTGCCGTGTCGGCCCAGAGTTGGACCACTCCCGACGGACTCTCGAATGCAGCCGCAGAGCGACGAGCCCACCAGGCGTGCCTGGCGTTTCCGGTACCGCCGGGGAACGCGTGCCAGTAGCTGACGGAGTCGACTGTCGCCGGTGGGGCGGCGGGGCTGGCCAGGGCGACGAGCGCCCGCTGCGCATCGCAGAGCACGTGGAAGAGCAGGTCTGCGACAAGCCATCCCCGACATCGGGTCGGTCGCTGGAGATCGCTGTCGTCCAGGTCTGCCACTACGGTGCTGATGCCGTCGTACGCATTGGCCAATGCGATGTGCGAAGCTCGCGACGCCATGCCGGCAGCGTCCCACACCCGCCGACCGCCGGCACGTTCAGCGACCTGCCGGGCGATGCCGGGTCGCGGCCGGATCCGGTTTCAGCTGGGCAACGACGGGCTCAAGCTGTGGGCTGGCCGGGCTGAGGCACCGGTGACCGGTCCGGCCATTCGGCCGGACCGGCCTTCCGGGGCTGAACGGCTCAGCCGAACATGTCGTCGAGGAAGCTCTTACGCTTCTTCCGGCGGTAGTGCCCGTGGTAGCCGTAGTGCTGCTGGCTGTGGCCGTAGGCGGGTGCCGGGGCCGGGTAGCCGTGCTGTGGAGGCGGGGGCGGCGGCACCGCACCGTAACCGGGCTGGTGCGGCGCGGGCGGCGGGGGCGGCGGGGGCTGGTAGCCGCCCGGCTGGGGGGCGTGCTGGGCTGGCTGCGGCGCGGCGGGGGTCTGCTGCGCGCTCCAGTTGGCCTCCGCCTCGAACAGCTTCTCCAACTCGCCGCGGTCGAGGAAGATCCCCCGGCACTCGCCGCACTGGTCGATGACGACGCCACTGCGCTCGTACTGACGCATTTCTCCGTGACACTTGGGACAGGTCAGGCTCATCACCCGACGGTACCTGGTCGACTCACGCGGTAGCGGTCAGCGCCGCCGTCACCTCGTCGTCGGAAACCTCGTGGAAGTCGTCGTAGTACGCCCCGACGGCGGTGAAGGCTTCCGGCCGCTGGGCACAGATCACCTGGTCAGCTTCGTCGGCGAGCATCTCGTACGCCTCCTGGGCGCTGACCGGGACGGCGGCCACCACTCGGCGGGCGCCGAGATGACGAGCCACCTGCACGGCGGCCCGGGCGGTGGCGCCGGTGGCCAGCCCGTCGTCGACGATGACCGCGGTGCGCCCGGTCAGCTCCAGCGGTGGCCGCCCGGCCCGGTAGAGATGCTCCCGCCGCTCCAGTTCCGCCTGCTCCCGGCGCTCTACGTCGGCGATGTCGCCGGGGTCGAGCTGCCTGGCCACCATGTCGTTGAGCACGCGTACGCCGGCCGGACCGAGCGCGCCGAAGGCGACCTCGGGCGCCCATGGCATGCCGAGCTTGCGGACCACGAGCACATCAAGTGGTGCGCCGAGGCGTTCGGCGACGACCTGGGCCACCGGCACGCCGCCGCGTACCAGGCCCAGCACGACGACGTCCGGTTCGCCGATCAGGGCGGTGAGTCGGTCGGCGAGCACCCGGCCCGCCTCGGTGCGGTCGCGGTAGGTGGTCATGTCCTCAGGTCTACGCCCTGCGGGCCCTCTTCGCCCGCCGGTTGCCGGATCCCGGGAACGTCGAGTGCGGCTGCCCAGACGAGGAACGCCACCGGATAGAGCAGATAGCCGAACCGGGTGGTGGGCATCAACAGGATCGCCACGAGCAGCCCGTACCCGCAGACGAGTGCCGCCGTGCGGGCGGTGCGGGGTGGACGGCGGGCGAGCCGGACGGCGATCGCCACCGCCGCGGCGACCAGCAGGGCCGCTGCCACGGCCCGGCCTGCCGGCAGCGCCTCGGCGATCAGGTGCCCGGGAAACGGTGACTGTGCCGGGCTGGAGACCAGGCCGTGCCCGAGGGGGAACCGCAGCACGTTCTCCACCAGGGCGTCCCGGTCCACCAGCAGGGTGGGCAGCAGCGCGGCGGCGGGGAGGCCGAGCGCACCGGCGGCGACCCGCAGGCCGACCCGCCGGGAGATACCCCAGAGGACCAGGACCGCGGCGACCGGCCAGGCGAACAGTTTGAGCGCACCGGCGAGCCCGACGGCGACGCCCGCCCAGCCGGGTCGTGCGGTGGCGGCGAACGCGAGTGCCAGCAGGCAGAGCGCGAGCACGGGCAGGTCGTCGCCGCCGGTGGCGAGGGTCAGCGCGCAGACGGGTAGGACGGTGGCGGCCTGGACCCCGCGGAGCAGGGCGGCGTCGGGGCCGAGCGCGGCGGCCGTACCCATGGGTCGGCGCAGGACGCGGACGGCGAGCAGGAGGGCGAGGGCGGTGCCGACGGCGAACCAGACCCGGGCGTCGCTCCACCACGCGTCGGTGGCCGCGCGGGGCAACCCGAACAGGGCCATCCCCGGTTGGTACGGCGTGTAGCCGAGCAACTGCTCGCCGGGCGGCAGCGCGGCGATGGCGTCGGGTCCCAGGTAGGGCGTGCCGGTCTCCACCAGCCGCCGACCGGACTCCTCGACGACGAGCACCTCTTCCTGAGCACGGTCGGTTCGCCCCGCCGCACGCTGCACGCTCTGTACGACTACCGGTAGCAGGGCGACGGTGCTCCAGGTGAGGACGGTGACCAGCCAGCGCGCGGGCAGTCCGACAAGCGTCGAGCCGGGCCGGTGCCGCCGGAGCAGGAGTTGACCGAGCGCCACGAAGGCCGCGGCGAGGTAACCGAGTGCGGCTATGCCGCCCCAGGCCCGGTGTGGCAGGAGGGTGGAGGTGGCCGCGGTGACCGCGGCGAAGGCGGCGGAGACGGCGTAGAGGCCGAGGTCGAGAGCGAGACCCCCGGCGGCGGTGTCGATCCGGTGCCACCACCCGGGACGGCGGCGGGTCGGGGTGGTCGTGCTCACCCGGGCAAGTGTGTCAGGCCGGCTGGTGGCGGCCCCGGCCACCCTGTCGGCGTCCCTGCGGTAGCCGGACCACCGCGCCGGCGTCGTGCAGGGCGACAGCCAGGCAGCCGGTCCGGTCGCCGGTGCCGCGCTGGAGGGCGGCGAGCAGCGTACCGGCGGGCAGTGGGCGGGCGAAGAGATGACCCTGGCCGGCGGTGCAGCCCAGTTCCCAGAGGGCGTGCCGTTGCGCCTCCCGCTCCACGCCTTCGGCCACCACGGCGAGGTCGAGGCTGCGACCGAGATCAAGGGTGGAGCGGATGATCGCGGCGGCCTCGGTGGAGGATTCCATGGCGGTGACGAAGCTCCGGTCGATCTTCAGTTGATGCACCGGGATCCGGGAGAGCAGCGAGAGCGAGGAGTAGCCGGTGCCGAAGTCGTCAAGGGCGAGCCGGACTCCGGCGTCGCGCAGCCGGGTGAGCACCTGGTCGACGACGTCGAGCTGACTGAGGGTGAGGGTCTCGGTCAGTTCCAGGATCAGCCGGTCCGGTGGCAGGTCGTGGGCGCGCAGGCGAGCCAGCACCGAACCGGGGAACCGGGCGTCGAGCAGGCTGCGGGGGGAGACGTTCACCGCCACGGGTACGTCGAAGCCGGCGTCCCGCCAGGTGCCCGCGGCGATCAGGGCCTGGTCGAGGATGGCGTCGGCGAAGGCCGGGAGGAGTCCCGAGCGTTCGATCGTCTCCAGGAAACGCAGTGGGTCGATCATGCCGTGGGTGGGGTGACGCCACCGGGCCAGCGCTTCGGCGGCGATGACCTCTCCGGTGCCGAGGTCGACGATCGGTTGGAAGTTGACTGTGAACTCGTGGTCGGCGACGGCCCGGGGCAGGTCGCCGCCGAGGGTGAGGCGACCCAGGTCGGCGGTGTCCCGGGCGGACGCGTAGGTGGCGACGCGTTGGCCGGTCCGCTTGGCCTGGTACATGGCGACGTCCGCGCGACGCAGCAGTTCGACCATGCCGCCGGTGGCGGGAGCCGCGGCGATGCCGCCGCTGGCCTCCACGTTGATTCGCATGCCTTCGATGTCGAAGGGTTCGTGCAGCGCCGCCAGCAGCGTTTCGGCCCGGTGGGCGGCGACCGCGGGGGCGGGCAGGGCACGCATGAGTACGGCGAACTCGTCACCGCCGAGCCGGGCGACCAGGTCCTCGGCGTGGGCGGCGGCGCGCAGTCGTTCGGCGACGGCCGCGAGCATCTGGTCACCTGCGGTGTGACCGAGGGTGTCGTTTACCTCCTTGAAGTGGTTGAGGTCGATCAGGACGAGGGCGCTCACCCCGTCGGCGTGCCGTTGCTGCAGGTGGTCGTTGCCCGCTTCGAGCAGGTGGCGCCGGTTCGGCAGGCCGGTGAGGGCGTCGTGCGTCGCGTCGTGCGCGTGGGCCCGGGCCACCCGGGCGAGTTCGGCGTACGCCTGGGCGTTGCGGATGGCGGTACACAGTGCCGAGGCGAAGGTGTACAGCGTGTAGTGCTCCCGCTCGGAGAGTTTCACAGGTCCCCGGAAGCGCAGCCGCAGCATGCCCACGTCGACGGTCTTGTCGTGCCCTTCCAGACGGGCGGGGACCACCGCGCCCTGGACGGTGGTGGGCTCGGCTGCCGGACCGTCGTAGGTGACTCCGTCGGCGCCGCCGCGTACCACCCGGTCGGCATCGCGCAGCTCGACCTCCACCTCGTCGGCGGAGAAGAGCTCGGAGGCCCGGGTGACCGCGGTGGTCAGGACCTCGTCCAGCTCGACCACGTTGAGCGCGTCGGTCGTCTGGGCGAGCCTTTGCCACACCTGCTGCTCGGTGCGCTGCCGAATCCTCCCTGAGTACGCCAGATGCAGACTGAGCACGAGCGGCGGTACGGCGAGCAGCAACCGGGTATCGATCTCAAGCAGGAGGAGTGTGCAGAGGGCAACGGCGAAACGTACGCAAAAGCCGCCGACGCGGAGATCGAGGTTGTTTCGGAACTGTCGGGAGATCCTGGTGCCGGTGGCGAGGGCGATGACCGGGATGGCGAGGACATCATCGACAAGCGCAGCGGCGAGGTAGGCCAGCGCCAGCGCCAGCGACATGCGGAGCAGGTCGTCCGTTGGCCGGGACCAGTCCAAGAGAGCCAGCGTCGCTCCGGCAGCCCAGGCAACGAGGATGTTCTTGCCAATGCTGAAAGCCATCTTGATGGCTGGTAGCCGGTACGTGGCGATCACGACGCCAATGCCGGTGCACAGCACCACCCAGGGGGTCGGAGCGACGGCCACTCCGATCACGATGGCCATCTCGTTCCAGTTGATCTGATGGGTGGTCGACCGGATGCGTATCCGTGCCTTGACTGACATGCCCACTGCGATCATAAAGACGACCGTCGCGATTGTCGTGAAGTCGTCTAGTGACCTCGGTGTGGTGGAGGTCAGAACGAGCCTTGTCGATGCAATCACGACAATCCCCGCAGATACGACGACGAGACCGACGAGCAGCCGTAGCCGCCGATCGGTCTCAGTGCCGCCTTGCCCGAAGAGTGTCATGACACCTTAGGTCGCGCCTTACTTCAGGTCACCCTACCTTGGTAAGGCCGGACGGGAAGTTTGTTGGAGCCTCAGGCCCACTCGCTGCCTTTCATGCCCTACTCCTCACTCGTTGGGAAGCGGGATTACTGATTGAATGTGCCCGCCTCGCGTGGTGTGAGGAGCTTAAGTAGAGAACCTGGCTTTTAGCGATATTAAATGTCGCTATGCTCTCTATCAGCCAATACCGTCCTGATTCGTGACGTTCTGTCTATGATGTCCGTGCGCAGCGTTCAATCAGGAGCGCGCGTATAGGTTGTTTTCGGTGTTAGCTGAACGCAAAGACGATCCTGCTACCCGGCAGTGTGACGGGTCAAACAGGTGCCGTGCACCGGCGCTGTGGGCCGACTTGAATGTCGGTACGTCCGCAGGCCGCCACGCCATTGTCCACTGCGGAGCGAGGAGGCGCGCGCACGTACAGATTAGAGGTGCCTGCGGTCTTCAGTTGTTCTCTACGGCGTAACCTGTCCTTCTAGCCGGAGAGCCTTGCTTCGTTTCCTGCCGCTTCGGTTGAGCTTGCCGCGACCGAGTGCAACGTACCGGGTGTCGGCGGCGCTAAGCTGCATACAGTGATCCTTTGAATGCGGTCAGAGGGGCCGGGTGCAGATTCAGGTTCTCGGCGGTCTCGCGGTGCGCCTCGGCTCACAGGCGCTACCGCCTGGAACGCCCAAGCAGCAAACCGTCCTCGCCCTGCTCGCCTGCAACGCGGGGCAGTTGGTGTCGGTCGAACAACTCGTCGATGAACTGTGGTTCGAAGATCCGCCTCCCTCGGCTATACCGAATGTCCGTACTTATGCGGCTAACTTGCGACGCGGTCTTGAGGCGCTGCTGCCCGGTCGGGAGGTGTTGATCCGCTCTCGGGACGGTTACCGCCTCGAAGTCGACTGCGAGAGCGTGGACCTCTGTGCCTTTCGAGCAGAGGTGACCGAGGCACGGCGACTCCTCAGCGGTGACGAGCGGGAGGCGGTGCGACTCCTGGCCCGAGCGCTGGCCCGCTGGCGTGGGCCGATGCTCACCGGGATCGCCCTCGGACCGCAGCTCTCCGCACAGGTGGCCGCTGCCACCGAGGATCGACTGCTGGCCACCGAGCTGTACGGCGATCTGCAGATCCGGCTTGGGCGCTATGACGAGGCCCTGCCGGTGCTACGGGAACTGCTGATCAGACATCCACTGCGCGAGCCGGCTCACCTGTTGCTCATGCAGGCTCTCCACCTCGGGGGAGACTCCGCGGGTGCCGTCGCGGCGTACACCGCAGCTCGTCGAACCCTGCGTGAGCAACTGAACGTCGAGCCCGGCGCGGAACTGCAACGCTTGTACGGTCGTATCGTCCGGCATGAGGGGAAGCCTCAGCCAGCAGAAGCAGCCGAAGCGCTGGAGAAGGAGCCGGCCACCTTCGTTGGCCAGACGCAACGGCTGCTCTTCCACCTCCCGAGGACGGTCCCGGACTTCGTGGGTCGTGCGGACGCCGTTGAGCACCTGTTGTCCACGACCTTGCGAGCCGGAGAGCACACCTGCGCGGTGCACCTCATTGACGGGATGGCCGGCAGCGGCAAGACAACGCTTGCCGTACACGTGGCCAACCGGCTCGCCGACCGGTTTCCGGACGCCCAGTTGTTTATCGATCTCAAAGGTCACGACCCCGCCGAGAAGCTGCACCCGGCGGCGGCGATAGCGCCGCTGCTGCGGCAACTCGGCACACCTGCCAGCCGGATACCGCCAGACCTCGAAGGTCGGCTCGACCAGTGGCGGCGCGAGTTGGCAGGGCGCAAGGTGATCGTCGTCCTGGACAACGCGGCCGACGCCGCGCAGATCCGACCGTTGCTGCCCAGCGCGCCGGGAACCATGGTGATCGTGACGTCGCGTCGGCGGATCAACGGCCTGGACGTCGATCCGCCGGTGTCTCTGCCGCTGTTCGCGCCGGCTGAGGGTGTCGCGCTACTGGCTTCCACAGCGGGGGCTGACCGGGTGGCGGCGGAGCCCGAAGCGGCAGTGGCGGTAGTGGAGAGTTGTGGTCACCTGCCACTGGCGATCCGGCTCGCCGGTTCCCGGCTGGCGCATCGCCCCAACTGGCGAGTGGCGGATCTGGCAAAGCTGCTGGCGAGCAACGCGCGCCGGCTGGACCACCTGACCTCGGGTGACCGCAGTGTGGCAGGTGCCTTCGCCGCCTCGTACGCCTCGCTGAAGGAGCCGGCGCAACGACTGTTCCGACTGCTCAGCATGCACCCTGGTGACGAGTTCGGCCTGCTGGTCGCCAGCGCGCTGTCTGGTCTGCCGCTCGACGACACCGTCGGTGCCCTGGACGCTCTGCTCGACTGCCACCTGATCGACGAGTCGGCAGTGGGGCAGTACCGGATGCACGACCTGATTCGGCAGTACGCCCACGATCTGTCGAGTCGAGTGGACCAGGTGAACGTTCGGAGATCGGCACTCGGGGAACTACTCGACCTGATGCTGCACATGTCTCTGGCGGCGGTGGACACCGTTGAGAGAAGCCGTATCCGTAACCACGTTTCGCTGGGCCCCCCGCGTCGCCCCGACCTGGTCGGGACGCAGCACGAACTCGCCGATAAGTGGCTGGAAACCGAGCGGGTCAACCTGGTGTTGCTCGTCGGTAGGGCCCGTGAGTGGGGTCACCACCAACAAGCGTGGCAGTTGGCGCGGGTCCTGTGGCGCTTCCTCTACACCCGAGGTTGCTACGACGACATCGTAGTGACAAATCTCCAGGGCCTCGCGGCTGCGGAAACTATCGGCGACGAGGGCGCCGTGGCCGTGATGCACAACTATCTTGCCTCGGCCTATCTGCGGACCGGTAACTATTCAGGTGCGTTGGCCAACCTGGAGAAGGCCGTGGAGATCTGCCAACGCCGTGGTGATCTGATGAACCTCGCGCGCTACCAGGCGAACCTGGTAGCTATCTACTGGATTCTCGGTGAACCGGAGAAGGCCGTGGCCGCGGCGCTTGAGCGGCTACGGAGGGGATTTATCTCGGACGCCGACGAAGTCGCCACCCACCTGCCGAACCTCGGCCTCGCACTGGCGTTGCTCGGAAGATACGACGAGGCCCTGCGTGTGCACCGCCTGCACCTCTACCTCGGACGCCAGTTGGGTAGCCAGTTTCATCTGCTCAACGCGCTCGGTCACATCGGCGCGGTGAAGTGCCGCATGGGCCGGTACGACGTGGCCGCGCGAGCACTGCGGACCGCGCTCGCCATGCGGGAACGTACCGGCCACCGCTATGCGGAGCCCGAGGTCCGGAACGACCTCGGAGTCGCCTTACGTGGTCTCGGGCGTGCCGGTGAAGCGGCCCGCCAGCACGAGGCTGCCCGGAGAATGGCTGTCGATGCCGGTGAACCCCACGTCGAGGCGGCAGCCATCAATGATCTCGCGTTGACTCTGGCCGGTTCGGCGGACACCGTGACGCTCATTGATCTGCATCGGGAGGCGCTGCGGGTGGCCACCCGGATCGCTCACCCTTACGAACAAGGGCGTGCCCTGGCTGGATTGGCCGAACACCTGAGGTCCACTGATCCGGCGGAGGCACGCCGGCACTGGGCGCGGGCGTTGGCGATCTTTCGACGTATGGGAGTGCCAGAGCAATTCGACGTCGCTCGACGATTGGCCGAGGCAGAGGCACAGTGGACGCCGGAGAGCGGGTCATCCCCCGCTGCCGGGCAGTATCTGACCGGACGCGTTTGATGATTCGCCTTGGCCGGACCGGGTAGGCAAGGTCGCACATTGCCGATGTTACCGCCGTTCCGAGCGCTCGTTGGGGTGTACCCGGCTCGATGCGCATTGTTAAGGTGCGCCCACGCGAATGCCTGCCTCACAAGGGGTTCGAGAAGTGAAGATTGAGGTGCTTGGCGGCTTTCGGGTCTCTTTTGGTTCATCTGAAGTGGACCTCGGTACGCCGAAGCAACGAACCGTTCTGGCCAAGCTGGTGATGAGCCCGAGCCGGACGGTTGCCATAGAGGAATTGATCGACGAGATCTGGCCAGACGATCCACCGCGATCGGCTGTGCCGAACGTTCGGACCTACGCCGCCAACCTGCGACGCACCTTCGAGGCGCACGATGCCGGCCAGGGGGTGCTGATACGCCAGCGCGGCGGGTACCAGCTGGAGGTCGCGACCGACGACGTGGATCTGTTCCACTTCCTCGACCAGGTTGAGCGGGCCCGTCAGTTCAACCTCCGCGACGACCCGGAGAGCGCGCGGTCACTACTGAGCAGGATGATGCCCCTCTGGTGCGGCCCTCCCCTGCTGGGTGTGCCTCTCGGGGCTTCGCTGGCTGCTCACGTGGCGGCCGCGCAGGAACAGCACCTTCTCGCGGTGGAGTTCCTCGCGGGTCTCCACCTCGCGGCGGACCGCGTCGAGGAGGCTCTTCCGCTGCTGTGGCGAACGGTTGCCGCTCATCCGATTCGAGAGCCGGCGCTGCTGCTGCTGATGAGGGCGTTGCATCGGCGCGGCGACGTAGCCGGCGCGATCTCGGTATTTCGATCCGCAGCCCGAACGATGCGGGCCGAGCTCGACGTCGAGCCAGGATCCGATCTCCGGCGACTGCATCACGAGATGATTGGGCACCGAGCGGCTGTCGTACCCGCCTCTCCTTCGGGGGGATCCGGCCGCAGTGACAAGTCGAGCGCGGGGACCTCGACGAGACCTGGCATCGATGGGACGGACTGGGACTGGCTGCCTAGT
>NZ_BOOZ01000008.1 GCF_016863495.1 Micromonospora andamanensis
GCGCCGGTACCTCCTGTTCGCGCTAGCGCCGGTACCTCCGTTCGCGTTTGCCAGGCTCCAGGCGATGCCGTCGAGGATGTCGTGCTCGGAAGCGATCACGGCGGTCATGCCCGCCCGTTCCATGGCCACGCGCAGCACCAGTGCGCCGGCACCTATCACGTCCGCCCGGCCGGGATGCATCGCCGGGATGGCAAGCCGCTGCTCACGGGTCATGGCAAGCAGGTCGGCGGTCACCTCCGCCACCTGGTCGTAGGACACCCGGGCGTGGTGAATGCGGGTCGGGTCGTACCCGGTGAGGCCCTGAGCTATCGCGACCACTGTGGTGACCGAGCCGGCGAGCCCGACAAGGGTGGCCGCCTGCCGCCCCGGCACGGCCGTCAGCGCGCGGTCCACCGCTACCGCGATGTCGGCCTGGGCGGCGGCGATCTCGTCCAGGCCCGGCGGGTCTCCGTGCAGGTGCCGCTCGGTCATCCGCACACAGCCGATGTCCATGGAGATCGCGGCGTCGACCCCACCGTCCCGGGTGCCCACCACGAACTCGGTCGAGCCGCCACCGATGTCCAGTACCAGGTACGGCGACGGCGCGTCGGCGGGCAGCCCGCGCACCGCCCCGGTGAAACTCAGCCGCGCCTCCTCGTCACCGCTCACCACCTCGGGCGCGACGCCGAGCGTCCGCTCGACCATCGCGCGGAAGTCAGCGGCGTTCTCCGCGTCCCGGCTGGCCGACGTGGCGCACATCCGCACCCGCTCGGCACCCAGCTTCCCGATTTCTTCGGCGTAGCCGGCGAGCGCGACCCGGGTCCGCTCGATCGCCTCCGGAGCGAGCCGGCCGGTGGCGTCCACCCCCTGACCGAGCCGGACGATCTCCATCCGCCGACTCCTGTCGACAAGCGGCGCGTCCGGTCCGGCCGACGGGTCGGGCAGGTCAGCCACCAGCAACCGGATCGAGTTCGTGCCACAGTCGATGGCCGCCACACGCGTCGTCACGACGGAAACCCTACCGCCACGCCAGCCCACCCCTCGGGTCGCAAGACTCACGGACAGTAGCCAGACCTGGGGTGACTCTCCGAAGTCGAGCAGCCGAGGCGAGGCGAGGCGAGGGTGGGCCAGGGGCGTCAGAGGCGCAGGAGCATGCGGGTGTTGCCCAGGGTGTTCGGCTTGACCCGTTCCAGGTCGAGGAACTCGGCGACACCCTCGTCGTACGAGCGCAGCAGCTGCTCGTAGACCGGGTGCGGCACCGGGGCACCGTCGATCTCGGTGAAGCCGAACGATCCGAAGAACCGGGTCTCGAAGGTCAGCACGAAGATGCGGGCCACCCCCAGGTCGCGCGCCGCGTCGATCAGCTCCGCGACGATCCGGTGCCCGATCCGCTGCCCCCGGCAACCGGGATCGACGGCCACCGTCCGGATCTCGGCCAGGTCCTCCCACATCACGTGCAGCGCGCCGCAGCCCACCACCACGCCGTCGGAGACCCGACTGGCGACCCGGAACTCCTGCACGTCCTCGTAGAGCGTCACGGTGGCCTTGCTGAGCAGCCGGCGATCGTCGGTGTAGGTGTCGACAAGTCGTCGGATGGCCCGCACGTCGGCGGTCCGGGCCCGCCGGATCACGACGCTACCGTCGCTCACCCGGCCTCCGGCACGTCGACGCAGCGTCCGGCCGCCCACCAGGGCTCGACCAGGTCGAGCGTCTCGTCACCGAACGGATTCACCCCCGGCCCGGCGCCGAGCGCGTGGCCGAGCTGGACGTGCAGGCACTTCACCCGACCTGGCATCCCGCCGGCCGAGATGCCGGCGATCTCGGGCACCTCGGCGATGGCGTCCCGGCGGGTCAGATAGTCCTCGTGGGCCGCGCGGTACCGAGCGGCCAGCTCCGGGTCGGCGGCCAGCCGGTCCGCCATCTCCTTCATCAGACCCGCTGACTCCAGCCGGCTGCACGCCGCAGTCGCCCGGGGACAGGTCAGGTAGAACAGCGTCGGGAAGGGCGTGCCGTCGGCCAGCCGGGGGGTCGTCTCCACCACGTCCGGCAGCCCGCAGGGGCAGCGGTGCGCCACCGCCCTGGTACCTCGGGGTGGGCGTCCGAGCTGCGCGGCCACCGCGGCCAGGTCGGCCTCCGTGGCCGGCTCCCGCTTCGGCGGAGGTACGGAAGCCGCCGCCGGCTCCTGCGGGGGTACGACAGTCACGATGCCATCTCTCGTCAGGTGCTCAACCGTCAGTCTGGTGGGCGTCGGCCGCCCGCACGCTTGACCACAGGGTGTCGTACCAGGGATCCGGCACGATCGGGGCCGCCGGGTCGGCACCGCCGCCGGTTTCCCGGGCGGCACCTGCGGGATCGTCGAGCAGGATCACCATCTTCTCGCCCGGACGCTTCATGAAGAACCGCTCCCGCGCCTTGGCCTCGATGTAGGCGTCATCCTGCCACTTCTCGGCCTCGGTGGTGAGCTCGGCGATCAGCTTCCGCTGGGCCGCCTGCGAAGCCTCCATCCGCTCGATGTCGGCCTGCTGGTCGAGGTAGACCCGGACCGGATAGGTGTAGGCGAGGGCGAGCGCGATAAGCACCGCGAACAGCACTGTGGCCCGGCCGGTGAGACCTCGGGAACGGGGTGCGGACAGCCGCGTCACCGCGCCGCCGGCCGCCGCACGCCGGGCGGCGGCGGGACGCTTGGCGGAGCGTACGCCCTCGGCGCCGCGGGTGGCCGACGGCGCCCGACCGGCGGCGGACCGCGACTCGGCGCGGACACCGCTGTCCCGGGCCGCGCCGGGCCGGCCGGCGCGTGCCGGCCGGCGGACCGGACGCTGACCACCCGGCGTGCGGCGCTGCTCCATCACACCCCTCCCCCGAGGTCCGGCATCCGTCAGGCGGAACGGTAGCGCGGGAAGGCGCCCGCCCCGGCGTACCGCGCCGCGTCGGCCAACTCCTCCTCGATACGCAGGAGCTGGTTGTACTTCGCCACCCGGTCCGACCGGGCCGGCGCACCGGTCTTGATCTGACCGCAGCCGGTGGCCACCGCCAGGTCGGCGATCGTGGTGTCCTCGGTCTCGCCGGAACGGTGGCTCATCATGCACTTGAAGCCGGCCCGGTGGGCCAGGTCCACCGCGTCCAGCGTCTCGGTGAGCGAACCGATCTGGTTGACCTTGACCAGCACCGCGTTCGCCGCCTTCTCGGCGATGCCCCGCGCGATGCGCTGCGGGTTGGTGACGAACAGGTCGTCACCGACGATCTGGACCCGGTCGCCGATCGCGGCGGTGAGCGTCTGCCAGCCGGTCCAGTCGTCCTCGGCCAGCGGGTCCTCGATCGAGACGATCGGGTACGCGTCGGCCAGCTTGGTGTAGTACTCGCTCATCTCCGCGGCGCTCTTGGCCGCGCCCTCGAAGGTGTAGCTGCCGTCGGCGAAGAACTCGGTGGCGGCCACGTCGAGGGCGAAGACGATGTCGGTGCCGAGCCGGTAGCCGGCCTTCTCCACCGCCTCCGCGATCAGGTCCAGCGCGGCGGCGTTCGTCGGCAGGTTCGGCGCGAAGCCGCCCTCGTCGCCGAGCCCGGTGGACAGGTCCTTCTTCTTCAGTACCGACTTGAGCGCGTGGTAGACCTCGGCACCGGAACGCAGCGCCTCACGGAAACTGGGCGCGCCGATCGGCGCGATCATGAATTCCTGAATGTCGACGTTGCTGTCGGCGTGCGCCCCACCGTTGAGGATGTTCATCATCGGCACCGGCAGCAGGTGCGCGTTCGGCCCGCCCAGGTAGCGGAAGAGGCTCAGGTCGGCGCTGCCGGCCGCGGCCTTGGCCACCGCCAGGGACACCCCGAGGATCGCGTTGGCGCCCAGCTCGGCCTTGTTGTCGGTGCCGTCGATGTCGAGCATCTTCTGGTCGATCGCCCGCTGCTCGCTGGCCTCGTAGCCGATCAACTGGTCGACGATCCGGTCCTCGATGTTGGCGACCGCCTTCTCCACTCCCTTGCCCAGGTAGCGGCCCTTGTCACCGTCGCGCAGCTCGATCGCCTCGAAGGCGCCGGTCGAGGCGCCGGAGGGCACCGCCGCCCGGGAGATCGTGCCGTCGTCGAGCCCGACCTCGACCTCGACAGTCGGGTTGCCCCGCGAGTCCAGGATCTCCCGAGCCTCGATTACCTCGATGGTTGCCACTGAGTTGCTCCTCGTTCGTGTGGTCTCGTCCGGTATCGGCCGCGACGGTGCGGCAGAGGCAGGTGTTGAACGCAGCGTATCGGTCCCCGCCCGTCGGCACGGCGACCGGGCGGGTCAACGACCACGCTCCGGTACCGACGGGTCGGACATTCCCGGATTCTCGTACCTCAACCGACAACCGGTTTGCACGAGCGGGACCCGATCGACAAGGCTGGTCGCCATGCCCGCCGCCTCGACCACTCTCCGTACGCTCGCTGTGTCGGTCATCGCGTTGCTCACCGTCACCGGCTGTCAGGCCCTGGACGACGCCGGGCGGGCCATGGGTCGAGCCGACATCGTCAACGATCTCGCCGCCCGGATGGACCGGGCGCTGGAGCTGACCTACTCGGCGGAGTACCAGATGGCCGGTGGGCAGCGCGCCTCGTTCGTCCAGTCGCAGGACCCGGCCCGGTCCAGCTACACCTGGCCGGGGGGCAAGCTGACGGTCACCGACGAGGCGACCACCCGGTGCGACACCGATGGTGACCGGACCGTCTGCACTGTTGAGGCACCGCCCGCCCCCAACAGCAAGCCCTCGGTGGTGGTCTTCGCCGAGGCCGAGCTACAGGGGCTTGTCACACCCCCGATGGTGATGGGCCGGCTGACCTCTGCGGCGCTGGACCCGGACGCGGTCATCACCGAACGCAGCAGCACCGTCGTCGGCCACCACGCCACCTGCGTGGACGTACGCCAGAACGCGGAGAGCTTCACCGCCTGCGTGACCGGGGAGGGCACGCTGGGCAGCTTCACCGGCCAGCTCGACGGGCAACCCGTCGAGTTGGCGCTGAGCCGCTACCAGGAGCAGGTCGACGGCGGCGCCTTCGACCTGCCGGCGGGTGCCGACGTGGTTGACAGGCGCACCGCCGGCCCCTGAGCCACCGGTCGGCGCCCCTACCGGTCGACCAGGGTGCGCAGGTGGCGCGGCGGCGGGCTGCCGTGGGCGAGCATCTCGTCGTGCCAGTCACGCAGCGGCACGTCGGACGGGCGGGCGGCGGCGATCTCGGCCATCTCGCTGTAGCCGACGAAGTACGTCGACAACTGCGCCGAGGTCAGCAACGCGCGACGCCACTTGCCCGCCGCCTCGCCCTCCTCCTGGAAGCCGCGTCCGGTCAGCAGCGCCATCGCCTCGGCCTCGGGTAGCTCCTCGGCGTGGGTCAGCTGGTCGAGCAGGGCGTTGAGGGTCATCCGCAGCTGCATCTTGAGCTGCTGCAATCGCACCGGCAGGCCACCGAAGCCGCGACCGACCATCAGTTCCTCGGCGTAGACCGCCCAACCCTCGACGAACGGGCCGGACCGGATCAACGCCCGTACCCGGGTCGAGCCGGTGTAGCGCCGGGCGTGGGCGAGCTGGAGAAAGTGCCCGGGCATCGCCTCGTGCACGGTCAGGTTGCGGATCATGTGGTCGTTGTACTCGCGGTAGAACGACTCCACCCGGCCCGCCGGCCAGTCCGCGGGCGTCGGCGCGATGCAGTAGAACGTCGGCACGTCCGCCGTCTCCAGACCGCCGGGCGCGTCGCAGTAGGCCACCGCCACACCTCGGGCGAACTGCGGCATCACCTGGATGACGCAGGGGTCCGCCGGCACGCTCACCAGATCGTGCAACCGGACGAAGTCGCTCGCCTCGTCAAGTGTGATCGAGGCCAGGTCGACGATCGTGTGGTCGTCGGGATGCTCGGCGGCGAGCAGGTCCAGCGCCCGGCGTACGGTCTCGTCGTCGGCGGGGCCGCCGACCAGCTCGACAGCCGCCGCGCGGATCTCGTCGGTGACCCGGTCGAGGTTCGCCCAGGCCCGGCGCTGGATCTCGGCGGCACCCAGCTCGGTGTCGAGCGCGTGCCACAGGCGTGCCTCCCAGCGCCGCCTACCCAGCCGGGGATCGCGGCCCGGCCCGGCGTCGACCGCCAGGCCGGCGCGCAGCCAGGCGACGAACTCGTCGAGCGCGGCAAGCGCCCCGGTGGCGGCCGGCTCGATCCGGTCGACGGCGGCGGGAGCCTGCGCGAGCAGCGCGGGCACCTCGTCGCGGATCAGTGCGGCCACGCCTGTGAACTGCCCGACCGCCGTCTCGGCGTGGACCCGGGGCATGTCCCGCAGCGTCGCGCGCGCGGTGGCCAACGCGTCCGGTACGGCGGCGAGACGGCCGGCGAGGGCGGTCAGCCGTACCTCGGCCGGCGCGTACGGGCGGGACAGCAGGGCGTGCAGCAGTGGGCCGGGGTTGTGTGCGAGTGGATCCCACTCGTGCCCCCGGATCTCGGTCAGCTCGAACAGCTCCCGGTCGACCAGGGCGGAGAGCAGGGCGTGGTCGACGCGTTCCTCGACGTCGAGGTCCTCGGAGTCGATCTCGACGAGCGCGCTCGCCGCGTCGACGAGCATCGCCCGGTCCCCCGCGACCGCGTCCGCCGAGAAATCCGGCAGCCGATCGTCGGCCCGATGGTCCCCCGCTGTCGCGGCGAGCACCGGCCGACTCCCCAGCAACGCCTCGACAACCCGTTCACCGACCACCCGAAACCGCTCCACCCCCCGACCCTAACCACCCCCACCGAAACCCCACCCACCCCGCCCCGCCCTCACCCCTCGCCATGTTGATCATGAGGTTAGCCGCGCGAAATGTCGGATTCGGCGCCGCCAACCTCATGATCAACGCGAAGAGGTGGGGGGTGGAGAGGGTGGGGCGGGTGGGGAGGTGGGGGGTGGGGAGGGTTCGGTGGTGCGGAGGGTTTGGGCGTGGGTGAGGGTGGTGTGGCGGAGGGCGGCTTCGGGGTCCAGGTCGGCCGTGCGGGCCTGGGCGACGATCGCGAGCAGGTGGGCGCCGAGGGCGGCCTCGGGGGTGGGTTGCGACTCCGGTGACGGCAGCGGCGCGGTGATGCCGGCCCGGGCGGACCGCTCCAGGATCTTCGCCGCCAGGGCGAGCGCCGGCTGGCTGAACGCGATGCCGTCGAGCACCGAGTCACGGGCCTTCTCCGCCTGCTTGATCCGCTCCCAGTTGGCGGTGATCTCCTCCAGGGTGCCCGCCTCGGCACCGGCGAAGACATGCGGGTTGCGCCGGATCATCTTGTCCACCAGCCCAGCGGCCACGTCGTCGATGGTCCAGCGTTCGTCCTCGGGTAGTTCCTCGGCCAGCCGGGCGTGCAGCACCACCTGGAGCAGCACGTCGCCCAACTCCTCGCGCAGCGCGTCGGTGTCCCCGGCGCTCATCGCGTCGTACGCCTCGTAGCTCTCCTCCAGCAGGAAGCCGGCCAGGCTGCGGTGGGTCTGCGCCCGCTTCCACGGATCCCCGCCGGGCGACAGCAGCCGGTCGAGCACCGCCACCGCGTCCAGCAACCGTGCGCCAGGTGGATCCCACGAGCCGTACATCAGCTCCAGCTCGGCCAGCCCCGGCTCGCGGGCCAGGCGCAGCCCCAGCTCCCGGGCCACCGCCTCGTCCCCGGCCGGCCCGGCCAGCCAGACCACCGTGTCCTGCGCCGCCACCGCGTCCAGCAGCGCCGGCACCGGCGGCCCGTCGAGCACCCGGACCTCGGCACCCGCCGACCGCAGCGCCGTGGTCAGCTCGCTGTCCTCGGCGACAAGCACCGGAGCCGCGCGTACGACATCCCAGGCCGCTGCCGTCAGCAGACCGGCCGGCAACCGGGGTGAGGTCACCAGCAGGACGATGCGGGGCATGCTCAGCCGTCGGTGGGTGCCGACGGCTCGGGCCGCGGCCTCGGGGTGGAGATGTCGTTCACCGCGTCGGAGGCCGGCTCACCCAGCGGCACGCCCACCGCGACGGCCTGCCCGCTGAAACTCAGCACCGGGAACACCAGCGGCCGGTACCGGGGGTTGACAGTCACGTCGTACGTCTCGACGGCCGCACGCAGCGAGTCCCGGTTGGCCAGGGCCTGGCGCAGCTGCTCGCCGTCGAGCTGGGCGGCGGCCTCCTCGACGGTCACCTCGGCCGGCACCGCGCCGGCCCGCTTGCCGGCCGCGACCAGGTCGATCAGCTCCTGCTCGGTGGGGGCCACCGGAGCGCCGATCGGAATGCCGGAGAGGCAGGTGTACAGCTCGGCGACCTGCCGCACGTACCCGGTCTCCGGGCTCAGGCCGAGCCCCTGGGCCACCTGCGCCGGGTCGACCTGGCTCTGCGAACGGTAGCCCTCGGTCGCGGAGATCCGCTCACAGACCTCGCTGAGCACCAGGGTGCTCACCACCTGGCTGCGCCCGGGCAACTGAGGCTCCTGGCCGGGCGGCAGCTGGGGCTCCTGGCCGGGCGGCACCTCGTCCGCCCCGGTCGGGGCCGGGTTCTTCGTCTGAGCGTCCTCGATGACCTCGGTGACCGCGTCCTCGGTGATCCGGTGGTCACCGACATAGGCGGCGACACCAGGCTCGGAACGGCAACCGGCGAGGGCGATGAGGCCGACCGCCACGCTGGCGACGGCGACAAGACGGCGAGCACGCATGCCCGTCACTCTCTCATGCCCCTTACCCACCGCTGACACCGGCGGGTACGCCGAGGACGTCGGAGAGCAACTGCGCGCACCACTCCAGCAGGGCCTGGTCGCGCAGTGGCTCGCCACCGACCCGACGGGTGCTCGGGCGGGGCACGCTCACCTGGTCGAGGGCGGCCTTGTAGACCGAGTCGGGGTGGTAGCGCTTGAGCCGCAACTGCTTGGAATCGGGCAGCGGCAGCGGGCCGAGGCGGAGGTGCTTGCCCTGCATGCTGACGTCGGTCAGGCCGTACTGGCGGGCCAGCAGCCGGAACCGGGCCACCGCGATCAGGTTCTGCACCGGCGCGGGCGGCTCGCCGTACCTGTCGGTCATCTCGGCGGCGACCTCGCGCAGCCGTTCCTCGTCGCGCGCCTCCGCGAGCTTGCGGTACATCTCCAGGCGCAGCCGCTCCACCGCCACGTAGTCGTGCGGCAGGTGCGCGTCCACCGGGAGATCGATCTTGATGTCGGCCTCCTCCTCCGGCCGCTCGCCCTTGAACGCCTGGACCGCCTCGCCGACCATCCGCACGTACAGGTCGAACCCGACGCCCTCGATGTGCCCGGACTGCTCGCCGCCGAGCAGATTGCCGGCGCCCCGGATCTCCAGGTCCTTCATCGCGACGTACATGCCGGCACCCAGCTCGGTGTGCTGGGCGATGGTGGCCAGCCGCTCGTGGGCGTGCTCGGTGAGCGGCTTGTCCGGCGGATAGAGGAAGTACGCGTACGCCCGCTCCCGGCCCCGGCCGACCCGGCCCCGGATCTGGTGCAGCTGGGCGAGGCCGAGCAGGTCGGCCCGCTCCACGATAAGCGTGTTGGCGTTGGGGATGTCGATGCCGGACTCCACGATCGTGGTGCAGACCAGGACGTCGTACTCCTTCTCCCAGAAGCCGACCATCACCTTCTCCAGGGCGTCCTCACCCATCTGGCCGTGCGCCACCGCCACCCGAGCCTCGGGCACCAGTTCCCGCAGCCGGCGGGCGGTCCGCTCGATCGACTCGACCCGGTTGTGCAGGTAGAAGACCTGGCCGTCGCGGAGCAGCTCCCGGTGGATCGCGGCGGCCACCTGCCGGTCGTCCTGCGCCCCGACGGCGGTGAGCACCGGGTGCCGCTCCTCCGGCGGGGTGGCGATCGTGGACATCTCCCGGATGCCGGTGATCGCCATCTCCAGGGTGCGCGGAATCGGGGTGGCCGACATGCTCAGCACGTCGACGGCGGCCCGCATCGACTTGAGGTGCTCCTTGTGCTCGACGCCGAACCGTTGCTCCTCGTCGACGATGACCAGCCCGAGCGACTTGAACCGGGTGGCCGCCGCCAGCAGCCGGTGGGTGCCGATGACGACGTCGGCGGTGCCGTCGGCGACCATGGTGAGGGTCTGCTCGGCCTCCTTCGGCGTCTGGAAGCGGGACAGCTGCCGGATCGTCACCGGGAACTGGGCCATCCGCTCGGCGAAGGTGTTGTAGTGCTGCTGCACCAGCAGGGTGGTCGGCACCAGCACGGCCACCTGCTTGCCGTCCTGCACCGCCTTGAACGCCGCGCGTACCGCGATCTCGGTCTTGCCGTAGCCGACGTCGCCGCAGATGAGTCGGTCCATCGGGATGCTCTGCTCCATGTCCCGCTTGACCTCTTCGATGGCGGCGAGCTGGTCGGGCGTCTCCTGCCAGGGGAAGGCGTCCTCCAGCTCCCGCTGCCACGGGGTGTCCGGCCCGAAGTTGTGCCCCTTGGACGCCTTTCGGGCGGCGTAGAGCTGGATCAGCTGGGCGGCGATCTCCTTGACCGCCTTACGGGCCCGGGCCTTCGACTTCTGCCAGTCCGAGCCGCCCATCTTGTGCAGGGTCGGTTGCTCGCCGCCGACGTAGCGGGAGAGTTGGTCGAGCTGGTCGGTGGGGACGAAGAGGCGGTCACCGGGCTGGCCGCGCTTGCTCGGGGCGTACTCGATGACGAGGTATTCCCGCGAGGCGCCGTTGACGGTGCGCTGCACCAGTTCGACGTACCTGCCGATGCCGTGCTGCTCGTGCACCACGTGGTCACCGGCGCGTAGCTCCAGCGGGTCGATGGTGTTGCGCCGCCGGCTCGGCATCTTCCGCATGTCGCGGGTCGACACGCCCCGACCACCTGTCACGTCGCTGCCGGTGAGCAGTACGAACCGGGCCGCCTCGTCGACGAAACCGCCGGTCAGGCTGCCGCAGGTGACAAGCAGCTCACCCGGGGCGGGCGCGGCGGGCACCTCGTCGGTCATCCGGGCACCGAGACCGCCGTCGCGGAGCACCTCGACGGCCCGTTGGGCGGGACCGTGCCCCTCGAAGACGAGCGCGATCGCGAAGCCCTCGCCGGCCCACCGCTTCAGGTCGTCGACCACCCGGGCGGTCTCGCCGTGGTAGAGCGGAGCGGGCTGGGCGGTCAGGGCCACCGCGATGGCGTCGTCGGGCGTGACGTCGACCGCCGCCGGCTCGTCCTCCCACGGCTGTCGGGTCGCGGCTGGGCCAACTGGTTCGGCCAGGCCGAACGGAGACAGTGTCCACCAGGGCTGGCGCAGGTTCGCGGCGTGCGCGCGTACGTCGGCGAGGGTGTGGAAGGCGGCGGCGCCCAGGTCGACCGGGGCCTGGCCACCGACGGCGGCCGCGGCCCAGCTGGCCTGGAGGAACTCCTCAGAGGTACGGACCAGGTCGTGCGCCCGGGTGCGGATCCGCTCCGGGTCGCAGAGCAGTACGTGGGTGCCGGCCGGCATGCAGTCCAGCAGCAGCTCCATCGAGTCGTTGCCGATCAGCGCCGGCGCCAGGGACTCCATGCCCTCCACCGGGATCCCACCGGCCAGCTTGTCCAGGATCTCGGCCAGCTCCGGGTGCTGCTGCGCGAGCGTGGCCGCCCGCTCCCGGATCTCGGGGGTGAGCAGCAGTTCCCGGCAGGGCGGTGCCCAGAGCTGGGCGATCTGCTCGATGGTGCGCTGGTCCGCGACGGCGAAGGTGCGGATCTCCTCCACCTCGTCGCCCCAGAACTCGACCCGGGACGGGTGCTCGTCGGTGGGCGGGAAGACGTCGAGGATGCCGCCACGCACGGCGAACTCGCCCCGCTTGGTGACCAGGTCGACCCGGGCGTACGCCATGTCGGTGAGCCGGCGGGCCACCTGCTCCAGGTCGGCTTCGTCCCCTGCGGCGAGCCGTACCGGTTCCAGGTCCCCGAGCCCCTTGAGCTGCGGTTGCAGCACCGACCGGACGGGCGCGACGACCACCCGCAGGGGTCCGGTACGCCCGTGCGCGTCCGCCGAGTCCGGATGCGCGAGCCGGCGCAGCACGGCCAGCCGGCGGCCGACCGTGTCGGAGCGCGGGGAGAGCCGCTCGTGTGGCAGCGTCTCCCAGCTCGGGAAGATCGCCACCTGCTCGGCCGGCAGCAGACTGCCGAGCGCGGCGACGAGGTCCTCGGCCTCCCGGCTGGTGGCGGTGACCGCCAACACCGGCCGCCCCGCTCCGCCGGTCGTCGGGTGGCCGGCGCCCGGGTCCGCCGCGACCGCGGCGACCGCGAACGGGCGCAGCGCCGGCGGGGCGGTCAGGTCGAGCCCGTCGACCTGGGCCGCACCGGAGCGCGCCAGGTCACGGACGCGGGCCAGGCCCGGGTCGGCCAGGGCGGCGGCGAACAGTCCGGTGAGCGCAGTCATGATCACTTCCGAGGTGGGGACACGACGATCACCCCGCGTCCGGCCGGACGGGGGGTCGTTACCGATTGACACTATCTCTCCGGACCGACGAATCACCGCCGCCCACGGCCACCGCCGCCCAGGCGAGCACGGCGGGCGGCCGACGCCAGGGTGCTGGTTGCCGGTGCCTGTCGAGCTGACCGCACAGACGGTTCACCGGTACCGGGTCCACGTCGGGGGAAACCGAGCGGTACCCCGGCCGGCACACCGAACGAGATTGACGCCCGTGCCGGGC
Organism: Micromonospora andamanensis; assembly: GCF_016863495.1. Taxonomy (GTDB): domain Bacteria; phylum Actinomycetota; class Actinomycetes; order Mycobacteriales; family Micromonosporaceae; genus Micromonospora; species Micromonospora andamanensis. The sequence continues at coordinate 12,555 of NZ_BOOZ01000008.1, forward strand.
TGTGGTCGGCTGCCCGAATGAACGGGGAATTTCGTGCGCAGTTCGACGCCGACGTCGCCTTCGCCAACGGCGGCGGCCTGACCACCGCGGGGTTCCGGCTGGACATCCCCGGCGACCGGATCGACGACGCCGACCTGGCGGCCTTGTTCGTCCGACATCTCGGCCTGCTGATGGTGTCCGAGGTACGGATCACCAACAAGACGATCATCGAGGAGCCGCACAAGGGCGGTCGCGCCGTACCTGGTGCCGCAGACCGCACCGCCGGTCGGCGACTTATCGAGTTGAGTCACCCGGTCACCGACGGGATGATCACCCTGCCCGGCTGGCCGGCACCGAAGATCACCGAGTGGCTGACCCGCGAGGCGTCCCGGAAGCACTACGCCCCGGGCACCGAGTTCCACGTGGCCCGGATAGACATGATCGCCAACACCGGCACCTACCTGGACACGCCGGCCCACAGGTACGCCGATGGTGCCGACCTGTCCGGTTTCCCGCTGGACCGCCTCGCCGACCTGCCCGGACTCGTCGTCCGGCTGCCCGCCGGCACCCGCGCGGTGGACCGGCTGCTGCTGGCGCCCTACGACGTCACCGGCAAGGCCGTGTTGCTGCACACCGGCTGGGACGTGCATTTCGGCACCGACGGGTACGGCGCCCCGGAGGCGCCCCACCTGACCGGCGACGGGGCGAAGGCGCTTGTGGACGCGGGTGCCGCCCTGGTCGGCATCGACTCGATCAACATCGACGACATGGGTCCGGCGGCCGGCGGCGAGCGGCCCGCGCACAGCACCCTGCTGGCCGCCGGTATCCCGATCGTGGAGCACCTGACCGGGCTGGCCGCCCTCCCGCCGGACGGCTTCCGGTTCACCGCCGCCCCACCGAGGGTGGCCGGCATGGGCACCTTCCCCGTCCGCGCCTTCGCCGTCGTCGACTGACCGACAAGATCAACTCCGGATGCGGGATGTCGTGGCTTCCGCCAGGCGCGGAAACCGCGACATCCCGTAACCGGAGTAGATGTTGCGCCTCGGGCCGTGGCCCGGCAGTCAGTAGCGGACCGAGATGCGCCGCTGGACCGCGTCCACCCGGACCGCACCGCCGTACGGGATGATCAGTTGCGGGTCGGTGTGACCGAAGTCGACGTCGAAGACCAGTACCGCGTCGGGGGCGTACTCGGCGAACGCCCGGGTGACGGCGGCGCGCTGGTCCCGGGCGTACTCCGTCTTCTCCTGCGGGGTGAGTCGGCGGCCGAACTCCCACGCCTTGGCGCGGCCGACGAGTGCGGCGGGGAAGCCACCGAGCAGGCCACGCTCGCCGAGATTGCGCAGCATCCGGTAGACCTCGACGGCCGGCGGAAGTTCCTCCGACGTCTCCATCAGGAAGACCGAACCGGTGAGGGTGGCGGCGGGGGCGACCCGGTCGGCGGCGAGCAGCCAGTGCAGCACCTCCAGGTTGCCGCCCCAGGTCCGACCCTCGACCACCGTCGCCGGGCCCTGCCAGTGCCAACCGGTGCCGGGAAACATCACCGGCTCGTCCGCCAGGCAACCGCTGTCATTCCAGTCGTTCGGCTCGTCGCCCCACTCGGGCGCCGGGACGAGCTCGTACCAGTCGGTGCTGAACAGCGCCGCGCGCAGCGAGTCGGCGGTCAGCGGGTGCAGCGCCCCGGGGCGGCCGAGATGCACGAGCACCGACCCGCCGTGGTAGCTGACGATGCCCAGCCGGTGCAGGTGGTTGAGCACGTTCGTGTTGTCGGAGTACCCGAAGTAGGGCTTCGGGTTGGCCCGCAGCACCGCGTCGTCCAGGTGCGGCGTCACGGTGATCAGGTCGTCGCCGCCGACGGTGGCCAGCACTGCGGTGATCGTCGGGTCGGCGAAGGCGGCGGTCAGGTCCCGGGCGCGGTCGCGCGGGTCGGCCCCCATGACCCGGGTGGTCGGATACTCGACCGGTTCCAGGCCGTACTCCTCGCGCAGCCGGCGCAGCCCCAGTTCGTACACGTGCGGGAAGAGACCTGGCAGGCCGGCGGAGGGTGAGACGACCGCCACCCGGTCACCGGGGCGGGGTTTCGGCGGTTGGTGCAGCGCTGTCATGTGCCGACGCTATCGGCGGCAGCCAGCAGTTTTCCGGTTCGACCAGGAGGGGCGACGGCACGGTTACGCCTGCCGAAGGTCGACCTCACATCGGGTCGCCGAGGTCAACGCCCCCGGAACATGATGAACGTGACAACCTGGGGCCCCTCCTTTCCGGCGGGTTCACGTGGATACGATCGGGGGAGTCGGACAGCGCTGTCCTTCGTACTTGACGTGAGGAGCGCATGGTGACCGACCAGCACGATCACGACGGCCCCGACGCCGCCCTGCGCGCCGACATCCGCAGGTTGGGCACCTTGCTCGGGCAGACCCTGGCCCGCCAGGAGGGGCGCCCGCTGCTCGACCTCGTCGAGGAGATCCGCGCCCAGGTCCGCACCGATGCCCCGGCCGCCGCCCGGCGGCTCGGCGGACTCGATGTGACCACCGGCACCAAGCTGGCCCGCGCCTTCTCAACCTACTTCCACCTGGCCAACATCACCGAACAGGTGCACCGGGCGCGCGACCTGCGCCGCCGCCGCGCCATCCAGGGCGGCTGGCTGGACCAGGCGGCCAAGATGATCGCCGAGCGCGGGGTGCCGGCCGAGGAGATCGCGTCGGTGGCCCGTCGGCTGGCGGTACGGCCGGTCTTCACCGCTCACCCGACCGAGGCGGCCCGCCGGTCGATCCTGTCGAAGCTGCGCGCGATCGCCGACGAGCTGGACGCCGAGACGGCGAACGCGATTCTCTACGGCGCCAGCGACGAAGGTCCGGCCAACCGGCGGCTGGCCGAGCTGCTCGACCTGATGTGGCAGACCGACGAGCTGCGGCTGGACCGACCGGACCCGACCGACGAGGCGCGCAACGCCATCTACTACCTGCGCGATCTGTACGCCGAGGCGGCACCGCAGGTGCTCGACGACCTCGCCGAGACGCTGCGTACGCTCGGCGTGGAGACCTCGCCGACGGCCCGGCCGCTGACCTTCGGCACCTGGATCGGCGGTGACCGGGACGGCAACCCGTTCGTCACCCCGGCGGTGACCCGCGAGGTGCTGGCCATCCAGCACGAGCACGGCCTGACCGCCACCGAGGCGGCCATGGAGGAGCTGATCAACGAGGTGTCGGTGTCCCGGCGACTGCGCGGGGTGTCGCTCGACCTGTCCGCCAGCCTCGCCGCCGACCTCGACGCGCTGCCCGAGGTGGCACCCCGGTTCCGCCGAGTCAACGCCGAGGAGCCGTACCGGCTCAAGGCCCGCTGTGTCCGCGCCAAGCTCGCCAACACCCGGGCCCGGCTGCGCCAGGGCACCCCGCACGTACCGGGTCGGGACTACCGGGGTTCGGCCGAGCTGATCGCCGACCTGGATCTGCTGCGTGCCTCGCTGGCCCGCAACTCCGGTCAGCTCACCGCCGTCGGCCGGCTCGCCTCGACGATCCGTACCGTCTCCGCGTTCGGCCTGCACCTGGCGACCATGGACGTGCGCGAGCACGCCGAGAAGCACCACGAGGTGCTCAGCCAGTTGTACGCGGCGGTGGGCGAGGTCGACGACTACCCGTCGCTGAGCCGGTTGGAGCGCACCAAGCTGCTCGCCGACGAGCTGGCCAGTCGCCGGCCGCTGTCGACGGCGGACACCCCGCTCAGTGAATCGGCCCGCAAGACGTTCGACGTGTTCGCCACCATTCGTGAGGCGCAGGACCGGTTCGGTTCCGAGGTGATCGAGTCGTACATCATCTCGATGACCCTCGGCGTGGACGACGTGCTCGCCGCGGTGGTGCTCGCCCGCGAGGCCGGCCTGGTCGACGTGCACAGCGGCCGGGCCCGGATCGGCATCGTGCCGCTGCTGGAGACGCCGGCCGAGCTGAACTCCGGCGGCGAGTTGCTCGACGAGCTGCTGTCGCTGCCGGCGTACCGGGCGCTGGTGGCGGCCCGGGGTGACGTGCAGGAGGTGATGCTCGGCTACTCCGACTCCAACAAGGAGGCCGGCATCACCACCAGCCAGTGGTCCATCCACCGGGCCCAGCGCGCGCTTCGCGACGTGGCCGCCCGGCACGGGGTGCACCTGCGGCTCTTCCACGGCCGGGGCGGCACGGTCGGACGCGGCGGCGGCCCCACGCACGACGCGATCCTGGCCCAGCCGTACGGCACCCTGGACGGCGCGATCAAGGTGACCGAGCAGGGTGAGGTCATCTCCGACAAGTACACGCTGCCGGCGCTGGCCCGGGAGAACCTCGAACTGAGCGTGGCCGCCGTGCTCCAGGCGACGCTGCTGCACACCGCGCCCCGGCAACCCGCCGAGATGCTGGAACGCTGGGACGCGGCGATGGACGTGGTCTCCGAGTCGGCGTTCCGGTCGTACCGCTCGCTTGTGGAGGACCCGGACCTGCCCGCGTACTTCTGGGCGTCCACCCCAACCGAGCTGCTCGGTGCGCTGAACATCGGCTCCCGGCCGGCGAAGCGGCCGAACACCGGTGCCGGGTTGTCCGGGTTGCGGGCCATCCCGTGGGTGTTCGGCTGGACCCAGACCCGGCAGATCGTGCCCGGCTGGTTCGGGGTCGGCTCCGGCCTGGCCGCCGCCCGGGAGGCCGGGCTGGCCGACGTGCTGGCCGAGATGCACCGCAACTGGCACTTCTTCCGCACGTTCCTGTCAAACGTGGAGATGATGCTTACCAAGACCGACCTCGGCATCGCCCGCCGGTACGTGGAGACGCTGGTACCGAAGCAGCTGCACCCGATCTTCGACAAGATCGAGCAGGAGTACGAGCTGACCCGGCGTGAGGTGCTCGCGGTCACCGACTCGCCGGAGCTGCTGGAGAATTCCCCGGTGCTGCAACGCACGCTCGCCGTGCGCGACACCTACCTGGAGCCGCTGCACCACCTCCAGGTGGCGCTGCTGCGGCAGTACCGCGACTCGGGTGCGGCCGGGCGGGCGGTGGCCACCGCGCCGGGCGGCCGACGCGCACCCAGCGACGGCACCGCCCTGGAGCGGGCCCTGCTCACCACTGTCAACGGCATCGCGGCCGGGATGCGCAACACCGGCTGAGCCACGACTCAAGAGCCCGGTCGAACCAGCACTGGCTGCCGCAGCCGTCCCGATGTCCCGGGCCTGGTGTCTAGCAGGCCCGGGACGGCCGTGCGAAATCGATTGCCCGCCCACATCTGCCACCTGCGCTTCTACCGCACCCCGGCGAAGCATCCGCGACGACTTTCAAGTTCCCGGCAAGACCGGACCCCAGGCCATTCGGGGCTGACAGGGAATTGACGGAAGCGTAGGCTTCAGGTCGCGTACGCGGATCTTATCACTGTCGATCAGCAGCATGACTCACGTCGCGCATTATCGACACATCAAAAAGGAGCGGGGGATCAGTGAAGAAGGTGCGGCAGATCCTGGCCATATTAGGCCTGGCAACGATCATCTTCGTGGCAGCGCCACCCGTCGCAGCACAGGCAGCCTGGGACTGCCCCACTAGCAACATGTGCGTCTGGGACTCCACCAACGGAACCGGAAAGCGGTGCGCCTGGCACGACAGGGATGCTGACTGGCACAACTCGCCGACCGTGTGCTCCTGGGCAAAGAACTGGCCCGTCCGCTCCGCACGCAACAATTCCAGGGTGAATGTCTACATCTTCGACACCCCCCATGTGGTCATCGGCGCAGACCCTATCCTCACCCTCAGCCCAGGTTCATCAAGGTCTCAGGTCCGCTTCTACGGCAGTTGGCACTACTTCTACTAGGTCCGCGGACCGGGTGACAAGCCATAAGGCATCCGTCAGCAGGGCCTCGGCCATCCGCCGTGGCCCTGCTGACGCACTTCCAGTGAATTGGTCCGACAGCCCGCACCGGTCTTCTGCACGGTATGTCGCGAGCACCCGTCCGGGCGAGCGCCGCGCTTGTTTGGCAAGCTCCTGAGGATGGAGCTCTCGACCCTGGCGGTTGTCGTCGTCTGTCTCGTTGCCGGCGGCGCGGTCGGCTGGTTCGCCGCCCGGTCCCGCTCGACGACCGAGATCGCCCGGCTGGACGCCACACTGCGCGCCACCCGTGAGGGAGAAGGGCGGCTGGAGCAGTCGATGCGGGCGTTGAGTTACGAGGCGACAGCCCAGTCGCAGGAGGCGGTCGCGCGGGCGGTGGCCCCGCTGCACGAGACACTACGACGCTACGAGCAGCGGGTCGCCGACCTCGAACGGGAGCGGGTCGACGCGTACGCCGAGCTGCGTGAACAGGTCCGCGCCATGAGCACGGTCTCCGGCGAGCTGCGGACGGAGACGAAACAGCTGGTGGCGGCGTTGCGCGCGCCCCAGGTACGCGGCCGGTGGGGCGAGCACCAGTTGCGCCGCATCGTCGAGGCCGCCGGCATGCTGGAGCACTGTGACTTCGCCGAGCAGGTCACCGCCGCCACCGACCAGCAGACGGTACGCCCCGACCTGGTGGTCCGCCTGCACGGCGGCCGGAGTGTGGTGGTGGACGCCAAGGCGCCGTTCGACGCGTACCTCACCGCGATGGAGGCGCGCGACGAGCGGGGGCGGGACAGCCACCTCGACGCGCACGCGAAGCATCTCCGGGCACACGTCGACGCGTTGGCCGCCAAGTCCTACTGGTCGGCGTTCGAGTCCACTCCGGAGTTCGTGGTGCTCTTCGTACCGGCCGATCCGTTCCTGGATGTCGCCCTGCAACGCGATCCGACGCTGTTGGAACACGCCTTCGCCCGCAACGTGGTGCTGGCCACCCCGGCCACCCTTGTCGCGTTGCTGCGTACCGTCGCCTGGTCATGGCGGCAGGAACAGCTCACCCGCAACGCGATGGCCGTGCACACGCTGGCGCGGGAACTGTACGGACGGTTGTCGACGCTAGGTGACCACGTGGGCAAGCTCGGTGCCTCGCTGGGTGGCGCGGTCACCGCGTACAACCGGGCGGTGGGCTCGTTGGAGGCACGGGTGCTGGTCAGCGCCCGCAAGCTGGCCGAGCTGGGTGTGTCGGATCAGGAACTGCCCACGCCGGGGCAGGTGGAGTTGGCGCCCCGGCAGCCACAAGCGCCGGAACTGCTCCCGGAATCCACTTCAGATGATCGAACTCGGTCTAACTGAAAACGACCCCTATCATCTTCGATGTGACAATGAGCGTCTCGCATATCACGAGATGGTCACAACGTACCTGGCGGTAGTGACATCGACGGTCGGCACCACGAAGGATTTCGCTCACGCGTGCCCTGCATCTGAGGGCGCCCTGTTCTCTGGAGGAAAGAGAACGTGAGTAAACCCCGAAACCTGAGCCGGCGTACCTCCGCCGCGCTCTTCGCCTCGGTGATGGCGGCCAGCGCCGTGACCGTGGCGGGCGGTGCCGCCACCGCAAGCGCCGCTCCTGCCGGATCCGACGCCGCGCAGGCCACCCCCGCCGAAGTGTTGGACCAGCACGACGCCAAGCTGCTCGCCGAGGCGGAGGCCAAGAAGGCCCCCACCGTCACGATGATCGTCGCCACCGACAAGGGCAAGGCGAAGGACGTCGCCGACGACCTCAACGACCTCGGCGCGGCCGTCACCGAGCGCTACGACACCATCGGATACGTGCTCGCCACGGTGCCGACCGGCAAAGCGGTGAAGGCCGCCACGCTGCCGGGCGTCGCCTCGATCGACCTGGATGAGAAGATCCAGCTGCCGGACCCGTCGCCGGAGGTAGCCCCGGGCGGCAAGAAGGCAGCCAAGCAGGGCAGCACGCTGAGCGGGCCGGGTGCCGGCACGAAGGCCGACAACCCGTACATGCCGACGAACGAGACGGGTGCGGTCAAGTTCGTCAAGCAGAACAAGAAGTGGGACGGACGCGGCGTCACCATCGGCATCATGGACTCCGGCGTGGACCTGGAGCACCCGGCGCTGCAGAAGACCACAACCGGCGAGCGCAAGATCGTCGACTGGGTGACCGCGACCGACCCGTTCGAGGACGCCACCTGGCGGCCGATGGTCAACCAGGTGACCGGGCCGTCGTTCTCCCTGGCCGGTCGCACCTGGACGGCACCGGCGGGCACCTACCGGTTCAGCCTGTTCAGCGAGAACACCACGAACAACAGCGAACCGGGCGGTGACGTCAACCGCGACGGGGACAACACCGACCAGTTCGGCATCCTGTTCGACTCGGCCACCAACAACATCTGGGTCGACACCGACCAGGACGGCGACTTCACCGACGAGGCCGTGATGCGGCCGTACAAGGAGAAGTTCGACGTCGGCCACTTCGGCACCGACAACCCGGCGACTCCGGTCAAGGAGCGGATGTCGTTCGTCGTCGAGTACCGCAAGAACGTCAACACCACGCCGATCGGCGGCCCCGGCCTGGTCGACTACGTCAACATCGGCATCATCGAGAGCGCGCACGGCACGCACGTCGCCGGCATCACCGCCGCCAACGACATGCTGGGCAACGACGCGTTCGACGGTGCCGCCCCCGGCGCCAAGATCGTTTCCTCCCGCGCCTGCTCCTGGGGCGGTGGCTGCACGGCCGCCGCACTCACCACCGGCATGGCCGATCTGGTGATCAACCGGGGCGTCGACGTGATCAACATGTCGATCGGCGGCCTGCCCGCGCTCAACGACGGCAACAACGCCCGCGCCACCCTCTACAACAACCTGATCACCACGTACGGGGTGCAGATGTTCATCTCGGCCGGCAACTCCGGCCCGGGTGTGAACACCATCGGCGACCCGTCCGCGTCGGCGAACGTGGTGAGCGTCGCCGCCAGCGTCAGCAAGGACACCTGGCTGGCCAACTACGGCTCGGTGGTCAAGAAGAAGAACGCCCTGTTCAACTTCTCCTCGCGCGGTCCGCGTGAGGACGGTGGCGCCAAGCCGAACATCGCCGCGCCGGGTTCGGCCATCTCCACCACCCCGGTGTGGCAGGCCGGCAGCCCCGTCGCCGAGGCCGGCTACGCGCTGCCGCCGGGCTACGGCATGTTCAACGGCACGTCGATGGCCTCCCCGCAGGCCGCCGGCGCCGCCGCGCTGCTGCTCTCGGCCGCCAAGGCGACCGACAAGGGCATCACCCCGGAGATGCTGCGCCGGGCGATCTACACCTCGGCCAAGCCGATCGCCGACACCCCCACCCAGGGGCAGGGCTACGGCATGTTCGACGTGCCGGGTGCCTGGAAGCTGCTGAAGAAGGGTGTGCAGACCCGCTCGTACACCTCCGACGCCCCGGTCTGCACGGTGCTCTCCGGCCAGTTGGCCACCCCGCACCGCGGCACCGGCGTCTACAACCGCTGCGGCTCCGCCGACGGCGGCCACAAGGTCAACCAGTCGAAGTCGTACCAGGTCAAGCTGACCCGGACCAGCGGCCCGGCCGGCAACGTCAAGCACAACGTCGGCCTGCGCGGCAACGACGGCACCTTCTCGGCGCCGAAGACCGTCACGCTGCCGCTGAACAGCACCGTCACCCTCACGGTCACCGCCAAGCCGAAGACCGCCGGCGCGCACGGCACGATCGTGACCGTCGACGACCCGGCCACCAACACGATCGACTTCGAGGTCTCCGCTGTGGTGGTGGCCTCGAACGACGTCAGCAAGCCCAACTTCGCCTACTCGGCGCAGGGCTCGGTGGACCGGAACAGCACCACGTCGTACTTCGTGACGGTTCCCCCGGGTGCCGGTGCGCTGCAGGTGAACCTCTCCGGCATCGCCACCGGTTCGCAGACCCGCTTCATCGCGTTCAACCCGTACGGCGTTCCGGTGGAGAGCACCTCCAGCCTGACCTGCTACACCAACTTCGCCAGCGCCTGCAACGCCTTCGAGCGTGACTACCAGAACCCGATGCCGGGTGTCTGGGAGATCGAGGTCGAGTCCCGGCGTACCTCGCCGGCGCTGAACAACCCGTACCAGCTCCAGGCACGGGTGCAGGGCGTCGCTGTCGAACCGGCCGTGGTCGAGCTGCCGTCGGTGACCACCGGCACCCCGACCCCTGTCACCTGGACGCTGAAGAACACCTTCGGTCCGGTCACGGTGACCGGTCAGGGCGGCGCACTGGCCAGCTCGCACTCGGAGCGGCCGACGATCGTCGAGTACGCGACGCAGGAGTTCACAGTGGAGGTGCCGGCGGGAGCCACCAGCTTCACCGCCCGCATCGGTAACCCGTCGAACGCCGGTGCCGACCTCGACCTGTTCGTCTACCGGGGCGGCGCACTGGTCCAGTACAACGCCGACGGCGACTCCGAGGAGTTCGTGACCATCGCCAACCCACCGGCGGGCACCTACACCGTCGTCGTGGAGGCGTACTCGGTCGACGGTGCCGGTGGCAGCACCGAGTACGACTACCGGGACTCGTTCTCCTCCCCGGCGCTCGGCACCCTCGCGGCGTCGGGCGGCACCCTCACCCTGGCGCACGGCGCCACCGGCACCATCTCGGGTACGGTGACCGCCCTGGCGGCCCCGCCCGCGGGCCGGACGCTCTTCGGTGAGCTGGCCGTGGTGACCACCGAAGGCGCGGTCGTCGGCCGTGGCGCGGTCTCCGTCGGCGCGGTGAACTGACCCCACCACCCGCACCACCAGGAAGCCCGTCTCCGGTTCTCCGGAGACGGGCTTCCGTCTTTGCGGGATGGCTACCGGTACGACCGGCGACCCGGCCCGGCCGGTACCGCCTGGCGGGCGCTGACACCCACCACGAGCAGCAGGTACGCGCTCAACTCGACGGCGGCGACGACTGCCGGCCCGAGCGCGGGCAGCCTCTCGGTGCCCTGGAACGCGGCAGTAAACACGGTGCCTCGTTCGAGGTACGACGGCAACTGCGTCAGGGCCAGCGCCGCGTCCAGGTACGTCAGGGCGACCAGGGCCAGCAGTGTGGCACCACCGGCGGCGAGCCGCTGCCGACGCCCGGTCAGCAGGGCAGCCAGGACGAGCGCACCCAGGGCGAGTGTGAGGGGTGCCAGCACGGCGGCGGTCACCGCCAGGTCGGGCTGAGCGTCCCGTACCGCACGTTGGATCTCGACCAGCCGGACCGCCGCGTACCCGGTCACCAGGACCGCCGCCAGCACCGTCCCGGCGAGAGCGGGACGGCTCGGGCGGGCCTCCCGCCACCGCACGGTCAGCAGCAGAACCAGGACGAAGACCAACGCTGCCCAGCTCAGGCGAAGGCCGGTGACGAATCCCAGGGTGGGGTCAGCCGCACCGGGCCGAAGCACCTGCCAGCCCCGGTCGGCGGACTCGGCGGGCATCGTGGCCCAGGCGTCGGCGACAAGCGCGGTGAGCGCTACCGGCACCGCCCAGGGGCGGGCGGGCGGCCGGGCGGTCAGCGCGTACACCGACAGCAGCAGCAACGCGGCCAGCTCGGCCTGCCGCAGCAGCGAAACAGCTGTGAGAATGCCGGCGACGTGAACGACGGCGAGCGCACCGGCCGCCGCAGGAAGGATCGGTCGGTACCGCACCGGGGCATCCTGCCATCAACTGATCAACCTCGTCGTCCCGTGCCGGCGAGGTGCCCCGAAACCTCGGTCAGCCGCGCTTGGCGGAAGCCACCACGAACGGGGTGCCCTGCTGGCAGGTGGACATCATGGTGGGGTCGGGGCGGCCGGTCACGGTCACCGACGAGCCCGCAGTGAGCACCTCGCGGGGACCGCCGAGCAGCAGGTAGCCGTCGAGCAGCAGGCAGCCGGGCTCGACGCCGGACTCGATCCGACCGGTAAGGGTCATCTCGCCGGTCGTCGGCGGCTTGGACGGGGCGCTGGGCCGGACCGTCGGTCGGGTGGTCGGTGCCGTCGGGTCCACCGGATCGGAGGGCGAGGGTGCGGGCAGGCTCGGGTCCGGGGTCGGCAGCTCGGTCACGGGTGACGCTCCCGTCGGGGTCGGGGTGGTGGTGCCGTCCCCCGCGTCCTGGCCGCCGCAGGCGGCGAGCGCCGTGCAGACGATCAACGCGGTGACGGCGATCCGAAGGGTCCTCATGCCAAGCTCTGACGCACCGGAGCGGTGAACAGTTCCATCAGGCCCGCCGACGCGCTCAGTCGCGGGCCGCGGCGGCGGCCTTCATGTCGCGCTTGAGCTCCTGCGGGAGGGAGAAGGTCAGCCGCTCGTTCGCGGTCACCACCTCCTCGACGTCGGTGAAGCCACGCTCGGCGAGGTGTGCCAGCACCTCCTGCACCAATTCCTCCGGCACGCTCGCGCCCGAGGTCAGGCCCACGGTCCGCGCGTCGGCGAGCCAGGCGTCCTCGATCTCGTGAGCGAAGTCGACGAGGTGACCTCCACGGGCACCGCCGTCCAGGGCCACCTCGACCAGGCGTACCGAGTTCGACGAGTTGCGGGAGCCGACGACGATCACCACGTCGCATTCCGGCGCGATTTCCTTGATCACGTGCTGCCGGTTGCTCGTGGCGTAGCAGATGTCGTCGCTGGGCGGCGACTGGAGCATCGGCAGTCGCTTCTTGAGCCGGGCGACGGTCTCCATCGTCTCGTCCACCGACAGCGTGGTCTGCGACAGCCAGACGACCTTGTTCGGGTCGCGCACGGTGATCCGGTCGGCGTCCTCGGGGCCGTCCACCAGTTGGATGTGCTCCGGCGCCTCACCGGACGTGCCGATGACCTCCTCGTGCCCCTCGTGACCGATGAGCAGGATGTCGTAGTCCTCGGCGGCGAACCGCTTCGCCTCGTGGTGCACCTTCGTCACAAGCGGGCAGGTGGCGTCGATCGCCTTGAGCGACCGCTGCTTCGCCTGCTCGTAGACCTCGGGTGCCACGCCGTGCGCGGAGAAGATGACAATGGCGCCCTCGGGCACCTCCTCGTTCTCCTCCACGAAGATGGCGCCCTGGGCCTCAAGCGTTTGCACCACGTGCTTGTTGTGCACGATCTGCTTGCGGACGTAGATGGGGGCACCGTAGAGCTTGAGCGCCTCCTCGACGGTCTGCACCGCCCGGTCCACGCCCGCGCAGTAGCCGCGGGGCTTGGCCAGGAGCACGCGCTTACCGGTCCGGGAAGTCACCTCAGCCTCAATCACCCCCCCATCGTACGTGCCGCCGCCCGACCCAGCAGCGCGTGAGCCGCCCCCCACAGCCCGTCGATCATGAAGTTGTCACCCGCGACACGCCGTGCCGGCAACAACAACCTCATGATCAACGCGGTCGGGGCGGCGGGCCGTAGGGTGGTCGGGTGAGTGCGGGTGAGAATGGTGGTGCGGGCGGGAAGAGCAGCTCGGATGAGCCGTGGCCGGTGCGGGTGGTCAGCCAGAAGATCGGCGCCTGGGTGGCCCGGCTCGGCTGGGTGTGGGTCGACGGGCAGGTGGCGCAGATCAGCCGTCGTCCCGGCGCCAGCACCGTGTTCCTGACGCTGCGTGACCCGTCCGCCGACCTGAGTCTCACCGTCACCACGAACCGTGACGTACTCGACTCCGGCGCGCCGGAGCTGCGCGAGGGCGCCCGGGTGGTGCTGCACGCCAAGCCCGAGTTCTACGCCGCCCGGGGCACGCTCAGCCTGCGGGCGGACGAGATCCGCCAGGTCGGCCTCGGTGAACTGCTCGCCCGGCTGGAGAAACTCAAGAAGCTGCTGGCCGCCGAGGGACTGTTCGACCGGGCACGCAAGCGCCGTCCACCGTTCCTGCCGCAGCGCATCGGGCTGATCACCGGTCGGGCCAGCGCAGCCGAACGGGACGTGCTGACGAACGCCCGCCGCCGCTGGCCTGCTGTGGAGTTCCGGACGGTGAACGTGGCAGTCCAGGGCCCGAGCGCCGTCCCCCAGATCGTGGACGCGCTCAAGGTGCTGGACGCGGACCCGAGCATCGACGTGATCATCCTGGCCCGGGGCGGGGGCGGCATCGAGGATCTGCTCCCCTTCTCCGACGAGGCACTGTGCCGGGCCGTCTTCGCCTGTCGTACCCCCGTGGTCAGTGCGATAGGCCACGAGACGGACGCACCGCTCGTCGACTACGTGGCCGACGTCCGGGCGTCGACCCCCACTGACGCGGCCAAGCGGGTGGTGCCCGACCTGGCCGAGGAGGTACGCCTCATCAAGCAGGCCCGGTTCCGGCTGCATCGGGCCGTGCACAACCTCGTCGATCGCGAGTCCCACCGGATCGACGCGCTACGGTCCCGGCCGGTGCTGGCCCGCCCGCAGGTGATGGTCGAGCAACGCACCGCCGAACTGGCCGCGCTGCGCCAGCGCGCCGGCCGCTGTCTGGACCACCGCCTCGCCGCCGCCGGCGACGACCTCCGGCACACCCTGGCCCGGCTGCGCGCGCTCTCCCCGGCCGCCACCCTCGACCGCGGCTACGCCATCGTGCAACGCGCCGACGGCCACGTCGTACGCGCGGCCACCGAGGTGGCTCCCGGCGACCCGCTGCGGGTACGCCTCGCCGACGGCGAACTGGCCGCCACTGTCGGCACGTGACCGGCCGGCCTGGTGATCCCGCATCGAGTGGCGCATGCCCCTGCCGTCCGGCGCCTGAACGGCGGTGCGGTCATCCGGGGTGTCGGGCGGTTGTGCTGAGATGGGTGCGATGACTGACGAGAAGACCAGCGGGTCGGACGAGCGACTCAGCTACGAGCAGGCCCGTGCCGAACTCGCCTCGGTGGTGGAGCGGCTGGAGGCCGGCGGCACGTCGCTGGAGGAGTCGCTGGCGCTGTGGGAGCGCGGCGAGGCCCTGGCTGTCATCTGCCAGCGCTGGCTCGACGGTGCCCGTGCCCGGATCGACGCCGTCCGACCCGACCCGGCCAGCTGACGCAGGGCGCCTGCACGACGCGGCGGGAGCCGGTTGGCTCCCGCCGCGATGCGTACGTTAATGATCAGCGAGGTGGGTCGGCGTCCGCCGGTCGGTCGCGCGTCGCCGCTCTCCGCGCTCAGTCGAGGAGGTTGTACAGCTCCGGCGGCGCCTCGACGACCTGGTCGGCCGACGGCTTGGTCGCCTCGGTCGCGTTGCCGTAGTCGGAGTACGTCACCTTGATCTCCTGACCGGCAGCCTGGCCAGCCTCGGGCAGCTTGATGACAAGCTCGGTGAGTCGCCCCTGAGCGTCGGTGGTCGCGGTGAACGGTACGGAGTTTGCCTCCGCGCCGAGCGCTGTGACAAGCGTCGGGTCGAGCGACCCGGCGTCGGCTGCCTTGGACAGGTCGAGGGTACCGGCGTACGCGCCGTCGCCGGTGCGTTGGACGTCGGTGACAGCCTGGGTCAACGCCTCGCTGCCCGCCGGGTCGACCTTCTCGAAGTCGAAGCCGAGGCTGCGGTTGCCCTTGATCCGGTTCTGGTCGAGGTGCTGGTACTTGCCGAGGTTGAGTCGGTCCGCCCCGGGCACGCTCGTCGCCGCCTGTCCCTTGAGGTCAAGTTTCACCCAGCTGTCCGGCTTCGCGTGGATGAGGTCGAGGCCGATCGCCAGGTCGTCGGTCGACTCGCCGAGGCGTACCCGGATCTCGGCGCTCTGGCTCGGCTGGTGCACCTGCCCCTCCGCCACCGAGCCGGCACCGGACATGCTGAACCTGAAGTTGCCGTTGCGGATCTCCCGGGTCGAGTCCAGCAACGCCTGCTTCGCGTCGGTGTCGGCCTCGGGTGCGGCACCGGACGCGGTGGCGGACGGTGTGGCGGTCGGCCCGGCGTCACCGGTGGCGGTGCAGGCGGCGACTCCGGGCGTGAAGAGGGCGACGGCCACGAGGCCGGCGCTCAGTCGTCGAACGGTCATCGGTGTCTCCCAGCAGGGTCATCCGGTGCGTTCTCGCGCCGGAGGCTCCTCTCTTCTGTTCCCTGCGGGCCGCCCACGCAATCACCCGAAACCGGCGACATCCCTCGGATCCGGCCGGGACCGTACGCCGGAACGCGAACGGGGGTGGGCTGAGCCCACCCCCGCAGCGCTACCGTTCGACCTACTTGAACATCTCGTAGGTCTGCTCGCTCGCCTCGATGACCTGGTCCGCCGGCGGCTTCTGCACAGCCGTCGCCGAACCGTAGTCGGCGTAGGTGACCTTGATGTCCTGTGCCTTGGTCTCACCCGCCGCCGGGAGGGACATGACCAGCTCGCTCAGCCAGCCCTCGGCGTCCAGCTTCGCGGTGAACGGGATCGCCTTCGCCTTGTCGCCCAGTTCCTTGAGCATGTCCTCGTCGGCGGCGACCGAGTCCTTCACACTGGTCAGGTCGAAGGTGCCGCTGTAGGTGCCCTCGCCGGTCTTCTGCACCTCGGCGAGGCCCTCGAACATGCCGGCGGCGTCGGCCGGGTCGGTGCCGTCCTTGAAGATGTCGAGGTTCTTGGCGTCCTTGGCCTTGGCGGCGTCGAGGTGCTGGTACTTGTCCTTGATCGCCTCCATCCCCGGGATGCCGGCGAAAAGTTCGCCCAGGTCGACCTTCACCCAGGTGTCCGGCTGGATCTGGATGAGGTCGAAGTCCATGGTGAAGTCCTCGCCACCCATGGTCATCGACATCTGGGCGCTGTTGCTGGGCTTGTGGAACGTGCCCTTGCCCGTCATCGAGTCAGCCGCGATGGTGAACGTGAAGTTGCCCTCGGCCAGCCCCTTGGTGGAGGCGACGAGCGCCGCCTTCGGGTCGGCCGGGATGACCGACTCGGGCGAGGAGGCCGTGGACGGCGAGTCGCCGCCAGAGTTGTTGCAGGCGGCGAGGCCGGGAACGAGCAGCGTGGCGGCGATGAGGCCGACGCTCCACCGTCGAATGTTCACAGATCGTCTCTCTTCAAGCAGGAAAGCCCGACCGACCGGGGCCGGCCAGGCATCGAACCCGGGGAGCGTAGCGGATCGTGCCGACATGCAGGGGGCACCCGCACGCGCCGCCGGTCTAGCTCACGCTGATGTCGCGGGATGCCCGGCCGCGTCGAGGACTGTCAATCCACGGCGGTGGCGAGGGCCCGTAGTTCATTGTCCCGGGCGTCGCCGACGACGATCACCGTGCGCTCCGGCTGGAGCAGCACCAGCGCCTGCTCGTTGCCCCGGGCCGTGTAGCGCTGCCAGGTGCCGGAGCCGAGATCGGTCTGCCCCTGGGGCCGCCCCTCCTCGGTCAGCTCGGCCGGCAGCAGCCGCTCCGGCGGGACGTTGCTCTGCACCAGTTGCAGGCCGCGCCCTTCCGGGGTGACATATCCCACCCGCAGAATCGCCCCGTCCTCGGCAGTCCGGTAGGTCGCGCGGATCGCCCGCCAGCCGTCGCCCAGCTCGGCCGGTTCGCTCACCGGGAAGACCCCTGCCGACTTCGCCTGTTCGAAGGCCGGTGCCGGATCAACTGTGTTCGGCTGGTCCCCGCCGAGGAAGCCCCGGTAGAAGGCGAGGAGCAGGGCGATCGGGATCAGCAGCACCAGCAGCGAGATGGCCATGTCCCGCGGCGACCGTTCGGACTTCGCGGCGGCTGCGGGCGGTGGCACGGGCTCATCGGCGGGTGCGCGGTCGGCAGGCTGTGCAGGTTCCACCCCGCCATTCTCGCAGCCGCCCGACCGGCGGTATCCGTGCCATCACCGCCCCGACCCGGCCCTGCGTCCGCCATCGTGTGAGGATCAGCAACGAAGCCGGCAGCGCCGGCCCGCCCCGCACCGCCGCGAGGAGGAGCCGTTTTCATGACCACCGCCAGGACGCGAACCCCACAGAACCTCGACCGTAACCTCGCCCTTGATCTTGTCCGGGTCACCGAAGCGGCAGCGATGGCCGCCGGCCGGTGGGTCGGCCGGGGCGACAAGGAGGGCGGCGACGGGGCCGCCGTGGACGCGATGCGTAAGTTGATCAACTCGATCCCGATGAAGGGGGTCGTGGTGATCGGCGAGGGCGAGAAGGACAACGCCCCGATGCTCTTCAACGGTGAGGAGGTCGGTGACGGAGACGGTCCCGAGGTGGACGTCGCGGTCGACCCGATCGACGGCACCACGCTGATGAGCAAGGGGATGCCGAACGCCCTCGCGGTGCTGGCGGTGGCCGAACGGGGCGCGATGTTCGACCCCAGCGCGGTCTTCTACATGGAGAAGCTCGCCGTCGGTCCGGCCTACGCGGACGTGGTCGACATCGAGGCCGGCACCGTCGAGAATCTGCGCCGCATCGCGAAGACCAAGGGCACGAGCGTCTCCGAGGTCACCGTCTGCGTGCTCGACAGGTCCCGACACGACGGCCTGGTCGACGAGATCCGCCGCGCCGGGGCTGGCATCCGCTTCATCTCCGACGGCGACATCGCCGGTGCGATCGCCGCAGCGCGCGGCGAGTCGGACGTCGACGTGCTGATGGGCATCGGCGGTACCCCGGAGGGCATCACCGCCGCCTGCGCCCTGAAGTGCATGGGCGGGATGATGCAGGCCAAGCTCTGGCCGCAGGACGACGCCGAGCGCGAGAAGGCGATCGCCGCCGGCCATGACCTCGACCGGGTACTCACCACCGACGACCTGGTCACCGGCGACAACTGCTTCTTCGTGGCCACCGGCGTCACCTCCGGTGACCTGCTGCGCGGCGTGCGGTACCGGGCCGGCGGGGCGTACACCCAGTCGATAGTGATGCGCTCCAAGAGCGGCACGATCCGGGTGATCGACTCGTACCACCGGTTGGAGAAGCTGGCGCTCTACTCGGCCGTGGACTTCGACGGTCGGCCGCTGGACGAACAGGCTTGAGTGCCCCGACGGCGACCCGGCCGACGGTGTCGCCGGGTCGCCGGTTCGGCGCGGTGGCGCTGGCCGCCGTGGCCGGGGTCGCCGTGGCGACGCAGTCGCGGATCAACGGCGAGCTGGGCGTACGCCTCGGCGACGGGGTTGCTGCCGCCGTCATCTCGTTCGGGTCGGGCCTGCTGCTGTTGCTGATCCTGGTACCGGCCACCGGTGCCGGGCGGCGCGGCCTGGCGACGCTGCGTACCGCCTTCCGCCGGGGGACGCTTCGCCCCTGGCAGTGTCTCGGCGGTGCCTGCGGCGCGTTCCTGGTGTTCACCCAGGGCGCCACCGTCGGCACCCTGGGAGTCGCGGTGTTCACGGTGGCGATCGTGGCCGGGCAGTCCGCCAGCAGCCTGCTCGTCGACCGGGCGGGGGTCGGCCCGGGTGGCCGGCGGCCGGTGACCGGTGCCCGGCTGGCGGGTGCGGTGCTGACGGTGATCGCGGTACTGCTGGCGGTGAGCGACAGGTTCGCCGAGCCGGCGACCCTCGGTCTGGCCGTGCTGCCGCTGCTCGCCGGGGTGGCGGTGGCCTGGCAGCAGGCGGTGAACGGCTGGGTCCGGGTGGTCACCGAGAGCACGCTCACCGCCACCCTCGTCAACTTCGCGGTCGGTACGGCGGTGCTGCTCGTCGCGTTCGTCGTCAGCCTCGTGCTGCGGGGGTTGCCGCCCGGCGGGCTGCCCACCGACCTCTGGCTCTACCTGGGCGGGCCGATCGGTGTCACGTTCATCGCGGTGGCCGCCGCGGTGGTCCGCCTCACCGGCGTGCTGCTGCTCGGCCTGGCCACCGTCGCCGGGCAGGTGGTGGGTGCGGTCCTGCTGGACATGCTGCTGCCCTCGGCGGCCTCACATCCGGACGCGACGACAATGCTCGGTGCCGTCCTGACCCTGGTCGCGGTGGCGGTCGCCGCGCTCGGCGGACGCGTCAGGGCATGGTCATCGGCGACTCGGAACGGTACGGCCCGTCGAGGTCGGACCGGCGTCGGCGGAAGATGATCGCGGCCACGATACCGCCGAGCAGCCCGAACAGGTGCCCCTGCCAGGAGATCCGTTCGTCGGTCGGCAGCACGCCCACCAACTGGCCGCCGTAGAGGAGCCCGACCAGCAGGAAGACGGCGAAGTTCCACCAGCTCCGCTCGAAGATGCCCCGGGTGAGCAGGATGCCGAGGTAGCCGAAGATGACCCCGCTGGCGCCCACGACGATCGTGGCCGGCGAGCCGGTGAACCACACACCGAGCCCGCTGACCAGGACGATCACCAGGGTGGACCAGAGAAAGCGCCGGGCACCCGCCGCCAGCACGAAGGTGCCGAGCAGGATCAGCGGGATGCTGTTGCTGTAGAGGTGGTCGAAGCCGTGGTGCAGGAACGGCGAGAAGAAGACACCGTCCAGCCCGTCGATACGCTGCGGGATGATCCCGGCGGCGGAGTCGAAGCCGGCGCCGAGCCAGACGTCGAGGCCCTCGATCAGGAAGAGCACCGGCACCACCGCGCACATGGCGACGAACGCCCGGCCGATGGACGCATAGAAGGCCACGGTGCCGAACCGGTGCGGGTCGCCACTTCCGGGGAGCAGGGTCACCCGTCAACAGCTATCAGTAAACGCCGACAGCCGCCACTTTTCCGGTACGAGACACACGGCGGCGGGGTGCGGTCGTTCGCACCCCGCCGCCGTGACTCAGCTCAGTAGTAGCCCTTGGCCTGCGAGTGGTTCCACGCTGCACAGGGCGTGCTGTAGCGGCCCTTGATGTAGCCGAGCCCCCACTTGATCTGGGTGACCGGGTTGGTCTGCCAGTCGTCACCGACCGAGGACATCTTGTTCCCGGGGTACGCCTGCGGGATGCCGTACGCCCCGGAGGAGGGGTTACGGGCCTTGTGGTTCCAGCCACTCTCCTTGTTCCAGAGCCGGTCCAGGCACGGGAACTGGTCGATCTTGAAGCCCGCGTCGATCATGAGGGCGCAGCCGACCTTCCGGTTGCCGCTGTACTCCTCGCAGGACTCCGGGATCGGGCCGTCGTACGGCTTCGCGGCCCGGGCCGCGGCCTCCTTGGCGGCCTTCTCCGCAGCCTTCTTGCGAGCCGCCTCCTCGGCCTTGCGGGCCTTCTCGGCGGCGGCCTTGGCCTGCTTCCGGACCTCGGTGGCCTGCTGCCGGGCGGTACGGACCTGGCGGGAGACCGCCTCTTCCTGCCGGTATTCGACGTTGACGTCGAGTTCGCTGACGCTGCCGGCCACCTGCGCGCCGGGGCCTGAGCGCTGCGACTGGCGGTCCTCGCTCAGATAGAAGCCGCCGGCCACGCCCACCGAGAGCAGCGCGACGGCTGCGGTGCGGGCGGCGAACCGGCTCCACGGCCGACTCACGAAGTGATCCCTTCGTCGGGTTCAGGGACGTGGCGTGCCGCGACCGTACTGCGTCGTGGCGCGCCACGGGCGCCCGCGGCCGGCGTGCCGGCCACCGTTGACGCACCGCGTCGCCTGCCGGCGTCGTCCGCTCCCCTGCTGGAGTGACGAACGACGACCAACGATGCGTCCGGTGCGTGGGCGCCCGTGGGACACCATCGCGCACAGTGAGGCTGATGGGAAACCACGGACCTCAATTGTGACGTGGGTCACGCCAAATATCAACGCGATTCGCCCAAAACGGCTGTCAGGTCGGGACGTCCTCCAGTAGGTCGGTCACCATCGCGGCGATCGGTGAACGCTCCGAACGGCTGAGCGTGACGTGCGCGAAGAGCTGATGACCCTTCAGCGCCTCGATCACCGCGGTGACACCGTCGTGCCGCCCGACCCGCAGATTGTCCCGCTGCGCGACGTCGTGGGTCAGCACCACCCGGGAGCCCTGGCCGATCCGGGAGAGCACGGTCAGCAGTACGCCACGTTCCAGCGACTGCGCCTCGTCGACGATGACGAAGGCGTCATGCAGACTGCGGCCCCGGATGTGGGTGAGCGGGAGAACCTCCAGCAGACCGCGCGAGGTGACCTCCTCCAGCACGTTCTCGTGCACCACCGCACCGAGGGTGTCGAAGACCGCCTGGGCCCAGGGCGACATCTTCTCCGACTCCGAACCCGGCAGGTAACCCAGCTCCTGCCCGCCGACGGCGTACAGGGGGCGGAAGACGATCACCTTCTTGTGCCGGCGACGTTCCATCACCGCCTCCAACCCCGCGCACAACGCCAGGGCGGACTTGCCGGTGCCGGCCCGGCCACCGAGCGAGACGATGCCTATCGACTCGTCGAGCAGCAGGTCGAGCGCGATCCGCTGTTCGGCCGAGCGGCCGTGCACGCCGAACGCCTCCCGGTCACCACGGACCAGCCGTACGGTCTTGTCCGGCAGCACCCGGCCGAGCGCCGAGCCCCGGGACGAGTGCAGCACCAGGCCGGTGTGGCAGGGCAGACCCGCTGCCGAGTCCACGTCGACGACCTCTCCCGCGTAGAGCCGGGCGATGTCCTCCTCGGCCAGCTCCAACTCGGCCATCCCGGTCCAGGTCGGGTCGCTGGCCTGGCCGTGCCGGTACTCGTCCGCGCGCAACCCCACGGAGGCGGCCTTGACCCGCAACGGCATGTCCTTGCTGACAAGCGTCACCTCCCGTCCTTCGGCGGCGAGGTTCAGCGCGACGGAGAGGATCCGCGCGTCGTTGGACTCGTTGCGGAAGCCTGGCGGGAGCACCCCGTCATCGGTGTGGTTCAACTCCACCCGCAAGGTGCCACCGACATCGTTGGCCGGCACCGGCCGGTCCAACCGACCATGGCGCACCCGCAGCTCGTCCAGCATGCGCAGCGACTGTCGGGCGAACCAGCCCAGCTCCGGGTGCTGCCGCTTGCCCTCCAGCTCGGAGATCACCACCAGCGGAAGCACCACCTCGTGCTCGGCGAAGCGGTGGAACGCCGCCGGGTCGCTGAGCAGTACGGAGGTGTCCAGAACGAAGGACTGGCCCGCTGGTCGGGGCTCCCTGGGGTCGGCCGAACCGGCGGCCGCCGTACGGCGGCTCCGGGTGCTGCGGCGGGTCGTGGTAGTCGCGGCCGGGCCCTGGTCGGCACCGGCGGTCGTACGGCGAGTCGTCACAGGCCTGCTCCGGCGGATGGGCACCCGGCCACCCGCGGTCCGCCTCCTCCGGATGCCCGGCTGACACGGGGTCGGATGCGGGCCCCGTGCGCGAGGTCGCAGGCCGGGCGGGCCGGCTGGCTCGGGACAACCCCGCGCCATGCCTAGACGCTAGCTCCCCGCACCCGTCCCGGCTAGGTCACGTTTCAAAGATCGTGCCCGGCCGCCCCCGGACCCGGCCTGCGGCGGTGCCGCTGCGGGCCCGCGCCGGCACTGCCGGACGGCGCGGCCGGCACCGCCGGACGGCCCGGCGGCACCGCCGGACGGCGAGGCCGGGAACGAACCGGCCGGGATGCATGCCCCCTGCGCGCATCCCGGCCGGTGGGACCACCGCCACCGGTCTGACGTGGCCCCGGCGGCGCCACCCGGAAGGGCGTACGCGCCGCGCCTGTGGACGGGCCTGGGCCCGTCGACCGGTTCAGCCGGTCCGTCGTACGAGGGTGCCGGTCGGGTGCCGCCCGGTGACCGAGGCGGCCGGCTCCGCGAAGGACGAACCGGTGTACGTGGTGCCCGGCCGGGCTGCCCCGGCCTTCTCGATCTCGCCCTGCGGCCCGTCGGACCGTAGGGCTGACGGCGCCGGGCTCGCGCCGCGTGTCGGGAGCGGGTTCACGGTGGCGGTGACCCGGGCCGGGGGCGACGAGGGTGCCGCGACGGCGAGAGCGGAGGCGATGGCCGCCTGCGCGTCCCGGCGACGCCGGTTCCACGCGCCACGGTCCCCGTCGAAGTAGCCCTGCCGGTAGCCGAAGCGGTAACCGATCCGGTAACTGAGCTGCCCGTGCAGCCGCCCCGCGGCGTAGCTCGTCGCCGCGAGCACGAGCACCAGGAAGATCGCCAGGAACGGACTCATCCGGCGGCTCCGGTTCCCCGCGCGGACGTCATCGTTCCTCCGGTTCGACGGTGGTGGGGTCGGCCACCAGCAGCCGGTCGAGGTCGTCGGTGCCGATCTCCTCGACCAGCTCGACGCTGATCCGGCAGCCGTCCATGACCACCTCAGCCATTGACGAACGGCGGATCTCGCCACCGGCGTCGTAGACCCGGACGCTCAGTTCCGGGCAGCCGAGGTGGGTCCGCCAGGCGTTCCACTCGGCTCGGTCACCGACACTCAGCGACAGGTAGCGGCAGCCGCGGGCGAGGTACAGGCGCCACGGCGCGCTCAGCCCGGCGGCGACCCCCTCGGCCACCAGGCTGAACGCCTGAGCACGGGTTGCGAGTTCGGTCACCGCGTCCCCCTCGCACCGGGCGCGTGACGCAGGTGAGCACTGGTCGTCTCATGCACGTGACACACCGTAGGTTGTCCCATGAACGTGACAGTATCAGCTTTTCGTTCGTTTGCCTCCGCACCTACGTACATCTATCCTGCCCAGGTGGCACCCCTCAGGAAGAGCGCCGGACCCCCCTCCGGCCACATAGCAACGACGTCACGCAAGCGTGACAGACGCGTGGCAGGCGCTGTCACCCAGGCTCAACGGTCGTACGGTCACGAGGTGACCGAGACGGCCAACGCGCGGAAGATCGCCTTCGCCACCTTCGTCCGGCGCGCCCTCGACGAGGCCCGCGCGACCCGGGCGTGGAGCGGCACCGAGGTCTCCCGGCGCACCGGCGTCTCCCGACAGACCATCAACCGGTGGGTACGCGGCGACTGGGCCAGCGACCCGGAAGCGGAACGGGTGGTGGCCTTCTGCGAGGGCCTCGGGCTCGACCCGACCGTGGCCTTCGCGGCGCTGGGCTGGGACCGGACGACCTCCCGCCGAACCTCGCCGTCACCACCGCCGATGGACCCCGACGTCGAGGCGCTGCTCCGCCGGCTGGTCGACCCCGACGTCTCGGACGCGGAGAAGTTCCACATCCGGGAAACCATTCGTTATCTCGCATATCGCCCGACGCTGCCGCTCGGTGTCCGAAAACGAGGAGACGCCGCCAGCTAGTTCCTCAGATGGCGAAAGAACGGCAGGTCAGCCTGATTCGTTTCGCTACGGGGCGGGATCGGGCGCGCTAGCGTCCGTATTCGTACTGCTTGGGCTCGTCGTCGGCGGGGGACGGGACAAGGCCGAACCCAGCCCTGCGGGACAGAAAGGGGTCTTTCCATGACCCTGAAATGGTTGGCTGTCGTGGTCGCGACGGTCTCGGTGACGCTGTGCGTCACCGGCAACGCGGTGACCCTGACCCTGAACGGCGGGCAGCTTCCGCTGCTCGTCAACCTCTTCGCGCTCGCCACCGCGGGCACCGCGATCGTCCTGGCCGTCGTCGCCGAACTGCACGACCGGCTCAACGATCGGCTCACCGCGCTCACCGAGTTCCTGGTGGAGCGGCTGCGGGAAATCGAGGCACACACCGGCGACCGGAACTCCGGCTTCGTGGAGGGCTACCTGCTGAGCCACGGCCAGGAAGCGGCGGTGGTGCCGTTCGGACGCCGGGGACGTGGAGCCGCCGAACGCTGAATCACACCTGTCGCCCACACCGGATTCACGTCAGGATTGACCGGCCGAACCCGGGGTACGCTGTCGCGCGTGCCGCCGTTGAATCTGGGCAACCAGCAGCCGAAGATCCCGCTGAACGCCGACCATGCCTGGCGGGCGACCGCCGACCGGGCGGCCGAGACCGTCCTCTTCTTCGACTTCGACGGCACCCTCGCGCCGGTCGCCGACGATCCGACACAGGTACAGCCCGCGCCGAAGGTGCTGGCCGCCATCGAGGCACTCGCCCCGGTCGTGCGGCGCATCGCTATCGTCTCGGCCCGACCTGTGGAGTTCCTGCGCGAACACTTCGACGGGCTCACCGGTGTCGACCTGTACGGCCTCTACGGCCTGGAGCACAGCCATTCCGGCGGTGACACGGTCACCGAGCCGGCCGCCCTGCCGTGGGTGCCCACAATGTCCGAACTCGCCGAACTGGCCCGCACCGAACTGCCACCCGGCACCCTTGTGGAATTCAAGCGGCTGTCGGTCGCCCTGCACTGGCGTACCGCGCCGCGACTTGCCGACACCGTCGAGCAGTGGGGCCGCGATCAGGCCGAGCGTCTCGGCCTACGGGTACAGGTCGGACGAATGGTCCTGGAGATCAAGCCACCGGTCGACCGGGACAAGGGCATGGTGATCGACGAGTTGGTGCAGGGGGTACGCGCGGCCTGGTACTTCGGCGACGACGTCTCCGACATCAAGGCCTTCGCCGCACTGCGGGCCCGCGCTGCCGCCGACCCGGACTTCCTCGGTGTCTGCGTCGCCGTCGCCAACCCGGAGACCGGCGACGAGGTCGCCGAGGCCGCCGACCTCACCATCGACTCCCCGGCCGACCTGGGTGACTTCCTCACCGAGGCCACCCACCACCTCAGCTGAGCAACCGGCCCCCGTCCGGCGCCGCTCTCAGACCCCGTAGCGGCGCTGGCGGGTGGCGTATGAGCGCAACGCGCGGAGAAAGTCGACGCGCCGGAAATCGGGCCAGTTCAACTCGCAGAAGTAGAACTCCGAGTGCGCCGACTGCCAGAGCATGAAGCCGGAGAGGCGCTGCTCCCCGCTGGTCCGGATGATCAGATCCGGATCCGGCAGGCCACGGGTGTAGAGGTGCTCGGAGATGTCGTCGACGTCGAGCGACCCGGCCAGTTCCTCAAGCGTGCCGCCGTTCGCCGCGCGCTCCAGCAGCAACGAGCGCACCGCGTCGGCGATCTCCCGCCGGCCGCCGTACCCGACAGCGATGTTGACCTGAGCGCTGCCGGTGCGTTCCCTGGTCCGCTCCTCGGCGGCCTTGAGCGCCGTGGCGAGACGGGTCGGCAGCACGTCGAGCGCGCCCACCATCCGCAGCCGCCAGGGATTGGCATCCGCGGCCAGCTCGGTGGTGAGATCCTCGATGATCTGGAGCAGCGGGTCCAGCTCCGCCGCCGGGCGGGAAAGGTTGTCGGTGGAGAGCAGCCACAGAGTCACGTGACCCACACCCGCGGCGTCACACCAGCGCAGCAGTTCCTTGATCCGCTCGGCACCCATCCGGTGCCCGTCGTTCGGATCGACGAAGCCCATCTCCCGGGCCCATCTACGGTTGCCGTCACACATCACACCCACGTGGCGGGGCACCGGACGGCCCGCGAGCTTGGCCGTCAGCCGCCGCTCGTAGACGGAGTAGAGAAGTTTCCGCAGAGTCATCACCTAGCAGGGTAGCGAGCCGCCGTACCGATCAGTGTGCCGGTGGCCGATGCGGCGCCGACAGGCCGAGGGCGATCAGGCCGAGCGTCCGGCCGTCCAGCAGACCATCGCCCAGTCCCAGCTCGGTCACCCTGGCGAAGACCCGTCCGTCCCGATCGGCCGCCCGTACCGTCGCGTCCACCACCCGCCGCCGCCGGGCCAGCCAGGCCGCCGCCGAGCTGTGCCGCAGGTGGGTGCCGAGCCGGCGACGCAGCTCGCCCGCGTACCGCCGCGCGGCGTGCTCCGGAGCACCTACCGCGGCCCGCCCGGCCAGCGCCCCGGATCGCAACGCGTAGAAGATTCCCTCACCGGTCAGCGGGTTGATCAGCGAAAGTGCGTCGCCGGCGAGCACCACCCGGCCCCGTCCCGGCGTCGGCCGGAAGGTGGACAGCGGCAGGTGATGGGCGCGCAGCGAGCTGACCGCCGCCGGATCCGTGCCCGGCAGCAGCGCCGCCAGCCGGTCGAGCAGGTGCGCGCGGGTCAGCGACTCGCCCCGCAGCACCTCCCCGTACCCGACGTTCGCCCGACCGTCACCGATCGGGAACGACCAGGCGTACGCCGGCCAGCGGGTGGCCGAGGTGACAATGAGCTGGGCCGGCGGTCCGGGCGGCGCGGGCGCGTACCCCCGGATGGCCAGCGCCAGATGGCGGTCCGGGTTGTTCGGCTCGCCCAACGCTCGGCGCACGACGGATCCGGCGCCGTCGGCACCCACCACCACCCCGGCGGAGATCTCCCCGTCCAGCACGACCCGGTCGGCGCGCACCTCCACCCGACGCACCGCCCGCCGGCCCAACGGCACACCGTCCCCGACCGCCGCCGCCACCAGGCGCGCGTCGAACACCTGCCGTGGCACCGTGTACGCCGGTCTGGGCAACGCCCGCGCCACCGCACCACCGTCCGGTGCCACCAGCCGCAACGCCGGCACCGGCGAGAAGCCGGCAACCGCGTCGCGCACACCAAGTTCGGCGAGTACGTCCAACGCGTGCGCGGCGATACCGTCACCGCAGGCCTTGTCCCGGGGAAACTCGGCGCGGTCCAACAGCAACACCTCGGCACCCGCCCGGCGGGCCGCCAGAGCGGCGGCCACCCCCGCCGGCCCCGCCCCGACCACCACCACGTCGAACTCGTCGCGCACAGCCTCTCCCCTCTGCTCCGCCGTCCCCGCCGCCGGCCGTCCTCGCCGTCCCCGCCGTCCCCCTGCTCCGCCTCGACTGCGCGGCACTCTCTGCTCTGCCGCCTTGCTCTGCTTCACCCCACGCACTGCGATCGTCCCGGATCCAGCGCGCCCGTTGAAGCAGAGCAAGGGGTCCGGCCCTCAATCGTCGACCAGCCCAGGCCAAGATCCGGACAACTTCCCTGTTGTTGCTGCCTCCAGCTCGGCTGAGGCAGCAACTTCCCCGAAGTTGTCCGGATCTTGGGGCGCAGGATGGGCGCAGGATGGGGGTCAGGGTGGGGTGGGGGTGGTTTGGGCGGCGCGGCGGACACCGTAGACGGTGAGGACGGCGGCGACGACAAGCGGCGCACCGTCGCGTATCAGGCCGTCGACGCCGAGCAGCCACCAGCACAACGGCAGGTCCACGGCGAGTACGGCGACAGTGACGACGATGAGCAGGGTGCCCGCCCAGCGGCTACCGCGCAGGAGGAACGCCGTGCAGAGCAGCACCAGGTAGCTTGTCGCGATGCCGGCACCCAGCCAGAGCAGCACGGCGGGTACGGCGAGCAACTGTCCGTCCAGGATCGCGGCGGTGGCGACAAGCGCCGGCACCAGCATCAGCGGGCTGTAGGTGAACGCCGCGACCCGGCTGGTCAACAGCCAGGCGCTCGCCTCCGGCCGGCGCGGCGGCGTTTCCCGCCAGGAGATGCCGGAACGGTCGATGACCAGCCGGGAGCGGTGCCGCACCAGGTGCCCGGCGAGCGCGGACGACCTGTACAACAGCCAGACCACTGTCGCGCAGAGCGCGGTGAGCAGGGCGAAGCCGAGCAGGCCGGGCAACGGTGGTACGCCCTGGCGGGGCACGATCAGCCGACCGACAGCGAAGACCGTGGTGACGGCGAGGATCAGACCGAACGGACGGGCCACTGTCCGGCCGCGACGGACATGCCCGATGAGCAGCAGGAAGCCGAACGAGCGCAGCATCGCCCACCCGGTACGCACAGCGAGCCCGAACCCCTGCTCCGGCGCGTACCACCAGTTGAGCACCTCGACCACGACGGTGGCCGCGGCCGTCACCGCCAACAGCGCGGTAAGCGTCCGGACGGCGAACGGCCGCCGGACCTCGGTCTCGGCGGCCGTCCTCATGGGATCCGATGATGCCCGGATCCGTCGTCGATCACACCCCTCGCTGCGGCTGCTCCGCGTCGAGTCGGGCCCGCAGGGCGTCCAGCTCGGCCCAGAGGACACCTGGCAGCTTGTCGCCGAACTTCTCGAACCACTCGGTGACCAGCGGCAACTCGTTGCGCCACTCGTCCGGGTCCACCTTCAGCGCGATGCGGACGTCCTCCGGCGTCATGTCCAGACCCTCGACGTCAAGCGAGTCCAGGGTCGGCACCATGCCGATCGGGGTCTCGACGGCATCGGCCCGGCCCTCGATCCGCTCGATGATCCACTTGAGCACCCGGGAGTTCTCCCCGAAGCCCGGCCAGAGAAAACCGCCCTCCGGGTCCTTACGGAACCAGTTGACGTAGTAGACCTTGGGCAGCTTCGACTCGTCGCCGTCGGCGCCCTTGCCCATCTCGATCCAGTGCCTGAAGTAGTCGCCACCGTGGTAACCGATGAAGGGCAGCATCGCCATCGGGTCGCGGCGGACCACACCCACCGCACCGGAGGCGGCGGCGGTGGTCTCCGAGGAGAGCGTGGCACCCATGTAGACGCCGTGCACCCAGTCCCGGGCCTCGGTCACCAGCGGTACGGTGTCGCGACGCCGGCCACCGAACAGGATCGCGTCGATCGGCACGCCGTCGGGGTTGTAGTAGTCCTCCGCCAGGATCGGGCACTGGGTGATCGGGGTGCAGAACCGGCTGTTCGCGTGCGAGGAGAGGTTGTCGCTCTCCGGCGTCCAGTCGTTGCCCTTCCAGTCGATCAGGTGGGCCGGCGGTTCACCCATGCCCTCCCACCAGATGTCGCCGTCGTCGGTGAGGGCGACGTTCGTGAAGATGGAGTTGCCCCGATCCAACGTCCGCATGGCGTTGGCGTTGGTCTTCCAGTCGGTGCCCGGGGCGACGCCGAACAGGCCGTACTCCGGGTTGATCGCGTAGAGCCGTCCGTCCGGGCCGAACCGCATCCAGGCGATGTCGTCACCGATCGTCTCGACCTTCCAACCCGGGATGGTCGGCTCCAGCATGGCCAGATTGGTCTTGCCGCAGGCCGACGGGAAGGCCCCGGCGATGTGGTAGACCTGCCCCTCTGGCGAGGTGATCTTCAGGATCAGCATGTGCTCGGCGAGCCAGCCCTCGTCGCGCCCCATCACGCTGGCGATACGCAGCGAGTAGCACTTCTTGCCGAGCAGCGAGTTGCCGCCGTACCCGGAGCCGAAGGACCAGATCTCCCGGGTCTCCGGGAAGTGGGAGATGTACTTGGTTTCGTTGCACGGCCAGGCCACGTCCTGCTGACCGGGGGCCAGCGGGGCGCCGATCGAGTGCAGGGCGTGCACGAAGTCGGCGTCGTCGCCCATCGCCTGCAGGACCGAGGCGCCCATCCGGGTCATGATCCGCATCGAGGCGACCACGTACGGGCTGTCGGTGATCTCGACGCCGAACATCGGGCTCTCGGCCTCGAGCGGGCCCATGCAGAACGGGATGACGTACATCGTGCGCCCGCGCATCGAGCCGCGGTACAGATCCGTCATGGTCCGCTTCATCTCGGCCGGCGCCATCCAGTTGTTCGTGGGCCCGGCGTCCGCTTCGTCCACGGAACAGATGAAGGTGCGCTCCTCGACCCGGGCGACGTCTGTCGGGTCGGTACGCGCGTAGAAGGAGTTGGGCTTCTTCTCGGGGTTCAGCCGGACGAGTGTCCCGGCTTCGACCAGCTCGTCGGTGAGGCGACGCCATTCCTGGTCGGACCCGTCCACCCAGACGACCTGGTCAGGGGTGGTCAGTTCAGCGACCTCACGGACCCAGGCGAGCAGTTTCGGGTGGGACGTAGGGGCCTGATCGATACCCCGAACGGTGGCCGGAGCAACCATGACACATCTCCTTGTGGTCGACGCTGACCGGTCTATGGAGTGCACGAGTCTCGGCGGCGCGATGCGCGTCGCCTTCGTGGAAACCTGGGATTGGCCTCAGCGTAAACCGAGGGACCTCTCCAGTCAGTGGGACTGGTTGTGAAGAACTGCACAAGGTGCGGTCACCCTGCGGCATCACGAGCCTTTACCCGCTTTCATGCGCAGTTTCACGCAAATCCTTCGGCGGACCTCCTGCTGACGACACCCGACCCGAGCCGGCGACGGCGTTTTTCGACAGGGCGTACCGAAGCGGAAAGAACACCCGATCGCACGGATCCGGTTACGCTCCGTTCGTGCCCGTCCGTGCCGCCGCACCGGTGCACCCCGGTGCCCGTTGCTACCCGCTCCCGGGGCGGCCAACCGGTACGCTCGCACGGTGGCCGCCACAATGACCGGGGAGCCAGGCTCCCGGCAGACCCGCCCGGGTCTGGTTCACTCCCTGATCGACCGCTTCGGTCACCTCATCCGGGAAATGAGCAAGTTCGCGACCGTCGGTGGGGTGGCCTTCCTCGTCGACTTCGTCCTGTTCAACTACCTGATCGGCCCGCAGGGCGTCGAGCAGATCACCGCGAAGACCATCGCCACGGTCATCGCCGCGACCTTCGCCTTCCTGGGCAACCGGTTCTGGACCTGGCGGCACCGCAAGCGCTCCCACCCGGCCCGCGAGTACGCACTGTTCTTCTTCTTCAACGCGGTAGGGCTGGGCATCGCGGTGGCCTGTCTCGCCATCAGCCACTACGGGCTCGGCAGCATCTGGCCGGCCGTCTTCCAGACCCGACTGGCCGACAACGTGGCCAGCTTCGTCGTGGGCACCGGGTTCGGCACGCTGTTCCGATTCTGGTCGTACCGACGGTTCGTCTTCGTCGAAGCGGGAACGCCACCCGTCGCGGAAGCGAACCAGGACCGCCGGGCGTGACCTGCCGCCCACTCGTTCGGTCGGAGCCAGCCGACCCCGACCCACTGCCTTAAGGTGTTGCGCATGCCTCTCGTCCGTCTGCTACCTGAGCGCTGGCAGAAGTTCATCCACGAGGCACTCAAATTCGGCCTGGTCGGTGGCATCAACACGGTCATCAATTACGCCGTGTTCAACGCACTCGCACTCACGGTTTTCGTCGATGGTCAACTGAAGGCGACAGTCGTCGCCACCATCGTCGCCACGATCACGTCGTATCTGATGAATCGACACTGGACGTACCGTGATCGTCCGAAATCTGCG
The DNA here is from genome assembly GCF_016863495.1 of Micromonospora andamanensis. GTDB lineage: Bacteria > Actinomycetota > Actinomycetes > Mycobacteriales > Micromonosporaceae > Micromonospora > Micromonospora andamanensis. The sequence continues at coordinate 44,857 of NZ_BOOZ01000008.1, forward strand.
ATGCAGCGGGAATACGCCCTGTTTTTCCTTTTCAACGGTGCTGGGCTGCTCATCGAACTCGGCGTGCTCGCCGCCGCCAAGTACGGACTGGGCGTGACCGGGCTGCTCGCCCTGAACGTCGCGAAGACCGGTGGCGTCGTGCTGGCCACCCTCTTCCGCTTCTGGTCGTACCGGACCTTCGTCTTCCAGCCCGCCGCGCCTGCCGAGGCCACGCAGCGCTGGCACGGCCTGCCCCGCGACGAGTGGGACACGATGGCCGGGATGGATCCGGTGGCCGAGTTGGCCGAGTCCGTGACGGAGCTCGAGGAGGAGCAACCACCCGCCACCCGGCCCGGCGTGACCCCCCGGCCGCTACCGCCGAGGGCCGCCCCGTTGCCCGACGAGGGCGACCTGACGGCAGCGTTGGACGCCGAGCTGGAGGCCGAGCTGGAGGCCCAGTTGCAGCCTGCCCGGGCCCCCCGCCGTCTGCGCCGCCGCTGACCTGTCGCCCGCAGCGATGCCGGACCTAAGCCCCGGCGCTCTTGTCGCGCTCGCCGAGGATCTCGCGTAGTTCACCGTCACCGAGTGAGTGCCGGTCGTGGAACGCCTCCACGAGTTCGTAGAGCTTCGTCTGCACCCGGTCGACCTTGGGCACGTCGTGCAGGACCGACTGCCCGCGCTCGCCAGCCGATTCGATGGTGAGCGTGCCGTAGCCCAGCACCCGCCCGACGAACTGCTGACTCATCGAGTGGTCGTTGACCCGGCTCAACGGGATGTCCCGACGCTCCCGGGCGAACACGCCGTGCTGGAGCAGGACCCGCTCGTTGGTGAAGAGATAGTGGGTGGTGCGCCAGGAGACGTACGGCCACACCGCGAGGATCATCACGGCCAGCAGGGCCAACCCGCCGATCACCGCAAGTGTCACGGAACCGCTCCCGCCCGAGGGCAGGAACAGCACGCCGGCCACCACCGCGGCGATGGCGAGCACCAGCACCGCCACCGGCCGGATCAGCGCCTTCCAGTGCGGGTGCAAGTGCAACACGACGTGCTCATCCTCGGTGAGCACGTCTTCGGGGAACGCCACGGAAACCTCCTCGCAGGAACGGACGCGCAGACCGTAACCCCCCACCGCCACCGCCCCACATCCGCCACGCGGCTCGATACCCCACCCGCCCCCGCCCCCGCCCGCCCGCGCCCGCCGCGCAGCAGCCCCGCGATCTTGCACTTACGGTCGCCGAAGTAGCCCTTCTGCACCTGTTTGACCCGACCAAAAGTGCAAGATCGCGGGGGCGAGAGGGGGCGGGCGGGGGTTAGCGGAGGTGGCGGATGTCGGCGGCGGCCAGGGGGTGCTGGGCGGTGGGGGTGGTGAGGAGGAGTTGGCCGTGGGGGTCGACGGTGGTGGCGGTGCCGGTGAGGGTGGTGCCGTCGGGGAGCAGGGCGCTGACCTCGCGGCCGATGGTGCCGCACGCCGCCAGGTACGCCTCGCGCAGCCCGCTTGCCGTCGCGTCCCCGCCGGCGTCCCGCCACCTGGCGTACCAGTCGGCGACCGAGCGGAGCAGGGCCCGCAGCAGCGGATCACGGTCGGTGGCCGTCGCGCCGGCCAGTTGCAGCGAGGTGGCCGGCAGCCCGGTCGGCAACTCGGGTAGCTCGTTGGCGCGCAGCGTCACGTTCAGCCCGATGCCGAGGACCACCGCGGGCGGGTCGTTCAGGCCCGGTCCGGGCACCCCCTCGGCGAGGATCCCGGCGCACTTGGCGCCCCCGATGAGCAGATCGTTCGGCCACTTCAGGGTGGCGTCCAGCTCGGCCAGCAGGGTCACCGCCTCGACCAGCGCCACGCCGGCCAGCAACGGCAGCCAGCCGTACCCCGCAGGTGGTGCCGGCGACCAGCCGCGTGCCGGCACGGCCTCGCCGGGCCGCAGCAGCACGCTCGTGGCGATGCCGGCGCGCGGCGGCGACTGCCAGACCCGCCCGCGCCGTCCCCGGCCGGCGGTCTGCTGTTCGGCCACCACGACGAGGCCCTCCGGCTCGCCGCTCCGCGCCGCCTCGGCGACGTCGGCGTTCGTGGACCCGGTCTCCGTCCGCAGTTCCAACCGGGACCACGGACCGTACGGCTCGACAAGCGCCCGACGCAGCCGGGCCGCCGACAGCGGCGGGCGATCCAGATCGGTGTACGGAGAACCCGGCACCCCACCAGCGTACGGGTAGGCCGGTGAGGCGAAGTGCACAGCGGCGGCGACCTGAACCATCGTTATATTCCCAGGGTGACTACCGAGACCGGGACCAACATCCACAGCACCGCGGGCAAGCTGGCGGACCTGGCACGACGGGTCGACGAGGCGGTGCACGCCGGGTCGGCCCGCGCCGTGGAGAAGCAGCACGCGCGCGGCAAGAAGACGGCCCGCGAGCGCATCGAGATGCTGCTCGACGAGGGGTCGTTCGTCGAGCTGGACGAGTTCGCCAGGCACCGGTCCACGAACTTCGGGCTGGACCGGACCCGCCCGTACGGCGACGGTGTAGTCACCGGCTACGGCACCGTCGACGGCCGGCAGGTCTGCGTCTTCGCCCAGGACTTCACGGTCTTCGGCGGTTCTCTCGGCGAGGTCTTCGGCGAGAAGATCGTGAAGGTGATGGACCTGGCCATGAAGATCGGCTGCCCGGTCGTCGGCATCAACGACTCCGGCGGCGCCCGGATCCAGGAGGGCGTGGCCTCACTCGGCCTGTACGGCGAGATCTTCTTCCGCAACGTCCGGGCCAGCGGTGTCATCCCGCAGATCTCGCTCATCATGGGCCCGTGCGCGGGCGGCGCGGTCTACTCCCCCGCGGTAACCGACTTCACGGTGATGGTCGACCAGACCTCGCACATGTTCATCACCGGCCCGGACGTCATCAAGACCGTCACCGGCGAGGACGTCGGCATGGAGGAACTGGGCGGTGCCCGCACCCACAACAGCCGTAGCGGCAACGCGCACTACCTCGCCACCGACGAGACCGACGCGATCGACTACGTCAAGGCGCTCCTGTCCCACCTGCCGTCGAACAACCTGGACGAGCCGCCGGTCTTCGACGCGCCGGCCGACCTGGAGATCAGCGACTCCGACCGGGAACTGGACACGCTGATCCCCGACTCGGCCAACCAGCCGTACGACATGCACCGGGTGCTGGAGCACGTGCTCGACGACGGGGAGTTCCTGCAGGTCCAGCCGCTCTACGCGCAGAACATGGTGGTCGGTTTCGGCCGGGTCGAGGGCCGCCCGGTAGGGGTGGTGGCCAACCAGCCGATGCACTTCGCCGGCACCCTGGACATCGCGGCCAGCGAGAAGGCGGCCCGCTTCGTACGCACCTGCGACGCCTTCAACATCCCGGTACTCACTTTCGTGGACGTGCCCGGGTTCCTGCCCGGCACCGGCCAGGAGTGGGACGGCATCATCCGCCGGGGCGCCAAGCTCATCTACGCGTACGCCGAGGCCACCGTCCCGAAGGTCACAGTCATCACCCGCAAGGCGTACGGCGGGGCGTACGACGTGATGGGTTCCAAGCACCTGGGGGCCGATCTCAACTTCGCCTGGCCGACCGCCCAGATCGCGGTGATGGGTGCGCAGGGCGCGGTGAACATCCTCTACCGGCAGGAACTGGCCGCCGCCGAGGACCCGGCCGCGGTCCGCGCCGAGCGGATCGCCGAGTACGAGGACACCCTGGCCAACCCGTACGTGGCCGCAGAGCGTGGTTACGTCGACGCGGTGATCCCGCCGCACGAGACCCGTACCCAGATCGTCCGGGCGCTGCGGGTGCTGCGGACCAAGCGGGAGACCCTCCCGCCGAAGAAGCACGGCAACATCCCGCTGTAGCCGCCACTGACCGGCCCCTCCCGCGCGTCAGCCCGTCGGCAGGGGCCGGTCAGCACTGTGGGTTGGCCGCCACGCACATTCGCCCGGCGGCGATTGTCGCCAGCCGTCTCAGCTCCGACTCGCTCGCGCCGGACTCGACCCCGACGACCGTGACCAGGTCACCGACCCGCACCACGGCGATGACGTTCGGCGGCATCGGCGCGGCGAGCACCTCACCGTTGGCGTCGCCTCGACGCGTCTCACCGACCGTGTGGCGGATCAGTACCGACTCGTCTCCGGCGAACTGCCTGTCGACCACCGCCCAGCTCTGCATCGCGTGGAAGTCGGCCCACTCCGTCATGTCGTCGATCGAGCCGACCTCGATGCTCTCCCAGGCCAGACAGGTGCTCACCTGCCGATCGATACCGGCGAAGAGGGTCCGGACCGACTCCGGAGTGATGCGGTAGACGTCCTGCGTGAGCACGATCGATATGCCGCGTCCCAACGCCATGCCGTCCTCGACCCGGATGTCCGCCGGACGATGCATGAACTGTGAACGGGAGTAACGGGACGTTTCCCAGTCGGGAGACGTGCCCTTCGCCTCCAGGCACCTCGCCAACTCAGGATCGATCACGATCGGCTCGGCCAGGCCCGCCCTGACAGTCGGGGCCTCGACCTCCATCGGCAGATCCTCGGGCTGCAACAGCGCCTCGAACGGAATCTCCGCCCGCGTGATCGCACCACCCTCCCCCGGCATCGTCGTCTGCCGAGACGGCAGTGCGACGACTGTCACCAGCGGAATGGACAGCACGACAGCGCCGACGGCGACGGCCGCCGCCCGGAACCGGCTGCGTCGCCGCGCCACGGCGCGCACCTCGGCGGTGTCAAGCCAACGGACGGTCCGCAGATCCTGCTGCACCCGTTCCACCAGGCTGATGTCGTCGTCAGACCGCATCGGTAGCCTCCTCCACATCGGACACGGCCAGCAGTCCGGCCAACGCGGCACGTCCCCGAGCGAGTCGGGCCTTGACGGTGCCGACGGGCGCGTCGGTCTCCCGGGCGACATCGGCGACGGGCATACCCACCAGGTAGTACAGCGCAATCGCGACGCGTTGTTCCTCGGGGAGCCGGCGCAGGGCGGCGACCACCTCGACGGTGTCGGTGGTGGGTCCTGGCACGCTGTCGACAGCGCCGTGCCGCAGGTAGGCCCGGGCCCGGCTGCGCAGGCTGCGCCAGCGGCTCACCGCGATCCGGGCGGCCACCACCCGTACCCATGCCTCCGGGTCGTCGTAGCCGCCCACCGTGGACCACCGCTGCCAGGCCCGGATGAACGCCTCCTGTACGGCGTCCTGAGCCTCGGTGAGGTCACCGGTCAGCACGTAGACGTAACCGAGCAACCGTTGCCGGCTGCCCTGGTAGAACTCGTCGAACCCCTCGACGTCCGCCACCCGCACCTCCCCGTACCTGACAGAGCACACGCACCGGGGGGTGGGGCTGGTTGCCGACCGGCAGCCGAAATCAGGTGAGGCCGGCCTCGGCGAGCAGCGGTCCGGCCAGCATCAGGCCGCCGGTCACCAGCACAGCCAGGTTGACCAGGCCGAAGAGGACCACCCAGAAGAACGCCGGCAGCGGGGTGATGCCGGCCAACTGATCGGCGTCGGAGGCCGGCATCCCGCGCCGCGCGCGCAGCCGCTGCAACTCCACCACCGGGCGTACGCCGCCGAGCAGCAGGAACCACACTCCGGTCCAGGCGAAGGCGGCCTGGACCTGCGGGCTGGCGTACCAGGAGACGGCGAGTACCGCGCCACCTGTCACCACGAGCGTCAACGCGCCGTAGAGGTTGCGGACCATGACCAGCATGGCCAGCAGCAGGATCACCGCGATCCACAGCAGCAGGGTGATCCGGTTACCGGCGAGCAGCCACGCTCCGCCCAGCCCCACCAGGGGCGGGGCCAGGTACCCGGCGAGCAGGGTCAGCACCATGCCCGGGCCGGTGGGACGACCGGCGGACAGCGTCAGGCCGGAGGTGTCCGAGTGCAGCCGGATGCCGTGCAGCTTGCGCCCGGTGAGTACGGCGACAAGCGCGTGACCGCCCTCGTGGGCGATGGTGATCGCGTTGCGGGCGACCCGCCACGGCAGCCGGGTGACGACGACGAGCAGCGCGACGAGACCGGTGAGCACCACGAGCAGCGGGGGCGGGTCGGGCTGCGCACCGAACAGGCGGTCCCAGAACGCGGTCATGCCCTCGATCGACACCATGAGGCGGCAGCCTACCGCTCACGTTCCGCCGCCGGCGTCGCGCCGGGTGACCGTTCCGGTGTCGGTCCCGGGCCAACCGGTCGTATCGTGTGAGACTGACCGGGTGGCGATCGGATCGGGAGGTGAACGCCGGTGAGCGCGGCCCCCCTGGAACCCCACGTCGGCCTCTGGACAGAGGCCGAATACCTCGCCATGGGCGAAACTCGTGACCGGATCGAGTTGCTCGACGGGAGCCTGATCGTGAGCCCTGCCCCGAGCAAGCGGCATCAACTGGTGTCTCGATGGCTGGCCAACAGCCTCGACGCGGCGGCTGCTCCGCTCGGCCTCACCGTTTTCGAGGCGGTCAATCTTCGACTCGGGCCGAACCGGATCGCCATTCCGGACGTCGTGGTGGCCGATACCGACGACGAGGGCAGCGTGGTCGAAGCCGCCGAGGTGGCGCTCGTCTGCGAGATCGTGTCGCCGGGCAATGCCGCCGCTGACCGAGTGCTCAAGATGCAGCTCTACGCGATCGCCCGGATCTCCTGGTACCTGCTTGTCGAGCAGGACGGCGAGACCCATTCGCTGCGGCTCTACCGCCTCGACGGCGGGCACTACGTCGAGGAGCGGGTGGCCAAGGCCGGCGAGACGCTCACCCTCACCGAGCCGTTCCGCTGGCAGGTGGATCCGGCCACGCTGCGTTGAACACCAGGTGGGTCGCCACCACAACCGCTACATCGAAAGTTGCCTTGATCCCCCTTGCCCCGGCGGGCAGTCGCCTTCAAAGATGTCTGTCTATCGACAGCCGTCTCAGGAGGACGCCATGGGTCGAACCAGATCGCTGCGCCGGCTGACCGCCGCCGCACTCGCCGTACTCGCCACCGCTGCCGCCGGGCTCGTCGCCACCGCGACCCCGGCCGCCGCTGCCACCGTGCCGGGCATCGACGTCTCGCGCTACCAGGGCACCATCAACTGGACGAGCGTCCGTAACTCCGGCATCCAGTTCGCCTTCATCAAGGCCACCGAGGGTACGAGCTACCGCGACCCGAACTTCAACACCAACTACGTGAACGCGTATTACGCGGGAGTGATCCGCGGCGCGTACCACTTCGCCCGACCCAACATCTCCTCCGGCGCGGTCCAGGCGAATTTCCTGGCCTCCAACGGCGGCGCGTGGTCGGCGGACAGTCGCACCCTGCCGGCCGCGCTGGACCTGGAGGCGAACCCGTACAGCGGCGGCTACTGCTACGGCCTGAGCACCACAGGCATGCGCAACTGGGTGCAGGACTTCCTCAACACGTACCGGTCCCGCACCGGCCGCTACGCGGTCATCTACACCACCACGAGCTTCTGGAACCAGTGCACCGGCTCGTGGAGCGGACCGTGGAACAACCACCCGCTGTGGGTGGCCCGCTGGTCGTCCTCCGTCGGTGCGCTGCCGGCCGGCGCACCGTTCTGGAGCTTCTGGCAGTACACCGACTCCGGCAGTGTCCCGGGCATCAGCGGCGGCGTCGACCGCAACTACTGGAACGGCGACCGCAGCCGGCTGATCGCACTGGCCAACAACACCTGACGTACGCCGCGACGGCGGGCCGGCGTCCTTCTCGCTCGAAGACGGACGTCAGCCTGCCGTCGCGCCGCACCCGAACCGGTGTCGCCGGGCCGGGCGTCACCGGAATGTCAGGCCCGCCGCCGTGCGGCCATCGCGACAGGCACGCTCATCCCCGCGCTACGGGACACGCTGCCCCGGCGGGTGAGGTGCCAGCCGGCGAACGCGGCCCCGGCGAGCGTCACGAGGCTCAACATGGTCGCCAGCACCGCGACTCCGACGGTGGCGACGAGCAGTACGACGTTGCCCAGCACCACGGCCGTCCACAGTGCCAGCCGGGGCCGGGCGTCCCTTCCTCGGTAACCCATCTCGGGCCTCCCTTCCGTCGTCGGAGATCAGATACCCCGAACGGCCGGAGGCCATGCCTGTCGATCAGTCCTGCCGGTCCGGCACGAACTCGCGGAAGATCATCTCGAAGTCGTCGAGTCGCTCGTCCCAGTCGCGGTCCGCGACCTCCCAGCGCAGCGCGAAGCCCCGGTTGCTGGCGGGGACGAAGGCCCGGTTCCGGACCCGGATCAGGGTGTTGTCGCGGGTTTCCCGCCAGTCCCAGTCAGCGCAGGTCCGCCACTTGCAGTCGAACGCGGAGATGTCGATGTACTCGTAGTTGCGGACCAGGTTCTTCCGGTTCGGCTCCTGCGAGCGCCAGTCGGCTGCGGCGTCCCGCTTCGGCGTGTCGGTACGGTCGATGAGCAGTTCTCCGACGCCGCCCGGCTCCTGGTAGATCACCGACGTGCCGCTGGCGCTGCGTCGCCAGCCGTCGGGGACCGGCAGCTTGAAGCCCACCGGGTCGGTCCGCAGCGTCCACCCCTCGGGGAGGCCACCTGCTGTCTGCGAAGGACTCGGCGAGGCCGACGGGCTGGGTGACGCCGACGGGCTGGCCGGCGGGTCACTCGGTGGGACGGCCGGCTCCGAACTGGCCGGCGGCGGTGCGCTGCTGGTGCCACCGGTGGCCGGCGGGGTGCCGCCGTCCTCGTCGCCGCTGGTGAGCAGCGGCACCGCCACCACCAGGCCGAGCAGCAGCAGCGCCACCAGGGCACCGACGAGCACCGCACGCCGGGTCCGCTCGGAACGGAACTGCCCGGCCTTGAAGACGTTGCCGCGGGTCGGGGCCGGGCTCACCGAAGCCGCCGGCATGACCGAGGTCGGCTGCGGCGTACGCCGCGTACCCTCGACCGCCGGCCGATCCGCTCGCGCGGCCCCACCGCCGGTCGTGCCGGTCTCCGTCGCTGCGGCGGACCCGTCCGCGGTGCCGGTGCTCTCCGTGGCGTCGATGTTCGGCGCGGCCGGGCCTGCCGGCGCGGCGTCCCCAGGTTGAGCCTCGCCAGCCGTTACGCCGGTCTCCGTCGCGTCGACGCCCGGTCCCGTCGGGCCCGGGTCGGTCCGCTCGCCGATCGTGGCGTCCGATCCGGGGTGGTCGTTCGGGTACCCGGCCGGCCCGTCAGCGGCGCCTTCCCCCGGCCCTCCGGCTGCTGCCGCAGCGGTCGAGGCGGTACCCGCAGCGGCGGCCAGGGCGGTGTCCCGGTCCCCAGCCGGGTTCGACGTGGCGGTACCGGATCGGCCGCTGTCCAGGTCCTCCGGCGCGGCGTCCGCTGGGCTGGTCGGGGTGACCTTCGCCGTCGGGTCGGCATCGGCGCTACCGCCCGCGTCGGCGGCCTTGGCCGTCGGATCGGCATCGCCACCGCCGGCCGGGCCGGCGACCTTCGCCGTCGGGTCGACGTCCGAGCCGGGCTGGGTACCTGTCGAACTGGCGGCTGCGGCGCCGGCCGCCGCCGCGCCACCGGCCAGCAGCCCGGAGGCGGGTGGCGTGCGGGGCGCGGGTGGGGTGACCGGGGTCGACGGCCGCTCGCCGGACGGGCGCGGCGCCGGCACCAGCGGAGGGCGCGGCTCGCGCGGCCCGTTCGGCCCCGGCCGGCGTACGCCGTCGAGCAGTGAGATGCCCCGGGCGCGGCGACCGCTGGCCCGGCGCAGCATGCGCTCCGCGGACTCGGCGGTGATCCGCTCCTGCGGGTCCTTGCGCAGCAGCCCGGCGAGCACCTGCTTGAGCGGACCGGCGTTGCGGGCCGGCGGCACCGGCTCGGTGGCCAGCGCGGCCAGGGTGCTGATCGCGGAGGGGCGCGCGTAGGGAGACTTGCCTTCCACGGCGGCGTACAGGGTGGCACCGAGCGACCACAGGTCGGCCTCCGGCCCGAAGGTGCCGTCGCGGGCCCGCTCCGGCGCGATGTACGCGGGCGAACCGAGCACCATGCCGGTACGGGTGACGTTCGGGTCGCCAGGAATCGTGGCCAGCCCGAAGTCGGTGAGCACCACCCGACCGTCGGTACCGAGCAACACGTTGCCGGGCTTGACGTCCCGGTGCATGATGCCGGCTTTGTGCGCGGCCTTCAACGCGTTCAGCACGCCCAGGCCGATCTCCACCGCCCGTGCCGGCGACACCGGACCGTCCTCGGCGATGGTGTCCTGCAACGAGCGGGACGCCACGTACTCCATGACGATCCACGGGTCACCGTCGGTGCGGAGGACGTCGAAGATGCGTACCACGTTGATGTTGTTGAGCCGGGCGATGGCGCGTGCCTCGCGCAGCGAGCGCTCGCGCATCTCGCGGCGCTCGTCGCTGGTCAGGCCCGGCGGCGGAACCAGTTCCTTGATCGCGACATCGCGGTGCAGCACCTCGTCGCGCGCCCGCCAAACCCGACCCATGCCACCCTGACCGAGCGGCGAGATGAGCCGGTACCGGTCGGCGACGAGTTGGGGGGACGCTTCTGACATCGCTGAGACGGTACCCGGCAGCGCAGACGGTCACACCGCCGGCACGCCACTCTGCGATGAAGATCGAGCTCATGCCGCGTACCCTGGGCCCATGTCTGTCGAGGAGCCGCTGTTCCGGATCGTGCGCGGCGTGCCGACCGTCGAGGAACTGGCCGCGTTGGTGGGCGTGATCGCCGTGCGGTCCCGCCCGGCAGCCCGACCCGCGCCGGCTCCGGCATCGGTCTGGGCGCGCAGCGGCCGCCCGGTGGGCCCGGTGCCGACTCCCGGTGCCGCCGCCTGGCGCGCCTCCGGCCTACCTCGCTGACCCAATCTGGTACGCGGCAACGCGGCCTCGGCCACGCCGGGGCTGCCGGAGGGGGCGTCGAGCGTCTAACCTCACTCAGGGGAGCGAGCCCGTGACAGATTGGGAGGGCCGATGATCCCTGAGGAGGATCGACAAGCGTCCTGGCTACGCGGTTCCGGGGGCGTCGAGGTCGACATCCGTCAGCTACGAGACTTCGCCGAGCAGCTCCGCGCCGAGGTGGAGAGCAGTTACGCACCGCATCTGCGGTACATCGCCGACGACATGCTCACCACGGTGCCCAACCCGGCCGACGCGTTCATCGAGCTGGTCCACTTTCTGCGTACCCACTGGGAAACCCAACAGGCGACGACGAATGCGGTCTGGGGTGTCGGCGACGCCACCGGCCACCTCGCCGAGGCCGCCAAACTCGTGGCCGAGCAGTACGCCGACACCGACGCCTTCGTCGCGGCCCGCGTGGCCGACGTCCACCGGGCACTCGGTCAGCACGCCGCCCCGCCCGCACCGGGCGACCAACAGGCACTCCCGCAGACCGGCGGCACGCCGCCGCAGCCGACCGTGGCATCGCCATCGCTCTTCGACCCCCCCGGCACCGACCCGGCGGTGATGCGGTGAGGGAACCGGGCGTCGGTCGCACCAGCGGCCTGACCGACTGGCACCTGATGAACGTCGCCGACATGTGGGCCTGCCTCCAGAGCCACCCCGCCGACAACCACTGGCGGCACGTCGCCGGCTGGCGCAAGGTCGCCGAGCTGTCCGGCCAGCACCTCGGACGGCTACGCCGCCACCGCGAGCGCCTGGCCCACGCCTGGCCCCCCGACACGAACGCGGCCTCCCACGCCTACCTCGCCAAACTCGACGAGCTGATCGAGCAGGTGCAGCGTACGCACGACGCCGCCGCCACCAATCAGACAGCGTTGTCCGCCGCGACCCAGGCCCTCACCAGCAGCCGCGCCAAAATCCAGGAAATCTACGACGAGTACGCCAGCAAACTGCAACAGAGGCGCTCCTGGGAACAAACTGCCGCCGACCCGAAAGCCGCTGCGGCCAGCCGCGCCATCCAACCACCGGTGAGCGACTCCGACCTGGAAAAACTGAACGCCCAAGCCCGCACCATCATGTACGGCCTCAGCACCGAACTCCAACAAGCCCAAACCCAACTCCGCCACCCACCTGCACAAGTGGTACGCCACGGCGACCGCACCTCCGAGGTCGCGGATCCGTATTCCTCGGGGGCAGCCCCGCTCATTCCACCGATTTCACCGGCGGTGATATCATCACCAACCACCGTGCAGCCACCAGCAACACCAATGCATTATTCTCCAGGCGCAGGTCCGGTGCTTGGCAGCATGGGCGCAACTCCTGCTCCAGCATCGACGGACGCCAGGACGCCGACGCCTCCGTCATCAAGCCAGACCGCCATGCCAGCACCAGAGGTCGCGCCAAGTATCCTAGGCTCGTCGAGTCATAGAGTCGGCCACGGAGTTGCTCCTTCGCCGGGACAAAGCGTTTCTCCGCACACGAAGCGCCCGGCAAATCCTCGCAGCCTTCCTCAAGCGGGCCAACCTCAGAACGGCGTAATTGGCGGCATTCCGAGCGCAAGACCGACTCAACCAACTCCCGGGAGCAATCAGGTGCGCCACATAAACCCGATCGGCGGAGTGATCGGCGGCGGGCCCGCCGGCACAGCACCGACAGGCGGAGCCGGATCTCGTCCCGCGAACCGAGGTCTACCAGGAGCGACTCACAGTACCGCGCCGGGCGGGCATTCCGGCAACTTTTGGACAGGTACCGCAGCCGGTTATCGAAACGCGCGGGCCCTCAAGACGGAGGACCCAGAGAAATGGGATCCGGACCAACCATGGAGGACGATCCAAGGCGTAGAGCCAGTTCTGCTCCCGCCTGAGGACCAAGGACCGATGGACCCAGGCCCAGCTATCGGATTCACCAAGTGATCGTCTGCTTTTTCAGGGGCCTCACCATCATCCTGATTGTGGCAACATCGGTTAGCCTATGGCCAACTGACCTGCAAAGTGCGGTCAAGCCAGCGCCCGACGCCGAACAGCAGGTGCGCGCCGACCAATGGCACCTCCGTCACCTTAAAGTTGCCGAGGCGCATCGCATCAGCCAGGGAGAAGGCGTGGTCGTCGCGGTGCCCGATACCGGCGTCCACCCTCATCCTGACCTTCGACGAAACCTACTAACGGGAAGAAGTTTCCTACCAGGTAGCGAAAGCAATGGTCGCAGAGATCCAAACGGACACGGGACGAGCATGGCCGGAATCATCGGCGCGCATGGTCGAGGGAGCCGAAAAGGCGCACTTGGAATTGCGCCGAGAGCAAAGATTTTGCCAATCAGGTCCTCAGCCCCCGACAACGTGGGGGATGCCGAAAGACTAGCTCTCGCAATCGAATACGCGATCAGCGAAGGCGCAGATGTAATTAGCGTATCCGGCGGCGGTGGGCATAATACCCGCCTCATTCGCGCCTTACAGTCTGCCCACGCAGCCAACGTAGTCGTCGTTGCGGCGGCCGGGAATACGTCCACCGATTCAGCCGTTATCTACCCTGCCGCCTTTGATACCGTCGTCGCCGTAGGGGGAACCGACCGCGACGGAAAACATTCGAGTGTTTCCATTTCAGGGCAACAGATAGACCTGGCAGCCCCCGCAGTCGAGATCTATAGCACCGACTCCGGTTCCGGTTATCGCCGTAGCACCGGCACCTCGAACTCAACCGCTATCGTCGCCGGAGGAGTTGCGCTGGTGAGGGCGAAGTTTCCGTATCTGCCGGCGGATGAGGTGGTTCATCGGTTGACTGCGACCGCTATCGACAAGGGGCCGCCGGGACGGGATGACCAGTACGGCTACGGGGTCATCGATCTGGTGGCGGCGCTGACGGCAGACGTACCGCCGAGGGGTTTCGGGCCGGGGTCGACGGCCGGGCCGGATGGGACTGGCCCGACCACGGCGGCGGCTGATGGGCCGCGCGGCGGCGGGGAACGGGCGGCGACGGTCCGCGGCCTGGTCACGTTGGGGGTGCTGGTGGCGGCGGGCGTCACTTGGGTGCTGTTCATCAGGCGTCGACGGCGCTCCGATGACCCTCCCCCTCGGATCACTCGTTGACGCATCGGCGGCGCTACTCTCCCAGAGCGGGGGCGTGGGTGGCGTGCGGCGTGGCGTACCCGGGCAGGCGGTAACGTCGGCGGGGTGCCTGATGCCCTGCCGCTCCGCCTCGTGCTCGCCTCGGCGAGCCCCGCCCGCCGTAAGTCTCTACAGTCTGCCGGCATCGAACCGGACGTCCTGGTCAGCGGGGTTGACGAATCGCTCGTGGTGACCGACCGGGCGGAGGATCTCTGTCTGGAGCTGGCCCGGCTCAAGGCCCAGGCAGTACTGGGTCGGCTGCGCCCGACCGACGATGAGCGCACCCTCGTGCTCGGTTGTGACTCGGTGCTCGCCTTCGACGGGGAGATTCTCGGCAAGCCCGACGACGAGGCTGACGCTACCCGGAGGTGGGAGCGGATGCGGGGGCGTAGCGGGGTGCTGCACAGCGGGCACTGTCTCGTCGACATGGTGGCTGGGCGGCGTGCCGAGGCGGTGGCCTCCACTGTGGTGCACTTCGCCGACGTCAGCGACCACGAGATTGCCACCTATGTCGCCACAGGCGAACCGCTGGCCGTGGCCGGTGCGTTCACCATCGACGGGTTGGGCGGGCCGTTCGTGGAGCGGATCGAGGGGGACCCGGGCACTGTCGTCGGGCTTTCCCTGCCATTGTTGCGGAGTCTGCTCGCCGAGTTGGATCTACGGATCACCGATCTGTGGACGAAGGTCGCGCCTGGTAACCAGATCGTCGAACCGCTCGGTTAGGTTCCGAAGCATGACGTTGAAGTCGATTCCGCTCACCGACGATCTGCACCGCTACCTCGTGGCGCACGGCGCGCCGCCGGACGAGATCGTCAGTGATCTGGCGCGGGAAACGTTGGCGCTGCTCCCCGAGCATGCCTCGATGCAGGTCGCGCCGGAACAGGCCGCCTTCCTGACGTTCCTGACCCGGCTGCTCGGTGCCCGGCAGGCGGTGGAGGTGGGCACCTTCACCGGGCTGTCGTCGCTGGCGATCGCCCGGGGGTTGACCGAGGGTGGGCGGTTGACCTGCTTCGACATCTCGGAGGAGTACACGAGCGTCGCCCGGCGGTACTGGGCGCGGGCGGGTGTCGACGACCGGATCGACCTGCGTATCGGGCCGGCTGGCGACACGCTGCGCGAACTGCCGCACGAGCGCTACCTGGATTTTGCCTTCATCGACGCGGACAAGACCGGCTACCCGGTCTACTGGGCCGAGTTGGTGCCTCGGATGCGGCCCGGTGGGGTGATCGCGGTCGACAACGTGCTGCGTAACGGCCGGGTGGTGGCGCCGCAGAGCGCCGACGACCGGGCGATCGCGGCGTTCAACGAGGACGTGCTGGCCGACGTACGGGTCGACGCCGTGATGCTGCCGATCGCCGACGGCCTGACCCTCGCTCACGTGCACTGACGCCTGTCGCCGGGGGCGTCGATCCACTCGGGTTACGGCATGTCGCGGCATCCTGCCGACGGGAAACCCCAACATGCCGCAACCCGGGACCGGCCCAACCCGGTCCCGGCCCGGTCCCGGCCAATCGCCCCGGCCTAACCGTCCCGGCCCGACCCGGCCCCGGCCTGCACCGGGGCGGGTTGGCGCGGCTCGTCAGCGGACGCTGCGGGCGAACTGGCGGGCGGCCCAGTAGACGCCGGCGGCGGCGAGGATCGCGATGATGGTCAGCCCCTGCCAGACCCGGTCGTTGCCGATGTCGCCGTTGAACAGGGCTCGGGTGCCGTCGACCGCCCAGGAGAACGGGTTCCATTTGGCGACTCCCTGCAACCAGCCTGGCGCGAAGGCGAGCGGCAGCAGGATGCCGGAGAGCAGCAGCACCGGCTGCGCCACCGTGTTCATCAGCGGAGCCAGGGCGTCCTCGCTCTTCACCTTGAGCGCGACGCCGTAGGAGACCGCCGAGGTCATCAGCGCGATCAGGGCGAGCATCAGGTACGCCAGCAGCAGGTCACCGATGAACACGCGCAGGTCGAACAGGAGCGCGAGCAGCGTGATGATGACGGCCTGGGTCATCAGCGACACCACGTCGCGCAGCGACCGGCCGAGCAGCAGGGCGAGTCGGCTGACCGGGGTGACCCGGGAGCGTTCGATGACTCCGGCCCGTAGTTCGGCGATGAGGCCGAAGCCCTGGAACAGACCGCCGAAGATGGCCAGCAGGACCAGCAGACCGGGCACGAAGATCTTGTACGCTTCGGCCTGGGTGGGCGCGCCCAGCGCGGGCTTGAGCAGCGGGGCGAAGAGCAGCAGGTACATCACCGGCTGGAAGACGCCGACGAAGACCCACACGGGGTTGCGCAGCAGCAGGTGCAGCTGCCGTTGAAAGATCAGCCAGGTGTCGCGAGCGAGCTTCATCAGATCTCCGGGTCGGGTCAGGACTCGCGCAGCGAGCGGCCGGTCTTGGTGAGGAAGACGTCGTCGAGGCTCGGGCGGTGCAGCTCGATCGACTTGAGGTCGAGCCCTGCCGCGTCGATCCGGCGCAGGATCCGCGGGATGGCTGTGGCGCCCTCGTCGACGAAGAGCCGCAGGCCGCCCTCGTCGAGCAGTTCCAGCCGGTTCACGTACTCCTCGCCGTCGAGCAGCTTCTCGGCCTCGCCGGTGGCGGTGACATCCAGGCCGACCTGCACCACATCGCCGGAGATCTCCCGCTTGAGGTCGGTCGGCGTGCCCTCGGCGACCAGCTCGCCATGATCCATGATCGCGATGCGGTCGCAGAGCGCGTCGGCCTCGTCCAGGTAGTGGGTGGTGATGAAGACCGTCATCCCGTCGGCGCGCAGCCGCCGGATCTCGTCCCACATGTGGGCCCGGCTCTGCGGGTCGAGCCCGGTGGTGGGCTCGTCCAGGAAGACGATCTTCGGCTCGTGGATGATGCCGAGCGCGATCTCGACCCGACGCCGCTGCCCACCTGAATAGGTCTTGCACTTGCGGTCGGCGAACTCGGCGAGCTGGAACGCCTCCAGCGCGCGGGCGGCCCGTCGGTGCGCCTCGGCCTTGCCGATGCCGTACATCCGGGCCTGGAGCACCAGTTCCTCGCGGCCTGTTGATTCGTCCCAGGTGCTCCCGCCCTGGGCGACGTAGCCGATCCGGCGACGTACCTCGCCCGGGTCCTTCAGCAGGTCGGCGCCGGCGATAGTGGCCTGGCCGCCGTCGGGCTCGATAAGCGTCGCCAGCATCCGCAGCGTGGTGGTCTTGCCGGCACCGTTCGGGCCGAGGAACCCGAAGATCTCACCGGCCGGCACGTCCAGGTCGACGCCGCGTACCGCCTCGACGGTCTTCGTCTCCCGACCGGCCCGGCTGCGGAACGACTTCCGCAGCCCTCTGGTCTCGATCATGTCCTGCTCCCCGCTCGTGGCCGTGTGTCGGCCATCATCGTCACCGGCACTCGACCACATCCGTACGACACCACGCCGCTCAATTAACTGTGGCGGGCAGTGCGCCATCCCACACTGAGCGATCGTTAGGGCCGTCGGGGTGACAGATAAACTCCCGGTCAGTAACCCGCCGGGAGGAGCCACCAAGGTGCGCAAGGTACTCATCGCCAACCGTGGCGAGATCGCCGTCCGGGTCATCCGCGCCTGCCGGGACGCGGGCCTGGGCAGCGTCGCGGTGTACGCCGACTCCGACCGGGACGCCCTGCACGCCACACTCGCCGACGAAGCGTACGCCCTGGGTGGTGACACCGCTGCGGATTCCTACCTGCGCATCGACAAGCTGATCGACATCGCCGGCCGGTCAGGCGCGGACGCGGTACATCCCGGGTACGGATTCCTCTCCGAGAACGCCGACTTCGCCCAGGCGGTCATCGACGCCGGTCTGACCTGGATCGGTCCCACCCCGCAGGCGATCCGCGACCTGGGTGACAAGGTGACCGCCCGGCACATCGCCCAGCGGGCCGGCGCCCCGCTGGTCCCCGGCACCGCGGACCCGGTCGGCAGCCCCGACGAGGTGATGGCCTTCGCGATCGATCACGGCCTGCCGGTGGCGATCAAGGCGGCCTTCGGCGGCGGCGGGCGCGGGCTGAAGGTGGCCCGCACAATGGAGGAGATTCCGCAGCTGTTCGAATCGGCCACCCGGGAGGCGGTGGCCGCGTTCGGCCGGGGCGAGTGCTTCGTCGAGCGGTACCTCGACCAGCCCCGCCACGTGGAGGCGCAGGTCCTCGCCGACCAGCACGGCAACGTGATCGTGGTGGGCACCCGGGACTGCTCGTTGCAGCGCCGCCACCAGAAGCTTGTCGAGGAGGCACCGGCGCCGTTCCTCACCGCCGCGCAGCGGGCCCAGATCCACGACAGCGCCAAGGCGATCTGCCGGGAGGCCGGCTATCACGGTGCCGGCACTGTCGAGTACCTGGTCGGCAACGACGGCACCATCTCCTTCCTGGAGGTCAACACCCGCCTCCAGGTGGAGCACCCGGTCACCGAGGAGACCGCCGGCATCGACCTGGTCCGCGAGCAGTTCCGCATCGCCGACGGCGAGAAGCTGCGGTTCACCGAGGATCCGATCCCGCGCGGGCACGCCATCGAGTTCCGGATCAACGGCGAGGATCCGGGCCGCAACTTCCTGCCCGCCCCCGGCACGGTCACCGCGCTGCGGCTGCCCACCGGCCCCGGGGTACGGGTGGACACCGGCATATCGGCCGGTGACGTGATCGGCGGCAACTTCGACTCCCTGCTGGCCAAGGTCATCGTCACCGGTGAGACCCGGACCGAGGCGTTGGAGCGGGCTCGCCGGGCGCTTGACGAGATGGTGGTCGACGGGATGGCCACCGCGCTGCCGTTCCACCGGCTGGTGGTGCGCGATCCGGCGTTCACCGCCGAGCCGTTCAAGGTGCACACCCGGTGGATCGAGACAGAGTTCGACAACACCGTGCCGCCGTTCACCGCCATCGCCGGGGCCCTCGCCGGCCCGGCCGAGCGCGAGACAGTCGTGGTGGAGGTGGGCGGCAAGCGGCTGGAGGTGAGCCTTCCCGCCGGGCTCGGCGCCGCCACCGCCGGTTCCGCGCCGGCCGCGCGAAAGCCCACCCGCCGGGGTGGCGGGACCACTGTGGGCGCGGCGGCGAGCGGTGATTCGCTGACCTCGCCCATGCAGGGCACCATCGTGAAGATCGCGGTGGCCGACGGCGACACGGTCGCCGAGGGTGATCTGGTCGTGGTGCTGGAGGCGATGAAGATGGAGCAGCCTCTGCACGCGCACAAGGCCGGCACGGTAAGCGGGCTCTCGGCCGAGGTCGGTGCGGTGATCACCGCTGGCGCGGCGATCTGCACCATCGTCTGAGGTGTGACGCCGGGTTCAGCGGAGGGTTTCGGCGGCGACGCCGCAGACGGCTGCGGTCAGCGCGGTCAGCACCTGCGAGTCGAGTCGCCAGTGCTGCCAGTAGAGCGGGACGTCGAGCACCCGGCCGGGTGCGATGTCCACGCAGCGGCCGGCGGCGACGTCGGCGTCGGCGAGTTGCTCGGCCATCAGCCCCCAGCCGAGTCCGAGCCGGATCGACTCGTTGAAGGCCGGCACCGACGGCACGTAGTGCACGGGCGGGTCGAGGGCGCGCCCGGTCACGGTACGCAGGAAGCGGTGCTGGATGCGGTCCTTGCGGTCGAAGACCACCACCGGCGCGGCAGCTGCCGACGTGCGGGTAAGCCCGTCGGCGAACCATCGGTCGGCAAGCGCGGGCGTGGCCAGGGCCCGGTAGCGCATTGCGCCGAGCCGGCGTACCCGGCAGCCCTGCACCGCTTCCCGCTGGGCGGTGACCGCTGCGGTGACGGTGCCCGCGCGCAGCAGCTCGGCGGTGTGGTCCTGGTCGTCCTGCCGGATGTCGAAGGAGAGTTCCGGCTGCTCGGGCAGCCGGGCCAGGGCGGCCGGGAACCAGGTGGCCAGCGAGTCGGCGTTGACCACTATGGCGACCCGGGTACGGCTCTGGTCGCCGCCGAGCGGTCCTCGGGCGTCGGCCAGCGCCTCCCGTTCGAGGAGTGCGAGCTGCCCGGCGAGGCGGAGCAGCGGTCGGCCGGCCTCGGTGGCGTCACAGGGTCGGTGCCGGCGGACGAGCACCTGCCCGACGGTCTCCTCCAACGCCTTGATCCGTTGGCTGACCGCCGACGGCGTGACGTGCAGCAGGCCGGCCGCCGCCTCGAAGCTGCCCTCGCTGACGATCGCCGCGAGCGTACGGAGCTGGGTGGAGTCGAGACCGCTCACGTAGCTGAGCTTAACCAGATGAAGAATCTTTAGCTGGACTCATCAGCAGCGGCACTTCTACCGTCACCGTCATGCTCACCTCCGTCGTCGCCGGCTTCTCCCTGTCCATCGCCCTCATCGTCGCCATCGGCGCGCAGAACGCCTTCGTGCTGCGCCAGGGCCTACGCCGGGAACACGTGGTGCCGGTGGTGCTGACCTGCGCGCTCTCCGACGCGCTGCTGATCGGTGTGGGCATCGCCGGGGTGGGCTCGGTGGTGGCCGGACGCCCGGTCCTGCTCAGCGCGATCCGCTGGGGCGGGGCGGCCTTCCTCCTCGGGTACGCGGCACTCGCCGCCCGTCGGGCGTTGCGGCCCGCCGCACTCACGCCGGCCGACCGGCCACCGGCCCGGCTCGGCCCGACCCTGCTGGCCTGTCTCGCCTTCACCTACCTCAACCCGCACGTCTACCTCGACACGGTGTTGCTCCTCGGCGGCATCGCCCAGCAGCATCCGCACCGTTGGCTGTTCGGCGTCGGTGCGACGGTGGCCAGTGTGCTCTGGTTCACGGTGCTCGGCGCGGGCGCGTACCGCCTCGCTCCGCTGCTCGCGCGCCGGCGGGTCTGGCAGGTGCTCGACGGCGTGATCGCGGTGGTGATGGTCGCAGTGGCGGTGGCCCTGGTGCTGAGCTGAGTCATGATGGCCGGGTGCGGTTCCTCAATGGCGCGACGCCCGGATACGACCTGACCTACAACGACGTCTTCATGGCCCCGGCCCGCTCGGAGGTGGGGTCGCGGCTCGACGTGGATCTGGCCACCGGCGACGGCACCGGTACCACCATCCCGCTGGTGGTGGCGAACATGACAGCGGTCGCCGGCCGACGGATGGCCGAGACGGTGGCCCGACGCGGCGGCATCGTGGTGATCCCGCAGGACATCCCGATCGACGTGGTGGCGGAGGTGGTCGCCTGGGTCAAGCAGCGGCACCTGGTGCACGACACGGCTATCGCGCTGGGCCCCAACGACACCGTCGGTGACGCCATCCACCTGCTGCCCAAGCGGGCGTACGGTGCGGTGATCGTGGTCGACGACGACGGCCGGCCGATGGGCGTGGTGACCGAGGCCGACACGGTCAGCGTGGACCGGTTCACGCAGCTGCGGCACGTGATGTCCACCGAGCTGCACACGGTGCCCGTCGACGCGGATCCGCGTACCGGCTTCGACCGGCTCTCGGCGGGCCGGCGACGACTCGCTCCGGTGGTCGACGACGCGGGCCGGCTGGTCGGCGTGCTCACCCGTCCCGGTGCGTTGCGGGCGACGCTCTACAGGCCGGCGGTGGACGCCCAGGGCCGGCTGCGGATCGCGGCGGCGGTGGGCATCAACGGCGACGTGGCGGGCAAGGCGAAGGCCCTGCTGGAGGCCGGGGTGGACACGCTTGTCGTGGACACCGCGCACGGCCACCAGGAACGGATGATCTCGGCCCTGCGGACGGTGCGTGGCCTCGACCCGGGCGTGCCGGTGGCGGCCGGCAACGTGGTCACCGCCGACGGGGTACGCGATCTGGTCGACGCGGGGGCCGACATCATCAAGGTCGGGGTCGGTCCGGGCGCGATGTGCACCACCAGGATGATGACCGGGGTCGGTAGGCCGCAGTTCTCGGCGGTACTCGACTGTGCCGCTGCCGCCCGGGACCTGGGCCGCCACGTCTGGGCCGACGGCGGCGTGCGGCACCCCCGGGACGTGGCGCTGGCGCTGGCCGCCGGGGCGTCGAACGTGATGATCGGCTCCTGGTTCGCCGGCACCTACGAGTCCCCCGGTGACCTCTACACCGACGAGGACGGCAGGCGTTACAAGGAGAGCTTCGGCATGGCCTCGGCGCGGGCGGTGAGCGCGCGTACCGGTGACGACAGCCCCTACGACCGTGCCCGCAAGGCGATCTTCGAGGAGGGCATCTCGTCGGCCCGGATGTACCTGGATCCGACCCGCCCCGGCGTGGAGGACCTGATCGACGAGATCATCTCGGGGGTGCGTAGCGCGTTCACCTACGCCGGTGCACGCAGCCTTGACGAGTTCCACGAGCGGGTGCTTGTCGGTGTGCAGAGCACCGCCGGTTACACCGAGGGGATGCCGCTGCCGACCAGTTGGTGAGGTCTGGGCGGGCACCGGCTGACGGTCAGTCGGTGCCCGCCGCCGGGGTGAAGAGATGCCGGATCACCGACCGGGCGGCGGCACCCGGGTCCTCGCCCAGCCCGGCGGGAAGTGCGCCGGCCAGCCAGAGGGTGGCGAAGCCGTGCACAATCGACCAGGCCGCCAGGACGTCCCCCTGCGGCCCGTCGGCGGCTGGCTCGGGGCGGGCGGACCGGTGCGCCAGCCCGGCGCGCAGGACGGCACCGGACCGTTCCCGGGCGGCCCGCAGCTCGGCGTCGTCGGCCCGGTGGAGATCGGGATGGAACATCACCTCGAAGTGCGCGCGATGCCTGACGGCGAACTCCACGTAGGCCACGCCGAGATCCAGCAGTTCGTCGCCGGCCTCGGCGAGCGCCGCGGCGAGGGTGTCGAAGCCCTGCACCGCGATCGCGGTGAACAGTCCGGCGCGGTCGCCGAAATGGTGTGCCGGTGCGGCGTGCGAGACGCCGGCCCGGCGGGCCAGATCGCGCAGACTCAGCGCCGCCGGACCTGACTCCTCGATCGCCTGCACGGCTGCGGTGAGCAGGGTGCGGCGCAGGTCTCCGTGGTGGTAGCCGCGGGTGTCGCTCATCACCACACCCTATCTTGCCATTGACAAGATGCCCACCCCGGCGGCAATCTTGACAGCGACAAGATTTGCGGTTCGAGGAGGTATCGATGGCTCCGCTGATCGCCCTGATCACCGGCACCGCGCTGGCCCGGCTCGTCGGCCTGGCCGGGCTCACCGCGCTCGACGGATGGCATCCGGCGCTGCGCGTCGGGCTGGCGCTCATGTTCGTCACCACCGGGATCGTGCACTTCGTCGGCGTTCGTCGGCGGGACCTGATCGCCATGGTGCCGCCCCGGCTGCCCCGGCCGGAACTGCTGGTCACGGTGACCGGGGTGCTGGAACTCGCGGGCGCGGTCGGGCTGCTCGTGCCGGCCACCGCCCGCTGGGCCGCAGTCGGACTGGCCCTGCTGCTGCTGGCCATGTTCCCCGCGAACATCTCCGCCGCCCGCCGCCGACTCACCCTCGCCGGCCGACCGGTCACACCGCTCGGCATCCGTACCGTGCTGCAGGTCGTGTTTCTCGCCGCCGCCGTCGCGGTCGCGGTCGGACCGTGAGCCGGACCCCGGGGCGGGCGAGGCGGCGTCCAGCCGCCGCGAGGTTTCCCGACAACCTCTCAGCGGGCCGGCAGCAGGTCGCCGGAGCGGGCGGCCACCACGGCGTCGATCAGCCCGATCACCTCCGGCACCGGCCGCGGCTCCAGCAGGCGTCCGTCCCGCAGCCGCAACGCCACCCGGCCGTCGGCCGCCTCCCGGGCACCCACCACCGCGGCGTACGGAATCCGGCGGCGTACCGCGTCGCGGACCCGGGCACCGAGTGACCCGCCGTGGTCGACCTCGACCCGCAGCCCCGCCTCGGTGGCCCGGCGGGCCAGGTCGACAGCGGCCTCCGCCTGGTCGTCGCCGACCGGCAGGACGACCAGGTGCACCGGGGCGTACCAGGGCGGGAAGGCCCCCGCGTGCACCTCGATCAGGTACGCGAAGAGCCGCTCCATGCTGCCGGCCAGGCTGCGATGCACCATCACCGGACGCCGTCGGGCACCGTCGGTGTCGGTGTACGACAGATCGAACCGCTCCGGCTTGTCGAAGTCGAGCTGGACGGTGGAGAGGGTGTACTCGCGCTCGGCCGCGTCCCGCACCTGAATGTCGATCTTCGGGCCGTAGAACGCGGCCTCACCTGACGCCTCGGTGTACGGCACCCCGTCGAGGGCGGCGCGGAGCAGATCCTCGGCCCGCGCCCACTGCGCGTCGTCGCCTACGTACTTCTCCCCCGGCCCGCGCAGCGACAGCCGTACCCCCGCCGGCCGTACGCCCAACGCGGCGTGCGCGGCCCGGATCAGCCGCAGGATCTCCGAGACCTCCTGGCCGACCTGTTCCAGGGCACAGAAGTTGTGCGCGTCGTTGAGGGTGATGGCGCGTACCCGGGAGAGCCCACCGAGCACCCCCGAGCGTTCCGCCCGGTACATGCCCCCGATCTCTGAGACCCGCAGTGGCAGTTCCCGGTACGAACGACCACGGGACCGGTAGACGAGCGCGTGGTGCGGGCAGAGCGCCGGGCGAAGCATCAGCTCGTCGTCTGCCTCCCCCGGCCGCATCGGAGGGAACATCTCGGCGGCGAAGTAGCCGAGATGCCCGGAGACCTCGAACAGTTCCCGCCGGCCCAACGGCGGGGTGTACACCTGCTGGTAGCCGGCCCGGCGCTCCAGCTCGCGCAGGTACTCCTCGACGGCGTGCCGGGCGGCGGCGCCGGCCGGCAGCCAGATCGGCAGGCCGGCGCCGGAGAGCGGGTCGGTGGCGAACAGGTCCAGGTCACGGCCGAGTCGGCGATGGTCGATCATGTCAGGCTCCTTGACGGGGAGGCCCCGGCACGACCCTTCACCCACGACGCACGAGTGCCCCGGGCGGATCGCCCGGGGCACTCGGTAGACGAAGACGTCAGTGCGGCGCGCCAGGCTTCCCCGGCGTCGTCGTCAACACCACACTGCACATGCGGGGAGGGTACGCCCGTCCCGCGCACCGTCGCACCTCGTTAAAACCGGGCCGCTGGCACGGGACCTGCCAGCGGCCCGGCGGCGGCCCGGGCATCAGGAACGGGGGACCCGACGCTCGCCGGGCCGCGCGCCGACAACGGTACGCCGCCGGAGGAGATTTCGGCGACCGCGCCTCGCCGTCAACCTTCATCGATATGCTCAGGTGGACCGGACGGTGCCGGCGTTGTTCCGCCGCCCGGGCCGAGGTGTCACTGGTCACGGCCGGCCAGGGCCGGTTGCGGGTGACGCCGGACACCGCGTCAGGCTCGGTACGTATTCGTTCGGAAACTCCGCGAGGTGACCCGGTGCCTGAACTGCTCACCCAGGTGGCATCGCCCGACCTGGCGTACCTCGCGTTGTTCACCCTGCTGGCCGTGGACGCCTTCGTCCCGGTGGTGCCCACCCAGCTCCTGATGCTCACCGGCGGCGCACTCACCGTGTACGGCGGGCTGAGCCTGCCAACGACAGTCACCGTCGGCGCGCTCGGCGTACTCGCCGGGGATCTGGCCTGTTACCTGCTCGGCCGGTACGCGTCGGGACGCCGGCCGCCCCGACCGCCGGGCACCGGTGCCGCCCGGCGGATGGCCGGCCGGCTCACCCGGGGCCTGCGCCGTCCCGGGCCGATGATGATCCTGCTCTGCCGGTTCGTGCCAGGTGGCCGGATGGCCGCCTGCTTCGCCGCCGGCCGCAGCCGGTACCCGGTGCGGTTCTTCATGCCCTGTGCCGGCGTCGCGGCTGCGGGCTGGGCGTCGTACGGCGGGTTGGTGGGCCACCTGGGCGGCGCGGCGTTGACCGGGTCCGCCTGGCGGATGCTCGTCGTCGCGGCGGTGGCCGCCGCCGGTTTCGCGTTGACCGGCTGGGCGTTGGCCGCGGTCACCGCGCGGCTGACCCCGGCGGAGGCTCCCGTCGACTGACCGCCGACCACCCGGTCGAGTCGGTCATCCGGGGGAAAAGCCGGATGTCCCGTCGGGGTGGTCCCGGGGTCGGAATTCGGTGCTCGTCCCGGATCCGCCTGGGGTGCCGACGACGACAGGCTGAGACATGCCTGGAATCCGGAACAGCGGTGCACTGGCCCTCGGTGGGATCGTCCTCGCGGCGGTGCTCACCGTCATCGGTCATGCCGGTGTCAGCGACCTGGACCCGGTCAGTCTGACCGTCAGCGACTACGCCGTCTCCGACTCCGGCGGTGTCATCCACGTGGCGATGCTGCTGCTCGCCGGCGCTTCCGCAGTGCTCATTCCGGCGCTGGGTCGGCTGGATCACCGGGAGTCGGGTGGGCCCGCCCCGGTCGAGCACCCGGGCCGGTCGGCCGAGTGGCTGCTGGCGGTCTGGGCGGGCGGGCTGCTGGTGTCCGGCCTGGTGCCGACAAATCCGCCCGGCACCGACATGGGTACCGCCGCCTACGTGCACAGGTACGCCTCGGTGGTCGCCTTCCTGGCGCTGCCGGTCGCCGGCTGGTTGCTCGCCGCCCGGCTGCCCAACGGCGCCCGTGCCGGTCGCTGGCTGCGCGCCCTGACCGTGACCAGCCTGCTGCTCGCCGTCGTGATGGCCTGGTCCGCCTACCCCGGTGACCGCGCCTACTACGGCCTGATCGAACGGGCCCTCATCCTCGCCGAGGTGGCCCTGCTCACAGTCGTCGCCGCCTACTCCAGTTCGTGGAGCATCAACTGGCGGGCCGCTTCGGTGACCGAGCCGGAGAGGCTGGGGTAGATGGTGATGGTCTGGGCCAGCTCGTTGACCGTCAGGTTGTTCTCCACCGCCAGCGTGATCGGCATGACCAGCTCACTTGCCTTCGGGGCGACCACCACGCCGCCGATCACCTGGCCGCTGGCCGGGCGGCAGAACAGCTTGACGAAGCCGTCCGGGATCTCGTCCATCTTCGCCCGGGCGTTGCCGCCGAGCGGGAGCATCACCTGACGCGCCGGCACCTTCCCGGCGTCCACCTCGTCCTGCGAGACCCCGACGGTGGCCAGCTCCGGGTCGGTGAAGACGTTCGCGGAGACGGTACGCAGCCGCAGCGGTCGGACCGCCTCACCGAGCGCGTGCCACATCGCGATCCGCCCCTGCATCGCGGCGACGCTGGCCAGCGGCAGCACCCCGGTGCAGTCGCCGGCCGCGTAGATGCCTGGCACGTTGGTCCGGGACACCCGGTCCACCGTCACGTAGCCGCCCCGGGCCAGTTCGACGCCGTACTCGGCCAGGCCCAGCTCGGCGGTGTTGGGGATGGAGCCGACAGCGATGAGGGCGTGGGACCCGGAGACCGTACGACCGTCGGAGAGCTCGACCTCGACGCCGTCGCCGACGCGCCGGACGCTCTCGGCGCGGGAGTTGTTCAGGATGCTCATGCCCCGGGTCCGGAAGACCCGCTCGATCGCCTGCGCGGCGTCGGCGTCCTCGTGCGGCATCACCCGGTCACGGCTGGAGACCAGGGTCACCTCGACACCCATCGCGAGGTAGGCGCTGGCGAACTCCGCGCCGGTCACGCCGGAACCGACGACGATCAGGTGCTCCGGCAGCTCGGGCAGGTCGTAGACCTGCCGCCAGGTCAGGATGCGTTCGCCGTCGGGCAGCGCGGTGGGTAGCTGGCGGGGCGTGGCGCCGGTGGCGATCAGCACCGTCGAGGCGTCGATGGCGTACGCCGCCTCCTCACCGTCGGGCGTGACGATGACCCGGTGGGTGTGACCGAGCGTGTCCTCGCCGAGACGGGCACGCCCGGACACGAAGGTGACCCCGGCCTTGACCAGCTTCGCGTGGATGTCACCGGACTGCGCCAGGGCGAGCCGCTTGACCCGGTCGTTCACCGCCCGCGCGTCGACGGTGACCGCCTCCAACCCGTCGGAGTGCACCCCGAACACCTCGGTGTCCCGGTAACCGGTCACCACCTCCGAGCTGGCGATGAAGGTCTTCGACGGCACGCAGTCGGACAGCACGCAGGCACCCCCCGCGCCCTCGGCCTCCACGACTGTGACGTCGGCGTCCAGCTGAGCCGCCACAAGTGCCGCCTCGTAGCCCGCCGGCCCCCCGCCGATGATCACGATCCGGCTCACCACTATCGACCTTCCTCCATGCTCACAGTGACTTTCTTCTCCCCGACGCGTCCGACACGCACCGTCGTATTCTCCCCCACGCGCCGGCCGGGCTATCGTCATCGCCGTGCGTCATTACGCCGCCTACGGCTCGAACCTGGACCCCGCTCGAATGCGTGCCTACTGCCCGCACTCGCCGATGGTGGGCATCGGCTGGTTGGAAGGCTGGCGGCTCACCTTCGCCGGTGAGGACGTCATCGGCTGGGAGGGCGCGGTCAGCACAGTTGTCGAGTCGCCAGGCGACCGGGTTTTCGTGGCGCTCTACGACATCCACCCGTACGACGCGGCCCAGTTGGACGAGATCGAGGGCGTCACCTCCGGCACGTACCGGAAGCTGACGGTGCGCGTCTCGACGCTCGACGGCGACGTGACGGCCTGGGTCTACGTCTTCGACGGCTACGAGGGCGGCCTGCCCACGTCCTGGTACCTCTCGGAGATCGCGAACGCCGCCGAGAAGGCCGGCGCGCCTGACGACTACGTCATCGAGCTGCGGTCCCGGCCCACCGGCACCGCGTCGGCGTAGCGGGTCTCCCACCTGCTCAGTCTGCTACCGGTCGTCGTGGCGCCGGGCGCCGACCCCTGGTCCGGGGAGAATCGTCCCAGGATGGGCTGGTTCTCAGCGCTCTGTGTGGGTCCGCGCCACTGTCAACAGCTCGACCAGCTCCGCGCCCTCAGTCGGCCCCAGCGTGGTGAAGGCCGGCGCGACGAGCCGGTCGGTCATCGCCTCGGCCCACAACCGCCGCCGCACCAGTGGTCCGACCGGCGGGTAGGGCGGCGGCCAGCCACAGGCCATCGCGCCGCTGGCTCCCTCGGGCCCGGCCAGCACCGCCTCCAACGGCGTCATCCCGCTGGCGCGTACGGCCACCAGATGCGCGCCTGTGAAGTGCTCGCGCAGCAGGCGTAGGCCGACGGCGAGCCGGGCGCCCGGGGTCGTCGCGTCCAGCGGCATGGCACGCCAGGCCGCGAAGAGCGGCATCGCGCTGGCGTCGGCCGCCGCGACGGCCCGTTCCACGAGCACCGTGAGTCGGTCGACGCGGGGCAGGTCACCGAGCACCTCCTCGCCCCACCGGCAACACTCGGCGAGGCTGGCAGCGGCCACCTCGGACGGCCGGACCGTGCGGGCGGCGGCGTCCCAGCCGTCGGCCACCGCATCGGGGGCGATGAAGCCGAGCGCCGCCGCCACGGTCTCGGCCCGTACTTCACCCAACGCGCCGGCCCGACCTGTGACGTAGAAGGCCCATCCGGAGATGCCGAGCAGCCGAGCCCGGCGCAGCGTGGTGGGGCACCTGCTGTACGCCTCACCGAGGGCGAGCACCGCCGGCTTGCTCAACGCCGCGACCTGCTCCGGCGTCATCCCGCCCCGCCCGAGGGTCCGCCCGTGCGGGATCCACCCGACGGTCCGTACGTGAAGGATCCGCCCGAAGGTCCGTCCATGAGGGACCAGTCTGCCGGTCAACCGTCGGTGTCGGCATCCCCCTCCTCGGCGTCCAGCGCCTCCATCGCGGCCTCGACCTCGCCGGCACGCCGCCGGGCGGTGCTCAGCGTCCGTTCGGCGGCCTGGCGGGCCAGCCGGGAGCGGCTGAGTTCCTGTTCGGCGACGGCCCGACGGCGTTCCAGTTCGGCAAGTTCCGCCTCGACTGCGTCCAGCGCGGCCGTCCCGTCGCGTTCGGCCGCCACCGCGCCGGCCAGGTCCGTCTCGGCCCGTTCCTGATCGGTACGCGCCCGGTCCAGTTCCTTCGCCAACGCCTGGCGGCGACGGGTCCGTTCGGCCCGGGCCGCCCGCTGCGCCTGCTCGGCCCGCAACGCGCCCCGATCCGGTGGACGCTGTCGCACCCCGGCGGCGGGCGGCGGTTCCTCCCCGCCGGTGACCAGACGCAACTGTGGGCGGGGCACCTCGCCGAACCCCGCGTAGTGGGCCGGCCGCAGGAGCCGCCCGGAACGCACCTGCTCGGCCACCTCGACGTCGGAAAGCGCGGCGTTGAGGGTCGCCTCGACCTCGGCCAGCGGCAGCTTCCCGCCCGCCGGAGCACCCTCGACACCGGCGGCGAGTCGGCGTACCTCGGTGACCAGCGCGCCGACCACCGCCCGCCGCTGCGCGGACAGTTCCCGCAGGCGCGGGCCGCGCAGCTCGCGCTGGGCCTCCCGGAGCGCCTCGGCCAGCTGCGCCAGCTCGGACACCAGCTCCGGTCGCTCCAGTGCGAGCAGATTCACCAGCCAGGCGGCCACCGTGGGCCGACGCAACCGGGCGATCTCCCGCGCGGTTCGTGGATCGCCGGACCGGCGGGCCTGGGCGGCGGCGTCGTCCCGGGCGGCGACGAACCGGTCCGGTGGGGTGCGGTACAGCTGTTCGACGAGGTCGGCTGGGGGCTCGGGCATCGGCTCAGCCGTCGATCCGACTGCCCGGCTCCAACCGCCGGTACTCGCTGCCGGACAGCGCCGTGTACTGCCGGTCCAGCACCGCGTAGCCGTTGTCGTTGAGCAGGGCGTCGTGCAGCGCGAAGACCCGGCGTGGGGCTACCGCCCGGATGAAGTCGACCACCTCGGAGAACTTCGACCAGGGCGCGTGGATCGGCGCGAAGAGGGTGTCGACCTGGACGTCGTCCGGGACGAAGAGAGCGTCCCCAGGGTGGTAGACGACATCGTTCAGCAGGTAGCCGAGGTTGTCGATCACCGGGATGTCGGGATGGATCACCGCGTGCCGACCGCCGTGGGCGCGTACCGGGACTCCGGCGGCGGTGAACGACTCTCCGGGGGCCACCGGGTGCAGCACGTCGGCGGCGTCGCCGAGGGTGCCGGCCAGCGACGCCGGACCGTGGATGACGAAGGGACGCCGGGCCAACTGGCGGTTCACCGCGGCCACGTCGAGATGATCCGGGTGTTCGTGGGTGACCAGCACGGCGTCGGCGCCGTCCAACGCCAGCGCCGGCTCACTGAACATCCCCGGGTCGATGACCAGCACTCCCCCGTCGTGCTCGACCCGCAGGCACGAGTGGGCGTACTTGGTGAGCCGCATCGTGATGCCTCCCATATCGATTCGTGACGTCCTGAGCGCAGTCTGCCGGAACCTGCGCGGTGGTGTGTGGCGTCCGAGCCAATGCCCGCTCGGGCAGTTGAAAGGGGAACGGGGATGGGAATGGGAATGGGAAGAGCCCGCTTTCACGGGACCACGGCGGTGGCGACACTTGCCGCGCTGCTGATGCTCGCCGGCTGCGGCAGCGGCGGCGGCAGCGATGACTCGGGAGCCACCGACACCGCGGCCGAGGCGCCCGCGGCGGCCCCGGCCGAGGCGCAGGGTGGGGCCGTCGAGGCGCAGGGCGGTGCCGGCGCGGCGGCGGACACCCGGGTCGATCAGCGGTCCATCATCTACACCGGATCGATGAGGGTGCAGGTGGACGATGTGGACGTCGCCGCCCGGGACGCCGCCGCCGCGGCCACCCGGGCCGGCGGCTTCGTCGGCGGGGACCAGCGCCGCAGCTCCGACGCCGACGCGGTGGCCGATCTCGAACTGCGGGTGCCGGCGCCGCGGTTCTACGCGGTGGTGGAGGAACTAGCCGGCCTCGGCCGGCAGGAACGTCGAGAGATCGGTACGCAGGACGTCACCGAGGAGACAATCGACCTCGACGCCCGGATCGCCAGCCAGCGGGCCCGGGTGGAGAGCGCCCGGCGGCTGCTCGCCCAGGCCGACTCGATAAGTGATCTCGTGAGCATCGAGAACGAACTGGCCCGGCGGGAGGCCGACCTGGCTTCGCTGGAGGCGAAGAAGCGGCGGCTGGCCGACCTCACCGCACTGTCCACCATCACCGTCACCCTGGTGGGGCCGGGTGTCACTGTCGCCGATGAGGAGGATCAGATCGGCTTCCTGGTGGGTCTCAAGGGCGGTTGGCAGGTGTTCCTGTCCTCGATGACCATCCTGCTCACCGTGCTGGGCGCGATCCTGCCGTGGCTGCTGGTCTTCGGCGTACCGGTGGGTGCGCTGTGGTGGCTGGCCCGCCGTCGCCGCCGGAACCGACAGGCGGTGCCGGCGCTCGTCGCACCGGTCGGCGCGCCACCACCGCCCGGGGTCAGCGCGCCGCCGCCAGTGCCTGGAGCGCGGTCTGCACCATGAGTCGTACGCCCGCCGGGATGGCCCGTTCGTCCACGTCGAACGACGCCCGGTGCAGGTCGACGTTCGGCCCGGAGCGGCCGACCCCGAGCCGAGCCAGGGCACCGGGGACGTACTCCAGATACCAGGAGAAGTCCTCGCCGCCCATGCTCTGCGGGGTCTCCGCGACGCCCTCCGGGCCGAGCGCGGCGGCGGTGGCCGCGTTCAGCACCCCGATGGCCCGCGCGTCGTTGCAGACCGGCGGGCGACCGCGCAGGTACTCCAGGTCGACAGTGGCGCCGGTCGGTGCGATGACGTCCCGGACCACCTGCGAAACAATCTTCGGAGCCGACTCCCAGGCGTCTCGGTCCATCACCCGCAGCGTGCCGGAGGCGGACGCCTCGGACGGGATGACGTTGTACCGGGTGCCGGCGGAGGCGTGACCGAAGACCAGCAGCAGCCCGCTGTTGGCCGGCACCCGGCGGCTGACCAGAGCCGGGACCTCGGTGATCAGCCGCCCGAGCGCGTCGACCAGGTCCACGGTCAGGTGCGGGCGGGCGGTGTGGCCGCCCGGGCCGGTGAGGCGGACCGTGACGTTGTCGGCGGCGGCGGTGATCGGGCCGACCCGCAGCCCAACCTGGCCGACCGGCAGGTTCGGGTCGCAGTGCAGCGCGAAGATCTGCACCACGTCGTCGAGGCCGCCGGCCTCGATCACCTCAAGCGAGCCGCAGGGCAGGATCTCCTCGGCGGGCTGAAAGATCAACCTGACCCGGCCGGGCAGCTCGCCCAGGTCGGCCAGCTGCGCAAGCAGCATGCCGACGCCCAACATGATCGTCGTGTGCACGTCGTGACCGCAGGCGTGGCAGACCCCGTCGACAGTGGAGCGGTACGGCACGTCCTTGACGTCGGTGAGCGGCAGCGCGTCGATGTCGGCCCGCAGCGCGATCACGGGACCGTCCGGGCGGCCGTTGATGTCGCAGATCACCCCGTTGCCCTTGGGCAGCATCCGCGGCTGCAACCCGGCCAGCGAGAGTTCCCGGGCGACCAGGGCGGCGGTCTCGAACTCCGCGCCGGACAGCTCCGGGTGCGAGTGAATGTGACGGCGCGTGGCGATCAGGCCCGGTACCCGGAGGGCGAGCAGGTGATCCAACTCGAAGGGCAGGGGCTGGGAACCGGTCGGCACCTCCGGCCAGGACGGCGCCAGTTGGTGACCGGTAGGCATCGTCAACGCACTCGTCACGTCGAATTCTCTTCGATCACTAGAAATGGATGGATCATCGGGATCAGCAGACAGCGTAGACCCACGACGGTAACTCTGCGCAACCTCGTTCCGGTGATGATCGGACAGCACAGCGTCACGTATGCCCTGCTGAGAGCGTCCGTAGGTGAGCGGCACAGCAGGTAGATCGCGGTCGTACGCCGTCATCCACCTCTCACCTCCTACAACGCGTAATCGCGTCCCGGGCGCCGAGAATCTTCTCGGAACCATCGTCGTCGTTCCGAATTGTCGCATTAGTCGCGCCAATGAACTGACGGTACGACAATTACCCGACCACTCCCGGCAACGTGCACCCGTGGACATTCACACGCACGGAAGCCGTCCGACCGCACACCGTGTGCGTCCGTGTGATCACCGGAAGCGGAGTACCCGGGGGCGGGCCGTTCGACACGCTGCGCAACTGTCGACACTCCGCCCGCGAGACCGGTGCGCGGCAGCCGGACCTACCGGCTGCGCGGGTCGGCCGTTCGTCTGCGGCCGACGGCGGACCGCCCTCAGAACCGGTCGGTGGGCTGGTAGCGACCCCAGACCTCGCGGAGCGCGCCACACACCTCGCCGACGGTGGCCCGCTCGCGCAGCGCCGCCTTCATCGGGTGGAGCACGTTTCCGGTGCCCGAGGCGGTCTCCCGCAACTCGACGAGGGCCCGCTGCACAGCCGTGGAGTCCCGCTCGGCCCGCAGCTTCGCCAGCCGCTCCGCCTGCGCCGCCTCGATCGACGGATCGACCCGCAGCGGCTCGTACGGCTCCTCGGCGTCGATGGCGAACCGGTTGAGCCCGACCACCACCCGCTCACCCGAGTCGATCTCCTGCGCGATCCGGTACGCGGACTGCTCGATCTCCCGCTTCTGGAAGCCGACCTCGATCGCGTCCACCGCCGAGCCGTGCTCGAAGACCCGGGCCATCAGCGCGTCCGCCGCCGTCTCGATCTCCTCGGTCATCGCCTCCACCACGTACGAGCCGGCGAACGGGTCGACGGTGGCGGTGAGATCCGTCTCGTACGCCAGCACCTGCTGGGTGCGCAGCGCCAGTCGGGCCGCCTTCTCGGTGGGCAGCGCGATCGCCTCGTCGAAGCTGTTGGTGTGCAGCGACTGGGTGCCGCCGAGCACCGCGCCGAGCCCCTGCACCGCCACCCGGACCAGGTTCACCTCGGGCTGCTGGGCGGTCAACTGCACGCCTGCGGTCTGGGTGTGGAAGCGCAGCATCATCGACTTCGGGTTCTTCGCCCCGAACTCGTCGCGCATCAGGCGGGCCCAGATCCGTCGGGCCGCCCGGAACTTCGCCACCTCTTCGAGCAGGGTGGTACGCGCGACGAAGAAGAACGACAGCCGAGGGGCGAAGTCGTCCACGGCCAGCCCGGCGGCGATCGCCGCCCGGACGTACTCCACACCGTTGGCCAGCGTGAACGCGATCTCCTGCACGGGCGAGGCACCGGCCTCGGCCATGTGGTAGCCGGAGATGGAGATGGTGTTCCACTTCGGCACCTCGGTGCGGCAGTAGCCGAAGGTGTCGGCGACCAGCCGCAGCGAAGGCTTCGGCGGGAAGATGTACGTGCCCCGGGCGATGTACTCCTTGAGGATGTCGTTCTGGATGGTGCCGTTGAGCGCCGAGCCCGGCACCCCGTTCTCCTCGGCGACGAGTTGGTAGAGCAGCAGCAGCACCGAGCCGGGCGCGTTGATCGTCATCGAGGTGGAGACCTTGTCCAGCGGGATGCCGTCGAAGAGCAGCCGCATGTCCTCGATGGAGTCGATGGCCACGCCCACCTTGCCCACCTCGCCGTGCGCGATCGGGTCGTCGGAGTCGTAGCCCATCTGGGTGGGCAGGTCGAAGGCGACCGACAGGCCCATCGTGCCGGCCCGCAACAACTGGTGGTAGCGCGCGTTGGACTCGGTGGCGGTACCGAAGCCGGCATACTGACGCATGGTCCACGGCCGGGAGGTGTACATGGTGGGATAGACCCCACGGGTGTACGGGAACTCGCCCGGCGCGCCGAGCCGGGAGTCCAGGTCGCCGGGAAGATCAGCAGGCGTGTAGACGCCCTTGATCGGGAAACCGGACTCGCTTGACCGCGGTTCGCTCATCCACGGATGGTAGGACGCGCGGTTCAGGTGCCGGGTGAGGGATACCGCACACCGCGTCGGCTGCCACGACAAGAGGTGAGTGGCTGCACACGTACCGTCGAGTACTGGAAACGTCCGCCGCGCCGGCTTTCGCATCGGGCGTCTGAACCAGCAAGATAGGGGGGTTGTGTCCCAGCCCTCTCGACTTCCCCCGGTGGCTTTTCTGTGACTCAGATCCCGACGTGGAGCGGCGGACCAGTCAGCACTCCCACCAACGGACGCGCGACACCCGGCACCGTCATCGGTGACCGGTACTCGCTGCGCTCGGCGGTGGGCAATGGTGGCATGGGTACGGTCTGGCGGGCCACAGACACACTTCTGCGCCGCGACGTGGCGGTCAAGGAGGTCATCCTCCCGCCTGGCCTGGCACCGAGCGACCGCGACGCGATGTACGAACGCACGCTGCGCGAGGCCCGCGCCGCCGCCGCCATCGCCCACCCGGCTGTGGTCCAGGTGTACGACGTGGTCACCGAGGCCGGCCGGCCGTGGATCGTGATGGAGCTGCTGGACGCCCGCAGCCTCGCCGACATGGTGATCGAGGACGGGCCGATCGCCCAGCGGGTGGTCGCCAAGATCGGCATTGCGCTGCTCGGCGCGCTCGAGGTGGCGCACGCGATAGGCGTGCTGCACCGCGACGTCAAGCCGGCAAACGTGCTGATCTGCTCGGACGGCCGCTGCGTGCTCACCGACTTCGGCGTCGCCCGGATGCCGACCGACGTGCAGCTCACCACCCCGGGCATGGTGCTGGGCTCACCACACTTCATCTCCCCCGAGCGGGCCATGGGGCAGGAGTTCGGCCCGCCCAGTGACCTGTTCTCGCTCGGCGTGACGCTGTACACGGCGGTGGAGGGCCGGCCGCCCTTCGACCGGGGCGACCCAATCGAGACCATGCACGCAGTGGTCGAGGATCCGCCCGCCCCGCCGCAGCGCAGCGGCCCGTTGACCCGGGTGCTCATGGGTCTGCTGGAGAAGGACCCGGCCCGCCGGCTCGACGTGCACACCGCCCGCGCCATGCTGCGCGAGCTGCTGGCCGGCCCGCTGAGCAGCAGTGCCGCCGGGGTCAACTCGATGACCGACCAGTACTCGGTGATGCCGGTGCCGCAGCCCACCCCGATCAGCGCGCCGGCCGCCCCGGCGAAGCCGGTCCCGTCCGGGCAGATCGGCGGCCGGGCGATGCTCGGCCCCGGCGAGTCGCTCACCGACCGGCTGGCCGCGCTGCGCCGGGGCGAGCGCCCCGGCCAGGCTGCCGCAGCCAGCGCCGCCGCGATGGACGACACCAGCGCCGACGCCCTGGCCCGACCGGGGCAACGGAGCGCGGCGATGTCCCCGCCCGCCGGCCGCACCTACGGTGGTGCCGAGGCGACCCAGCGCATCGGCGCGGACGCCACCCAGCGGGTCGGGCCCGAGGTGTTCGGCTACGGCGCGCCGGCCGACGCGACCCAGCGGGTAGGCGGCTACGGCGCCGGGCCCGACGCCACCCAGCAGCTCGGCGGGTACGGTACCCAGCCCGACGCGACCCAGCGGGTCGGCGGCTACGGCGGTGCCCAGCCCGACGCGACCCAGCAGGTCGGCAGCTACGGCGGTGCCCAGTGGCCGGCCGCGCCGAACCAGCCGTACGGCACGCCGGCCCCCGCTCCGGGCGGCGGCAGCAGCCCGGTCGACCGGGCGAAGGCCGCCGGCACCCGGGTGGTCGACACCGTGAAGGGCTGGCCACGCAGGATGCAGCTGGCGGCGGCCGGCGGCCTCGCGGTGCTGCTGCTGATCGGCATCGTGGCCTTCGCCAGCGGCGGCGACGAGACGCCCACCACCCCGGTCGCCGAGCCGTCCAACTCGGCCGACGAGGGCCCCGGCATCGAGATGCAGGAGCACTCGGCACGCGGGGTACAGGTGCTGGTGCCCAAGGGCTGGAAGCGCGCGACTGGCGGCGTCTACATCGACTACACCGACCCGGACGACAGCGGCCGTCGGGTGCGCATCCTCAACGAGAAGTGGAGCGGCACCTCGGTCCGTTGGGCGCAGGTCGCCGAGAACGGCCTGAAGACCCGGTCGACCTCGTGCGCCAAGCCGTACACCCAGATCGCCATGGCCGAGAAGGAACTCGCCGGCAAGCCCTCGGCAGAGTTCGAGTACACCTGCGGCGACGGCGACGCCATGCGGCACGGCATCTGGCACGGAGTCGCGCACGACGGGCGGCTCTACTCGTTCTACCTCACCTCGAACGACGCCCGCTTCGAGGAGAGCAAGCCGATCTACGCGGAGATGCTCAAGTCTTTCCAGCTCACTGCGGCCGGCTGAGCCGGGGCGCACGCCCGTGGAGATCCGCCGCCGTGCTATCAAGAGGCCATGGCGGCGGAGCACACTGACCTCGACACCATCCGCGAGCGGGCCGAACGCTGGCTCGCCGACGACCCTGACCCGGCCGGTCGGGCGGAGCTGCGGGCGGTGCTCGACCGGCTGCCGGCGAGCGCGCCGGAGCTGGCGGACCGGTTCGCCGGTCCGTTGACCTTCGGCACCGCCGGGCTGCGTGGGCCGCTGCGTGCCGGACCCAACGGGATGAACCTCGCGGTGGTCACCCAGGCCGCCGCCGGGCTGGTCGCCTGGCTCGCCGCCCAGGGCGGCACCGGTCCGCTGGTGATCGGGTACGACGCCCGGCGCGGTTCCCGCGAGTTTGCCGAGCGCACCGCGCAGGTGGCCACCGGGGCGGGACGACCGGCGCTGTTGCTGCCCCGCCCACTGCCAACCCCGGTGCTCGCGTACGCGGTGCGGCACCTGTCGGCGGTAGCGGGGGTGATGGTGACCGCCAGCCACAACCCGCCACAGGACAACGGCTACAAGGTGTATCTCGGCGCTGAGCTGGGCGGCGACCTGGGTACCGGAGCGCAGATCGTGCCGCCGGCCGACGCCGGCATCGAGGCCGCCATCCGCGCGGTGGGCCCGCTGGCCCAGGTGCCGCTCGGCCCCGCCGGCCAGGTGCTCGGTGACGACCTGGTCGCCGCGTACGTGGGCCGGGCGGTCGAGGTGGTCACGCCGGGTGGCCCACGGGAGCTGACCGTGGCGTACACCCCGCTGCACGGTGTCGGGGCGGCGGTGCTCACCGCCGCGTTCGCCGCCGCCGGTTTCCCGGTGCCCGGCGTGGTGCCGGACCAGGCCGAGCCCGACCCGGACTTTCCGACGGTCAGCTTCCCCAACCCCGAGGAGCCGGGCGCGGTGGACCGGCTGGTCGCGCTCGCCGAACGTACCGACGCCGACCTGGCCATCGCCAACGACCCCGACGCCGACCGCTGTGCCGTCGCGGTCCGCGACGCGGCCGGCGGTTCCAACGGATCGGGTTGGCGGATGCTACGCGGCGACGAGGTGGGCGTGCTGCTCGCCGACCACCTGATGCGACGCGGAGTCACCGGCCTGTACGCCACCACGATCGTCTCGTCGTCGTTGCTGCGGGCGATGTGCGCAGCGCGTGGCTTGCCGTACGGGGAGACGCTCACCGGGTTCAAGTGGATCGTCCGGGCCGGTGACGGCGGTGAACCGCTGGTGTTCGGTTACGAGGAGGCGCTCGGCTACTGCGTCGCCCCGGACCACGTACGCGACAAGGACGGCATCACCGCCGCGCTGACCGTGGCCGAGTTGGCCGCCGGCCTCAAGGCGCAGGGCCGCACGCTCACCGACCGGCTCGACGAGTTGGCCGCCGAGTTCGGTGTGCACCAGACCGACCAACTCTCGGTACGCGTCGACGACCTGCGCCTGATCGCCGACGCGATGGCGCGGATCCGCGCTGACACCCCGACCACCCTGCTCGGCCAGCCGGTCACCGAGACACGGGACCTGCTCCCCGACGCCGACGTGGTGATCCTGCGGACCGAGACGGCTCGGGTGGTGATCCGCCCCTCCGGCACCGAACCGAAGCTCAAGGCGTACCTGGAAGTGGTGGAACCCGTCACCGACGGCGACACCCCCGCCGCCCGCACCCGCGCGGCGTCCGCCACCACCACCCTCCGCACCGAGATCGCGACCGCCCTGGGCATCCCTGGTTGATCATGAGGTTGGCGGCAGTCTTGGAGATCAACTCCGCCGCTAACCTCATGATCAACGGAGGAGAAGGGGGTGGGTGGGTCAGCGGCGGGGGCCTAGGGCGTGCTCTACGGCGCGGCCCAGGGCGGCCACCACGAGGGCGACCGAGGGGCGGATCACCGAGTCCTCCAGGCTGACCTCGCCGGAGAAGCCGGCGCCGCTGGCGATCTCCTCCAGCCGTTGGCGGGCGGCGTCGGCGTCCTCGCCGGTGACCCCGAGGGCGGATTCCATCCGGAGCACGGCGACCAGGGTCGCGAGGGCGGCGGTCCGCTCATCCGGAGCGGCGCCGGTGAGCACCACGGCGAGCCGCTGCCGGGTCTCCTCCTCCACCGACGGGTCCACCACCGGGTACCTGTGCACGTGGATGAAGCCCAGTTCCGTCTCGTCGACGTCCCGGACGACGCCCTGCTCGCAGAGGTCACCGAGGATCCGGTCGCGCAGGCCGTGCCGCAGCCGCTGTACCCACGACGACGGGCTGTGCGGCGTGTCCGCCACGATCTTGGCCAACACCGCGTCGGTGACCGGTTCACCTGTCGGCGTCGGATCCACAGCCGTCAGGGCCCCGTCGGCGTACGCGATCCGGCCAGCCAGGGCCAGTTCGATCAGGACTGCGGCGGCCATGCCCAGGTCGAGGCTGATCCGCGGCAGGGTCGCCTTGCCGGTTTCGTCGTCGTAGGCGAGCAGGAGCAGTTCCTCGGCGAGCGGAACACCAGTCATGGCCCGAGACGCTAGCCGCTGGACGCCACTGCCCGCAGCACAAACCGCCGCCGGAATGAGCGGCCGTGGCCCACTGCCGGCGGCCGTGGCCCACTGCCGGCGGCCGACGCCCGCTGTCCGGCGGCTGTGGCCCGCTGCCGGCCGATCGGCACGGTCGTTCGCCCGGCGCTGCCGGCGCTCAGAAGCGGGGCATGCCGCCGAACTGCCGGTCACCGGCGTCACCGAGGCCCGGCACGATGAACATGCTGTCGTTGAGGCCGTCGTCGACAGCGGCGGTGACCAGGCGCAACGGCAGTCCGGAACGCTCCAACCGCTGGATGCCGGCCGGCGCGGCGAGCACACAGAGCACTGTGATGTCGGTGCAGCCCCGCTCGGCCAGCAGCCGGCAGCAGTGCTCAAGTGAGCCGCCGGTGGCCAGCATCGGGTCGAGGACCAGCACGGGCAGGCCGGCGAGATCCCGGGGTAGCGACTCCATGTAGGCGCGCGGCTCGAACGTCTCCTCGTCCCGGGCCAGCCCGACGAAACCCATCGAGGACTCGGGCAGCAGCCCGAGCGCGGCGTCGGCCATGCCGAGGCCCGCCCGCAGCACCGGCACCAGCAGCGGCGGATTGGCCAGCCGGGTGCCCTCGGTGCCGGTCACCGGCGTCTGCACCGGGTAGGTCTCCACCGGGAAGGAGCGCGCCGCCTCGTACACAAGCATGGTGGTGAGTTCGTGCAGCGCCGCCCGGAACATGGCGGAGTCGGTGCGTTCGTCCCGCATGGCGGTCAGCCGGGACTGGGCGAGCGGGTGGTCAATGACGAGTACGTCCACGATCGCTCAACCTACCCGCCCCGGACACCGGCGCGCGGGCCCCGGGCACGACCAGCGACGTCGCTCACCCGGGAGCGCTCCGACGACCACAGTGACCAAGATCATGCGACCGGAACCTGCGTAGACTTCGGGGCATGACGGCGACAGCGACGTCGGCCCGCTCGGACCTCTCCGAGCTGGGACGATCCGAGACCGCTCTGCGGACCTTCCTGCACGGCCTACCGGGCGTGGACCAGGTCGGCGCGGAGCAGCGGGCAGCCCAACTCGGCACCCGATCCATCAAGACCACTGCCAAGGCTGAGGCGATCGACCTCGCCATCCGGATGGTCGACCTGACGACCCTTGAGGGCGCGGACACGCCCGGCAAGGTGCGGGCGCTCGCCGCCAAGGCGCTGCGACCCGATCCGGCCGACCCGTCCTGCCCGCACGTCGGCGCGGTATGCGTCTACCCGGCGATGGTCCCGTACGTGGCCGAGGTGTTGCGCGGCAGCGCAGTTCATCTGGCCAGCGTGGCGACGTCGTTCCCGTCGGGCCAGGCACCGCTGGAGATCAAGCTCGCCGACACCCGCGCCGCCGTCGAAGCGGGCGCCGACGAGATCGACATGGTCATCAACCGGGGCGCATTCCTG
The DNA here is from genome assembly GCF_016863495.1 of Micromonospora andamanensis. Taxonomy (GTDB): domain Bacteria; phylum Actinomycetota; class Actinomycetes; order Mycobacteriales; family Micromonosporaceae; genus Micromonospora; species Micromonospora andamanensis. The sequence goes on from NZ_BOOZ01000008.1 coordinate 86,404, forward strand.
GCCGGCCGCTACTCCGAGGTGTACGACGAGATCGTCGCCACCAAGCATGCCTGCGGGGACGCCCACCTCAAGGTGATCCTGGAGACCGGCGAGCTGGCCACCTACGACAACGTGCGCCGCGCCTCGTGGCTGGCGATGCTGGCCGGCGGTGACTTCATCAAGACCTCCACCGGCAAGGTCCCGGTCGCCGCCACGTTGCCGGTGACCCTGGTGATGCTGGAGGCGGTACGCGACTTCCGGGCCGCCACCGGGCGGCAGGTCGGCGTGAAACCGGCCGGCGGCATCAAGACCACCAAGGACGCGATCAAGTACCTGGTCATGGTCAACGAGACCGTCGGCCCGGACTGGCTGCACCCGGACTGGTTCCGCTTCGGCGCCTCCAGCCTCCTCAACGACCTGCTCATGCAGCGCACCAAGCTGACGACCGGCGTGTACGCCGGTCCCGACTACTTCACCCTGGACTGACCGCGATGTTCGAATACGCACCCGCCCCCGAGTCACGCTCGGTGGTAGACCTCAAGCCCTCGTACGGGCTCTTCATCGACGGGAAGTTCGTCGACCCGGCCGACGGATCCAGCTTCAAGTCGATCAACCCGGCCTCCGAGGAGGTGCTGGCCGAGGTCGCCGAGGGCGGCGCGCAGGACGTTGACCGCGCCGTCCGGGCAGCCCGCAAGGCGTACGAGAAGGTCTGGGGGCCGATGCCGGGCCGGGACCGGGCCAAGTACCTGTTCCGCATCGCCCGGATCATCCAGGAACGCTCCCGCGAACTCGCCGTGCTGGAGTCGCTCGACAACGGCAAGCCGATCAGGGAATCCCGGGACGTCGACCTGCCGCTGGTCGCCGCGCACTTCTTCTACTACGCCGGCTGGGCCGACAAGCTGGAGTACGCCGGGTTCGGCCGGAGGCCGACGAGCCAGCAGAGCGGCACCAGCCCGCAGCCGCTCGGCGTGGCGGCGCAGGTCATCCCGTGGAACTTCCCGCTGCTGATGCTGGCCTGGAAGATCGCCCCGGCGCTTGCCGCCGGCAACACAGTGGTGTTGAAGCCGGCCGAGACCACCCCGCTGACCGCGCTGCTCTTCGCCGAGATCTGCCAGCAGGCCGACCTGCCGGCCGGCGTGGTCAACATCGTCACCGGTGCCGGCGAGACCGGCCGGGCGCTCATCGAGCACGACGGCGTGGACAAGGTCGCCTTTACCGGCTCCACCGACGTCGGGCGGGCCATCGCCCGCGCGGTCGCCGGCAGCCGCAAGAAGCTCACCCTGGAACTTGGCGGCAAGGCCGCCAACATCGTCTTCGACGACGCCCCGGTCGACCAGGCCGTCGAGGGCATCGTCAACGGCATCTTCTTCAACCAGGGGCACGTCTGCTGCGCCGGTTCCCGGCTGCTGATCCAGGAGTCCGTCGCCGAGCAGGTGCTGGAGTCGCTCAAGCGGCGGATGGCCCAGCTGCGCCTCGGTGACCCGCTGGACAAGAACACCGACATCGGTGCCATCAACTCCGCCGCGCAGCTGTCCCGCATCCGGGAGCTGACCGAGGCCGGCGCCGCCGAGGGCGCGCAGCAGTGGTCACCCCCCTGCGAGCTGCCCGACCGGGGCTTCTGGTTCGCGCCCACCATCTTCACCGGCGTCACCCAGGCCCACCGGATCGCCCGCGAGGAGATCTTCGGCCCGGTGCTGTCCGTACTCACCTTCCGCACCCCGGCCGAGGCCGTGGAAAAGGCCAACAACACGCCGTACGGGTTGTCGGCCGGGATCTGGACCGAGAAGGGCTCCCGGATCCTGTGGATGGCCGACCGGCTGCGCGCCGGAGTGGTCTGGGCCAACACGTTCAACAAGTTCGACCCGACCTCGCCGTTCGGCGGATACAAGGAGTCGGGCTACGGTCGCGAGGGCGGCCGGCACGGGCTGGAGGCGTACCTCAATGTCTGAGCGGGTCGCGGTACGCAAGACGTACAAGCTCTTCATCGGCGGGAAGTTCCCGCGTAGCGAGTCGGGACGGTCGTATCTCGTGCAGGACTCCAACGTGTCGCTGGCCTCGCGCAAGGACGCGCGGGACGCCGTGGTGGCCGCCCGCGCGGCGGTGAAGGGCTGGGCCGGGGCGACCGCGTACAACCGGGGTCAGATCCTCTACCGGGTCGCCGAGATGCTCGAAGGCCGGCGCGAGCAGTTCGTCGCGCTCGGCGTACCGGCCGACGAGGTGGACGCGGCGACCGACCGCTGGGTCTGGTACGCCGGCTGGTCGGACAAGCTCCCGCAGGTGTACGGCGGCGCGAACCCGGTCGCCGGGCCGTACTTCAACCTGTCGGCACCCGAGCCGACAGGGGTGGTGGCGGTGGTGGCCCCCGAGGCACCGGCGCTGCTCGGTCTGGTCAGTGTGATCGCCCCGGCGATCGTCACCGGCAACACGGTGGTGGTGGCCGCCTCGCCGGCGGCACCGCTGGCCGCGGTCACCCTGGCCGAGGTGCTGGCCACCTCGGACCTGCCGGGCGGGGTGGTCAACATCCTCACCGGTCGCCTGCCGGAGACCGTACCCACGCTGGCCGCGCACATGGACGTCAACGCCATCGACCTGACCGGCGTGACCGACCCGGAGCTGGCCGCGGACCTGGAGGTCAAGGCGGCGGAGAACCTCAAGCGGGTGCTCCGCCCGGCACCGCAGGGCCACGACTGGTCGGCGGATCCGGGGCTCGGTCGGATGACATCTCTGTTGGAGACGAAGACGGTCTGGCATCCCAAGGGGGTTTGACTTCCCTTGCTCTTGGGGTTTCCGGGAGCCCCGCTTGGGTGGGGTTTCCGGGGAGCCCCGCCCGCTCCGGGCGGTCAGGCTTGATCCCTGCGCGGGCGGGGCTCCCCGGAAACCCCTGACGTGGGCGCGGGGCGTCCGTGGGTCACGGCTTGCGGGGTGCTGCCCAGCGTCGGCTTCCTGGTCGACGGCGTGGCCCCGGTGCCGGACGACAACATCCCGCACCTGCTGAGGCGGCTCGGGCTGAGGCAGCACTATCCCCGAAGTTGCCGGCACGGGCCCGGGGTAAGGCAGCACTATCCCCGAAGTTGCCGGCACGGGCCCGGGGTAAGGCAGCACTGTTCCCGAAGTTGCTGGCACGGGCCGGGGTGGACGGGGTGGGGGTGGGTCTACTACGGGGGGTAGGATTCAGGGGTGACTCGGCTGGGGGATCTTGAGCGTGCGGTGATGGACGTGCTGTGGGACTCGGTGCCCGCCACGTCGGACGGTGTCACCGTGCGCGAGGTGGCCGACGCCCTGGACGGGCGGGAGCTGGCCTACACCACGGTGATGACCGTGCTGGACCGACTGGCCGGTAAGGGCATGGTGCAGCGCGAGCGGGAGGGTCGGGCGTGGCGTTACCGTGCCGCGGCCAGCCGCGAGGCGTACATCGCCCAGCTCATGCTCGACGCGCTCGACCTGGGTGGCAGCCGCGACGCGGCGCTTGTCCGCTTCGCCCACTCGGTCACCGGCACCGAGGCCGACGTGCTGCGCGCCGCGCTCGCGGCGGAGGCCGGGATGACTGCCGACGCACCTGGGCAGGCGGACGGCCCGGGTCGCGGGTTGACCGACCGGGTCGAGTCGCCGCAGGGTGACCCGGCGTCGCGCGCCGGCCGGGCCGACGAGGCCGCGGAGCGGTAGGGCGACGCCGTGGCGCACACCCTGCACTTCGCCGCCTCGATGGTGGCGTGCTGGCTGATCGCCCAGGTGCTGGCCCGGTCCACCTGGACGTGGCGCAGCCCCCGGGTGGCGATCCTCTGCTGGCAGGCGATCGGCCTGGGGGTCGGTCTCTCCGCGATGGGCCTACCCATCGCGCTGGGCCTCGCCCCGTACCAGCGGGGCACCGGCAGCGCCCTGCTGGCCCTGGTCGACGATCTCTGGCACGGCACCCTGCCCGCCGGTCTCGGTGCGCTGCACCTGGGGCTGGTCGGCGTCGGTCTCGGCGTCGGGGCGGTGCTGCTGACCACGACGGTACGCAGCATCCACGGCACGGTACGCGCCCAGCGTCGGCACCGGGACCTGCTCACCCTGGTCGCCCGGCGGGATCCGACGGTGCCCGGGGCACTTGTCCTCGACCACCCGGGTGCGGCCGCGTACTGCCTTCCGGGGGTGAAGCCCCGGGTGGTGGTCAGCGCCGGCACGCTCAGCCTGCTCGACCGGGCTGAGCTGGCGGCGGTGCTGACCCACGAGCGGGCGCACGCGCAGGAGCGACACGACCTGGTGCTGCTGCCGTTCACCGCGCTCTGTCGCGCGTTGCCCTGGATCCGCTGGGTCCGCGATGCCCACGAGCGGGTGTCCCTGCTTGTCGAGATGCGCGCCGACGACAAGGCCCGCGAGTTGCACGCCGAGGCTCCGCTGGCCGGTGCGTTGCGCCGGTTCGCCGCCGCCGGAAACCGGATCACGCCGGCCGGTGCGCTCGGCGTGGGCGACCGGGATCTGGACGTACGGGTGCAGCGGTTGCTGGTCACCGAGCGGCCGGCTCGGTTGCTCGGCGCCACCGCCCTGACCGTGACCGTGACGGTGGCCGCCCTGCCGGTCTCGCTCTTCCTCAGCTGACCGACCCTGAACTAACCCTGATCATGCCGACCCGGCGCGCATCGCGACAGTATATGTAGCGTCTCTACGTGTAGGCTCCCTATTCGCAATGAATCCTGTCCCGGGAGAGCCCACCATGGACACCCTGCTCCTCGCTCGCCTGCAGTTCGCCACCACCGCCTCGGTCCACTTCCTCTTCGTGGCCGTCACGCTCGGCCTGGTCACCCTGCTCGTCGGGATGCAGACCGCCTGGGTGGTCACCGGCAACCACAGGTGGGAGCGGCTGACCCGCTTCTGGGGCCAGCTCTACGTGATCAACTACGTGCTCGGCATCGCGACGGGCGTCGTGATGGAGTTCCAGTTCGGGCTGAACTGGAGCGGGCTGTCGCGCTACGTCGGCAACGTCTTCGGCGCCCCACTGGCGATCGAGACCCTTGTCGCCTTCTTCCTGGAGTCGACGTTCCTCGGTATGTGGATCTTCGGTTGGCACCGGCTGCGGCGCGGCGCGCACCTCGCGCTGCTCTACGGAGTCGCGATCACCGCGTACGCCTCGGCGTTCTGGATCATGGTGGCCAACTCCTGGTTGCAGAACCCGGTCGGCTACGAGGTGCGCGACGGCGTAGCCCACCTGACCGACTTCGCGGCGCTGCTGACCAACCCGGCCCTGTGGATGGCTCTCGGGCACGTGGTGTCCGCCGCCCTGCTCACCGGCGGCCTGCTGATGGCGGCGATAAGCGCCTGGCACCTCAACCGCCGCACCCCGGACCTTGCGCTGTTCCGCAGCTCGCTGCGGATCGGTCTGGTCACCGCCGCGCTGGCGATCACCCTCGTGCAGGGTTTCGGCTTCGCCCAGTTCGGGCCGGTGGGCGGCGTGCAACCCACCAAGTTCGGCGGCGACAGCCCGCAGGCCGAGGTGCTGATCGCCGACTGGACCAGCCGGTTCGGCCCCGGCGACTACCTGCCTCCCGCGCTGTCGAACGTCGGCCTCGGCTTCATGATCCTTATCGGTTTCGCCCTCGGCCTGCTCTGGCTGCTCGTCCCGCTGCTCTGGCGGGACTGGATCATCCGCCTCCGATTCCCACTGTGGCTGCTGATGCTCGCCCTGCCCCTGCCGTTCGTCGCGCTGATCCTCGGCTGGATCGCCCGCGAGGTCGGCCGCCATCCCTGGGTGGCGTACGGGCTGCTGCCTGTGGACCAGGCGGTCTCGCCGATCAGCCCCTGGCTGATGGCGGCCTCGCTTGTCGGCTTCACCCTGCTGCTCGGCACGCTCGCCGTCACCAACTGGATGCTGCTCGCCCGGTACGCCGCCCGGGGTGCCGCAGACCCCGCTCTCGGCCGCCCGCCGGCCCAACCGCCGGCCGACGACCCACGCCCCGAACCCGCTTTCGCCTGAGGAGCCGGAGATGGAACTCGCCTGGTACGCCCTACTCGGCCTCTTCTTCGCCGGCTACCTGGTGCTCGGCGGCTACGACTACGGCGTCGGCCTGCTGCTCGCCCGTGGCGCTGACGCGCCACGCCGACGCGCCGCCCTCAACGCGGTAGGTCCTTTCTTCCTCGGCAACGAGGTGTGGCTGGTGGCCGCCGCCGGCATCCTGTTCGGCGCGTTTCCCGTGCTGGAGGGGGAACTGCTCGCCGGCAGCTACCCGGCGGTGGCCGCCGCGCTCGCCGGAGTGATCCTGGTGACCGCCGGGGTGCAGCTCCGCAGCCGGCCGGACAGCGCGCGGGCCCGCGCCGCCTGGGACCGGGTGATCGTGGTCGGCAGCCTGCTCGCCGCGCTCGGCTGGGGTGTGGTGCTCGCCGGACTGCTCCAGGGCGTACCGCTGCGCGCCGACGGACACGTCGCCGGGGTGACGCACCTGTTCACTCCGTTCGCCGCCGCCACCGGGCTGGCCGTGCTGGCGCTGGTCGTGGCGCACGGTGCGACTTTCCTCACGCTCCAGTTACCCACAGTCGAGGGCGACCGGCTCCGACCACTGGCCCGCCGGCTACTCCTCACCGCGATCGTCGCGGTCGGCGCGGCCACCGTCGCCGGCTTGCTCTCCGACCGGGTACGCGCCGCCGCGCAGCGCCCCGCGGTCGGCGTACTGCTGGCGGTGTTGCTGGTGACGGCCCTGCTGGCGGCGCGGGCGGCGCTCGGGCGGCGGCGGCCCGGGCTGGCCTTCGCGGCCACCGCGACGGCGCTCGCACTCCCGGTGCTGCTGATCGGGGCGACCCTCTGGCCGTACGCGCTGGTGTCGACCGTGGAACCGAGCGCGTCACTGACGGTGACCGATGCGGCCGCCAGCGGGCCGACCCTGCGTCTGCTGGGCTGGCTGACGGTACCGCTGCTGCCGGCCCTACTAGGCTTCCAGGCGATGTGCTTGTGGATTTTCCGGGGACGGGCCGACGGCAGGGCACCGGTGTACTGGTGAGCCGCCGCCGCCCCTTCGACCCGCGGCTGCTGCGTCGGGTTCCCGCTGCCCGACGCGACCTAGCCCTGCTCGCGCTGCTCGGCGTGCTCGCCGCCGGACTGGTCGTGGCACAGGCCACCGCCCTGGCCGTGCTGCTGGCCACGGCCTTCACCGGGCGACTGGACCGGGCCGCGCTCGTCGGTCTGCTGGCCGCCGTCGCGGCCCGCTCGCTCGTGGTCTGGGCACAGGGCGCGGTGTCCGCGCGGGTGGCCGCGACGGTCAAGGCGGCACTGCGGGCGGACCTGTTGGGTGCGGTCGCCCGACACGGGCCGGGTTGGGTCGCCGGTCAGCGGGCCGGGCAGCTGGCCACGCTCGCCGGTCGGGGACTGGACGCGCTCGACGCCTATTTCACCGGCTACCTGCCGCAACTCGTGCTCAGCATCACCGTGCCGGTGGCGGTGCTGGGCCGGGTCCTCGTCGCCGACTGGAGCTCCGCGGTGATCATCGCGCTGACGCTACCGCTCATCCCGATCTTCGGCGCGTTGCTCGGCTGGCAGGCCCAGGCCGCCACCGAGCGCCAGTGGCGACGGCTGTCGCTGCTCGGCGGGCACTTCCTGGACATGGTGGCCGGTCTGCCCACGCTGCGCGCGTTCGGCCGGGCCCGGGCGCAGACCGACGCGGTCCGACGGATGGCCGACGGTCACCGGATCGCCACCATGAAGACGCTGCGGATCGCCTTTCTCTCCGCGCTGGTGCTGGAACTCGTCGCCACCCTGTCGGTGGCGCTTGTCGCCGTCCCGGTCGGCATCCGGCTGCTCGGCGGCGGTTTGGCGTTGCAGACCGCGCTGCTGGTGCTGCTGCTGACCCCGGAGGCGTACCTGCCGCTGCGGGCGGCCGGCAGCCGGTTCCACGCGAGCATGGAAGGGCTCACCGCGCTGGACGAGGCGCTCACCCTCTCCGGCTCGGCACCCCCGGCACCGGCGAGGCAGCCGGGCCCACGACCGGACGGGCGCGCCGAGATCCGCTTCGAATCGGTGACCGTCACGTACGAGCGCACCACGGCGTTGCGCGACGTGTCGTTGACCATCCGGCCGGGCGAACGCATCGCGATCATCGGGCCGAGTGGTGCCGGCAAAAGCACCCTGCTCAACCTGCTGCTCGGCTTCGTGAGCCCGACCGACGGCCGGGTCACCGTCGGCGGGGTCGACCTGGCCGAGGCCGACCTCGACGACTGGCGACGACAGGTGGCGTGGGTGCCCCAGCGGGCCCACCTGTTCGCCACGTCGCTGGCCGACAACATCCGGCTCGGCACCCCCGACGCCACAGCCGCCGATCTCGCCGCCGCGGTCCGCGCCGCCGCGCTGGACGAGGTGGTCACCGCCCTGCCCGACGGGCTGGACACCCTGCTCGGCGAGCGGGGGCACGGTCTGTCCAGCGGGCAGCGGCAACGAGTCGCCCTGGCCCGGGCGTTCCTGCGGGACGCACCTGTGGTCCTGCTCGACGAACCGACCGCGCGCCTCGACGCCGCCGCCGAGGCGGCGGTGCTGTCGGCCACCCGTGAGTTGGTCGCCGGCCGTACCGCGCTCCTGGTGGCTCACCGGCCCGCGCTGCTCACCGACGTCGACCGGATCCTGCGGGTCGAGGACGGGCGGGTCACCGAACTCACTCCGGCACCGGCCGGGGAGCGCCGATGAGCGGGCGCACCAGCGCGCTGGTATCTCGTCGCCGCACCGAGCGAAGCGAGGCGGCGCGATGAGCGGCGGACACTCGCCCGAGCTGGTCGTGCTGCGGCTGGCCCGGCCGTACCTGAAGCGCCTGATCGGCGCCGGGCTGCTCGCCTCCGCCACCGAGTTCGCCGGGCTCGCCCTGATGGCGACCGCGACCTGGCTGCTGATGACCGCCGCCGGTCAGCCTCCGCTGGATCGGCTCACCGTGGCGATCGTCGCGGTACGGGCGCTGGCGGTGAGCCGGGGCGTACTGCGCTACACCGAACGCCTGGCCGGGCACGACGCCGTGCTGCGCCTGGTCACCGACGTCCGGGCCCGGGTCTTCGACACGCTGGCGACCCGGCATGGTGACCCGCCCCGCAGCGGAGACGCGCTGAGCCGACTTGTCTCCGATGTGGAGGCGGTACAGGACCTGCTGCTCCGGGTGGTCGTGCCGGCAGCCGCGGCCGGGCTGGTGAGCGTACTGGCCGTCGGGCTGACCGCGCTGGTCTCGCCGCCGGCCGCGCTCGCTCTCGCCGCCGGGCTGCTGGTGGCCGCCGTGGCCCTGCCGGCGTTGGCGACCGCGCTGACCCGACGGGCCGGTGCGGAGGTGGCGCCGCTGCGTGGTGCGCTCGCCACCGACGCGATCGATCTCACCCACGGCGCTGCCGACCTGGCCGCCTTCGGTGCCACCTCGGACGCGCTGGCGGCAGCCGATCACCGGGCCCGCCGGCTGGCTCGGCTGGAACGGCGACTCGCCGCGCTCGGCTTCGCCGTCGACGCGGCCGGTGTGCTGGTGGCCGGTCTCACCGCCGGTGCGGTGGTGCTCGTGGCCCTCGACGCCGGTGTGGACGGGGTACTTGTCGGCGTCCTGGCCGTCGGCACCCTGGCCGCCGTGGAGATCGCCCTCGCGCTCGTCGGTGCCGCCCGGCAGTGGACCGGTCTGCGGTCCGGGCTGACCCGGGTGGCCCAACTGCTCACCACCGACCGCGCCGGGACCGAGACGGCCGAGACGGCCGAGACGAGCGTGGCCGGGCCGGTCGACACGGGTGACGCCGCCGGTGGGCGGCAGGCCGCGACGGTCCGGTTCGAGGCGGTGACGGTCCGGTACCGGGTCGGTGCTTCCGCCGCGCTCGACGGGTTCGACCTCGAGCTGCCACCCGGACGGCGGGTCGCGGTCGTCGGCCCGAGCGGCGCGGGCAAGAGCACCCTGGCCGCCGTCCTGACCGGTGCGGTGTCCCCCGCCGCCGGCCGGGTCACCCTGGACGGGCGGGACGTGTCGGCGTACCCGCCCGAGGAACTGCCCCATCTGGTCGGCGGGCTGCTCGCCGAGGCGTACGTCTTTCACGCCACCGTCCGGGAGAACATGCTGCTCGGCCGTCCGGGTGCGGACGAGGACGCGCTTGCCGCCGCCGCCACCGCCGCCGGGCTGGCGGACTGGGTCCGGGCGCAGCCGGACGGCTGGGACACGGTGGTCGGCGAGGAGGGCGCCCAGCTCTCCGGTGGCCAACGGCAGCGGCTCGCGCTGGCCCGCGCCCTGCTCGCCGCGCCCGGGGTACTGGTGCTCGACGAGCCCACCGAGGGCCTCGACCCGGTCGCCGCCGACCAGGTGCTGGGCACCGCGTTGGCCGCGACCCCGCCCGGGCATTCGGTGCTGCTGATCACCCACCGGCTCAGCGGGCTCGCCGACGTCGACGAGATCGTGGTGCTGGACGCCGGCCGGGTCGTGCAGCGGGGTCGACACGCCGCGCTCGTGGCGACGCCCGGCTGGTACCGGGAACAGTGGGTGTTGCAGCAGGCCGCCGAGCACGGCTACCTCGCGGTGTCAGGCTGATCCGTCGGGGGCGCCTCCGGGATGTCCCCGAGGCCGGAACGCCCACCCACATGGCAGGGTGGGGCCATGCCGGTCAGGGACGACGTGTTTGTCGAGGAGCACCTGCGGCAGCTCGGCAGTCGGCTCCAAGGGCCGCGCCGGCTGCGAGCCGACCTGATGACCGAGGCCCGGCACGGGCTGCTCGACGCCGTCGAGGCGTACCGGGACAGCGGCCTGCCGCCGCGTGAGGCGGCCCGCCAGGCGGTCGCCGACTTCGGTACGCCGGATCAGCTTGCCCCGGCCTACCAGGCCGAACTCGCGGTGGCCGCGTTGCGCGGGCTGTCCCTGCGAGTGGTCGCCATCGCCGCGACCGGCTCGATCGCCGGTGACCTCACCTGGCAGGGGTCGAGTTGGAGCGGCGGCCCGCGACCGCCTGCCGGTTACCTGCTGTTGTCACAGGCGGTGGAGTGGATCTGGGCAGGGGCGTTCCTGCTCGGCCTGGCCGGGCTGGTGCTGGTCACGGCCACCGCCCGCTCGGCGCGGCCCGCCCTGACCGTGCTGGCCCACGGCTCCGGTGTCGCGTTGACCGGGGCCGCCCTGCTGGGCGCGGTGGCCGGGGTCGGGCTGTTCGCCTGGTCCATCCTGCTGTGGGACGCCGCCCTGACCTGGCCACCGATGATCATCGGCATGGTCGTCGGCGCTGCCGCCCACGCCTGGCTGGGCAGCGCCGCCCGCACCTGGCTGCTGGCCACCCGCTGACGTTCAGCCCATCGCGGTGGGTGCGGTGCCCGGGTCCAGGAATCGGCCGACCGTCGCGCTGAACTCTCGCCATCCGGACCGCTGGTCGGCCAGGGCCCGCCGGCCGGTGTCGGTCAACTCGTAGGTCCGCCGTTCCCGCCCGCTGACTGTGCTCCACGCGCTGACCACGTGCCCGGCGCGCTCCAGCCGCCGCAGCGCCGGGTAGACGGTGCCAGTGGGCAGGTCGAGGTGGCCGTCGCTGCGCGCCCGCAGGGCCTCGATGATGGCGTAGCCGTGCAGCGCCCCTCGTTCCAGCACCGCCAGGAGCAGGGCGTCGAGGTGTCCGTGCAGCGCCTGCGCATTCATAGGTAGACACGCTACTTGTTATCCGGGTGGTGGGCCACCGGGGTGCGGCCAGCGGTTACCGAGCGCAGCCAACTAGGGTATGTGCCCAGAGTCACTCGCCGGCATCAGCGCCGGGGGTGGTAGCCCGACGCACACGGAGGTCACCGTGGCCCGCCAGTCGCCCCAACGGCCGGACGCCGACGAGCCCGAGCTCGATGACACGACCGGCACCAGCGAGCCGGACGTCGCCGAGCCGGCCGACGCCGAGCCCGACGTCGCCGCCGCGCAGACCGCGAACCGCGCGCTCTGGGACGAGCTGCGGATCGATCCGGTGGAGATCGCGCTGCCCGCCGGCACCGGTTTCACCCTGCGGGCGTACCGGCCGGCAAGCGAGCTGACCCCGACCGACGTGGCCGAACGCGACGCCGACGACCCCTTCCTCGCCCGCCGGCAGGTCGACACGGCTGCGGACGACGACGAGGAGGAGGGTGACGTCGTGATCCTCGACGAGGACGTCGCCCGGGAGTTCGCCGAGAGTGAGGACGAGGAGAAGCGGGCACAGGGCGACGACGACGCCGAGGACGGGAAGGACGAGGCCGACGAGGTCGCCGCCGACGAGGCGGGCGACGAGGAGGTGCCGATCTTCCTGACCCACCGGGGCCGGTTGCTGCTGTTCAAGACGCCCGAGTCCCTCGTCAATTTCGTCCGTTCCGGCGCGCCCAACGACCTGTCTCAGCTGGACAGTTGGGCTGAACTGTCCGAACGGGTGGAACCGGCAGACATCGCACCACTGGACGATGACGTCTACGAACTGGATCTCGTCGTGGAGAACCTCCGCGGCGGGCACGACACCTGGGACCCGACGCTGCTCATCGAGGCCGGCGAGGTGGCCCGCGACCTGGCGTACGCCCTGCGGTTGCCGGCGGTGCTGGACATGCTCTCCACCGGCTCCAGTCTCGACGACCTGGACGAAGCGCTGCGGGCGTCCGTCGGCGGCGGCATCGGCGGCTTCATGGGACGGCGTAGGCTGAAGAAAATTGGGGCACAAACCGCAAGTCTGGGTTGGCGGACCATTGTCGGGAAGATCTCTGCGACCGTGGACTGGCGCGACTGACCCACACCAGGGAGCATCAGTCTCTGGCAGAGAAAGCCCTGTGTCCCGGGAGGAGGACGACGCCGTGGCGCTCGTGCGCGTGTACTGCGGTCTGACCTCGGCGGACCCGGCCGACCGACCGGTCTCGGCCGGATCGGCGCTGACGTCCGCTGTGGTCGACGACGCAGGCCGTCTGCTGCATGTCTGCGAGATCGGCGACGACCCGACGGGCTACGCCCGGCTGGTCACGCTGCTCGTGGAACGCTCAGGCGGGCCGAGCGGTGCGGCGATAGCCGCCGACAGCGACGACCACACGATCACTTCTCTGCTCAGTGCCGCCGGTCGCCCCCTGGCGATCGCCGACGACGACTCGGTCGACGACTTCGCCGAGCGGTTCGCCGACGACGACTCGCTCGAGGAGATGCAGTCTCCGCCTGCCGTTCGGCGTGCCATCGGCCTCGCCCGGGCGTTGCAGGCCGGGGCACTGTCGGCGGTGACCCTGCCCGCCCCCCGTGACCTCGCCGGGTACAAGCAGGTCCTCGCCGCGCACGCCGCGCTGGCCAGCGGCCGGCACTCCGCCGCTGTCGCGTTGCGCGAGGTGCTCCGCGAGCTCTACCCGGCCGCGTTGCGCGCCTACCCCGACCCGGCCGAGTCGATTCCGCTGGCCGTGCTGGACGCGCTGCCCGAGCCGGGCATGTTGACCGACGCGGCCGGCCGTGGCCGCGATGCCGCGGTCACGGCGGACGCGGTCGCCGCCCAGCTCGCCACCGAAGGGGCGGGTGACGCGGAGGCGATCGACGAGGCGGTCACCGCGCTGCGCGTCGCCATCTCCGAGACCCCCCGACGGGCCACGGTCAACCGGGCCCTCACCTCCGCCGCCGCCGAGACCATCCGGCAGGCGGTCGCCTCGGTGCGGGCCTGTGACGCCGGCTGCGAGGCACTTGTCGGTGCCCTGCGTGCCCGCACCGCCGGGCCCGTGCAGGCGTCCGGTCGACGAGCCGCCGCGCGACGCGGCGAGCAGGTCGGCGAACTGTCGGCAAGCACCCCGGGCACCACTACCGGTCTGCGCTCGGTACGTCCCAACGGCCCCGAGCCGGCCGGTGGCCGCCGCAGCCGGCCGGAGCCGGTGCCGGGCGCTGCCCCACCGCCCTCTCCGCGTCCGCTCGGGCCACCACCCGTGGCACCCGCGCCTGTCGCTCCGCCGCCTGTCGCGCCGGCCCCGATGACGCCAGCCGCCGTTGCCGGCCCGCCCGCTTCGCCATCGCGCGCTGAGTCGCTCCCCGCGCGCGGCGACGGCCCGACCAACCGACCGATCTCCGCGCCGCCTCCGCCGCCGCCCGGGATCACCCCGATCGCGCCGACGCAGCGCGGTTCCATCCCGCCCGCCGAGGCGGGCGAGCCGTTCCGACCGACGCTCACCACCGCGGCGATCAACCACGCGCGGGCCGAGCGGCAGCGCACAGTCATCCCGCCCCGGCCGAAGACAAACGGCGAACCACCGGCACCTGCCGGCGGCTTCAGCGCCACCGACCTCAGCGTCCCGGTGCCGACGCCCCGGCCGGAGCAGGACAAGACCGCTCCCCCCGGGTCCCGCTCGAACTGGCCGCTCGTCAACAACCCGGAGAACCCGGCGGACACCTCGCCCCGCAATCCCGTCGTCGGCTCGTACGACGACCGGGGTCGGCGCAGTGCTCCGCAGGCTCCGACCGAGCACAGTGCCGACCGCCGGGTCACCCCGCCGTGGCTCGCCGACGACCTGCCGCCAGAGCCTCCGGTGCTGCGGCTGGTCGAGCCGCCACCGCTGGCCGACCGTGCGCTGCGCAACGGGACGGAGCCGCCACCGGAGACGCCGCCGCTACGGCTCGTCGATCGGGGCGGCCCGGAACGCGGCAACCGGGCACCCGAGCGGTTGGACCTGCCACCGGCCCGCCGTGCGGCCGAGCCGCCGATCGAGCACCGGACACCGCCGGTCTCCGACGAGGGCGACGGCGACCTGCTGATCTTCGCGCAGGCCCGCTCCGCCTGGTTCGTGGGACACGGCGAAGAGGCCGACCTGGACTGGTCGACAACTGCCGACAGCGGCTGGCAGGCCGCCGAACAGGCGGCCCGTCCCGCGGTGGGCGCCGAGACGAACGCCGGGCTGCCCAAGCGTGTGCCGCAGGCCAACCTGGTGCCCGGCTCGCCGTTGCGCGAGGAGCGACCACTGCGGATAGTGCGGGACGCGGCCAGCCTGGCCGAGAACACCACAGGCTACTTCCGCGGCTGGCGCCGAGGGCAGGAGATCGGTGGGTTCGCGGTCGGTGGGCGCCCCGGGCGGGAGGCCGCCGGCGGCTGGGACTTCACCCGGGACACCGGCGATCGCGACGACGATCGGGAGTACGAGTACCGCTCCGCCGGCTACCGCTCCTGACCTGAGGACGACGTCGGCAGGGGCGGTGCCCAGCACTCCCTCCGGCGGTCCCGCACCGCCTTTCACCTGCGTGTTCATGCCCACACCCGGATAATTTGACGCCGGGTCGACGGGGCCGGGAGCATACCCGCGGAACAGCCGGCGGCAGGTCGCCGGGCGGGAAGGCGACTCATGGCGACACCGGTAACCGGCCCATCCGTGATCACCCGACGCGGCGTGCTGGCCGCGGCGGCGGGCACGCTTCTGCTGGGCGCCTGCGGGCGCGACGGCGAGCGGGAGAACGTCGTCACCCGGCCCACCCCCGGTCACGAGCTGGTCGTCGGCGCCACGCTGGAGCTGACCGGCCCCGGTGCGGCGCTGGGCGTGCTCCAGCAGCGGGCGCTGGACATCAGCGTCGCAGCCCTCAACGAGAAGGGCGTGGCGGTGGGCAACCAACGCCGCTCGGTACGCGTCGAGGTCCTGGACAACCGCAGCGATCCCCGGCTGGCCGCCCGACAGGCAACCGAGCTCGGCCGCCGCGACGACGTGCACGCCCTGCTCGGTGCCACCCTGGCGGAGACCTCGATGTCGGTCATCGGGGTGGCACAGAAGCTTCGGCTGCCGTTCGTGTCACTGGCCTTCGGCGACTCCATCGCGGTGCCGCTGGCGCAGCGGGCCTTCATCTACAAGGTCACCCCGGACGCCGGGGACGTGGCCCGGCGGCTCGCCCAACTGATGAGCGCCGAAGGGCTGCGCCGGGTGGTGCTGCTGGCCGAGGACGGGCTGCACGGCGACTCGGGCGTACGGGCCATGCGGGGTGCGCTGCGCACCGCCGAGGTAGGTCTGGCCCGCACCGTACGGCTGCCCACCGGTAAGGACGGCGTGGCCCGCGCCGCAGAACGGGCTGTCGCGGCCGGCGCGGACGGTGTGGTGGTGTGGGCCACCGCGCCGAACTCCGGTGCCGCCGCGCGGGCGCTGCGCGCTGCCGGGCACGACGGCGAGTTGTTCTTCGACGCCGGGGCGGTGGCCGACGACACCCTGGACGCCCCGAACCTGCCCGCCGTCGAGGGTTCCTACGCGGTCCACCCGTCCTCGCTGGGCGGCTCCACAATCGCCAACAACAGCAGCGCCGCCGGGCGCGCCTACCGCGACCTCGTCTCGGCGTACATCCGCACGCACGGCGCCTACCGGGGGTTCGCCCCGTACGCCTCGGACGCCCTGCTGCTGATCAGCACGGCGGCCCGGATGGCCGACAGCGTGGACCGTGGCCGGCTGCGGGCGTACCTGCAGAACCAGGTCACCGATGGGATGGCCGGGATGTACTCGTTCACCCCGATCCGGCACAGCGGCATGGACCGCCACTCCCTCGGGGTCTACCGCGTCGACGGCGGTGCCTGGAACCGGCTCAGCTGACGTCGGTGGGCACCCTCAGGTGCCCACCGAGTGGACCCGGTCACCAACCAGCGCCCGGTGTCGGCGGAGCCGTCACCGGGCGCTGGTGCCGATCGTCAGGCGGGCGCGACGGCCCGGGAGCGACGCATCGTAAGCACGTACTCGACAAGCGAGATCAGCACGTGCTTCGTCGACTCCCGGTTCCGGGCGTCGCAGGCCACCACCGGCACGTCGCTGGAGATGGCGAGCGCCTCCCGAACGTCCTGCGGGTCGTGGTACTGCATCCCGTCGAAGCAGTTGATGGCCACCAGGTACGGCAGCCGTCGGTGCTCGAAGAAGTCGATCGCCGCGAAGCAGTCGGCCAGCCGGCGGGTGTCCACCAGCACGACCGCACCGATCGCGCCCCGCACCAGCTCATCCCACATGAACCAGAAACGGGTCTGACCCGGCGTACCGAACAGGTACAGGATCAGGTCACGATCGATCGAGATACGGCCGAAGTCCATGGCCACCGTGGTCGTCGTCTTGCCCGGCACCTGCCGGGTGTCGTCGACGCCGACTCCGGCGGAGGTCATGATGGCCTCGGTGGTCAGCGGCGTGATCTCCGAGACCGAGCCGACCAGCGTCGTCTTGCCGACGCCGAATCCACCGGCGATAACGATCTTCGCCGACGTCACGCGCCCGCTCGGGGCCGGCGGCCGGTGCGACATGTCAGAGCCTGCGAAGTCCACTCAGCACCCTCTCCAGCAGTTCAGTGCCCACCGCGTCGTCCGAGTCGTCCAGGATGGTCGGCTCGTGGACCGCGACCAGGCCGTCCGTCGCCATGTCGGCGATGAGCACCCGGGCCACGCCGAGCGGAAGCTGCATCCGCGCCGCGATCTCCGCGAGCGACTGCACGCGTCCGTCACACAGCGCGGCGATGTACTGGTGCTCACGGCCTTGGCCACCGTTGCCAGTGGCAGCGGCCCGACCGCGCACCGTCGTCTCGACAAGCGCCTCCAGGGCGATGTCGAGGCGGGGACGGGTACGACCGCGGGTCACGGCGTATGGACGGACCAGCGCGCCGGTCGGCTCGTCACGATCAGCCATGTTGCCGCTCACCTCCTTCGTACCCGGCACCGGTTGGACCGGTGCTACCCGTCGTATGCAATGTTGTCGCCCCGCCTGCCCCCACCGGCCGGCGCGACGATCAGCCCATCATCCCCACAGCCGTACGCGGCTGCGGGGTCAGGGCGTCGCCCACCCGGTCAACGAGCAGGGCCATTTCGTAACCGACCTGTCCCACGTCGCAACTACGCGCGGCGAGCACCGCGAACGACGAGCCGTCGGAAATCGACATCAGGAACAGGAAGCCATTGTCCATCTCGACCACGGTCTGCAGCACGGCGCCTCCCTCGAAGCAGCGGGCCGCGCCCTGGGTCAGGCTGACCAGGCCGGAGGCGATCGCCGCCAACTGGTCCGCCCGGTCCCGCGGAAGGTCTCGTGACGACGCCAGGAGCAGGCCGTCCGCGGAGACGGCGACCGCATGCGCGACACCGGGTACCCGATCGGCGAAGTTGGCCAGCAGCCAACCGAGATCCTGCGTACTAGTCATCCTTCTTGCTCCTTCTGCCCGCTCCCGGCCACCGGGCCAGAGCCAGACTGCGAGGATTGCTGCCCGCCCGGAGTTCCCTCCGGGCCGGTCGGGTTGCTGTCCGAGGGGTGACTGCGTCCCCGCTGGACACCCCGGTGGTACGCGGAGAGCAGACCGCGTACCGATTCCGGGTTACGGCGCTGCACCGAGGTGGTCGGCTTCTCCACAGCGCCCGGCACGAGCTGTGCCATCGGCGTACGCTTCGGCAGCCCGGTCTCGGTGGTGCCGGCCGGCGGCGCCTGGCTGGCGGCGCTGGCCGCCCGCCAACCGTCGTCGGCCGCGGTCCGCCAGATGTTCTCCTGCGGTGTGGGGCGGTGCGAGGGCGCGCTCTCGGCAGCGCCGGGCCGGGGCCCGCCGCTCGCTGCCGCGCCGTTCCCGCCGGACGCGCCCGCCCCCGTCGGAGTCTGTGCCATCGGTGCGTTACCTGTCGTCCCGGTCTGGGTCTGCTGGGCTGGCCGTTTGCCGACATCGACAGTGGAGAGCCGCTGGGTCGTCGCACCGGCCGTGGCCGGCTGACGCGCACCGGCCGACTCCTCCGGGCCCGGGCGACGGGTACGGAACCACGCCGACTCCAGCTCGCGGAAGATCGGCAGCTCCATCGTCTCGTCCGCGTACCGCTGCCGGCTCTGGGCCTGCGGCGGCGTCGGGGCGGTCGGCTGGTTCTGCGCCGGCCGCGGGGCCGGGGTCTGACGCTGCACCCGAGGCAGTTCCGTGGTCATGTCCAGCGCGGCGGCCAGCCGCTCGGGCACCGCCGGGGCGGCCGGCTCGCCAGCCACCGGTGGCCAGGCCGGGGGTGCTGAGGCAGCACCCGCGCTCGGTGCCGACACGGGCCGCTGCGGCAGTTGCCCACCGGGCGGCGTCGAGACGGGCGAGCCCGAGACAGGCGAGGCCGACACGGGGTGACCGGAGACCGGGGCCGCCGAGACCGGCGGAGCGGAGTACGGCGTACCGGACACCGGAGGCGACGACACCGGGGGCACCGGCGGAGCGGACACCGCAGGCGGAGCGTACGGCCCGGCCTCGGGGCTGCTCGGCAGCTGACGCGGGATCGCCGGCGGCTGGCCGCCCGGCTCGTCGGTGGACCGGCGCTGCGGCAGCGGGTCGATCGGGTGACCGTTGGAGCTGAGTGGCGCGAAGCCGTTGCCGTTGCCACCCGTGGTGCCGCTGGCACCGGTCAGGTCCGACCAGGCGGGCAGGTTGCCGCCGCTGCCCACGGTCGTCGGCGTACCGGAACCGTTACGGCTGGCCGGGTCGAAGGGCCGACCACCCAGGGTCACCTGGTTGCCCGAACCGCCAGGAGTGCGCGCGGCGGGCGGGGCAGGCGGGTGCGCGCCGTTGCCGAGCGCGGCCAGCGCGCCGAACGCCGGGCTCGGCCCGGACGAGGGGCTGGCCGCCGCCGGCAGCGCGGGGTGCTGCTGCCCACGGCCGGACAGTGCCCGGGGCACCAGCACGGTGGGCGGCAGCGTGACCTCGGCGACCGTGCCGCGGTCGCTACCCGGTCGCAGCTCCACCTTGACGCCGTGCCGGGAGGCCAGGCGGGCGACCACGACCAGGCCCATCATCCGGGAGACTGCGACGTCCACCTGGGGCGGCGTGGCCAGCCGCTCGTTCAGGTCGGCCAACTGCTCGCCGCTGATGCCGATGCCCCGGTCCTCCACGTACAGCGAGGCACGGTCACCGACCCGGCGGGCCTCGACGAGCACCTGCGAGTCCGGCGGCGAGAAGGCTGTCGCGTTGTCGAACAGCTCGGCGACGAGATGGACAAGGTCGTTCACCGCGTGCGCGGCGACCTCGATGTCCCGGTCGATCACCCCGAACTCGATCCGGGTGTAGTGCTCGACCTCGGACTGGGCGGCCCGCAGCACGTCGATGAGTGCGGCCGGCTCGCGCTGCACACGGGTCGAGTCGGCACCGGCGAGAACCAGTAGGTTCTCGTCGTTACGACGCATCCGGGTGGCGAGGTGGTCCAGCTGGAACAGTTCCGCCAGCCGGTCCGGGTCCTCTTCGCCGCGCTCCAGCCGGTCGAGGTGGCCGATCAGCCGGTCGACCAGGATCTGGGACCGGCGGGCCAGGTTGACGAACATCGTCGCGACCGACGACCGCAGCGCGGCCTGCTCGGCGGCGGTACGGACGGCTTCCAGGTGGACCGCGTTGAACGCCTCGGTCACCTGGCCGAACTCGTCCTTGCTGCGGACCGGCAGTGGTTCGGCGATCTGGTTGGCCAGCTGCACCGGCGAGAGCTGCCCGGTGACCTGCGGGTCGCGCAGCCTGGCCACCGCCTGGGGCAGCCCGTACTGGGCGATGGAGAGGGCACCCTGACGCAGCTCACGCAGTGAGCGGGCCATCGAGCGGGCCACCAGGAACGCCAGGAAGATGGCCAGCAGCAGCATCGTGAGCAGCAGGCCGGTCTCCAGGAACACCGTGCGCTGCACCTCGGAGCGGAGGTCGCCGGCCTGTTCCACCACGTCGGAGTCGAACTTCGACTCGACCGAGCGGATCAGTTTGCCGTTGGCGACGAGCGCTTCGTCCCACTGCTGAGGGGTGAACGAGATGCCGGCGAGGTTCTGGGAGTTGTCGGCGTTGACCTGGCTGATGTAGATCGTCGCCTGTCGGCGGTCGCCGCCGCCGATGGTCTGGGCGTGGAACTCCGCCTCCGCCTCGGTGGCCACCGCGTCGAAGCTCTGCTGCGCCTGCTGCTGACCGGTCTCGCTGGAGATGTAGTCGGTCCGCACGGTCGAGCTCATGCCACCCAGGATCAGCGCCCGGTGCACGACCACCCGGCGGACGGAGAGCCACTCCTTCTCCCGCGCCACCGCCGCGGCAGCTCGCATCCGGTCGCTCAGGTCGTTGTCACCGGCCAGCTGGCTGGCCGAGTCCCGGACGGTGAGCAGCTGGTTGATCAGCTCGTCGTAGGACTGGAGCGCGTCGGTGATCCGGAATTTTCCGTTGAGCACCTGGCTGCGGGCGCCGGGCAGGTCGCCGAGACCCTGATCGATCTGGCCGAGCAGCCCGTTCAGGCTGACGGGCAGATCGCTGAGGTCGGACCGCTGCTGCGAGTAGGGGGCCTTGTCCTGGTCGACCCGCGCTGAGACCTCGTTGTAGCGGTTGGCCGCCGCCTCCTTCTGCGCCGCGGTGCTGCGCTGCGGGTCCAGGCCCAGCAGCAGCACGGCCGCGGTCCGCTCATCCTGAAGGCCGTCCACCAGCTCGCCGGAGTGGCCGATGAGCTCGGCCAGGTCACCGGCCCGGTTCGCGTCGTTGAGCGCGTCCAGGTGGTCGACCAGACCGCTGGTGCCCACGACGACCGTGGCGATGGTCGGCACGATCATGATGAGACCGAGCTTGGACCAGATCGGCATGTCGCGGAGCCGACCTGCCGGCCGGCGTAGACGCGACAGGAGAGAACCTGCCGTCTTCGGCCGTTTGCTCACGTCACCGCCCTCGTGATTGCAGCGTCCGCGTTGCCCCCGGACAACGCCCAGCAGCCGACCCGGCGGGTCGGACCATCCGAGATTCCATCACGCCGCCACGGAAAGAGAAAGCCCAGGTTGGCCCCAGCCGGAGGTGTGATGAGATGTTGATGCAATTTGATCGCGGACCGTCTGTTCGGAGTTACTGGAAGTAATGATTCATCCGCACCAAGTCGTCCTCCTGGCTGGCCCATCCGGCTCCGGAAAGTCGTACATAGCCCAGCAAACCGGGCTGCCAGTGCTCTGTTTGGACGATTTCTACAAGGACGGCGATGACCCAACGTTACCGAGACGGAACGGTCAGATCGATTGGGAGTCGCCCGATTCGTGGGACGCCGAGGCGGCGGTGGAGGTTATTGACCAATTGGTCCGGCACGGCCGGGCGGATGTGCCCGTGTATGCCATCAACGAGGACCGGCGGGTGGCCACTCGGTGCTTCGAGCTGGCCAGTTCGCCACTTTTCGTGGCCGAAGGGATTTTCGCTGCCGAGATAGCCGAGGAGTGTCGGCGTCGCGGACTTCTCGCCGGGGCGTACGCCCTGCGTCGACCGCGTAGCGCGACATTCCTCCGCCGACTGGCCCGGGACCTCGCCGAGCAGCGCAAGGGCCCACGGGTGCTGCTGCTGCGCGGGGTCGCTCTGCTGCGCGCCGAGCCGGCCGTGCTGCGTCGGCAGACCGGGCTCGGCGCGGAGGCCGCCCGTGGCCGGGACGTGCTGCGCCGGGTGGCCCGGTTGCTCGCCGCCGGCCATCCGCCGCAGACCGGCTGACCACCGGCCGCGCGTGGGTCAGCCCAGCAGCTTCGCGTACGCCGGCTTGATCACGTCGTCGATGATCCGCAGTCGCTCGTCGAACGGGATGAAGGCGGACTTCATCGCGTTGATCGTGAACCACTGCATCTCGCGCCAGCCGTAGCCGAACGCGTCGACGAGCAGTGCCATCTCCCGGGACATCGAGGTGCCGCTCATCAACCGGTTGTCGGTGTTGACGGTCACCCGGAAGCGCAGGTCCCGCAGCAGCCCGATCGGATGCTCCGCGATCGACGGGGCCGCGCCGGTCTGCACGTTCGAAGACGGGCACAGCTCCAGCGGGATCCGCTTGTCCCGTACGTACGCGGCCAGCCGGCCGAGCTGCGACGGCGAGCCCGGGGTGATGTCGTCGACGATGCGTACGCCGTGGCCGAGGCGGTCGGCGCCGCACCACTGGATCGCCTGCCAGATGGAGGGCAACCCGAACGCCTCACCAGCGTGGATGGTGAAGTGGAAGTTCTCCCGCTGGAGGTATTCGAAGGCGTCCAGGTGGCGGGTGGGCGGGAAACCCGCCTCCGCACCGGCGATGTCGAAGCCCACCACACCGCGATCACGGTGTCGTACGGCCAGCTCGGCGATCTCCTGCGAACGGGCCGCGTGCCGCATCGCGGTGAGCAGCGTGCCGACCCGGATCGGCGTGCCGGCCTCGGCCGCGAGCGTGCTGCCCTCGACGAAGCCGGCCAGCACCGCCTCCACCACCTCGTCGAGGGTGAGGTCCTGCTCCAGGTGCTGCTCCGGGGCGAACCGCACCTCGGCGTAGACCACCCCGTCGGCGGCCAGGTCGAGAGCACACTCCCGGGCCACCCGGCGCAGCGCGGGGGCGGTCTGCATGACGGCGACCGTGTGCGCGAAGGTCTCCAGGTACCGCTCCAGCGAACCCGAGTCGGCCGCCGCCACGAACCAGCGCCCCAGCTCCGCCGGGTCGGTGGTGGGCAGCTCGTGACCGACCTCCGCGGCCAGGTCGATGATCGTCGCGGGGCGCAGGCCGCCGTCCAGGTGATCATGCAGCAATGCCTTCGGTGCCCTGACGATGTCCTCGTACCGCAGACTCGTGGTCATGGGTCGACCCTAGTCCCCGCCACTGCGCCGGCACCTGACCGGTAGGGACAATGGCCAGGTGAACGCAGCAGGACCGGACCCACGGGTGGTCGAACGGCTGCGGTGCCCGGTCTGCGGCGAAGGGCTCCACCTCGCCCCGGCCGGCACCAGCCACGCATTGCGCTGCCCGCGTCGGCACAGCTTCGACATCGCCCGGCAGGGCTACGTCAACCTGCTCACCGGTCGTGCCCCGCACAGCGGCGACACCGCCGAGATGGTCGCCGCCCGGGCGGACTTCCTGGCTGCCGGTCACTACGACGTCATCTCCACCGCCCTCGCCGACGCCGCCCCGGCGTCCGACGACGCGTACCCCCTGGTGGTGGACGCGGGCGCGGGCACCGGCCGGCACCTCGCGGCGGTGCTGACGGCCGTGCCCACGGCCGTGGGTCTCGCGCTGGACATCGCCAAACCCGCGCTACGTCGGGCCGCCCGCGCCCACCCACGGGTCACCGCCGCGCTTGCCGACACCTGGCAGCGACTACCGCTGGCGGACGCCTCGGCTGCGCTGGTGCTCAACGTCTTCGCACCCCGTAACGGTGCCGAGTTCCGCCGGGTGCTCGCCCCCGACGGGCGGCTGCTGGTGGTGACCCCGGCCACCGACCATCTCACCGAACTTGTCGCCGCACTCGGCCTGCTCCGGGTTGATCCGGCCAAGGCGGACCGGGTGGCGGCCAGCCTGGCCGGGCACTTCACCGAGGAGTCGACGACAGTGCACCGGCAGGAGCTGGCGCTCTCCGGCAGCGAGGTGGCCACCCTGGTCGGCATGGGTCCGAGCGCCTGGCACACCGACCCGGCGGGGTTGGCCGCCCGGATCCACACCCTCGGCGAGCCGGCCCGGGTGACAGTGGCGGTCCGGCTCGGCACGTACCGCCCGGCCTAGGTGGAGAGGTCGACCTCTTCCCAACCGGGGGGCTCGTCGTGGTACGGCCCGCGCAGGATCACCGCCCACTCAAGCGCCCACCGCCGCTGACCTATCGCGTTGGCGTCCACCAGACCCGGCAGGGACCGGCCGGCGCGGCTCACCTCCAGGTACGACCAGTCCAGGCAGTAGTGCAGGTCCAGCAGGGCCGCCGCGTCCGCCGGGTGCTGCGGCGCGGCCAGGATCCGGGACCGCCACTGCCGGAAGGTCTCCCCCTCGGCGATGTGCGGCAGCCGCTCCACCAGCCGGTCGTCGGCCGGCATCGTGGGATCCAGCTGCTTGGTCAGGCCGAGCACCCAGGCCAGGGAGAACAGCGCGTCATGGTGCAGCACGAAGGAGCGGTGGTCGCCCTTGGCCCCGGTGACGAACTGGAACTCCGGCGGCGTGACCATCTCCACCAGATGCGAGGCGAGCAGCCAGCTCATCGCGGCCTGGGGCGGCATGCCGAAGCACCGGGCCAGGATCAGGTGCAGCACCGCGATCCGCGCCTCGATCTCCGCCGTCGGCCGCAACTCGATGTCATCACCCGGCTCCCAGACCAGCGGGAACTGCGGTGGCGGCAGCGGCAGCCGCAACCGGGACAGTTCGTCCAGGCTCGCCTCACGCACCTCGCGGGGGTCAGGGGCAGGCACGATCACGGCAACATCCCTGTCTGGTCACATTGGCTCGACGCCGACGGTCCCCCCTGGCCTGCGAGAATAGCGGCCCTCACGCTCCGACACCATGGGCGGGACCGGGGTTTCGTCACTCGACGCGTTCGATCACCAACGGCGTCGCGGCCGGCGGTCGGGCCGCGACGGTCACCGCCCGAGCCGCCTCCGCCAGCGCCGCCGGGATCAGCTCCGCCCGCTCGGCCCGCAGTTCGTAGAGGGGATCCCCGGCACGCACCGGGTCACCCGGACGCTTGTGCAGCAGCACGCCGGCCGGCACGCTGACCCGGTCCTCCTTGCGCGCCCGACCCGCGCCGAGCCGCCACGCGGCCACCCCCATGGCGTACGCGTCGACAGCCGCGACGTGACCGTCCGTGTCGGCCCGGACCACCTCGACCTCGGTCGCCTCCGGCATCGGCGCGTCAGGGTTGCCGCCCTGCGCCCGGATCATCGACCGCCAGACATCCATCGCGCGACCGTCGCGCAGCGCGGCGGCGGGGTCGGCGTCCGGCAGGCCGGCCGCGTCGAGCATCTCCCGGGCCAGCGCCAGGGTCAGCTCCACCACGTCGGCCGGCCCACCACCGGCGAGCACCTCCACCGACTCGGTCACCTCGATGCCGTTGCCGATGGCCCGTCCCAGCGGGGTGGACATGTCGGTGAGCAGGGCGACTGTCTTCACCCCGTGTGCACCGCCCAGCTCCACCATGGTCCGGGCCAGCTCCCGGGCGTCGTCGACCGACTTCATGAACGCGCCGGAGCCCACCTTCACGTCAAGCACCAGCGCGCCGGTGCCCTCGGCGATCTTCTTGCTCATGATCGAGCTGGCGATCAGCGGGATGGCCTCGACGGTTCCGGTGACGTCACGCAGCGCGTACAGCTTGCGGTCGGCCGGGGCGAGCCCCGAGCCGGCAGCGCAGATCACCGCGCCGACGTCACGCAGTTGCGCGGTGAACTCCTCGTTGCTCAGCGCCGCCCGCCAACCCGGTATCGACTCCAGCTTGTCCAGCGTGCCGCCGGTGTGCCCGAGCCCGCGCCCGGACAGCTGCGGGACCGCGGCCCCGCAGGCCGCGACGAGTGGGGTGAGCGGCAGAGTGATCTTGTCACCGACCCCGCCTGTCGAGTGCTTGTCGACAGTCGGCCGGGTCACCGCGGACAGGTCGAGCCGTTCGCCACTGGCGATCATCGCGGCCGTCCAGCGGGCGATCTCGGGGCCGGTCATGCCGTTGAGCAGGATCGCCATGGCCAGCGCCGACATCTGCTCGTCGGCCACCACCCCCCGGGTGTACGCGTCCACCACCCAGTCGATCTGCCCGTCCGACAACACCCCCCCGTCACGCTTGACCCGAATGACATCAACAGCCGCAAACCCACTCATCAGAAGATCTTCCCTAGTCGTCTGCAATGCAAAGTCGTACGTCGCGCCCATCCCGCCGTGACCGTCGCGCGGCCGGTGACCACGACGGGCCGGGGCCGACCGTGCCCGGCGGAGGGATCAAGCCTGACCGCCCGGAGCCGGGTACGGTCGGCCCCGGCCCCAACCGCAACCAAAGATCAAGAAGACCACCGAACCGGAATCTCCGTAGGCGGCTCACCCTCACCCGCCCAGAAGATCGTGCCGGACGCGTCGACCACCACCACCCGGGGCGTCCGCGCCAACCCCCAGCCGATCGCCTCCGCCGGGTCGTCCCAGCTCGGGCCCTCCTCCAGCACCCCGGTCTCGGCGCCCGCGTCGTCACCGGCCGAGCGCTCCCAGTAGGCCGTCCAGACCTGCTGGCCGTCGGAAAGATCGGGGTGCACGAAGACGGTGCCCCGGCCCCGCCAGGCGGCCAGCCGGTCGGGCACCACAGGTACCGGCCGCTCCCCGGTGACCGCCTCGATGTCGGCCACGTCGAAGGCGTGCGGCAACAGTTCGGCCATCCGCAGCGGGCCGCCCTTGGCCTCGACGAGGCATTCCGGTCCGCCCTGCTCCCACAGCAACTGCCGGCAGCGTCCGCACGGCATCAGCGGTTCGCCGGTGGCGTCGACGCAGGACAGCGCGACGATCCGACCGCCGCCGGTGGCGTGCAGCGAGGAGACCACGCCGCACTCGGCGCAGAGCACCACGCCGTACGCGGCGTTCTCGACGTTGCAGCCGACCACGACCCGGCCGTCGTCGACGAGCGCCGCCGCGCCGACCGGAAACTTCGAGTACGGCACGTACGCGTGCCGCATCACCTCGGTGGCGGCGGTCCGCAGCCGCTCCCAGTCGATTTCCATGGTCCGCTCCCTGGGTCAGCCCTTGATGTACGGCTTGCCGTCGGCGGCCGGTGCCCGTACCCGGCCGACCAGCCCGGCCACGGCCAGAATCGTCGCCAGGTAGGGCAGCATGGCCAGGAACTGGCCGGGGATCACACTGTTGATCGCCCCCAGGTAGGTGGCCAACTGGTCGGCGAAGCCGAAGAAGAGCGCGGCGAGCAGCGCGCCGGTCGGGCTCCACCGGCCGAAGATCAGCGCGGCCAGCGCGATGAAGCCCTTGCCACCGATCATGTTCTTGGTGAACGAGAAGAGGGCAAGCGTGTAGGAGGCACCACCGATGCCGGCTACGGCACCAGCCATGATCACGTTGCGGTAGCGCAGGCCGAGCACCCGCACGCCCAGGGTGTCGGCGGCCGTCGGATGCTCACCTACCGACCGGGTGCGCAGACCCCACCGGGTACGGAACAGCGCGATGTGGATCACGAGCACCAGCAGCAGCGCCAGGTAGAGGAAGATGTTGCCCCGGAACAGCGCCGGGCCGAGCACCGGGATGTCCGACAGCAGCGGAATCTCCCAGTTGCTGAAGCGCGGTGCGCTGTTGTACCTGGCGGCGTCGGTCTGCATCAGCCGCTCGTACAGGAAGCCGGTAATGCCGACCGCCAGCAGGTTCAGCACGATGCCCATGACCACCTGGTCGACCAGGTAGCGGATGCTGAACACGGCCAGCAGCAGCGAGATGAACGACCCGCCGACGGCGGCGGCCAGCAGGCCCACCCAGACGCTGCCGGAGATGCTGCCGAACAGCGCGCCACTGAAGGCGCCCATCAGCAGCTGCCCCTCGATGGCGACGTTCACCACGCCGGATCGTTCGCAGAGGACACCGGCCAGCGACCCGAAGATCAGCGGCAGGGCGAGCAGGAAGGTGCCCCGCACGATGTTGACGAGCGGCATGAAGTTCTGCCCGGTCGGTGCGGCGGAGACCTGCCAGCACAGGAAGGACAGCACGAAGGCGACCAGGCCGACGGCGAGCACCGGGATGAACAGGCGTTTCGGCAGGCCGGCGAGCATTGCCGCACCGGCGGCCAGCGCGATCAGGCCGAAGACGATCGCGCCGACGGTGCCGTTGACCTCCAGCGCGGCACCTGCGGCGTCCTCGCTGAGCGTGAAGCGGGCCTGTTCGCCGGTGGCCAACGCGCCGAACAGCACGGTGGCCAGCAGGCCGAGGCCCACCAGCACCAGGCCGACCTTGCGGGTACGGGTCCAGAAGCCTTCGTCGACAGGGGCGACCGCGACGTCGGGAACAGCCGTGGTGGACATGCCTCACCAGCCCTTCGCGAGGCTCGTCTGCAACCGGGCGGCCCGCGCGGCCCGGAGCTGGAAGATCGCCTTGACCAGTGCCGGCGCGGCGATGAAGATGACGATCAGGGCCTGGAGCACGGTGACCAGCTCCAGCGAGATCCCCGAGTACGACTGCATCCGGTTGCCGCCGGCCTGCAACGCGCCGAACAGCAGTGCGGCCAGCGCCACGCCCCACGGTTTCACCCGACCGAGCAGGGCGACCAGGATGCCGTCGAAGCCGATCTGCGCGACCACCAGGGGGGTCAGCGCGGCGGCGGTGGTGCCGAGCACCATCTGCGAGCCGCCGAAACCGGCCAGCGCCCCGGCGAAAACCATGATCAACACGTACGTCCGGGTGACGCTCATGCCGGCGGTGCGGGCGGCGTCCGGGTTCGCGCCCACCGCTCGCAGCTCGAAGCCGAGGGTGGAGCGGTTGAGCAGCCAGGCGACCGCCCAGGTGGCCAGCACGGCCAGGATGATGCCGGCGTGGGCGCGCAGCCCGTCACCGAAGAGTCGCGGCAGTTGGGCGGAGGCGTCGACCGGCCGGCTGATCGCGTCGGTGCGGTTCGGGTCCTGCACCCCGTTCTGCACGATCAACCAGGTGAGGAAGTAGACAGCGATGTAGTTGAGCATGATCGTGTTGATCACCTCGTGGGCACCGGTCCGCGCCTTGAGGATGCCCGGGATGAAACCCCAGATGGCCCCGCCGATCGCGCCGGCCAGGACGGCGACCAGCAGGTGCAGCCCGGGCGGCAGCGGCAGCAGGAAGCCGGCCAGCGCGGCCAGGATGACGCCCATCGTCGCCTGCCCCTGCGCGCCGATGTTGAACAGGCCGCCGCGGAAGGCCAGCGCCACCGACAGGCCGGTGAAGACCAGCGGCGCGGTGTAGGTGAGGGTCTCCGAGATCGGGCTCAACGCCGAGTTGAAGCTGTTCGCGGCCGGGTCGAAGACCGAGCCCTTGAACAGGTTCGCGTACGCCTCGCTGACAAGCGTCCAGCTGGCATTTATCGCGTCCGAGGGGCGGGCGGTGATGTAGCTGTAGGTGGCCAGCACCTCCGGGTCGGAGATGATCATCAGGATGGCACCGACGATCATCGCCAGCACCAGCGAGAGCAGAGTCACCGTGAAGGTGTTGGCGGCCCACAGGTTCTCCAGGAAGAGCCGCCCCAGCGTGGGGCGCGGTCCCGGCCCACCGGGGGTGGTGGCCGCCTCCGCGCGTTCGGTGCTGCCGAGCGCGGTCCGGGCGGCCTGGTCCTCACTCGCCGGTTCCTTGTCCGGGGAACCCGGCTGGGCGTTGGGGTCACTCATGCCGGCAACTCCGCTCCGCTCCGTGCCGCCGCAGGGCCGCCGTGCCTGATGGTTCGCTCGCTCATCGGTCCTTCTCGTCTTCGCTGCCCGGCCCCTCGGCCGACACCACGCCGTCGGTGGTGGCCGGGACGTCCCGGTCGGTGGTCGCCGGGGTGCCCGTGTCGGACACGACGTCCGCGTCGGTGGTGGCCACCACGTCCGGGTCGGTGGTCGCCGTCGGCCCGGCCCCGTCGGCCGGGGAGCCACCCGTCGCGTCCGGGGTGATGCCGGCCATCAGCAGGCCGATCTCCTCGCGGGGCGTGTCCGGGCCGACCACGCCGATGATCCGCCCGCGGTACATCACCGCGATCCGGTCGGCCAGCCCGATCACCTCGTCGAGCTCGCTGGAGACGACGAGCACTGCGGTGCCGATGTCGCGCTCGTGGACGACCCGGCTGTGGATGAACTCGATCGAGCCGACGTCCACCCCCCGGGTCGGCTGGGCGGCGATGAACAGCTTCAGCGGCCGGGACAGTTCCCGGGCCACGATCACCTTCTGCTGGTTGCCGCCGGAGAGGGTGCCGACAGGTGCGTCCGCCGACGAGGTACGCACGTCGAACTGCTCGATCCGTTCCCGTGCCGACCTGCCGATCTCGTCCGGCCGCAGCGACAGACCGCGGCCGAAGGGTGGCCTGTCGTACATGTCCAGCACCAGGTTCTCCGCGACGGTGAACTCCTTGACCAGGCCGTCGACGCTGCGATCCTCCGGCACGTAGCCGACGCCCGCCCGGAGCACCTTCTTCGTCGACCAGCCGTCGATCCGCTGCCCGTCCAGGGTGACCGTGCCGGCGAGCACCGGGCGCAGACCCATGATCGCTTCGATCAGTTCGGTCTGGCCGTTGCCCTGCACGCCAGCGACGCCGAGCACCTCACCCGCGCGTACGGTCAGGTCGACTCCGTCCACCGCGCGGACCTGGCGGTCGTCGTCGACGACCAGGCCGGACAGCTCCAGGACGGGCCCGCCGGGGGTGGCCGGGGTCTTGTCCACGGTGAGCCGGACGGTTCGGCCGACCATCAACGCGGCCAACTCGTCCCGGCTCGCCTCGGGCGACGCCGTACCCACAGTCTTCCCGCGCCGGATCACCGTGATCCGGTCGGCGATCGCCTTGACCTCGCCGAGCTTGTGGGTGATGAAGACGATCGACTTACCGGCGGCCTTGAGCGACCGCATCACGGTGAGCAGTTCCTCGGTCTCCTGCGGGGTGAGCACGGCGGTGGGCTCGTCGAGGATGAGCAGGTCGACGTCCCGGGTGAGCGCCTTGACGATCTCCACTCGCTGCTGGACGCCGACCGGCAGGTCCTCGATCACCGCGTCCGGGTCGACCCGCAGGTTGTACCGCTCGGAGACCTCGGCGACCTCGCGCCGGGCGCGGCGCCGGTCCAGGAACCCGGCGATGCCGCCGCGCACCTGCTCGGCACCGAGCATGATGTTCTCGGCGACGGTGAAGACCGGGACCAGCATGAAGTGCTGGTGCACCATGCCGATGCCGGCCGCGATCGCGTCGGAGGGGCCGCGCAGCTTCAGTGGCTTGCCGTCGACCAGGATCTCGCCCTCGTCGGGCTGGTAGAGCCCGTACAGCACGTTCATCAGGGTCGACTTGCCCGCGCCGTTCTCGCCGAGCAGGGCGTGGATCTCTCCAGGCTCCACCGTCAGGTCGATGTGGTCGTTGGCGACCAGATCACCGAACCGCTTGGTGATGCCGCGCAGTTCGAGTCTCAGCGCAACCTCCTGGAGTGCGAAGCGATGGTGCAGCGTAGCTGCTGGCGAGCGGACCCGGCGTCGGCCGGACCGGTGGCGCGGACCGGCCGCTGCGGCACGGCGGGTCTCCCCCGTGCCGCAGCGGCCGGATCAGGTGTGGATCTGCTCGCCGGCCGCCCTCGGTGATCGTCTCACCGGGGACGGCCGGCGACGGGTCACTTCGGCTGGGCTGCCGACTCGACCTTGACGGTGCCGGCGGCGATGTCCGCCTTCAGCTTGTCGACCTCGGCCTTCAGCTCGGCCGGAACCTTGCTCTCGAAGTCGTGGTACGGGGCGATCGAGACGCCCTCGTTGGCCAGCGTGCCGATGAAGCCCGGGTCCGCCTGGAGCTGCTCGCCGCCAGCGGCCTTGAGCACTGCCTCCTTGACCGCGCCCGGGATGTTCTTCACCACGGTGGTGATGATCGCCGGGCAGTTCGGGGTGCTCTCGCAGCCGTCGACGTCCACCCAGATGGTGTTGTACTTGCCACCCGAGGCCTGGGCCGCACCCGTGGTGCCGAGGCCCGCGCCGCCGGCCACCGGCATGATGATGTCGGCGCCCTGGGCGACGAGCGCGTCGCTCACCTTCTTGCCCTCGTCCTGCTTGACGAAGTCGTTGGTGAAGGAGCCGTTCTGGGTCTCCTTGTTCCACCCGAGAACCTGGACGTCCTTGCCCTTGGCCTCGTTGTAGTAGGCGACCCCGTCGGCGTAACCGTCCATGAAGATGGTCACCGGCGGGATCTTCAGGCCACCGTAGGTGCCCACCTTGCCGCTCTCGGTCATGCCGGCGGCGACGTAGCCGGCGAGGAAGCCGGCCTGGGCGGTGTCGAACTGCATCGGGTAGACGTTGGACACGCCCGGGTCGGCGTCGACGATGCCGAACTGCTGGTCCGGGTTCGCCTCGGCGATCTTCTTGGTCGCGTCACCCATCAGGCCACCGACCGCCAGGATGAAG
The DNA here is from genome assembly GCF_016863495.1 of Micromonospora andamanensis. Lineage (GTDB taxonomy): Bacteria > Actinomycetota > Actinomycetes > Mycobacteriales > Micromonosporaceae > Micromonospora > Micromonospora andamanensis. The sequence continues at coordinate 118,990 of NZ_BOOZ01000008.1, forward strand.
TTGCAGTCCTGGTTCACGTACTGGGTGAGGTTCGGCTCGTAGTCCGCCTCGGCCTTGGACGCGACGTACTTGATGTCGATGTTGCTGTTCTCCGCCTTGGCGTCCTCCAGGCCCTTCCAGGCGGAGGCGTTGAACGACTTGTCGTCGATGCCGCCGACATCGGTGACCATGCAGGCGGTGTACTTCTCGCCGCCGGAGCCGGCGTTGTTCTCCTCATCCGGGGCCTCGCCACAGGCGGCGGCGCTCAGTACGAGCCCACCCGCCGCGATCATCGAGGCGATCCGCATCCCACGCACCGAGCGCAAGACGTCTCCTTCCCATTGCACACCGCGGGGTACGCGGTGGCAGCCCTTGAGCCGGCCTGCGCCTTGCCGCCGGCGTCCCACGTTACGGGAGCAGAGCGTACGCCCGCGCCCACCTGCCGACCGACAATCGTGCAGGACTGTTGGAGGCCTGTTACCCCTACGTAATGCTTGGGTGGGCCACATCACTCAGGGTGCCGCGAGGCGGGCGTACGCGCGCCGGAAAGGCCCTTTTTCTCCGTCGACCGGGCTGGCCACCGGCTACCGCCAGAAGACCGCCACTGCCGCGTTGACCAGGGTCAATCCCACGATGGCGAGGAAGTGCCCCCGGTTGACCTCGGCACGCTTGCGGGAGAAGAAGACCATGACGAAGATCAGCAAAGCGAGCACCAGCTTGGTCACAAGCTTCGCCGGGGCCGGCTCGTCGCCGTCGCGCAAGGGCGCGCTCAGGCCGATGCCGGTCAGCAACTGGATCACCGAACCCCACAGCATGGCGGCGTTGATCCGGATCTTGCCAGTGAGATATTGGGCGATCGCGCCGCCGAGCAGCAACGCGAACCCGATCAGATGGACGTAGAGGAGGATGAGTCGAAGTGCTTCCACCCGACCCATCCTGCCCTATCAACGACGGTTCGTAGTAGAGGCACCCCGGTGAATCCGGGATGCCACAAGTACCAGCGCCAGTCCGACCACCGCGTAGCCCGCCAGTACGGCGATCGGGCGACCGGCGCCGGCACCGTCGAAGAACGCGACCGAGCGCAGCAGCGTGCCACCGGCGCCCACCGGCAGCCACTGGCCGAGCGCGCCCCACGGCTGGGGCAGCAACTCCGGCGCGGCACCGACTGCGGAGAGCGGGTTGCCGATCAGGAAGACCAGCAGCGCGCCCAGTCCGATGCCGGGTCGCCCGAGGAGTGCACCGAGACCGGCCACGACCGCCGACGTGGCCAGGGCGAACAGGCCGATGGCGGCGGCCTCGGCGAGCCAGTCCCCGGCGATGACGCCCAGCCAGCCATCCAGGACCACCGCGCCCGTCAGGCCCGCCAGTACGCCGGTCGCCGCCAACCCGACCAGGCGCGCCAGGCCACCGGCGACCAGCAGGACGAGCAACGCACCGGCGAGCAGGCTTGTCATCGCCAGGGGGAGAAAGCCGGCAGCGAAGCCGGCTCCCCGAGGATCGTCGGCGGTGGTCGGTACCACCTCGACCACGGGGACCGGCCGCCCTCCGCCCAACTGGCCGGCTGCCTCAGTGAGCAGTGCGGCAGCCGTGGGACTGGCGGCCGACGCGGTGTGCAGGGTGATGCCGTCGGCTCCGATCACGAATGCGCCGTAGACCTCCCGGCCGCGCAGCGCCCGGTCCGCCGCTTCCGCGTCGGGCAGCGTGGTCACCGCGAAGGCGCCGGGACGCGCGGCGGCGAGCCGTCCGGCCGTCTCGGCCACGGCGGGCGCCGGGCCGGCGACGGCGACCGGAAGGTCGCGTGGGGCCACGTTCGCCGCCGGAGCCGCGAACAGGGGTACGAGCAGCGCCTGTCCGGTGACCGCGAGGGCGGCGGCGAGGACGGCCAGCAGTAGGGGTGACGGTTTCCAGGACGACATCGCTCCACTCTCCAAAAACGAATGCTCGTTCTTTTATAGGCTCAGGGTCCTCTCGCTCGTCGAACTCTGTCAAGAACGAACGCTCGTTCTACGATGTAACCCGTGCCACGTGTCTCGGAGGAACATCTCGCCGCCCGCCGCCGTCAGATCGTCGATGCGGCACGCCGATGCTTCCTGCGGGAGGGTTTCCACCGCACGACGATGCAGGACGTGATCGCCGAGGCAGGGCTTTCGGTCGGCGCGGTCTACCGCTACTTCCCGAGCAAGGCGTCCCTGATCAGCGCCATCGCCGAGGAGACAATCGGCGGCGCCGAAGAGGTTCTCGACGAGTTGGCCCGGCAGGATCCGCCGCTACCGCTGGACAAGGCGCTGGAGTACGCGCTGGCGTACATGGAGAACCAGGCCGGCGACGACGGAGTGCTGCGGATCGCAATCCAGGTGTGGGGCGAGGCTCAACGGGACCCGGTGCTTGGCGAATTCGCGGCGAGCAGGTACACCAAGCTTCGCGGTCACTTCGAGGTGCTGGTCAGACGGGCCCAGGAAGCCGGCGAGCTGCCCGCCGACGCCGACCCGGCGGCCGTGGCAGCAGCGCTGTTCGGCCTTTTGCCGGGCTGGTTCCTGCAACGCATCATCACCGGCGGCCCGGACGTGGCGACCTATCTCTCCGGCGTCCGCGTCCTGTTCGGCCAGCAGCGCTGACCACCACCACGGTCGGCGCGGGCGGGCGCTGTCAACTGCGCCCGCCCGCGCCCCGGCCGGTCAGCCCTTCGTGCCGCCGGCGGTCAACCCGGAGACCAGGTGCCGCTGGGCGATCATGAACACCACGCCCGCCGGCACGGTCACCAGGACCGCCGCCGCCGTGAGGTACTCCCATTGCGGGTTGAACTGCGGTACGAACTGCTGGAGCCCGTACGCGAGGGTGAACTTGTTGTCGGTCTGGATGAACGCCGACGCGTACATCACCTCACCCCAGGCGGTGAGGAAGGTGTAGAAGGCGGTGACCGCGATGGCCGGCCGGGCCAGCGGCAGCACCACCCGCCAGAAGATCGCGAACGGGCCGCAGCCGTCCAGTGCCGCCGCCTCGTCCAGCGAGGTGGGGATGGAGTCGAAATAGCCCTTGAGCATCCAGGCGCAGAACGGCACCGCGATGGTCAGGTACGCGATGATCAGTGCCGGCAACGTGTTGATCAGGCCGAACCGCGCCATGATCGTGTAGATCGGCACGATCAGGATGGCCGCCGGGAACATCTGGGTGATCAGGAAGGTCATCATCAACGGACGACGCCCGGGGAAGTTGAACCGGGAGACCGCGTACCCGGTGGTGGCCGAGAAGAAGATGCCGATGAGCATCGTGAACGCCGCGACGATCACCGAGTTCAGCAGCCACTTCGGGAAGTTCGTGTCGAACAGCACATAGCTGTAGTTGGCCAGAGTCGGGTCCTTGACCAACGTCAGGTCGCTGCTCTGCACCGCGTACCCGGGCTTGAACGAGGACAGCAGCACCCAGACGATCGGGCCGAGCGCGATAAGCGAGGCGACGATCAGCGTGCCGTGCAGCAGCAGGGACTTCGCCGGGCTGCGCCGGCTGCGGCCCGGCCGCTTCGCGGCCTTTGCCGGGGCGGCCGCGACGGCGGCAGCCGGCGTTGCGGCTGCGGGAGTGGTCAGTTGGCTCATGTCACCACACCTCGCCTTGCTTGCGCAGCGCCCGCCGGTAGAACATCGAGAACACCAGCAGGATCGACAGGATCAGCACGCCGTACGTGGACGCGAGCGAGTAGTTGCGGATGCCCTCGAACGCCGCCCGGAAGGCACCGGTCACCAGGATCTCGGTCCCGCCCGCCGGCTGACCCTCGGTCACCAGGAAGATGATCGGGAACATGTTGAACGTCCAGATCGTGCCGAGCAGGATCACCGTCATGCTGACGGGGCGCAGGCCCGGCAGGGTGATGTTGCGGAACCGCTGCCAGGCGGACGCGCCGTCGATCTCGGCGGCCTCGTACAGCTCGCCGGGAATCGTCTGCATCCCGCCCAGCAGAGCGACCATCATGAACGGCACGCCGAGCCAGATGTTTGTGATGATCGCGGTGAACAGCGACGTCCACTGGTTGGCGAACCAGTCGACCGGGTCGATGCCGAGCGAGCTGAGCAGCGAGTTGGCCAGGCCGAAGCGCTCGTTGAAGATGAACTTCCAGGCGAAGGCGCTGACGAAGGCCGGCACCGCCCAGGGCAGCACCAGCAGCACCCGGTAGAGGCCGCGGCCCCACATCGGGCGGTTGAGCATCACGGCCAGGCCGAGGCCCAGGCCGTAATGGAACACGACGCATCCGAGGGTCCAGATCAGCGTGATGCCGGTCCACTGCCAGAAGTCGCCGACGTTGCCGCTGAGCACGTTCAGGTAGTTGTCGAGGCCGACGAACTCCCACCTGTTGGGGTTCTCTGCACAGACCTCACCACCGGTAATCGACCTGGTGCAGATCTCCGCGGCCTGGTTGGCTTCGGTGAGGTTGGTGAGGGAGAGCCAGATGCCGCGGAACAGCGGGTAGAAGATCAGAACTGCCAGGACGATGACGACGGGCAGCACCATCGCCCAGGCGTACCAGTGCTTCTCCCAGCTGCGACGCAGCCGGGAAGGACGAGCGGATCGGCCGGACGGCGGCGAGGGCGGCGCCGGATCGGCTGTCACGGTGGTCATCAGCTGCGCTCCATGCGGGGAGGTCCGGCAGGGCCCCGCGACCGGAGACGGTCACGCGACCCTGCCGGGTGCCGAGAGGTCACCGGCCGGAGCCGGCGGTGAGATCAGTTCTCGTAGGAGGGGACGACCTCGGCCTTGTACTTCTTGGCCACGGTGTCCAGCGCGGCCTTCGGGTCCTTGTTCTGGATCAGGACCTCGGTGGCCATCTGGTCGAGCGGGCCGAAGAACTGACCGGCCTCGGGGATCCAGGGACGGCCCACACCGGCCTCCACGACCGGCTGGAACGCGGCGACAGTGGCGTTGTTCTTGACCGCGTCGAGGTCGTACGCCGAGGTGCGGGTCGGCAGCAGACCGAGCTTCTCCGACAGGAATGCCTGCGACTCGGCGGAGCTCATGAACTTGACGAACGCGACGGCGGCGTCGACCTTCTCCTGCGGCATGCCGGACCAGATCACGTAGTTGTGGCCGCCGACCGGGCCACCGGCCTTGGCCGAGCCACCCGGCACCGGGGCGATGCCCAGATTCTCCAGGCCACCGAAGCCCGGCGCCTGCTTGACGTTGTTGACCTCCCACGGACCGTTGATGATCATGGCGACCTTCTTCTCCTTGAAGAGGGTCATCATGGTGCCGTAGGCGTCGTTGGCGGACGGCTTGGCGGCCGCACCGCTGTCGATCAGATCCCTGGCGATCGCCAGCCCGGCCGCGTTCTGCTCCGAGTTGATGACGATCTTCTTGCTGGCGGTGTCGACCAGGTCGCCGCCCTCGCCGTACATGAACGGCAGCAGGAAGTAGCCGGCCGGGTTGATGTAGACACCCTCGGCGTCGGTCTTCTCCTTGATGGTCTGCGCCGCGGTCTTCAGCTCGGCCCAGGTCGTCGGGGGCGCACTGATCCCGGCCTCGCTCAGCAGTTCCTTGTTGTACATGAGCGCGAGGCTGTCGGTGACCTGAGGAACGCCGTAGGTCTTGCCGTCGAACTTGTTCGAGGCGAGCGGGGTCTCCAGGAAGTCGGACTCGTCGGCGAGCAGCTCGGAGCCGTCCAGCGCGTACAGGTGGCCCAGCGAGGCGAACTCGGGCACCCAGGCGACCTCGGCCCGCAGGATGTCCGGGGCGCCGGTCTTGGCCTGCGCGGCGGTCTTGAACTTGTTCTGCGCCTCACCGAACGGGACCGACTGATAGTTGATCTTGACGTTCGGGTGGGTCTGGTTGAACTTGGCGATCAGCTCCTGGAACGCCGGACCCTCGTTCTTCGGGTCCGAGGTGTCCCACCAGGTCAGTTCTGCGGTGAGGGAAGCGGGGTCGACCGCCGGCTGCTCCTCGGCCGCCTTGTCCTCCCCGCCGCACGCGGCGACGGAAAGGGCGAGGGTGGCAGAGGCGAGTACGGCGATACCCCTGGCTGTGCGGCGCATGTTCGCTCCTAAGTTGCCTGCCGGGTAACGGCGGGACAGTAGCAAGAAGTTTCGTAACTAGAAACCCCTTGCGAACACCCCTGCAACAACCGTGCCCCATCCGCAACTTCAATGGCCGACAAGTGTCGCTGTCTGGGCATTTCATCCCCGACTGCGGTGACCGAGCTCCCAACCACTGTCACTCTTCGCACATCCGCTGCGCACTCATCGTCCCCGGATGGGGCACCGCAGGCAAGCTCCGTGGGCACGCTCCCGACGCCCACTGCTCGATCCTGCAAGTTCTTGCTGGCCACTGCGCAAGAACTTGGCGGTGAGCTACAGTGCCGCCATGCGCGCTCGCCTGTCCGACATCGCCCAGCAGGCCGACGTCAGTGAGGCCACGGTGTCGCGGGTGCTCAACGACCGCCCCGGCGTGGCACCCGAGACTCGGCAGGCCGTCCTGACCGCCCTCGACGTGCTCGGTTACGAGCGCCCCGCCCGGCTGCGCAAGCGCAGCGCCGGACTGGTCGGCCTGGTCGTCCCGGAGCTGGACAACCCGATCTTCCCGGCGTTCGCCCAGATCATCGAGTCGGCCCTGGCCCCGACCGGCTACACCCCGGTGCTCTGCACCCAGACCCCCGGCGGCGTCCGCGAGGACGAGTACGTCGAGATGCTCCTGGACCGGCAGGTCTCCGGCATCGTCTTCGTCTCCGGCCTGCACGCCGACACCGCCGCCGACCACGACCGGTACCGGACCCTGCTCGCCCGCCCGCTGCCGATCGTGATGATCAACGGATACGCGCCGGGCATCCCCGCGCCCTTCGTCTCCTGTGACGACCGGGAGGCCGCCGAGCTGGCCGTGGCCCACCTGGTGGCCCTGGGCCACCGGCGGATCGGCCTGATCACCGGTCCCGACCGCTTCGTGCCGGTGCAGCGCAAGGTCAGCGGCTACAAGGCGGCGATGGAGCGGCTCGCCGGTGTCGGCGAGAGCGAGTTGGCCGAGCTGACCGAGCTGTCGCTGTTCGGTGTCGAGGGCGGCGAGGCGGCGGCCGGCCGGCTGATCGAGCGCGGTGCCACAGGCATCGTCTGCGGCTCCGACCTGATGGCGCTCGGTGCGATCCGGGCCGCCCGACAGCGGGGCATGTCGGTGCCGGAAAACCTCTCGGTGGTCGGCTACGACGACTCGCCGCTGATGGCCTTCACCGACCCGCCGCTGACCACCATGCGTCAACCGGTGGCCGCCATGGCTGTCGCCGCGGTGCGGTCGCTCGTCGACGAGATCAACGGGCACGGCGCCCCGCACTCGGAGTACCTGTTCCGGCCGGAGCTCGTGGTACGGGGGTCCACCGCCGTGGCGCGGCAGGACAGCGCGTCCGCGCCGAGCAGCCCGGGCCGGCAACGGCCGGCACCGCCCGCAGTCGCGGTCCCGGCATGACGTCGCCCCACCGCAGCGACGGCCCCGACGTGACGTAGCCCGCACCAGGGGGTGCCGACGGGCCCTCTTGCGCAAGAAATGCTTGACTCTTGCAAGGCTGGCGCGGCATCCTTCTCAGACACCCGTGCGTCCCCACCTCGCCCACGCGCCGGGTACCGCCGTCCCGCGCCACAGAACGGGGAACACCCGATGACCGTCAGCACCCCCTCGCCGCTGACCTCCGACGCCGACTGGTGGCGCTCCGCCGTCGTCTACCAGGTCTACGTCCGCAGCTTCGCCGACTCCGACGGCGACGGCATCGGTGACCTACAGGGCATCCGGGAGCGCCTGCCCTACCTGCGCGAACTGGGTGTCGACGCGCTCTGGCTGACCCCCTTCTACACCTCGCCCATGGTCGACGGCGGCTACGACGTCGCCGACTACCGCGACGTGGACCCGATGTTCGGCAACCTCGCCGACTTCGAGGCGATGATCAGCGACGCCCACACGCTCGGCCTGCGGATCATCGTCGACATCGTGCCGAACCACACCTCCGACAAGCACCCCTGGTTCACCGCGGCGCTGGCCGCCGCGCCCGGCTCACCCGAACGGGCGCGCTACCTCTTCGCCGACGGCAAGGGCGACCACGGCGAGCAGCCCCCCAACGACTGGGAGAGCATCTTCGGCGGCCCGGCCTGGACCCGGGTCCCCGACGGTCAGTGGTACCTGCATCTGTTCGACCCCGCGCAACCTGACCTGAACTGGCGGCACCCCGAGGTACGCGCCGAGTTCGAGGACATCCTCCGCTTCTGGCTGGACCGGGGCGTCGACGGATTCCGGATCGACGTGGCCCACGGCATGATCAAGGCCGAAGGGCTGCCGGACGTCGGTTTCAACTCGATGACCACCGGCCGACGCCAGTCCGAACTGCTCGGCAAGGGTCGGCTGCCCTACTTCGACCAGGACGAGGTGCACGACATCTACCGCGCCTGGCGGCCCATCCTGGACAGCTACCCGGGCGGTCGGATGGCGGTCGCCGAAGCCTGGGCCGAGACCCCGCAGCGGCTGGCCCGCTACATCGGCCCGGACGAGCTGCACCAGGCTTTCAGCTTCGACTTCCTCGACGCCACCTGGTCGGCCGACTCGTTCCGGAAGGTGATCGACACAGCGCTTGCCGAGTCGACGATCGTCGGTGCCCCGACCACCTGGGTGCTGTCCAACCATGACCGGCAACGGCACGTCACCCGCTACGGCGACGGCGAGATCGGCAGGCGCCGGGCCCGGGCCGCCGCGCTGCTGATGCTCGCCCTGCCCGGCTGCGCCTACCTCTACCAGGGTGAGGAGCTGGGCCTGCCCGAGGTGCTCGACCTGCCCGACGAGTTGCGTCAGGACCCGGCCTTCCTGCGCACCGGCGAGAGCCGGGACGGTTGCCGGGTACCGATCCCGTGGAGCGGCGAACTCGCGCCGTACGGCTTCGGGCCCGCCGGCAGCGAGCTGAGCTGGCTGCCAGCCCCCACGACCTGGCGTGCCCTCTCGGTGGCCGCGCAGGCCGGCACACCCGGCTCCACGCTGGAGCTGTACCGCGCGGCGCTGCGGATCCGCCGGACTCACCCGGCGCTTGCCGGCGTCGGCGGCATCACCTGGCTGGAGACCGGCCCCGGGGTGCTCGCCTTCCAGCGCGAGGCCGGCGGCACCGTGCTGACAGGCGTGGTGAACATCAGCGACGCACCTGTGGTGATCGACGGGTACGGCACACCGCTCGTCGCCAGCGCGCCGCTCACCGAACGCGACGGCGGGCACCTGCTGCCGGTCGACGCGGCTGTGTGGTTCGAGCGGTAATGAACGGGTAAGCCCGTCACCGACTCGGCCGTCCGGCGTGCTGCGCGCCGCCGGGCGGCTGGGCACGACCCCTTGTGGTGGGGGGTGCGACGGTGCCGGTGTCCGGGGCGATCCCCCGGGCACCGGCACCTGTGATCCGGTCGACCGAGGGCCGGCTCAGCCGCTTGTGAGTCGGGCCGCGATCCGGGCGAACCCGGCACGCAGTTCGGCCACGTCCGGTGCCGGCAGCGGGCCGGTCGCCCGGTCGTGCTCGGCCGCCTCCAGCTCCTCCTCGTCGATGGTGTCCTCGTAGTCGCCGTACAGGTCGGCCTGGTCCACCCGCGCCACCTCGTCCTGGGCGGCGAGTTGCGCCGCGGCGATCTCCCCGCGGATCTGCTCCACCGACACCGCCGGCACCAGCGGCTCCACCACCGCCATCAGCTGCTCGTCAGCGACAAGCGCCTCGGCCAACGCCAACGCGTGCGCTCGCTCGTACGGGCCGCACACCACCGGCTCCCACTCGTCGGCGTCGCTGAGCGGACCGAACGTGATGATCCACGGCAGGTCCAGCATCGGCGAGTCGGCCGGCAGGTCCAACGTCACGAGTGCCCCCACGGGCCCATCATCGTCGCTGTTCGGCCAGGTGGGGGTGGGTTCGGCCCAACGGGTGGCCGGCGGGTGAGAGGTGCTCAACCCGCCCCGCCCGGGGTGCCCGGACCGGTGTCCACGTCGACGTCGACAGGTGGCCGCCGCCCAGCCAGGTCCACGGTCTGTCCGCGCCGGCTGGTCGCCGCCAGCGCCGCGCCGAAGAGCACCAGCTGATTGAGCAGATACAGGTAGACGAGCAGCCCGACGGCGGTGGCCACCACCGTGTACGCCGGGTTGTGTTCGACCCGACCCACCCAGAACCGGCCGACGGTGTTGAGCAGGGTGATGCCGACCGCGACGATAAGCACCACCGGCCGCAGCCGGGACCGGCTCATCCGCACCCGGGGTACCGCGACCAGCAGCAAGGTGGCCAGTACCGCGTTGACAAGCACGCTGAGCAGCGCGCTGACAGTGGTCAGCGCGAACGAGCCGGTGCTGCGCAGCAGGAACCGCAGCAGCGACTCCAGCGCGTCCACGGCCGCCACCGAGAGGCCGAGCAGCACGAAGACGACCACCAGCACACCCAGATCGACAAGGCGACGCACGACCAGATTGCCCGGGTGCTGGTTCAGCCCGTGGATCAGCCGCTGCGAGGAACGGATCGCCTCCACCCACCCGATCCCGGTCAACACCAGGATCAGCAGACCGACCAGCCCGGCGGTGCCGCTGCTGTCGGCGACCTGGGTCGGATCGAGAAACGGCAGGTTCTCGCCGAGAAACTCCTCCGCCGCCGCGCTCACCTCGTCGTTGTCCTCCAGGATCGCGCCGAAGATCGCGTACGCGACCAGGGCCAGCGCGAAGACCGCGAAGAAGCCGTAGTAGGCGATAGCTGCGGCCAGCCGGCCGCCCTGCAGATCGGTGTAGAGCACCCCGGCACGCCACAGGTGACCGAAGGCCGGGGAGCGGCGGCGCGCGGCGGTGAGCCGCCTGTCGATGGCCGCCTCGACCCGACCCAGAACGTTCACGTCGTCATCCTCACCGATCGGTCGTCGCCGTGTCGGAGGTACCCGACGTGCCGGCCGGGACGGTCAGCCACCCAGCCGGAAGTCCCGACGCGGCTGCCAGCGCGCCTGCCCGCTGTGCGAGAAGAGGGTGAAATGGTCCACCTCGAACATCGCGGAGAAGTCGGCCAGATCCTCGTACGCCCGATCCAGCGCCTCCGGCGCGACGTCCTGCGCGACGGTCACGTGCGGATGGTAGGGGAACCGAAGCTCCCGACCCAGTTCAGGGGCGGCATTTATCGCGGCGGCAAGCAGTTCACACTCGCTGATGCCGGCGGCGACCGCCACGAAGACCACCTGGGTCACCGGCCGGAAGGTGCCGGTGCCCCGCAGATGCAGGGTGAACGGCAGGTGCGCCGCGGCGACCCGGGCGAGGTGCCGTTCCACCTCCGGCAGCGCGGTCACCGGAATCTCGGTCGGCCCGAGCAGGGTGACGTGGGCCGGCACCGTGTTCGGGTCACCCGCCTCCAGCCGGCGTCGGGTCAGCAGGCTGCCCCACGGCTCGGGGATGTCCACCGCGATGCCGATCTGGACGCTGTCGCCGGCCACCGGCGCTCCGGTCCCCTGATCCACGCTCCGCGCCACCCCTCCGGCCATCGACCCCTGCCCGCACCACCACCCTCGATCGGGCGGTCACTCGCCGCGAATCGGCGGGAAGAAGCCCACCCGCTCGTACGCGGTACGCAGCGTCGGCGCCGCCACCGCACGGGCCTTCTCCGCGCCTGTCGCGAGGAGCTTGTCCAGCTGGGCGGGATCGTCGAGGTACGACCGGGTGCGCTGCTGGATGGGGCTGACGAACTCCCGGACCACCTCGGCCAGGTCCTTCTTCAGGTCGCCGTAACCCTTACCGTCGTACGCCGCCACCAGGTCGTCGATGCCCCGCCCGCTCAACGCCGAGAAGATGGTGAGCAGGTTGGAGATCCCCGGCTTGGTCGTCTCGTCGAAGACGATCTCCCGGCCGGTGTCGGTCACCGCCGACCGGATCTTCTTCGCCGAACGCGCCGGGTCGTCGAGCAGATCGACGATTCCCCCCGGCGACGAGGACGACTTCGACATCTTGGCGGTCGGATCCTGGAGATCAGTGATCTTCGCGGTCTCTTTGACGATGTGCGGCGCCGGGACCGTGAAGGTCCGGCCGAACAGCGAGTTGAACCGCTGCGCCAGATCGCGGGAAAGCTCCAGGTGCTGACGCTGGTCCTCGCCCACAGGTACGGCGTTGGCCTGGTAGAGCAGGATGTCGGCGGCCTGCAGGATCGGGTAGGTGAACAGGCCGACGCTGGCCCGCTCGTTGCCCTGCTTCTGCGACTTGTCCTTGAACTGGGTCATCCGGCTGGCCTCACCGAACCCGGTGAGGCAGCCCAGCACCCAGGCCAACTGGGTGTGCTCGGGCACCTGGGACTGCACGAACAGGGTGCAGCGATCCGGGTCCAACCCGACCGCGAGCAGCTGCGCGGCGGCCACCCGGGAACGCTGGTGCAGCACCTTCGGGTCGTGCCCGGCGGTGATGGCGTGCAGGTCGACCACGCAGTAGAAGGCGTCGTGCGACTCCTGCAACGCCACCCAGTGCCGCACCGCCCCGAGGTAGTTGCCGAGGTGGAACGACTCGGCCGTCGGCTGGATGCCGGAAAAGACGCGGGGACGGACGGGAACGTCGGACATGCCGGCAATTCTGTCAGCTACGCCCGGCGTACGTCATGACGGGCCGGCGGGTCGGATCCGGTCGACGGCCGACAGCACCTCACGTCGCTGCTCGGGCAGGCGCGCGACAGTGACCGCGAGACGGGCCACCCGCCGGCCTTCCAGAGTCAACACCCGTAGCAGCCAGCCGCCCGCCGCCGTGCCGGCCGGTTCGGCGCCCACCGGAACCTCGTCGCCCGGCGCCGGCAGCCGCCCCAGCGCCGCCATCACGAACCCGCCCACCGTCTCGTACGGTCCCGTCGGCAGGGGCACACCCGTGCGTTCGGCAAAGTCGGCGAGGTTCAGCCGACCGTCCACCACCGCCGGCAGCCCGATGTACGCGGGCTCGGGAGGCTCCGCGTGCTCGTCATGGATCTCACCTACCAGCTCCTCGATGAGGTCCTCGCAGGTGACGATGCCGGCGGTGCCGCCGTACTCGTCGACAACCACCGCCAGGTGGTGCCCCTCCCGCCGCATCTCGGTCAACGCGGCGAGCACCCGTTTGCTTGCCGGCAGGCGCTTCACCTCGCGGGCCAACTGCCCGACAGTGGTGCCGGGCTCCCGGTCCGGGCCGAGCAGCAGGTCCCGCAGGTGCACGACGCCGACCACGTCGTCGTGGGTGCCGTCGACCACCGGATAACGGGTGTGCGGGCCCGCCCGTACCAGCGGTTCCGCCTCACCGATCGTCAGCGCCGCGGAGAGGAAGACCACCTCGGTGCGGGGCATCATCACCTCGCGTACCAGGCTCGCGCCGGCCACCAGCACCTCGTCGATGATGCGCTGCCCCACCGGGTCGAGGACCGTGTTGGCGGCGACCAGATCCCGCAGTTCCGCCTCGCTGATCCGTTCCCGACCGGCGGCCGGGCCGGCACCGAGCAGGTCGGTGACGAGCCGCAGGGCACCGTCGGCGGCTCGGACCACGACCCGGGCCACCGCTCGGGCCAGCGGTCCTGGCTGACGGCGGGGCAGGTCGTGGCCACGCCGCCGAGGTACGCGCCGACGCGAGGCCTGCATGGCAGTGATGGTAGCCAGCCGCGCCACGTAGGGTGACCACCACGAGGCCGCGACCGCGCCGGCCAGGCAGGAGGACACGACGTGAAACTGCTCGTCACCGGCGGGGCCGGCTTCATCGGCAGCGTGGTGACCAGGATGCTGCTCGACGCCGGGCACGAGGTGGTCGTGCTGGACGACCTGCGCACCGGCCATCGGGCCGCACTGGCCCCCGACGCCACCCACGTCGAGGCCGGCATCCACGACGCGGCCAAGGTGCTCACCCCGCAGGCCGGCTTCGACGGGGTACTGCACTTCGCCGCACTGATCGCCGCCGGCGAGTCGATGGTCGCCCCCGAGCGGTACTGGCACAACAACACCGTCGGCACCCTGGCGCTCATCGACGCGGTGCGGGCGGCCCGGGTACCTCGGCTGGTGTTCTCCTCCACCGCCGCCGTCTACGGCAATCCCACCGAGTTGCCCATCCCGGAGACCGCCGTCAAGGCGCCCACGAACACGTACGGGGCGACGAAGCTCGCCGCCGACATGGCACTCACCTCGGAAGCGATCGGGCACGGTCTGGCTGCCGTCTCACTGCGCTACTTCAACGTCGCCGGGGCCCACCTCGACGGTGACGTCCTCCTCGGCGAGCGGCACGACCCCGAGACCCACCTCATCCCGATCGCGCTGGAGGTGGCCGCCGACCGGCGGGACAAACTGCAACTCTTCGGCGACGACTACCCCACCGTCGACGGCACCTGTGTCCGCGACTACATCCACGTCTCCGACCTGGCCCGGGCCCACCTGCTCGCCCTCGACGCCGCCACCGGCGGGCAGCACCGCATCTACAACCTCGGCAACGGCAACGGTTTCACCAACCGCCAGGTGGTCGAGGTCGTCCGCGAGGTCACCGGGCACCCGGTGCCGGTCGAGGTGGCACCCCGCCGCGAGGGCGACCCGGCCGAACTGGTCGCCTCCTCCGCACTGGCCCGCGCCGAGCTGGGCTGGGAACCCCGTAAGCCCACCCTGCACGACATGGTCACCGACGCCTGGGCCTTCTACCGCACGCAGGTCCTGGACCGCCGGTGACCACCCGTCCCGACGCCGTGGCCGACCGTGCCACCACCTGCTTTCAGCACGCGTACGGCCAGGCACCCACCGGCCGCTGGGCGGCTCCCGGCCGGGTCAACCTGATCGGCGAGCACACCGACTACAACGACGGGTTCGTGCTGCCGTTCGCCCTGCCGCTGCGTACCGTCATCGCGGCCGGCCCGGAGCCGACCGGAAGCTGGACCGTCTGCTCCGAGTTGACAGGCGAGACGGTCAGCTTCGGCGACGACGAGGTGGCCCGCCCCGGCCAGGTCACCGGCTGGGCGGCGTACGTGGCCGGGGTGGTGTGGGCGCTGCGCGCGGCCGGCCACCAGGTGCCCGGCGTCCGGCTGGCCGTCGCCTCCGACGTACCGCTCGGCGCCGGGCTCTCCTCCTCCGCCGCGCTGGAGGCCGCGGTGCTCGCCGCCCTGGTCGACCTGGGCGGGCTGGAACTGCCCCCCGATCAGCAGCCCCGGCTGGCCCAGCACGCCGAGAACCACTACGTCGGCGCGCCGACAGGCATCATGGACCAGTCGGCGGTGATCCGCTGCCGCGGCGGACACGCCCTCTTCCTCGACTGCCGCACCGAGCATGTCGAACACATCCCCTTCGACCTCGCCGGCGCCGGCCTCGCGATCCTGGTGATCGACAGTCGAGCACCGCACCGGCACGCCGACGGCGAGTACGCGGCCCGCCGCGCCAGCTGCGAGAAGGCGGCGGCGCTGCTCGGCGTACCCGCCCTGCGTGACGTGCCGGCCGTCCGCCTCGACGAGACGCTGGCCCGGCTGCCCGACGGCGAGACCCGCCGCCGGGTCCGCCACGTGGTCACCGAGGACCAGCGGGTGCTCGACACCGTGGCGCTGCTGCGCAGCGGTCAGGTCCGGCAGATCGGGCCGCTGCTCACCGCCTCGCACGCGTCCATGCGGGACGACTTCGCCATCACCGTCCCCGAGGTGGACACCGCTGTCGAGGCCGCGCTGGCCGCCGGGGCACTCGGCGCCCGGATGACAGGTGGCGGCTTCGGCGGCTGCGTGCTGGCCCTGGTCGAGGCGGACCAGTCCGACCACGTCAGCGCCGCCGTCACCACCGCCTACACCGCCCGGTCCTTCACCCCACCCACGGTCACCCTCGCCACCCCCGCCCCCGGCGCCACCCGCCTGGACTGACGCCGTACCCATTGATCAAGAGGTTCTGGTCGCGATCCAGCGCGATCCCGACCAGAACCTCTTGATCAACCAGGGTTTCAGGGGGTTTCGACGATCATGCCGGCGCCGACGGTCCGGTTCGTGGCCTCGTCGATGATGATGAACCCGCCAGTGGTGCGGTTGCGGCGGTACTCGTCGGCCAGCAGCGGAATCGTGGTCCGCAGGCGGACCCGACCGATCTCGTTGAGCCCCAGCTCGCTCGCCGACTCGTCGCGGTGCAGCGAGTTGATGTCGAGACGGTAGTGCAGGCCCCGCACGATGGCCCGCGCCGCCCGCGTCGTGTGCTTGATCGAATACTTGCCGCCGACCTGCAACGGACGGGTCTCGTCCATCCAGCAGACCATCGCCTCGATGTCCTGAGCCACCGCTGGCGCGTTGTTCGGCCGGCAGATCATGTCGCCGCGCGAGATGTCGATCTCGTTCTCCAGGCGTACCGTCACCGACATCGGCGGGAACGCCTCCGCCACCGGCCCGTCGGCGGTCTCCACCGCGGCGATCCGGCTGGTGAAGCCCGAGGGCAGCACCATCACCTCGTCACCCGGCTTGAGCACCCCCGAGGCCACCTGGCCGGCGTAGCCCCGGTAGTCGGTCACCGTGGTCGACTGAGGCCGGATCACGTACTGCACCGGGAAACGGACATCGACCAGGTTGCGGTCGCTGGCGATGTGCACCCGCTCCAGGTGGTGCAGCAACGCCGGACCCTCATACCACTGCATGTTCTCCGAACGGCTGACGATGTTGTCGCCCCGCAACGCGGAGATCGGCACGACCGTCAGATCCGGCACGTCCAGCTTCGCGGCGAAGGCGGTGAACTCGTCGGCGATCCGATCGAAGACCTCCTGAGAGAAGTCGACCAGATCCATCTTGTTGACGCAGAGCACCAGGTGCGGCACCCGCAACAGCGAGCAGAGGAACGCGTGCCGGCGGGACTGCTCGACCAGGCCCTTCCGCGCGTCCACCAGGATCAGCGCCAGATCAGCGGTGGAGGCCCCGGTGACCATGTTCCGGGTGTACTGGATGTGCCCGGGGGTGTCGGCGATGATGAACTTGCGCCGGGGCGTGGCGAAGTAGCGGTACGCCACGTCGATGGTGATGCCCTGCTCCCGCTCCGCCCGCAGCCCGTCGGTGAGCAACGCCAGATTCGTGTACTCGTCACCCCGGGCCGCGCTCACCGCCTCGACAGCCGCCAACTGGTCGGTGAACAGCGACTTCGTGTCATAGAGCAGCCGCCCGATGAGTGTCGACTTGCCGTCGTCCACACTCCCGGCAGTGGCGAAACGCAACAGGTCCATCGGCCGGCCCTCGGCGACGGGAGCCGCGGCCAGAGTCTCGGTGCTCATCAGAAGTAGCCCTCCCGCTTGCGGTCCTCCATCGCGGCCTCGGAGACCCGGTCGTCACCCCGGGTCGCGCCACGCTCGGTGATCCGGGTCGCGGCGACCTCCTCGATGACCTTCTCGACCGTGTCCGCGTCGGAGCGCACCGCCGCCGTGCAGGAGGCGTCGCCCACGGTGCGGTACCGCACCCGCGCCTTGAACCGGTCCTCACCGGCCCGCGCCGGCAGGAACTCGTTCACCGCGTAGAGCATCCCGTCCCGCTCGACCACCTCACGCTCGTGCGCGTAGTAGATCGACGGCAACTCGATCCGCTCCCGGGCGATGTAGTGCCACACGTCCAACTCGGTCCAGTTGGAAAGTGGGAAGACCCGGATCGACTCGCCCGGGTGATGCCGACCGTTGTAGAGCGACCACAGCTCCGGCCGCTGGTTCTTCGGATCCCACTGACCGAACTCGTCACGGAAGCTGAACATCCGCTCCTTCGCCCGGGCCTTCTCCTCGTCCCGCCGGGCCCCGCCGAAGAGGGCGTTGAAGCGGTGCTTCTCCACCGCCTCCAGCAGCACCGGCGTCTGGATCCGGTTACGCGTGCCGTCAGCGGCCTCCCGGACCAGGCCGCTTGCCAACGCCTCCGGCACGCTCGCCACCACCAGTTGCAGGCTCAGCTCGGCCACCCGACGGTCCCGGTAGTCCAGCACCTCGGGGAAGTTGTGCCCGGTGTCGACGTGCATCACCGGAAACGGAATGTGGCCCGGCGCGAACGCCTTCTGCGCCAGCCGGAGCATGACGATCGAGTCCTTGCCACCGGAGAAGAGCAGCACCGGCCGCTCCATCTCGGCGACCACCTCGCGCATCACGAAGATGCTCTCCGCCTCCAGCGCGTCGAGATGGGTGACCTGGTACGCGGCACTGGTCATGACACCGGCTCGATTCGCTCGGTCATCCGCTTTCCAGACCTTTCCGGTCGGGGATGTCAGGAAGTAGCGACAGGCTACCCGCAATGCCGCTGCAACGCCGCAAGTAACCGGCTGGCGAGATCCTTGCGGCACACCAACAGGTCAGGCAGGCGCGGATCCGCCTCGTTGTATTTCAGCGCAGAACCATCGATCCGGGAAGCGTGCAGTCCGGTGGTCGTCGCCACAGCCACCGGCGCCGCCGAGTCCCACTCGTACTGCCCGCCCGCGTGGATGTACGCGTCCACCTCACCGGTGACCACAGCGGCGATCTTCGCCCCGGCCGACCCCATCGGCACCAACTGCGCCCCGACCTCCGCAGCGAGATCGGTGAGGAAAACCGGCGGACGGCTACGACTCGCCGCCAACCTCAGCCGCCCGGCACCACCCGCCGTCGCCGCCTCCGGCGTCATCGGCGGATAAGCCGGCGGAAGGTCCGTACCCAGCACCCGATGCTGCGCCGGCAGCCCGACCGCACCGGCGACCAGGCCATGCGAGGCTGTCGCGTTACGGGCCCAGAGCGCCACGTGCACCGCCCAGTCCGCGCGGCCCTCCTCGCTGAACTCCCGCGTACCGTCCAACGGGTCGATGATCCAGACCCGGTCGGCGGTCAACCGGGAGACCGCACCGGCGTTCACCTCGGCCGCCCACGCCAGCCGGGAACCCTCATCCTCCTCGGAGAGCACCGCGTCGCCCGGGCGCCACCGCGCCAACTCGGTACGAATCAGGTCGTGCGAGACCTTGTCGCCCGCCGACTTCAACGCACCGGCATCGGCGAAACCCATCTCCGCCCGCAGACCCAGCAACGCCTGCCCGGCACGATCCGCCAACCACCGCGCGAACGCCCCGTCGATCATCGGTGGACCGCTCATGCTCCCGCTCCCGTCGCCACGATCCGCGTACGCCGAGCGGCCGGTCCCGGCCCGACCGCCGAACCCGCACACTACCGGGCCATCGGCGGACCCGACTGCCGCAGTCCGCCCCTTGACACAGACCTCGACCTCCCCGGTCGTCGCCGCAGCCGGACAGGGCCTTCGACGCCGGGCCTAAACCCCGTGGTAGAGGTTCTGCGTCGGCTCCACACCCCGAACGACCACGGATTCCACCACGTCCGCGGCCCGGTCCACCAGAAAGTCCAACTCCTTGCGCTCCACCGTGCCGAAATCCGACAGCACGTAGTCCGCCGGATCCTGCCGCCCCGGCGGTCGACCGATCCCGAACCGCACCCGCACGTAGTCCTTCGTGCCCAACGACTTCGACATCGACCGCAGGCCGTTGTGCCCGCCCTCACCGCCGCCGCACTTCACCCGAACCTGGCCGTAAGCGATGTCCAGCTCGTCGTGCACCGCGATTACCCGGCCCGGCGGCACCTTGTAGAACTGCGCCAGACTGGCCACCGGTCCACCTGACAGGTTCATGTAGGTGAGCGGCTTGGCCAGCACCAGCTTCGGCCCGCCCAGCCCCAGCCGCCCCTCCGCGACCTCCGCGACCGCCCGCCGGTGCCGGCCGAACTTCCCACCCAGCCGGCCAGCCAGCAGCTCGGCGACCATGAACCCGACATTGTGCCGGTTGCCCGCGTACTCCCGGCCCGGGTTACCCAGGCCGATCACCAGCCACGGCCCGGTCTCGTCCGTCACCGCCCGCCCCTCCCGCTCACACCGGCGGTCGACCACCCGCCCGCGCCGCCCATCATCCGATACGCCGACAGGCGCCCCCGTGGAACCGGGGACGCCTGCCGCAAACTGAACCGCGAGACGATCAGGCCTCGGTACGAGCCTCGGTGTCCGCCTCGCCCTCGGCGGCCGGCGCCTCGGCAGCACCCTCGGTGACCTCGCCGACCTCGGCCTCGGCCTCCTCGGTGGCCTCCTCGACCTCGGGCAGCGTCGCCTCGAGCTGCTCGGCGGTCGGCGCGGCGGTGATCGAGGCGACCAGCATCTCCGGGTCGACAGCCAGCTCCACACCCGCCGGCAGCGTCACGTCAGCGGCGGTGACCTGGGAGCCCGCCTCGGCACCCTCGATCGAGGCATCCAGGTGATCCGGCACCTTCGTGGCGTCGGCGGAAACCGAGATGGTGTCGTGGTCGTGCACGATCAGGGTGTCGCGCGCCGCCTCACCCGTGAGCTGAACCGGCACGTCCACGGTGACCTTCTCACCGCGACGCACCAGCAGCAGGTCGACGTGCTCGAACGTGTCCTTGATCGGGTCACGCTGAATCGCCTTCGGCAGCGCCAGCGCCTGGGTGCCGTCGCTGACGTCGATCGCGAAGAGCTGGTTGGCGCCACCCTTGCGGATCGCGGCGGCGAACTCGCGGGCGGGCAACGCGATGTGCTTGGGCTTCTCGCCATGGCCGTACAGCACGGCGGGCACCTTGCCGGCCCGGCGGGTACGACGGGCACCACCCTTGCCGAACTCGGTGCGGGGCTCGGCGCTGATCTTTACCTCGGACACGGGGAAACTCCTGATGCTTCGCTGCGGCAGCTTGTCGTCTGGCGGTGCTGGGCGGGGGGCTCGCAGGGGCTCATGCGTCAGAAGACTGCCCGGAGCACCGCGTCGATCACGGTGCCTCCGTGCGGCGCTTCTCAGCGGCCCGCAGGGCACCCTCGCCGTGGCAACCGCACCAGTCTACCCGAGCGATTTCCCGGGTTTCCGGCAGTCCCCGTACCCCGCCCCGCACTCCCCCGCCCGGCCGCGCCAGACGACTCAGTCGTGAACCGCGCTCAGCTCAGCCCACCGAAGAGGGTGGTCACCGAACCATCGTCGAAAACCTCACGGATCGCCCGGGCCAGCAGCGGCGCGATCGACAGCACGGTCAGCTTGTCGAGCTGCTTCTCGGGCGGCAACGGCAGCGTGTTCGTCACCACCACCTCGCTGATCGGGCTGTTCTTCAACCGCTCCGTGGCCGGATCCGACAGCAACGCGTGGGTGGACGCCACGATCACATCCGCCGCCCCCGACTCCTTCAGGATGTCCGCCGCCCGGCAGATCGTGCCACCCGTGTCGATCATGTCGTCGACGATCAGGCAGACCCGACCCTCGACCTCACCGACCACCCGGTTCGCCACCACCTGGTTCGGCTTCATCGGATCCCGGGTCTTGTGGATGAACGCCAGCGGGCAACCACCCAGCCGGTCCGTCCACCGCTCGGCCACCCGCACCCGGCCCGAATCCGGCGCGACCACGGTCATCGGCCGCCCCGCGTACTTGCGCTCCACGTACTCGGCGAGAATGTCCATCGCGAAGAGGTGATCCACCGGGCCGTCGAAGAAGCCCTGGATCTGCGCGGTGTGCAGATCCACTGTGAGGATCCGGTTCGCCCCCGCCGTCTTCAGCAGGTCAGCGACCAGCCGCGCCGAGATCGGCTCCCGACCACGGTGCTTCTTGTCCTGCCGGGAGTACGGATAGAACGGCAGGACGACAGTGATCCGCTTGGCCGAACCACGCTTCAGCGCATCGACCATGATCAGGGTCTCCATGACCCACGTGTTCACCCCGTGGGTGACCGACTGGACCACGAAGGCGTCCGAACCACGTACCGAGTCCTTGAACCGTACGAAGATCTCGCCGTTGGCGAACTCGTACGCATCGGCCGGCGTCGGCGCCACGCCGAGCACCTCACCGATCTCTCTGGCCAGCTCCGGAAAACCACGTCCGGAGAAGAGCATCAGGCTTTTGCGGTTTTCGGCGACGATGCTGCCCATGGGCCCGTCTGCTCCCGTTTTGGTCGGTGGTACCCGGCCTGCGGTGGTGGTCGGCCGGGGACTATTCGGTTGCAGTATCTCCCGCCCCGGGCGCACCGCCCACCGACTCGGCGGTGCCGTGGATTGCCTCACCTTCGCTTGCGGACGAAGCCGCGGCCGGAGCACCCTGCGCGCCCCGGAGGGCACGCTCGGCCGCCTCGGCGGCGGCAGTGCCGGCCCGCCGCTTGAGCACCCAGCCATCGATGTTGCGCTGCCGCGCCCGAGCCACGCCCATCGCACCCGACGGGACATCCTCGATGATCACGGAACCGGCTGCGGTGTACGCCCCGTCACCCACCCGCACCGGCGCGACGAACATGTTGTCCGCACCGGTCCGGGCGTGACTGCCGATCACCGTGCGATGCTTCCGCACGCCGTCGTAGTTCACGAACACCGACGCCGCACCGATGTTGCTCTGCTCGCCGATCGTCGCGTCACCCACGTACGTCAGGTGCGGCACCTTCGAGCCGACGCCGATCTCCGAGTTCTTCACCTCGACGAACGTGCCCACCTTCGACCGCTCCGCCAGCCGCGCGTCCGGCCGCAGATAGGCGTACGGGCCGACGCTGGCGCCCGGACCCACCTCGGCGCCCACCGCGTGGCTGCGCAGGACCGTCGCGCCCGGCCCGACCACAGTGTCGATCAACGTCACGTCCGGGCCGACCACGGCGCCGCTGCCGACCACCGAACCGCCACAGAGCTGGGTGTTCTGATCCACCACCGCGTCACGGTCCAGGGCCACTGTCACGTCGATCCAGGTCGTCTCGGGGTCGAGCAGGCTGACGCCGGCCCGCATCCAACGCTCGTTGACCCGGTCGCGCAGCAGTCGACGCAACGCCGCCAGCTCCACCCGGTCGTTGCAGCCGAGCGTCTCGGTGTGGTCGGCCGCCAGGTGCACGCCCACCGGTTCGCCGGCCGAGACCAGCATCTTGAAGACGTCGGTGAGGTACTCCTCGCCCTGGTCGTTGTCGGTCGACAGCTTGCCGAGCACGTCCCGCAGCCGGGCCGCGTCGAAGGCGTAGATGCCCGCGTTGATCTCCCGAACAGCCAGCTGGTCAGGTGTCGCGTCACGCTGCTCGACGATCTGCTCCAACCGACCCGCCGCGTCCCGCACGATGCGTCCGAGCCCTGTCGGATCCGGCACCTCCGCAGCGAGCACTGTCGCTGCGGCACCCTCGCTCTCGTGCGCCGTCACCAACTCGACGACCGTCTCAGGGCGCAGCAGCGGCACGTCGCCGTTGAGCACCACCACGGTCCCGGTGACCTCCGGGGCGGCCTCCAGCGCGATCCGGACCGCGTGGCCGGTGCCGAGCTGTTCCGCCTGGTGCAATGCGGTGGCCGCCGGGGCCGTCCCGGCAAGGTGGACGCGGACCTGGTCCGCGCCGTGCCCGACCACAACCAGGGTGCGTGCCGCATCCAGCGGATCGGCCGCGTTGAGCACGTGACCCACAAGCGTCCGGCCGAGCAGCGGGTGCAGAACCTTGGGCAGTGAGGACTTCATCCGCTTGCCCTCACCGGCGGCGAGTACGACGACGGTACGGGTGTGGGGCTCGGGCACGACGTGGCTCCCGTCGGAACGCGGACAGTCTCGCGGCCATGCTAACCGGACATTCCGACCTGGTCGGCACGGGTACGAGGATCGGCAGTTTGGGGGCTTTGCTGGGGTGCCTGGATTCGAACCAGGAGCTCAAGGCTCCAAAGGCCTGCGGGTTGCCGTTACCCCACACCCCATTGACATGTCAAGCCGACAGGCCGCATCAACCCACGAAAATGCGTTCAGACGCAGCCCGGAACAGCTCGGCGATCATACCCTCTATTCGCCAGTAGAGCTCGCGACTACGTGGCACGTTGATCACAAGACAGCCTCGGTACTCGTCAGTGGTGTTCCGGCGGACTGTGGTGGGGTTGTGCTTCTTCAGCGTCGCCCGGCGGAAACGTTCGCGCGGCAGTCCAAGCTCGGCCGCCCACCATTCGGCCGCGGCGTCGGGATCGGCAGTCTCATGGATGCTCACCCGGTAGGTCGGCACGACACGGTCGACCCCACAGACTTCGAGGAAGCGCAGGAAGAGGGCGTGCAGGCCCGGATCGCTGTTGACGAACTGAAGGTGGTCGTCGCGACGGCATGCGCCTTGGCCTGCGCCTCGTCCCGCGCCCGACGGTGGTCCGCCCACCGCGCCTCGGTCATCGCCCTCGCGTGGTGACGCCGACGCTCCAGTTCCTCCTCGGGGTCGCGGTTGAGAGGGATGTGCCGGACCCAGAGGTAGGCAGTCGACCGGCTCACCCCGAGCCGTCGGGCGATCTCCGGCACCGGACGACCCGTCGAGCGCAGCGCCACCGCCTCCGCCCGGAGGTCGTCCTTCGCTTTGGCGCGGCGGGTCCGTTCCGGCGCGGGGACGCCCCGCAGCATCTCCTGGATCCGGTTCCGGCCGAGGCCCGTACGGGCCCGGATCTCGCGGACCGAGAGCCGCTCCTCGGTGCGTAGCCGGCGCACCTCGGCAGCGTCGAAACCAGTCATGTGGTGCAGGTTAGGACGAGCGTACGACATGCTTGGCATCCATTGATGTCGCTGTCTGATGTGATCTACCAGGGCCGTAAGTTACGGTGACGTAGGCGTAGATTCGCGAACCCGATCGTCCCCTGCGAGGTGCCATGTCCGCCGCCGTTCTCGACCCTCATCCGACCGGCCCCAAGCCCCTCACCCAGGGCACCCAGTCACGCGGCATCCTGATCGCGCTGTGGTCCTTCGTGGTGATCCCGTTCGCGGCGCTGATCGCCGCCGTGCCGGTGGCCTGGGGTGGCTGGCTCAGCTGGGTCGACGTGGGTGTCGCGGCCTTCTGGTACGTGGTGTCGGGCCTGGGCATCACTGTCGGCTACCACCGCTACTTCACCCACGGCTCGTTCAAGGCGAAGCGGTGGCTGCGCATCGCGATGGCCGCCTCGGGCTCGCTCGCGGTGCAGGGCGAGATCATTCAGTGGGTGGCCGACCACCGGCGACACCACGCCTTCTCCGACCTGGAGGGGGACCCGCACTCACCGTGGCGGTTCGGCACCACGGTGCGGGGTCTGATCAAGGGGCTGTTCCACGCCCACATGGGCTGGCTGTTCGGCCGGGAGCTGTCCAACCGGGAGCGCTTCGCGCCGGACCTGCTGGCCGACCGGGACATCCGCCGGATGGACCGGTTCTTCCCGGTGCTGGTGATCGTCTCGGTGCTCGGCCCGGCGGTGATGGGCTGGCTGTTGACGTGGTCCTGGCAGGGGGCGTTGACCGCGCTGTTCTGGGCCGGCCTGGTCCGCATCTCGCTGCTGCACCACGTCACCTGGTCGATCAACTCGGTGTGCCACGTGTACGGAGAGCGGCCGTTCATGATGCGCCACGGCGACCGGGCGGCGAACTTCTGGCCGCTGGCGCTGCTGTCCTTCGGGGAGAGCTGGCACAACCTGCACCATGCCGATCCGACGAGTGCGCGGCACGGTGTCCTGCGGGGGCAGATCGACATCTCGGCCCGGGTGATCTGGCTGTTCGAGAAGGTGGGCGCGGCGTGGGACGTCCGCTGGCCGAAGCCGGACCGGATCGCGGCGAAGCTGGTGAAGCCGGCGGCCTCCGGGTGACCGGGCGACCAACCCACAAGTTACCTGGCAGTATGTTCGGGTGACCGGTCGGAAAGCAGGCAGCATCCCACAACAGGGCGTCACCGAGCGCCAGCGAGGTGACGAGATGGCCGAAGCTCCCCGCGAGGTGGGTGGCAAGCGGCGGCGGGCGGTGCCCGCCGCAGCTACCAAGCCGACGTCACGGGTACGCATGTCCGCAGCTCAGCGGCGTGAGCAGTTGATTGCGATAGGTCGGCAGATCTTCGCCGAGCGCGGTTTCGACGCCACCTCCATCGAGGAGGTGGCGTCGCGGGCGAAGGTTTCCAAGCCGGTGGTCTATGAGCACTTCGGTGGCAAGGAAGGGCTCTACGCGGTGGTGGTGGACCGGGAGGTCCGGTCGCTGCTGGAGCGGATCACGACGGCGCTGACCGCGGGGCATCCGCGGGAGCTGCTGGAGCAGGCCGCGCTGGCCCTGCTCAGCTACATCGAGGAGGAGACGAGCGGCTTCCGGGTGCTGGTGCGGGAGTCGCCCGTGCTTTCGGCGACAGGCAACTTCAGCAGCGTGATGAACGACGTGGCGCACCAGGTCGAGCACATCCTCGGCGCGGAGTTCTCCAGCCGTGGCTACGACCCGAAGCTTGCCGAGTTGTACGCGCAGGCGCTTGTCGGCATGGTGGCGTTGACCGGCCGTTGGTGGCTGGAGGTGCGTAAGCCGCGCAAGGAGACGGTGGCCGCGCACCTGGTGAATCTGTCCTGGAACGGGTTGTCGCATCTGGAGGCCAGGCCGGGCCTGATCACCGTGGGCTGACGTTCACCCGTCCGCTGCACCCGGTCAGCGGCGGCGGTGGATCTCGGCGACGGGGTGGCTCCGGCGGTTCCGCTCGGCCTCGGCGTCCTCGTGCGGGCCGATCTTGTCGTAGAGGCCGGTGCCGAGCAGGATCAGCCCGAAGAGCATCGAGACGATCACCGTCGACATGGAGAAGTTCAGGAAGTTGGCGTCGGTCTGGAGTACCGACATCATCAGGATGCTGGTGACCAGGAAGACGGCTCCGGCGG
>NZ_BOOZ01000009.1 GCF_016863495.1 Micromonospora andamanensis
GAAAACCCCAACCGGAACCAGAAGCGAAACCTCAGAGCACGAGCCGAGCCTTCTGCCACGCCTCGTGCTCGTCGTCGGTGCCGACCTTGCCGTACATGCCGGCCATCAGCAGTACCAGGCTGAGCACCATGTGGACGATCACCGTGGCGACGCTCAGGTTGAAGATGTTGGCCTCGGTCCGGATGAAGGCGAGACCCGCCAGGCTGACCGCCATGATCAGGTACGCCGACCACTGGTTGATCAGCACGTCGAGGTTGCGGCCGATGGCGGTGCCGGCCAGCACGATCGCGCCGACCACGATGTTGAACAGGGAGAAGCCGAGGTTCGTGCCCTGCCCCAGGGCCTGGGTGTCGCCCTGGCTGAAGAAGGGTTCGCCGGTGCTGGTCAGGAGGCCGATCACACCGAAGGCCACCAGGTACAGACCGATCAGCCCGCCGATCGCCCGGTAGATCGGCCGCGCGGGGTGGTTGACGGGAGTGTGGGCCATGTCTGTGTCTCCAACGCCGTTGGGTGAGGGTCGACGGCGATTCTCCCGCATCCGGCGGTGTGACGCCGCACACGGGTACCGGGGACGCCGCGTCCGGGCGCGTCGCCGTCGGGTGGAGCGGCTCAGCTCGCGGGGATGTCGTCGGCCAGGGTGAGCCAGGCCTGCTCGGCCTCCTCCCGCTCACCGCGCACCTGGGTGAGCTGGGCGTCCAGCTCGGCCACCCGGGTGTAGTCGGTGGCGTTCGCAGCGAGTTGGTCCAGCAGCGCCGCTTCCTTCTGTTCGAGCTTGCCGACCTGTCGTTCGAGGCGGGCCAGTTCCTTGCGGGCCTGCCGGGCCTCGGCGGCACTCATGCCGCCGCCGGCCGGGGCGGTGGCCGGTGCTGTGGGTGCCGGGGTACGGCCGGGCCCCGGTCGGTCGTTGGCGCGGGCGAGGTACTCGTCGACACCGCCGGGCAGGTGCACCAGCCGGCCGTCGCCGAACATGCCGTACGCCGAGTCGGTCACCCGCTCGATGAGGTAGCGGTCGTGGCTGGCCACCACGATGGTGCCGGGCCAGGAGTCGAGCAGGTCCTCCAAGGCGGCCAGCGTGTCGGTGTCGAGGTCGTTCGTGGGCTCGTCGAGCAGCAGCACGTTCGGCTCACCGGCGAGCAGCCGCAGCATCTGGAGTCGACGCCGTTCGCCGCCGGAGAGGTCTCCGACCGGGGTCCAGAGACGCCTGTCGTCGAAGCCGAAAACCTCGGCGAGCTGGGCGGCGGAGATCTCCCGGTCGCCGAGGCGGACCCGCCGGGCGACCTCCTCGACGGCTTCGAGGACGCGCAGCTCACTTGGCAGTTCGGCGAGTTCCTGGGAGAGGAAGGCGGCCCGTACGGTGCTGCCGGTGGTCAGCCGCCCGCTCTCGGGGTGGGTGACACCGGCGAGCATCCGCAGCAGGGTGGTCTTGCCCGCGCCGTTGGCGCCGAGGATGGCGACCCGGTCGCCGGGGCCGACCTGCCAGGTGGCGTCGCCGAGGATGGTCTTGGGGCCGGCGTGCAGCCGAACGTGTTCCAGGTCGTACACCTGCTTGCCGAGCCGGGCGGTGGCCAGCCGTTGCAGCGACATGGTGTCGCGTGGTGGCGGCACGTCGGCGATGAGCGCGTTCGCGGCGTCGATGCGGAACTTCGGCTTCGAGGTGCGGGCCGGGGGACCACGGCGCAGCCAGGCGATCTCCTTGCGGAGCAGGTTCTGCCGGCGCGCCTCGGTGGCGGCGGCGATGCGTTCCCGCTCGGCGCGGGCAAGGATCCAGGCCGCGTAGCCACCCTCGTAGGCCCGCACGCTCTGGTCGGCGACTTCCCAGGTGGTGGTGCAGACGGCGTCGAGGAACCAGCGGTCGTGGGTGACGACGACCAGGGCGCCCTTGCGGTTGAGCAGGTGCCGGGCCAGCCAGTCGACGCCACTGACGTCGAGGTGGTTCGTGGGCTCGTCGAGGATGAGCAGGTCGGCGTCGCGGACCAGCAGCGCGGCGAGTGCGACCCGGCGGCGTTCGCCGCCGGACATCGGCCCGACCGGGGCGTCCAGACCCAGGTGGGGCATGCCGAGCCCGTCGAGAATGGCGCGTACGCCGGCGTCGCCGGCCCATTCGTGCTCGGCGCCCATGCTCTCGGCGAGCCACTCGGTGCCCAGGACGACGTCGCGGACGGTGGCCTCGGGGCTGAGGGTGAGATTCTGTGGCAGCCAGGCGACCCGCAGGTCGCGGCGGTGGGTGACCCGGCCGTCGTCGGGCTGCTCGGTCCGGGTCAGCAGTCGTAGCAGGGTGGACTTGCCGGCGCCGTTGAGCCCGACGACGCCGATCCGGTCGGCGTCCTCCAGGCCGAGCGAGACATCGGTGAGCAGCGGCCCGGCCGCGCCGTAGCCCTTGGACACCCGGTCCAGGTTGACGATGTTGGCCACGTACCACCTTCCATGATCAAGGCGTCCCGGTGCCGGGGGCACCTGGGGACGCCTGTCGTTCCAGGGTACGCGGGCGGGTAACCGTTCCTGCGGGTCGGCTATCCCGCGTCGGGCAGGCCGATCAGGTCGGCCATCTGGCGGGTCTGGTGGTCGAAGTACTCCTCCCGGGCCTCGATCACGCCGTTGAGCTGGCCGAAGACTTCGAAACTGACGGCTCCGAAGCAGTGGATCCAGGCGGTGGCGCCCCGGGCCAGCAGGGCTTCGGGTAGTCCTGGGAAGAGTCGGTCGCGGACGGCGGCGAGGTCGGATCGGACCGGCCCGGGCAGTTCTTCCGGGTCGGGATCGGCAAGCGCGCCGGTGGCGCGGCCGTCGGCGAGGATGCCGATCAGGACGGCGGGGGTCCGGGCCGCCGCCTCGGTGGTTTCCTGCGGGGCCGCGTAGCCGGGCACCGGGCTGCCGAAGAGCAGGGCGTACTCGGCGGGGTTGGACAGCGCCCAGCGGCGGATCGCGTGGCAGGCGGCGAGCCACCGGCCGCGGAGGTCGGCGCGGTCGGTCACCTCGGTGTCGGCGGTTTCGGTGGCATCGCCGAGGGCGTGGTAGCCGTCGATGATCAACGCGGTGAGCAGGTCGTCCCGGCTGGGGAAGTATCGGTAGATCGCCGAGGAGACCATGCCCATGTCCCGGGCGACCGCGCGCAGGGACAGGTTCGCCCCCTCAGCGGCGAGGTGCCGGCGGGCGATCGTCTTTATCTCGTTGATCATTTCGGCCCGGGCCCGGGCCCGGATGGCGGCAGCGGGCATGCCAGTGAGTGTCGCACACATTCGAGAGCACTGCTCTTGACGGCCGGCACTCATCTGGGTGAGCATTGGTCTCGACAGAGAGCGCCGCTCTCATTTAGGGGGATCCCTCATGGCCGTGCACCTGATCGTCGGCGCCGGGATGGTCGGTTCGACCACCGCGCGACAGCTCGCCGAGCGCGGTGAGCGGGCGGTGATCGTCAGCCGGTCCGGCCGTGGCCCGACCCACCCGCACATCGAGCGGGTCGCCACCGACGCCGGCGACGCCGACCGGCTCAGCAGGCTCGCCGACGGCGTGACCGCCATCTACAACTGCCTCAACCCGGCCTATCACCGATGGCTCACCGACTGGCCGCCGATGGCCGCCGCGCTGCTCACCGCCGCCGAACGCTCCGGTGCCCCGCTGGTGATCGCCGGCTGCCTCTACGGCTACGGCGAGATCACCGGCCCGATGACCGAGGAGAACCCGCTCGCCGCCACCCACCCGAAGCTCAAGATGCGTGCCGACATCTGGCGCGCCGCCCTCGCCGCCCAGCGTGCCGGCCGGATCCGCGCCGTGACGGAGGTACGCGGCAGCGACTACCTCCAGGCGCAGTCGATCTTCAGCTTCTTCATCGGGAAGCCGCTGCTCGCCGGCCGGCGCACCTTCGTCCCGGCTCCGCTGGACGTGCCGCACACCTGGACGTCGGTGAACGACATGGCGGCGATGCTTGTCACCGCCGCAACCGACGAGCGGGCCTGGAACCGGCCCTGGCACGTGCCGAGCGCGTCACCGCTGACGGTTCGGGAACTCGCCACCCGCTTCACCGAGGTGGCCGGCGCGCCCGCCCCGAAACTCACCACAATTCCCCGCGCGCTCTTCCGCGCCGGTGGCGTGTTCTCCCCGATGCTGCGTGAGTTCCAGACCACGGCGTACCAGTTCGCCCGACCGTTCGTCATGGACTCCACCGCTGCCACCGCCACCTTCGGCAGGCGTCCGCAGCCGCTGGACGCGGCGCTGCGTGAAACGGCCGCGCTGCTCGGCGGTGTCCCCGGCACCGGGTCCCGGCCGACCAGACCGAGCACCACCTGACCCGCGCCGGATCGGCGGGTCGACTCAGGTGATCCGGGCGCCGTGCACCGGACCGTGGGCGACGCGGGCCTGCCGGCACACCCCGGCGGCCTCCAGCTCGGCGGCGACACGTTCGGCGTCGGCGGCGTCGGCGGTGAGGAACACGCAGGTGGGCCCTGACCCGGAGACGATGCCGGCCAGCGCCCCGGCCGCCTCGCCGGCCTTCAGGGTGCTCGCCAGCGACGGTCGCATGGCCAGGGCGGCGTCCTGGAGGTCGTTGCCGAGGGTCGGTGCGAGCACCCGGGGGTCGCGCTGCCGCAGCGCGGCCAGCAGTCCGTCGGTGGGGCCCAGGGGCGGCCCGGCGGCACCGGTCTCGCGGAGCCTGTCGAGTTCCCGGTACGCCTCCGGGGTGGACAGACCACCGTCGGCGATGGCCACCACCCAGTGCCAGGAGGTGGGCCGGGCCAGCACCGGACTCACCGCCTCGCCCCGGCCGGTGCCCAACGCGGTGCCGCCGTGGATCAGGAAGGGCACGTCCGAGCCGAGGTCGGCGGCGATGCTCGCCAACTCGTCACGGGACAGACCGGTGCCCCACAGCGCGTCGCAGGCGACCAGGGCGGCAGCCGCGTCGGCGCTGCCACCGGCGAGCCCACCGGCCAGTGGGATCTGCTTGCGCAGGTGCAGCCGGGCGTGCGGCATCACCCCGGCGTACCCGGCGAGAGCGTGCGCCGCCCGGATGATCAGGTTGGAGTCGTCGAGGGCGAGTTCCCCGGTGCCCTCGCCCTCCATGGTGAGGGTCAGCGTGTCGCCGCGCCGCGCGGTCAGCTCGTCGTAGATCGAGATCGCGTGGTAAACCGTGTTCAGCTCGTGGTAGCCGTCCCGGCGCAGCGGGCCGACCCCCAGGTGCAGGTTGACTTTGGCGGGCACCCGTACCCGGACCGGACCGGTCGCCCCGCGCGGCTCGTCGTCGTCCGGTCGCCAGGCCTCGGTCACGGGGTGATGTCCCGGACGGGCAGCCGCACGTCGAACGGCTTGGTCACGATCAGCTCCTCGGCGGAGTCGGCGACCAGCTCGTAGCGGCCGTCGACAAGGTCGTACGCGTACACGTGCACGGGATTCTGCTCGATCCGCCAGTAGTGCGGGATGCCGGCGTCGGCGTAGTCGGCGGGCTTCTCCAACCGGTCCCGACGCCGGGTGCCGGGCGACACGACCTCGACGGCGAGCACCACCTGCTCGGCGTCGAAGTAATGATTCTCGGCCACGACCGGCCGCCTGAGCAGCACCACGTCCGGTTCGAACGTGTTGCGGTGACTCATCACCACCCCCACCGCAGTGGCCGGGGAGACATCGAACGGGGCGTTTCGCCGGAACCACATCCACAGCAGGTTGCTGATGGTCTGGTGACCGTAGGTAGGGGAGGGGACCAAGACCAGGACTCCGTCACGCAACTCGACGCGGGGGGCGTCGTCGGGGAAGGCCAGCACGTCCTCGATGGTGTAGTTGGCCAGGCGTTGCCGAAGCGGGTCCGGGCCCCACATGCCGGACACGTCGGGATCGATCGGCTGGGCGCTCACTGGTACACCTCCTCGGCGGGCACGGCCTCAGCCTACTGGGCTGCCGGCGTACGGCTCGGGGCCGACGCGGCGACGGCGGCGAACTGCTCGACGGTGAGTGACTCACCGCGTGCGCCGGGGTCGACACCAGCGGCGGTGAGCGCGGCGGCGGCCCGGTCGGCGCTGCCGGCCCAGCCGGCCAGCGCGGCCCGCAACGTCTTGCGCCGCTGCGCGAAGGCGGCGTCCACCACCGAGAAGACCTGCGCCCGGGGCACGTCGGCGCGGGGTGGCTCGCGGCGGGTGAACGCGACCAGACCGGAGTCGACGTTGGGCACCGGCCAGAACACGTTGGGCGGCACCTTCCCGGCGGCCCGGGCGTACGCGTACCAGGCGAGCTTGACCGACGGTATGCCGTACACCTTGGAGCCGGGACCGGCGACGAGCCGGTCGGCCACCTCCTTCTGCACCATCACCAGCCCCTGCCGGAGGCTGGGCAGCTCGGCGAGCAGGTGCAGCACCACGGGCACGGCGACGTTGTAGGGCAGGTTCGCCACCAGCGCGGTGGGCGCCGGGTCGGCCAGGTCGGCGGCGGTGATCCGCAGGGCGTCCGCGTGGTGCACGGTGAGCCGGTCAGCGGCCGGGCCGGCGTGCCGGGCGGCGGTGTCGGTGAGCGCGCCGGCAAGCGTGGAGTCGATCTCGACGGCGTGCACGTGGGCGGCGGCGGGCAGCAGGGCGAGGGTGAGCGAGCCCAACCCGGGGCCTACCTCGAGCGCCACGTCGTCGGCGGTGAGTCCGGCGGTGGCGACGATCCGGCGCACCGTGTTGGGGTCGTGCACGAAGTTCTGGCCGAGCTTCTTGGTGGGCGCGACGCCGAGCCGGGCGGCGAGGTCCCGGATCTCCGCCGGGCCGAGCAGGTCTGCGGCCATAACCCGACAGCGTACGGGTCAGCCTGGGACGCCAGCCGGGTGCCAGGGACCGAAGGCCCGTTCCCCGGTGGCCGAGATGGCGGCGCAGAGTGCGTCGAGGTCGGTGCCGGTGGTGGCGGCCAGCGCCCGGACGGTCAACGGGATCAGGTACGAGGCGTTGGGCCGGCCCCGGTGCGGCACGGGAGTGAGGTAGGGCGCGTCGGTCTCCACCAGGATCTGGTCGAGCGGAGTCAGCGCGGCGGCCTCGCGCAGTGCCCCGGCGCTGGCGAAGGTGACGGTGCCGGCGAAGCTGAGCAGGTAGCCCCGGCGGACGCATTCGGTGGCGAACTCGGCGTCGCCGGAGAAGCAGTGCATCACCACCGTGTCCGGTGCGCCCTCGTCGTCGAGGATGCGCAGCACGTCAGCGTGCGCGTCCCGGTCGTGGATCACAAGCGTGCGGCCGTACCGTTTGGCGATGGCGATGTGCGCGCGGAAGCTTTCCTCCTGCGCGGCGCGGCCCTCGTCACCGGTGCGGTAGCGGTCCATTCCGGTCTCGCCGACACCACGCACCCGGTCCTGGGCCGCCAGTGCCTCGATCTCGCGCAGGGCACCGTCGAGGTCGGCCAGCCGGGGGGCCTCGTTGGGGTGCAGCGCGACAGTGGCCACCACCGCCGGGTAGCTGCCCGCCGCCTCGACACCCCAGCGGGAGGAGGCGACGTCCACCCCGACCTGCACCAGCCGGTCGACCCCCACGGCGGCGGCGACATCGATGGCCGCGGCGACCGGGTCGGTGGCGTCGACACCGCCGGGCACCCCGGCCTCGCTGACGGTGATGTCGAGGTGGGTGTGGCTGTCCAGGACCGGTAGGGGCAACGGCTCGGGTGCGGGTGGGAACTCTCCGGCACGGCGGGCGGCGCGCTGGCTACGGGACTCGGTCGGCTCGCTCATCTCGTCGACAGCATCACACACCGACCGAGTCCATCCGCACGCCACCCGGAGTTCACCTCGGCTACGCCCCGCACCCCTACCGTCGCGGAGTGGACGCGCGAAGCGAGCTTTCCCGGGCCGGCGGTACGGTGCCGGAGCGGACCGGTCTGCGGGTGGCGTTCGGCGGCGCGGTCTATCCGGCGGAGGAGATCGCACGGGGCGCGGCGTACGAGTTGTTCAGCGCCGACGAGGCGACAGGTTTCGAGTGGTCGCCCCGACCGAACTCGGCGCTGCCCTGGCGACGGTTCGTACACGTCACCGAGGTCACCGCGGTGCACGGGGCGACCGAACAGGCCGAGGAGCCGGAGACGCCGCTGCTGGTGCCGCTGCACCGGGAGCGGGGCTGGTCGGAGGTGCACCGGCTCGCCCAGCAGCCGGCCGCCGCTGACGATCCGCTGATCACCGCGGTACGCGCCTCGGCCGTTGTCCGGCGGGGTACCCGGATGATGAAGATCCTCTCCGCCCGGCAGCTCTCCGGCTACGTCCGGGGCTGGTTGCCGCACGGGTTCTGCTACCGGGAACACGACGTGGCGCACCTGCGTACCCCGACGACGACGAGCGTGCTGCGTGCCGACGGCGGGGATGGCCGGGACGGCGCGGACGTGACGTACGCGCTGCGGTGGCGTGCCGCCGACCAGGGTGACTACGACGTGCCGGCGGGTGCGGCGTACCGCGGCCTGGCGGCCCTGGGGGCGCGGGACCGGTTGGGTCCGGCGGTGCTCGGTACCGGCTTCACGCCGAGCAGCCATCATCTGATTCCGGAGTTCGTCACCCGGGACTTCGCCGACCTGCCGATGCCGGCCAACGCCACCCTGCTGGCCTACCCGGCGGAGGGTGTGGAGGTGGTGCTCTACGCCTACCAGGCGGAGCAGCGGGGCTGGCTACGGATGGTCGGGCCACAGTGGCGACACCTGCTCGCCGCGGTGCCGGGTCTGTCGCCGGACCAGGAGTATGTGCCGACCGGGGAGGCGCCGCGCTCGACCCGACTTGTGGGTACGTACGCGGGCGGCGAGTACGAGGCGGTCGCCGACCTGCCCGGCGGCTTCCGGGTCCTGGCGCTGACCCGGGCCGCCAGGTACCCGGTCGACGGGGCGGGCCGACGGCTACGCCTGGCCGCCTGGCGGGGGGTGCCGTGCCTGGTGCTGCGGGAGGAGTCGGGCTGGCTGCGGTTACGGCTGCGACGACCGGATCCGGACGCGGTCGCCGCGACCGGAGCACAGTGTCACGAACGGGGTGTCTACGAGACATGGGCCCCGGGCGGTGAGGTCACCGACGATCAGGTGGTGGATCACCCGTACCTCCTCTGACCTGGTCGGTGCGGGTCGGGTGGCGCAGGAATATCGGATGCCCGCCGGGGAAGGCTCGGTTTCCCACCTGAACAGGAGGACGAGATGCCCTTCATCACCGTCGGCACGGAGAACTCCGCGCCCATCGACCTGTACTACGAGGACCATGGGTCGGGTCAGCCGATCGTCCTGATCCACGGGTTCCCCTTCAACGGGGCGACCTGGGAGAAGGTCTCGGGACCGCTGCTCGACGCGGGATACCGGGTGATCACGTACGACCGGCGTGGCTTCGGCAACTCGGCACAGCCGGCGTTCGGGTACGACTACGACACCTTCGCCGCCGACCTCGACGTGCTGATGACCGAGCTGGATCTGCGCAACACGATCCTGGTCGGCCACTCGATGGGTACCGGCGAGGTGACCCGCTACCTGGGCGCGTACGGCTCGGACCGGGTGGACCGGGCGGTGCTGCTGGCACCGCTGGCGCCGTACCTGCGGCAGGCGCCGGACAACCCGGAGGGCGTCGAGGCGAGCCTCTTCGAGGGGTTCAAGCAGGCGATCATTCAGGACCGGTTCGCCTACCTCACGCAGTTCTGCGAAGCCTTCTTCAACTACAAGGAGAACAAGGGCAAGCTGGTAAGCGAGGAGGCGCACCGGGCGCACTGGGAGATCGGCGCGCGGGCCTCGGCGATCGCCACCCTGAACTCCGTCGACGCGTGGGGCACCGACTTCCGGGCCGACGTGTCCCGGATCGACGTGCCGGTGCTGATCGTGCAGGGTGACAAGGACAACGTGCTGCCGTACCCGAAGACCGGCCAGCGGTTGCAGCCGATGCTCGCCGACAGCCGGTTGGTCACCCTCAAGGGCGCGCCGCACGGCACCCCGTGGACCAACGCCACCGAGGTGAACCAGGCGATCATGGAGTTCATCGGCTCGCCGGCCATGGCCCGCGCCTGATCCGGTCCGGGCCGGCGTCGCGCGGACCGCGCCGCGCCGGGCCACCCGGACGGCACGATGGGCGCGACCCGGTACGGGACGCGCCCATCACTGCGCGGTCTGCTCCTTGCGCGGTCAGCTCTCGAGCCGGGCCAGTTCCTCGTCCACGATCGAGGGGTCGAGCTTGCGGAACACCGGCTTGGGGGCCGCGAGCGGCCGGCCCACCACGAGCGGTACGGACTCCCACCGCGTGCCCTGGGTGTAGTCCCCGGTCAGCACCGGGTACGCGGGCCCGGCGTCGAGGTCGGCGACCTCCTCGATGACCGGCATCGGGGCGTGCACGCCGGTGCCGCCGAGCAGCTCGTGGATCTTCTGCGCGGAGTGCGGCAGGAACGGGGTGAGCAGCGTGTTGGCGTCGCTCACCACCTGGAGGGCGACGTGCAGGATGGTGCCCATCCGGGGCTTGTCCGCGGCGTCCTTCAGCTTCCACGGCGCCTGCTCGGAGAGGTACTTGTTGGCTTCGGCGACCACCTTCATCGCCTCACCGATTGCCTGCTTCTGCCGGTGCCGGGCGATCAGGTCACCTACCGTCGCGAAGCCGGCGCGGGCCACCGCCAGCAGCGCCTCGTCGGCCTCGGTCAGCCCGGCGGGGTCGATCGGCGGGATCTCGCCGAAGTTCTTCGCCGCCATCGAGACGGACCGGTTGACCAGGTTGCCCCAGCCGGCGACCAGTTCGTCGTTGTTGCGGCGCAGAAACTCGGCCCAGGTGAAGTCGGTGTCGTTGTTCTCCGGCCCGGCCACCGCGATGAAGTAGCGCAACGCGTCGGCGTCGTACCGCTGGAGGAAGTCGCGGACGTAAATGACCACCCGGCGGGAGGACGAGAACTTGCGTCCCTCCATGGTCAGGAACTCGCTGGAGACCACCTCGGTGGGCAGGTTGAGCCGGCCGAGCCGACCCGGCTCACCGCCGCGGTCGCCCTCACCCGAGTAGCCGGCGAGCAACGCGGGCCAGATCACCGAGTGGAAGACGATGTTGTCCTTGCCCATGAAGTAGTAGGCCTGCGAGTCCTTGCCCTCGCCATCGGTGGACCACCACTTCCGCCAGGCTTCCGGGTCGCCGGTGCGGCGGGCCCACTCGATGGAGGCGGACAGGTAGCCGATGACGGCGTCGAACCACACGTAGATCCGCTTGTCGGTGCGCTCACGCCAACCGTCGAGCGGGATCGGTACGCCCCACTCCAGGTCGCGGGTGATGGCCCGGGGGTGCAGGTCGTCCAGCAGGTTCTTCGAGAAGCGCAGGACGTTCGGCCGCCAGCCCTCCCGGGTGTCCAGCCACTGCCGCAGGACGTCGGCCAGGGCGGGCAGGTCGAGGAAGAAGTGTTCGGTCTCGACGAACTCCGGCGCCTCCCCGTTGATCTTCGACCGTGGGTTGATCAGGTCGATCGGGTCGAGCTGGTTGCCGCAGTTGTCGCACTGGTCGCCGCGGGCGCTGTCGTAGCCGCAGATCGGGCAGGTGCCCTCGATGTAACGGTCGGGCAGGGTCCGGCCGGTGGACGGCGAGATCGCCCCCATCGTGGTCTTCGGCACGATGTAGCCGTTGCGGTACATCCCCTCGAACAGTTCCTGCACCACCGCGTAGTGGTTGCCGGTGGTGGTGCGGGTGAACAGGTCGTAGGAGAGGCCGAGGCCGTGCAGGTCCTCGACGATCACCCGGTTGTACCTGTCGGCCAGCTCGCGCGGCTTGAGCCCCTCGGCGTCGGCCTGCACCTGGATGGGCGTGCCGTGCTCGTCGGTGCCCGAGACCATGAGCACGTCGTGACCGGCCATCCGCATGTACCTGGCGAACACGTCGGAGGGAACGCCGAAACCGGAGACGTGGCCGATGTGGCGCGGGCCGTTGGCGTACGGCCAGGCCACTGCCGCGAGAACGTGACTCATGGACAGAAAGCCTAGTGACCCCCGCGCGGTGGCCGCGAACCAATAGGGCTCCCCGCCCGGCCTGCTGGCCCGACCGGCTCCGGCAAATCGTCCGAATTGTCGCCGACACGCTGCCTGAGCTGGCGGATCAGCCACCTTCGCAGGTGTCCAATGGGACGTGTGACTGGCAGCCGAGCCGCCCGAGACCACTCCGACGGCCCTCTCCCCGACGCCGGGCCGGAGTCCGCCGGGCCGCCGCGTACCCAGGTGGTCGCGCCCCAGCCCCGCGCGGTGTCCTCGGCGACATCCGAGGGAGAGGCCGGCGTCGCCGGGCCGGATCCCGCCACCGTCGAGTTACGGCACGCTGTCGAGGTGGAGCCGACCACCGGCGCTCCGGTGGACCTGCTGCCGCGCCGGGTTCCGGTCCGGCCGGCCGGGCGTCGGGGCCGCCGACACCTGTCGCGCGACGACGGTACGCCTGACGAGGAGACCTTCTGGGCGCCGATCGAGGAGGTGCACTGGGACGGCACGCCGGTGCGGCAGGAGTCGCCCGGTGACGGCGGTCAGTGGTGGCGGCGGTTGCGGCCGGTGCGCCGGCACCGGGAGCGGAGCAACCATCCGCCCGATCCGCTGGCGGGGCTGGCGGCGCTTATCGGGTTGAGCCTCGCGGCAGCCTTCTTCGCCTGGGTCAGCGCCGGCCCGCTCTGGCTCGCCGTCGGGCACGCCACCTCCGGCACGGTGACGGTCACCAGGTGCACCGGCGACGGTCTGACCCAGCGGTGCCGGGGCATCTTCACCGCGGCGGACGAGGAGTTCCGGACGCACGGCGTACGGGTCAGCGGGGTGCCCCGGGACCGGGCGGTGCCCGGTTCGGCGCTGCCCGCCCGGGTGACCGGCCCGGACGGTCACGTCGCGTACGCCGACGGTGGGGTGGGCGCCCACCTGCGCTGGCTGCTCGGAATGCTAGGGGTGGTGGGCTGCGCGGTGGGCATCGCCCGCTGGACCGGCGCGACCCGGTTGCCCGACCCGACCGAACGACGGTTGGCGATCACCGCGTCGCTGGCCGGGCCGCTGCTGACCGCGCTCGGCTTCCTGATCGCCGCCTGGTAGCACCCGGACTCACTGGTGCACGAGGGCGTAGACGTCCCGGCGGCGCAACCCGTGCGCGGTCGCGACGTCGGTGATGGCGTCCCGGCGGCTCCGGCCGGCCGCCTCCCGCTCGGCCACCGCCGCGCGCAGCACGTCGTCGTCGGGACGGACCGCGGGTGTGGCGGGAGCACCGCCCACCACGAGGGTGATCTCGCCGCGCGGATCGCCGTCGGCGGCCCACCGGGCCAACTCGCCGAGCGGGCGACGCAGCACCTCCTCGTACGTCTTGGTGAGTTCGCGGCAGAGGGCGGCGGGCCGGTCGACGCCGAACGCGTCGGCCAGATCGGCGAGCGCGGCGGCGATCCGGTGCGGCGCTTCGAAGAGGACGAGCGTCCGTTCCTCGGCGGCGAGTGCCCGCAGCCGGGCCCGCCGGGCGCCGGGGGCACGGGGCAGGAAGCCCTCGAAGCAGAACCTGTCGCTGGGCAGCCCGGACAGGGCGAGAGCGGTAGTGACGGCACTCGGACCCGGCGCGGCGGTGACCGGCACCCCGGCGTCCAGGGCGGCGCGGACCAGCCGGTAGCCGGGGTCGGAGACGCTCGGCATCCCGCCGTCGGTGACCAGCGCGACCACGTATCCCTCGGTGAGCACCTCGACAAGTTCCGGGGTACGCCGCTCCTCGTTGCCCTCGAAGTACGAGACGATCCGGCCCGGGATGGTCACGTCGAGATCGCGGGCGAGCCGGTGCAGCCGGCGGGTGTCCTCGGCGGCGACCACGTCTGCCGCGGCGAGCACCTCCCGCAGTCGGGTGGAGGCGTCGGCGGAGTTGCCGAGCGGCGCGCCGAGCAGAATCAGGCGGCCCGTTTCGGACATTCCACCCACAACAGCGCTCTCTTTCATCGATGGTCGTACCGCATATGGGGACGACAGGCACCACCGACCCCTTCCGCAGCCTACGATCGCCGGGTGACGAGTGCGTCGACAGCACAGAGCGCGAGCCCCGACCAGCCCTCGGAGCCGGCAGCGACCACAACCACCGCCACCGATCCGGTGGCGGGCGGGGTACCGGCGACGATCCGCCGCCGGTTGGCCACGGTCGAGGCCGGGCTGGACGACCGTTCGTGGTTGGCCACGGCGGTGGTGGTGGTTATCGCCGCGGTTCTCCGGTTCGCGAATCTCAGCCACCCGCCCGGCAAGATCTTCGACGAGGTCTACTACGCCCGGGACGCCTGGGGGCTCGTCGACAAGGGCGTGGAGTGGAACTACACGAACGGCGTCGCGTCGTACGTGGTCCACCCACCGCTGGGCAAGTGGTTGATCGGCTTCGGCGAGTGGGCCTTCGGCTACAGCGACGCGGAGCACGGCATCTCGGTTCCCGGCCACCTGTTCACCACCGCGCCGGAGTTCGGCTGGCGCTTCTCGGCGGCGCTTGTGGGTGCCCTGTCGGTGCTGCTGCTGGTCCGGATCGGCCGCCGGATGTTCCGCTCCACGGTGCTCGGCTGCGCCGCCGGTCTACTGCTCGCGGTCGACGGTTTCCACCTGGTGCTCTCCCGCACCGCGCTGCTCGACATCTTCCTGCTCTTCTTCATCCTGGCCGCCTTCGGCGCGCTGGTGCTGGACCGGGACGCGACCCGCCGCCGTTGGGCTCGGGCCCTGGAGTCCGGGCTGGATCCGACCGCCCGGGGGCGGGCCGGCCGGCCGGCCGGCGGCTGGCGGAACTGGCCCTGGTGGCGGCTGGCGACCGGGGTGCTGCTCGGCTGCGCCTTCGCGGTGAAGTGGAG
Organism: Micromonospora andamanensis; assembly: GCF_016863495.1. Classification (GTDB taxonomy): domain Bacteria; phylum Actinomycetota; class Actinomycetes; order Mycobacteriales; family Micromonosporaceae; genus Micromonospora; species Micromonospora andamanensis. The sequence goes on from NZ_BOOZ01000009.1 coordinate 14,712, forward strand.
TGCGCTGTTCTTCGTACCCGTCTTCGCGCTGTTGATGTTCCTGTGGGACGTCGGCGCCCGGCGGTCGGCCGGGGTACGCCGGCCGTGGCGGGACACCCTGCTCGACGGCGTGCCCTGGATGGTGCTCGCCGGCCTGCTGATGGCTGTCACCTACGTCACGACGTGGTCCGGTTGGCTGTTCAGCCAGGAGGGCTACTACCGGCTGGCCGAGCGGTACCCGGACGCCGGGCTCAGCGACACGCCCATCGTCGGCCCGCTGTGGAATCTGGTGCAGTACCACCAGGCCGCGCTCGGCTTCCACAGCCAGCTCGACGATCCACACAAGTACCAGTCGTGGCCGTGGCAGTGGCTGCTGCTGGGCCGGCCGGTGGCGTTCCACTGGACCGGCGAGGGGCCCTGCGGTGCGGCGAGCTGCGCCGAAGAGGTCCTGCTGCTGGGCACCCCGCTGCTGTGGTGGTCGTTCCTGCCCGCGCTTGTGGCACTGGTCTGGCTCGGCCTGGCCCGCCGGGACTGGCGGGCCGGCGCGATCCTGCTCACCGTGGCGGCCGGGCTGCTGCCCTGGTTCTGGTTCGCTCTCGACGGCCGGACGATGTTCTCCTTCTACGCCGCGCCCGCGCTGCCGTTCCTGGTGCTCGCCGTGGTCTACGTGCTGGGGGCCATCGCCTCGCCGGCGGGGCCGAGCGGTACCCGACCCGTGACCGGTGCGGACGAGGAGGCGAGCCGGGACCGCCGGCTGGTCGGAGGTGTGGTCGCCGGGGCGTACGTGGCGCTTGTCGTCCTCTGTTTCGCGTACTTCTATCCGATCTTCGTGGGCACGGTGCTGCCGTACGAGGACTGGTCTGCCCGGATGTGGCTGGGCGGGCGCTGGATCTGAACCCGACGAAGGGCCCGTACGCCTCGGCGTACGGGCCCTTCGTCGGGAAATAGGACGCGCCCCGATCGCCTGCCACGGGGGAAGCGGGCGATTGGGGCGCGCACCAGCAGCTTAACCACAGGCGACCGGGGGCACAACGGGGCGGCGCGGGTCAGATTTCCGACGAATGCTGAATGCGACAAGAAGTCAGGGTCGTCGTTGTCGCTGCGTGACTCCCCACGGACTCTGCGCCGCCCAGGAGTGACCACCCGACGCGGGGCTGAACCGTTTCGTCCAGCCACTCAGCATCCTGTGACATCACCGCGCATCGAATCGTCCTCCGGACTGGACGTCGTCCGGACGGGGACTCACTGCCGTTTTGGGGCGGGGTGGCAACCAGCCGAAGAACCGGTCCTGCAACGACGTCGACCCGGCGGCGTGCAGATCCTCCGCGGCAGCGGCGAGACAGGCGCCCAGGTAGACACTGAGCATCGCCCGATCCACGCCGTACTCGGTGAGCAGCCGCTTCCGTTTGGGCTCACACGGCCACTCGCCGCCACAGGTGCCACATGTCCATTCGGGGGTCACCGGAGCGTGCTCGCCCGCCCGCCTGGGAGGCGTGATCCCGCCCGCCTCCGCCACCGTGACTCCCGAGCGATCCGTAACACCCGTCATCGCGCTCCCTTCCGCCTCCACCGGGGACAGCGGGCGTGCCCGCCCACCGCCGGGTCGAACATGCCCGTGCGCACCTACAGCGTTCGGGAACACTGAGGCGTTACAACGTTGCGGTACGTTGGCCAACCATGGCCGCCGCGACCCGCCGTAGGCATTGCATCAACCGGGAGCACCCATCGTCCCCGGCCACTCGTACCAGCACCATTGGCCGAAAGCACTACTCCGGAGCCGCAGATGCGTGACCTGCTACCACCCGCCGTGGCGGTGGCCGTGGCGGGTCCGGACGACTGGTCCGGGCGGTTGCACGCAGCCGAGGCGGCCTGTCTCGGTGATCGCGCGGTGGACAGCCGCCGCCGCGACTTCACCGCCGGCCGGGTGTGCGCCCGACGCGCCATGGCGGCGCTCGGCCTACCACCTGTCGCCATACCGGCCGCCGCCGACCGCTCACCGGTCTGGCCTGCGGGCACGGTCGGCACCATCACCCACACCCGCGGCTACTGCGCCGCCGCCGTCGCCCGCAGCGACGAGATCCGGGCGGTAGGCATGGACGCCGAGCAGCACCGCGAGCTCAGCGCCGGGGTACGCCGACTGATCTGCCTGCCTGAGGAGGACGAGCAGGTCAAGCGACTGCCGCCCGGCGTCCACTGGCCGGCAGTGATCTTCAGCGCCAAGGAGACCGTCTACAAGGTGTGGCATCCGGTCGTCGGCAGCTGGCTCGACTTCCACGACGCGCTCGTGCACCTCGATCCCGACACCGGGACATTCACCGCGCGGATCTCATCCGCCCGGGTCACCGACGTGCCGGTCGACCACCCGCCCGCACTGATCACCGGTCGCTTCGCGGTCGAGGCGGACCTCGTCCGTACCGCCGCGGCGTTGACCGCGCGCTAGCGGCTGGCGGCCGGATGATCTGTCCTGAGTGGACTTGTCTACACTCCGCCCGGTGATCAACAAGAGATGGTCGTCAGCCGTCCTGCTCGGGCTGCTGACGGCGACCACGCTGGCCGGCCCGGTGCCGGCGTTCGCCGACGACCGGACGGAACCGCCCGCCGAACCACCACGGGTCCAGCTCGTACTGGATGTGAGCGGCTCGATGCGCGCCACCGACATCGACGGACGCAGCCGGATCTCGGTGGCCCAGCAGGCGTTCGGCGAGGTGGTGGACGCTCTGCCCGACGGGACACAGCTGGGCATCCGGGTGCTGGGCGCCACCTACCAGGGCGAGAACAAGCAGCAGGGGTGCCGCGACACCCAGCAGATCGTGCCGGTCGGCCCGGTCGACCGGACGCAGGCGAAGGCGGCAGTGGCGACCCTGCGCCCGACCGGCTTCACCCCGGTCGGACTCGCCCTGCGCGAAGCCGCGAAGGACCTCGGTGCCGGCACGACCGCCCGGCGGATCGTGCTGATCACCGACGGGGAGGACACCTGCGCACCGCCGGACCCCTGCCAGGTGGCGCGGGAGTTGGCCGCCAAGGGCACAACCCTCGTGGTGGACACCCTCGGTCTCGCACCGGACGAGAAGGTACGCCGGCAGTTGCTCTGCATCGCCGCCGCCACCGGCGGTACCTACACCGCCGCGCAGAGCGCCGAGGAGCTGACCGACCGGCTGAAGCAACTTGTGGACCGGGCCCGCGACACGTACGCCACCATCCCGGCGGCTGTCGACGGGACGGACGCCTGCCAGGGCGCGCCGCTGCTCTCCCCGGGGGTCTACACCGACCGGGAGACCTTCTCCGAGCATCGGTGGTACCGGGTGCCGGTGCGACCGGGCCAGGAACTGCGGGCTTCGGTGAGCGTCGCGCTCGACCGGCCGGTCAACCCCGACTACGGAGTGCTGCTGCGGGCCACCGCTGCGGACGGCCGGGAACTTGTCCGCGGAGTGGACGCCGGCAGTGGACGTACCGACGTGATCTCCACCGGGCTGCGTTGGTCGGCCGGAGACGACGCCGAGCGTGACGAGGACACCGACGCGACTCCGACGGCCGGCGCGCCCCCGGCCGGCACCACCGTCTGCCTGGTGGTCAGCAACATGTTCTCGCCCCGGGCGGGCACCGCCGCGGACCCGGGCATGCCCGTCGAGCTGACAGTCGACGTGGTCGCCGCGTCGTCCGCCCCGGACGGACCGGACCTGGGCCGGGGCTGGGTGCTGCTGCTCCTGTTGACCCTGGCCGGCCTGCTCGCCGGGCTCGTCACCGGCCTGCTCACCCGCTGGTGGGTAGCCACCTGGAGGAACTGAGAGATGCTCACCCGCTCGGCAACCGCCGCCGCACTGATCGCCGCTGGTGTCGCACTGACCCCCGGCCCGGTGCTCGCCGCGCCAACCCCCACCCCCACCCCCACCCCCACCCCCGGAGCCGTCACTGTCACCAAGGCCGGCACCTCGTACCTGAGTGCCACCCCGGTCGCCGCCGGACAGCCCGTCCGGGTCGCCGCCTCGACAGGTGAATTCCTCTACTGGTCCTTCCCGGCCGCCGCAGGCGAGATCCACGAGATCACCGCGACGGTCACCCTCGCGCAGAACCGCAGCGGTCGCTCCACCTGGACCGTGGAGGTCTTCGACGGGCTGCGTCGCCGGCAGGCGTGCACGGCCGGCGCGCAGACGCCCACCGCCGACGCCTCGGCGCGTACCGTCGGCATCGGCTGCACCCTGCGGCGGGTACGTCCGTGGGCCGAACCATGGTCCGGTGACCCGCTGCCCGGCACCTACTACGTACGCCTGGCCGTGGTCGACGTGCCGGAGACCGACCTCGGCCTGCCGATCGACGTGGACCTGCTGGTCTCGACCACCGACGACGCCGGCAGCTCGGCTGACGACGGCAGGTTGGAGGCGGCGCTGGTGCCCCCGACGAGCGCCGGCTCGATCCTGGCCGCCGAACCGACAGTCGCGCCACAGGGCGACGACGACGGCTGGAATCTGAGCCTCACCGGCTGGCTGCCCGAGGCCGGTTCCCGTTGGATCTGGACCACGGCCGGCGGGATGCTGGCCGCGGTCGCGGGCGTTGTCGGATTCGCCCTCACCCGGCGCCCCTCCACCAGGTGAGCCCCGCCGGCAGGTCGTGTCGAGGTGCCCACCCGACCTGCCGGCGGTCCTGCCGTCGAGCCATCGCTGGAAACGAGTGGTGGGTGAGGTGGTGCCCGGGCGGCGGACCGCCCGGGCACCGGACGGCGTCACAGCCGGGTGAGAACCTTCCTCATCGTGTCGATCTCGGCCTGCTGCGTGGTGGCGATCCGCTGCGCCAGCGCTGTGGCGTCCGGGTTGACGCCCTGGGCGGCTTCCTCCTCAGCCATCGTGATGGCCCCCTCGTGATGGGCGATCATCATGGTGAGGAACTGCCTGTCGAACTCCGTGCCGGAGGCAGCCGCGAGCTTGGCCATGTCGGCCTCGGACATCATGCCCGGCATCTCGTGGTCCATCTCCGGCATGCCGTGCCGGCCACCGCTGGCCATCGGCATCGGTGCGCCCCACGACGTGAGCCAGCCCCGCATCTGGGCGATCTCCGGCGCCTGGGCGTCCTTGATCTGCGTGGCGAGCTGCTTCACCTCCGGGTCGGAGGCACGGGTGGCGGCGAGGTCGGACATCTCGACCGCCTGCTCGTGGTGCGGGATCATCATCTGCGCGAACATCACGTCGGCCGCGTTGCTGGTGGCGGCATCTCCGCTGAACGCGCTGGCCGACGGGCTGCCCGGCATGTTGTGGCCGGCGCTCGTCGAATTGTCGGCGGCACAGCCGGCGAGACCGATCGCCACGGTGAGGCTCACGCCGACCCAGACGGCACGGCGTGGACAGGTGCGATTCATGGTTGACAGGGCCTTTCCAGATTCGGTGGACCGGAAACGAGTCGGCGCGGTCACCCATCCGGGTGCCCGCGTGTCGCTCCTATGTCCGCAGCACCGACACCGAGGCCGTGGTCAGACCGATCATGGGAAACGCCGGCGGGGCACGGCCGCCCCGGGCCCGGGTGAGCCGGCGATCCGGCGGTCGCACGCTGCGCGTACGCCTGAGGTGATGGGCGGCGAGCACGGCGGCGAGTGCCAGGCCGGCGGCGATGGCCAGGCAGACCGACCAGCCTGAGGGATGACCGTGCCCCGGCTCCTCCGTGGTCTGGGCGGCCGGTGCCACACACCGCTCGTCGTGGCAGCCGTCCAGGTGAGCTGACGAGATCGGTGCGGCATGGCCGCCGTGGCCGGCCGTGCCGAGGACGGGATCATGACCCAGGCTGTGCATCGCGGCCAACCCGAACAGGGTGCAGGCCAGCAGCACGAACCGGAGCCATCGCCCGGTGGTGGCCGCTTCGCCTCGCACCCGACCACGGTATCGCGGGGCAGACCACCCAGGGCCGCGATCCCATCCGCCAGCTATCCGCCGGATCTGAGCTGGCGGGTGATCGACGCGTCGGTGATCTCGGCGTCCTTCGCCAGCAGCAACGCCTTGCTGAGGATGACCGCGAGCATGCCGTCCCCCTCGAACGGCAGGAACTGCTGTTCGCCCGCCCGGCCGGTGCTGCGGTCCGGCACGATGCAGAGGTATTCGTCGTTCGGGCTCATCAGGATGTTCCCCGACCCCAGGTGGATCCGGTACGTGCGCAGGTCACCGTCGACCACCAGGAAGCGGCCGTCGAGGCGGGCCCGCTGCCCCACCGCCAGCCGGGGCAGCAGCCGGGCCAGCAGTTCCCGCCGGGTCTCGGCGGTCGCGGACAACTCCCCGAAGCTGTACGACGACCAGTAGTCCCGGAACCGGCCCTGTGGCCCGCCGTCCGACCAGGTCGGGTCGTTGCCGACGCTGTCCACCCCGACGAAGAGATCGACGTCCCGCATGATCTCGCTGAACACCAGTGGCGGGATCCGGTCGAGCGGCAACGGGTCGCCCGGTCGGGCGTCCGACCACGGCGATGCCGAATAGCCGCCCCCGGAGGCGTGCGACCAGTTCTGCGCGGCGGCGATCGGGTAGAAGCGCACCTGGTCGGTGACGAGCCGCAGGTAGGAGCCGCTGTCGGTGGTGTCGGTGTCCCACTCGTCGCCGACCCCTTCCACCCAGTACTCGGCCCGCAGCCCCCACCCGGGCAGTTCCCGGAAGGTCGGCGGATAGGAGTCGTCGACCATCAGCCGAAGCCGGTCCGTCCAGCCCCGGATCGCGCTCAGGGCGTGGAACTGGTGCTGCCGCAGGATGTGCCCGGCGAACCGGTTGGAGTACGTACCGGTGTTCTCCTCAGCCGGCGTGAGCAGGTAGACCTCTCGATGTGCCTGCTTGAACGGCTGGACGATCCGGTGCCGCTCCAACCAGTCCCGCCAACCGACCACCTCCGGCACCGGCCGACCGATCGGGTGCCAGATGCGCACCTCGGCATCGTCGCCAGCGGCCACGGGGGTGTCGTCGACTGTGCACAGTGCGTCGTCGGCCCAACCGCAGGGCACCCCGTCGACAAGCCACAGCAGCCGGCGGGCCAGCGCGCCGACCACCGGGTGATCCAGGTAACGCTGCCGCCAGGCGGCAAAGGTCCAGGTGCGCTGGGCCAGGAAGAGCCGGTCCAGCCGGGCCACCTGGGCGGCCAGCATGCCGGTGATCTCCTTGGCCAGGCTCTTCAGGTCGGCCAGCTCCGCCGCGTGCTCCCGGCGTACCGCCGCTGGCGGGCTCTTCACCTGCCGGCCAGACTCCGTGAACCAGGTAAGCGCGACGCTTGTGGACACCAGCGACAGCTCGACCCGGCAGCCGCCCAGGGACACCTCGTGCCGGCCCACCCCGGTCAGACCGTAGTCCGGAACTGCCAGTTCCTCGATCTCGTCCCGGCTGATGCCGAGGGTGGCGGCGCGAGCGTCGAGCGCCTTGTCGATCTCCTTGCGGGTGCCCTTGTAGGTGACCCGGGCCGACAGCCGGGCCAGCTGCGCCAGCGCTGGCTCGCCGTCGAGCCGCCCGAGCACCCCGACCGCGGCGTTGGCGACCTTCGGGCAGGCCGGACCGACGCCGGGCAGGCGACGCAGCATCGCCTCGACCAGACCGCCGATGCGGCGCACCTGCTCCGGGGTCGGGCCGGTCCGCTCGACCAACCAGAGCAGGCCGCGCAGCAGGTCGGCGTTCATCGAACTCGGCTGCTGGTGCGGGGCGCGGGTGGCGGTGGTGAGCCACCCGTCGAAGAGCTGCCCGGCCTCGCTCGGGTCGACCTCGGCGAGCAGCCGGGTCGCCTCGGTCGACCAGCCGGCCGTCGGGCGAGGTGTGGTGGCGGTGCTGGCGTGGGCGACCAACTGTCGCCACGCCCGATCGAGTGTGGGCAGCTCGGTGAGGATCTGCCGGGCCCAGGGGTCCTCCGGGTCAAGACGCGGCCCGGCCAGTTCGGCGATGAACTGCCGCAGCCGCTGGCTCTCGTCGGACCTGTCGACCAGCACCTCCATCAGGTCGGCGGAGATCGGGCCGGTGGCGGCCAGGCCCCGGGCCACTGTCTCCAACGCGGTCGGCGACAACGCGTACGGCTCCTCGACGGCGAACGCGGCGAGATCCTGAAGCTGCTCCGGCGCCAGATCGGTGGGGAGCCGGCGAGCCAGCTGCCCGATCAGGTCGCGCGGCGGCCAGGCACGAACCTGGTCCTGCCGGACGAGGGCGGCCATCGCCTGCACGAGACGCGCCACGTCCGAACGGGACAGCGCGCGCAGCGCGGCGCGTACCTCCGGGTTGTCGCGGCAGAGCCGGGCGTGCGTGTACAGATGGACGGCCAGGCTGGCCGGGTCTTTCGCGGCGACCAGGTCGCGGGCCCGGTCCGCGTACCAGACGGTGTCGGTGGTGGTGGTCATCAGCCACCGACCAGCGGGACGAGCTTGAGGAAGGTGACAGCCGTGTCGCGGCGCAGGTCGACCTCGTCGTCCAGCTCCTCGATCTGCCGGTCGCCGACAAGCACCACGAACCCGTTGCTGCCGAACGCCTTCTCGGCGAGGGCGACCTGCCGCTGCGGGTCGACCCGACGGCGGGGCCGCTCGCCCTGCTCGCCGTTGAGGGCACGCTCGGTCGAGGTGGGCTGCACAAGTGACCGACGTGGCTCCGGGCTGGCCGCGTTGTGCTCGACCACCTCCTGGTGGATCCGCCGCCGGATCAGTTCGCGGAGCGTCAACCGCTCCTCGAAGATCTGCAAGGCCCACGCGGGAGTCCGCGTACCCGCAGTGCTCTCATCCACAAAGGTCACCGTCGCCATGGCGCGGAAGTCTAGGTACGCCCCCCGACATCCGACCCGCTGCCGGCCCGGGCTGCCGCTCAGTCCAGGGCGAAGGTGGCCGAGGCCCGTCCGGCCGCGTCCGGTACCGCCTCCAGGTAGAGCAGGCCGTCGCGGTGGCGGACGTACTGGCCGGGGAAGTTCACCGACTCCAGCGACACCTTCGCCGCGTCCGCGAGCCCGGCCCGCCGGGTGAACGTGGCGTCCTGCCGGAAGAGGTTCGAGCCATCGTTGCGTTCCACCCAGACCTGATGGTTGCGGTGCCGCAGGAAGTAGCCGGGGTAGTTCGTCGACTCCAGCGAGATCGCCGAGGAGTTCGACAGGCCGGCGACGATCCGGAACTGCGAGTCGGCCAGGTTCGTCACGTTCGGCTCCAGCCGGACCCGGAACTCCCAGTGCCGCAGGTAGCGGTCGGGCAGGTCGTGGGCGCGCAGCCGGACCGGCGTCAGGCCGTCCGGCACCGGTACGCCGAAGTTCGGCGTACCGTCGGCGTTCCAGTAGACCCGCTGGACCCGGGTCCGCCGGTTCGGGTCGCTCAGCGGGTCGTATCCGTTGCCGAGGTACCGCTCGTAGTTGCGGGAGTGGTAGACGATCACGTCGCTGCCGTCCTCGGCGACGGTGAACGAGTTGTGCCCCGGTCCGTACTGACCGGTCCGGCTGTCACTGGCCAGCACCGGCGTCGCGCGCTTGCTCCACGATGCCGGGTTCAGCAGATCGCTGCCGGCAGCGGCGGTGAGCAGGCCGACCGCGTAACTGGCGTCGGTGGCGCTGGCCGAGTAGGTCATGAAGACCCGGCCGTTGCGGATGAGCACCGCCGGTCCCTCGTTCACCCGGTAACCGCGGGTCTCCCAGGGGTACGTCGGGGTGGCGATGAAGGTCGGCGTGCCCGCGTACGTCCAGGGGTTGACGGCACGGGCGAGGTAGATGTTCGAGTTGCTGCCGGCGTACTCCGCCCAGGCCAGGTAGCGCTGGCCCTGGTGCATGAATGTGGTGGCGTCGAGGGAGAAACTGTTGCGCGCCGGCTGGAGCTGGCCCCGCTCCACCCACGGGCCGTCGAGCGGGTTGGCGGCGCTGCTCTCCAGCACGTACGGCCGGATGGCCCAGATGTCGTCGGTACGGCCGGCGGCGAAGTAGACGTACCACCGGCCGTCGATGAAGTGGATCTCCGGAGCCCAGATGTGCGCGCCCATCTCACCGCTGCTGTGCCGGCGCCAGATCACCCGCTCGGGTGCGGTGGCGAGGCCCTGGAGGGTGGTGGCGCGACGCAGCACGATCCGGTCGTACTCGGGCACCGTGGCGGTGAAGTAGTAGTAGCCGTCGGTGTGCCGGTGGATGTGCGGGTCGGCGCGCTGCTCGGCCAGCGGGTTGGTGAAGGTGACGGCGGCGGCCTGCGCTGGGGCGGCCGGTCCCACCAGGACACCTGCCGCAGTGGTCAGCAGGACGGCGGTCGCCGCCACCCAGCCGCGACACCTGAGCTGCCGACGCGCCATCGCCTTCGCCCTTTCGCCAACTGCGAGCCGGCCATCCGGGGGCGGGCACGGTCCCCGTCCGACCGTGCCCGCCGTGCCCGCTACCTCATTGATAGCGTTAACATTCACTCCCCGTCAAGAGACCGACATCTATCGGACGCCTGGCCGCAACACTCCACCGCCCAGCGCAGGCAGCCCGGATCACAGCCCGGCCCGCGGGAGCGGGGCAACCTCGTCGGGTGAGCAGGGTCGCTCGATTCCGCAGACCCGAGCTTGCCGCACCGGCGGGCAACGGACGGCAACGACGCCGCCACCGCCGGTGGGTCAAATCCGGGCTAGTTCCAGGTGATTGTCGAACACTCCGCAAGGCGCCATGCACCAGCGGGCGGCGGTTCGACGCCTGCGGGGAGTTTCGTTTCGGCATCGGTGACGGCGCACTGCAGCTGGCTTGATGAAAGGTCTGTCACGCCGCGCAGATCGGCACCCGAAAGATCCGCCTGCCAGAGTGATGCTCCGAACAGAGCAGCGTTACGCATACTTGCTCCCGAGAGATCGGTGACGTGGAGGATGGAATGGGAAAGATTGGCGTTGTCAAGCTTGGCCCACTCCAGCTTCGTGCCCCGCAGACTGGCGCTCGCCACCCGCGCCTCGCGTAGATCCACACCCCGCAGGTCAGCCCCATCGAGAGTGATGCCGTCGATCCGGGCCCCCCGGAGATAGGTGTCCGGAAGCTCCAAACCGTCTCCACTGCGCTGGTTGTTCGCCAGCCCTTCCGACGTCAACACCGCCCGGTCGTCCTCTTCGGAGTTTCTCCTGGCGAGAACTGTCAACGCAGCCTGGATGTCGATCGGCAACCGGACGCGGTCCGATCGGTTCACAGCTCGGCTGGTCGACGCCAGCGCCGCATCGGGCCCAGGGACGGCCGGCAGCGGAGAATTCAACCTGACGAATCCGGCAATTATCTCGATCGTCGCCGGCTGGTCGGATGGCGAGTTCCGCATCAACTGCTCAAGCGCATAGATGGCACCCACCCGGAGCAGGAGCTTCTCACGCCCAGGTTCGTTGAGTTGCCGAACCGCGTCGTTGTACCTGTCGCTGGCCTGCCCCTTGAGCGCCACATCGAGCTGCGCACGGTCCGCCTCACTACTGAGATACAGTCCGACCGCGACCACGAAGACCGACAGGATGCTACCGACGGCGATCAGGCGCTGCCAGGGATCCGGCCTGATTTCCACGGGCGGATAATCCCGGTCCCGAGCATGGCGTTTTCCGCGACCCTGGCCAAGGCCTGGACTTCCGCCCGACCCGCCAGCCCTCGCCCTCTTCCCCACGTGTTTCTTGCGGAGGACCACTCTCAACCCCTCGACGCGGCCACGAGATCAACGGAGCTAACCATCACCTGAACGGAATCGGCGCCTGGTCGCAGCTGCAAGATACGACGCAGTGATGATCGCTTTTCGAATCGATCCTGGTTCGGTCGAGTCGGATTGTGGACATGCGCCGACAGCGCCACCCACGAAGCACCCCGACCGAACCGGTGACGTCACCCCGCACCGATCGACAGCAGGAAACCGCAGCCGCACCCGCGCCGGGGGACCACCGACCTCCGCGACAGCCGCTACGCTGTGGCCCTCAGTCACGCCGGTCCGAAGTGGTCTCAAGGCACGACGACCGCGCAGTGACCGCCGCGCGTCCACCCCACCGACAACAGGATCTCGAAGGGGTGGCTGCCGTGGGTGAGAAAAGTGTCGGCGAACTCTGGCATCGTCGGAACCATGTGTGGTTACCCGCATGCTGAGAGTCACTCATCGATCGGTTCGGAGATGCTGGGCCTGGACCTCGCCGGGTGTGCTGCGGTCCTCGGGGTGAGCGGGCCGCAGGTGCAACTGTGGGACTCCACCGGGCAGTTCGCCGCACCCCGCACCGGGCAGGGCAGACACCGCCGGTGGTGGCGTACCGATCTCTACAGGTGGGCGGTGACCTCCCCGCTGCACCTGGCCGACCGGGTCCCGCTGAGCCACTGGCCGGCCGCGACGGGTCCCCGCCCCTACCTCGGCGCCCGGCTGATCGCCGACAGTGTCGCGCTCATGTGGGCCACACCCGTGGGAACGATGGCCGTCGTCTGGCCGGTCTCGGGACGGCGTCCCGCGCCGCGCGGTTATCTGTCCCCCTTGCTGCGTGCGTGGGGCGTGGTGGGCGCGGCGACGGTGGCCCCCGGCCTCGACGTCGGTGGTCCCGTTGTCGAATCGCTGCCGATGACTCCGGCACAGGATGCGGGCTCCCCGTTGAGCTGGACGGAGCTGTCGGCGCTGATCGGCCAGCCGTTACCGTACTGGCCGCTGCCCCTCCGTAGGGAGGTTCTGCTCACCCGCTGGCGGCCGGGCCAGGCCACTGTCGAGGCGCTGGCCGGAGATCCGGAGCTGGACACCGACGCACTCCTTCGCATGGCCAGCCTCTACAAGGCGGACCATCCGGCGGCGCGCCTCCTGGTCGAGCTTGCCCGCACCGTCTTCCGCCAAGAGGCCGAGTCCGCCGGAGGGGAGATCGACGCCGTGGCGCGTGCGGTGGGTGCTGGCACCACCGTCGTCGCCGCCCGGCCGATGCCCGTGCCGGCGGTCGACCTGGACGACGTGGACGAGGGCACCCGCCGAGCGGGTTGGTGGGAGATCCTCTGTCGGCAGGACACCCTCGCTGAGCACTGCCTGCTACAGATGCTGAAGTGGGACAACGGCGCGGACTGCCCGTTCGGCCACCGCTTCACGGTCAGAGCGGCGAGCCCGACCGTCGACGAGTGGATCGCACGGCTGGAGCCGACCACCCGTAGCGCGGCGTTCCGGCTGCTGGGTGAGGTCGACGTCGACGAGGAGACCCTGCGCGACCCGGCCACCGACGCGCCTGTGGTCCGCCGCCGCGACGGCGACGAGATCGAGCTGCGTGCCGCCGCGCCGCAACGGCTCCGGGCGACATCCCCGTTGGCCGAGATCATCCTGGATCATCCGATCTGGGTTCGCACCGCCGACGGCACGCTGTACCCCGCTCCGCAGGGCTCCTACTGGGGGATCGGTTGGGGCTACCCGGGTTTCGGACCGAACTGTCTCGCCCTGCTGATTCACCGGCTGCTCGACGACATCAACGCCCGAGCCGCCGACAGCGTCAACGGAGCCCCCGTCGGTCTGCAACGCCTGACCCGGATCACGATGCCCCGCGGCACCGTGCTCACCCGCGAGCAACTTGAGTCCGCTCGGGCGGGCACCTGGCAACCCACCCGTGACGACTTCCCCGCAGGCTACGAGGATTAGGCGCCCTGCCGCCCCGGTTTATGTGACACGTACCGGCCGGGACCGCCCCGTACCGTCGAGTCATGGCACCTGGTCCACCTGGGACGACCGCCCTGCCCCCGTGGGCCCTCCCCGGTTCCCAGCCGGGTCGGGTCCGCCTGACATGTGAGGTGCCGGCGGGGTTGCGCGACGCGCTGGCCGTCGGGCCGGACGACACGGCCGCCCGGGAGCGGACGTTGCTGGTCAGCTGGCTCGCGGTGCTGTCGCGGTGTGTCGGCGAGCCCGAGGCGAGCACGGCGGTGGCCGGCGAAGCCGGTGGCCTCGACCGGATCAGCGCTGTCGTCGCCGACGTCACCTGGGCCGGCCTCGGCGACGCGCTGCGGCGGGTACCGCTGGACGGCCGACCGCACAGCGCCGTCGACGCGCGGGGGACGCTCGCCGACGACACCGCCGACCTGGTGGTGCGGCTCGGGCCCGGCTGTGCCGGGTTGGAACTGGCCTACGACCTCGCGCACGTCTCGCACCACGCCGCCCAGCGGGTGCTCGGCTACCTGCTCCACGCTCTCGGCCGGGCCCGCACCGCGCCGGATGCGACAGTGGACCTCGGCGACATGTTGGGCACCGAGGAGCGTCGGCGTCAGCTCGTCGAGCTGTGTGGTGCCCGGGTGGACAACGGTCCCGACGGGTTCGTCGCGGCGTTCCAGTCGCGCGCAGCGGCGGTTCCCGACCGGCCCGCGGTCCGGCACCGCGAGGACGTGTTGACCTACGGCGAACTCGACAGCGCCTCGCGGCGGCTGGCCCACCGTCTGCGCGGGCTCGGCGTCTCCGGCGGGGACGCTGTCGCCGTGGTCAGCGACCGGCACCTCGACTGGGTTGTCGCGATGCTGGGAGTCCTCCGGGCGGGCGCTGTGTATCTGCCGATCCGGCCCGACTTCCCGCCGTCGCGGGTGCGCGGCCAACTCGACCGGGCCGACTGCCGGCTGGCGCTGACCGACGGCCCCGGCAGCACCCTCATGTCGGTCGTCGCGGGGACCGACGGCTGGTCCGGAACGGTGGTGCCGATCGCCGAGCCCGGCGCCGAGCCGGTCGCGGTCGACCTGCCACCGCCGGCCGGTGAGCAACCTGCGTACGTCTACTTCACCTCGGGCTCGACCGGGCAGCCAAAGGGTGCCCTCTGCGCCCACGCTGGCATGATCAACCACTTGTGGGCCAAGGTCGACGACCACGGCCTCCGGCCCGACGACGTGGTGACCCAGACCGCCTCGCAGTGCTTCGACATCTCGCTGTGGCAGGTCTGCGCACCCCTACTGGTCGGCGGCACCTGTCTGGTGGTCGACGTCGATAAGCAACTCGATGTGGCAGCGTTCACCGCGCTGCTGGTCCGGCACGAGGTGACCACGATCCAGGTCGTGCCCTCCTACCTGGAGGTGCTGCTCACCCACCTGGAGACCGGCACCGTACGGCTGCCCCGGCTCCGGTCGGTGTCGGTGACCGGTGAGGCGCTCCGCTCCGACCTGGTCCGTCGCTGGTTCGCGGTGCTGCCGGGAGTCCGGCTGCTCAACGCCTACGGCGCCACGGAGACCTCCGACGACGCCATGCACGAGGTGCTCGACGGACCTCCGGAGCGGGATCTGCCCGTGGTGAGCGTCGGCCGGGCGCTACGGAACATGCGGGTCTACGTCGTCGACGAGCGGCTGCGTCTGATGCCGGAGGGCGCCCGCGGCGAGATCGTGTTCGCCGGCGTGTGCGTGGGACTGGGCTACCTCAATGACCCGCAGCGGACCGCCGAGGTGTTCACCACCGACCCCTACCACCCGGGCGAACGCCTGTACCGGTCCGGCGATCTGGGCCGCTGGCTGCCGGAAGGGCGGCTGGAGTTTCTGGGCCGCCGCGACCACCAGGTCAAGATCCGGGGGCTGCGGGTGGAGATCGGCGAGGTGCGGGCGGCGATCGCGGCGGTACCGGCGGTCATCGACGCCGCTGTCGTCGCCGTCGGAGACGGCAACCGGGCCCGGCTGGTGGGCTTCCACGTCGCCACCGACGAGATCACACCGGACGACCTCGACAAGCAGCTCGCCGCGCGACTGCCGGACTACATGATCCCGGCGCACCACCTCCGACTCGACGCGCTGCCGCTCAACGACAACAGCAAGGTCGACATGGTGCGGCTCACGCGGCTGGCGCAGGAGGCGACCTGCGGCGCTGTCGCGTTCGAGCCGCCCGGCACGGCGGCCGAGCGGCGCCTGGCGATGGTGTGGTCCGAGGTGCTGGGGCTGCCGACCGAGCGGGTGGGCCGGCACGACGACTTCTTCGAGTCGGGCGGCACGTCGCTGTCGGCGGTCGACCTGTTGACCCGCCTGAAGCACCGGCTGTCGCTGGCCGACCTGCTGGCTGGTCCGACGTTGCGCGAGGTCGCCCTACGGCTGGGCAGCGTCGACAGCGATCCCGCTGCCGGATAGCCGCCGCCACCTGGTCGTCCGTTTCGACGAACCCTCAGTCGATCGCCACCGGCAACGCGGCGACCGCCCGGTCGGCTCGTGCGCCGGCCTCCGCTGGCGATCGACCCTGGGCGATCACGTATCCGAGCCGGTCCAGGAACGAACCGAGGCGGACGATCCGCTGGCCGGGCCGGGCGGTGACCACCGCGTCGACCACACCGGGAAGCGTCAGCGCCGATGCCGGGTCGGGCAGCGTCCGGACGACACCGTCAGCCGCCGGCAGCAGGAATCGCACGCTGGCGTACCCGGTCCGCACCGCGTTCCGCGGTGGGACACGGCCCGCGCTGCGGGCCACCAGCTCCGCGATCAGATCCTGCCCGGTGGCCACCCGGATCGCCTGCGGGATCATGCCGCCGGCCAGCCTGGGGTTCAGCTCCACCACGACCGCCCGGCCGTTGGTCATCCGTAGCTCGACGTGTGCCGCACCCCAACCCAGCCCGAGCGCGGCGGACGCTGCTCGGGCGCTCTCGGCGAGCAGCGCGGCGGTGCCGGGGTCCACCGCGGCCGGGACATCGTGCCCGACCTCCAGGAACCCTCGAGACTCGTCGACGTGCTTGGCCACCACCGTCCGTACCTCGCCGGCCAGCAGTTCCACGGAGAACTCGGGACCTGGCAGGTAGGACTCGACGAGCACGGCCGCCGGCAGCGGCAGGCCGCGCTCGTCGGTCCTGGTGGCGAGCAGTTCAGCGGCGTGCGTCGCCACCGTGCGCAGGTCGTCACAGCGGCGTACCCCGATCGAGCCGGAACGGCTGACCGGCTTGACCACCACCGGCGCCCCCAACCGCTCCGCAGCCGCGACCGCGGCCGGCACCGATGTCACCACCTGGAATCCGGGCGAGGCGACGCCGGCCGCCGCGAACCGCTCACGCTGGACGCCCTTGCTCCGGGCGGCGGCCAGCCGCTCCGGCTCCTCCCCCGGCACGTCGAGGGCGCGGGCCACGGCAGCGGCGGTGGCGATGAAGTACTCGGAACTGGAGGTCACCCCGGCGACCTGGTGTGCCTGCGCCAGCCCACGGCAGCAGGCCAGCACCGCAGGCGGTGAGCCGGTGTCACACCCGTGGACCGGCAGGTCCAGCTCGGCGGCGTACGGATAGCGGCTTGGATCGGCGGTGACCAGGTGCGGAACGAGACCCAGGTCGCGGGCCCGCTCCGCGAAGAGCCGACCGCTACCTGTCGTGTTGCTCTCCACCAGGATCAGCAGCTCAGCCACGGCAGACCGCCTCACTTGCCGCTCCGAGCGCGACGGCCGCCTCAGCCCATCGCCGGCGCAGGTCGTGCAGATCCGCCCGGAGCCGGTGACGCAGCGCCCAGGCGGCGGCCAGGGTTTCTGCCCGGCTGCCCGGCCCGCCACCGAAGCGGGCCCGGTCGGCGGCGGTACGCGGATCGATCCGCGCCAGCCCCTCGGGTGGCCAGGCCGCGCCGTCGTCGACCGCCCGCAGCACCGCCGCACCGACCCGCCGGTGCGCCTCGCGGAACGGCACCCCCTGACGGACCAGGTCGTTCGTCACAGCCGTGGCCTCGACGAAGCCGCGAGCGGCGGCCGGCTCCATGGTGGCCGGTCGTGGGCGAGCCCCCGCGACCACGAGGGCGGCGAGGGCCAGCACATCCCGTGTGGTCCGCAGCGCCGGCGCGACCGGCGCCATCGCTTCGGTGCCGACCTCGATCGAGTTGGTGAAGGGTGCCGATCGGATCGCGCTCGTCGCGGTCACCCAGGCGCCCAGCACCCGGGTGGGACGGGCCTTCAGATGTTCCAGGACGAATGCGTTCCGCTTCTGGGGCAGGGCCGACGAGCCGCCGACGAGCCAGTCGGGGAAGTGCACGTAATGCACCTCGGACGAGCTCCACAGTTGCAGGTCGGCGGCGAGCCGGGACACCGTGACGGCCAGGTTCGCGGCGACTCCCAGCGCGTCGAGGGAGGCGTCGCGGGAGGCGATCGCGTCCACGGCGTGCAGTGGGCCGGACTCGAAGCCGAGCAGCGCCGCCGTACGCTCGGTGTCGAGTTCGAGGTCGGTGCCGGCCACCGCGTGTGCGCCCAACGGACACCTGCGGATCGCGCGGAGACAGGCCATCATCCGGTCGAGCCCCCGGAGCAGCGCGAGCGCGACTCCGGTGAGGTAGTACCCGTAGGTGATCGGCATCGCCGGCTGGTAGTGGGTGTGGATCGCCATCACGTCGTCGAGGTGCCGGCCCGCCGAGGCGAGCAGCGCCGTGACCAGCCTGCCGCCCTCGGCGACCACATCGGATCCGCGGTCACGCAGCCCGAGTAGCGTCGTGGTGGCGTTCAGGTCGTTGCGGGACCTGCCGGTGTGCAACAGGCCGCCCACGTCGGGTCCGCAGCGCCGGGTGACCGCCTCCTCGTAGGCGAGGTAGATTCCCCGCGGTCGGGGAAGCGACAGCACCGGGGCGAAGCCTTCGGCCTCGATGTCGCGCACGGTACGCAACAGTCGGGCTGCCTTCCCACCCGCGATGATCCCGCGCTCGGCGAGCATCACCAGATGGGCCCGGTCGACCTGGGCGATCAGACGCAGGATCGCCCGGTCGGCGACCGGATCCGACGCCTCGTAGCAGAGCCGCTGCGCCTTGCCGGCGAGGGGACTGGCGATCCGGCCCGTGCCCGGCGACGAGAGCGGTCCGTTCATCCGGCGAGAGCCTGTTCGTCGCAGACCTCGACCAGCGTGCGGCGTCCCCACCGCATCCAGGTCCAGTCGGGATCGCCTGACGGCATCGGCACCTCCCGCGGCCGGACGTCGGCGGACACCCGACGCCGGGGATCGGCGTCGAGCCAGGCCTCGTCGTAGACGGTGTCGATGTAGCGATCCCCCTGGTCGGGCAGCATCACCACGGCGACCCTGCCGGGATAACGAGCCGCCCACCAACGGGCCACCGCCAGGGCCGCCCCCGAGGTCGGCCCGTGGAACAGCGCGTGCCGGCGGTGCAACCGGCGGGTCTCCCGGTAGGCGACACCTGGTGGGCACCAGTGCACCTCGTCGAAGACGGTGTGGTCGAGATTGCGCGGCAGCACGCTGTTGCCGAGCCCGCGCAGCTCGCGTACCTGGTCGGGCTGGCCGAACAGCACGCTGCCGGGTGTGTCGACACCGATGGCGACCAGGTGGGGAAAGTACGCCCGCAGCGCGGTCGCCGTGCCGCACATCGAGCCGCCCGAGCCGACCGGACCGATCAGGGCGTCGATCCGACCGAGCTGACCGGCGAGGTGGTCGACGAGCACCTCGTAGGAGGCCGGATTGCGCGGGTTGTCGTACTGCCGCGGCCAGAAGTGGTCGGGGTGGCGCTCGCGGATCTCAGCCAGCCGGGCCAACCGCATCGTCTGGAATTCCCCGCGTGGTGACGGCGTCGCACACATCTCGATGACGACGCCCAGGTCGGCCAGGCGACGGCAGAGCCGCCGGTCCATGACCGGGTCGGTGACCAGGGTCAACGGGCGACGGATCAGCGCGGCCTTCACCGCGAGCGCCACGCCGAAGGTGCCACTCGTCGACTCCACGATCATCGTGTCGGGCCCGATCTCACCGGAGGCGAGGGCCGTGTCGATGATGTGATGCGCGGGCAGCATCTTCATCAGCTTGAACGAGGCGCCCCAGAGCGAGCCGCCGAGCGGGACCACGGCCGGCATCAGATCCATGGCGACCGCGTCGACGCCCGCTCCAGGAGGAACACGTGTCACGGTGAGCCCGCACCTCCTCGTGATCGCGGCGCGTCGGTCTGTCGTGACGAGCACCATGACACACACCGGATGCCCGGTCTAACGTCTGGCTCAGCCAGCGGCGAGCGGAGGATTGCCGATATGGAGCTTCCACGACATCGGGTCGATCTGCGGGCAATGGTCCGACTGACCGAGCTGGCCGACTACGTCGTGCCGTTCTGTCTCCGGGTCGCCTGCGACCTACGTGTGGCCGACCACCTCGCCGCCGGGCCCCGAGGTGTGGAGGAACTCGCCGAGGTCACCGGCACCCGGGCGGGCCCGTTGCTGCGTCTGCTGAGAACGCTGGCGAGCCGCGAGGTGTTCGTCGAGACCACGCCGACGGTCTTCGCGCTCACCGATCTCGCCCAGCCGTTGCGCAGTGACCACCCGCTGTCTCTGGCCACCGCCTACCCGCTCCTGAGCTGCGACGTGGCCGCCTGGGGGCGTCTCGACCACAGCATCCGCACTGGGCAGGCGGCGTTCGATCTCGTGCACGGCACCGGTTACTGGCAGTACATGGCGACTCATCCGGACGAGAGCCGCCGCTTCGACGCCTCGCAGCGCGCCGCGACACGGCTGGAGCTACGCAGCGTTCTGGGCGCGTACCCCTGGGCTGACCTGCACTCGGTGGTGGACGTAGGTGGCGGTGACGGCGGGTTTCTGGCCGGCATTCTGGCTCGGTTCCGGCACCTGCGGGGCACCCTGTTCGACCTGCCGCACGTGGCGTCCGGCGCGGCGAAGGTGTTCGCCGACGCCGGTGTCTCCGACCGGGCCGAGGCGGTTGGCGGCAGCTTCCTCGACCCGGACGGCCAACAGGTGCCTACCGGCGCCGACGCCTACCTGTTCAAGCGGGTGCTCTACCACTGGGATGACGAAAGCGCCACGGTGCTGTTGCGCAAGGTCCGTGCGGCGATGCGCCCGGACAGCCGGCTACTCGTCATCGAACCCGTGGTCGACCCCGTCGTGGACGGCGAGTCGTACGTCACCGGCCTGCGCTACGACATGCTGCTGCTGGCCATGGCCGGTGGCGGCGCACGTGAGGTGACCGCGATCGAGAAGCTGGTGCGCACCGCCAGCCTGCGCCTGGTGCGCACCATCGGCACCCTCACCCTGCCGATCCTGGAGATCCGCCCCGCGTGACGGGGCAACTCGGACACCGGAGGCGCGTACTTCCACAGTCCGACGCCGGGTGGCGGGTGGCCGGATACCGACATGCCAGTGCAACAGCTGTGATCGATGTTGCTGTTGGGTATCTGCCGTCCGGTTCCTGTCTCCCCGCCCGTCCAGCAGTTACGGTTCGTCCACCCCAGTCTCGGTTAAGTACATCGTCAGTCCAGCCGGCCACACCGGCTGGCGGTGAGCGGGATGGATAGCAGGTCGATGTCTCAGGTCGAGGACTTGCATGACACCGGGAACGGTGCCGACGCACCGGGGGCGTCCATGGAGTTCCGCATCCTCGGGCCGCTTGAGGTGTTGGCGCCGAACGGAGGCATCGACCTGGGCGCGCCGCGCCAACGCATCGTGCTGGCAAGCCTGGTCCTACAGGCCAACCGGGTCGTCTCGTTCGGGCACCTCGTCGAGGCGATCTACGGCGACAACGCCCCGCCCACGTCGCGCGTTCAGATCCAGATCTGCGTGTCCGCGCTGCGCCGCCTGCTGGCCGGACACGGGCACCCCGACGCCATCCAGACCTACCCAACCGGCTACCGGCTCCGCGTCGAGGCGGGCAACCTCGACCTGCACCAGTACGAAGCCCTGATCGCCGAGGCCCGCCAGGCCCGCGACGCCCGGCGGCTCACCGACGCCGGACGCGGTTACCGCACCGCCCTGGGGAAGTGGCGGGGACCGGCCCTGCGCGACGTCGAGAGCGCCGCCATCCGTGCCATCGCGCACGGGCTGGACGAGCGCCGCCTGGCTGCCACCGAGGAGTGCATCGAGGTGGACCTGGGTCTGGGCCGGCACCGGGAGGTGATCCCCGAGCTGACCGAGTTGACCATGGCGTACCCGCTTCGTGAACGCCTCCGGGGCCTGCTGATGATCGCCCTGCACCGATCGGAGCGGCAGGCCGACGCGCTGGACACCTACCGCGATGCCCGCCGCACCCTCATCGACGAGCTGGGGTTGGAGCCCGGTGACTGGCTACGCCGGTTGGAGCACGGAATTCTGACCGGGGATCCGACGCTGGCGCAACCGTCCACACCGGCTCCGCCGGTCGTGACGGGACAGCCGGCGGAAGCAGAACCCGCGCCCCGGCTGCTGCCCACCGACATCAGCGACTTCACCGGCCGCGACGATGAGGTGCGGCTCATCGAGGAGCAGCTGACCGGCGGTGGGCCGCAGCGCACGGCGGTGCCGGTGGTGGTGCTCACCGGCGGGCCCGGGACGGGCAAGAGCGCCCTCGCCGTGCACGTCGCCCACCGGCTCCGCGACCGGTTCCCCGACGGTCAGCTCTTCGTGGACCTGCACGGACGCCGGACCGAGCGGGTGTCCGCGGCTGAGGCGCTGCAACGGTTCCTGCGCGCCCTCGGTGTGCCGCCCGGGGCCATACCTGACGGCGTGGACGAGCGGGCCGAGGTGTTCCGCGACCGCATCGCCCATCGTCGGCTGCTCATCGTGCTGGACGACGCCGCCGGGGAGTCCCAGGTGGTGTCCCTCCTGCCCGGCGACTGCCGGTCGGCCGTGATCGTCACCAGCCGATCTCCGCTCGCAGCGATCCCCGGAGCCACGAACGCGCCTGTCGGTCCGCTACCGCCCCAACACGCGGTCGCACTCCTAAGGCACATCGTGGGACCGGACCGGGTCGACCGGGAACCGGGCTACGTGCTCGACCTGGCCCGGCTCTGCGGCCACCTACCGCTCGCGCTTCGCGTCGCGGGCGCCCGTCTCGCGTCACGACCGCACTGGTACGTCGCGGACCTGGTCGACCGCCTCGCCGACGAGCGACGCCGGCTCGACGAACTCGCCCACGCGGGCATCTGCGTCCGCAGCAGCCTGACCTTCGCGTACGAGTCCCTCTGTGGGGACGCCCGCCGGCTACTGCGGCTGCTGGTACTGGTCAGCCGGTCGTGGGTGTCGCCCTGGGTGGGCGCCGCACTGCTCGACGTGGCACCGGACCGGGCCCAGGACGTGCTGGACAAGCTGTCCGACGCGCAGTTCCTCGAAACGACACAGGAGCCCGGCGGGTATGCCCGCTACCGCCTGCACGAACTGGTGCGGGTGTTCGCCCGGGAGCGGCTGGCAGCGGAGGAGAGCCCGGCGGAGCGGCACGCCGCACTGGAACGGTATCTGGACGCCGTACTGACCTTGCTGGCGGCGGTGGAGCGGGGCAACCGACGGGTCTCCCGACGCCCGCGCGGCGCGGCCCCCATCCGCCAGTTCTCCGACCAGACGGCCGACCGGATCGTGACGCCTGTCGAGCAGTGGTACGAGTTGGAGCACCACATGGTCCTCGCGGCCGTCCGCCAGGCCGCACAGGCCGGTCTTGTCGGTACGAGCGTCGAGCTGGCCGCCGCGGTGGGCCGCGCGACCGAGGCGCTGCCCTACGCCGACCATGTTCGGGAGGCACATCGGATCGCCCTCTCCGCCGCCCGCCGCGCTGGTGACCAGTGCGGCGAGGCTGCCGTACTGTACGCCTCTGCCACGCTGTCGATGGCACAGCTGCGAACCGCCGACGCGGTCCGCGAACTGCTTCGGGCGATGGAGCTGTCCGGGGAGGTGGATGACGTCCATGGGTGCGCCGAGGGGTGAGCGCGAACGGCCGATCGCCGGTCGCGAGGCCCTCGAACCGCCCGAGTCGCCGGCTTTGCGCCGCACGGCCGTCCCGGTGTGACGCGATGGCCGTCTCGGCACGCGCGCTCGACGGCGTTCTCGGCCGGCCCGCCGCCGGCCTGCGTATCCGGTTCGAACGTGACGACAACGGCTGGCGCCCGATCGCCTGGGACGAGACCGACAGCGACGGTTTCGTCCTGGTCTGGCCGGCATCCGGGCCCCGGGCCGGCGCCTACCGACTGGTGCTCGACTGCGACCACTACTTCGTGGGGCTCGGGCTGATCGCCAGCTATCCGGCAGTGGTCGCCGTCTTCCGGGTGGCCGACGAGGTGGAGAGCTACCACCTGGAAGTCGTCCTGGCCCCGGCCGCCTATTCGGTATGCATCGCCGCCTACTGATCTGATTGTGATCGATAGCGCGACGATAAGTGACAGATGTCGAACGGTCGCAGGCTCGGCTGAGGGTGCCACCAGGCCAGAGCGAAAGCGAGCCAGACGTGATCACTTCTGTTGACGCATCGAGCCGACCGACCGACCACCCGACCACCGTCCCCATCTCGGCGCTCGTTCTCGGCGACTCCCCCCGGCTCGCCGGAGAGGACCCCGGACACATCCAGACGCTCGCCGAGGCCAGCACCGAGCTGCCGCCGATCCTGGTCCACCGGGAGACCATGCGGGTGGTCGACGGTCTGCACCGCGTACAGGTGGCACGGCTCAACGGGCAGCAGCACATCGCCGTCACCTTCTTCACCGGGGAGGTCCGCGAGGCGTTCGTACGGGCTGTCGAGGCGAACACCTCGCACGGCCTGCCGCTCACGCTCGAGGACCGGCGCGAGGCGGCCCGGCGCATCATCGCCCTGTTCCCGGAGTGGTCGGACCGGGCGGTCGCCGAGGTGACCAAGTTGGCGCCGCGCACTGTCGGCGCGATCCGCAGTTCGACTGATCCGATTGCGCAGTCGAACACGCGGATCGGCCGGGACGGCCGGACCCGGCCGCTGGAGCCGGCCGAGGGTCGGCTGCGTGCCGCCGAGGTGATCGCCCGCCGGCCGGAGGCGTCGCTGCGTGACATCGCCAGCTCCGCCGGGGTCTCGGTGAGCACCGCCCGGGACGTGCGACTACGACTCAGCTCCGGCGAGAACCCGCTCCCGGCGAGTATGCGGCCGGCGAGCGACGGTCCGGAGACCGACGAGGGCGACAGGTCGACGCGGCGACGCACCTCCCGACCACGGACGACGGCGATCACCCACCCCCGACGGACGTCGGTCGTGCTGGACGTCCTGCGCAAGGATCCGTCGCTGCGCTACACCGACGCCGGACGCTTCATCCTGCGCTGGCTCGACTCGCACGTGGTCGACACACCGGACTGGAATCGGATCATCACCCACATCCCGCCCCACTGCGGGTACACGATCGCCGAGCTCGCGGTCGGCTGCGCCCAGGCATGGCAGCAGCTCGCCGAGGAGTTGCAGGCCGCCATCGACGACACCGTGTCGACGTCACACAGCGTGGCCAGTTGACCGACAGGCGAGATCGGCGACTCGCCGGGCCGGATCGTTCGCCCCCTCGCCGACGATCCGCACGTACCCCTGGAGGAAGTCGGCGGCGACGTCGTCGCTCATCCGGTCGTCGGCCCGGAACAGCACCGCACGAGGCTCGACGCCGATCGGGACCACCGTCTGCTCCAGCGGGAAACGACTGCCCAGTTGCACCGGAAGTTGCAGCTCGAACGTCACGTCGCGGACGGTCGCGGTACGCGCCAGGTCGGCCATCACGTTGAAGACCACGTCGTCCGGCCGCCCCGGCCCCGCCGGGGCGGCCCCGGCCGGCAGCATCTGCACCGGCAGGTCCTGGTTGACAAGCGCGCCGACGGCGGTGCGGTGAGCGACGCGCACCAGGTCCAGAAAGCTCGCCGTGGGGTCGACCGGGGTGCGCAGCAGCACCATGTTGGCGATCAGTCCCACGGTCTCGCGGACCTCGGGCCGGGACCGGTTGGCGAACATCGATGCCACGGACACGTCTGTCTGTCCGGTGTGCCGGTGCAGGTTGGTGCAGAACGCCGCCAGCAGGACCACGAAGGGCGTCGTGCCGATCCGTGCCGCCAACTCCCGCACCGCCGGCAGGACGTCTGGCGGAAAGCCCGCCTCCGCAACCGCCGGTCCGCCGGGGCGCGCACCCTTCGGTTGGCCGAGCCGCGGCGACTGGCCACCGGCCAACTGGTCACGCCAGTAGGCCCGCTGGCGGTCCAGCTCAGCCCCGCGCAGCCGGTCGTGCTGCCACCTGGCGAAGCGGGCGTAGGACCAACTGTCGCCGGTCGGCCTGTCCGGGTCGTCGTAGCAGGCCGCCAGATCGGCCAGCAGCACACCCGTCGAGTAGGCGTCGGTCACCAGGTGATGCAGGTTGAGGCAGAGCGTGTGCTGGTCGGCGGCCAGCCGCCACACCGTCGCCCGGGCCGGCCACTCGTCGACGAGCACCGGCCGGGCGAGTTCCTCGACCATCTCCTGCGACAGCAGCCGATCCGGGTCGACGGCCGTTGAGAGGTCACGCACCTCGAAGGGCATCGGCCGGGGTGGGTGGATCACCTGCGTCAGCCGGGCGCCCCGGCCACGGAAGGTGGTGCGCAGCGAGGCGTGCCGGCGGGCAACCGCGTCGAGCGCGTCCCGCAGCCGGTCGAGTTCGACCGGACCACGGATCCGGCACAGCAGTGGGCAACTCAGTGCCCCGAAGTCGGCGCGGTAGTGCTGGATCATCCACAGCAGACGCTGGGAAACCGATGCCGGTGCCTCCCCGTGGTCGGGGCCCGGAGCAGGAATGGGTGCCATCCCACACGCGTACCCTGCCGGCCCCGTCTCCGCTAGCGTCGCCAGGGTGTCCAGGCATTCCGTCTCGTCATCCATCGACACACACCTTGACTGGAACTACGACGACCGCGTCGGGTCGACCTTCCGCACCCTGTACGAGCGGGGCGTCCGAGCGCAGTGGAGCGCCGACGACGTCGACTGGAGCGTGCCCGTGCCGTATGGGGCGCCGCTCCCCGACGACTCGGCGTTCGCGATGTCGGCGTTCCGGGCTTCGCCGCTGGCCGCACGGGGCCGGCCGATGTGGGACGCTTTCCGTTGGGAGTTGCAGGTGTGGATGGTCAGCCAGTTCCTGCACGGCGAGCAGGCGGCGATGGTGGTCGCCGGGCGGCTCGTCGGCAGCCTTCCCGACCTGGACAGCAAGCTCTGCGCCGCGAGTCAGGCGATCGACGAGGCCCGGCACCTCGACGTCTTCTCCCGCTACCTGCGGGAGAAGGTGGGCGATTCCTACCCGGTCTCACCGCCGCTGCGTGAGCTGCTCGACGATGTCCTCCTCGAGTCGCGTTGGGACGTCACGGCGCTCGGCATGCAGATCATGGTCGAGGCCGTCGCGATGGCCGCGTTCCGGCTGGCCGAGTCGACGTTCCACGACGACCTGATTAAGGACCTCACCCGCCGGGTCGGCCGCGACGAGGCCCGCCACGTCTCCTTCGGCGTGCTCTCGCTGGAAGGGCTCTACCAGCAGCTCACCACCGCCGAGCGGGCGGAGCGGGAGGGGCTCGTGCTCGACGCGGCCGAACTCATCAGGCGTCGGTTCCTGCTCGTCGACATCTGGGAACGGCTGGACGTCGATCCCCGGGTCGGAGCCGAGTTCGCCGCCACCGACCCGCTGATGGTCCGTTACCGGCAGGCGGTCTTCTCCCGGGTGTGCCGAGCGCTGCGGCAGGTCGATCTGCTCACCGACCGGGTCGTCGGTGGTCTGATCGGGCTCGATCTGCTGCCCACCACGGGGCGCTGACCGATGAGCACCGAACGGATACCCCTCGACCTGCCCGCCGTCGCGAAGCTCGCCGACCTGGCCGACTACGTGACGCCGCTGGCGCTGCGGGCGGTCGCCGAACTCGGCGTCGCCGATCTCCTGGCCGACGGGCCGCTGCCTGTCGACACGCTCGCCGACCGGCTCGGCGTACATGCGCCGACGCTGCTGCGAACCCTGCGGGCACTTGCCGCACGAGGTGTCTTCACCGAGGTCGAGCCCGGGACGTTCGGTCTGACCCCACTGGCCCGCCCGCTACGCGCCGCGCATCCGCTGTCGCTGCGCGACGCCTATCCACTGCTTCCGGCCGACCTGCAGGCATGGGCCTACTTCGCGGAGACGCTGCGGACCGGTGAGCCGGGGTTTCCGCTCGCCCACGGCGTCGACTACTGGACCTACCTCGCGGCCGAGCCCGAGCAGAGCGCGAGGACCGACCGCTGGATGCAGAGCGTGAACCGGTTGCACCTCCGGACCGTGCTGCCGGCCTACGCATTCGCCCGGTTCGGCACCGTCGTCGACGTCGGCGGTGGCACCGGCGCGTTTCTCGCCGGCCTGCTGGCCCGCAACCCGAGGATGCGCGGCGTGCTTGTCGACCTGCCGCACGTCGTCGACGCCGCCCCTGACGTGTTGGCCGCCGCCGGGGTGGCGGATCGCTGTCAGGTCGTTCCCGGCAGCTTCTTCGAGGCCCTGCCGGGCGGCGCCGACGGCTACCTGCTCAAGACCGTGCTGCCCGGCTTCGACGACGACGCCGCCGGGTCGATTCTGAGCCGGGTCCGCGAGGCGATGCGCGACGACTCGCTGCTGGTGCTGATCGAGGCGGTGCTGCCGCCCGGCGACGCGTTCGACGTCGCCAAGCTCTTCGACGTACACACCCTGGTGCTGACCGGCGGGTGCCACCGCACGTCCGAGCACATGGAACGGCTGCTCACTGACGCCGGACTGCGGCTGGTGCGGGTGATACCGACCGCGACCGTGTCCGTCCTCGAGGTGTCCCCGGCCGGACCTGCGGTCAGACGGTCGTGAACCGCAACGGCAGTCGCGCGTACCCCCGGAACGGGCTGCCCGGCTCGCGTGCCGCCGCGCCCGCCGACCGCAACGTCGCGCCCCGGCGCACCAGCCAGCCGAGGACCGCTGACGCCTCCTCCCGGGCGAGGTAGGCACCGAGGCACAGGTGGGCACCGCCACCGAAGGCCACGTGCGGGTTCGGGTGACGCGTGATGTCGAGCCGCCCCGGGTCGGCGAAGGCCGCCTCGTCGTGGTTGGCACTGCCGAGCATCAGCACCAGCACCCGACCCGGCCGGATGGTGCGGCCACCGAGTTCGACAGGCTCCCGCACGAGCCGGGCGACGCCCTGGATCGGGCTGTCGTAACGGAGGAACTCCTCGACAGCGGCCGGGATCAGCGACGGATCCTCGCGTAGCCGCCGCTGCTGCGACTCGTCGGCCGCCAGCGCGGCGAGCCCGGTCGCGATCAGGTGGACGGTCGTCTCGAACCCGGCGAAGAACGCGAACACCGCGTTGTCGACGACCTCGTCCCTGGTCAACGCGTCACCGTGGTCCTCAGCCGCCAACAGCTGGGACAGCAGGTCACCGCCCGGGTCGGCACGCCGACCGGCCAACTGGTCGGACACGTACTCCCGAAGCCAGGTGGCGGCGCTGTCGGCCCGCGGGCCGGCCTCCTGCGGCACGATCTGGTTGAAGGCGCGGCCCAGGTCGGTGGCCCGCTGCCGTAGTTCCTCGCCCGCCGTGACCGGCAGGTCCAACAGTCGGCAGATCACCTGCACCGGCAGCGGGTAAGCCACCTCGGCCACCCCGTCGAACTCGCCCCGCTCCCAGGCCGCGCTGAGCAGTTCGTCGGCGATCGCGCCGATGTCGGCCCGCATCGCCCGGACCACGGCCGGGGTCAACGCCTTGCCGACCAGCCGGCGCAGCCGCGTGTGCGCGGGCGGGTCGCGGTAGAGCAGGATCCGCCGCAGCAGCTGGGTGGCCGGTCCACCGCCGCCGGAGACCCGGTGGTAGTCGGCGGGAAACTCGCTGCCCAGCCGGGGATCGCGTAGCAGCGCGGTCACGTCGGCATGGCGGGTGACCCCCCAGACGCCCGGACCGAACCGGCACAGTGGGCCGGCCACCCGCAGGTCGGCGTAGGTGGGATACGGGTCGTCCAGGATCTCCAGGGGCTCGACCCTGCGGGGCAGGCTGCTCGACATCGGCCCAGTCTCGGCGGACCGTCCATACGGGCCAAGCGTGCTCCCCTGTGCTGGCCCGCGTGTGGTCGATCCGCTCGACGGCACCCACCCCCTTTGATTAGCTAGCGCCCGTTCCGGTCATGCTGGGAGGCGCGGTGCAGAACCCCACCGACGCGAGCGCAGTGACCCTCGCGGACATCCGGCGCGATGTCGCCGACCTGCTCGGCTGCCCGCCGACGCAGCTCGACGACGACAGCGACCTGCTGCATCTGGGTCTCGACTCGATAAGTGTGATGCGGTTGGCGGCGGGCTGGCAGGCCGCCGGGGTGCCGGTCACGTACGGCGACCTCTTCCAGTGGCGCACCGTGCGGCAGTGGTGGGACCTGATGTCGGCGTTGCCCGGGAGCGCCGTACCTGCCGCACCGCCGCCTGTCGATCCGGTCGATGCCACAGGGGCGTTCCCGCTCGCCACGATGCAGCACGCCTACTGGGTAGGCCGGTCCGACGGCGTGCCGCTGGGTGGGGTCGGCGCCCACTTCTGCAACGAGTTCGACGGCGAAGGCGTCGAACCCGGGCGCCTGGAGCGGGCGGTGCACGCGCTGATCCGCCGCCACCCGATGCTGCGGGCCGCTTTCGCGGACGCCCAGCAGCGGGTGCTGCCCGACTCCACCTGGCGGCTGACCGTCCACGACCTGCGCGACCTCTCGCCGGCACAGCGCGACGAGGCGTTGCTGCGGGTACGCGACCACATGTCACACCGTCGCCTGCGGGTGGAGGTGGGCGAGGTCTTCGACGTGCAGCTTTCGCTGCTGCCCGACGGCGCCACCCGGGTACACGTGCAGATCGAGATGCTCGTCGCCGACGCCCACAGCTTCCGGGTGCTCCTCGCCGACCTGGCAGCTCTCTACCTGGGTCGCGACGACCGGCTCGCCCCGCTCGGCCTGACCTTTCCCGGGTACCTGGCGTCAACCGGCGCCGATCAGCCGCCGGCCGACGACGTGGCCTACTGGCGCGACCGGCAGGACAGCCTGCCCGGCCCGCCGCAACTGCCGCTGGCCACTGCACCCGCCGCCGTCCACGGGCACCGCGTCGGACGCCGGCACCGGAGCCTGGACCCGGCCGCGGCCACGGCGGTGCGGGAAACCGCGCACCGGCACGGGCTCACGCCGGCTGTCGCGTTTCTCAACGCCTTCGCCGACGTGTTGGCCACGTTCAGCGCCGACGACAGGTTCGTGCTCGGCCTGCCGCGCTACGACCGACGCCCGGTGCACCCCGACGTCGGCGCGGTCGTCGGTGATTTCACGAACCTTGTCCTCCTCGAAGTGGACGTGGCCGGCTGCGTGACATTCGCCGGCCGGGCCGCAGCTCTGCAGGAGCAGCTACGCCGCGATCTGGCCCACGGCGGAGTCAGCGGCGTCGAGGTGCTCAGGCAACTGGCCCGGCTCCGGGGAACCGGGGCGGTCGGGGCGCCGGTGGTGTTCACCAGCGCGCTCAGCCTCGGCGACCTCTTCGCACCGGAGGTCCGGCGCTGTTTCGGGACGCCCGGCTGGACGACGTCGCAGACGCCCCAGGTCTGGCTCGATTTTCAGGTCACCGAGCGCGAGGGTGGGCTGTTGCTGAACTGGGACGTGGTCGAGGAACTGTTCCCGCCCGGGCTCGTCGACGCGATGTTCCAGGCCTACAGCCACCTTGTCGATCGGCTCGTCACCGAGCCGGACTGGGAACGGACACTGCCGGTGGTGCTCGATCCGGCGGTCGCCGCCCGCCGGGCGGCTGTCAACGCGACCGACACGCCGGTACGGGAGCGACGGCTGCACGACGACTTCTTCGCGTACGCCGACCGGCATCCCGACCGGGTGGCACTCTGCGGTACCGACGGCTGCTGGCACTACGGGGAACTGGCGCGGCGGGCCGATGCCCTGGCCGCGACGCTCACCAGCCGGGGCCTGGCCGACGGTGACAGTGTGGCCGTCACCCTCCCGAAGGGTTTCTGGCAGGTGGCAGCCGTGCTCGCCGTGCTCCGGGCCGGCGGGGTGTACGTGCCTGTCGGCCCGGACCAGCCAGCCCCGCGCCGGGCCGCCATCCTGGCGCGGGCCGGAGCGCGGTTGGCGATCACCGCCGACGCCGACACCGAGCCGGTCGTCGAAACGGTTCCGCAGGCCGGGCCGACCGCCACCCACACCGCGGCAGCACGTACCGACCCCCCGGCCTACGTGCTGTTCACCTCCGGGTCGACAGGTGAGCCCAAGGGCGTCGAGGTCGGCCATCGGGCTGCCCTGAACACGATCGACGACCTGACCCGGCGGTTCGCCGTCGGCCCGGACGATCGACTGATCTCCGTGTCGGCCCTCGACTTCGACCTGTCCGTGTTCGACATCTTCGGCGCGCTCGGCACCGGGGCGTCCCTCGCGGTTCTCGGGGAGCAGGAGCGACGCGACGTCGCCGCCTGGTGCCGGCTCGTCACCGACTGGCGGGTCACTGTCTGGCAGTCGGTGCCGTTGCTGCTCGACGCACTTTTGTCCACAGTGGCCGAGCGCGGCGGGCTGGTGCCGCTGCGGCTGGCTCTTGTCGGCGGGGACTGGGTGGGGCCGGAACTGTCGGCGCGGCTGGCCCGGGTCGCGCCGGAGGCCCGCCTCATCGCGCTGGGTGGCACCACCGAGACCGCTATCCACTCCACGATCCAGGAGGTCCCGCCCGTACCGCCGGCACACTGGTCGGCGGTGCCCTACGGCCGACCGCTGGCCAACCAACGGCTACGGGTGGTCGACAGGCGGGGCGACGACCGCCCCGATTGGGTTCCGGGGGAGCTGTGGATCGGCGGCGCCTCGGTGGCCTGTGGTTACCGTGGTGATCCCGCCCTGACCGCCGACCGCTTCGTCACCGGTGCCGGTCTGCGCTGGTACCGCACCGGCGACCTGGCTCGCTGGTGGCCGGACGGCACAGTGGAGTTCCTCGGCCGCGCCGACCACCAGATCAAGCTTCGCGGTCACCGCATCGAGCCGGGCGAGATCGAGGCCGTCCTGCGGGCCTGTCCGGAGGTCAACGACGCCGTGGTAGTGGCCGTCGGCGCGGCGGCGCACCGGCGGCTCGCGGCAGCAGTGGTGCCGTCCGACGGTACCGAGACTGTGGATCCGCAGGCGCTGCACGAGTGGGTCCGTGACCGGCTGCCGGCAGCCATGGCACCCCAGTCGTTCGTGGTGCTCGCCGCGCTCCCCTCCTCGGCCAACGGCAAGGTCGATCGCCGCCGGATCGCCGACCTGCTCGCGGCCGCCCCGACGCGCCCGGTTCACCGCGACCCGGTAGGCGCCCGGGAGCAGCGGTTGGCGGAGCTGTGGGCCGGGTTGATCGGACTCGACGTCGTCGGCCGCGACGACAGCTTCTTCGCCATCGGCGGCGACAGCCTGGTTGCCACCCGGATGCTGGCCCGGCTGGCCGCCGACGGCTTCGCCGGTGCCGAGCTGAGCCGGCTGTACGCCACGCCGGTGCTCGCGGACTTCGCCGCCGGCCTGTCCGAGCTGCCGGCGGGCCCGTCCGCGTCGACGCCGATCGTGCCCGATCCGGCGCACCGGTACGACCCGTTCCCCGCCACCGACGTGCAACGGGCCTACTGGCTGGGCCGTCGCGACGACTTCGCGCTCGGCGGCGTCGGCTCGCACTGGTACTGGGAGTTCGACGGCAGCGGCGTCGACATCGCTCGGCTGGAAACGGCAATCGGTCGGCTCATCGAACGACACGACATGCTGCGCGCGATCTTCGACGAGGACGGGCGGCAGCGCGTACTGGCCCGGGTGCCGACCTTCCGGATCGCGGTGACCTACGCCGACGCCGACGCCGTCACCCGGATGAGGGGCACGCTCGCCGAGCGGGTGCCCGACCCACACCGGTGGCCGCTGCTCGAGGTCCGCGCGGTGTGTTACGGCGGCGACCGGACCGCCATCGGGTTCAGCTTCGACTACATCGTGCTGGACGCGCTGAGCATCGTGCGGTTCTTCGCCGAACTGTCCACGCTCTATCGCGACCCGGCCGCCGAACTTCCGCCCGTCGACGTGACGTTCCGCGACTACGTCGTCCAGGCGGCCCCGCCCCCGACGGTGCGCGCCACCGCCGAGACCTGGTGGTACGAGCGGATGGCCGACCTGCCCCCGGCTCCGGCGCTGCCACTGGCCCGCGATCCGAACACCGTGCGACGGCCCCGGTTCCGTCGGCGGGAGGCACGGCTGTCCCCCCGCCAGTGGCAGGGCCTGCGGGACCGGGCCCGGCAGGCGGGGGTCACCCCGGCCGGCGTGCTGCTGGCCGCGTACGCGGACGTACTCGGACGGTGGTCGGCCAGCACCGACCTCACCCTCAACGTCACGATGTTCAACCGGCGGGACGTGCACCCGCACGTCGACCGGGTACTCGGCGACTTCACGTCGCTGGCCCTCGTACCGGCCCGGCTCGCACCCGGCCAGCCGTGGACGGCGACCGTCCGCCAGGTGCAGCAGGCCATGTGGGAGAGCGTCGAGCACGGCGCGGTGTCGGCCCTGTGGGTGCTGCGCGAGCGCCTACGCCGGGACCGCGACGCCGGTCCGACAATGCCTGTGGTCTTCACCAGCGCGCTCGGCGTCGCGGACGAGCTGACCGGTCTGCGGTTCCCGTTCGGCGAGCTGGTGCACGGCCTGTCCCAGACCCCGCAGGTGTGGCTCGACAACCAGGTCATGGAACGCGCCGGTGGGCTCGTGGTGACCTGGGACGGCGTCGACGAGCTGTTCCCGCCGGGCCTGCTCGACGATGCCTTCGACGCCTACCGACGGCTGCTGGAGTGGCTTGCCGGCGCGTCGTGGGAGCAGTCCGCGCCCGACCTCGTACCGGCCGCGCAGCGCCGGGTCCGCGACGCGGTGAACGACACCGCAGGCCCGGTGCCGGACAGCGGTCTGCTCGACGGGTTCCTCGACCAGGCGGCCCGCCGCCCCCACGCGCCGGCCCTGGCCTGGGGTACCGGCGTCGGCGGCATGAGCTACGGCGCGCTTGCCGACTCGGCGTTGCGGGCGGCGCGGCGACTGCGCGATGCCGGGGTGGCCACCGGTGACCGGGTAGCGGTGAGCCTGCCCCGGGGACCGGCGCAGGTGGTGGCCGTGCTGGGGGTGCTGGCCGCCGGGGCGAGCTACCTCCCGCTCGGTGTCGACCAGCCGGCCGATCGCCGCGACCGGATCCTGCGGGCCGCCGGTGTCCGGCTGGTCGTCGGTTTGTCCGGCACTACCGAGGTGGTGCCTGTGGTCACGCTCGACCTGGCGGTCGACCCGCTGCCCGCTCCGGCGGCTGTCGACCCGGACGCGCTTGCGTACACCATCTTCACCTCGGGCTCCACCGGCACGCCGAAGGGTGTCGAGATCACCCACCGGGCCGCGTTGAACACGATCGCCGACGTCAACAGGCGGTTCGCGGTCGATGCCGACGACCGGGTGCTGGCGGTGTCCGCGCTCGACTTCGACCTGTCGGTCTACGACCTGTTCGGCATCCTGGGCGCGGGCGGCACTGTCGTGCTGGTGGCCGACGAGGACCGGCACGAGCCCCGGAAGTGGGCGGCGCTTGTCGCGGCCAGAGGCGTGACCGTGTGGAACTCCGCGCCGGCACTGCTCGACATGCTGCTGACCGCGGCCGATCCCGGCGCGCTGCGGACCCTGCGGCTGGGCCTGGCCTCCGGCGACTGGATCTCCCTGGATCTGCCGGACCGGTTCGTCGCCGCCGCCGCGCCCGCGGCCCGGTTCGTCTCGCTCGGCGGTGCCACCGAGGCCGCGATCTGGTCCAACTTTCATGAGGTCAACACCGTCGAGGAAGGCTGGCGTTCGATTCCGTACGGTCGGCCGCTGCGCAACCAACGCTTCCGGGTGGTCGATCCGCGTGGTTTCGACTGTCCCGACTGGGTCGCCGGAGAGCTGCGCATCGGTGGGGTCGGCCTGGCGGTCGGCTATCACGACGCACCCGACCTCACCGCGGCCTCCTTCGTGGACGGTCCCGATGGGCGCTGGTACCGCACCGGCGACCTGGGCCGGTACTGGCCGGACGGCACGCTGGAACTGCTCGGCCGCACCGACCTGCAGGTCAAGATCGGTGGATACCGGGTCGAACTGGGCGAGGTCGAAGCGATGACCGTGCGGCAGCCCTCGGTCACCGGCGCGGTGGCGCTCGCCGTACCGGCCGCGCGGGGCCGGCGGCTCGTCCTGGCGGTACAGGCGGAGCCGGGTCACGAACCGCACCCCGAGGACATCCGGCGGCAACTCGCCGAGCGGCTGCCCGGGTACATGGTCCCGGAGCGGATCGTGGCGGTGAACCGCTTCCCGGTGACCGCGAACGGCAAGGTCGACCGGGCGCGCGTGGCGCGACTCTTCGACGATCAGCCGGCCGGCGATGGCGAGCCGCCCGACGGACCGGCGGAGACCCTGTTGGCTGCGGCGTGGCGGCAACTGTTGGACACCTCGCACATCGGCCGCCGCCACAACTTCCTCGAACTCGGTGGCGACAGCCTGCTGGCCACCCGGCTTGTCGAGTTGCTGCGCCGCGAGCACGGCGTCGAGCTGGCGCTACGCGATGTGCTGGCCGCACCGACGCTGGCGGAGATGGCGGCCGCCGTGGACCAGCAGTTGAGGCTGACCAGTGGGCCGGTGGACGAGGGGGTGCTGTGAACACGACGGCGGCGCGGCTGGTGCAATCGTTGGCCGAGCAGGGCGTACGGCTCTGGGTCGACGGCGGACAGCTACGGTTCCGAGCGCCGCAGGGCGTACTCGACGACAGTTCCCGCGACGCGGTACGCGCGGTACGCAAGGAGATCATCGCCTACCTTGAGCGGGGTACGCCCGAGGTCGTGGCCGACCCGGAGGCCCGGCACGAGCCGTTCCCGGTCACCGACGTCCAGTCGGCCTATCTGCTCGGCCGGACCGGTTCGTTCGCGTACGGCGGGGTGGCCTGCCACGGTTACGGCGAGCTGACGTACAGGCGGATCGACGAGGTGCGCATGGTCCGGGCCTGGCAGGAGGTCGTCCGCCGGCACGACATGCTCCGTGCCGTCGTCGACTTGGCCGGCACCCAGCGGGTGCTGCCCGACCCCCCACCGCTGCCGGTCGCGATATCCGACAGGCGCGGCAGGCCGGTCGAGGAGTACGAGGCCGCGGTGCTGCGCAACCGCGCCGAACTGGACCACCGAGTGGCCGACCCGACCCGGTGGCCGCTCGTGGAGGTACGCCTCACCCTGCACGACGAGGCCACCGTCGTACATGCCTCGATCGATTTCCTGGTCGCCGACTTCGTAAGCGTGCAGGTGATCCTCGACGAGGTGCACCGGCTCTACCTGGAACCCGAGGCGGAACTGCCCGCGCTGGAGTTGACGTTCCGCGACTATCTCGCCGCCGAACGCCGCTGGCGGGAAGCGCACCACGAGACGGCCCGCCGCTACTGGCTCGACCGGCTACCCGACCTGCCCCCGGCACCGGCGCTGCCTGTGCTCACGTCGCCACCCGAGCCACGGTTCCGCCGCCGGGCCGCCGTCGTGTCGCCGGAGAACTGGCGGCGGCTACGCGACCAGGCCCGCCGTCACGGGGTGAGCCCGTCGACCGCCGTGCTCACGGCGTACCAGGAGATCATCGCGGCGTGGAGCCGGAGTCCGGCCTTCACGATCAACGTCACGCTGCTCAACCGGCTGCCGCTGCATCCGCAGGTGCCGGCCCTCGTCGGCGACTTCACCTCGGTCTCGCTGCTGGCCCGGGACGGCGTCGGGGCCACCTTCGCCGACCGCGCCCGCGAGACGCAGCTACGGCTGTGGCAGGACATCGACCACCGCGCGTTCAGCGGAGTCGAGGTGATGCGTGAGATCACCCGTCGCAGCGGCGCCGGTGCCGCCATCTTTCCCATCGTGTTCACAAGTGCGATCGGGCTGGACACCCCCTCTCCGCCGGACGCGCCGACCCTCGGCCACGGCATCAGCCAGACCCCGCAGGTCTGGATCGACTGTCAGAACATCGAGCGGGACGGTGGCCTGTCGACCACCTGGGACGCACGTGAGGGAGTGCTTCCCGACGTCCTGCTCGACGATGCCTTCGCCGCCTACGAGGACCTGCTGGCCCGACTCGTCGACGGTTCGGCCTGGTCGGCCGCGTACCCGGTCGGACTGCCGGCCGCCCAGGCCCGGCGGCGGGCCGGCGTCAACGCCACGGCCGGGCCGGTGCCGGCCGGCCTGCTGCACGACGGCGTCGTCGCGCAGGCGATCCGGCACCCCGACCGGACGGCGGTGATCGACGCCGCCCGCACCATGACCTACGGCGAGTTGCTGGTGCACGCCAACGGCGTCGCGAACGCGCTTCTCGGCGCCGGTTGCCGCCCGGGGGAACTGGTCGGGATCACCCTCGGCCGCAGCTGTCACCAGGTGGTCGCGGTGCTGGGAACGCTGCTGGCCGGCGCGGTGTACGTACCTGTCGACCCCGCCCACCCGCCCCGGCGCCGGGCCGAGATCGTCGCGCGCTCCGGCATCCGGATCGTCCTCACCGACGCGGCGTCCGCCGCCGGACCGACCGGGACGACCGCGATCGTCGTCGCCACCTGTGCTCCCGCCGCCCGGCCCCCTGAGATTCCACCCACCCGCCCCGACGAACTCGCCTACGTCATCCACACCTCTGGCTCGACCGGAGTACCCAAAGGCGTCATGATCAGCCATCGCGCCGCCCTCAACACCGTCGCCGACGTCAACGCCCGCTTCGGAGTCGGGCCAGACGACCGTGTCCTCGGCCTCTCCCAGCTCGGTTTCGACCTGTCGGTCTACGACATGTTCGGTCCGCTCAGCCGCGGTGGCTGCCTCATCGTGCCGGCCACCGACCGGCGCAACGATCCGTCGCACCTCGCCGCGCTGGCCGCCGCCCACGGTGTGACGATCTGGAACTCGGTCCCGGCCCAGATGCAGATGCTCGTCGACTACCTGACCGCGACGCCGACCCCCGGCCTCGACAACCTCCGACTGGTGCTGCTCTCCGGCGACTGGATCCCGGTGCCCCTCCCGGACGCGGTGCGCCGGCACCTGCCCGCCGCCCGCGTCGTGAGTCTCGGCGGGGCCACCGAGGCCGCGATCTGGTCGATCTTCCACCCGGTGGACCAGGTGGACCCGGCCTGGCCGAGCATCCCCTACGGGCAGCCGTTGACCAACCAGTCCTGGTACGTGCTCGACCAGGCCATGCGCCCCCGGCCCGACCTCGTGGTGGGTGAACTCTTCATCGGCGGTCTCGGCGTGGCCGACGGGTATCTCGATGACGCCGACCGCACCGCCGAGCGTTTCCCGATCCATCCGGAGACCGGGCAGCGGCTCTACCGCACCGGCGATCTGGGGCGGTACCTGCCGAACGGTGACATCGAGTTCCTCGGCCGCGAGGACCACCAGGTCAAGATCCGGGGCTACCGGATCGAGCCGGCCGAGGTGGACACCGCTCTGGCCACCCATCCCGCCGTCGGTCGGGCCGTGACGATCGCCGTCGGCGAACCACCCCTCGGGCGTCGGCTGGTGTCCTTCGTCGAACCCGCCCACCACCCGGAACCCACGCCGGCCGAGCGCACCGCCGTCGCCCGTCCGGTCGCCGACAGTGCCCGCCACGCCGGTGCCGAAGCGCTCGATGGCGTGGACCTCGGGGCGTACCGACGGTTCACGTCGGCGCTCGACCGGGCCGCGCTGCCCGGCATGGTGCTGGCCCTGCGCCGACTCGGGCTGTTCGGGGCCCAGGACGCGGTGCACACACCCGACGAGATCGCCGCGGTAACCGGCCCACGACGCCGCCTGGTGCGCCGCTGGCTACGGGCGCTCACCACCGAGGGTTACCTCGCGCCCGCCGCCGGCCTGCGGCTGGTCCGGCCGGTCGACCAGTCCGACGCGGACCGGGCCTGGCAGGAGGTCGACAGGTTCACCCACCCCGACGACGCAAGCCTGGTCGGCTACTTCCGGGCCAGCCTGGACCGGCTGCCGGACCTGCTCCTCGACCATGCCGCAGCACGCGACCTGCTCTTCCCGGAAGGGCGGATCGACATCTCCCGCAAGCTCTACGAGGACGCGCCGTTCAATCGCTGGGCCAACGCCGCCGCAGCCGGGGCCGTACGTCGAATCGCGGCGGGCCGGCCGGCCGGCTCGCTGCGGGTGCTGGAGGTGGGTGCCGGCGCGGGCGGCACCACTGCTGCGGTTCTCGCCGCCCTCGACGGCGTCGAGGTCGACTACCTGTGCACCGATCTGTCCCCGTTCTTCCTCGCGCACAGCCGGGAACGGTTCGCCGGGCACCCCGGGATGCGCTGGGCCACAGTCGACCTCAACTCACCCGCGCGGGACCAGGGACTGTCGCCCAACACCTTCGACCTCGTCGTCGCCGGTGACGTCCTGCACGCGTGCACCGACATCGACAGCACCCTGCGCAGCCTGGCTGAGCTGCTGGTCCCCGGCGGCTGGTTGGTGGCGCTGGAGATGACCCGCGACCACTACCAGATCATGACCTCGCTCGAACTCCTGCTCTCGCCCGACAACGAAGCCGGCGACTTCACCGACGCCCGCGCCGCCACCGGCGGTACCTTCCTCGACCCGGGGTCCTGGCTCCGCGCGCTGGCCGGGGCCGGCGGCGCGAGCCGGGTCAGCCTGCCCGAGGGCGACGAACCCGCCGGCACGCTGGGGATGGGCCTGTTCGCCGCCCGGTTCAAGGACCACCGGGCCGCCGCCACGCCTGACGAGCTGACCGCGCACCTGGCCGAGCGGCTCCCGGCCTACCTGCTGCCGGCCGCGTTCCAGGTGCTCGACACGCTGCCGCTGACCGGCAACGGCAAGGTCGACCGGGCGGCGCTGCGGCAGCTGGCGCCTGGGCCCGCCGTCCAGGGCCCGGCGGCTGACGCCACAGGATCGACCACCGCCACGTCCGCAAGTGACCTGGAGCGTCGACTCGCCGCCATCTGGGCCGCCGCGCTCGGCCTCTCCACTGTCGAGCCGACCGCCAACCTGTTCGCGCTCGGTGGCGACTCGCTCGTCTCGGCCCGGATCGCCAGCCAGGTCCAGGCCGAGATTCCGGAAGCCGGGGACCTGTACTTCGACGAACTGCTGCGCGAGTTGCTGGAACGCCCGACCGTACGGGAACTGGCCCGGTGGGTCGCCGCCGGCCGGACCGCACCTGTCACCCCGGCGGCCGGGTCAGAACCGGTGACCGACGAGGGTTCCCCGGTGGTGCCGCTGCGTGGCCGGGCGGACGACGGTCCGACGCTGACAGTTGTGCACGACTGCGCCGGCTCCCTGGAGTTGTGGCGGACCTTCGCGGCATCCGCCGACGGGGCGTACGTCCAGGGGGTGGACGCGACCACCGTACGCGCCCTCGACGCCGGCTTCGGCCTGGACCGACTCGCCGCCGAGCAGGCCCGAGCGATCGCCGCCGTCGGCCCGGGAACGGTGCGGCTG
The DNA here is from genome assembly GCF_016863495.1 of Micromonospora andamanensis. Lineage (GTDB taxonomy): Bacteria > Actinomycetota > Actinomycetes > Mycobacteriales > Micromonosporaceae > Micromonospora > Micromonospora andamanensis. Next base: position 55,592 of record NZ_BOOZ01000009.1, read on the forward strand.
GTCGGCTACGGGTACGCCGCGCTGCTCGCCCTGGAGATCGGCCGAGCACTTGCCGACGGCGGCACCATCGTCGACCGGGTGGTCATCGTCGGCGGTCGACCCGCCCGTGGAGCTGTGGGTCCGGCGCAGATGCGGGCCGCGTTCACCGAGGAGACCGGCCGAGCACCGTCGACCGACGAGCTGTCCGCCTTCACCGCGCTCTACACAGCCCTCGCCGCCCACCGACCCACCCTCTACGCCGGTGACGTCACCCTCGTCCGCTCCGTCGACGACGATGACGCCGACGAGTTCTGGGCGGACCTGTGCCTCGATCCGGCGCAGGTCGTCGAGGTGGCGTCGCCCCGCCGCGACCTTCCCGCCGCACCGGAGACCCTCGCGGCGGCCCTGCCCGACAGCGGGACGAGAGCGTGATCGGCGTGCGGCGCGCAACCGGGGACGGCGGTGTCATCGCCGTCGTCGGCGCCTCGGGTGCCGTCGGCCGCGCCACCGTCCGCCACCTGGGTGCCAGCGGCGGCGCGTTGCGGTTGGGAGCCCGCCGGCCGATCGAGAAGCAGACCTCGACAACTGTGACGCGTGTCGACGTCGAGGACCCGGCCGCCCTGCACGACTTCTGTTCCGGCGCTGCTGTGGTCGCCAACTGCGCCGGGCCGTCGGGGGTGGTAGGCGACCGGGTCGCCCGGGTCGCGCTCGCGGTCGGGGCGCACTACGTCGACCCGGCCGGCGATGACCGGCTGGCCGCCCTGGTCGCGCCGCTGACCGCCGGCTCGGACCGGTGCGCCGTGCTCTCGGCCGGCATGATGCCCGGGCTCAGCGGCGTCCTGCCGCGCTACCTGATCGGAACCCTGCCGACGCCGGCCCGGTGGCTGACCGGCCACGTCGGCGGCCGGGACCACTTCAGCCCGGCCGGTGCCGCCGACTACCTGCGGGCCGACGAGTTCGGCACCGTGCACGCGGTCTGGCACGCCGGTCACCTGGTGCCGTCGGCACCCACCGGCCGCGCAGCCAGCGTGCCGTTCTTTCCCGAACCCGTACTGTCGACGCCGTTCCTCAGCACCGAGGCCGTCCGCATCGCGGCGGCCACCGGGCTGACCGAGGTCCGATGGCACTCGGTCTACGCCGACGGCCACCTGGCGGCCCTGCTGCGCGGGGCGGCGTCACCGGACCAGCCGACGAGCGAGGCGCTGCGCCGGGCCGCCCGGCTCGACCTGTTCGGCCGCTCCCCGTACCAGGTGATCGTGGTCGAGGCCGGCGGTGACGACGGATCGGCACGTGCGGTGGCGCTGTGGGGCCGGGGGGCGAGCGAGCTGACCGGGGCGATGGTCGCCCACTGCGCCTCGCGGCTGCGCGACGAGGGCGGCCCGCCGGGCACCCATCACGCCGCCGACCTGCTCGACCCGGTCGCCACAGTGACCGCGATGCGGCACGCCGAAGCGGTCACCCGGATCGTCGAGGTCGACAGTACTGGCGGGCTACGCGTACGGGAGGGAACGCTGTGACAGGTGACAGTCGCACCCCGGTGGTCGTGGCCGGCACCCGGTTCGGGCAGGTCTACCTGGAGGCGTTCCGGGCCACCGAAGCGCCGATCCGGCTGGCCGGGGTGCTGGCCCGAGGCAGCGAACGGTCCCGCGCGTGCGCCGCGCGGTACGGCGTGCCGCTCTACCACGACCCGGAGGAACTGCCCGACGACATCCGCATCGCCTGCGTGGTGATCCGTGGCGGGCTGCTGGGCGGCCCCGGCACCGAGCTCGCCGGCCGGCTCATGGCGCGCGGGGTGCACGTCCTCCAGGAGCACCCGCTGCACCACGACGAGCTGGCCAACTGTCTCCGGGCCGCCCGCCGCCACGGTGTCGTCTACCGGCTCAATCCGTTCTACCGGCACATGCCGCCGGTCCGACGGTTCGTCGGCGCCGCCCGCGATCTGCTCCGGCGTCAGCGCCCCCGCTACGTCGACGCGGCCTGCGGTTTCCAGCTCGCCTACTCGTTGTTCGACATCCTCGGGCTCGCCCTGTCCGGCCTGCGTCCCTGGTCCTTCAGCCCACCGGCCGGGCGGTCCGACCTGTCGCCGCCGTTCCGCACGCTGGAGGGCGTACTGGCCGGCGTGCCCGCGACGATCCGCATCCAGAACGAACTGGACCCCGCCGACCCGGACAACTACGCCCACCTGCTGCACCGGGTCACCATCGGCACCGACGCCGGCAACCTCACGCTCGTCGGCACCCACGGCCCGGTCGTCTGGTCGGCCCGGCCCGTCTTCCCTCGTACCGTTGCCGACCCGGCCGCGCCCGCCCACTTCGACAAGGGCGTCGACCTCCGCGCCGCGCCCAGCACCGTGGTGCTCGGACCGGCCGCGTCGGCGTCCTACGAGGAACTGTTCGCCACGATGTGGCCGGCGGGCGTGGCCGCCGCCGTCGACGAGCTGCGGCGCGACATTGCCGTCGGCCCGGTGCGGGCCGACGGCCAGTACCAGCTCACCCTGTGCCGACTGTGGCAGGACGTCAGCGCGCTGCTGGGGCCACCGGACCTGATCGCCGGTGGTGAGCTGGATCCACTGGGCGCGGCCGACGTCGAGGCGCTGGCGCGCGCCGGGGAGGCCGCGGCCGGCGATGGCTGACGACCTCGACCGCTGGCTGCGGTGCTTCCACACCCGGCCGGCCGCGCGCGTACGTCTGGTCTGCTTTCCACACGCCAGCGGGAACGCGTTGTTCTACCGCGACTGGGGAGCCCTGCTGCCGGGCGGTGTCGAAACGTGGGCGGTGCAGTACCCGGGCCGGCTGGACCGTCTGTCCGAACCCTGCGTCACGGATATGGCGGAGTTGGCCGACCGGGTTACCGAGGCACTGTTGCCGTTCACCCGGACCGGTGGCGTGGCGCTGTTCGGGCACAGCATGGGCGCCGCTGTCGCCTACGAGGTGACCCGTCGGCTGGAGCACCGGCTCGGCATCGCCGTTCGGCACCTGTTCGTCTCCGCTCATCCGTCGCCCGCCCTGCACCGGATCGGCAACCTGCACCTCGACTCCGACGACGCGCTCTGGGACGAGTTGCGTCGGCAGGACGCGACGAGCGCGGAAACCCTGGCCCACCCCCAGTTACGGGCGCTGATCATGCCGGCGCTGCGCAGCGACTACCGGCTGATCGAGACCTGGCAGCCGGCACTGGCTCCCCCGCTGTCCTGCCCGGTCACCGCCCTCGGCGGGCGCGACGACCCCGACGTCGCTCCGGCCGAGCTGACGGACTGGGCGAGATTCACCACCGGCCCGTACCGGCGACTGGTGCGCCCCGGTGGTCACTTCTATCTCGTCGAGGACCTCGACGCCGTCGTCGCCGCACTCGGACACGGACTCGGCGACAACTGCTGAGCCGGACCCAACCGGCCGTCGAGGAACGCCTCCCACATCACCCGACGGCGCGGCTTGCCGCTCGTCGTGCGGGCGATGCCGCCGGCGGTGGCGGTCACGGCCAGCAGGTCGGCGCCGACGAACCGGCCGGCCAGCGCCTCGGCGGCGAGCCGCCACCAGTCGGGCTGCGGACGTTCCAGCAGGACCACCACTGTCGGTCGGCCGGCGCGGCTGCCGGCGAGCACGGCCACCCGACCCGGCGGGATCGCGTCGGCGGCGGCGATAGCGGTCTCCACGTCGGCCGCGAAGACGAAGCGGCCGTGGACCTTCACCCCGTCGCCGAGCCGGCCGACGACGAACAGTTCCCCGTCGTGGAGGAAGCCCGCGTCGCCGGTGTGCACCGGGTCCGCCCCGACGCCGGCACCACCGACCACGATCTCACCGAGCTGACCCGGTGCCACCGAGCAGCCGTCACCGTCCAGGACCGACACGCTGACCCCGGACAGCGGTTTGCCACACCCCACCACCGCACCCTCGGTGGGGCTGCTGACCACACGCCAGGGTTCGCCCGACGCCACCCCGGTGACCGCCAGGGTCGCCTCCGCCAGGCCGTACGCCGGCCGCACCGCCGTCGGGCGCAGACCGAACGGTCCGAGCAGCTCCACGAACCGGTGCAGGGTGGCCGGCGGGATCCGCTCCGCGCCCACGATCACCGACCGCCAGGCGCTGAAGTCGAGGCCGGCGAGGCTCTCCGGGCGTACCCGTCGGGTCACGTAGTCGAGGCCGAAGGCCGGCATCGCGGTCAGCCGGGCGCCGTGTCGTCCGAAGCACTCCAGGTAGCGCATCGGTCGACGGAGGAACTCGACTGTCGGCAGGGACCACAGGTCACCGCCGACCGTCACCGGCAGCAGCAGACAGCCGATCAGTCCCATGTCGTGGTGCACGGGCAGCCAGGACGCGGTCGGATCAGTCGGTGTCATCCGCAGCCAGCGGGCGATCGCGCCGAGGTTGGCGGTCAGCGCGCCGACGCCTACCCGTACGCCCCGGGCGGGGCCGGTGGTGCCCGAGGTGAACTGGACGACCGCCACGGCCGGCACCGCCCGGCCGGGCTCACGATCGGCGTCGGGGACCGTGGCGAGGAGTTCGTCCAGCGGGGCCGCGTCGACGCCCCGGGCGGCCGCCAGCTCGCCCGTGCGGACGAAGTCAGCGTCATGCACGACGAGGGTCGGCGTCGACCAGCCGAGCAGCCTGTCGACATGCGCGTCGTAACTGTCGGCGCGGGCGAAGGCCGCGGGCGGCGGTAGTGGGGCTGGTGTCGCACCGGCGAGCAGCGCCCCGAAGAACATCGCGACGAAGCGCGGGCCGCCCGCCAGCCCGAGAGCCACCACGTCGCCGGGACGCACACCGGCGGCGACGAGCGCGCACGCCGACCGGCGCGTCAACGCGGCGAGGACGTCGTAGGGCCACTCGTCCCAGCTCTCAGTGGTCGCGAACCGCACCCACCCGCCCCGGCGGGGGCGCCGCGTCCAGCCAAGCAGATCGATGTCCATGGCCCGCCCCACCTCGGTGTACGCATCCACTGTCGAGCACACTAGGTCGGCTCGGAGGGCGCGGGTAGCGTGCGGAGAATGCGGGTTCGGGTGGACACCGACCAGTGCGACAGCACCGGGTTGTGCGCAGCGGTCGCACCGGAGATCTTCGCTCTCGGCACCGACGACATGCTGGTCGTACGGTCACCGACGGTTGACCCGGCGCAGGTGCCGGTGGCGGAGGCCGCCGTGCGGGCATGCCCGAAGCTGGCGATCGAACTGGTGGAGCGGTGAGGCAAGTCGGCGGCCGGGAGGCCGTGATCGTCGCCGCCGCCCGCACTCCGATCGGCCGCCGTGACGGCTGGCTGTCCGGCCTCAAGGCGGTCGAGCTGCTGCGGATCGTGCAGCGCGAGGTCCTCGACCGGGCCGGTGTGGCGCCGGAGGAGGTCGACCAGATCGTCGGCGGCTGCGTGACGCAGATCGGCGAACAGAGCCTCAATGTCACCCGCAACGCCTGGCTCAGCACCGGTTTCAGCCCTGCGGTGGGCTGCACCACTGTTGACGTCTCCTGCGGGTCGGCCCAACAGGCCAACCACCTGGTCGCCGCGCTCATCGCGGCGGGCGCGATAGACGTCGGCATCGCCTGCGGGGTGGAGTCGATGAGCCGGGTGCCGATCGGCGCGAACCTGCACCTCGGACCCGGGCACTACAAGACCCGCGACTATCCGTGGGACGACCCACCAAACGCGCAGTTCGGCGGGGCCGAACGTATCGCGCGACGTCAGCGGCTGACCCGCGCCGACCTCGACGGGTACGGAGTGCGATCCCAGACCCGGGCCGCCGCGGCGCGGGCCGCCGGCCGATTCGACGCCGAACTGGTGGCCCTCGAGGCCCCGACCGCCGACGGCACCCGCCGCGTCGACCGCGACGAGGGACTGCGGGCGACCACCCAGGCCGGGCTGGCCGCGCTGCGCCCGGTCATCGACGGCGGGCTGCACACCGCCGGCACCACCTCCCAGCTCTCCGACGGCGCGGCCGCGATCCTGTGGATGTCTGCGGACCGGGCCCGCGCGCTCGGCCGCACCCCCCGGGCCCGGCTGGCGCAGCAGGTGGTGACCGGCGCCGACCCGTACTTTCTGCTCGACGGGCCGGTGGCGGCCACCACCAGGCTGCTCGACCGGGCCGGCATCCGGCCCGACGACATCGACCTGTTCGAGGTGAACGAGGCGTTCGCCGCTGTCGTCCTCAACTGGCTGTCCGCCTTTCCCGTCGACCCGGACCGGGTGAACGTCAACGGCGGCGCCATCGCGCTCGGTCACCCGCTCGGTGCCAGCGGCACCCGCCTGCTGGTCACCGCACTGCACGAACTGGAGCGGCGCGACGCGGCCACCGCCCTGGTGACCATGTGCTGCGGTGGTTCCCTCGGCACCGCGAGCCTGCTCGAACGGGTCTGACGATGGAGAACGAGCAGTTCTTCCGCGACGCCCGCGACGACCTGAACGGGCCGCTGCACGGCGTCCGGGTCCTCGACGTGACGAAGGTGTGGTCCGGGCCGCTGGCCACCTGCGTACTCGCTGACCTCGGCGCCGACGTCGTGCGGGTCGAGCTGCCCGACGGGCGCGACGGCGAGGTGCCGCCCACGATTCCGGGCACCGGCCTGTCCTGGTTCCGGCAGAGCGTCAACCGGAACAAGCGCAGCGTCGGTGCCGACCTGCGTACCGACGAGGGCCGGCGCACCCTGCTGTCCCTGGTACGGGTCGCCGACGTGCTCGTCGAGAACTACCGCCCCGGGGTACTGGCGCGATGGGGGGTCGGCTACCCGCAGTGCCGGGCCGTCCGACCGGAGCTGGTCTACGTTTCGGTGTCCGGCTGGGGTCAGTACGGACCGGGCGTGGACAGGTCGGCCTACGACCCGGTGGTGCAGGCCGCCGGCGGGTGGATGGCGCTCAACGGACCGCCCGACGGGCAGCCGGTACGCGCACCGACGTTCCTCGCCGACGAGCTGGCCGGGCTGCACGCCGCCATCGCGGCGCTCGGTGCGCTGGCGCACCGGTCCCGTACCGGCGAGGGGCAGCACGTCGACGTCGCCATGCTCGACTCGTTGCTGTTCAGCAGCAGCGGACTGCTGTCGCTGGCCGCAGCCGGCGCCCCGCCGCAACGGATGGGCAACCAGACCGACTTCGTGGTGCCCGCCAACGTCTACCACTGCCGTGACGGGGACATCTACCTGGCCGTCTCGCTCGACCGGCACTGGCGACGGCTGACCGCGCTGATGGGCCACCCGGAACTGGCCCGCGACCCCACGTTCGCCACGAACCGGGACCGCCTTGCCCACCGGAGCCTGGTCGACGCGGTGGTGGCCGGCTGGTGCGCGACGGTGACCGTGGCCGAGGCGGTTGCCGCGCTCGCCGAGGCCGGCCTAGCGGTGTCGGCCGTGCGGGAGCTGTGCCAGGTCGCCGACGACCCGCAGGTGCGGGCCCGGCAGATGCTGCAACGGATCCGGCTGCACAACGGCACGGAGGCCGAGCTGACAGGTCCCGCCGCCAAGTTCTCCCGCACTCCCACCCGGATCCGCCGGCCCGCCCCGGCGGCGGGCGCGGACACCGCCGAGGTCCTCCGGGAGTGGACCGCCGACGCCTGACCGCGTGTGGCCGCCGGTGCCCGAACGCGTTGCCACCGGCGGAATTCCTGGGCGATGGTGCACCCAGCCCGAGCCGTCGGGCAGCACCCCCACAGTCCGCCCAGTCGGGAGGCGAGATGACTCGGCGCGTCGCGCTGGTAACCGGCGCCTCACGAGGAATCGGCCGGGCCGTCGCGCTCGACCTGGCCCGCCGCGGCTACGCGGTCGCCGGTTGTTACGCCCGGGACACCGACGGAGCGGACCGCACCGCAGCCGACCTGGCGGCACTCGGCGTACCGGCGATGATGCGGGCCTGTGACGTGGGCGACTCGGAGGCGGTCGACGATCTGCTCGCCGCGGTGGAGACGGAACTCGGCGGCCTCGACGCGGTCGTCAACAACGCCGGCATCGCCCGCGACGCCCCGCTTGTGCTCTCGTCCTCGGCGGACTGGGACACGACGATCGCGATAAACCTGACAGGTACCCGCAATGTGTGTCGGGGGGCCGCGTTCCGCTTCATGAAGCGCCGCTCCGGCGCGATCGTGAACATGTCGTCGGTCGCCGGGGTCACCGGCAACACCGGCCAGACCACCTACGCCGCCACCAAGGCCGGCGTGATCGGACTCAGCCGGTCGCTGGCCAAGGAGGTCGGCGCCTACGGGGTACGGGTAAACGTGGTCGCTCCCGGTTTCATCGAGACCGACATGACGGCGGGGCTGAGCGGCCGGCTGCGCGACGACGCCCTGCGCCGGGTGCCGCTCCGCCGGTTCGGCGCCACCGGGGACGTCGCTCCGCTCGTCTCGTTCCTGCTCTCCGACGACGCCAGCTACATCACCGGCCAGGTCTTCCGGGTGGACGGAGGTATCGCGCTGTGACGATCCAGATTCCGACGGCCGCCCCACTGGCGGCGTACGACAGGTGGTGGCCGGATACCACCACCGAACCGCTGGTCCTGCACGCCCGCAAGACTGTCGACGCCACCGAGCCGTCGCTGCGCGGCCACTTTCCCCGCTTTCCGATCTATCCGGGCGTCTTCGTGCTGGAGACGCTCAGTCAGCTGGTCCGCGCCGGCCTACCTGGCGGGACGGCACGGCTGTGCCGGGTCTCGTCACTGCGGCTGGTCGCCCCGCTGCTTGTCGGGGACGAACTGTCGATCGAGGCGACCGCCCGACCACAGGACGGGTCTACCTGGGAGGTGTCGGCGACCGGTACCCGGCGCGACGGAAGCGTCTGCGCGACGATGCGGGTCACCTGCACCACCGACGGCCGTTCGGCACCGGCCGGTGCCGGCGTGCTGGAGCACCCCCAGGTCCGCGCCCTGCTGCCCCAGCGTTTCCCGATGCTGCTCGTCGACCGGGTGCTGGAGCTACGGGCGGGCGAGTCCATCACCACCATCAAGGCGATCACCGCGAACGAGCCGTGCTACGCCGACCTGCCGGACGACGCCGACCCGTCCTGTTTCGCGTACCCGGTGTCGCTGCTCGTCGAGTCGCTCGGGCAGAGCGCCGCGCTGCTGTGGCAGCACAGCGAGCAGCCGGCCGAGAAGCGTGGCCCGCACCGCCACCTGTTGTTCCTGACCGCCCGGGGCTACGAGGTGTCGGGCGAGGCGCACCCCGGCGATGTCGTCCGGCACGTCGTACGGCTGGACCAGGTGGTCGCCGACACCGGCTTCTGCCACGGCGAGAGCTGGGTCGGCGACCGGCGGATCGCCCGGGTGGAGACCCTGATGGCGGCGCAGCGGCCGGACGAGCAGCTGCGCTGAGCACCACCTGCACACCCAACGAGCCGAGAGGACGCCCATGAGCAACACGGACGAGGCCGGCGACCCGCGCGAGCGGCTGGAGGAGCTGCGCGGCATCATCGCCGAGGTCCTGGAGATCGAGCCCGAGGAGCTGACCGACGACAGCGACTTCATGGAGGACCATGAGGCCGACTCGCTGCGCGCCATCGAGATCCTCGCCCGGCTGGACAAGCGGTACCACGTCGAGATCCCCCAGTCGGAGCTTCCCGAGCTGACAAATCTCAAGGCCGTCCACGAGAGCCTCAGCCGGCACGCGGGCTGGCGGGACTGACAGGTGCGCGTCGCGGTCACCGGGCTCGGCCCGGTCTCCAGCATCGGGATCGGTCCGGCCCCGTTCGCCGAGGGCCTGCGAGCCGGCCGGTCCGGCATCTCGGAGATCACCAGCTTCGACGCGAGCGGATTCCCGCGCCGCCGGGCCGGCGAGGTCCGCGGATTCGACCCGCACCGGTCGCTGCGGCGGCTGAAGCCGGAGCACTGGGGGCGGTCGAGCCAGTTCGCGGCGGCCGCCGCCCGGCTCGCGGCCCAGGACGCCAGGCTCGACGTGGACCGCCTGCCCGGTGGCCCGGAACGGGCGCACGCGGTGATCGGTACGACGAGCGGGGAGTCGGTGGCGGTCGAGGCGTTCACCGCGGCGCTCGTCGCCGACGGTTTCGCCGCCGTGGATCCGGACCTGGTGGCCCAACTCCCGGCCGGCCGGCTGGCGCACGGGGTCAGCGAGGAACTGGGGCTGGCCGGGGAGTCGGTGACGCTCGCGACCGCCTGCGCGGCCAGCAACTACGCCATCGGGTACGGCTTCGATCTGCTGGTCAGCGGCGAGGCGGACGTGGTGTTCGCCGGCGGCGCCGACTCGGTCTGCCGGTGGGCGCACGCCGGTTTCTTCCGGCTCGGCGCGCTGGCCGCGCAGGACTGCGCACCGTTCGACAGTGACCGCGACGGCATTCTCACCGCCGAGGGCGGGGCCGTGCTGGTGCTGGAGACCTTCGACCACGCACGGGCCCGGGGCGCGCGGATCTACGCCGAGTTGCTCGGGCACGGGCTCAACTGCGACGCCAAGCATCCGGTGGCCCCTGAGTGGACAAGCATCGCCCGCTGTATCCGCATCGCCCACGGCAACGCGGGCGTGACTCCGGCCGACATCGACTACATCTGCGCGCACGGCACCGGCACGCCGGCCAACGACGCGGTCGAGGCGCGCGCCATCGTCGAGGTGTTCGGCGAGCACCCACCGCCGGTCAGCTCGATCAAGTCGTTGATCGGGCACACCATGGGTGCCGCGTCGGGTTTCGGGGCCATAGCCAGCGTGCTCGCCATCGACAAGGGCTTCCTACCGCCGACGGTGAACTGGTCCACTGCCGATCCCGACCTCGCCGGAATCGACCCGGTACCCAACGTGGCCCGACCAGCGGCGGTGCGGGTGGTGCAGAACAACGGGTTCGCCTTCGGTGGCAACAACTCGATAGTCATCTTCGGAGCGGTCAGGTGACCGCGCTGCGGGTACGAGGGCTCGGCGTGCTGCTGCCGTCGGTGGCCGCGCCGGGCGACACCTCGTTTCCGGACCGGCAGGTGCACGCGGTCGACGGGTTCGACGTACGGGAGCGCCTCGGCCGTAGAGGCACCAGCTTCTTCGACCGGACCACCGCCCTCGCCGTCGCCGTCTGCGCCGACGCGCTGCGCGATGCCGGCGTCGAGGCCGATCCCCGGCAACCGCAGGATCGCATCGGTGTGGTGCTCGCGACCACGCTCGGCAGCTTTCGTTCCACGAGCGACTTCACCCGGGAGACCCTGGTACAGGAGCGGCCCTACCTGGTCAACCCGGTGCTCTTCCCCAACACGGTGATGAACTGCGCCGCCGGGCAGTCCGCGATCCGGCTCGGCCTGCGCGGGGTGAACGCCACGGTGGCGGGTGGACCTGTGGCGTTCCTGCACGCGCTGCGCTACGCCGCCGACGTCCTCGCCCGGGGCTACGCCGACCTGATGGTGGTCGGCGCGGCCGAGGAACTGTCGCCGCACCGGGCGTGGTCGCAGGCGTTGGCCCGGGGCGGCGCCGGCGCGGACTGCGGTGAGTCGGCCGCCGCGTTCGTTGTCGTCCGGGACGACGGGACCGACGGGACCGACGGGACCAGCGTGCGGATCCTGGCCACCGCGGCCGGATATGGCCCCGACGGCCGCCGGGCCGACGCGCTGTCCGGCTGCGTACGCCGGGCGCTCGACCGGGCCGGCGTCGCGGCGGCCCAGGTCGATCTGGTCGTCACCGTCGAGACCGCGACAGACGATAACGGGCAGTTCGAGGTCGCCACGCGCGTGCTCGGGCACCACCCCAAGCACCGGCAGGTCACCGCGTTGTTCGGTGACTGCGACGCCGCGACCTCCGCGGCCGGCCTGGCCCAGTTGATGCTGGACCGTCGCGCCCACCCGGAGGAGCCCGGCAGCACCGCCCTCCTGGTCGCCGAGGGCGTCGACGGCGCCGCAGCGGCGGCGCTGGTGAGGAGCCCGCAGTGCCGGTGATCGCGGCGAGCACCCAGCTGACCTGCTTCGGCGATGGGTCGCGAACCTGGGACGCCCTGACCCAGGGCCGGTGTGGCGCCCGCCCGTTCGACCCGACGACGGCCGCCCGCCTGAACGTCGGGGCCGGCTATCCGATCGCCGGCGGCAGCGACCCGGGGCGAGCAGCCGGCTGGCTCGTCACGGTGTTGCGGGCCGCCGTGGCGCAGGCGGGCGTCGACGCACACCGGGAGCGTGTCGTGGTGGTGGTCGGCACTGGCCTGCGCCAGTTGGCGGACGTCGAGCACTGGGCCCTGACGGCCACCCCGTGCCCGGTCGACAAGCTCCATTTCGGATCGGCGGTCCGGGCCGCCCTGCCCGGCGTACGGGACATCGTGACCCTCGCCAACGCGTGCAGTGCGGGTGGGCACGCGCTGGCGATGGCCCAGGACCTGGTCGACGCCGGGGAGGCCGACGTGGCTGTCGCCGCCGCTGCGGACACCACCACGTTGTCGATGCAGGCGATGATCGGCCGGGTGGCCGACCGGCCCACCGAACGGGTGCGCCCCTTCGACCGCGACCGCACCGGCGTCCTGCTCGGCGACGGTGCCGCCGCCGTGGTGGTCGCGCCGGCCGGGCGCGCGGGTCCACGGCTGGCCCGCCTGCTGGCCACCGGGCTGTCCTGCGACGCGGTGCACGAGACCGCGCCCGACGTCGGCGGGATGACCCGAGCGATGCGCGACGCGCTGCACCGGGCCGACCGGGAGGCCCGTGACGTCCGGGTCGTGGTGGCGCACGGCACCGGCACCGCGCTCAACGACCCGGCCGAGTGCCGGGCGATCCACGAGGTGATCCTCGCTGACCGGGGTGACCCGTGGGTGACAGCGCTCAAGGGCGCGATCGGGCACACCTCCGGGGCCGCCGCGCTGTGCGGGGTCGATGTCGCCCTGCGCGGCCTGCGCGTCGGTGCCGTACCACCGGTCGTCGGGCTGGGCGTTCCGCTCGCCGAGGCCGACGGCGTACGGCTGGTCCGGGACCGCCCGGTCGCGGTGCCCGGCTCGCTTACCCAGGTCAACTCGTTCGGCTTCGGCGGGGTCAACGCCGTCACGCTGCTGGAGCCGGCATGCTGACCACGACGCTGGCGCTGCGCGCGTGGGGCGCCCACCTGCCGGAGAGCGACAAGGCGGCCTGCCGCCCGGAAGCCGCCGCTGGCCTGCTGGGCCGCAAGGGCCTGCTCAACCGGGACGACGCGACCCGGCTGGCGCTGTGCGCGGTGCACCGCACGCTCGGGCTTGACGCCGGTGAACGGCCCCGGGGCGACGCGCACGCCGATGTCGCAGTGGTCGCCTGCGGAAATCTCGGCAACGTCGACACCGTCGCCGACCTGGCCCGCGTCGCGACCACCGACGGGGTGCGGGCGGTCAGCCCGCTCGCGGCCCCGAACGCGTCGAGCAACGTGATCGCCAGCGTGATCGCGATCTGGTTCCGCTTCGCCGGCCCCAATCTCATGATCTGCTCGGGCGCCACCGCGAGCTACGACGCGCTGGCCGCCGCGGCGCTGCTGCTGCGTGCCGGTCGCGCCCGCCGCGTGGTCGTGGTGGGCGCCGAGGCCGCGACCGGCACGGCGACGGCGCTCTACGGTCGACCACTCACCAGCGGGGCGGCGTGTGTGATCGTCGAGTCCGACCCGGACGGGGTGCAGGTCCGACTCAACGGCAGGGTTGCCGCACCGGCCGCCACAGCGTCGTGGGGCGACTGTTACGGCGCGCAGGGACTCGTCGGTGTCGCCCTCGCGGCCGACCGGGTCAGCGCCGGCCGGTTCCCGGTCGAGGTGTCCTGCGGCGACGAGGTCGACGGCTACCGGTCGCTGACCGTGCACCCCGCATCGGCGGTAACCAGATGAGCCCGGCGGCGGAGGGAATCCGCTGGCTGGCCGACGGACCGCCGGGGGCACCCCTCGCCGTGCTCGCCCACGGGCTGGAGGATTCCTGGCGGACCTGGTTGCCGCTGGCCGCCGACCTCGGTCAGCGGTGGCGGGTGGCCGCACTCGACCTGCCGTGGCAGCCGGGCACCGATTACCGGTGGCGGCAGCGGCCGGCAGCCGACGCGCTGGCTGACGCGATCGTCGGGATCGGCGCGGACATCAGCCTGCTGGTCGCCCACTCCTACGGAGCGAACGCCACCCTGCACCTGCTCTGCCGGGACGCACTACCGGCTCGACGGGTGGCCCTGATCTGCCCGCTCTACCGGCCACCCGGCCGGCCCGTGACGTGGACGCTGTTCGACCGGGCCCGGACCGCGTTCGAGCGGCACATCCACGAGTCGCTGCGCAGCCGTCAGGGCGACCGGCTGGCCCGTACTCCCGACGACGTGCTGGCGACGATGACCCGCAAGGCGATCGACCGGGCCGGACCGGCCGGCTTCCTCGCGGTCTTCGAGCAGTACGTCACGAGCGCGGCGCTGCCACTGGACCGGGTCCGCCCGCCGGTGCTGGTGCTCGGCGGCGGTGACGATCCGACCCTCACTCCGGCAGCCGCCGGTGCCCTCGCCGGGGCACTGCCCGATGCCCGGCTGATCATCGACGACCGCTACGACCACTTCTGCCACCTGCGGCACCCGGCCGAGGTCGCGGCCCGGCTGTGCGATTTCGCCGCCAGTCCGAAACTTGAGGAGGTTCCGTGACCCCGACCGTCGTGGCGGGCCGCCCCCGCTTCGAAGGCGCCAACATCCGCACCTGGATCGGGTTCAAGCACTTCATGTACCTGGTCGAGGAGGCCGTGCTGCAGTGGTTGCGCGACCAGGGCCACCCACCCGGGCAGCTGTTCCACAGGCACGGACTGGGCGTGGAGATCGTCGACTGCTCGGTGCAGCTCCCCGCCGTACTCGACCTCGACGACGAGGTGGTCGCGCACGTGGACCGGGGGCGCGGCGACCGGCTCGACGTCACGCTCCGGGTCCGCCGCGACGATCGGGACGTGACGGTGGCCCGTGGCTCGGTGCGGCTGGCCCTGGTACGCGAGCGGGCTGCCGAGGCAGCCGCGCCGGCACCCACCGACCTCGCCGCCTGGGTGGTCGACGACCTGGGTGGCCCTGCCGCCGCCCCCGGATCGCGCCGCTACGACCCACGACGGCCAGTGCGTGACCAGCTCGTCGATCCCGGATCGTCGGCCCTGCACTGGCCCTGGCGGGCCCGTTACTTCTACTGCCACTACTCCGACCGGGTCCAGCATTCGGCCTACGTACGCTGCGTCGAGTCGGCAGTCGACAGGCTACTGGAAGCCCGCGGCATCTCGGTCGGCCGGCTACTGGCCGAGCGCGCCTGGATTCCGGTGGTGTCGCGGGCCCGCGTGCGGATCCACGCGGCCGCGCACCTGGAGGAGACGGTGCACACGGTGGTCGACGTCGACTCGGTGCTGCGCCAGCAGTTGTTCGAGGTCCGGCTCTCCTGCCACGTGGTGCGCGGCGATCGGCTGGTAACCGTGGCCGAGGGCCGCGTCCTGCACGGTTACGCGGTCGGCCGGGGCGACCGGGCGGGCGAGGTGGCCCAGCTTGATCCGGACATCGTCGCCGCGCTGACCGGGGGTGCGTGATGGCCCGGCGCGCCAGGTTGTACTTCTCGTTCCGCAGCCCCTACAGCTGGCTCACCGTCCGCCGGCTGCGGGCCGCCGTGCCTGACGCGTTCGAGGCGCTCGACTGGCTGCCATACTGGGACCCCGACGAGGCGACCACCCGGTTGCTCGACGAACGCGGCGTCGACCTGCACTACGGCCAGATGAGCCGGTCCAAACACCGCTACATCCTGATGGACACCAAACGCCTGGCCACCGCCGACGGCGCCACCATGGCCTGGCCGGTCGACGTCGAGCCATGGTGGGAGCCCGCGCACCTGGCCTGGCTCTGGGCCTGCCGGTCCGGGCGCGCCGAGCCCTTCTACGACGCCGTCACGGCCGCCCGCTGGGAGCGCGGCGAGAACATCTCCGATCCGGCGGTGGTGGCCGACTGCGCCGCCCGGGCGGGGCTCGACCCGCAGGTCGCCACGGCCTGCGCCGACGACCCTGGACTACGCGCGGAGGGCGTGGACTGCCTGTACCGGGCCTACCACGACGACGTGTTCGGGGTGCCCTACCTCAAGCTGGGGCACCACCGGTTCTGGGGCTACGACCGGCTCGACGCGTTCCTCTCGGTCTGGCCGCGACCGGCGGGCGATCCGGTCGGACCGCCGGTGACCGAGGCCTACGACGCCGACACGGCAGGCGGCTGTGGCTAGCGGCGACCGGCGGCGCACCGTCGAAGAGGAACGGCGGCACCGACGCGAGCGCCTCGCCGGGGCGTTCCGGCTGTTCGCCCGGCTCGGGTTCGACGAGGGGGTCGGCGGGCACATGACCGCCCGGGATCCGGAACATCCCGATCACTTCTGGATAAACCCGTTCGGTGTCCACTTCGGGCACATCCGGGCGAGTGACCTGCTCCTGGTCGACCAGACCGGTTCGGTGGTCTCGGGTGACGGCCGGGTCAACCCGGCCGGCCTGGTCATCCACACCGCCGTACACCATCAGCGCCCGGACGCCGTGGCAGCGGTGCACCTGCACTCCACCTACGGGCGAGCATGGTCGACGCTTGGCCGCCCGCTCGACCCGATCACCCAGGACGCCTGCGCGTTCTTCGAGGAGCACACCGTCTACGGCCGGTACGGGGGCGTCGTCCTCGCCGCCGAGGAGGCCGGGCAGATCGCCGACTGCCTGGGCGGCGGCAAGGCCGTCATCATGCGCAATCACGGCCTGCTCACGGTCGGCGGTTCGGTGGAGGAGGCGGCCTGGTGGTTCATCTCGATGGACCGCTCCTGCCAGGTGCAGTTGCTGGCCGAGGCAGCCGGCACACCGGTGCCGCTGGACCCGGCGACCGCCAGGTCCACCCGCGACATGATCGGCAGCCCCGCGATCGCCCGCCTCAACTTCAAGCCGTTGTACGCCGACATCGTGCGTGCGCAGCCCGACCTTCTTCAGTGATGGGGATGACATGGCGGAGTTGTTTATCGACCTCGCGTCCCGTACGCCAGCCGCGACGGCGCTCGTCGACGAGCGTGGCTCGACCACCTGGCGGGAGCTGAACGACCGGGTCAACGGGTGGATCGAGGTGCTACGCGGACACGGTGTGGCAGCCGGCGACGCGGTGGCCGTGATGGCCGGCAACCGCCGGGAAACCTTCGAGATGGTGCTGGCCGGCCTGCACGCCGGAATGACAGTGGTGCCGGTCAACTGGCACCTCACCGCAGCCGAGGTGGCGTACATCCTGACCGATGCCGGATGTCGTCTGCTCGTCGTCGACGCGCAGCGAGCCGCAGTGGCCGCCGACGCGGTGGCCCGGTGCGGCGGCCCGCCCCCACTGACGATCGACGACCTGGCGCCGGTGCCGGACGCCGCTGAACCGACCGACCAACTGTGCGGCGCCCTGCTGCTCTACACATCGGGCAGCACCGGTCGACCCCGTGGCGTGGCCAACAGACTCTTCGTCGCCGGTGCGCCGTTCTCCCGCGTCGGCCGCCTGGGTGACTACGCCGCGCGGACCCTGCGCCTGCCGGCGGAGGGCCGGACGCTCGTCGTCGCCCCCTGGTACCACTCCGCGCAGCTCTTCTTCGCGCTGCTCCCCCTGCTGCGCGGCAGCACCCTGGTGATCGAGGAAAGGTTCGACCCGGTCCGCACGCTGTCCACGATGGCCCGGCACCGGGTCACCACGGCCCACCTGGTGCCCACCCACTTCGTCCGGCTGCTGGCGCTCGACCCGGCGGTGCGCGACCAACTCACCCCTGCGGACCTGCGGCTGGTCTGGCACGGTGGCGGTCCCTGCCCGGTCGACGTGAAGGATCGGATGATCGCCTGGTGGGGTCCGGTGCTGCTGGAGTACTACGGCGCCACCGAGTCGGGGGCGATCACCGTCATCGACTCGATCGAGGCCGGCCAGCGGCCGGGCAGTGTCGGCCGGGCGGTGCCCCCGCACGAGATCGTCATCCTCGACCCCGCCGGCCGGCCGCTGCCGGCCGGGCGGACCGGCACCGTCTACGTGCGGCGCACCGGGGGAAGCGGGTTCCACTACCACAACGCTCCCGCCGCGACGGCCGCCGCACACCGCGAGCCTGACCTGTTCACCGTCGGGGAGGTCGGTCACCTCGACGACGCCGGGTACCTGTTCCTCACCGGACGTGCCCGCGACGTCGTGGTCACCGGCGGGGTCAACGTACACGCGGCCGAGGTCGAGGCGGTGCTGCTGCGTCACCCGGAGGTCCGGGACGCCGCCGTGGTCGGCGTGCCCGACGAGGAGTACGGCGAACGGGTCGTCGCGGTGGTGGTGGCCGCCGAGCCGGACCGCGCCGACGAACTGCCGGGCCGGCTCGACCGGCACACCCGGGAGACGCTCGCCGGATTCAAGGCACCCCGCGCCTACCGGTTGGTGGACGCGCTGCCCCGCGACGACACCGGCAAGCTCCGCAAACAGCTCGTCCGGCGGATGCTCGCCGAACTGCCCGGCGGTGGCGCGTGAACGCCGGCCCGCCGATCGCCGACATCGCACACCCGGCCACCTACGCCCGTGGGGTTCCGCACGACGAGTTCGCCCGACGCCGTCGGGACGAGCCCGTCGGCTGGGTCACCGAACCGGAACTCGTCCGCCGGTCCACCGCCGGGTCGACAGTGCAACGGGGCACCGGCTTCTGGGCCGTGACGACCCACGCGGAGGTTGTCGAGGTCTCCCGACGTCGGGACGAGTTCTCGTCGAGTCGCCGAGGAGCGTTCCTGGTCGACCCGCGTACCCGCGCCGACCTGGAACGGGCCCGGCAGCTCCTGGTCAACATGGACGCGCCGCAGCACACCTGGATCCGGCGGGCGGTCTCCCCCGCGTTCACCCCACGGGCGGTCCAGCGGCTGGCCGCCGACGTGGCGGAGCACGCCCGGTCCACAGTGGCGCGGGCGATGGCCGGTGACGACGTCGACCTGGTCCGCGATCTCGCTGCCGAGCTGCCGCTGCTGGTGCTGGCCGACCTGCTGGGCCTGCCACCGGCCGACCGGGGTCTGCTGCTGCGCTGGAGCAACCACCTCGTCGGTTTCGACGACCCCGAGTTCGGCGGCGGCGACATCGAGGCCTACCGGCAGGCGCTGGGCGAGGCGATGGCCTACGCCGCGGCGCTGGTCCGCGACCGCCGGCGACGGCCCCGGGAGGACCTCGTCTCGGCGCTTGTCGCGGCGGAGGTCGAGGGACGCCGGCTGACCGACGCCCAACTCTGCCAGATCTGGTTGCTGCTGATCGTCGCCGGCAACGAGACGACCCGGCACCTGATCTCCGGCTCGCTGGCCATCCTGATCGGCGGGACCGTCGACGCCCACGGCCCGGGTGCCGTCGAGGAGTTGCTGCGCCTGGTGAGTCCGATCCTCCAGTTCCGTCGGACCGCGACCCGCGACACCACGCTGGCCGGCACCCGGATCGCCGAGGGCGACAAGGTGGTCCTTTACTTCACCTCGGCGAACCGGGACGAGCGGGTGTTCGCCGAGCCGCACCGGTTCCGGCCGGACCGGCCCGACAACCCGCACCTGGCGTTCGGCATCGGGCCGCACTTCTGCCTCGGTGCCCATCTGGCCCGACTGGAGCTGGCCGAACTGCTCACCGCCATCCGCCCCTACCTGCCCCGGCTGCGACTCACCGGCCCGGTGGTCCGGCTCCAGTCCAACTTCGTCAACGGGATCAAGACGATGCCGGCCGCGCTGGTGCCCGCGCCCAGGACGGCCGGGAGACAAAAGGAGTGTCCATGATGGATGAGAGCAGCGCGCGGTACCGGTTCGCCGTCGTGCACAACGACGAGGACCAGTACTCGATCTGGCCCGACGACCAGGAACCGCCGCCGGGCTGGCGGCGGGAGGGCACGGCCGGCTCGCGGCAACAGTGCCTGGACCACATCGGCGGGATCTGGACCGACATCACGCCGCGCAGCCTCCGCGCGGCGCTCGACCGCGACGCCGCGGGACGCTGAGATGGTGTACGGCCACGCGAGCGGTGCGGACCCGGCCGACGCCGACCTACGCTCCGGCCATGCGTGAATCGCCGGCCTCGGTGGGCCAACGACTCCTCTGGTTGATGGACCACTACCAGGGCGGCCACCGGAGCCTCACCCAGCAGGTGCTGTTACAGCGCGACACGGTGGACGCCTGTCGACTCCGGGACGCGCTGAACCTGCTCGGCGAACGTCACGAATCGCTGCGGACCCGGTTGGTCGAGCGCCGCCGCCAGTTGATCCAGCAGGTCTGCCCGAGCCGCGAGCCGGAGCTCGACGTCGTCGACCTGACCGGCGTCCGGCAACCGGTCGACGCCCTGCGCGACGCTCTCGCCGCCGACCTTCGCCAACGGGTGCCCGTCGAACAGTGGCCGGTCCGCACGACGCTGTACCGCCTGCCCGGTAGGGCGGTCTTCTGCCTGAGCATGCACCACCTGATCACCGACCACTCGTCGAACGGTCTGGTCCTGCGCGACTTGCGCACGATCTACGAGGCTCTCGCGAGCAACTCGCCACCCGAGCTGCCCGACGTCACCTGGCAGTACGCGACCTGGGCGCAGTGGCAGCGGGAACGGCTCGCCGGCGAGAGCCGCCGCCGGCTCGACGCGTTCTGGCGGGACACCCTCGACGGTGCCAGCCTGCCGATGCTGCCGGTCCGGAACCCGGAGCCGGTCAGTTCCGGATCGGCCCGGGTACACCTCTCTGAGCCGGTCGTCCGGTCCCTGCGCGCCCTCGCCCGGGCACACCGGACGAGCCTGTTCGCCGTCCTGCTGGCGGTCTTCTACACCCTGCTGCACCAGCGAACCGGTCAGGTGGACCTCACCGTGACCTCGCTGTTCGCCAACCGCGCGCGGTCCGAGGTGGCACACACCCTCGGCTTCTTCGTCAACCAGGTGGCGCTGCGCAGTCAGCTGGACGGCGACGAAGCCTTCACCGCACTCGTCCGGCGGGTCCGGGGCACCACGATCCGGGCCCTCCCGCACCAGGACCTGCCCTTCCACATGCTGCCGCCGGGGATCGTGCGGTCACCCGGTGGCCGCGCCGATCAGGTGGTCTTCCAGATGCTCGACCCCGGCACGACCCGCGGCGACATGCGCGGCGCCCACCTGGCCGACCTGGAGCCGCAGACCCGCAACGCCCGCTTCGACCTCGAACTGCTCGTGGTGCCGATCGGCGAGGCGCTGGTGACCCAGCTCCGCTACACCGACCGGATCTTCGACGACCCGACAGCGCGGGCCTTCGTCCGCGACTTCGGCTACCTCGCGGACCGGCTCGGACGGCGGCCCGACGATCCCGTCCGGGACGCGATCAGCCAACTCGCCCGAACCGGAGCACCACCACCATTCCCCACCCAGACCGAGGAGCAGTGATGAGCCAACCGACCGTGACGGCCGACCAGATCACGGCGATCGTGCGCGATCTGGCCCCCGCGCCCAATGACGACCTCGGACCCGACACCCGACTGGTCGAGGACCTCGGATACCACTCACTGGCCCTGCTCGAACTGGCCTTCGCCCTGGAGGACGAGTTCGACCTGGAGCCGATCGACGAACAGACCGCCAGGCGGATCACCACCGTCGGCCTGGTCGTCGAGACCGTGCTGGAGCGGGTCGCGGAGCGAGACGGCGCCCCCTCGACCCCGGTGACGGACCGGGCCTGATCCGGCGTGCGGACCGATGCCCTCGACCGCGTCGACACCGTGGTCGACGCGGTCGCCGCCGGTGCCGACGAGGCCGAACACACAGCCCAGCTGCCGGCCGGCACCGTGACCGCCCTCCGCACGGCCGGGCTGTTCCGGATGGTCGTGCCGGCCCGGTACGGGGGCGACGAACTGCCCATGAGCACCGTACTGCCGGTGCTCGCCGCCCTGGCCCGTACCGATCCGGCGGTCGGCTGGGTGGTCGGTCAGGTAGCGTTGTCGCAGCTCATCATCGGTTGTGCCGGTGACGGGACGACTGCGGAGGTCTACGCGGGCGGGCCCGACGTCGTCGCGGCCGGCGCGGTGGCGATCAAGGGGCGTGCCGCGCAGACGGCTGACGGATGGCGGGTCAGCGGTCGTTGGCCGTTCGTCTCCGGCTGCCAGCACGCGTCCTGGTTCTATCTCAACTGCGCCGTCCAGGACGGCCGGAGCCTGGCCCGTGGGCCGGACGGCGGGATGCTGAGCCGGATGGTCGTGCTCCCCGCGGCCGACGTCACGATCGAGTCCTCCTGGCAGGCACTCGGTCTGCGCGGCACCGGCAGCCACGACGTCACTGTCGCCCGGGCGATCTGCCCAGGGCACCGTGGCTTCACCGGGGCGCAGGCCGACCCGGCGGCCGAAATGATCGCCGATCGGGTCGCCGCTTCCAGTCTCATCATCGCCGCCGTCGCGCTGGGCATCGCCGAGGGCGCCACCGCCGAGCTGATCAAGCTGGTCGTCGGTGGCAAACGCCCGGCGCTGAGCCGACTCCCGCTGTCGCGGTCGCCGCACCTGCATGACCAACTGGGCGAGGCGGACGTTCGCTGCCGGGCGGCCCGGACAGTCCTGCTCGACACCGCCCGGACCGCCGAGGACCGGACCGACGCCGCGACCCCACGCGGTCGAGCCCGGGCCCGGGCCACCGCCGCCCATCTCATCGCCGAGGCGACGGCCGTCGTCGACACGGCCTACCGGCTCGCCGGTGGCACCGCCGTCTACGACTCCTGCCCGCTCCAGCGCCGGCTTCGTGACATGCGGACCGCCGCCCAGCACTTCGTGGCCGGTCGCCAGTCGTTCGCCACGCTCGGGGCGGCGCTTGTCGGCGAGACACCTGACGACGGCGGGTTGTGAGGCGGCTCGGTCCTCCCAGCGTGGACCGGCCTCGATCAGCGAACTCATCTGGAGGCCAAGGTGCCCGTTCCCCCGGCCAGGTTCGACCCGCTGGATCCGGCGCTGCTCGTCGATCCGTATCCGACCTACGCCCGCCTGCGCGAACAGGGTGCCGTGTGCCGTGGCGGCCCCGGCACCTGGGTGGTGCCGCGATGGACGGAGGTGGCCGGCCTGTTACGCGACCCACGACTCGGCCACGGCTTCGCCGCCACCGGCGAGTCCAACCTGCTGCGGCTGGCCTACTCGGTGGCCGGCGGCCGGGCGGATACCGCGCTCACCCGCATCGTGCCCCGGCTGCCCGGCGAGGACCACGCTCGCGTCCGCCGGCTGATGGCCCAGGCCCTCAACCCGGCCGCCGTACGGGCCATCACCGCCGAGGTCACCGGGTGGATGGACCGGTTCCTCGACGACGCCGTGGATCGCGGCGGGTTCGACGCGATGACCGATCTGGCCCTCCCGCTCCAGACCGCTGTCGCGTGCGAGCTGCTCAGCGCACCTGTCGCCGACCGGCCCGACATCGTCAGCCGCGCGGTCGACGTCGGCCGCGCGTTCATCCTCATCCCGTACGTCGCCCAGGGCGGGCTCGCCGCGCAACGCGAGACGATCGGTTGGCTACGCGACTACGTGGCCGATCTGGTGGCCGCCCGACGTCGCGCCCCCGGCGACGACCTGCTCTCCCGTCTCACCCGGGTACGCCACCAGGGCACCGCGCTCTCCGACGACGAGATCGTCGACAACGCGGTGTTCCTGCTCTTCGCCGGCTTCGAGACCACGATCCATCTGGTCGCCGGTGGCTGCGCGGCACTGGCCGGGCAGCAGCATGCCTGGCAGCAGCTCAGTGGCCGACCGGGCCTCGCGGCCAACGCGGTCGAGGAGGTGCTGCGCTACGACGCGCCGATCCAGTGGGTCGCCCGCCTCACGTCGGCACCGGTGCGGATCGCCGACCGGACGATCCGCAAGGACCGTGCGGTACTGCTGCTGCTCGCGTCGGCCAACCGTGACCCACGGAGCTTCGCCGACCCGGACCGCCTCGACCTGACCCGCCGGCCCAACCCGCACCTGAGCTTCGGCGGGGGCCCGCACACCTGTCTGGGTACGGTGCTGGCGCGGGCCCTGGGCGCCGTGGTCCTCGATCGGCTGGCCAGTCGAGTCGACTCGCTCGAACCGGCCGGCGAACCGGTGCTCCGCCCGCATTTCAACCTGCGCGGACACCACCAGGTTCCGCTCGCGGTCACTGCTCGCTAGCGGCCGAACCAGACGGTCTTCGGGCGCCGGAACTCCTCGACGCCGGCCCGGCCGCCGAGCCGGCCGTATCCGCTGTGCCCGGTCCCCCCGAACGGCGTGGCCGGGGAGAGCCCCGGAAAGCCGTTCACCCACACCGCCCCGGCGTCCAGCGCCCGGACCAGGCGGTGCGCCCGACGCAGGTCGGTGGTGTGCAGGTAGGCCGCCAGCCCGTAGCGGGTGCCGTTGGCCAGGGTGACCGCCTCGTCCTCGGCGGAGAACCGGGAGAACGCGAGTACCGGCCCCAGCACCTCCTCCTGCGCCAGCTCGGCTGTCGGTTCGACGCCGGAGAAGACGGTGGGCGTGACGAAGAATCCGCCGGCCAGGTCACCGTCCGGGCGCTCACCGCCGGCGACCAGGGTGCCCGCGGCCGGGTCACGGCGCGCCCGGTCGACGACCCCGACGATCCGGTCGGCGGCCGCCCGGGACACCAGCGGGCCGAGCACCGTGCCCGGGCGCTGCGGGTCGCCGACCACCAGTTGCGACAGCCGGGCCAGGACCAGGTCGAGGACCCGGTCGTAGACGGCGTCCTCGACCAGGATCCGGCTGCCCCGCGCACAGGCCTGCCCGTTGAGGATGACCGCGCCGGCCAGCGCCTGCCGGGCGGCCGCCCGCAGATCGGCGTCGGCGAAGATCAGGTGGGCTGAGCTGCCGCCGAGTTCGAGGCTGGCCGGGGTCAGCCGGTCGGCGGTGGCGGCCAGGATCCGGCGGGCGGTCGAGACGCCGCCGGTCAAATGGACCTTGTCGACACCTGGGGTACGCACAAGTGCCTCTCCCCCGGCGGCGTCGGAGGTGACCACGTTGACCAGGCCGGTCGGCAGGCCGGCCTGCTGGCACAGCTCGCCGATCCGCACCGCGGTGAACGGGGCCAGCTCGGACGGCTTCACCACCACCGCGTTGCCGGCCGCCAGCACCGGCCCGAGCACCTGCCCGAGCATGGCCACCGCGCCGTTGTAGGGCAGCAGAGCGGCCACCACGCCGTACGGCTCGTCGAGGGTGTGGCTCCAGCCGTGGCTTGTCGCGCCGGCCGCCACCTCGCCGCCGAGTTTGTCTACCCAGCCGGCGTTGTAGCGTAGGAATTCGGCCGCCACCTGGGGCGTGGCGGCGGCGAACTGACGCGGCAGGCCGATCTCCAGCACCTGTAGCCCGGTGAGCGTCTCGGCGTCCCCGGCGATCAGGTCGGCCAGCCGCAGCAGCGCGTCACGCCGGCCGGCGGGCGGCGTCGCCCACCAGCGCGGCAGGGCCGAGCGGGCGGCCGCGGCCGCCGCCGACATCTCGGCAGCACCGCCGAGGACCACGTCCACTGTGGGTCGGCCGGTGGCCGCATAGTGATGTCTGTGGATGTCGCCGGCTGCCGGCGGGAGGTGTTCCCCGCCGATCAGGACGGCGCTGGTGGGAATTCGATCGAGCGGTGGATCGAGGACGGCCACAGCCCGGATGCTAACCGTCGCACCTGCCCAGTGCGGTCGGCCGCACCTCGCACACCGGTGTCTCATCCGGGTCTCGACCGTAGACTTCGCTCGATCTTCGGCCCGACGAGGGGACAACACGCATGCATCTCGCCGTGTTCACCCAGTGCTCGCCCTCACCACAGTTCAAGGGCATGTGGCGGGATCCGCAGGACCGCAGCGCGGAGGGTTACAAGCGCCTCGCCCACTGGACCGCGCTCGCCCAGCGGTTGGAAGCCGCCTGCGTCGACACGTTGTTCTTCGCCGACGTCTTCGGTCTCTACGACGTCTACCAGGGCTCCTGGGCGCCGGCCGTGCGGCACGGCGTGCAGGTGCCGATGATCGATCCGACGCTGCTGCTGCCGGCGATGGCCGCGGTGACCGAGCACCTTGGCTTCGCGGTCACCTACTCCACCACGTACCACCAGCCCTACCACGCAGCCCGGCTGTTCTCGTCACTGGACCACCTGACCGGTGGCCGGGTCGGCTGGAACATGGTCACCTCCTACCTGCGGTCGGCGGCCGAGAACGGGATGGGCGAGTTCCTCGACCACGACGTGCGCTACGACCGGGCCGACGAGTACGTCGAGGTCGTGCGGGCACTGTGGGAGGACAGCTGGGAGGACGACGCGGTCGTCCGGGACGCGGCCAGCGACACGTTCACCGACCCGGACCGGGTGCACGAGATCGGCCACGCCGGGAAGTGGTTCGCCGTCCGAGGCCCGCACCAGTGCGAACCGTCACCGCAGCGGACACCGCTGCTGTTCCAGGCCGGCGCGTCCGCCCGCGGCATCGACTTCGCGGCCCGCCACGCGGAGGTCGTGTTCCTCACTCTGGCCGACCCGGAGACCGGTGCGAAGAAGGTCGCCGAGCTGCGCGAGGCGGCGGCCCGCGCCGGCCGTGATCCACAGTCGATCAAGGCGTTGCAGGGCTCGATGACGATGGTCGGCGCCGACCGCGACCAGGCTCGCGCCCGGGCCCGGCTCTACTCCCAGTTGTGGAGCGGCGAGGGGCAGCTGGCCAAGTGGTGTGGCTGGATGGACTTCGACATCGCCGCCTACCCCGACGACGCCCCGGTCAGCGATATCCGGGGGCAGGCCAGTCACTCGTTCCTCGACTTCCTGCGCCGGTTGAGCCCGGACCGGGAGTGGACCGTCGGGGACATCCGCTACATCGCCTCCCGGCCCCGCCGGGCCCGCCGTGACGCGCCGATGATGCTGTTCGGCACGGCCGAGGAGGTGGCCGACCGGATGGAGCAGTGGCTGGAGATCGCCGACGTCGACGGGTTCAACCTGGTGCCCTGTCCCCCCTCGGTCGCGATCGACGACATCTGCGACCTGCTGGTGCCGGAGTTGCAGCGTCGCGGGATGTTCCGTACCGCCTACGACCCGGCCGAAGGTACCCAGCGGGAGCGCTACTTCGGTGCCGGGGTCCACCACTATCCGAAGGGTGTGCGATGACGCGGAAACCGCCGCTGCTACCGGCCGACCCGGCGACAGAGAGCGCCCCGCTGGCGTACTCGCAGGAGGGGCTCTGGTTCCTCCAGCAGCTCGACGCGGCAAACACCGCCTACACCGTCCCGTTGTCGCTGCGGCTGGCCCCCGAGGTCAGCAGGACGAGCTTCGAGGCGGCTCTCACCGCACTCGTGGGCCGGCACGACGCGCTGCGGCTACGGTTCCAGTCCGAAGGCAACGGCGCGCCGACCCTCCGGACCGGCCCCGGCTACCCGCCGGAGTTGCGCTGGCACGAGACGGCCGACGACGACCTGTGGCACGAGCTGGTCGCCGAGATCATGCGCGAGCCCTTCGATCTGACGAGCGGTCGCCTGGTACGCGGGGTCGGCGCGCTCGCGCCCGGTGGTGGACACCGCGTGTGCCTGGCCATCCCGCACATCGTCGCCGACGGCTGGTCGGTGCGGCTGATCGCGCGCGACCTCGCCGCGCTGCACGCCGGAGCCGAGCTGCCCCCGCTAGCGGTGACCTACGCCGACTTCGCCGCCTGGCAGCGCGGCTGGCTGCGGGGCGAGACGCTCGCCGCCGAGGTGGCCTACTGGCGGGAGGAACTCGCGACCTCGACCCCGTTGGTCCTGCCGACCGACTTCGCGGCCGGTCCGATGACGACCGCGACGGCGGCCGTGGCCACCATGACGCTGCCTGCCGACGTCACCGCCGACCTGCTCGCCGTGGCGCGATCGGCCCGGGCGACCGGGTTCGTCGCCACCACCGCGCTTGTCGCCGCGCTGCTGGCCCGTTGGACGTCCGAACGCGACCTGCTCCTGGGCACGGCGATGGCCGGGCGCACCATGGCCGCGCTGACCGACGTGGTGGGCAACTTCGTCAACACCGTCGCCCTGCGGGTCGACCTGACCGACGACCCGTCGTTCCGGGACCTGCTGGGGCGGGTACGCACCAAGGTGCTCCAGGCGATGCGGCACGCGGACGCCCCGTTCCACCATGTCGTCGCCGACCTCGCGCCCCGGCGCGACCTGCACCGGCAGCCGGTGTTCAACGTGGTGATCGCGCACCAGGAGTTCACCGGCGCGGCAGCCGACGACGACGCGGCGATCCGGCTCGAACCTCAGGAGACGGCCGCCGTCGTGGCCAGTCACTTCGACCTCGACGCGGAGACCGCGGTGGTCGACGGTAGGCTCTCCTGCCTCCTGATCTACCGGTCCGACCTGTTCGCCGCGCCGACCATCGAACGGCTGCGTGACCACTTGGTGCTGTTGGCTCGACAGGTGGCCCGGGACCCGGACACCGCGCTGTTCGACCTGCCGCTGACCGGTGGACCCGCCGCCACACCGCCCACCGCTCCGCCGCCCGCCGCTCCGCCGCCCGCCGCTCCGCCGCCCGCCGCTCCGCCGCCCGCCGCTCCGCCGCCCGCCCAGGCGGTCGCGCTGCTCGCGGCCATCGAAGAGCACGCGCGGCAACGCCCCGACACCGACGCGGTCGCCACCGGCACCGATTCGCTCAGTTACGCCGACCTCCTGCACGCAGCGGCCCGGAAGGCCGCCGGATTGCGGCGGGCCGGCGTCGGCCGTGGCGACATCGTCGCGGTGTCCGGACCGGTTCGCCCCGAGGCGGTCGTCGACGCGCTCGCCGTGCTGCGCTGCGGCGCGGCCTACACGCTCATCGAGCCGGGTGATCCGCCGACGCCCGGGGTCACGTTCCACGCCGGAGACGTGGTCCCGGCTGACGCCGATCCGGTCGACGACCCGCCGATGCCTCAGGACGTCGCGGTCCTCCAGCACACCCCGGACGGTCCGGTGCTGGTCAGCCATCGCAACCTCGCGGGCGTGTCGGCCGGCCTCGACCTGGGGCCGGACGAGCCGGTGCTGCTGCTGGACGGATTTCCGCTGGCCCTCTGGGCTGTGCTGCGGGCCGGCGGGACCTGCGTCCTGCCCGACGGCGCCGACGTGGTGGGCGAGGTGTCCCGGCACGCCCCGTCGACAGTGCTGCTGACCGCCGAGCAGTTGGCCGACGTCCTCGACGCCGACCCACACGCGTTGGATCCGGTGGACGCCGTCGTGGTCGCCGGTGACCCGGTGGCGCTCGCCGAACTGCCGGCACCCCGGCCGGTCCGGCGTACCCACGGCCGCGCCGAGACGACAGGGGTCGCCGCCGCGCACACCGGCCCGGCCGGCGAACCGCGGACGATCGGTGCCCCGGTCGACGGCGCGACGGCCTATGTGCTGGACGAGCGGATGCGCCAGGTGCCACCGGGCATGGTGGGTCGGCTCCACATCGGAGGCACAGGTGTCACGGCCGGATACCACGGGCGGGCGGCCCTGACCGCCGAGCGGTACCGGCCCGACCCGTTCGGACCGCCGGGCGGACGCCTGTTCGACACCGGCGACCTGGCTTTCGTCGACACCGAGGGCAACCTGCGCTGGTTCGACCGTCGGGATCGCCGGGTTACGGTCGGCGGCACCCCTGTCGACCCCGCTGCGGTCGAGCGGGTGCTGACGGCCGACCCACGGGTACGCCGAGCGGCGGTGCTGAGCCACCGCTCCGGCGGCCGCACCCGGCTCGCCGCCTTCATCGACACCGCGCCCGAGCAACTCACCGGTGTGCTGGCCGGGGCCGCCCGCGAGGTGGGCGGGGCCGCGCTGCCCGAGCACGCCGAGGTCACGCCGGACCTGCCGGACCAACCTGATCACAGCGCCCTGCTGGTCCGTCTGGGCCGGGCCGACGCATCGCCCGATCCGGAACGGGTCGCCGGCTACGAGCGCCTGGTCACCGACGTCTGGCGGCAGGTACTCGGCACCGACACCTTCACCGGCACCGACAGCTTCTTCGACATCGGTGGCCACTCCCTGCTGGCCCTGCCGGTGCTGCGCGGTGTCCAGGACGCCACCGGGATCGCGCTGCCGCTGGCGTCGCTCTTCGACTTCCCGACCGTGCGTGATCTGGCCCGCCATCTGGCCGACCGCGACGACGGGCCGGCACCGCTGCGCCGGCCGGACGCCGACCGGGACGCCCCGGCGCCGCTGACGCACGGGCAGGAGGCGCTGTGGATCCTCGACCGGATGGGCGAGGCGCGGCACGCGTTCAACGTGCCGATGAGCGTACGGCTGGCCACCGACGCCGACCGCGACCGGGTGGAGAACGCCGTGGCGACGCTGATCCGCCGCCACGAGTCGTTGCGCACCCGGTACGAGGCGGCCCCGGACGGTATCCCGTACCAGGTCGTCATCGCCCCGTACCCTCCCGAACTGGTCTGGCACGACCTGCGCGGCCTGGCCGACGACGCGGCGCGACGACGGACGGCCGAGCTGTTCGCCGCCGTCTACACCGAACCCTTCGACCTGACCCGGGGCGAGGTGCTGCGCGGCATCGTGGTGGTCGACCGGGCCGCCTGCACCGTGCTGCTGGTCTGCCACCACATCGCTGTCGACGCGTGGTCGCGGGCCGTGCTGACCCGCGAGCTGCGGGCCGCGTACGAAAGCGAGGTCCTGCCCGAACCGGCGGCGCAGATGGCCGACGTCGCGCACTGGCAGCGGCGTCAGCTGACCGGTGAGGTGCTCGACCAGAAGCTGCGGTACTGGCGGGAACGGTTGGCCGGCGCCCCGCCGCTGGAGCTGCCGACAGGTACCCGGCGGGCGTCCGGGCGGCCCTCGGCACCGGCGGGGATGGTGACGGCCCGGTGGGAGCCCGAGGTCACCGCCGGCCTGCTCCGGCTGGCCGCCGCCGAACAGGTAAGCCCGTACGCGACAGTCGCCAGCCTCCTGGCAGCTTGCCTGGCGCCCTACACCACCGGCGGTGACGTGGTCTTCGGGTCGAGTCTGACCGGCCGGTTGCTGGCCGAGATGACCGACCTGGTCGGTCTGCTCACCAACACGGTGATGCTGCGGGCGGACGCGACCGACGACCCGTCGTTCCGCACGCTGCTGCGCCGGATGCGCGCCGAGACGATGACCGCCCAGCAGCACCAGGACACCCCCTACGAGCTGGTCGTCCCGGCGATGGGCGGGCAGTCCGACGGGGGCCGCAACCCGCTCTCCGACGTCCTGCTGGTGTACACCGCGCACTCCGGCGACGAGTTGGCGGCGGCTCTCGACCGACCCGGCGACGAGCCGCCGATGGCGGTGGGGCCCCGGTTCGGGGTGGAGGTGCACGCCACCCTGCTCGACGACACCTTCGCGCTCGTCGTCATCTTCCGGTCGGCCAGCTACGACACCGCCGACATGCGGGCGCTGCTCGATCGGCTGGGTGCGCTCGCCGCCACGGTCGTCCACCAACCCGACAAGCCCCTGTCCGACGTTCGTCCAGCGGAGCGGCCGGAGCCACGGCTGTCCGCCGGGCCGACCGAGCCCGTCCCGTTCCACTCGCCGGTTGCCATGATCGATGATCAGGCGGCACGGCGGCCCGACGCGGTGGCCGTCGTCGACGAGTCCGGTCACCTCTCGTACGCCGAGCTGGTCACGCGGGCCAACCGTTACGCCCGGCACCTGTGCGCGACGGGGATCCGCCGGGGCGACGTGGTCGCCGTGTGCCGGCGGCGCGACGCCGACCGGGTCGTCGTGCTGCTGGGCATCCTCAAGGCGGGTGCCGCGTATCTTCCGCTGGACCCCACGCATCCGCCGCGCCGGATTCAGCACGCGCTCGATCAGGCCCGTCCGGTGCTGCTGGTCGCCGATGATCTCGGCACCCAGCTCGCCACCGGTCCGGTGCCGGTCCGGGACTACCACCCCGACGACCCGGCCATGGCCGGTCAGCCGGCCACGCCACCCGCTGTCGAGCTGGGCCCGGACGACCTGGCCAACGTGCTGTTCACGTCCGGTTCGACAGGTACGCCGAAGGGGGTGGCCGTACCGCACGGTGCCCTCGCCAACTTCTTCCACGGGTCCCGGCACTGGCTCGCCCTGGAACCGGGCGACCGGATGCTCCAGCTCGCGCCGCACACATTCGACGTCGCGACGCTGGAGCTGCTGGCACCGTTGTGCGCTGGTGCGGCCACCGTCAGCGCGCCTGTCGACGTGCTCGCCGACGACCTCGGCACCCTGGTCCGCAGGTACCAGGTGACAGTCGTCTTCCTCGTCCCGCCCCTGCTGGATCTGGCTATCGACAGGGGCGTGGCGGAGCTGGCCCCGCTGCGCCGGATCGTCTCCGGCGGCGACGTCATCGCCACGTCGAGTTTCAACACCCTGCACTGCGGCCAGCCACCACGGCGGCTCATGCCCGTCTACGGCCCGACCGAGACCTCGGTGATCGCCTCCGTCCTCACCGGCGACGACCTCGACGACCGGGAGCTGACCGGGCCGGTGCCGATCGGCCGGCCGGTCGCCAACGTCCACTGGTACGTCCTGGACTCCCGG
Source organism: Micromonospora andamanensis (assembly GCF_016863495.1). GTDB lineage: Bacteria > Actinomycetota > Actinomycetes > Mycobacteriales > Micromonosporaceae > Micromonospora > Micromonospora andamanensis. Next base: position 87,787 of record NZ_BOOZ01000009.1, read on the forward strand.
TTCCGTCCGGTTCCCCGTGGTACCCGGGGCGAGATCTTCATCGGCGGCGCGGGCGTCGCGCGCGGCTACCTGGGCCGGCCCGACCTGACTGCCGACCGTTTCCTGCCCGATCCCTTCGGCCCGCCCGGCTCCCGCATGTACCGCACCGGTGACCTGGGCCGGCAACGCCCGGACGGGGTGATGGAGTTCGGCGGGCGGGCGGACACCCAGGTGAAGATCCGGGGGTACCGGATCGAGTTGGAGGAGATCGAGCACGCGATACGGGCACACCCGAGCGTGCGGTTCGCCGCCGCGAAGGTGCACCGCGCGGAGACCGGACCGGTCCTCGTCGGCTACTACGTGCCGGAGGAGGGGACCGCCGCCACGGAGCCGGAGGAGATCCGCAGGCACCTCGCCGACCTGCTGCCGCCGTACGCGGTGCCAGCTGTGGTGGAGACGGTGCCTGCGCTGCCGCTGTCGATTCACGGCAAGCTCGACCGGGACGCCCTCCCCGAGCCACGGATCGAGGCGGCACCGGACTCCGGCCCACCCCGTACCTCGCTGGAGGGCGAGGTGGCGGACGTGTGGTCGGCGGTACTCGGCCGGCGGATCGGGGTCCACGACGACTTCTTCGCCGCTGGCGGCCACTCGCTGCTCGTCGTGCACGCCACCGACCGGCTCCGCGCCGACCTGGGGTGGGAGGTGCCGCTACGGCTGCTCTTCGACCACCCGTCGGTGGCCCGGTACGCCGCCGCGCTGGACCGCCTGCGACACGCCGGTGACCGGCCCGCAGGCGTCGTCCACCAACGGCGGTGGCACAGCGAGCTGCTGGGCAGCAACCGGCGGGTCGACCTGTACGTGCCGGCCGGCTTCACGCCGTCGGACACCGACACCCTGCTTGTCGCCCCGGACGGGTCGGACTTCGTCGACGTGATGCGGGCACCGGGTGTCCTCGACGACCTCATCCACAGCGGCCGGATACCGCCGACTCCGGCACTGTTCGTCTCCCACCCGGACTGGTCGACCCGCCAGGCCGAGCTGTCGGAGGGGGTCGGGTTCGTCGACGCGCTGGTGGCCGAGGCGGTGCCGCTGGCCTGCGAATGGCTCGGGCTCGATCCGGATCGGGTACGGGTCGTCGCGGCCGGCGCCAGCCTCGGTGCCGTCGCCGCCGTCACCGCCGCCCTGCGGCACCCGCTGACCGTCGACGGCGTGGTGGCCCTGTCCGGTCCACTGTGGTGGTCACCGCCCGGGGAGGAGCCCGGCTGGCTGTTGCGCCGGGCGGACGCCGCCCACGGCACCCGGTTCCACGTGTACGCGGCCGAAGGTGACGATCCGCGCATCCGCGCCTGGAGCGTGCGGCTGGCCGACGAACTTACCGCCGCCGGCAACCCGGCCCGTTACGTCGCCGGGCCCGGCGGCCACACCTTCGCCACCTGGCAGGACCACCTGCCCGACGCTCTCACCTGGGTGCTGTCGACCGACGCCCGGCAACCGGCGGAGGGGGTGCAGGGTGCTGGAAGGCTGTGAGCCGTGGCCGCCGGAGGCGGTCGAGCGCTACCGACGATCGGGCTACTGGGGTGATGAGACGCTGGCCAGCCTGCTCCGCGAGGTGGCCGCCACCGACGGCGACCGAGTGGCGCTGGTCTGTGGTTCCCGGACGGTCAGCTACGCCCACCTGGACGCGTGGGCCGACCGCCTGGCGGGTGGCCTGTACCGGCTGGGCATCCGGCGCGGCGACCGGATCGTGGTGCAACTGCCGAACGTCCCGGAGTTCGCGGCGGTCGCCATCGCCGCGTTCCGGCTCGGCGCCCTTCCGGTGTTCGCGTTGCCGGCCCACCGCCGCAGCGAGATCACCTACCTCTGCGCGCACACCGACGCCGTCGCCTACCTGACCACCGGGACGGCGGCCGGCTTCGACCACCGGCAGCTCGCCGCCGAGGTACGGCGGGAGGTGCCCGGCCTGCGTCATGTCCTGATCGCCGACGATGACGCCGGGGAGTTCACGCCGCTGTCGGTTGTGGACGGTCCACCGGTACCGGCCGAGGTCGACCCGGCCGAGGTGGCCTTCTTCCTGCTCTCCGGAGGCACTACCGGGACACCGAAGCTGATCCCGCGTACTCACCGCGACTACGACTTCCAGATCCGTGCGACGGCGGCCGAGATGGGCTTCGACGCGGACGGCGTCTACCTGGCCGCCCTGCCGGTGAGCCACAACGCGGCCCTCGGCTGCCCGGGCCTGCTCGGTGCGCTGCGCGCCGGCGGGCGGGTCGTGCTGGCGTCGAGCCCCAGCCCCGACGAGGTGTTCCCGCTTGTCGCCCGGGAACAGGTCACCCTGACCACGCTCATGCCCGCGTACCTCCCACTCTGGGCCGACCTGGCCGGGATCTTCCGCGCCGACCTGTCGGCGGTGACCATCGAGGTGGGTGGCGCGCCACTGGCCCCGGCCGTCGCCCAGCGGGCCGAGGCGGCGCTCGGCTGCACGATCACCAGGTGGTTCGGCATGGCCGAGGGGCTGCTGGTCTTCACCCGGCGTGACGAACCGCTAGAGGTGCGTACCGGCACCGAGGGTCTTCCGCTGTCCGCCGGTGACGAGATCCTCGTGGTCGACGACGAGGACCGCCCGGTACCCCCCGGCACGAGCGGCGAGTTGCTCGCCCGCGGGCCAACAGTGCTGCGTGGCTACTACCGGGCCGCCGACTACAACGTCCGCGCGTTCACCACCGACGGGTTCCTGCGCACCGGTGACCGGGTCCGCCTCGACGAGAACGGCCGGCTGGTGGTGCTGGGGCGCATCAAGGACGTGGTCAATCGGGGCGGCGAGAAGGTGCCGCCCGAGGAGGTCGAGGGGCACCTGTTGACCCACGGGCAGGTGCGGGAGGCGGCGGTGATCGGAGTCGCCGACGCCGTTCTAGGCGAGAAGACCTGCGCTGTCGTGGTGGCCGCCGGTGAGCCGCCGACGCTCGCGGAGCTACGTGACTGGCTCACCGGACGCGGGGTCGCCGACTACAAGTTGCCGGATCGCCTGGTCGTCGTCACCGGGCTGCCCCGCACCGGGGTGGGCAAAATCGACAAGGCCGCCCTGGTCGCCACGGTCACCGACCGGGACGTCTGACGCACTCCAGAGCGGTGGGCCCCGATGCTGCGTCAGCGCGGCGCGGTGAGCACTGCCGACAATGTCGGCAGGTTCTCGGTCAGCCACCGCTCCAGGTGGGTGTGGAGGCTTTCGAAGTCACGTTCCAGCACGGACAGGCCCCGGGTCGGCACCCGGGCACCCAGTTCGACGAGCAGCGCCCGCAGGTGCAGGTCGACGGCGAAGCGGTGCTCGGCGCTGGCGGCCGTCATCATCGGGACCGCGACCGTGCCGGCGAGCCCGGTCCGGGGCAACAGGTCGAGGAAGTGCTTGAGGACTCCGGAGTAGCTGCCCTTGAGCGTGGGACTGGCGACGACCAATAGCTCCGGGGCCCGGGTGCGGGCGAGCGCCCGGGTGACCGGGTCGGCGGCGGTCGGGTCGACCCCGGGGACGTGGACACCGAGCACGGGCAGCAGCTCGGACAGGTCGATGACGTCACGCTCGTCGAGCGCACCGGCGTTCGCCGGCGTCAGGCCCGCGCGGATCGCGGCGGCGAGCGAGAGGGCCACCGCACGGGTACGCGATCCTGGCCGGGCGCTGCCCACCAACACCGCCAGCCGGAATGGCGACGCCACCGTGGTGGACGCGGCGGTGGTCACCTCGGCGCGGACGGCGGTCATCGCGCGGGCTCCAGCTCGGCGAGCAGGCCACGGGTCCGCAGCCGGGGCAGGACTCCCTCGCCGAACCGGTAGACCTCTTCCAGGTGCGGCTGCCCCGACAGGATCAGATGGTCGATGCCCATCCCGTGCAGTTCGGCGATCCGGTCGGCGACCTCGTCGTGGCTGCCGACAAGCGCCGCGCCGGCCCCCGGCCGGACCAGGCCGTAGCCGGCCCAGATGTTGGGGTAGGTCTCGAGACCCGCAGCGCCCTCGGTCAACGCGCTCATCCGGCGTTGGCCCACCGACTCCGAGCGCCGGAACCGGGCCTGCGCCTCCCTGATCCGGCTCGGCTCCATCCCGTCGAGCAGTTCCCGCGCGACCTGCCACGCCTCGGCGGCGGTGTCCCGGGCGATGACGTGGTAGCGGGTGCCGAAGGCCAGCGCGCGGCCGTGTTCCTCGGCGAGCCGACGGGCCGCGCCGATCAGCTCGGCCAGGCCGGCTGGTGACTCTCCCCAGACCAGGTAGACGTCGGCGTAACGGGCGGCCACCGCCTGCGCGGCCGGCGAGGAACCGCCGACAAAGACGGGGGTACGCAGCGGGTATGGACGCACCACCCGACCCCTGTCGACCTGGTAGTGCTCGCCCCGGAAGTCGAACTCGTCCCCGGCCCACGCGCGGTCGAGCACCTCGAGCAGCTCGGCCGTCCGCGCGTAGCGCTCGTCGTGTGGCAGCGCGTCGCCGTAGCGCCGCTGCTCGTCGTGGTCCCCGCCGGTCACCACGTTGAACAGCAGCCGGCCGCCGCTGATCCGTTGCAGGGTCGCGGCCATCTGGGCGACAAGCGGCGGCGAGATCAGCCCGGTCCGCAGCGCCAGCATGAACCGCAGCCGGGCCGTCTGTGCGGCCAGTGCGGCGCTGACCAGCCAGGGGTCCTCGCAGAACATGCCGAACGGCACCAACGCACCAGTGAACCCCAGCCCGTCGGCAGCCCGAGCCACCTGGGCCAGATAGGCCACGTTCGGGTCCCGTCGCGGCGGCCGGGTCAGTGTCTCGCCGGCCGCCGACTTGGCCACGTCGCGGCCATCGCCGTGGGCGGGGATGAACCAGTAGATGGCGAGGCTCATCACGGCGCCCCGGCAGCCGCTCCGAGCTCTTCGCGGATCAGCCGGCACAGGCCGCGCGCGGTCGGCTCGTCGAACAGTTCGGGAAGTGGCAGCTCCACCCCGTAGCGCTGGTACGCGTCGGCCGCCATCCGCACCAGGTGCAGGCTTGTGGCGTCATGGTCGAAGAAGTCCTCGTCCGGCGCGACGCTCGGCACGCCCAGCACGGGGCACACGATCTCGGCGGCGACCTCGTCGACGGTCACCGACTCCGGCTCGGACGGCGATTCGCTCACGTCAACTCCGATGCGATAGCGGCGTGCACCGCCGCGGCGGATTCGTTCAGGAAGAAGTGGCCCCCGGGAAAGAGCCGCACCTGCGAGGGCGCGCTCGTGTAGTCGTCCCAGCCCGCCAGGTCTGCCGGGTCGACGTGCGGGTCCGACTCGCCGCCGAACACGGTGACCGGCCACGGCAACGGCGTACCGGCCCGGAACCGGTACGACTCGGCCATCGCCGCGTCGGCGCGCAGCGCCGGCACCACGAGAGCGAGCAACTGCGGGTTGTCGACGACCTCGACGGCGGTGCCGTTGAGCGCGGCGATCTCCGCCACCAGTTCGTCCTCGGGCAGGTCGGCCACCGGACGGCCGAGTGACCGACGGCGCGGGTGCGGGCAGCCGGAGACGATGAGGCGCAGGTCCGGACCGTCGGCCGGCAACCGACCGGCGAGCACCCGCATCACCTCGTACGCGAGCAGCCCGCCGCTGCTGTGCCCGAAGAACACCGCCGGCAGGTCGAGGTAGGGGCGCACGACCTGGGCGACCGCCCGCGCCAGCGGCTCGATCCGGGTGAACGGCCGGTCCCGGAGCCGGTCCTCGCGCCCCGGTAGCTGGATCGCCACGACCTCGATGTGGGCGGGTAGGGCATCCGGCCAGTCCCGGTAGGCCGACGCGCCGGCACCGGCGAACGGCAGGCAGAACAGCCGGTGGCTGGGTGCGTCCCGCCGGGCCCGGCGCACGTAGGGCGATTCGGCGGTGAACTGGGCTACCGACATGCCGTCACCGGGGCGGCGTGTCGTCGACGCGCCTGGCCAGGCTCTTGGGAGCGACAAGGGTGTAGGAGATCCGCACCCACTCGGTGAGTTCCTGCCAGCGCCTCTCGTCGTCCTCGTCGGCACGCACGCTCGCCTGGATCCAGCCGTGCCGGCCGAGGCCGAAGCGCATCGGCACCACTGACTCGTCGCTCGCGACCACCGCCTCCGCCTCGTCGCGCGGCAGCTTGACGCAGATCGTGGTGCCCGGCGGCGACACGAACACGAACACCTTGCCCCGTACCCGGAAGGTGGGCTCGCCGCCCCAGCCCTCGACGACGACGCATTCGGACTCCGGCAACTCGGCCGCGATCTCGGCGAGTCGCCGCAGGTTCTGGGAGGGATTGGGCACGGGGAGGGTCACGTCTGCACCTCGAGTCGTCTCGCCGCCCTGGTCACTCGGTATCGAAGCAGACCATCGCCGATGACACCACTGTGGTGGGCCGGCAGTCGGCGATGTCCACAGGTTCACCCCAGGCACACACCACGTCCCGGGGTCCCCGGTAGGCGCGCCGGCCGTGCGCGATGAGGATGTTGTCGAGCACGAGCACGTCACCGGCGGCCAGCGGTACGTCGACGGAGACCTCGGCGTAGGCGGCTTCGATGCCGGCGACCTCGTCGGCGGTGAGCGGCGACCCGTCACCGGCCCGGGTGTTGAACGCCAGGTCCTCCCCGAACGCCTGGCGCATCACCCGTCGCTCGATCGGGTCGAGCCCCCACTCGTTGAGGAACCCCGCGTGGTTGAACCAGCACTGCTCACCGGTGTCGGGGTGATGCACGACGGCGGTCCGTCGCCGTACGGTCCGCAGGGTCGTGTCGTCGAGCCAGCGGTGGGTGATGAGTTCCCGGCGTAGCGCGGCGGTCAGTTCCGCTGGCGTGTCGACGCCGAACGCCTCCCGCCAGCTGACCCCGATCCGCTCCCGGAACGTGCGCGTCAGCAGCCAGCCGTGGGTACGCAGCCGGTGCCGGACCTCGGCCGGGATCCGGGCGAGCACCCGGCGGGCGTCGGCCAGCACCGTCTGCCCACCGGAGTCGGCGGGGCGCAGACAGGCGAGCAGCACCACCCGGGGAACTGTGAGCCGGTAGCTCTGCTCGTGCTGCGGGCACAGCTCCCGGTCGGGCGGCCACTGGAACTCGCAGTGGATGCCGTCGCCACGGGCGGGACGCGGCGCGAACGGCTCGTGCGATCCGGCCGGGACATCGACGAGCGCGGCGCGTGCCGCAGCCACGTCGGCGGCGTCGCGCAGCGGCAGTCCGCGCAACCACAGCGCTCCGCCGGTGTGCAGCAGTGCCAGCAGTTCCGGACGCCGGTGTCGTACCCAGTCCACGCCGCCCGAGCCCCGCGGGACATCGACAGTGACGGGCCGGTAGGTCATCGTCCACCTCGCTACCCTGGTCGTATCGACGGCGCTGGTGCACGGTGGACACCCTAGTCCGGGATTCCGTGAGGCCGTGATGACGCAACCCGATCCCCGCACCCTGACGTTCTCGCTGCGGCTGTTCCGCACGATGCTCGCCACCCAGGAGATGTTCACCGTCTATCTCGGTGTCCGGCTAGGGCTGTACGACGCCCTGCGCGACGGTGAGCCCCGTACCCCCGGGCAGTTGGCCTCGGCCGCGCGGGTCGACACGCGCTACGCCCGGGAGTGGCTGGAGCAGCAGGCCACAGCGGGCATTCTGGTCGCATCCGCAGCTTCCGGTGACGACCCCGAGGACCGGCGGTACGCGCTACCGGCAGCCCACGCCACGGTGCTCACCGAGTCGGACGACCCGGCGTCCATGGCGGCGCTGGCCGTGCTGCCGGTTGGCGGTATCGCCACGGCGCTGCCCCACCTGCTCGACGCCTACCGCACCGGTGCCCGGGTCGCCGACGAGGTCTTCGGCGACGACTGGCTGCACGGCCACTCCGGCGCCAACCGCGCCCTCTACCGGCACCAGCTGGCCGGCTGGATCGAGACGTACCTCCCCGACCTGCACGCGCGGCTTTCCGAGCCGGGCCGGCGGGTGGCCGACGTGGCCTGCGGGGTCGGCTGGTCGAGCATCGCCCTCGCCCGGGCCTACCCCGGGCTACGCGTGGTGGGGATCGACATCAACGACAGTGCGATCGCCCTGGCCGGCGAGAACGCCACCCAAGCCGGCGTCGCCGACCGGGTGCGCTTCACTGTCGGCGACGCCGCCGGCCGGGCCGACGCGCAGGGGTACGACCTGGTCTGCCTCTTCGACGCGCTGCACGAGCTGACCGACCCGGTGGGGGTGCTGGCCGCCTGCCGTGAGCTGAGTGCTGACGGCGGCACTGTGCTGGTGATGGACGCGAAGGTGGCCACGGTCTTCACCGCGCCGGGCGACGACGTGGAGCAGTTCCAGTACGCGACGAGTGTGCTGCACTGCCTGCCGGCGGCCAGGTTGGCCGACGGCGGTGGGCACGGCACGGTGCTGCGTCCCAACGACGTACGGGCGATGGCGGCCCGGGCCGGCTACGCCGCTGCCGTGGTCGTGCCGGTCCCGGACCGCTTCCACCGCCTCTACCGGCTGATGGCCTGAGCCGTCAGACCTTCCAGGGGTCGTAGGAACCGAACCCCCACACGTAGCCCTCAATGTCGGCGCACGAGTAGGCCCGACCACCGTGCGGCTGGTCGGCCGGCTCGTCGACGATGCGTGCGCCGGCTGCCGACGCCCGCGCCGCGTGCGCGTCGACGTCGTCGACGATCACATAGACCCCGCCCGGCCTGTTCTGGTCGGCGTCGAGTGGTGCGGCCTCGTCGGTGGTGGAATCGATCATCAACATGCCGGGGCCGTAGGTCAGCTCGGCGTGCGCCACCTTGCCCGGACCGGCGTCGATCACCAGGCGTCGTTCGAAGCCGAACGCCTCCACCAACCAGTCGATCGCCTTCGGTGCGTCGTGGTAGGCCAGCACGTGGATGACTGTCGAGGACATTCTTCTCTCCTTACCGCGGTTGACTTCGCCGCGGCTCAGCGCCGGAGCAACTGAGCCGTCCGGCGGCCGGCCACGCCGACCGCCACCAGCGCGAGCACGAGCAGATAGAGGACGCTGAGCGCTGTCGACAAACCCACGGAGCCGACGGTGACGCCGCGCAGGAGTTCGATGCCATGGTAGAGCGGGGTGCACGCGACCACGACCTCGAACACCTTCGGATAGGTGCTCACCGGCACGTACGCGCCGGAGAAGAGCAACAGCGCGATCTGGGCCAGCGTCACGTAGTCGAAGTGCTGCCAGCTCTTCATGTAGGTGGCCAGGGCGAGCCCGACGGCACCGAAGGTCACGCCGACCAGCAGCGCGGCCGGCAGCGCCACCAGGGCCCGCAGCGGTGTGGTCACCCCGAGGGCGGTCATCACGACCAGGAACGCCACGCTGTAGAGAGTGCCCCGGACGGTCGCCCACCCCAGCTCGCCCCAGGCGACCTCCACCGGCCGTAGCGGCGTGTTGAGGGCCGCCTCGTAGAGTCGCGCGTACTTGGCCTTGGTGAAGAAGTTCGTGGTCGCCTCGGCGACCGCGCCGTTCATCGCCGACGCGGCGAGCATCGCCGGGGCGATGAACGTCAGGTAGGAGACGGAGCGGTCACCGAGCGGCACTGTCGCCACGAGGGAACCGACCCCCCACCCGAGCGCCACGAAGTAGAGCAGCGGCTCGACGAACGCCGAGGCCACCAGGAGCCAGTAGCCCTGCTTCGTACGCAGCACCCGGACATTGCGCCCGGTCACCGCGGCGGACCGGGCCAGGATCGCTGTCGACAGCATCACGCCCCCAAGCGTTCGGCGAACTGGCGCCGGGCCAGCAGGAACCCGCCGACCGCCCAGAGCAGCAGATAGCCCACGTGCACCGGCACCGGCCAGGCGGTGCCGGCGGCCGCTGTCGCGGCCCGGGCCAGCTCGACTCCGTGCCACAGCGGCGTCGCGAAGATCAACGGCTGCAACACCCCGGGTATCTCGCCGACCGGAAAGAAGATCCCCGCGAACAGCATCATGGGCAGCAGCACGAACCGGTTGACCATGGCCATCACGCCCGGATCCTCGGCGGTGGCGGAGAACGCGCACATCGGCGCGGCTGTCGCCAGGCCGACCAGCAGCCCGACCAGCGGGGCCAGCAACGCGCCCCAGGACGAGACGGTGCCGAACACCACCATCACCACGAGAAACGCCACAGTCGCGGCGAGCACCCGCAGCGCCGCGTACACCAGGTGGCCCAGCACCAGGTCGGATGGTCCGGGCGGAGCGGCGGCGATGACGTGGTACATCCGCTGCCACCGGAAGTTGTTCATCACCGGGGTGGCCGAGTCCATCATGGCCACCTGCATCGCGGTGTGGGCCAGCAGACCGGGCGCGACGAACTCGGCGTACGGCAGGCCGAGCACCGGCGTGCGGTCGACGTACCCGCCGAGGACGACGCCGAGCCCCAGCAGGAAGAGCACCGGAGTGAGAAAGGAACTGGCAAGCGTGCCGCGCCAGGTCTGCCGGTAGCACGCGAGGTGGTACTCGAACACCGCTCGGCTGCGGACCACGGCGGTTGTCGCCATCTACGCCTCCACCAGAGTGCGGCCGGTCAACTTGAGGAAGACGTCCTCAAGGCTGGCCCGACGGACCAGCACCCCGGTCGGGGACACCCCACGGGCGTAGACGGCCGGCACGGCGGCGTCGCCGTCGTCGACGTAGAGCAGGATGCGGTCGGGCAGCACCTCGATCCGGTGGCCGACCTGGTCCAGCTTGTCGGCGTGGGCGTCGAGGTCGTCGCTGTCGAAGCGCAGCTCGACCACCTCCCGTGGGGCATGCTCCGCGACCAGGGCCGCTGGTGGGCCTTCGGCCACGATGCGTCCCTCGTCGATGACCACCACCCGGTCGCACAGCTGCTCCGCCTCATCGAGGTAGTGGGTCGTCAGCAGCAGCGTCACGCCGCGTCGCCGCAGCCTGAACAGCCGCTCCCACAGCAGGTGCCGGGCCTGCGGATCCAGACCACTTGTCGGCTCGTCGAGCATCAGCAGTTCGGGGTCGTTGACCAACGCGCGGGCGATCGCCAGTCGGCGACGCATGCCGCCGGAGAGCTGGTCCATCCGGCTGTCGGCCCGGTCGGCGAGCTGCATGAATTCGAGCTGCGCGTCCGCCCGCTCACGGGCCACCGATCGCGGGTAGCCGAAGTAGCGCGCGTACGTGACGAGATTGTCACGAGCCGACAGGTCCATGTCGAGGCTGTCCTCCTGCGGACAGACCCCCAGACGTTCCCGGATCGCCGGTCCGTCGCGGCGCGGATCGAGCCCGAGGACACTCAGCTCGCCCTCAGTGACGTCGGTGACGCAGCCGATCATGCGCATGGTGGACGACTTGCCGGCACCGTTGGGTCCGAGGATCCCGACGGCCTCGCCTCGGGCGACATCGAGGTCGATACCGGCCACGGCTACCCGGTCGCCGTACCGCTTCACGAGTCCGCGGGATCTGACCAGAGGTGACTCGATGCTCATGGCATCCATGCTCAACCGGAACCGGTACCGGTGGTCAAGGTGAACGTTCGACTGCGTAGCCGGCGCAGTCGAACACCCCGTCCCGGCCGCTCGCGCGTTCGGCACCGACGCTTGCGGGGTGCCCGGTGGGCGGCCGTACCGTGGCGGCCTGTCACCGCCCCGACTGGGAAGGATCGACCATGCCGGACACGATCGTACGCGGCCGGATCATGCTGATGATGTACGCCGACATCGCGGCAGCCCACGACTACCTGGTCGAGGTCTTCGGACTCCAGGCCGGTGTGGTGATCCGTGACGACCAGGACCGGGTCGACCACGGCGAGGTGACCGCCGGCGACGGCGTCATCTGGCTGCACCCGGTGCAGGAGGACATGAAGCTGGCCCCGCCCAACGAAGTGGGCGCGGCGACGGCGAGCATGGCCATCCTCGTCGACGACGTCGACGCTCACTTCCGGCACGCCCGCGAGAAGGGCGCCATGATCGAACACGAGCCGGTCGACCAGGAGTACGGCTACCGCGAGTACAGCGCGCGGGATCCGGAGGGCCACCTCTGGTCGTTCATGAAAGCTCTCTCCTGACCTCCCGCACCACCCGGCCGGGCGGGCCACCGGACTCTCCCACCGCGAACACGACGTCGGCGATCGCGGCCAACGTCTCGGTGGACCCGTCCAGCCACAGGGCACGGCGATACCAGCGGTGCACGGGAAAGTCCCAGGTCACGCCCATGCCGCCGCAGACCTGGACGGCCGCCTCACAGCTCTGCACCGCCGCTCGGCGGCCAGCGAGGACCGCGCTGGCGGTGGCGTCCGCCGGCCCACCCGCCGGCCCGTCGTGGGCTGCGGCGGCACGCCAGACAAGTGACCGCGCGAGTTCCACCTCGGCATAGCACTCGGCCAACAGGTGACTGACCGCCTGGTAGGAGCCGATCGGCCTACCGAACTGGGCGCGGAGCTTGGCGTGCTCGACGGCGAACCCGAGCGCCCGCTCGGCCACCCCCACCGCCTCCGCCGCGAGCAGCATGGCCGCCCGGTCCCGGACCCGCGCCAGCAGTCCGGCGGCGTTGGGCGGACCGACGAGCAGCCGCGCCGGCACACTGTCGAAGGTGAGGCTGCCGAGCACCCGGAGCGGGTCGATGCCCTCGGTCGGCACGTGCACCGGGCCGGCCGGCACCGCGAAGAGCCCGACCTCGCCGTCGGTACTGGCGGCGACGACGAACTCGGCCGCCGGACCGGCGTCGACGGCTGACGCCACCCCGTCGATCCGCCAGCCGGCGGCGCCCCGCCTCGCGGCCAGCAGCGGGGTGTCCGAACCGTCCGGCCGGTCCACCAGGGTCGCCGGCCCGGGCAGTGGCTCACCCGCCGCCTGGTACACAGGCAGGGCCAGCCCGACAGTCGTCCACCATGGCACCGGCAGCAGCGCGTAGCCGAGTTCACCGGCGAGCAGGGCCAACTCCACAGCCGAAAGGTCGGGATCCGCCCAGCCCTGCCGGATCAGTTCCGGCCAGGTGCCGCTGGCCCACTCCCGGCGGTCGGCCAGTTCGGCGACGGTTGCGGGCGGGCAGACCGCACCGAGGAACCGGCGTGCCGCCTCCCGCAGGTCGAGCTGATCGCGGGTGAGAGTCAGGTCCACGAGTCCACCTCCGGCTGCTCATTGCCGTGTCCAGGAATGTCGCACGATGCTGGCGACCTGACGATGTGCAGAAACCCGCACCGGGCCGCGCCGGCACGGTTTCCGGACACCGCGCTAGCGCGATCGAGGCAGGCCGAGCACCCGCTCGGCCACGATGCCGCGCAGGATCTCGGACGTTCCTCCCTCGATCGTCGACGTTCGGCTGCGCAGCCGCTCCCGCTCCCAGTAGGCCCGCCACGGCGACCGCGGGGTGGCCACGTCGAAGCCGAGGGCGCACACCCGCTGGTCCACCTCGGACCAGCGGAGCTTGAGCACCGTCGCCTCAGGGGCCGGATCGCCGCCCTGCGCGGTGGCCACCGCCCGGTGCGCCGTGCACCGTAGCGCCTCCACCTCGACGTGCAGGGTCGCCAGCTGGTCGCGGACGGACCGGTCCCGGTCGGCACCCGCCGCGACGACGGTTCGCCGCAGCCGGTCGAACTGGACGGCCAGCCGCGCGACGAGGGTCACGGCGAGAGTGCCGCGCTCGTGGGCGAGGGTGGTCATCGCCACCCGCCAGCCGCTGCCCGCCGGGCCGACCACCGCCGACTCGGGCACCGCCACGTCAGTGAGGGTGATCCGACTGAAGTCGGCGTCACCTGACATCTGACGTAGCGGCTGGACCGTCACCCCCGGGGTCGACATGTCGACGAGGAAGCAGGTGAGCCCGTCGTGCCGGCCCGGCGGGCCGTCGGTGCGGGCCAGCAGCAGGCAGGCGTCGGCGGTGTCGGCGTACGAGGACCAGATCTTCTCGCCGGTGATGCGGTAGCCGCCGTCGGGCGCCGGAACCGCTCGGGTGCGGATGGCGGCCAGGTCCGAGCCGGCCTCCGGTTCCGAGAAGCCCTGACAGAACAACGTGTCGCCACGCAGGATCCCCGGCAGGTAGGTGTCGCGCTGGACCGCCGTGCCGTGGCGGATCACCGTCGGCCCCACCATGTTGAGCCCGATGAGGTTGGCGTGGTCGGGCGCGCCGGCCCGGGCCGACTCCGCGACGAAGATCTCCTGCACGGCCGGCGGCGCACCACAGCCACCGTACGAGACCGGCCAGGACATCCCGGCGTACCCGCCCGTCCAGAGCGTCCGGTTCCACCCACGCAGCTCCGCAGGGGTCCATCGGCGCGCCCCCACCTCCGGCACCGGCGGCAGGTGCTCGCGCAGCCAGACCCGCAGGCTCGCCCGGAACTCCGCCTCCTGCTCGTCGTCGTGCAGCCGCATGGCGGCCGATGCTAGGCGAACCCCCAGGTGTGCGGGAATCCGTTCGGGTACGCACGGTCACCGGCCGGTTCGGTCTGGCCGGCCCGGGTCAGCCGCTGCGGTAGCCGGCGGCCTGGATCGTGTACAACTCGGCGTAACGGCCACCGGCAGCCATCAGCTCCTCATGGCTGCCGACCTCCACCACCCGGGCCCCGTTCAGGACCACGATCAGATCGGCCATCCGCGCCGTCGAGAACCGGTGCGAGACGAGGACGGTGACCCGACCGGACGTGGTGTCCCGGCGCGCGCCGGCCGCGTACCGTTCGAACAGGGCGTGCTCGGTCTCCGCGTCCAGCGCCGCGGTCGGCTCGTCGAGCACCAGCAGCAACGGATGATCCCGCATGAACCCCCGCGCAAGGGCGACCTTCTGCCACTGTCCGAACGAGACCTCGACGCCCTCCGGCCACGACCTGCCCAGTTGGGTGTCCAGGCCCCTGGGCAGCGCGGAGACCACCGCGTCGGCACCGGCCCGCGTCACCGCGCCGACGATCGCCGGCTCCTGCTCGACCCGCGGCAGGTCACCCACGCCGATCGACTGTCCGGCCCGTAACTCGAACCGGTAGAAGTCCTGGTACGCGCCGGCCAGGCGGGTACGCCAGGACTCCGCCGACACGGTCGCCAGGTCACGGTCGTCGACCAGGATGCGACCGCTTGTCGGCCGGTAGAACTTCGACAGCAACTTGATGAGCGTGCTCTTGCCGGCACCGTTCTCCCCGACGAGCGCCACCACCGACCCGGCGGGCAGCCGCAACGTCACGTCGTCGAGCGCCAGCCGGTCGCTGTTGGGGTACGCGAACGAGACGTGCTCCAATCGGATCCCGTCGACAAGTCGATCGGGA
Organism: Micromonospora andamanensis; assembly: GCF_016863495.1. Lineage (GTDB taxonomy): Bacteria > Actinomycetota > Actinomycetes > Mycobacteriales > Micromonosporaceae > Micromonospora > Micromonospora andamanensis. The sequence continues at coordinate 102,905 of NZ_BOOZ01000009.1, forward strand.
GCGGGAGCGTCGGCGGACCTGTCGAAGGACGCCACGTAGTCCTCCAGCCAGGTGAACCGGCGGGCCCCGTCGATCCACATGCCCCGCAGGAAGCCGATCTCCCCCACGGTGGCGCTGACGTAGGCCGACAGCCGGGCACCTGCCGCCAGCACCAGCAGCACGTCACCCGCCGGTGCCCGTAGCACCTCCGCGACGTAGGCGATGGCGCCCACGTAGCCCAGCCCGAAGACGATCCAGGCGAGCGAGTGCCACACCGCCGACCGGTTACGGGGGCGGGCGACGATCGCGTACCACTCATCCCAGGCCGCGCGACGCTCTCGCCGCAGTCGCGGACCGACGCCGCCTACCCGTACCTCCTTGGCCGGCTCGGCGGTGGTCGCGGTGACATAGAGGTGGCGGGCCAGCCGACCGGCGGCGGCCGCCCGCTCGTGGGCGGCCTGCTCGACCGCCGGACGCCAACCCGCCATGGCCAGCGTCGGTATGGCGAACAACGCCAGCAGGATCAGCACCGGGCTGATGGTGGCGAGCAGCACGAGCGTGATCGTCAGCCGCAGTATCCAGCCCAGCGTGGTGAACACCGACAGGTACATGTGATCGAGGACGAAGACCTGGTCGCGCAGCACCGCCAGGCGGTCGAGGTAGTCCGGTCGCTCGTGATGCGCGATGGTGGCCACCCGGGCCTGCAACCGGGCGACGTGCGATTCCAGCGCGATGGTCACCCGGTCGCGGAACCGACGCTGCACCCGGGCCGAGATCACCGACAGGAACCAGGTAAGCGCCGCCGACACACCGAGCCCGGCCAGTGCGGCGTAGATCAGCCGATCGTCACCCGTCTGCACGCCGTCGCTCAGCAGTTTCAGCCAGAGCGCGAACAGTGCATCCGGCACCGCCGCCACCAGCGCGATGGCCAGCGCGGCGAGCATCAGCCGGGGCTCGTGGCGCAGGCCGAACCGGCACAGTCGCCACATCGACCGCAGCGGCGGCGGCAGCGGGACCTCCCGCTCAGGCGAGGACATCGCCACCGACCTCCTGCGGTTCGTCGAAGCGCTGGGCCTGGAGATCGAACATCGTGCGGTACCGCCCATTCGCGCGCATGAGCTGGTCGTGACTGCCCGCCTCGACCACCGCGCCGTCCTCGACCACGCAGATCAGGTCGGCCATCCGGACCGTGGAGAACCGGTGGGAGATCAACACTGTCGTACGGCCGCGGGTCTCGGCCAACACCCGCGAAAAGATCTCCAACTCGCCGCGCGCGTCGAGTTGCGCGGTCGGCTCGTCGAGCAGGACCACCCCGGCGCCACCACGAACCGCAACCAACGTACGAGCCAACGCGACGCGCTGCCACTGGCCACCGGAGAGGTCGATGCCGCCCGGATAACCCTTGGCCAACACGGTGTCGAGATCGGCCAGACCGTGCGCACCAGCCGCCTCCAGCGCGGCCAGCACCATGTCGTCGGGGGCACCGGTCGGGGCGACGTTGTCGCGCAGCGGCCACTCGAACCGGATGTAGTCCTGGAACACGGCGGATATGTGCGCGCGCCATGCCTCGACCTCGAACCGCCGGATGTCGACGCCGTCGAACTCGATGCTGCCCTCGTCGGGGTCGTAGAGGCGGCAGATCAGCTTCGCCAGTGTCGTCTTGCCGGCACCGTTGCGGCCGACGATCGCCACCGACGAGCCGGCCGGCACCGTCAGGTCCAACGACCGCAGCACCGTCGTGCCGGTACCCGGGTAGCCGAAGGTGACGCCGCGCAGCCGCAACTCTCCGGCACCGGAGCCGGTCTGCGCAGTCAGCGGACCGGCCGAGCCGGGCCGACCGGACGAGCCCGTCGGGCCTGACGGGCATGACGGGCCTGACGGGGCGGGCAGCGCACCCGCGGTGGCCATCGGCTCGCGCAACCGCAGCACGGCGGCGACCGGGGCGGCAGCCGAGTCGAGCGACCAGTTGAGTCCACCGAACGCGATCGCGACAGCCCCGATCGCCGCCTGGGTGAATGTCACAGCCGCGCCGAGCGCCAGCCCGCCGCCGACCAGATCACGGCCGATCGCCCCGAACACGGCCAGGTTGCCGGTCAGCACGACGGCTAGGCTCAGCAGCACCGACCGCTCACGCAGCCGGGTCGCCTCGAACTGAAGCTCATGAAGCCGGCGCCGACGCAGTACGAAACGATTCAGCACCCAGTCGGCCAGACCGAAGAGCCGGATCTCCTTGGCCGGGGCCGGATCAACTGCCAACCGGTAGTGGTACTCGGCGTCCTGCTGCGCCCGCCGTACCTCGTCGGTGTTGCGGTCCCGCCAGATCCCGCTCTCCCGCAACAACCAGTGCGTGGCCAACCAGCAGCCGGCCAGGATCGGCGGTGCCCACCAGACGTAACCGAAGAGCACGAGCGCACACGCGACGCCGCTGACGAACGAGACTATGCCGTCCGCGATGAACCCCATCGACAGCCGCAGCGGCGGCGCGCTCTGGCCGAGGTCGAAGTCGCGGGCAGCCGCCTGGTCAGCGGCCAACCCAGGGTTCTCCAGGTGCCCGAGGCCGGCCGGCTCCAGGCAGTAGTCGGTAAGTCGGTCGTAGAGCCAGGCAGCGGTCTGGTCGCCCATGTTGCGGCTCAGTGCCATGTGGATCGGACCGAGCACCTGCATGCCCAGGAAAATCACACCAGTGAGGGCCAGCGGGGCGACGAGCGGCGCTCCGTCGTCGATCGCCCCGATCAGCACGCCCATCGCCACGGCGAAGCCTGCCGGTAGCACGCCGCGCAGTACAACGATCCCCCACCACAGCCCGGCGAGCCCCGGCCGGGCCCGGAACGTGGTGGCGAAGAACTGCCACTCCTGCCGCTGGCGCAGCCGGCCCGCATTCTGCCGTGCAGAGAGGGTCACGATGGGGATGATGCCACCGATCAGCCGGACCGTCAGGCCACGCCGGCGTGTACCCGCGACCCGCCACCGCTCGAACGGCTTGCCCGCGACCACCCCACACCTGTATCCCAGATAAGCCGGAGCAGGCATCGAGGCAGGTGATACGTGATCCGGACCGATCTGCTCGTCCGCTCGCCCATCTACACAGTGGGTCTCGTCCACACGCTGGCCGCCGCCGGAGTCGAGGTCGTCGGCGTACGCCGGTCACCCGACGAGGAACCGGCCGCTACCGCCGAGGCCGCAATCGTCGACGTCGACGGACTCCCTGCCCCGGACGACCTCGGCGCGATCACCGACACCGCCCGCCGGATGCTCGTCCTCGTACTCGACGACGGCGCCGCCGACACCGGCGCCTACCTCCGCGCCGGCGCGCACAAGGTGATCAACAGGCACGCACCGACAGGCCACATCGTCGACGCGGTACGCGCGCTCGGCCAGGTCACCCAGGTCCGAGAGATGCCACCCGGCCCCGGCCTCACCCTGTCCGAACGGGAAAATCAGGTCCTCACGCAGATCTCCCAGGGGCTGACCCACTGGCAGATCGCCACCCGGCTCGGCCTCAGCCCGAACACTGTCGACACCTACGTCAAACGCATCCGGGCCAAACTCGGCGTGGGCAACAAGGCCGAGCTGACCCGTGCCGCCCTGCTCGGCCGACCACTGCCCAGCCCCACAGTGCAAGATCACGAAAGGCCGTCCCCGACTTACGGGAACGGCCTTTGAACCGGGTGGAGCTGAGGGGATTTGAACCCCTGACCCCCTCGATGCGAACGAGGTGCGCTACCGGTCTGCGCCACAGCCCCTCCGCCGGTCAAACCGGCGTCGGTCCCACCCGGCTTTCACCGGGCGGGCCGGCGACAAGGCTAACAGGTCGAGCGCTCCCGCCGCGAACCACCCCGCCACCCCGGCCCCACAAGATCCGCGCAGTTTCCCCGATGTTGCTGCCTCCGGCGCGGCCCGATGCAGCAACATCGGGGATGTTGTCG
>NZ_BOOZ01000010.1 GCF_016863495.1 Micromonospora andamanensis
CCTCGCCCACCCGACGTCGGGTGGGTCAGGCGGTGTGGGAGCCAGGGCCGGTTTCGTAGGGGCGGCCGCGTAGGCCGCCGGTGCGGCGGTAGGAGACCGAGCCGCCGTTGGCAGCCTGCGGCAGGTCGGCGGGGCGGTCCAGGCCCATCGCGCTGCGTCGGACGGACTCCCGCTGAGCCGCCAGGCGGCGCTGCGCCTCCCGGCGGGCCGCCGCCCGGCGGGCCTGCTCCCGGCGTACCTCGGCCTGGCGGGCGGCCAGCCACGCGGCCTCCCGAGCCCGGGCCCGGCGCCGCCGGCGATCGGCCAACGCGCGGGCGCGCAGGTGTACGACGTACACGATCAGCAGGGTGGCGGTGACGCCGAAGCTGATCCAGAATCCGGGGCCCACGACCAGCACGCCGATCAGCTCGACGGCGTTGAGCAGCACCAGCGCGGCGAGCACTCGACGGCGGCGGTAGATGGCGGGGGTGTGGTGGTGCCGCCGGTCGGGGCGGCGGCGGGGTCGGCTCCCGCCCACCGGTACGGCGCGCAGCCGGCTCGGCCGTCCGGAGCGGCGCGCACCCGACGCGCGGGAGGAGTCCGAGCCCGGCTCACCTGGTAACGGTGCCCCGGCTGCGTCGGCTGCCCGGCGAGGCGCGGGCGGGACCGAGCGGCGCAGGGCGGGCGGGCCGGAGACCGGGGTGGCGAGTTCCCCCGAGTCGCGGTCCTCGCTGAGGGTGATCACCAGGGCGCGGGAGGGGTTTACCGGTCGCCGCCCCGGGACAGTGCGACGGCGTCGACGGCGCTGGAGCACCCGCGCCGTCGACTGCGCCCGCTCCGCCACCAGCCGCTCGGCGGCGTCGTACCGGCGAACCAGCGCCGGAGCGAGGGCGAGCAGCCCGGCGGCGGCGAGGACGGCGAGGAGCACCGAGGTCGGCACCCTCACCCCTCCCGTCACCAGATTCGGTGCAAGCGCCGACCGGCCGCAGGATCTTCCACCGATCGGCGTCGGCGACGTGAATCATGCGGGGCGGGCAGCGCCTGCCGCAGCTTGCAGTTACCTGAGGTTACGGGTCACCGTCGCGGGATCCGCCGCGCCGCGCCGATCCCGCACGTGGGACGGCTCACGGGGTACGGGCGCGCAGCCGGTGCCAACGAGCCAGCAGGCCACCCTCGGCGGCGATCTCCTCGCTGGTCATCGCGTACCCGATGTGGTCGCGCCAGGCACCGTCGATGTGCATGTAGCGCGCGTGGTACGCCTCCTCGCGGAAGCCCAGCTTCTCCACCACCCGGCGGGACGGCAGGTTCTCGGGGCGGATGTTGACCTCGATCCGGTGCAGACCGCCGGAGTTGAAGGCGTGGTCGACGGCCAGCGCCAGCGCGGTCGGGATGACACCCCGGCCGGCGACCCGCCGGTCCACCCAGTAGCCGACGTACCCGGAGCAGAAGGCCCGGCGCACGATGTTGCCCACGTTGATGTGGCCGACGAGCCGCTCCGCACCGTTCTCGTGCAGGCAGACCGCGAACGGCATTCCCTCGCCGGTACGCGCCGAGCGCCGCTGGTCGCGGTAGACCCAGCGGAAGGTGGCTGGCGAGTTCAGCTCGTCCCAGTCACCCGGTACGGACGACTCCCAGGGGGCCAGCCACTCCCGGTTGGCCCGGCGCACCTGCGACCAGGCCGCCGCGTCCGACCGCCGGTACGGCCGCAGCAGCACCGGGCCGTCGGAGAGCACCGCCGGCCAGCCAGGCGCCCGTCGGAACACCGAACCTCCACTCCCGCGCGTCACCGGTGGGTCACCGGCGGCGGTCCAGCAGCAACACGTCGACGGTGGAGCCGGCGGCGGCGGCGGTCACCCGCTCGCCGAGAACGAGAAGTCCGTTCGCCTCCGCCAGACCGGAGAGCGTGAACGGGCCGCCGTTGAGCGGCTGAACAGTGTAACCCCCGCCACGCCGCTCGGCGACGTGTGCGGGCCGGAACTCACGCAGCCCGACAGGTGACGAGACGGTCTCCAGCAGGTGCGCCCGTACGCTGGGCCGGAACACCGGCTCCGCCCCGGCCAACAGGTTGATCGCCGGTCGAGCCAGCACCTCGAAGCCGATCATCGCGGCTCCCGGGTCGCCGGGCAGGCAGACCACCGGCACCTCCTCGGCGCCGACAGTGCCGAAACCGAGGGCGGTACCCGGATAGAGCGCCACATCGGTGAAGGTGACCGGACCGGCCCGGCTGCCCTCCCGGCGGGACAGGATCCGGCGGACCATGTCGCCCGGCCCGGTGCCGGTACCACCGGTCGTGATGATCAGGTCGGCGCGCAGGGTCTGGTCCTCCAGCAGCCCGCGCAGCCCTTCCGGGTCGTCGTCACAGATGCCCACCCGGTAGGCCAACGCCCCCGCTTCCGCCGCCGCGGCCGTCAGGGCGTGTGAGTTCGCGTCGACGACCTGGCCGGGCTGGCTGCCCCGGCCCACGTCGACGAGTTCGTCACCGGTGGCCACGATCACCACCCGGGGGCTCGGTCGCACCACCACGTGGCCGATGCCGGTCGCGGCGAGCACCGCCACCAGCGCTGGCGAGACGTACGTGCCGGAGTGGGCGAGCAGTGCACCGGCGGTCACCTCCTCGCCCGTGCGACGGACGCCGTACCCCCGCTTCGGCACCCGGAAGATCTCCACCGCCGCCATGCCCTGGTCGGTCCACTCGACCGGAACGACCACGTCAGCGCCGATCGGCAGGGGCGCGCCGGCCGCCACCGAGAAACACGAGCCCGGAGTGAGCCGGACCGGCCGCCAACTCGCCGCACCGAGATCACCTACGACGTTGAGCCGTACCGTGCGACCGCCCGGCCGGCTGGACTGGACCGGGACGTACCCCACGCCCCGGCCTCCGCCCGAGATGTCCTCCCAGCGCGCGGCGTACCCGTCCACGGCCGCCTGGTCGAAGGCCGGGAACGAGTGCGGGGCGACGACGTCCTCGGCGAGGACGTTGCCGTACGCCTGGGTGAGGTCGAGGTCGAGCGGAGGCAGCGCGCGCAACCTGCGCAGCACGCTGCCCAGGTAGTCGGCGAGCGGCGTCAACCCGTTTTCGGCCGCCTCGGCGTCGGCCGTCGTGGTCATGTATTCGGACCGCCCGACGCGTCGGAGTTGACGAACTCGGCGAGCCACTTGCGGAACTCGCCGCCCAGGTCCTCACGGTCGGCGGCGATCTGGACCACGGTCTGCAGGTAGCCCAGGGGCATTCCGGTGTCGTAGCGGATGCCGCGGTAGACGATCGCGTGCACAGGCGTGCCCTCGGTACGCAGGATCTCCATCGCGTCGGTCAGCTGGATCTCCCCGCCGCTGCCCGGCTTCGTCCGGCGGATGGCGTCGAAGATCTTGCCGGGCAGCACGTACCGGCCGAGCACGGCGAGGTTGCTCGGTGCCTCCTCCGGCTTCGGCTTCTCCACCATGCCTGTCACCTTCACGACCTCGCCGATGTCGGTCAGCTCGGATTCGGCCGGCTCGACGGAGGCGATCCCGTACCGCTTCGTCTCCGCCGGGTCGACCTCGAAGAAGGCGAGCACCACCCCACCCGTACGCGCCTGAAGCTCCAGCATGGCCGGTAGCAGCGGCTCGCTGAGGTTGACGAACTCGTCGCCGAGCAGCACCGCGAAGGGCGCGTCGCCGACGTGGGACTCCGCGTACCCGACGGCGTGCCCGAGACCCAGTTGCTCCGGCTGGCGGCAGGTGTAGATGGACGCCAGTTCCTCGGTCCGCTTGACGGCGGCCAGCAGGTCCGGTTTCTCCGCGAGCCGTTCCTCCAGGTCGGGGCGACGGTCGAAGTGGTCCACCATCGACGTCTTGCCCCGGCCGGTGATCAGCAGCACGTCGCCGATGCCGGCCTGGGCGGCTTCCTCGACGATGTACTGCAACACCGGCCGGTCGACGACCGGCAGCAGTTCCTTGGGCACTGCCTTGGTGGCCGGCAGGAACCGGGTGGCCAGTCCGGCGGCCGGGATGACGGCCTTGACGGCACGGGGACGGCCGGTGGCGGCGGCCGTTGAGGGGTGCGCTGAGTGCTCCGACATGTCGCGAGACTATCGGCCATGGCCACGCCGCGGCGGGTGAGGACCAGAAGACGCGCCGCCCGCCGGACCGGTTCTGCCGGTGCCGACGGTGCCGGATCCAGCTGCCGCCTCACCTGTGGTCGGTACGCCTGGAGCGGCTTCCGGGCCAGCCGGTGGGACGCCGACGGCCGGCCCGTCAGGTCCGGCCCGGGGCAGTCCGTCGGCGGGACTGCGGGCCGCCGGTGGCACCGGAACCTCACGGGTCGGCGAGGTTTCCCGGGGCGGGGCCAGTCGCCAGGTGTCCCGACTCGCCGTCTTCGCGGCGTAGAGCGCCTCGTCCGCCGCCGCCAACACCTGCGGCCCGGTGTCGGCGTGGTCCGGGAAGACGGCGATGCCGATGGACACGGTCACCGGGACCAGTTCCCGGACACCGGCGTGCCCCACCACCGTGACCGGGCTGTCGCGGACAGCCGCGCCGAGCCGCTCGGCGACGATCGTCGCGCCATGGGCGTCGGTCTCCGGCAGCAGCACCACGAACTCCTCACCGCCCCGGCGGAAGGCCAGGTCCACCTCCCGGATCTCGCCACGTACCCGCCGAGCGAACTCGGCGAGCACTGTGTCACCTGCCGCGTGCCCGTACGTGTCGTTGACTCTCTTGAAGCGGTCCAGGTCGAGGGCGAGAACGCTCACCATCCGGCCGAACCGGCTGGCCCGCTCCACCTCGCGGCGCAGCGACTCGCGCAGGTACCGGTAGTTCCACAGCCCGGTCAGTGGGTCGGTGAGCGACAGCCGTTGCGCCTCCTCGTGCACCCGTACGTTGTCCACTGCCACCGCCGCGTGCCGGGCGAAGGTGCGCAGGGTGGCCAGGTCGTCGTCGTCGAACTCCTCCCCGCCGAGACGGTCGTAGAGGGCCAGGACGCCCAGCACCACCTCCGCCGGTCGGCCCGGAGCGACAGCCGCCGAGGCCACGCCCGGCGCGTCGCCGCCAGTCGCGTCGGGGGCCGCGAACGGCACCGCGATGTACGTGCGGCAGCGCGGCTCGTCCGAGGCGACGCCCGTCGGCTCCACCCGACCTCGGCGGGGCTGACCGGTCGCCGCGACCGCGCCGACCACCCCGCTGCCCAGTGGCACCCGCAGCGGCCCGGTGCCCACCCAGCGGTCGTCGAGCCCGACACTGCACCTGGCGACGAGCTGCTCACCCTGCTCGGTGAGGAGCACGGCCCCGGCCCGGGCCCCGGTCGCGGCGAGCGCGCTGTGCAGGATCACCCACAGGATCCGGGGCAGGTCGTGGGTGCTGGCCAGGGTGTCGCCGAGGACGGCGAGGTGCCCGCGAAGCTGATCACGGCTGCTGGCCAGCGCCGTCAGGTAGCCGCCCGTCTCGCGGGTCATCCGGTTGAAGGCGACGGCCAGCCGACCGATCTCGTCGTTGCTGCGTACCGGTACCCGAGTGGTGAGATCGCCGGTGGCGACCCGGTCCGCCGCACCGGCCAGTTCCACAAGGGGCCGGGTGGTCACCCGGGCCAGCCGCCAGGCGACCGCCACGCCGAGCAGTGCGGCCAGCAGCACCACGGCGACCAGCACCGCGTGCAGACCGGGCGGCTGGTCACTGGGCACCGACAACACCAGGGGCAACGGCTGCCCGGCGGTCGGGCCGGCGCGACGCACGTACCGTCCGTCGGTCGTGCCGGTGACGCGTTCGCCCCGTAGGGAGGCGGCGGCGGCAAGCACCGCGTCACGGCCGTTGCCGGATTCGGTGGTGTGGGCCACCTGGACGGGCGCGGCCCCGTCGAGCAGGGTCACCGCGACCCCGGTCACCGCGGCCAACCGCCCGACGAAGGCGGGGTCGACCGGCTGGGCGGCGGCGACAGCACCCAGTGCCGAGCCGGCGGCGTCGCGTAGCTGCACCCGCACCACGAGGGCACTCACCGCTCCGCCGGGCGGCTCCGGCGCCGCGCAGTCCCGCCACGGTGCCGGGGGCGGGTCCGGGGTGGCGTAGCTGACCCGACCGGCCTCGTCGGTGACGAGCACGGCGCTGGCCAGACCCCGACTGACCACCTGCGCGGCGGTCCCGGCGTGGTCGGTGGTGACGGCTACCGCGTCGGCGGCGGCGCGCAGTTGCTGGCAGAGGGCGTCGACCGAGGTACGGACGGCGGTGGCGGCCACCGCCAGTCGCTCGGTGGCACGGCTGCGGTCGACCGCGGCCACCGTGGCGGCGACGAAGACGGCACCGAGCAGGACCGGGCCGAACGCCACCGCCAGGAAGGCTGCGGTCAACCGCCCGCGTAGCGTCAACGCTTCCCCTTCCCCCCGGAAGTTGCGCGACAGTTGCCTGCGATGCTGACACAGAGCGACGGCTTGACGAGCGTTGCGTGAGGAGTGTTGCGTGCCGGAATTTGCTGAAGGAGCGGAAGTGGCGCATGACGCGAAGCGCATCGCCCGGGTCGGGCTGCTCGCCCGCCGCCGCGCCCGCACCGAAGCTGAGCGCGCCGCCGCAGCGGCCCGCGTGCAGACCGAGCTGACCGCCCTGGTACGCCGGCTGCGGCCCGGCCGGGTGGCCGCGTACGCCCCGGTCGGTGGGGAACCGGGCGGCCCGGACCTGCCGGCGGTGCTCGCCGACGCGCTGCCCCCCGGCGCGGACCTGCTGCTGCCGGTGCTCCGCGACGACCTCGACCTGGACTGGGCGGCCTGGGACCGGTCGCAGGCGATGGTCGCCGCCGGACGGGGCATCCGCGAGCCGGCCGGGCCCCGGCTGGGGGTCACCGCGGTGGCCACCGCCGATCTGGTGGTGGTGCCGGCACTGGCGGTGGACAAGCGGGGCGTCCGTCTGGGTCGCGGCGGTGGATCGTACGATCGGGCCCTGGCCCGGGTGCCGGCGACCGTGCTCACGGTGGTGCCGTTGCACGACGGCGAGCTGCTGGACGAGCTGCCCGGCGAACCGCACGACCAGCCGGTACGGGCGGTGGTGACCCCGACCCACGGCCTGGTGACCCTCCCAGGTGTCGTGCCCCACACTTCCGCTGGACGAACCGGGGGGCAATGACGCACCATTGGCACTCGAATACGTCGAGTGCCAACCGGCCGTGCCAGATCCGGAGGAGAACGTGCCCACGTACCAGTACGCCTGCACCGCGTGCGGTCACCAGCTCGAGGCGGTGCAGTCCTTCTCTGACGAGCCGCTGACCGACTGCCCGGCGTGCGAGGGACGACTGCGGAAGCTGTTCAACTCGGTAGGCATCGTCTTCAAGGGCTCGGGCTTCTACCGCACCGACTCCCGCTCCTCCGGCTCGGACACCACGTCCAACGGGTCCAGCGGCAAGTCGGAGTCGTCATCCTCCAGCTCGACCGGCGCGAACTCCTCGTCGTCCGGTTCCTCATCGTCCGGCTCCGCCTCGTCCGGTTCCGCCTCGTCCGGCTCGGGCAACGGGTCTTCCGGAGGCTCCTCCGGCGGCGCGAGCAAGGCGGCGGCCTCGACCAGCCCCGCCTGACCGACACCCGTACCGGAACTGTCCGGCCGGTCTCCCGGCAACACGGACGGTCAGCCCCAGTGCGGCGGGCGCTCGGCGAGCAACCAGTCGTCGTTGCCGCCGGCCCGCTCGCCCCACCCGTGGTCGGTGTCGTCGGCGGTCTGCTCCGGCAGCACCACGAAGTCGTCGGTCAACTCGACCGCGCGATCGTCATCGGCCCGGCCATCGGGTTCGCGAGTGCTCACGAGCGGCAAGACTAGCGCAGCCACGGCACTCAAGATCCTGGCAACTTCGGGGATAGTGCTGGGTCTCGTTCGCGCGAGGCAGCACTATCCCCGAAGTTGTCCGGATCATGACCGGTCGGGCGCGGCCTGACGGTGCGGTGATGGGGTGATTGGTAGCGTCGGACGGCGTGACGATCCCCCGAACCGGTCCGGACCCAGACGATCCGTGGCGCCGGCCCGACTCCGGCGAAGGATCCCCCTCCGGCCCGCCGGCGGAGCGCACCCCGGCACCGGCCGACGCCAGTCAGCCTTCGTCACCAGGCTCATCCGTACCGGACGCAGCCTCCGACGTGGCGGGACCCTCAGGCGACGTGGGCGGCTACAGCGGGCCGCCACCCACCACGGCGCCGCCGCCCGGCTGGCGGCCACCTGTGCACCTGCAACCGGCACCGCCCCGGCAACTGCCGGGCCAGGACATGATCGCGTTGGACGCGCAGGAGCAGCGGGCGCAGCGGGTGACCTGGGCCATCGGCGCGATCGCCGGCGCCGTGCTCGTGGTGCTGACCTGTCTGCTCTGCACCCGGCTGTTGTTCTGAGCCGACGCCCGGCCCGACCGGGTCCGCCTATTCGTAGGTGTTGCCCCAGACCATCTCGGAGCCGGAGTGACCGGTGAGCCAGACGTAGACGAGGGCGGCGACGCCCAACCCCAGCACCACGATCGACAGCACCACAGGCACCCAACCGGGCAGCTTCGGCACCCGGGGGTGGTTGCTGGTGGCGACCAGCAGCAGGATGACCACCAGGCCGAGCGCCAACGTGACGCGGAACAGCATCTCGCCGTGCGCCGCATGATCGTTGATCTTGTCGAGGATCTCGCCGGAGAAGCCCCGTTCGATCTGCCGGGCCTCCAGCGCCTCGCCGGACTTCTTGGCAACCCACGCGGTGATCGGGGCGACCACCGCGAGCAACGCCACCGCCCAGTCCAGCCGAGCACGGAACCGGGGCAACGCGATGTACGCGAGGGCGAGCAGCACCAGCAGCGGCACGAACACCACGACGGCGTGCACGACCAGTACGTGTAGGGGCAGGCCCAGCGCCTTCTCGAACATCGGCACCTCCGAAGGTGATCGTGGGTGTCAGCGTACGGGTCGATGTTTGATCCACCCAACGCCCTGTTGCTCCATACGCAGCCCCGACCGCCCGGGTTCACGCCGGCAGGCGTGGCACCCTTGACGGGTGGATACCGTCGACGTCGGCCTGTTCGGTCCCGGTTCGGTCACCTGGAAGCTGCACCAGGAGCCGATCCTGTTCGTCGCCGGTCTGCGTTCGCTCTATCTCCAGGCGTTGCATCCACGGGCGATGGCCGGGGTCGCGCAGAACAGCAACTACCGCAAGGACGCCTGGGGGCGTCTGATCCGCACCGCCGACTATGTGGGGACCACCGTCTACGGGACCACCGACGAGGCGGAGCGGGCCGGTCGGCGGCTCCGTCGACTGCACGCCCGGATGGCAGCTGTCGACCCGACCACCGGCGAGCGGTTCCGGATCGACGAACCCGACCTGCTTCGCTGGGTACACGTCACCGAAGTGGAATCGTTCCTCGACACCGCGAGGCGGGCCGGCGTACCGCTGGATGCCGACGAGGTGGATCGCTACTACACCGAGCAACGGCGCACCGCCGCCCTCGTCGGCCTGGCTCCGGAGACCGTGCCCGGCACCGCCGCCGAGGTGGCCGAGTACTACCAGCGGATCCGACCCGAGCTACGGATGACCCGGGAGGCCGCCGAGACGGCTCTGTTCCTGACCGCACCGCCGCTGCCGTGGAAACTCAGCCTGCCGGCCCGGATCGGGCTGAACCTCGGCCCGCCCCGGTGGGCGTACCTGGGTGTCGCCGGGACCGCGCTCGCCCTGCTGCCGCCATGGGCGCGGCGGCTCTACGGCGGGCTCGGTCTGCCGACCACCGCGCTGTCGGCCGACGTGACGGTCCGCGCGCTGCGGCTCGCCCTCACCGCCCTGCCGCGTGATTGGCGGGAAGGTCCCATGCAGCGCGCCGCCAAGGAACGTGCGGCCCGACTCACCGCCTCCGCCACCGCTTCCTGATCACGGCGTCGGCGCGTTCGCGGGGCCGGCCCGCCGAGTGGCGTCGCGGGTTAGGTGCATCACCGGCAGGGCACCGGTAAACGGCTCGGGTCAATCCTCGTCGGCTGCCGGCGCGGTGAAGCGTTCCACTGCGGCCCACGGTTCCTTGCCCGGTGCCGCGGCGCCCGCCGGGCAGCTGCGCCGGTAGTCACACCAGGCGCAGCGGGGGCCGGGGGCGGTCGGAAAGGCGTCGTCCGGATCAGCGCCGTCGGTGACCGACCGTTCGGCGGCCATGATGTCGCGGGCTGTCTCCTCGGCCCGGGTCACCTGCCGCGCCAGTGAATCGACGCTGTGCTCGTGCGCCGCGACGGTGCCGCTCGGCAGGTGGTGCAACTCGACCCGGCGACACGGTCGGCGGAACACCCGCTCCGCCGCGTACGCGTAGAGCGCCAACGCCTGCGACCCGCGCGCGTCGTCGCCGTCCAGCCCGGCACGGCCGGTCTTGTAGTCGACGATGACCAGCTCGGGACCGCTCGGGCCGGGCCGCGAGTCGATCCGGTCGGCGCGACCGTTGAAGGCCAGCACCCCGGTCTTCACCGCCACCACCCGCTCCACCCCGACCGGCTCGTCGGCCGGGTCGAGCCCGCCCACGTACGCTTCCAGCCAGCCCAGCGCCCGCCGGTAGGCGTCACGCTCCTGCTCGTCGTCGCGGTAGCCCTCGCGTACCCAGGTGCCCTTGAGCAGGGTGGGCAGCACCTCCGGGCGACGCCTGTCGGCCGGCAGCGCATACCAGTTCTTCAGGGCGGTGTGCACGCTGGCGCCGAGCGAATTGTGCGCCCAGGGTGGGCCCTTCGGCGGGGCCGGACGGTCGACGTAGGAGTAGCGGTAACGCCGTGGACAGTCCGCGTAAGCACCGAGTCGACTCGGTGTGCAGACGAACAGTCGCTCCGGCATGCCCTCGAAGCCGAGCTGCTCGGGCTGCGCGTCGCGGGGCCGGGGCGGGCGGCCACCGGCGGCGGGTCGTCCGGCTGGGGAGGCTCGTCGCACGACCTGATCCTGCCATCCACCTCCGACAGACCGGACGAGCCGGTCAGCCGGCGCCGTTGTACTGCGCCACGAACGCCGCTATCGCGTCCGCGATGAGCTGTACTGCGATGGCCGCGAGCAGCAGGCCGGCGATCCGGGTGAGCACCTCGATCCCACCCGGACGCAGGACCTTCACGATGCCTCCGGAGAATCGCAGCACGATCCAGACGGTGAGCATCACCGCGACGATGGCGGCGGCGATCGCGGAGAAGTCGGCCGCCCCGTCGGCCCGCTGGACGAAGAGCATCGTCGCCACGATCGCGCCCGGCCCGGCCAGCAGCGGGGTGCCCAGCGGCACCAGGGCGATGTTGGCGGTGGCCTGCTTGGTCGGGTCGTCGGTCTTGCCGGTGAGCAGTTCCAGCGCGACCAGGATCAGCAGCAGCCCACCGGCCGCCTGCAACGCCGGCAGGTCGACGTGCAGGTAGGCGAGCAGCGTCTGACCCGCCACCGCGAAGATCACGATGACACCCAGCGCCAACGCGACCGCCTGCCAGGCGGCCCGGTTGCGTTCCCGCGCGGACAGCGGGCCGGTGAGCGCCAGGAAGATCGGCATCATGCCGGGCGGGTCGACGATCACCAGCAGGGTCACGAAGACCTCGCCGAAGAGCTTGAGATCCACCCGGTCACCGTAGCCGTGGCCGTCGGCGGGGAAACCCAGGTCAGCCGGAAGCGACGGCGGTCACCCCGGAGGAGGCGGCGACGATCCGTTCGTACGCCTCGACGCCTGTGGTGAAGGCACCCAGTTGCACCGTCTTGTGGCTGCCGTGGAAGTCGGACGAGCCGGTCACCAGCAGACCCAGTTCGGCGGCGAGACCGCGTACGTGGGCCCGCTCGGCGGGCGAATGATCCTCGTGGTCGGCCTCCAGGCCGACCAGCCCAGCCTCGGCCAGCTCGGCGATCAGCTCGTCCGGCACGATCCGGCCGCGTCGACTGGCCCGGGGATGAGCGAACACCGCCACCCCGCCGGCCGCCCGGATCAGCCGTACGGCCCGGAACACGTCGATGTCGTCCTTGGGCAGCCGGTACCGCTCCCCCAGCCACTCCGGCCCGAACGCCTCGCTGGTGGTGGCCACCAGACCGGCCCGGATGAGCGCCTGGGCGATGTGCGGTCGCCCCACCGTCCCACCGCCGGCCAGGGCCAGGATCTGTGGCCAGTCCACGTCGATGCCGTCGGCCCGTAGCAGGGCTACCATCCGTTCGCCCCGGGCCAGCCGCGCTGCCCGTACCCGGGTCAGCTCGGCGACCAGTTCCGGGTGCGCCGGATCGAAGAGGTAGGCCAGCAGGTGCAGCGGCACCGGGGGCTGGTCTCCGTCCCACCGGCAGGACAGCTCCGCGCCACGGACCAGCCGCAGCCCGGGCGGTAGCGCGCGCAGCGCCGGTCCCCAGCCGTCGGTGGTGTCGTGGTCGGTGATCGCCACCACGTCGAGTCCGGCCGCCGCCGCGGCACGGACCAGCTCGGCGGGGGTGAGCGTGCCGTCGCTGGCCGTGGAATGCGTGTGCAGGTCGATCCGGTGGGTCATCGGCCGCCGTCACCGGGTGCCCGGTCAGCCACCGCTCACCACCACCGGCAGTTCACCGGGGGGAAGTCCGGGCAGGGCGTTCGGCACGGCGGGACGGCCCGCGGCCACCAGGTCGACGGCCACCCGCACCAGGCCACCGGCAGCGTCGGCGTAGTAGGCCGTGTCAGGCGTACGCCAGACCACGGTGCCGGTCATCGGCGGCCCGGCAGGCCGGACGCCGGTTGGCGTGTCGAGCTTCGTCAGGTCCACAAGCAACGCCGAGTCCTCACCTGCCGAGCGTCCGTTGACCAGCAGCCAGCGCCCGTCCGGTGACACCGCGCCCCGGCTGTCGCCGGCCAGCTCCGGCCCGCAGCCCGGTCTGGCGGGTGCGAGGCCCCGGGCCGGGTCGAGCAGCGTCAGACAGGCGGACCGCCCGGCACCCGGAGTGATCCCACCGACCAGGCGGCCGTCGGGCAGGGCACCGAAGATGTGCGTACTCGCCCGGTCGGTGCCCTGGTCCAGCGGGCCGGGCCGCAGCGGCCACAGCGCGTGCCCGGGGCCGTCGGTGGTCAGCCTGACCAGCACGGCACCGTTGACGAACCGCAGCGGCACCGCCTCGTCCGGCACCTCGGCCCGTACGGTGGTGGCGAGTTCGCCGTTGACGATGCCGGCGGCGGCCAGCACCGTGCCCTGCTTCCAGGCGACCTGCCGGCCGTCCGCATCGAGAACGATCTCGTCGGCACCGGCCAGCAGCACCTGCGCGGTGCCGTCCGCGGCGATCGCCCAGAGCACGCGCCCGGCCAGGTTCGGCGCCCCGATCGCCAACCAGCCACGGCCGTCGGTGAGTCGGTGTACCCGTTCCACGTCGCCGGTGCCGTGCAGCGGCACCCGTCGGCCCTGCGCGGTGGCGATCGCCCCGTCCAAGATCAGATCGACCTCGGCGAGCGGTGGTGCGGTGTCCGGGCCCGGTGGCGGAATGGTGCGCTCGACGAACGGGGGCCGGTCCGGGTCGCCGATCACCACGGTGCCGCCCTCCGGCGGCCGGTCGTCGCGCAGCTGCAGGCTGCCCGCGCTGACCGTCACGATCGCCGCCAGTGCCAGGCCCATCCCGGCCACAGTGCGGCGGCGTTGGACGCGGTTCGCCCGCCGGATCGCTGCACCGGCTGGATCAGCGGCGACCGCGCGTGGCACAGCCGCCCGCCGGGACAGCATCTCCCGCAGGGCACCTTCCAGCTCGTCGGGCGGCACGTCCAATGAACGATCCGGGAACCGGCTCTGGTTGTCATGAGCTGGTGGTTTCTGCTTCACCGTCGCTCTCCGACCAGCGCGCCGCCCGGCTGCGCCGACGACTCGGGTCCCGGCTTCGCGTCGCCGCGGTCGACGTTGCCTGTCGAGGCGGTCGTACCGAGCGAGGCAGCCGCGCCACGGGACGACGTCGCGCCACCGGCTGCCTGGGCCGGGACGATCCCGCCGGTGGGAGTTGCGTCCGGCCGGTGTCGAAGTACCCGTCCGGTGCCCTCGGGCTGCGGACGCCCGGTCCCGGTCCGGTTGGCCGCCTGCCCGGCGGGCGCCACCTTCCCGGTCGGCGGCTCGGTCGGCTCCGACCTCCCGTCGCGCAGACCGAAGGCGTCCTCGGTGCCCATCCGCCGTCTCAGCGTGGCCAACGCCCGGGAGGTCTGGCTCTTCACCGTGCCCGGCGAGATCTCCAGCAGGGCGGCGGTCTGCGCCTCCGACATGTCCTCGTAGAAGCGCAGCACCAACACCGCACGCTGCCGAGCGGGCAACGCGCGCAGGTGCCGCCAGAGCACGTCCCGATCCAACTGGCGTTCGATCTCGTCGGCCGCGGCCTGTTCGGGAAGTACCTCGGTCGGGCGCTCGCCGTGCCAGCGACGCCGCCACCAGCTAGTCGAGGTGTTGATCATGACCCGGCGGGCGTACGGCTCGATCGCCTCGATCCCGCCCAGTCGCTTCCACGCCAGGTACGTCTTGGTCAGCGCGGTCTGGAGAAGATCCTCCGCCGTACCCCAGTCACCGGTGAGCAGGTACGCGGTCCGCAGCAGAGCGCCGGAGCGGGCCGCGACGAAGTCGCGGAACTCCTCTTCCAGCGGGTTGCTGCTGGCCACACGCCACCTCCGTGCCTGATCCTGCCGCAGCCTGCCAGAGCGTGACCAGCAGGTCGAGGACGGAAGGTGCGCAATATCTCCGATGTTCGGTCGAAAGTTTCAGGCTCCGTCGTCGGCCTTGGCCTCGTCCTGCTCCTTGCCCAGCCGGGCCTCGACCGCCTGCGGCTCGTACATTTCCTCGACGACACGTAGATAGAGCTCGTTGGGGTTTGGCAGGTTCTTGACCTCACGTAGCGCCTGCTCCTGGCCGGCGGACTCCAGCACGAAGGTGCCGTAGTTGAGTGCCCTGCCCGCCGGCGTCTGTTCGTACTTCATGTCCGTCACCCGGACCAGGGGCATCATCGCCACCCGACGGGTGATGATCCCGTTGACCACCATGACCCGTTTGTTGGTCAGGATGAACCGGTCGTACCACCAGTCGGCGACCCGCCACGCCACCCAGCCCATCACCGCGAACCAGAGCAGCACCGCGATCGTGGTGAGCGCGCCGACGTCCTGACCGGCGAGGAAGCCGGAGAGGTAGCCGAGGACGAAGGTGGCGGCGACGCCGATGATGATCGGAGTGACCAGGTGGACCCAGTGCCGCTTCCACTCGCCCCGGTAACGCTCGGTCGGGAACAGATAGCGGGCGACAAGGGAGCTGGGTTCGTCCTCCAGCGGCAGCACCCGGCGCGGGGTGGCACCGCTGGCGTCGGCACGCAGACCGGCCAGTTCCTCCTCGGAGATCTCCGGGCGTAGATAACCCGCCTCCGGATCACGCACCCAGGACCGACCCGACCGACCCTCGCCGGCGTACCCGGGACCGTCGCCGTAGCCGGCGTCGTCGGAGAACGACGGACCATCGGAGAGGCGGGCGCCGGAGCCGTAACCCGGCCCGTCGTCAGGATCGATGCGGGGGATCGGCTCTGTGTCACGCTCCCGGCGGGCCCGGTCGGGATCGTCGGGATCGAAGGGTGGGCCGGAGGGGCTTCCCATCGGAGGCTAGGCGACCAGTGAGGTGAAGAAGTCACCGAAGCCCTGGGCGATGTCCATGATGCCGCCACCCAGCGACTTGAACACATCCGCCGCAGAGTTTGGCCGGTAGGCGACGAAAAAGATCAAGAATGCGATTCCGGCCCAGGTGAGGACCTTCTTGACCATGGCGGGCCATCCTCTCGCGCGGCGCCGGGTCCCATTACCGCAGCGGCACCCAGAGTATCAGCGTGGTGTCTTACCGTGAATATCTGCGTCCGTTCTCCGACATTCCGGGAGACTTGTCAAGCCTTCCCGTGCAGGTACGGAGATGGTGCGCCATACACGAGCTCGGACGGCGTCCACTCGACAAGGTCGTGCAGCAGCACGTCCTCAGCGAGCAGATGCCCCGCACTCGCCGGCCAGGCTATCGCATAGAGCCACATTCCCCGAGCCTCGCCGGCGTACGCGCTTCGATCCGGCAGCGAGTTCACCAACCACAGTGGAGTCGGGTGACCAGCCACCCTGATCCCGGCGCGTCCGACATGGCCGGGATGCCCCGGGCCGGGGTCGGTGAGCGCCTCCGCCAACTCCGGTCCGGCGTCCGGGCCCGGCACCCCGGCGTATCGCGCGCCCAGGCCCACGCCCGGTTCCTCAGCCACGAAGACCAGGTCCGCCGGCCCACCGCCCAGCGGTGCGGGCCCGGCGCAGGCGACCGCTGTGGCGCGCACTCCGAGCCGGTCGTCACCGGCCCACGCCACACCGGTGGTGGTCCAACCCGGAGGCAGCGGCCACGGGCACCACAGCGGAACCGCCGGCTGCTGCGGCTGGGCGGCGGCCTGGATGTGACCGACCACGCTGGCCACGATCTCCGCGCCGATGTGCTCGGGCACGTGCAGCGGGGCGACAGGCCCGCAGTCAGGGCAACGGGATTCCGCGTGCATGAGGTCCGGCGGTCGGACCGACCCGCCGCATCTTGGACAACTCACCGCAACCGTCACCACTCCACCGTCGCCCCGTAACGCCCCCCCGTCAAGCCGAGCCGCCGCTTTCCCCCCACCCGGCCCCGGCCAGCGCCGGCTGATCATGAAGTTGTTGCGCCCCCAGCCGGCGTGTCGTGACAACAACTTCATGATCGCCCGGGGAAGGGGGTGGGGGTCAGGTGGGGGGTGGGGTGGCGTGAGTGCGGATCCATGCGTGCATGGCGATTCCACTCGCCACGCCCGCGTTGATCGAGCGGGTCGAGCCGTACTGGGCGATGGAGAAGATCTGGTCGCAGGCGGAATGTGCCGCTGCGGAGAGCCCCGGACCCTCCTGACCGAACAGCAGGACACAGCGCCGCGGCAGCGTGGTGGTCTCCAATGGTCGGCAGCCGGGCAGATTGTCGATGCCGACAAGCGGTAGGTCGTTCTCCGCCGCCCAGGCGACCAACTGGTCGATCGTCTCGTGATGGCGTACGTGCTGGTAGCGGTCGGTGACCATGGCACCGCGCCGGTTCCAGCGGCGCCGGCCCACGATGTGCACCTCGGCCGCGAGGAAGGCGTTCGCGTTGCGCACCACCGTGCCGATGTTGAGGTCGTGCTGCCAGTTCTCGATCGCCACGTGAAAGCCGTGCCGCCGCCGGTCCAGGTCGGCGACGATCGCCTCGCGCCGCCAGTAGCGATAGCGGTCGACCACGTTGCGCCGGTCCCCCGCAGCGAGCAACTCCGGGTCGTAGCGGGGATCCTCCGGCGGCTCCCCGGGCCAGGGCCCCACGCCGACGTCGGGCTGCTCATCGGTCACGGTCACGCAGGTTACGCCGCACCGCCCGACCGCCATCCGCCGCCCGGCCACCGCCGCCCGGCTTCACGCCCGCCGCGCGGCGCCCCGACCACGCAACGGGTGCGCGCGCAGCGCCAGCGCGCCGGTCGGCGTGAGGGCGGCACGCCGGTCAGCGCAGCGCCAGTGCGTCGCCGAGTCGGTCGAGGAAACGGCGGTCGACGGGAGCCAGCGCGTCGCCGATGACCGCCGAGGAGGCGGTACGACAGACGCGGGCGGCCACCGACTGCACCCACTGCCGGTAGGCGGCCGAGTCGGCCGGGTCGGTGTGGCGATCGAGCACCCGCACCACGGCCCGGCAGGCGGCTAGCACGTCCACCAGATCGGTGGGCTGGGCCGCTGGCGGGGACGTGCCGTCGTCCCGGGCGTAGATCGCAGCCACCACCGCCCGGACGAGATCACTGTCGAAGGCCCGGCCGGCCGCCACCGCGTCCAACCCGGCCAGGCCCGCTGCCACGCTCCGGTGCGGACGCCCGGGAGCGGGCTGGGCCGCCGCCACGATCACCTGCCCGGGCAGAAACGTGAGCAGGTCCCACTCCGTGGCGGAATAGGCGGTGGCGGTGGTGGTGATTCGCTCGCTCATGGCGGAACCTCCGGCGCCAGCATATGCGCCCGCACCCGGGACCGGACCCATCCCGGGGATAACCCGCCACAGCGCGCCCCGCGACGACGTCGGTGGCGGCTACCGCATGCCGCCTGGCGTGCCTGGTACGGGTCAGCGGGGCTCGGGGAAGCTGGGCCGCTCAAGGTCGACGCCGTCAGGCACGGCTGCCGCCGCGTACTCCTGCTTGGGGACCATCACCTTGCGCCGGAAGACGCAGACCAACGTGCCGTCCTGGTTGTAGCCGCGGGTCTCCACCGCCACCACGCCCCGATCCGGCTTGGACGCGGACTCCCGCTTGTCCAGCACCGTGGTCTCGCCGTAGATCGTGTCGCCGTGGAAGGTGGGTGCGACGTGCCGCAGCGATTCGATCTCCAGGTTGGCGATGGCCTTGCCACTCACGTCCGGCACCGACATCCCGAGCAGGAGCGAGTAGATGTAGTTGCCGACCACGACGTTGCGCTTGAACTGACTCGCCGTCCCGGCGTAGTGCGCGTCCATGTGCAGCGGATGGTGGTTCATGGTGAGCAGGCAGAAGAGGTGGTCGTCGTACTCGGTGACCGTCTTGCCCGGCCAGTGCCGGTAGACCGCGCCGACCTCGAACTCCTCGTAGTAGCGGCCGAACTGCATCCTGGTCCCCTTCGACGGAGGCGACGGAGTTCGGCACAGCATGCCTTATCGAGGGTTAAGGCCAGGCGCGGGGCGCGGCGGGCGTCGAAATCTCACACCGACGGCACCGGGACGATTGTTGATCAACGCATGAGCGACAGGTGCGGTGCCGGCGGGTCGACCTGGGGCCGGACGCAATGAGCGGCGGGGCCCTCCCCGGCACCCGCCGCCCACGCTCTGATGCCTCAAGATTCTGCCCCACACCCGCCCGGCGGCACAGAGACCGAGGTCACATTTATCTTTTTGTTACATTACTTTGAGTGACCGATCATCGGCCAATAAGCGATCTCCGCAGGTCGAATCCCCGCTAGTCAACGCCAAAGTTACCGCGTCGTACCGGGTCAGAGCGTTGATCTCATTGGAAACGCTCCCATTACGGGCGGTCACGCAAATGCGACATGCATGTGCGATCTGCGGACACCCTCGAAGACCGACAACAATCGATGTGGACAAAGGCCCCACCCGGACTGCGACCAGGGTTACGGTGGCACCACGGCGGGAATGCGAAGGGGTACGCCCGGGTTCCACCAGACGTAGCTGTTCCGCGTGATCGGAGAGACTCACATGGCAACCGTCGAGCTGACCACGGCGAACTTCGACCAGGTGACCGAGGGCGACGGCATCGTCCTGGTCGACTTCTGGGCCGACTGGTGCGGTCCCTGCAAGCGGTTCGCTCCGGTCTACGAGCGATCGTCCGACAAGCATGCGGACATCACCTTCGGCAAGGTGGACACGGAGGCGCAGCAGGCGCTCGCTGCCAAGTTCGACATCCGGTCCATCCCCACCATCATGGCGATCCGCGACGGCGTGATCGTCTTCGCCCAGCCGGGCGCGCTGCCGGAGTCGGCCCTGGAGAACCTTATCGAGCAGGTCCAGGCGCTCGACATGGACGACGTACGCAAGAAGCTCGCCGAGCACAAGCACTGACCTCACCAGGACACGATGGCCGGGCCCGCTGCGGGCCCGGCCATCAACGTCCGCGCTCCTGCCGCGACACCTACCTGTCACAGCTGGGACACGGCCCGCCGCTCGGGCCACTCCGACGAGCAAAGGTGCCGTATCTTCGGCACGCGATGGATGTGTTGACGAGCCGTGGCCGCACCGTCCGGGTGGTGGTGACGGCACTCGGCTTCGCCGTCCTGCTCGCCGGCACCACCTGGGGCGCGGACGACCACTTCCCGTTCGGCCCCTTCCGGATGTACTCCACCTCCGATCCCGCCGACGCGGACGCCCCAGACACCCGGGTGGAAGGGGTCGACCTCAGCGGTAACCTCGTCGACCTGGGCGAGCGGGCGACAGGCATCCGCCGGGCCGAGATCGAAGGTCAGCAGAGCCGGTACGTCGACGACCCCAGCCGGTTGCGCGAGGTCGCCGAGGCGTACGGCCGACGCCATCCCGACGCACCGGAGCTGGCCGAGGTGCGGATCGTGATCCGGTGGCACGACATCACCGACCGTCGGCCCACCGGCCGCTGGATCGACGAGACAGTCGTCAGCTGGCAGGTCACCCGGTGACCCGCTGGCTCACCGAGGCGGTGCCGCGCGGTCGCGTCGCCGCGTTCCGCACGCTCGTCTACCTCTTCGTCGCCGCCGACCTGGTCTTCTTCACCCCCTGGGTACGCGACCGCGTCGACGTGCCCGGCAACCTGTACCAACCGCTCTTCGTCGGGCGCGTACTGCCGCTGCCCACCCCCACCGCGACGCTGGTGAGCGTGATCTTCTGGGCCCTGCTGCTGCTGGCCCTGCTCGCCGCGACCGGACGCGCTCCCCGACTGCTCGGCTGGACGGTCTTCGCGCTCTACCTGGAGTGGATGATCATCGCGATGAGCTACGGCAAGGTGGACCACGACCGGTTCGCCCTGCTCGTCGCGCTGGCCGTGCTGCCCACTGCGGGCCGGGCCCGGCACGGTGACCTGACCAGGTCGGAGGCCGGCGGCTGGGCGCTGCGGGTCACCCAGATCTCGGTGATCTGCACCTACTTCCTGGCTGCCTGGGCGAAGTTCCGCTTCGGCGGCCTGGACTGGGCGACCGGGTCGGTGCTCGCAAAAGCGATCATCCGACGCGGCACCGACCTGGCCGACCTGATCGCGCAGGTACCCCATCTGCTGCTCGTCGCCCAGTTCGGCATCCTCGCCTTCGAGCTGCTGAGTCCGCTGGTCTTCGTGCTGCCCGAGCGCTGGCGGCTCGCCACCGTCGGCTTCTTCTACTCGTTCCACCTGGTGACGATCGCGACCATCACCATCTCGTTCGCACCACACCTGGTCGCCATGACCAGCTTCCTGCCGCTGGAGAAGGTCCGCCCGGTGATCGCGCTCCGACGGCTGCTCGCCCGCAGGTCACCGTCCGACCGACCTGGCCTCGACCCGCATCCCCCGGTTGTCGCCACGCAACTCGGCGCCGACCCACCGGGCGTCACTCCTGCCCCGCCGACCGGGAAGCCGGCCGCTGTCCCGGCCACCGGGCGGCCGGAAACGGATGTGGTCGGCGAGTGTCAGCCGGCGGAGGGGCCGTAGAGGCGGTCCCGGGTCTCCTGGGGCAGCGAGCAGGCAGCCGTACCGCCCGGCATCCGGTGCCGGTTGCGGGCCACCCAGCGGTACGCGGGCCAGGCGGCGGCGCGTACCGGCGGAATCCGTAGCCCGGCTCCGGCGATCCGCCACCCACGGCCGCTGCTGGCGAGCAGCGCGGCGATGGCGTCCGGGCCTGCGGCCCGGCTGCCGTCGGAGCCGACCCACTGCACCGCCTCCTCGCACTCCGCCTCGGTCAGGCCGAGCCGGTCGAGCTCGGCGAACTGCCACGGCACCACCCGGGCACCGGTCGGGATCCGGCGCTCGATGAACTCCGCGCAGCTTGTGCAGAAGGCGCAGTCACCGTCGTA
Organism: Micromonospora andamanensis; assembly: GCF_016863495.1. GTDB lineage: Bacteria > Actinomycetota > Actinomycetes > Mycobacteriales > Micromonosporaceae > Micromonospora > Micromonospora andamanensis. Next base: position 21,405 of record NZ_BOOZ01000010.1, read on the forward strand.
GACGAAGGTCGACATGCCTTCATCCTCCCCCTACGCCGCCCGACCCACACGCGGGTGTCCGGCGAGTCACTTGCACGCCACTAGGACATGTGTTCGAATACTGGCCATGCGCTGGGAGAACCTGACCGCTCCCCCGGTCGAGGGAGATCCCGGACGGGCAGCGCCAGCGACGCCACCCCTGCCGCTGGCGCTGCCCGAGGCGGTCGTCCGCACCTTCGACACCCCCGACTTCGCCGGCATGACCTTCTACGAGATACACGCCAAGTCGATCCTCAACAAGGTCCCGGGCACCTCCCGCGTCCCATTCGAGTGGACGATCAACCCGTACCGGGGATGCAGTCATGCCTGTTCGTACTGCTACGCCCGGAACACCCACACCTACCTTGACTTCGACGCGGGGGCGGACTTCGACAGCCGGGTGGTCGTCAAGGTCAACGCGGGTGAGCTGCTGCGTCGTGAGCTGGCCGCGCCGCGCTGGCGCGGCGCGCACGTGGCGATGGGCACAAACGTCGACTGCTACCAGCGGGCCGAGGGGCGTTACCGGCTCATGCCGCCGATCATCGAGGCGCTGCGCGACTTCGCCAACCCGTTCTCGATCCTGACCAAGGGCACGCTGATCCAGCGTGACCTGCCGCTACTGCGGCAGGCGGCCGAGGCCGCCCCGGTGAACGTCTCCTTCTCGGTCGGCTTCCTCGACGAGCAACTGTGGCGCTCGGTCGAGTCCGGCACGCCGAGCCCGCACCGGCGGCTCGACGCGGTACGCCGGTTCGCCGACGCCGGCTTCGAGGTGGGCGTACTGATGGCACCGATCCTGCCCGGCCTCTCCGACTCGGACGAGTCCATCGAGGCCACCGTGGCGGCGATCGCCGCCGCGGGCGCCGCCAGCGTGACGCCGCTTGCGCTGCACCTGCGCCCCGGTGCCCGCGAGTGGTACGCGCGGTGGCTCGGGCGGGAGCACCCCCGGCTGGTTCCGCGTTACCGGGAGCTGTTCCGGGCCGGCGCGTACGCGCCGCAGTTCTACCAGCGGGAGCTGACCGCCCGGGTCCGCATTGCCGCCCGCCGTCACGGGTTGATCCGGTCCGGGGCCGGCGAGCACCGTGACGCGCCGCAGCCAGCACCAGCGTCGGAGCAGCTGAGCCTGCTCTGAACGGGGCGGGCTGAGCGCGACGCAGTCGCCGGTGAGGTTCCCGAACTGTCGATCGGGGGCAGCCTGACAGCGACGCGGCTACAGTCGTCGGATGCGTTCCGCCAAGCAGATCCTCGCCGACGCCGGCGTGATCGCCGTCGTGGGCGCGTCCCGCGATCCGGTCAAGGCTGCCCACCGCGTGCCGCTGGAGATGCAGCGGCACGGCTGGCGCATCATCCCGGTCAACCCGTCCGCCGACGAACTCTTCGGCGAGCCGGTGTACCGGTCCCTGGCCGACATCCCGCACCCGGTCGATCTGGTCGACGTCTTCCGGCCGGCCGACGACGCCGTCGATGTGGTGCGGCAGGCGGTGGCGATCGGCGCCCCGGCGGTGTGGTTGCAGCTCGGCATCGTCTCGCCGCAGGCCCGGCGGATCGCCGAGGAGGCCGGCATCGACTACGTGGAGGACCGCTGCCTGATCGTGGAGCGGGCCGCCGCCGGGCTGACCCGGCGGAGCTGAATACCAGTCGACCCGGGCGGCGATCAGCGGCATCCTGTGCGGATGCCCACGTCGTGCCAGAGCCTCCTCCGGTGGCAGTTCGACCTCACCTGGTCGCTGTTCGAGTACCACCTCGAACGGTTGGAGCCGGCGGATTTCGGGTGGCAGCCGGCCGAGCATCTGTGGACCATGCGCCGCGATTCCGAGGGCCTGTGGAAACCGGACTGGGCGGACGCTGAACCCGATCCGGTCCCGGTGCCCACGATCGGCTGGCTGAGCTGGCACCTCGGCTGGTGGTGGACCTCGGCTGCCGATCACCTGAGCGGACGCCCGGTGCCGGCGCGGGAGGACGTCGACTGGCCCGGACCGGGCGCGGAGACCGTGTCGTGGCTGCGGGACCTGCGTACCCGGTGGCTGGCGGTGCTCGACGACCTCACCGACGGCGATCTTGAGGCCGCTGCCACGTTTCCGTGGCCGGCCGAGAGCGGGCACACCGTCCGGCACCTGGTGGGCTGGGTCAACGCCGAGCTGATGAAGAACGTGGCCGAGATCGGTCAGCTCCGGCTGATGCGCGCGGCGCAGGCCCCCTCGGCGTGACCCACGTCAGGCGGGAACCCTGACCCCACGAGGCGTCCTTTCCGTACCGCTCAGAGCTTGTACTCGCGGAGCAGACCCCGGGAGATGATCGTCTTTTGGATCTCCGAGGTGCCCTCGCCGATGAGCAGGAACGGGGCCTCCCGCATCAGCCGCTCGATCTCGTACTCCTTGGAGTAGCCGTAGCCGCCGTGGATGCGGAACGCCTCCTGGACGACCTCGGCGCAGTACTCCGAGGCGAGCAGCTTCGCCATCCCGGCCTCGACGTCGTTGCGCTGGCCGGCGTCCTTGAGCCGGGCCGCGTTGACCATCAGGGCATGCGCCGCCTCGATCTTCGTACCCATCTCGGCCAGCTTGAAGGCGATGGCCTGGTGCTTCGCGAGCGGCTGGCCAAAGGTCCGGCGCTGCTGGGCGTACCCGACGGCCAGCTCGAAGGCCCGGATGGAGATGCCGCAGGCCCGGGCGGCGACGTTGACCCGGCCGACCTCGATGCCGTCCATCATCTGGTAGAAGCCCCGGCCCACCTGGTCGGCGCCGCCGAGGACGGTGCTGTCGGGGACTGTGACGCCGTCGAGAACCATTTCGGTGGTCTCGACGCCCTTGTAACCCATCTTCTCGATCTTGCCGGGGATGGTCAGGCCCGGTGCGGTCTCACCGAAGCCGGGTTCCTTCTCCAGCAGGAAGGTGCTCATGTTGCCGTAGACCGAGTCGGCGCCGGTCTCGGTCCGGACCAGGGTGGCCACCACCGACGAGTACGCGCCGTTGGTCAGCCACATCTTCTGGCCGTTGATGACGAAGCGGTCGCCGTCGCGGACCGCCTTCGACTTGATCGCTGAGACGTCGGAGCCGCACTCCGGTTCCGACATGGAGAACGCGCCGCGCACCTCGCCGGTGGCCATTCTCGGCAGCAGTCGGGCCCGCTGCTCGGCGGAGCCGTGCTGGGAGATGAGGTAGGCCACGATGAAGTGCGTGTTGACGATGCCGGAGATCGACATCCAGCCCCTGGAGAGTTCCTCCACCACAAGTGCGTAGGTGAGCAGAGACTCGCCGAGACCGCCGTACTCCTCGGCGATGGTGAGCCCGAACAGGCCCATCTCCTTCATCCCGTCGAGGATGTCGGTCGGGTACTCGTCGGCGTGCTCCAGGCGCTGCGCGTGCGGGATGATCTCCTTGTCCGCGAACTCCCGGACGGTCTCCAGGATCGACCGCTGCTCGTCGGTCAGACCGGGCGTCTGGGCGAGTCGAGCCATCTCAGCCTCCGGGGAATCGGCGCCTTACTCACTGGTAACTAAACGCTCGATCAGTATCGGTCGCGCGGGCCTCGGCGGCCAAGGTGACCAGTCCACACAACCGCTGTGAAAAGGTTCACCGCTGCGGGTAGCGTCCCGCAATGAGGGCCTTCCCACCAGGGCGGACGCCCTGCGGGGGACCGTGAGGCGGTACGGAGGAGGAGAACGTGGGCCAACCACCGGAGCCGGACCAGCCGCCGTCGCCCTACGAGCCGCCGCCGGGCGGGCAGCAGCCACAGTACGGCCAGCCGTACGGACAGCAGGGCGAACAGCCGGCGTACGGGCAGCCGTCGTACGAGCATCCGGGTCAACCGCCCCACGGCCAGCAGTGGGGCCAGCAACCGCCGTACGCCCCGCAGGTGCCCTACGGACAGTACGGACCGCCAGCCGGCCAGAGCGGCGGCGGCGGCGGCACGAACGTGCTCGCCATCCTGTCGCTGGTCTTCGCCTTCGTCTTCGCTCCCGCCGGCATCGCCCTGGGCCACCTGGCCAAGCGGCAGCTGCGCACCAGCGGCGAGGACGGTGACCAGCTCGCCACCTGGGGCCTGATCCTCAGTTACGTCTTCACTGGCCTGTTCCTGCTGGCCTGCTGCGGCTGGCTGGCACTGGCGATCTGGGCCGGCTCCGACGGCACCAGCACCTAGAGCCGGGACCGAGGGTCCCGGAGGCCGCACTCAGCGGAACTGGGCCTCCCGGACGCTGTTGCCGCCGTCGACCACGAGCATCTGCCCGGTGATGTACGACGCGGCCGGCGAGCAGAGGAAGGTGATCGCCGCGGCGACCTCGTCCGGCGTGCCGGGACGCCCGACCGGCGTACCAAGGCCCTGTTTGATCTCCGCCATTGTCGACGCCGCGGTGTAGATGGTGCCCGGGGCCACCGCGTTGACAGTCACCCCGTCGGCGATCATCTCCATGGCCAGCGCCCTGGTCAGGCCCACCACGCCAGCCTTGGCCGCCGCGTACGCCGCCTCGGTGGGCAGCGCGTTGACCGGCCCCGCGGTGGCGGAAAGGTTGACGATCCGTCCCCAACCCCGCTCGGCCATGCCGCCGATGAAGGCCCGGCTGCACAGGAACGCGGTGGTCAGGTTCCTGTCGATCTCGCCACGCCACTCGTCGTAGCTGAGCTGTGCGACCGGGCGCAGCACCTCCGGGCTGGCCCGACTGGCCAGTCCGGCGTTGTTGACAAGCACCTCGACATCGCCGAGCTGCTCGGTGACGGCATCGGCCAGCGCGCCCACCTCCGACTCGTCGGTGAGGTCGGCGACGAAACCTGTCACCCCGAGTTCACCGGCCCGCTCGTGGATGCGCCGCGTCGTCGACACGATCGCCACCCGGGCGCCGAGGTCGGACAGCCGGCGGGCGGTGGCGTACCCGATGCCGTCCGGGCTGCCCGCCCCCGTCACCAGCGCCACCTTGCCGTCCAACCGCATCGTCACCGGCTCCGGCAGTGGCGCCGGTGCGTCCTGGTCACCGGGCTCAGGTGTCACAGCCGAGCGTGGGCGGCGGCCCATGCCCGGCCGGCTGACGTCCCGTCTCGGTCTGTTGCCGGAACGGTCCGCCGCGCGCGCGTCAATCCCCATGCCGAGATCCTGCCCTTACCGCCGCTGTCGGGCAACGCGCGCCCGATGCCGGGCGCGTCGCGGGGTACGCGGCGGTGACTACCCTGACTGCGCCACAACATCGCGACGGAAGAGAAGCCCGATGACGCAACCCCCGCAGGCGGGCGGCTGGCCCGAGCCCGCATCGACAGGCCAGCCGTCCGGCCCGCCCGCTGATCCGACCCTGCCGGTCCACCCCCAGCCACCGATTCCACCGCAGCCGTCCGGCTACGACCCGTACCAGCCGGTTGCCGACTCGTACGCCGGCATGAAGTCGGACCCGGCCGCCGCGCCCTACCCGCCCGCCGGCTACCCGCCCGCTGGCTACCCGCCGGCCCAGCCGCCCGGTTACCCGCAGGCTCCGCCCGGCTACGGGTATCCCCCGCCCGGGTACGGCTATCCGCAACAGAAGACGAACTCGATGGCGATCGTCGCCCTGGTCCTCTCCCTGATCGGGGTGGGATCCTGCATCACCGCCCCGATCGGCGCCATCATGGGACACGTGGCGATGCGCCAGATCCGGGAGACCGGCGAGAGCGGCGAGGGGATGGCCAAGGCCGCCATCATCGTCGGCTGGATTCTCACCGGCCTGCTCGCGCTGGTGATCATCGGTTACGCCGTCGCGATCGCCTTCGCCATCGCGAACTCGTCCTCCACCACCTGACCTGTGCCGCCCGCCCCGACCTCGGTCGGGGCGGGCGGGTGACGAGTGGTACGGCTACTCGGCCGGCGGGGTGAACGTCGAGGTACGCGTCATGCCGGCCGCCCGGCCCTTGGCGGCGATCACGAGAGCCATCTTGCGGGACGCCTCGTCGATCATCTCGTCGCCGAGCATGACCGCGCCCAGTCGGCCACCCGCCTCCGAGGTGTAGTGCTGGTACGCGTCGAGGATCAACTCGGCGTGGTCGTAGTCGGCCTGGGCCGGCGAATAGACCTCGTTCGCGGCGTCGATCTGCCCGGGATGCAGAACCCACTTCCCGTCGAAGCCGAGCGCCGCCGACCGCTTCGCCACCTCGCGGAACGCGTCGGTGTCCCGGATCTGCAGGAACGGGCCGTCGATGGCCTGCTTGTCGTGCATCCGGGCGGCCATCAGGATCCGCATCAGGATGTAGTGGTACGGGTCGCCCGGGTAGTCGGGGATGAGCGCGCCGACCACAAGTGACTTCATGTTGATCGACGCCATGAAGTCGGCCGGGCCGAAGATGATCGTCTCGACGCGGGGCGACGCGGCGGCGATGGCGTCGACGTTCACCAGGCCGGCGGCGTTCTCGATCTGCGCCTCGATGCCGATCCGGCCCACCTCCAGGCCGAGGGTCTTCTCCAACTGGGTGAGGGTGATGTCCAGCCACTGCACCTGCGCGGCGTTCTGGACCTTCGGCAGCATCACGCAGTCGAGGTTGGCCCCCGCGCCCTCCACCACGTCGATGACGTCCCGGTAGGTCCACGGGGTGGTGAGATCGTTGACCCGGACCACCCGGGTCTTGCCGGCCCAGTCGCCCTCGTTGAGCGCGGCCACGATGTTCTTGCGGGCGTCCGGCTTGGCCAGCGGGGCGACCGCGTCCTCCAGGTCGAGGAAGACCTGGTCGGCCGGGAGTCCCTGGGCCTTGCCGAGCATCTTGACGCTCGATCCAGGTACGGCCAGGCAGGACCGGCGGGAACGCCCAACAACGGCCATCGACGGCGCTCCTTCCGGGGTACGGCCGGGGGCCGCCACCCCTGACTTAACGATCCCAAAGGTGCTTGTGACGCCACGGTAACCTCGTCCCGTGACCGCGGTGAATGGACCTGTGGAAGATGTCACTGACCGTCGACTGGTCGTGATCACCGGCGCCAGTTCCGGCATCGGGTTGGCCGCTGCCACGAACCTGGCCTGCCGGGGCGACCAGGTCGTCCTGGTCGGCCGGGATCCGGCCCGACTGCGCGCCGCAGCCGCCGAGGTACGCGAGGCCTCCGGGGAGCGGCCCGAGGTGTTCCGCGCCGACTTCGCCGTCCTCGACGACGTCCGGCAGATGGCCGGACGTCTGCGTGCCGCGTACGACCGGATCGACGTGTTGGCCAGCAACGCCGGTGCGATAGTGCTCCAGCCGGTCACCACCGTCGACGGGTTCGAGCTGTCCATCCAGGCCAACCACCTGGCACCGTTCCTGCTGGCCAACCTGCTGGCCGACCGGGTGCGTCGGATGGTGGTGACCGCCTCCGGCGCGCACCGCAGCGGCCGACTCGATCCGGACGATCTCAACGCGCCGCTGCGCCGTTACCGGCCGCTGTCCGCGTACGGCACCAGCAAGCAGGCGAACATCCTCTTCACCGCCGAGGCGGCCCGACGGTGGCCGCAGGTCGAGTCGTACTGCTTCCATCCCGGGGTGGTGCGGACCCGCTTCGGCAACGACAGCCGGTTGGTCGCCCTCGGCATGCGTCTGCTGCCCTTCCGCAGCCCGGTCAAGGGGGCGCAGACGCTCGTGTGGCTCGCCAACCAGGACCGGTCCCGGTTGCGCGCCGGCGGCTACTACTTCGACTGCCGGCCCCGCCGACCGTGGCCGAAGGCAGCCGATCCGCGACTCGCGGAACGACTCTGGGCGGCGAGCGCCGCCGCTGTCGGCGTACCGGGCTGACCGTCCGTCGGGTGGGACAACCGGGTCGCCGTGGTCGGGAAACATTGCGATACTCCGCGCCATGACCGTCACGGAAGGCACCAGCCTGCGGGTGCTCGGCAAGGACGAGGACCTGGCCGCCCGGTTGGACGCCGAGCTGACCGCTTTCAACAACCAGGCCACCGGCGTCGCCGACGAGGCGGAACTGGCTGTCCGGGTCACCGACGCGGACGGTGAGCTGGTGGCCGGGTTGACCGGGTGGAGCTGGGGCACCTGCGCCGGGATCAACATGGTCTGGGTACGCGCGGACCGTCGCGGCGAAGGCTGGGGCGGCCGGTTGCTGGCGGCGGCCGAGCAGGAGGCCCGCCAGCGCGGCTGCACCGAGATCTCGGTCGCCTCGTTCTCGTTCCAGGCCCCGGGCTTCTACCGCCGGCACGGCTACCTCGACACCGGCCGGCGGGAGGGCATCCCGGGCGGTCACGTCGACCACCACTTCTGGAAGTCGCTGGTCACCGACCCGGCCGCCGCGGTGCGCCTGGTCGCGCTCGTGGAGTTGCCCGACGACGCGGTCGAGGCCGGGCAACGGTACGAGGACACGGTGCTCGCCCTGCTGCCACGCCACGGCGGCCGGCTGGAACGGCGGCTGCGTACCGGGGACGGGTGTGCCGAGGTGCACGTCATCAGGTTCGACACCCGGGCCGGTTACGAGGCGTTCCTGGCCGACCCGGAGCGGGTGGCGCTACGCGCGGGGCTCGGCGACGCCGCCCCGCAGACCCGGGTGCTCGAGGTGCACGAGGTCTGACCGGCGAGGGGCCGGTGTCAGTCGCGGACCGGTGCCGCGTCCGCCGGCACCGCCGTGCTGACCCGTGCCGTACGCCGGGCCGTGCGGGCGCTGGAGAGCACCACCACCGCGACGCCGACAAGCAGCAACGACAGGCCGGGCAGGGTCACCAGGTCGGGCAGCTGGCCCAGCCACGCCCAGCCGATGAGCGCCGCACCGGGTGCCTCCAGCAGGATCAGCACGCTGACCGTGGTGGCGGAGACCCGCCGCAGGGCGTAGCTGAACATCGAGTGGCCGAGCAACTGCGCGCCGCCGACCAGGGCGAGCACGGCCAGCCAGGTACCGGTGTCGAAGCCGCTCAGCGGCACCCCGCCGACCAGGCAGATCACCAGCAGGATCAGCCCGCACACGCCGTAGCAGATGGTGGTGTAGGTGGCGTTGCTGACGGTGACCCGGGCGCGCTCCCCCAACGCGGTGTACACAGCCGCGAACAGACCACCGGCAAGTGCCAGCAGGTCCCCGGTGAAGGCCTGACCGGAGACCGTGAAGTCGGCTCCGGTCGCCAGCACCGCCCCGGCCACCGCCACCCCGATGCCCGCCCAGACACCCGCCGGCAGTCGGCGGCCCTGGGCCCGGGCGATCAGCCCCTGCCAGACCGGCTGGGTGGCCACCAGCGCGGTTGCGGCGGCCACCGAGGTGAGCTTGGCGCTCGGCATCCAGGTGGCGAAGTGCGCCGCCAGCGCCACCCCGGACAGGACGCAGTACATGCCCTCGCGGCGACCGACGCCTGTGGTCAGGGCACGGAACTCGGACCGCCGGCGGACCAGCGCGAACGGACTCAGCACGGCGACCGCCAGCACGTTGCGCCAGAACGCGACAGCCAGGGCGGGCGCGGCGGCGAAGGCGATGAGCGGCGCGGATGACGAGACGGCGAGGACGGCCACGGCCAGGGCCGCGCCGGTCATCAGGTCAAGCGGCGGACGATGGGGTTCGGGGACCACGAGATGCAATCTTCACATGTCCTGCGGTGACCACATTCCGTCAACGGTCGGTTACGATCATGCGCGTCCCCGTCGGGGCTCCTCTCATCCGCCCGGAGTCAGTACCCATGACCAGGTTCCGAGCGGTGCTGTTCGACTTCTTCGGCACGTTGACCCGTCCGGTCCAGCGTGGCAAAGGTCACCTCAGCACCGCCGAGCTGCTCGGCTGTCCGCCGGACACCTTCCTGGAGGTGCTCGACCGCAGCTTCTACGAACGCGCCAGCGGACGGTTCGGCAGCGTCGAGGCGACCCTGCGCTGGGTGTGCGAGCAGGCCGGCGTACACCCTCCGGCGGAGGCGTTACGGGCTGCCGCCGCCGCTCGGCACCGGGCGGTACGCGCGGACACCCGGCTGCGGGACGAGGCCTTGCCGACCCTGCGGGCGTTACGGCGACAGGGCGTACGGACCGGCGTGATAAGTGACTGCACCCACGAGTTGCCGGCGTTCCTGCCGGAACTGGCGATCGCTCCGCTGCTCGACGTCCGGGTGTTCTCCGTCCAGGTCGGGCGATGCAAGCCGGACGCCACCCTCTATCTGGCCGCCTGCGCGCGGCTGGGTCTGCCGCCACGAGACTGCCTCTACGTGGGCGACGGCGGTAGCCAGGAGCTGACCGGCGCGCAGCGTGCCGGCCTGAGCGCCGCTCGGCTGGCCTCGCCCGACCTGGCCGATCACCTGGTGTTCAACCTCGACGTCGACTGGGCCGGGCGGACGCTGAGGTCCCTCACCGAGGTGGTCGACCTGGTCGAGGCGGTCGCCCCGGTCGGCACCCCGTCGTAACCGGGCGGCGTCGGACGCCCGCGCCACAGATGGGCCTCGCGCGTCGCCGATCAGGCCCGCCGTCGACGGTCCACCCGGCCCCGGTGGGACGGGTCAGCGGCGTCGGACGCGGTGCAACCGGAACGGCCGGCGGGTGACCCGCACGGCCGGCGTCGGCCGGGGCGGTTCGGCAAGCGAGCCGGCCGGCAGTTCGGCTCCGTGCGCGGGCTGGCCGGCCGGGGCGAGCCGCATCAGGGCACATCCGTCGGCGGCCCAGCGGGCGACGAGTTCAGCGGTCGGCCCGGGCGCGTTCAACCGTTTGGCGCCCACCAACGGGGCGAGGGTGTCCCACTGCTCGGTGCCGGGTGCCACCCGGCTGACCCGCGCCGGCCAGGTGACGATCCGGCCTCCGTGGTCGCCGCGCAGCGTCACCTGGGCCTGGTCGGCTTCGGCCAACCCCGGGGCGGCCTGCTCGCCGGGGCCGACGACCACGAAGAGCGCCGCCTCCAGGGGTACGCACCACAGGGCCAGCGGCGGACCGTCGGCCACCGCGACCCAGGCCACCGAGGCCTTCTTCATCGCCTCGTCGACCAGGGGGTGGTTCTCGTGCTCGTCGGTCACCGCGGCATCCTCTCGTATCCGGGCCGGTCCGCGTCGGTTGTCAGCCGACGAACGGCGGGACGAGGATCTCCCCGCGCGCCACAGGCATCACCTGACCGGCGACGCTCGTGCCCACCGCCACGCCACCGGCTGCGGTCACGGTGCAGGCCAGCGAGGACGGGCGGCCCATCTCGACGCCCTGCCGGACGGTGTACGACGATCGTCCCTCGCCGGGCAACAGGCCGCTGGCGACCAGCCACACCCCGAGGCCGAGCGCGGCCGACCCGGTCGCCGGGTCCTCGGGTACGCCGAGACCGGGGACGAAGACCCGGGCCTGCGCGGTTTGGCTGACGGCGTCCCAGGAGAAGACGCTGACATGCTCAATGCCGTACCGCCCGGCCGTCACCGGGTTCACCTGGGCCCGGGCCAGGGCGTCGGGGCGTACCGGCAGGAACGGAAACTCCAGGCCGCAGCCGGCGACCCGCGGTGCCGGACCGAGATGGTCCTCAGCGGCGAGCCCGACCATCTCCAGCAGCGGCTCCGGTTCCAGTTCGGGTCCGAGGGTGGGACTGCCACCGGTGAGGGTCGCGGCACCGGCACTGACCTCGATCGGCAGCACCCCGGCACCGCACTCCTGGGTGACCTGCCCCACCGGGAACACGCCCCGGCGGGCGGCGGTGACCGCTGCGCCGACGCTGGGGTGACCGGCGAACGGCAACTCGTCGACAGGCGTGAAGATCCGGGCCCGGTAGGTGGCCCCGGCCTGGGTCGCGGGCAGCACGAAGACCGTCTCCGAGAGGTTGAACTCCCGCGCCAGAGCCTGCATCTGGTCGGTCGCCAGCCGTTCGGCGCCGAAGACCACAGCGAGTGGGTTCCCGGCGTACGGACGGTCGGTGAAGACGTCCACGATCTCGTAAGCCAAGGTCGACATGTTGATAGACACTAGGCCCTCGGGGCGTTTGTCGGGGTCACTGCCCGGCCGTGCCGGTCCTGAACCATGGTGGGCCGGGGCGTCGACATACCCCCTAGGCTGGTGCCCGTGAGCACGCCGACCCGGGTCTACATCGCCCGCCTCGCCGGAGTCGCCGTCTTCGATCCCAACGGCGACCAGGTGGGCCGGGTACGCGACGCGGTGGCCCGGCTGCGCGCGAGCCAGCGACCGCCCGAGGTGGTGGGGCTGGTCGCCGAGATGCCGATGCGCCGACGGATCTTCCTCTCCATCAACCGGATCACCTCGATCGACGCCGACGCCATCGTGCTGGGCAGCGGCACGCTGAACCTGCGCCGGTTCGAGAAGCGCCCGAACGAGTTGCTCGTCCTCCAGGAGCTGCTGGACCGCCGGGTGCAGGTCGCCCCGGAAGGTCGGGCCGCGTCGGTGGTCGACGTGGCGATGGAGTGCAGTCGCGGCGGCGAGTGGTCGCTGACCCGGGTGGCGGTCCGCGAACAGACAGGTCGGTTGGCCCGCCGGGGCCATCTGCACCAGGTCGAGTGGAATCAGGTACGCGGGCTCAGCGGGGTGGCGGAGACCCGGGGCACCGCCAACCTGCTTGCCGTACTCGAGGACATGCGCCCGGCCGACCTGGCCAACGCGCTCCAGGATCTGCCCGACGCCCGACGCAACGAGGTCGCGGCGGCCCTGGACGACCATCTGCTCGCCGACGTGCTCAGCGAGCTGCCCGAGCACGACCAGGTGGAGATTCTCGCCGCGCTGGACCGCGAGCGGGCCGCCGACATCCTGGAGGAGATGGAGCCGGACGACGCCGCCGACCTGTTGGGCGAGCTGCCGCCGCCGGAGCAGGACGTGCTGCTCGACCTGATGGAGCCGGACGAGGCCGATTCGGTACGACAGTTGCTGAAGTACACGCCCGGCACGGCGGGCAGTGTGATGACCTCCGAACCGGTCATCCTGCCTCCGGACGCGACGGTGGCCGAGGCGCTGGCCCGGATCCGGGAGCCCCAGCTCTCCCCGGCGGTGGCCGCGCAGGTGTTCGTGGCCCGGGCACCGATGGCCACCCCCACCGGGCGCTACCTGGGCATGGTGCACTTCCAGCGGCTGCTCCGCGAGCCCCCGGCCGACCTGCTCGGTGGCGTGGTGGTCAACGACATCGACCCGTTGCGCCCGACCACGCCACTTCCGGAGATCACCCGCCGGATGGCCACCTACGATCTGGTCGCCATGCCGGTGATCGACCGGAACAACCGGCTGGTGGGCGCCGTCACCGTCGACGACGTGCTGGATCACTCACTGCCCCGGGACTGGCGGGACCGGGACGCGGTGAGCGGCCCCCAGAACGGGGCGACGGCGTCAGCCGTCGCGGACTCGGCGACGGGCGGTGACCATGACTGAGCAACGGCGCGCGGAACGGCTGGACCTGCCACGGGAGCCCCGGGGCTTCAAGCTGCCCCGGGTGGACCAGGAGACGTTCGGACGCTGGGCCGAGGGCATCGCCCGGGGCATGGGTACCGCGAACTTCATCGTCTACATGACGCTTGTGATCAGCGCGTGGTTCCTCTGGAACACCCTCGCCCCGGCGGGGATGCGTTTCGACCCGTACACCTTCACCTTCCTCACCCTGGTGCTCTCCATCCAGGCGTCGTACGCGGCGCCGCTGATCCTGCTGGCACAGAACCGCCAGGCCGACCGCGACCGGGTGGGGATGGAGGAGGATCGGCGTCGGGCGACCATGCAGAAGGCCGACACGGAGTACCTGGCCCGGGAGATCGCCGCGCTGCGGATCGCGCTGGGCGAGGTGGCCACCCGGGACTTCGTCCGGTCCGAGCTGACCCGGCTGGCCGAGGAGTTGGACGAGGCGGCGCAGCGGCGTCAGCGGCTGGAACGCCGGCACCGGGACGACCCGGCCGCCCGGACCGGTGGCGACGGGTTGGACGAGCCCCGCGACGAGGTGGACGGCGATCCGCCGGGTGACGGTCGTCACGACCGGGCGACCTCCCGCCGCCCGGAGAGCTGATCGACCCGCTCACATCGTTGCGACCGCCACCGGCGGCGGCACCCTGCCGACGTAGCATTGCGGGCATGTCAGCTCCCGTCAGCACCGTCAACGACGCCGTCATGGCCGCCCTGGCCACCGTCAACGACCCGGAGATCCGCCGGCCGATCACCGAACTCGGCATGGTGCGCTCCGCCGAGGTCGGCGAGGACGGTGTGGTCCGGGTCGAGTTGCTGCTGACCGTGGCCGGTTGCCCGCTGAAGGACAAGCTGCGCAGCGACATCACCGCCGCCGTCGGCGCGGTGAGCGGAGTCAGCCGCGTCGAGATCGACTTCGGGGTGATGAGCACCGACCAGCGCAAGGAGCTTCAGGCGAAGCTGCGCGGCGGCGGCGCGACCGAGGAGCCGGTCATCCCGTTCGCCCAGCCCGGCTCCCGCACCCGGGTCTACGCGGTGGCCAGCGGCAAGGGCGGCGTCGGCAAGTCCAGCGTGACTGTCAACCTGGCCGCCGCGCTGGCCGCCCGAGGTCTCGCCGTAGGCGTGGTGGACGCGGACATCTACGGGCACTCGGTGCCGCGCATGCTCGGCGCGGACGGCCTGCCCACCCGGGTCGAAGACATGATCATGCCGCCGCAGTCGCACGGGGTGAAGGTCATCTCGATCGGGATGTTCACCGCCGGCAACGCCGCAGTGGTCTGGCGGGGGCCGATGCTGCACCGCGCCTTGCAGCAGTTCCTCGCCGACGTCTACTGGGGCGATCTCGACGTGCTCCTGCTCGACCTGCCCCCGGGCACCGGCGACGTGGCGATCTCCCTGGCCCAGCTGCTGCCGAACGCCGAGATCCTGGTGGTCACCACCCCCCAGGCCGCCGCCGCCGAGGTGGCCGAGCGGGCCGGCGCGATCGCCCTGCAGACCCACCAGCGGGTGGTCGGCGTGATCGAGAACATGTCCTGGCTGGAACTGCCCGACGGCTCCCGGATGGAGATCTTCGGAGCCGGCGGTGGTCAGACGGTGGCGGATTCGCTGACCCAGACCATCGGCGCGCAGGTGCCGCTGCTGGGCCAGGTGCCGCTGGACACCCGGGTCCGGGAGGCGGGCGACGAGGGCAACCCGATCGTGCTCGCCGAGCCGGACTCCCCGGCGGCGAAGGCGCTGGGCCAGGTGGCCGACCGGCTCGCGCTACGCCGCGAGTCACTGCTCGGCAAGCCGCTGGGCCTCAAGCCGGCCGATCGCTGAACCGGCCGGTCGGTTGCTCGACCGGGGTGGTGGGCGTCAGGTGACGTCGTCGTAGCTGACCGCGCGGGGAGCCGGGGCGGCGCTCGCCGGGGCCGGGCCGGGCCGGCGCGGGTCCGCCGCGTTCGCGACGTCCTTGAGCTCGTCGTGCACGCCTGTGACGTCCGCCCGGAGGCCGTCGTAGACACCCTGGAGCGGCTTCCGGATCGCCTGCTCGTCCTCCTCGCTGAGCAGGTGCTTGCGGATGAACGCCTTGGGGTGCAGGTCCTCCAACTGGATGTCGGTGCCCAACTCCTTGCTCAGGTCGGTGGTGGCGCTGCGGGCCATGGTGCGCAGGTTGCGCACCATTCGCAGTCCGTCGCTGATCACCACCGGCAGCCGGTCGCCGAAGATCAGCAGCGCGAGCAGCAGCAGCGCGCCGACCTCCCACACGTTCAGGTTCTCGAACACCCTCGGTCCCCCTTCCCCTGACTACCGCAGCCAGAGTACGCACGTAGGTGCCGCTGCCAGAAGAGGGTGAGAGGTCACTTCGCGTCCGCGGCCAGGGTGACCGAGGCGTTCTGCCGGCTGGAACCCCGGCGGTACTCCACGGTCACCACCGATCCGGGCGCGTACTTGCGGACCAGGGCGATCAGGTCGGTCGGCTCGGTCATCGGACGGCCGTTGAGCTTCAGGATCACGTCACCGGCGCGCAGTCCCGCACCGGCGGCCGGGCCGGACGGCTCGACAGTCGCGAGGCGTACCCCGGTGCCGTTGGTGCCCGAACCGGGCCCGCCGACCTGGGCACCGATCACCGTGCGGCGGGCCTTCCCGGTGCCGATGATGTCCTGCGTGATCCGTTTCGCCTGGTTGATCGGGATGGCGAAGGCGAGGCCGATGTTGCCGGCCTCCTGCCCCTCGGCGACCAGGGACTTGATCGTCGAGTTGACGCCGATGACCCGCCCGGCCGAATCGACGAGCGGACCGCCCGAGTTGCCGTGGTTGACCGCAGCGTCGGTCTGGATCGCGGCGTAGTAGCGCGTCGGGCCACCCGGTTCGCCGGCGTGCATCGTCCGGTCCAGGGCGCTGACGATGCCCGCGGTCACCGTGTTCGCCAGCGACAGCGGTGAGCCGATCGCCAGCACCGGGTCGCCCACGGCCAGCGTGTCCGAGTCGCCGAACTCGACCGGACGCAGCCCGGTGCGGGAGACCTTGATCACGGCTATGTCGGACTCCGCGTCCTGTCCCACCACCGTCGCGGCGGCCGAGCTGCCGTCGTTGAAGATCACCGACGCCTTGCCGGTACCGCCGGCCACCACGTGGTCGTTCGTGATCACATGCCCGTCGGCACTGGCGATGAAGCCCGAGCCTTCGCTGGTGCCACCCAGGCCGGCGACCCGCACGGTGACCACGCTGGGCAGGACCCGTTCGGCGACGCCGGCCAGCGACTCCGGCGGACGCTGGGCGAGCGTGGGCACCGTACCGGGGACCGCGCCGAGGACCGCCCCACCGGCACCACCACGGATCGCGAACGCGTAGCCGAGCGCACCGCCGAGCGCACCGGCGAGCAGGGCTGTCACAAGCGGAATGACCAGGAGCTGGTGGAGCCTCGGCCGGCCGGCCGCGTCCGGGTCGGTGACAGGTTCCGGCTCGCTACCGGCCACCGGTGCCGCCGGCAGCACCACAGCCGTCGGTGCGTACGGATCCCGCCATGGGTCGGCGAGCGCGTCGGACCACCACGGCGACGCGGCGTGGCCGCCGTCCTGTGGTGTCGCCGGCACACCGGCTGGCGGATGCCCGGCCGCCGGCTGCCCGGCCGGTGCTCCGCCCACGCCGGGCTGGCGCCAGTCCCAGCCGTCGGTCACTCGGTGCCTCCCACTCCCGTCCCCGGTGTCCACGCGTCCGCGCCAGGCGCGGCCGACGGACACCGCTTCCAGGATTGCACGGATGCGCCGCGCGGGGTCAGCGGTTGTCACTGCGGGTGGATGCCCCGCTGCGCTCGGGGCGGGCCGCCTTTAGAGTCACAGTGCCCAACCGCCCTGCGCATCATGCTCGTCGCCCGGAGGTGCCTCATCGCCACGGTCGCCGGTTCCGGCAGTTCGACGAACCCGGCCCTGCAGTTCGCCGAGTCGTACGTCACCGAGGACCTCGTCCTGCGGACCGCGCGCAGCCTCGCCCACGAGGTCGGTCTAGCCGCTGTCACACCTGGCGCGGGAGCCGCGTTGCGCCTGCTCGCCGCCGCCGGCAACGCCCGTGCGGTGGTCGAGATCGGCACCGGCACCGGGGTCAGCGGTGTGTGGCTGCTGCGCGGTATGCGGGTCGACGGGGTACTCACCACCATCGACGTCGAGGTGGAGCATCAGCGGATCGCCAGGCGCATCTTCGCCGAAGCCGGTTTCATCTCCGGCCGCACCCGGATCATCACCGGCCGGGCGCTGGACGTGCTGCCCAGGCTCGCCGACGGCGCGTACGACCTGGTCTTCGTCGACGCCGAGGTGACAGGCTTCACCGCCTGCGTGGACGCCGCGCTGCGGCTGCTGCGGCCGGGCGGGGTGCTGGTGCTCAACGGTGCGCTGGCCGGCGGGCGGATCGGTGACCCGGCCGCCCGCGACCCGGAGACGGTGACGGTACGCGAGACGGTGAAGGCCATCCGCGAGTCGGAGCACTGGATCCCGGCGCTGCTGCCGGTCGGTCACGGGCTGCTGGCCGCGGTGCGCTGCTGAGCCGACCCACCCGCGATCCGGCCCGGGACGGGTCAGTCCAGCGCGGCCAGCCAGCGCAGCAGCCCGCGTACGCCCCAACCGGTCGCGCCCCGGGTCAGCTCAGCGTCGTCGCGTTCGCACCAGGAGGGGGCGGACATGTCGATGTGCAGCCAGCGGTCACGCAGCTCGCCGGTGAACTCCCGCAGGTACAGAGCGGCCAGCACGGAGCCGCCGCCCTGCGTCGGCGCGCTGTGCAGGTCGGCCAGGTCGCTGCCGAGGTGCTCGACGTAGTCGCTGGGCAGCGGCATCCGCCAGGCGGACTCGCCGGCCGACCTGATCGCCGTGAGCAGGTCCTCGGCGAGCTGGTCGTTGTCGCTGTAGAGGGCACCGGTGCGGGTACCCAGGGCCACCGCGTTCGCGCCGGTCAGGGTGGCCAGGTCGACAAGCAGGTCGGGCTTGAGTTCCTGCACGGCGTACGCCAGCGCGTCGGCGAGGACCAGCCGGCCCTCCGCGTCGGAGTTCGTCGTCTCGCTGGTCAGCCCGCCGTAGTGCCGGACGATGTCCCCGGGCCGGAACGCGGCCCCGCTGACCATGTTCTCGGCCAGCGGCGCGAGCGTGGTCACCCGTACCGGCAGCCGCAGCGCCGCGGCTCCGAGGGTGGCCGCCACGACGGCGGCGGCGCCGGCCATGTCCTTGCGCATCAGCTTCATCGCCGGTACGGGCTTGATCGAGATGCCGCCGGTGTCGAAGGTGATGCCCTTGCCCACCAGAACCACGTGGGTACGGGCGTCCGAGGGGTGCCAGTCCAGCTCGACCAGGCGCGGGCCGCTTGCCGATCCCCCGCCGACGGCGAGGATGCCGCCGAAGCCCTCGGCTGTCAGTTGCGCCGGCTCGCGGACCCGCAAGGTGAGCCCGGGCAGGTCGGTGACGGCCTCGGCGACCTGCTCGGCGAACCACTGCGGGTTCTTCACCGAGGAGGGCATGTTCGTCAGGTCCCGGGCCAGTCGGGTCATCCGGGCGGTGGTCCGGGCCACCGTGACGGCCTGCTCGTACGCCTCGGGCTCGGTGACCGCCAGGTCGACGTCGGTGAGCGTGGGGCCGTCGGCGTCCGCAGCGAGCCGGAACCGGTACGACCCCAGCAGCAGACCTTCGACCAGACCGCGCACCGCCTCGGGCGGCGCACCCGCCGGCAGCGCCAGTGTGATATGAGTCTCATCTTTTGCCGCGCGGGCCAGCGCTGCGCCGCTCGCCCGCCAGGCCGCCTCATCCGCCGCACCGATCCCGAGCAGCAGCAGCTTCCGGGGGGTCCCTCCGGGCCGTAGCTGGGTGTGCATCTCCCCGGCCCGGCCGTTGAACCGCGCCACCGGTACCAGCGCGGCCACCTCGTCGGCGATCCCCTCGGGTGGGGTCACTCCGGTCGGGACCGGCTCGGCCGCAGCGGCCTCGGCGGCACCGGACCGCACGGGCAGGACCAGGGTGTCGAGCCGTTCCGGCTCGGCGGTCAGACGGATGGCGAGCACGCGGATCCGTACCTCCTGGAGACGGACGCGCGGTGGATCGGCCGCGCGCGGGTGTGACGGCTCTGAGCCACCGGTGATACCGGTGGCTCAGAGCCAGGGACCAGACGAACCGTCCGCGGTGGCGAGCGTCGCCGACGAACCGGCCTCACTCAGCCGGCAGCCGCCTTCAGCGCGTCACCGAGAGCAGTCGCCTCGTCGGGAGTCATCTCGACGACGAGCCGGCCACCGCCCTCCAGCGGGACCCGCATGACGATGCCCCGGCCCTCCTTGGTGACTTCCAGCGGACCGTCGCCCGTCCGCGGCTTCATCGCCGCCATGTTGTCTCCCCTCAGACCTACACCAGGGTCGGTGGGTTGCCCCACAGCCACTTCGCCATGACCACCCGCAACTTGCACGTGGGTGTCGACCGACGATTTTCCCTGATGAACACCGCCGGACCCAAACCGAAGCAGCATTGATGTAACAGCATCTAGCTTATCCTTAGATGGCCTGTCACAATGTGCGGTCATGCAGGCACGGTCGGCACTCTTCGACCTGTACGGCGACCACCTCCGGCCACGGGGTGGGCGCGCACCCGTTGCCGCGCTGGTCAAGCTGCTGGCACCGCTCGGGATCGCGCCACCCGCCGTACGGACGGCGGTTTCCCGCATGGTGCGCCAGGGCTGGCTCGAACCGACCAGACTGACCTCCGGACCGGGATATTCGATCACACCGAAGGCGGCCCGCCGACTGGACGAGGCGGCCTCGCGGATCTACCGCACCGGCCGGGTCACCTGGGACGGGCGCTTCGACCTGCTGGTGCTGGACGCGCCGAGCGCACGGCGGGACCGCCAGCGACTCGCCGCCAACCTGCGGTACCTGGGCTACGGCACGCTCGACGAGCAGACCTGGGTGGCCACCCGTCCGGCCGAGGACGTCGACCTGCTGCTCAGCGAGGCGGGCGTACGCTTCGAGCGGTTCAGCGCCGCGCACACCGCCGGCACGCCGGGGGCGATGGGCCTGGTCCGCCGAGCCTGGGACCTGGCCGAGATCGGCCGGGCGTACGAGCAGTTCGTCGCCGAGCAGCGGACGCTGCTGACAGGTGTCACGGCGCGCAGCGGCGACGAGGAGGCGTACGCGGCCCGGTTCCGGCTGGTGCACGCGTGGCGTACGTTCCTCTTCCGGGACCCGCAGCTGCCACCGGCGCTGCTGCCCGAACGTTGGCCCGGCATCGCCGCGGCCAGTTTCTTCGACCGCCATGCGGCCCGGCTCCGGCCGGCCGCCGACCGGTACGTCGAGCAGTGCCTCGACGGTGGACACCGGACAGCCCGACAGAAGGGTCGCCAGACGTGACCGAGCCGCTGCTCGTCGACCGCACCGACGCGGTCGTCACCCTCACCCTGAACCGCCCGAAGGCGATGAACTCGCTCGACGTGGCGCTCAAGGAGGCGCTCCGGGACACCCTTGCCGAGCTGGAGTCCGACCGTGGCTGCCGGGCGGTGGTGCTCGCCGGAGCCGGCGGGTCGTTCTGCGCCGGCCAGGATCTACGCGAGCACGTCAGCAGCCTCCAGGTGGGCGACGGCAAGCAGCTGGACACGGTGCGGGCGCACTACAACCCGATCGCCGCCCGGCTGGCCAGCCTGCCGAAGCCGGTGGTGGCCGCGGTCCGGGGCATGGCCGCCGGGGCGGGTGCCTCCCTGGCCTTCCTGGCCGACATCCGCATCGGTGGCCCGTCGACAAGCTTCCTGATGGCGTTCGCCAAGGTCGGGCTGGCCGCCGACACCGGCGCCTCGTGGACGCTGCCCCGGCTCGTCGGCCACGCCAAGGCCGTCGAGCTGCTGATGCTGGCCGAGCCGGTACGCGCCGAGGAGGCCTGCCGGTTGGGGCTGCTCAACCGGATGACCGACGACGACGAGCAGGTACTGCCCACCGCGCAGGAACTGGCCGCCCGACTCGCCGCCGGACCGACAGTCGCCTACGGGGCGATCAAACGTCAGCTCTCCGTCGCCGACGCCGGCACTCTCGCCGACGCGCTGGCCGCCGAGGCGCAGGCGCAGGCGATCTGCGGTGCGACAGCGGACCACAGCGCGGCGACGATGGCCTTCGTCAACAAGCAGCAGCCGGTCTTCGAAGGCCGCTGAGCCGCCGCCGGCGCCTGCCTGCCGGCCGGCCGGAGCCCGCCGGCCACCCGGGGTCGGTCAGTCGTCCTCTTCCGGGTCCTGGTTCGCCTCCGCGCCCAGTACGAACGCCTGCATGGCCAGTTCGTCGCCGGAGGGTGAGACGAAGGCGGGCAGCTCCCGGGGGCCCAGTTCCTGCACGTACGCCCAGAACAGCCGGACCGCCTCCGCCGGCGAGTCGGCCTCGATCGGCAGGTCCAGGCTGACCAGCCAGGTGCGGCGCTGCGGTGCCGGGCCGAGCCGGTCGACCAACTCGCGGAAGGTGGCCGCGTCGAGCGCGGTGACCGGCCCGCCGAGAATCAGCTCGTCCGCCGGCACCGGTTCGTCGAAGGCCCGCCGGGTGTACGCGACGACGAGCGCGTCGGGCGCGCGGTCGGACTGCGGGTCGTCCGGATCCTCCGGACGGCGGGCGGCCGGGCCGGCGACCCGGCCCACCGCCACCAGCCGAGGCGGCTCGTCGGTAAGCACCGCGACCTGGTCGCCGAGGCGGGGCAGGATGCTCTCGTCCAGCCCGGTCAGTTCGAGTGTGTCGTGGTGGACGAGCCGCTCGGCGTCGTACCGTCCGGCGGGCAGGAGCACGGCCCAGGTGCCCGTGCCGTCCGCCTGGCTCGCCCCGTTCACCCGGTGTGCGGTGTCGGTCGTCATGCCCTCATCCCATCACGCCCGTCCTGGATGTCACGACGTGGCAGCCCGCAAGGTGGTCGTCGACCATCCCGGTGGCCTGCATCAGCGCGTACGCCGTGGTCGGGCCGACGAACCGGAAGCCACGCTTCTTGAGCGCCTTGGCCATGGCCGTGGACGCGTCGGTGAGCGCGGGCACGGCGGCCCCGGAGCCCGGACGGGCCCGACCCGCGGGCGGGGCGAAGGACCAGAGCAGTGCCGAGAGTCCTTCGGGGAGTTGCTGCGCGGCGCGGGCGTTCGCGATCGCAGCCTCGATCTTGGCCCGGTTGCGGACGATGCCGGCGTCGGCGAGCAGCCTCGCCACGTCAGCCTCGTCGTAGCCGGCCACCGCGTCGATCCGGAACCCGGCGAAGGCCGCCCGGAAAGCCTCTCGCTTGCGCAGGATGGTCAGCCAGGACAACCCGGATTGGAACGCCTCGAGCGTCATCCGCTCGTAGAGGGCGTCGTCACCGTGCAGCGGACGGCCCCACTCGGTGTCGTGGTAGACCGCGTAGTCGGGGGTGCTGGCTCCCCACCCGCACCGGGCCAGCCCGTCGGCCCCGATCACCAGTTCAGTCACGGCGTCAAGGCTAGTGGGGTGACCGACAACCCGGTGCCGCCCCGCGCGCCGGTCAGGGCAGGCGGCCCCGCTCGACCTGGCGGGCGAAGCGGCGCAGCGCCCGGGTGAGGCTGAACTTGGAGCCGGGCCAGAGCACCGGCCAGGCCACCCGGCCGGCCGGGCCGCCCGGCAGGTGGAACCACTCGTGCCAGACCACCTGACTGCGTCCGCTCTCCAGCGGGGTGCAGCGAAGCACCCCGGGGCCGCGCAGCAGCGTGCCGCAGTGCACCACGCCGATCTCGTACGGCGCGTCCACCCGGACCACCCGCATCTTGTCCCGCAGCACCGCCGGGCCGATGGCGGTGACCGCCTCGACCAGGCTCCCCTCACCACCGTCGCCCTCCACCACCCGGACTGTGGTGAACGGGATCCACTCGGACTGCCGCTCCCAGGCCAGCAGAGCGGCGAAGACCTTCTCCGCCGGGGCGTTGACGATCACCGTGGCGGTGACCTCACCAGCACCGGGCTGGGCCGCCTCGCGTAGATCGTCCGGGCCGCTCACGCCGACTCCGACCGGACCGCCGGCCCACGGGTGCCGGACCCCGGCGCCCCGCTGTCGCTCGGCGCCACATCGGTGACCGGGTCAGCGGCGGTGGCGGCCGAGGCGTCATCGGTCGGCGCGGTCGGCGCAACCTCCGGCTGCGCCGCCGACGCGGCGGTGGCCTCCGGAGCCGGGGCGGGCCGGTCACCGGCCTCGACCACCGCCGGGGTCACCGAAAGCTCGATCGTCGCCCCTTCGGCCGCCGGAGAGTCCCAGGGGGCGGCCCCGGCCTCGATCGGGTTGGCCGCCTGCTCGCGGGCCCGGCGGAGCGCGTCGGCGTCGGCGGTCCGTCCGTCCCGCAGCGCTGTCACCTCTGCCTCCAGCACACCGATCAGCTCGGCCTTGTAGCCGATGTCGTACGCCGCCCGGCGCATCGCCTGATCAACCTGGGTCATCCGGTACCCCCGCAGCGCGGTGTCGAAGCGCACCTCGCTCACGTCCGACTCGCGCAGCGGACGATCGCCGGGCAGCGGCACCGCCCGCCCGTCCGCCTCGACCGGGGCCAGGCCGGGATCCCGACCGGTAACCAGCGCCGTCACGCCGAACACGACCGCCGCGACGGTGACCGCCACGACCAGCAGGAGCAGAAGCTGACCCATGTACTGATCGTGGCACGCCGAAGGGAACGGGGCGACCCCACCCGGCGCGGCGTACCGGACGAGGCGCCGATGCGGCGGTCCGGAACGCGCCGGGCCCGGACGACGCGGCACCGCAGACGTTCCCGGCCACCGCGCCGGACCAACCACCGGATAGCGTCACCGGTGCGGCGGCGTGATCGGCCGGCGGCGTACGGCGATGTGGGAGGTGGCGTGGCCGGAGTGCTGCGGCTCGGGGCTCGGCGGTTCGGTCCCGACGAGCTTGTGGTGATGGCGATCGTCAACCGCACTCCGGATTCGTTCTTCGACCGGGGCGCGACCTTTCAGGCCGACAGCGCGCTGCGGGCGGTGGAACGGGCGGTGGACGAGGGCGCGGACATCGTCGACATCGGTGGGGTGAAGGCCGGGCCGGGCGCCGAGGTCGACGTCGCCGAGGAGATCCGTCGCACGGTGGGCACCATCGCCGCGGTACGGGCGGCCTTCCCGGAGGTCGTCATCTCGATCGACACCTGGCGCGCCGAGGTAGCGGTGGAGGCCGTGGCGGCCGGCGCGGACCTGCTCAACGACACCTGGTCGGGGGCGGATCCGGCGCTGGCCCGGGTGGCGGCCCAAACCGGCGTCGGGCTGGTCTGCTCGCACGCGGGCGGGCTCAGCCCGCGTACCAGGCCGCACCGGGCGGCCTTCGACGATGTCGTGGCGGACGTGGTCACGACGGTGACCGGGCTCGCCGACCGTGCGGTGTCCCTGGGCGTACGCCCCGACGGGATCCTGATCGACCCGGCCCACGACTTCGGCAAGAACACCCGCCACTCACTGGAGATCACCCGGCGGCTGGGCGAGCTGACCGCGACCGGCTGGCCGGTGCTGGTGGCCCTGTCGAACAAGGATTTCATCGGCGAGGCGCTGGACCTGCCGGTCGCCGAACGGTTGGAGGGAACGCTCGCCGCGACGGCGGTCTCCGCGTGGCTGGGTGCCCGGGTCTTCCGCGCCCACCAGGTCCGCCCCACCCGCCGGCTGCTGGACATGGTCGCGTCCGTCCGGGGAGATCGCCCACCCACGCTCAGCCGGCGCGGCCTCGCCTGAGCTGTCGCCGGGCCGGGGGCGGTCAGGTCCAGCGCAGGATGTCGCGCCGCCAGGCGTAGAGCAGGCCGAGCGCGAGGACACCCACGAAGATCGCCATCTCGACCACGGTGACCAGCCCGAACCCGGGCCTGTCGAAGACCACGGCCCAGGGGAAGAGGAACACCGCCTCGACCGCGAACAGCACGTAGAGGTACGCGTAGACGTAGTAGCGGATCTGCATCTGCGCCCAGTCGCCACCCACCGGGTCGAGGCCACACTCGTAGCTGGCGCGCTTGCCGGGCGGGTCGGCCGGGCGGGCGGGGCGCAGGATCCGGTTGGCGGTGAACGCGACGACGAGGAAGAGCACGCCCGCGAGCAGCAACAGCCCGAGCGTCGCGTACGAGCCCAGGTAACCGGTCACGGTCGGTCAGCCTACCGTCCCCCGACGGACCACCGCCGCGTCGCGAACTTCTTTTCACCTGGGACTAGTGTCTCAGGACAACTTGTGCCCACCATGGGGACCACCACCAGCACCGGAGGAGCAATGGGCCGCCTGCCCGGACGACGCGCCTGGCGCCGCACCCTGGCGTCCGCGTGCGCCCTCGGCCTGCTGGTGGCCGCCGGAGCGGTGGTGGCGCCCGGGGCGGTGGTGGCCGCGCCGACGGCGCACCGGGCCGCCGAGCCGGTGCCGGACAGTCCACCGGCGGAGCCGACAGGTGAACCCGAGCCCACCTCACCCCCACCCACTGTGGAGCCGCCGGTCGAGACGAGCGCACCGGCGTCACCGTCGACCACGCCCACCCCGGGTGCCACCACCGGCGGACCGGTCCCGAGCAGCGGTCCGCCGGCCGCGACCGGCGCACCGCCCCGGCCCACGTACTCCCCGCCCTCCCGGCCGCCCGCGCCCACGATCGCGCCACCCGTCTCGGCCGGAGTCACTGTCACCACAGGTGACCTCACGCTGCCGGTTGGCTACTGGAACGTCGCCGGCACGGTGGCCACCCTGCGCGTGACAGTCGCCAACACCGGCACCGCCAGCGCCGGTGTCCGGCTCGCCTACACCCTGCCGGCCGGGCTCACCGACGCCGGTACGGACGGCTGCGCCACCGCCGGGCGGCGCGAGTACCGCTGCGGGCAGTGGACCACGGCACCCGGCGCGCAGTTCAGCACCCGCCTGCGCATCCGGGTTGACGGCGACGCCTGGCGGCAGATGCCGCTGGCCGGCTCCGTGCGGGTGACGGCCACCGGCCCGGCCGGTACCGCACGTGACGACGAAGGCTTCGCCGTGCTCTTCCCGCCGGGTCCACCGGCACCCGGAATCACCATGTCGGCCGAGGAGGTCGCCTTCGACGCCGAGGGCGCCAGCGAGGGCCTGCTCGTCCGGCTCGGCAACACCGGTCGGGCCGACGCCACCGGCCGGGTCGACGTGCTGCTGCCCGCCGGGGTGACGGTGACCGCGCCACCGTCCGGCTGCGTCGCCGTGGCGGCGACGCGTACCCGCTGCGACCTCGGCACGGTGCCGGCGGGGCGTACCGACGAGGTGCGCCTGCCGGTGACGGCGATGGCGACGGCGTTACGTGCCGCGCCGCTGTCCGGAGCGGTGATCGGCCTGCTCGATCCGCGCCACGGTGCCGACCGGCGGATGCAGCTCAGCTTCCGGATCACCGCGTCACCGGAACTGCCCGTAGGCGCGCCGCCAGCCGCGTCAGTGACGTCGCCGGGCCTGCGCCCGGCCGGGGCACCCGGCGGACCGACGTCAGGGCATCGCGCGGCAGTGCTGCCGATCACCGTGTCGGTGCTGCTGTTGCTCCTCGCCGCCGGGCTGGTCACGGCGATGCGGCGGCGTCGGGCCAGAGCGCCGGGGGCCGGTGGCGGGCAGGCGACCGGAGCGGCGCTGCCGGCCGAGGCGGCGGGCCCGACCGGCGGCGCGCCGGAATCGGACAGTGGGATCTGGTTCCGCGCCCGGCGACCGGCCCGGACACACGACCGACCTGGCTGGGACGTGCGGTGATATGGATTACGGCGGCCCTGGCGAAACACCGCAAGTGACCACATAAACCCTCACGTTTCGATCCCAGTCGGCGGACCTCCGGGCAGGGTGCCTCACTGATTCGACGTAGGCTCTCGGTGAGGGAAGGACAGGCGGGCCGGACGTTCGCGGACGGCCGGTGCAGCGGCGCGTCAAGGAGGTCTCGTGGCCGGGCAAGGCGAGGTCACCATCCAGTTCAGCCAGCCGCGCCACGGCGCGCCACAAAGTGAGGTGCGGCCGTGAGCAAGCAGATCCGCCAGCTGGAACGGGTGGTCATCCGGTTCGCCGGCGACTCCGGCGACGGCATGCAGCTGACCGGGGACCGGTTCACCTCCGAGACCGCCCAACTGGGCAACGACATCTCCACGCTGCCCAACTTCCCCGCCGAGATCCGGGCTCCCGCCGGCACCCTGCCGGGCGTGTCGAGCTTCCAGGTGCATTTCGCCGACTACGACATCCTCACCCCCGGCGACGCGCCGAACGTGCTCGTCGCGATGAACCCGGCGGCGCTCAAGGCGAACCTCGCCGACCTGCCCCGGGGCGCCGACATCATCGTCAACACCGACGAGTTCACCCGGCGGAACCTGGCCAAGGTCGGCTACGCGAGCAGCCCGCTCGACGACGACACGCTCGCCGGGTACGCGGTGCACCCGGTCGCGCTGACCTCGATGACCATCGGCGCGCTGGCCGAGCTGGACGTGTCCAAGAAGGACGCCGAACGGGCCAAGAACATGTTCGCCCTCGGCCTACTGAGCTGGATGTACTCCCGGCCGTACGACTCCACCCTGCGGTTCCTGGAGCGCAAGTTCGCCAAGCGGCCCGAGCTGGTCGCGGCGAACGTGGCGGCGTTCAAGGCCGGCTGGAACTTCGGTGAGACCACCGAGGACTTCGCCGTCCGCTACGAGGTGAAGCCGGCCAAGATGCCGCCGGGCACCTACCGCAACATCACCGGCAACGCCGCGCTGTCGCTCGGCCTCGTCGCCGCGGGTGTCCGCTCCGGCCTGCCGGTCTTCCTCGGCGCGTACCCGATCACGCCGGCCTCCGACATCCTGCACGAGTTGAGCAAGCACAAGCGGTTCGGCGTCACCACCATGCAGGCCGAGGACGAGATCGCCGCGATCGGCGCGGCGCTCGGCGCCTCGTACGGCGGCGCGCTCGGCGTGACCACCACGAGTGGCCCCGGCGTGGCGCTCAAGGGCGAGACCATCTCCCTCGCGGTGGCCCTGGAGCTGCCGCTGGTGATCGTGGACGTGCAGCGGGCCGGCCCGTCGACGGGCATGCCGACCAAGACCGAGCAGGCCGACCTGAACATGGCGTTGTTCGGCCGGCACGGCGAGGCGCCGGTGGCGGTGGTCGCGCCGAAGTCCCCGTCCGACTGCTTCCACGCCGCGCTGGAGGCGGCGCGGATCGCGCTCACCTACCGCACCCCGGTGATCCTGCTGTCGGACAACTACGTCGCCAACGGCTCCGAGCCGTGGCTGCTGCCCGAGGTGGATTCCCTGCCCGACCTGCGGGTCGAGTTCGCCACCGCGCCCAACGGCGAGGACGGCACCACCTTCCTGCCGTACCTGCGCGATCCGCAGACCCTGGCCCGGCCGTGGGCCGTGCCGGGCACCCCGGGCCTGGAGCACCGCATCGGTGGGCTGGAGAAGGCCGACAAGACCGGCGACATCTCGTACGACCCGGCCAACCACGACTACATGGTGCGGACCCGGGCGGCCCGGATCGAGACGATTCCGGTGCCGGACGTGGAGGTGGAGGACCCGGACGGCGACGCCCGGGTGCTGGTGCTCGGTTGGGGTTCGACGTACGGCCCGATCGGCGCCGCCTGCCGCGCCCTGCGCCAGCGTGGCCTGCCAGTCGCGCAGGCGCACCTGCGACACCTGGCCCCGATGCCGGCCAACCTCGGCGCGGTGCTGCGCTCCTACGACCGGGTGGTCATCCCCGAGATGAACCTCGGCCAGCTCGCCCACGTAATCCGGGGTCGCTACCTGGTCGACGCCATCGGCTACAACCAGGTCCGCGGTCTGCCGTTCACCGCCGCCGAGCTGGAGACGATGCTGGAAGAGGTCCTGAAGAATGTCTGAGCCCGTCGCCCTCAAGCTCACCGCCAAGGACTTCAAGTCCGACCAGGAGGTGCGCTGGTGCCCCGGCTGCGGCGACTACGCGATCCTCGCCGCCGTGCAGCAGTTCATGCCGGAGCTGAACATCCCCCGGGAGAACATCGTCTTCGTCTCCGGGATCGGCTGCTCGTCGCGCTTCCCGTACTACATGAACACCTACGGGATGCACTCGATTCACGGGCGGGCACCGGCGATCGCCACCGGCCTGTCGGTCTCCCGGCCGGACCTGTCGGTGTGGGTGGTGACAGGTGACGGCGACGCCCTCTCCATCGGCGGCAACCACCTGATCCACGCGTTGCGCCGTAACGTCAACCTCAAGATCCTGTTGTTCAACAACCGGATCTACGGCCTGACCAAGGGGCAGTACAGCCCCACCTCCGAGGTCGGCAAGATCACCAAGTCGACGCCCGTCGGGTCGGCGGACGCGCCGTTCAACCCGCTGTCGTTGGCGCTCGGCGCGGAGGCCACCTTCGTCGGTCGGACCATCGACTCCGACCGCAAGCACCTCCAGTCGGTGCTGCGCGCCGCCGCCGAGCACGAGGGCTCGGCCTTCGTGGAGATCTACCAGAACTGCAACATCTTCAACGACGGGGCGTTCGAGCAGCTCAAGGAGCCGGGCACCCGCGACGACTACCTGATCCGGCTGGAGCACGGCCAGCCGATCACGTTCGGCAAGGACGGGCAGTTCTGCGTCGTCCACCCGCCCGGCGGGTTCGGCCTGGAGGTACGCGAGACCGCGTCGACCCCGGCGGAGGAGATCGTGGTGCACGATGCCACGGTGGCCGACCCGGCATACGCGTTCGCGCTGTCCCGGCTGCCCGGCTTCGACCTACGGAACACCCCGATCGGCGTGTTCCGCTCGGTGCGCCGCCCGTCGTACGACAGCGTCGTGCAGGGGCAGTTGGCCGATGCCCGGGCCACCGTCAGCGAGACCCCGGAACAGCAGCTCGCTGGGCTGCTGGGCAGCGGCGACACCTGGACCATCGTCGGCTGACCGTACCGCGACCGCGACGACGACCGGGCCGTTCCCTCGGGGGCGGCCCGGTCGATCTTTCAGCCCCGGTGGTCGCCTCCCGTCGCTCAGGGCAGGGTGTTCGCGGTGGGACGGTCGTCACGTACGTGCACGAGCATGTCCCCGGTCTCGATGACCGCACCGGCCCGGTCCGCCAGGGTGACCACCTTGCCCCGCCGGACCAGCGCGATGACCAGGGTGTCGAGCTCCCGGGGCGACCTGCCGACCTCGTTGCGCTCGGCGGAGCGCATGGCCAGCGCCATGCCCTGACCCGGGGTGAGCAGATCCTCCACCACGTCGATGAGCGGCGGCGCCGACGTCGACAGGCCCAGCAGCCGGCCGGCGGTCGCCGAGGAGACGATCACGTGGTGCGCGCCGCTCTGCTTGAGCAGCGGGGCGTTCTCCGCCTCCCGGGCCGCGGCGATGATCCGGACCTGACCGGCGGTGAGCTGGCGTACGGTCAACGCCACGAGCACCGACGCGTCGTCGCTGTCGGTCGCGATGATCACCGCCTTGGCGGTGCGTACGTGGGCCTGGTTGAGCACCGAGGATCGGGTCGCCGAACCCTCGATGGCGACAAGCCCGTTCGACGTTGCCTGACGCAGCGCCGGGCCGGCCCGTTCCACCACCACGATCCGGGACTTGTCCAGCCCGTTCTCCATCAGGGCCGAGATCGCGCTACGCCCCTTGGTGCCGTAGCCGCAGATGATGACGTGGTCCTTCACTTTTCTCTCCCACCGGTGCAGGCGACGGCCGGTCCGGTACTGCTCGGTCAGGACCTCGAGGGTGGTACCGACCAGGATGATCAGGAACAGCACCCGGGCCGGGGTGATGAACAGGATGTTTACCAGCCGGGCTTGCTGGCTCACCGGCACGATGTCGCCGTACCCGGTGGTCGAGAGGGAGACCACCGCGTAGTAGAAGCAGTCAAGCAGCGTCAGGCCGTCACCGTTGTTGTCGCGGTACTGCTCCCGTTCGAGGTAGACCACCACGACCACGGCGAGTACCAACCCGAGGGCGGCGGCCAGCCGGATGCTCAGCGCGCTGAGCGGGCCTCGCCGCTGCGCCGGAAAGTGGATCAACGGGGGACCTGCCCCGCCTCGGTCGCCTGCACGTCCACAACATAGCCGCTGATCCAGGAACCGCACGGCGGGGTGCCGTTTCAACGGACACGGTACGGCGAGCGGGCCGGCGGACGGGCATGATGGGACGGTCAGCGCAGGGAGCGGCGAGAGTGAGGCCCACATGTCGTTGCTGAGACGGGTGATCGGCGCGGTGCTGCGCCGCGAGCGCCAGCACCAGGGCCGCACGTTGCGGGAGGTCGCCCGGGCCGCCGGAGTCTCCGTGCCGTACCTCTCCGAGGTGGAACGCGGACGCAAGGAGGCGTCCTCCGAGGTCCTCGCGGCGATCTGTCGGGCGCTCGGCCTGCATCTCTCGGATCTGCTGGAGGAGGTCCGCGACGAGCTCCGGCGGGTCGAACGCCGACTGCCCGCCACGGGCCCGGCCGGTCGTGTCCCGGCCACCCGGCCCGGCGACCCTGCGGCCACGCCCGCTGGTCGCGGTACGGACGGATCAGCCCAGCCCGTCACCCGCCTCAACGCCGTCGGTTTCGGCTTCGCCTCGGACCTGACGGCAGGGTTGGGCGGCAACGACCCCTACCGGGCCTGGCCCCACTCGGGCGGGCAGTTCGGCACCGCCGGCCCAACCGGCGGTGGGCTGAGCGGCGGTCGGCTGAGCGGCGGGATCAGGGTCGTCGCCTTCGCCGATCCGATCGGCCCGGTCCACCTCGTCGCCCGAGGGCCACTGCTCCGTCGCAGTTCGCCCGGCCGTTCGTCCGTCGGCCCGCGGCACCGGGCCGGGGCACGTAGGCGAGCCGCCCGACGGGCGGCGACCGTTCGGGCCACCGTCGGCGGTCACCCCGGCGTTGTTGCCTCCCGAGCCTCGATGTCACACAGAAACCTTCAGGTCAGCCTGACGTCAGGCTGACGAGGAAGGTGCCCCGGGCCTGACCGGACGGCCCGGATCGGCGGCTGTCTCCGTCGTTCTGCCGTGGGCGGATCTGCCCGGGGCAGAACGGCTCGTTGGGGACCGCACCCGTGCCGCAGGCTCAAGGGAGCCGGTTCCCGAGCGCTCGACGTCGCCGCCGGCGGGTGGAGGTTGACCATGATCACGATGCTCGACGACGGCCAGCGGACCTTCGGCGACCAGGTGTTCGAACGACTGTTGCGGGAGCGGATCGTCTTCCTCGGCAGCGAGGTGAACGACGAGATCGCCAACCGGATCTGTGCACAGATCCTGCTGCTCGCCGCCGAGGACCCGGAGCGGGACATCACCCTCTACATCAACTCGCCCGGTGGCTCGGTGAGCGCCGGCATGGCGGTCTACGACACCATGCGCTTCGTCCGCAACGACGTGGCGACCCTGGCCCTCGGGCTCGCCGGCTCGATGGGCCAGTTCCTCCTCTGCGCCGGTGCGGCCGGCAAGCGGTGGGCGTTGCCGCACACCCGGATCCTGATGCACCAGCCCTCCGGCGGCATGGGCGGCACCGCCGCCGACATCACCATCCAGGCCGAGAACATGCTGCACGTGAAGCGGACGATGCAGGAGCTGATCGCCCAGCACAGCGGACGGACCCTGGACGAGATCCAGCAAGACTGGGACCGGGACCGCTGGTTCACCGCCGAGGAGGCCCGTGACTACGGTCTGATCGACAAGGTGGTGACCGCCGCCACCCAGCTACCCACGAGCTGATCCCGCTCCGGTCAGCCCCGCCGGGGCGACCCGCCGTCCCGGACTCAGGGGGCGGCGGGCGGCGGGCGGCGGGCGGCGGGCGGCGGGCGGCGGGCGGCGGGCGGCACCACGGTCACCGGACCTACTCGGACGCCGCACGGCGGGCCGGACCGGCGATCGAGTAGGCGATCAACCCGCCGAGCGCGAGCACCCCGGCCGTCAGCATGGCGGCATCACTCCCGGGCGGCTGTCCCTGCCAGGTCGCCGTAGCACCCCAGACACCCTGCTGGGGATACATGGCCGCGACAACGGTCCAGCCCAGCGGCAGGAACCACGACCTGGCGGCACCCACCACCGAGGCGCACAGGGCGGTCAGCCCCAGCAGGCCGGCGGCGTCGCGGACCACGAGCGCGGCCGGCCCGAACCGGGCCCCGGTCTGCCGGGTGACGAGCAGAACCGCGAGGACGACCAGCAGAGCGGCGATCAGGTGCGCCGCCCGCCACCACGGCCACCGCATCGACGCGGTCCGGTCCAGATTCTCGTCGGGACCGGCGAGGGTGGGCGACAGCGCCGCGACCATCAGCAGGACCGTCATCACGACCACCAGCACAGTGATGTCCCGCTCCTCGGCGAAAGCCAGGCACAGCGCCCACACCACCGCCGCGCCACCGACCGCCGCAACCAGGGCCAGCGGTACCCGCCGTGAGCGCAGGTACAGCATCGTCCCAGTCACCGGGCCCTCCCGGACAGGATGCCCGTGACGTCGGCGCAGGCCCGAACGGCATCGCGGACCGCCGTGACGCGGGCCAGCGCCTCGTCGTCGGGCAGTTCGCGCAGTCCCTGCCACAGCGCTACCGCCCCAGCGTTGATCTCAGGGTCCTCTTCGATCATCCCGGGGATCACGCCGACGTCCGACTGCGGCTCGCGGCCCAGAAGCCAGTAGGCTGCCGCCCGTTCGACCACCTCGTCGCGGTTCTGGCACCGTCCGTCGTATCCGACTCCGAGTCCCCTGACAATCTCGGGAACCACTGCGGCCGGGTGGGCGAGCCCGCCACGTCTGTCGATTCGTACCGTGATCCTGACGACGCCGTCCTCAGCCGAGCTGACGTCGGCAGCCATGAGCGTGCGGGTGTCCTCGTGCACGGCGCTCGGCGCGTCCGGCAGCTTCGCCAGCGCCGTCAGGCCCTCCCGGGCCAGCGGGGTCAGCGCGTCGAGCACGTTGGCGTTGACCCGGCTGACGCACACCGTCGGTGTGTCGTCGGTACACACGAGTTCCCGCGCGACCGGGTCGACAGGCCAGTTGAGCACGCCTTCGTCCCGAGGGACGACAGCGGTCGCCACGACCAGCCCGAGCGCCACCGGCACCAGCGCCGCCGTACGGGCACGCCAGCCATCGGCCACGAACAGCAGCAGGCCGGCGGCGGCGAGTGCGGCCATCGAGATCGCGAGCGCGCCGCTGACCCGGTTGTCGATCGTCTGGTAGGCGTGGAACGGAACCGTGCCGTGGACCGGGGAGATCGCCGCAGCCAACCAGTCCGGGAGCCGGATGGCGCTGAGGAAGATCAGCAGGACGCCGGCCACCGCCAGCGCCGGGGCGGTCACCAGGGCGGGAAGCAGGCGCCCGATGCCCAGGCCGAGCCACGCCGCGCCGACCAGGGACAACGCACCGACACCCGTGACCACTGCGAAGTTCAGCAGCGGCAGGTGCTGTGCGGTGGAGACGATCCAGCCGATGCCCGCCCCGGTCACCAGCAGGTAGGCGACCGCCAGGGTGATGGCCGTCGCGCCGAGGATCGGCAGCATCCGCTGGGCACGGGGCCGGGCCGTGGTGGCGAACAGCTCGCCCACCTTCGCCCGGTGCTCCCGGCGGCCCTGCCAGGCCCCGGCGGCCAGGGCCAGCGGCCACATCAGGAGCAGGTACTCCCGGATGGTGAGGGCAAGTGCCATCCAGCCACTCGACCACCGGCCGGTGGCCACATAGAGGGCACCGACCCCGACCACCGCCGTGATCAGTCCCGCACCGAGCGCTGCGGAACGGCGCAGTTCGATCCCCAGGATGCTCATCGGGCAGCCTCCGCACGGTGCCGACGGAGGACTGCGGAGTAGCCGCGTTCGGCCCGGCTGTCGCCGGCGTCACCCTGGTCGCCCTGCCCGGACAGACCCTCGGGAGTGCCCTGCCACACCAGCCGACCCTCATTGAGCACGATCACGTCGGTGCAGGCCGCCACCACATCCTCCACCAGATGGGTGGAGACCAGCACGCAACTGTCGGTGCCGAGGTCACGCAACAGTTCCCGGAAGTCGAGCCGCTGTTCCGGGTCCAGACCGACGGTCGGCTCGTCGAGCAGCAGGAGCTGCGGATCGTTGACGATGGCCTGCGCGATGCCGGCCCGGCGCAGCATGCCACCGGAGAGGGTCTTCAGCCGGGCGTCGGCCTTTGCGGTCAGCCCGACCCGGTCGATGGACCGTTGCACGGCCGCCGCGACAGCGGCCTTCGGCATCTCCTTCAGCCAGGCCATGTACCCGACGAACTCGCGCACCGTGAACCGTGGATAGAAGCCGAAATGCTGCGGCAGATAACCGAGGGTGCGCCGGACCGAACGCAGCTCGGACCGGCCGTCGACCGAGCGCCCGAGCAGCGTCAACCGCCCTGCGGCGGGGGGCAGGACTGTCGCCAGTGCCCGCATCAGCGTGGTCTTCCCCGCCCCGTTCGGGCCGAGCAGCCCGTGCACCCCGGCGGTGAGGCTCAGATCAAGGCCGTCGACGGCTAGATGCCGCCCCGCCCGGACCCGCAGACCCTCCGCGTGGACCGCCCAGGGATGGGTGGTGACGGCCGTCTCGGCCGCACTCACGGCACGCATCATCATCGTCTCCTTCGGTGACTGTCAGCGCGGCAGCGACACCGTCCCGTTCGCCGGTCGGAGCTGCCTGGTCGTGGCGGAAGTTCCTAGCCGTGGTGGGAGAGCCGCCGGAATCCGTTGACCCGCAGGAGGGCCATGACGGTAAGCAGCACCGTGGCAAGCGCCCAACTGCCGGCACTGTCCGCCGCCAGGACCACCGGGAGCCGAGCTGCGGCCAGACTCGGAGCGATCACGACGAGCGTCCAGATCGCGATCAGTCCGATCGCGGCCCGGCGTACCCCGACGAGCGTCCCCAGCAGCAGCGTGGCGGCGGTGAAGGTCAGGCACGGCAGCAGCATCAGCGCGAGTGACGCCCCCGTACGGGCACCCGCCACGGCGAGCGCGGGGATGACGAAGGCCAGCACCGCCGCCGTACGCCGCAGCAGCGCCGTCAGCCCGGCGGCGGGAGTGGCGGCGATCAGTTCCCAGGCCGGATCGGCGCGGCGGTGCCAGGCGACCGCCACGCCGGGCAACGGCGCCAGCGGTGCGATCAGCAGCACCAGCGAAGGCCGCCCGGCCCACAGCTCACCGAGCAGCACCGCGGAGGCGAGCACCGTGGCGGTCATGACAAGCCACGGCGCCAGGGTGCCGACGTACCAGCGGTGACGCAGCACCGACCAGGGCCGGCTCCGGCCGGCGGGAACCGGCATGGCGGCGATCTCCCGGTCCAGGCCCATCGCGACCCGCTCGATCAGGCTCCGGGTGTCGGCGGTGGTGGCACCGGCCAGCCGGGCACGACAGTCCGCGCAGCCCTCAAGGTGCACCTCGATCGCCCAGACGCTCGGCTCGTCGAGGCCGGGATCCCCGGCGGCGTACCGCTCGATCTGGGACATCGTCGGATGTGTGGTCGTCATGACAGGGCCTCCCGCAGGGCGATCCGGGCGCGGTGGACACGGGACTTGACTGTGTTCTCCGGTACGCCCAGCAGCACCGACGCTTCCCGCATGGACAGCCCGTCGAGCACCGTGGCCCGCAGGGCCGCCCGCACCTCGGGCGGCAGGACCAGCAGGGCCTGCTCCAACTCCTGGCCGATCCGGGCGGCCATCACCTCGTCCTCGGCCGCCGGGGCCGTGTCCGGCATGAGCTGCACCTGCGGCACCCGGGCCCGGCGCGCCCGGCGACGGAACGCGTCGACCAGACGGTGGGCGGCGATGGTCCACAACCAACCCACCGCACTCCCCTGCGCGCCCCCGTCTGCCGCCGACACACCCGCGAAACTGCCCGCAGCCCGCCAGACGGTGAGGTACGTGTCCTGCAGAACTTCGGCGACCATGTCCGGGTCGGCGCACCGGCGGCGCAGGCGCACCTCAAGCCAGGGCGCCGTACGCCTGTAGAGCTCGTCGAACGCCCGCCGATCGCCACGAGCCACTCGGCGTACGAGTTCACCCTCGTCAGCAGCGTCCATACCTGTTCTCACACCCGGTAAGACGACAGGACCCGCCGGATCGGGTCTCGACCCGATGTGATCGCCGTCACTTCCACTGCGCGGCCTGTCAAGGCGGTGACTGGTGCCCCTGGCAGGATTCGAACCTGCGACACACGGTTTAGGAAGGCGGCTGAGACAGGCTCGCCACTTTGGCCATAACCTGCACGCCCGTGGTTCCCACCGGCACTGCAGGCCAAGATCATTGCACATACTCTGCGCGGCGCTGCGGACGTCCGAGGACGGCCGGAGGCCGCCCGCAAGGCGGGCCGCAAGCGCGCAACCTCTTGCTTGCAAAGATCAAGACTCCTGTCGGCCAACGTCTGTGACTGCCGCTGGCCTGCTCGCCTTGTCGCCCACCGCCGGTCCCGGGCTGGGTCCGTCGACGGCTTGGCTGTACGGATGGCTGTACAGCCAGACCTCGTCGTCCCGAACGCAGGTACGCAGCATCACCGTGTGTCATCCACTGGCGTCCGGTGTCGTCAAGCACTGCAGCCACGCTTGGCTCTGCGAGCGGATGTCGCCCGGTGACGATGCATTCGGTGCTTTGTCGCAGTACCGCCAGGAAGCGCTGAAGCCACCGAAGCGTCAGGCCCGGCGAGGTGCAGAGGCAACAAGATGGAGCAGGTCCTTGCGGAACGTCCGTTCGTTCTTAATGAGCGCCCGAGCACGGCGAATGGCCTTGTCGCGATCCCGCGCGTTGCCGGTATATGCGAGAATTAGCAGGGCTGCCCGGCTCAAGAAGTGATCGTACCCGGAGGTGCTCGTCTCCCGTGCATATTCGAGGACCGATCGTCGCTCTGCTCGACTTAGGTCGAGCCGGCTTAATGGGAAACAGCTGGCCAACGCCCAGCTGTGGAAGTGCTGCAGGTTTGCGTCTTCCAGCGCGGGAAGACTAATGGCGAGGCGACTAGCAAGACCCACTCTCTCGGCCTCTCCGACCGAATCGTTCGGTAGCACCCAGGATATGGCCCACGATGCGAGGAGCGCCTCTATTGATTGCAGTTCCATACTGTTCGTGAGGAGATCGAGTGTATAGCGCGTGGACTCCTGCATAGAGTAGCCCACCGGTTCACTGTCTACGTTGAAGCCGTATGGCGAAATGCGGTAGCTCAGCTGCATCAGACATGCAGCGCCCAGGCAGAATCCCTCCCGTCGACCCGATGTGAGGTGACCAAGCACCCACCTGTCGTATCTATTCTTGCTGACCCCGGCCACCCGAAGATCGAGGAGTGAGATTTGTCCCCAGCCATCGGCGCAAACGGTCAGCAGACTGTTCGGCTCTTTCGAGGAGTCTGCGATCTCGATAAGCAACTCACGTGTTCTTGCGTCATATCTCCCACCATGCAGGGCCTCGAAGAGCAGACGAGAAGGCGTGGCACCACTGCGTTCTAGCGCCCTGCAGCAAACCTTGATGGCTTCCTCAGCCATCTCAGGAGTTATTGCCGCCTCGTCCCGCAGGCAGCCTACAAGATTCATGAATTCGGGTCGGGGAACCTCCATCTTTGCCGGTCCTCCCTCAGCATCCTGGGCTTCGGCGCCAGCGTGCTCGACCAATCGAATAAGCCGTCGTACGATCTTCGGGGCGTTCCGGCTACTAAGAACTGCCGTAAGGGTTACGACTTCTTCCCATCCTCCTTCAGTGAGCCGAGGTTCGAGCAAGCTAAGGACGTCTTCGTCGCGTATGCGGGCAGGAAGCCAGCCCTTAGCGATCGCGAGAGCGGCCAGATACTCCTGAAAGGTGAGGTGCTTGAATTCATAGGTAGGACGCAGCTTGCCTTCGTCTACGATGTACCCACCCAGTGTCATCAGGCTACTGCGTTCCTCGACCCGGCGTATAAACTCGTGCACCGGCATTTTCGCGTAACTGAGTTCTTCGGGCAAGTCACGTCGGGCGGAATTAAAGAGGTGAGCTAGTTGGTCAGAAGTAACGCGAGTTGCACCCTCATCCATCATGCTATAGGCGGCGTACGCCAGCTGAGGCAGCGCCTCTTCCGGATCAATCGGTTCGTGCCCCTCAGAGTTCCACGTCATCAAAAGCACTTCGATTGCCTTATCGTAAAGAACGCTACGCCGACGAGGTAGTTGGCCGACCCAACGCTTGACGAGGAGAAGAGTGGTAAGAAGAAGTGGGTTTGAAGCGAGCGCTCGAACTCTGGAGTTTTTTAGGATGGAGGTCGATAGGCGCTGCGCCTCTTGCCGTATCGGTCTAGTTTTTCCGACGACCTCGTCATGCCAATAATTAACCAAGGTGCGGATGGCTGAAGCACTAAGGCCATCGACGTGCATTGCGTAGCACATTGAGTGCACGGCTCCTGCCACCGCACGGAATCCGGCTTCCCGCGAGGTTAGAGGG